>CAVUCK010000001.1:0-344147 GCA_963739975.1 uncultured Acidimicrobiia bacterium
TGCGACAAGCGATGACTCCTGCCCGCATCGGCGCAAGGCCTTACTCCGCCCGCAATCCGAGCTGCTTGATCAGCGTGCCCCAGCGCTCGGTCTCGCCGCGGATGAAGCCATCGAGCTCCTGCGGCGTCGAGTGAGGTGAGCTCGATCGCGGCGAGCCGGTCGCCCATGTTGGGCAGCGCCATGATGCGCTTCATCTCGGCGTTGAGCTTCTCGATGATCGGCTTCGGCGTGCCGGCGGGCGCGAGCAGCCCGTACCACTCGGTGGCGACCACATCCAATCCCTGCTCCCGGAAGGTCGGGATCTCGGGCACGCTCGGATAGCGTTCCGCCGACGAGATGCCGAGCGCGCGCAGCTGCCCGGCGCGATACTGCGGCAGCGCCTGCGCGACGGTCGCGAACTGCAGCGGCAGGTGCCCGGCGAGCAGGTCGTTATCGCCGGCGTGCCGCCGCGATAGACGATGTGCAGCATCTCGATTCCGGCCTTGATCTTCAGCATCTCGCCGGTCAGGTGCGTCATGCTTCCGGTTCCGGCCGAGCCGAAATTGAGCGTGTGGGTCTTGGCTTTGCCGATCGCGACCAGCTCCTTCGCGTCCTTCGCGGGGAGCGACGGATGCGCGTACAGCACCACCGGAGTGCGCGCGAGCAGCGCGATCGGCTCGAAGTCCTTGAGCGCGTCGTACTGCATCTTCGGCTGCAGCGCCGGATTGGTGGTGTGGTTGCTCACCACGATGATCAGCGTGTAGCCGTCCGGCTCCGCCTTGGCGACCGACGCGGTGCCGATCATGGTCGAGGCGCCGGGCCGCGTCTCGACGATGACGGGTTGCCCCAGTTTTCCTGCATGCGCTGCGCGATCAGCCGGCCGAGCACGTCGACCGAGCCGCCCGGCGGGAACGGCACGATGATCTTGATCGATCGCTCGGGATACTTGTCGGCCGATTGCGCGTGCGCGGCAAACGGCGCGAGGCAGAGCGCAAGCGCCAGGGCGAGAATTCTGCTCACGGCTCAGCTCCCGTTCAGGTCATGGATTTCGGGGAAGAACAGGTCCTTCCAGGATTTCGGCGCTTCCTTCAGCGAGCCGACGCTATGCATGAAGGCCGCGAACTTCATGGAATTCTGCGGCACCATGGTCCAGCGCACCTGCGGGCCGGAGACGACCGCCGTCACCTTGTCGAGCGGCAGCTTGGAGTTCACGTCCTTGATCCAGAAGCCGGCCGCCTTGGCGCGGTCCTTGTCGACGATCTCGGTTGCCTCCTTCAGCGCCGCGATCAGCGCCTTGTAGAGCACCGGGTTCTTGTCGCGGAAGCGTGCCGTGGTCCAGGCGACCGTGAAGGTGTGCGGGCCGTCCATGATGTCGAACGAGTTGAGGATCGTGCGCACGCCGGCCTTCTCGAGCTGCTGCTGCTGGAACGGCGGCACGCTGAACACGTTGTTGACCTCGCCCGAGCCGGACAAGAGCGCGATGGTCGCGTCGGGCGGCGACATCGACACGGTCAGCGCATCGTACTTGCCGTAGCTCGCCTGCCCGTGCAGCTTGGCGGCGGCCATCTGCAATGCGACCGCCTGCACCGAGACCTTCACGGCCGGCACCGCGATGCGATCCGAGTCCTTCAGGTCGGCGATCGACTTGATGTTGTCGCTGCGGGTGTTGAGCAGGAACGGCTGCGAGGACAGCGCCGAGATGCCGCGCACCTCGTTCGGCGTGCCCTTGGTGCGGTTCCACAACGTGAGCAGGCCCGGCACGCCGCCGGCCACGATGTCGATCGAGTCGGAGATCAGCGCGTCGTTCATGGCGTTCGGGCCGTTGAAGGTCGACCAGGCGATCTTCACGTCCTTCAGGCCGAGCGCGGCCGCATGCTTCTCCAGGAGCTTGTCGTGCTCCATCACGTTGAACTGCAGATAGCCCATGGAGAACTGGCGCGCGATGCGGACTTCCTGCGCGGAGGCCGACAGCGGCGCGAGCGCCAGCACGGCGGCGCACAGGATCAGGTTCATTCGCTTCATGACGTCTCCTCGTGTGCATTCTTGTTGCGAGTTTCGCAGCCGGGATGGAGCGCGAAGCGCGCAATCCGGGATTCGTGCCCACTGCGAGACCCGCATTCCGCTGCGCTCCATGCGGGCTACGGCCGCTACATCATCACGGCCTGGCGCGCGAAGTCCGGATCGAACACGCGGTCCGCCATCACCTGGCAGCGCTTGATCAGCCGGTGCTCGTCGGCGGTGTAGTCCGGCCAGGCCTGGTGCAGCGTGCCGAGATTGTCCCACATCAGCACGTCGCCTTCGGTCCATTCGTGGGCGTAGCAGTATTTCGGCTGCAGCTGGTGCCGGAACAGGAATGCCAGCAGCTCGTCGCTCTCGTCCTCGCGGCAGCTCGTTGATGCGCATCGCGTAGCCGGGATTGGCGTACAGCACCTTGCGGCCGGTGATCGGATGGGTGAGGAACACCGGGTGCGACACCGGCGGCTTCTTGCGCCGCTGCTCCTCGGTCAGGGGCTTGCGCGTCGAGCCGGGCTGCGCGCGCATCTTGTCCCAGAACTTCGCGAAGTCGTGCAGGATGGTCTTGCCCTCGAGCCGCTGCTTGATGTCGGCCGGCAGCTCGTCATAGGCGGCATGCATCGAGGCGAATTCGGTCGAGCCGAGCGCCTTGCCGTTCCGCCGCGGCACCTTGATGGCGTAGAGCACGTTGGCGAACGCGATCGTCGCCGAATAGGACATGTCGGTGTGCCAGTCCTGGCCCGCGTCGGCGAGGCCGATCGGCTTGCCGTTCTCCTTGATGTTGGAGAGGATCATCACTTCCGGGTGCACCGGGTCCTGGTACTGGCCCGCCACATTGATCTCCAGCTCGCCGAAGCGGCCGGCGAAGTCCTTGAGCGAGGCGGCGTCGAGCTGCTGGCCCGGAATGCAGATCACGCCGTGGCGCCCGAGCGCGCCGAGGATCACGCCGAAGTCCCGCTCGTCGAGCGGCTGCGACAGGTCGGCGCCGTGCACCAATGCGCCGAGCACTTTTCCCGTGGGCTTGATCTCGACCACCTGCTCCTCCGTCTCGTTGCCGCTTGCCAAGCGCGGCCCATCTTGCGGGCAGAATCTTCCGGATGGGCACGCCGGTCAAGCTTGGTGTCACGTGATTCTATAAAATCTGATCGAGGAACTGCCGCGTGCGCGGGTCGCGCGGATCGGCGAAGAACTCCTTCGGCGGGCCGTGCTCGACCAGCACGCCGCCATCGGTGAAATAGACCTGGTGGGCGACCTCGCGCGCGAAGCCCATCTCATGGGTGACGATCATGCAGGTCATGCCGTCCTCGGCGAGCTCGCGGATGGTGACCAGCACGTCCTTCACGGTCTCGGGATCGAGCGCGGCGGTCACCTCGTCGAACAGCATCACGTCCGGATTCATCGCGAGGCTGCGCGCGATCGCGATGCGCTGCTGCTGCCCGCCGGAGAGCTCGCCCGGATAGCTTTTCTCCTTGCCGCTCAGCCGGACCTTGCCGGATCAGCGCGAGCGCCTGCTCCTCGACCTCGCGGCGGTCGCGCTTGAGCACGTGGATCGGCGCCATCATGACGTTTTCCAGCGCGGTCTTGTGCGGAAACAGGTTGTACTGCTGGAACACCATGCCGACCTTGCGGCGCAGCGCGAGCTTGTCGAGCTTCGGGTCGTTGACCTCCTGGCCCTCGACCAGGATCGAGCCGCTATCGATCGGCACCAGGGCGTTGACGCAGCGCAGGAGGGTGGACTTGCCGGAGCCCGACGGGCCGATGATGCAGATCACCTCGCCCTGCATCACGTCCATCGAGACGCCGTTGAGCACGGTGAGCGCGCCGAACGACTTGTGCACGTCCTTGAGGCGGACCAGCGGCTGATCCGGCGTCCACACCATCATCGCACCTGGAAGCGTTTTTCGAGCGCGAGCGTCGCGCGCGCGATCGGATAGCAATAGAGGAAGAACCACAGCAGCAGATAGAGATACATCGGCACCAGCAGCTCGGTGCGCGCCTCCGAGGAGAGGATATCGCCGGTCAGGGTCATCGCCTCGCTCACGCCGACCACCGAGGTGAGCGGCGTCGCGACCGTGAGGATCGCGTAGAGGTTCATCCACGGCGGCGTCATGCGCTTCACGCATTGCGGCAGGATGATCATGCTCAGCGTCTGGCGCCGCGTCATGGCGAGCGACTCGGCCGCCTCCCATTGGCCGTAGGGGATCGAGCGCACCGCGCCGCGCACCAGCTCGGACACGTTCGCCATCACGGGCAGCGACAGCCCGATGGTCGACTTGAGCCAGCCGGGCAGCGGGATGATGGTGTCGCCGACCCGCACCTCGAACGGCAGCAGCAGCATGCAGTAGAACAGCAGCACCAGCCAGGGCGAGTTGCGGAAGAACTGCGTGGCGAACCACGAGGATGCGCGCACCGGCGGCAGCAGCGAGATCTGCGCGAGGCCGAGCGGCACGCCGACGACCGTTCCGATCGCCATCGCCAGAAAGCTCATCGCGATGTTGAGCGCAAAGCCTTGCAGCGAGCAGCGGCGTCCATTTCAGGATCGTCGCGATGATGCCGGGCGTGCCGGGCGCGGCCTGCGCCTCGCCGATGCCGACCGCGACGAGCAGCGCGACGACCAGCGCGGTGCCGTGCCAGGCGTTGAAGCGCCACGGCTCGGCGCGCGCCGAGGCGGAACGGCTTGAGCACGGGCAAGTCGGTGCGGTTCGCGATCATGCCGGCGCGTATCCCGGAATGCGCAGCGCCCGCTCCCAGCGGCCCATCACATAGACCAGCACGCCGACCAGCGACACATAGGTGACGAGCAGCACGTTCATCATCTCGGGGACGTTCGACTCGTCGGACCAGATCTGGTTCGCCACATAGAGCATTTCCGGCACCGCGATCGCATAGGCAATCGTCGTGGTCTTCACCAGGTTGACCAGGTTGTTGTTGAGCGCCGGCAGGCTGATGCGGAACGCGAGCGGCAGGATCACGTAGATGTAGGCCTTCAGCCGGCTGTAGCCGAGGCTTTCGGCGGCCTCCAGGGTCTCGCGCGGGACGGCCTCGATGCCGGCGCGAAAAATCTCGACGTTGAACGCGCCCGCATAGAACGACAGGCAGATCGCCGCCCAGGTGAAGTTCGACACGATCGGCACCGACATGCCGTTGCCGGTGGTGACCTTCAGGTAGGAGCCGAGCGCGAAATAGAAGAAGTAGAGCTGCACCAGCGGCGGCGTGTTGCGGAAGAACTGGATGTAGCCCTGCGTGACGAGGCGCAGCACGCGCAGGCGCGAGCCCTGGATCCAGGCGCCGACCACGCCGATCGCGACGCTCGCCACCAGGCACACCGCCATCAGGCGGATCGAGGTGAGGAAGCCGTTGAAGAAGCGCGCGCGGTCGAACGCGTCGTAGAAGATGGTGAGCTTGATGCCGGATGTCGCGTGCAACACCCGGAACCAGTCCCAGAGCGGTTGGAGGTCGATCATCGCACTGCTCGTCACCTCTCCCCGCTAGCGGGGAGAGGTCCGACGCGCGAAGCGCGTGAGGCGGATGAGGGGCTGCGCATCTCGACGCGACGTGCCCCTCACCCGGTCGCTTCGATGCTCGCGACCACCCTCTCCCCGCTACGCGGGGCGAGGGGACGACAGCGTTTGCGGAGCCTCACGACCCCTTCTTCGAATACTTCTCGTGCATGGTCTTGAGATAGGCCGACGCCTGGATGCCCCACTTCTTCTCGAGCTCGATCAGCTTGCCGTTGCGATGCCATTCCTCGAGCGCCGCCGCCATGAACTTGCCCCACGCGCCGTCGCGCTCCTCGAGCTTCACGGCGAGGCCCCACGGCTCCTCCATGATGGTCGGCAGCGTCATCTCGAAGCCGGCCCATTTCGGATCGGCGAGGCGCTCGGCGAAGGCGGTGTCGTCATAGACCCAGCCGACGCAGTTGCCTTGCTGCAGCGCGACCTCGGCCTCGGTCTGGCCCTTGAACGCGACGAAGTCGGCGCCGTATTTCTCGGCCACCGGCTTGTTGTACCAGGCGCCCTGGATGCCGCAGACCTTCTGGCCCTTGAGCTGCTCCCAGGTCTTCAGGCCGGCCTTCTTGTTGGCGAGCACGTTGACGCCGGAGGCGTAGTAGAGCGGCTCGATGATGCCGACGACCTGCCGGCGGTCCGGCTTGTCGTTCATGGTGGCGATCATCAGGTCGATCTTGCCCTGCTGCAGGAACTGCATGCGGTTCGACGAGACCACCGGCTCCAGCTCGAGCTTGACGCCGAGCTTCTCGGCGACGAGGCGCGCGATGTCCGGCTCGAAGCCGACGATCGCGCCGCTCGGGTCGCGGAAGCCGAACGGCTTGTAGTCGGCCTTGCTGCCGACGACGATCACGCCGCGCTGCTTGATCTTTTCCAGCGTCTGCGCGGCGGCGGGAGCGGCGGCAAGCGCGGCGCCGAGAACGGCGGCGGCCGCGGTCAGAAGCAGTTTGTGCATGATGGTCCTCTTTGGTGGTGGCTGGCGGAAAGCTTAGCCAAGATGCACGCGGCGTGCCAGCGCACTGCACCTCATCCTGAGAGGTTGTGAAGGAAACCTCCGACCTCATCCTGCGGGCTGGCATCGCTATCGGCGATGCCAGCGTCTCGAAGGATGGCAGCAGGCACCGGCGCCCTCGGCCATCCTTCGACACGCGCGACCCTTCGGGTCGCGCGGCTCAGGATGAGGTCCCCACCGGCTCGAACACGTAGCCATCGCCCGCCCGGCGCACATAGCCGCAATAGGGCGCGCCGAGATGCATCGGCATGATCAGCGCGCCGCGCTCGGCCGCGCGCGCCAGCACCGCGGCGCGCGATTCGAGCGCCTTGTCGGGCCACAGGCAGTAGCGGTCGTTCCAGTGCGGGCGCACGATCTGGATCGCGTTGTGCATCACGTCGCGCGGTGAAAAGGCCTTCCTCGCCGCGCGAGCGCAGACGGAACGAGATCATGCCGGGCGCATGGCCCGGCACCGGCTCGGGCGTGAGGCAGCCCGCCACTTCCTTCGCGCCGTCGATGAAGTCGGCCAGCCCCGCATCGAGCGATCGGCAGCACGCTGTCGGCGAACGAGCCGGCCTGCACGTCCTGTCGCCCTTGTCGTATTCGGCCTTCCAGTAGTCGAATTCCGCGCGCGGGAAAGAGGTAACGCGCATTGGGAAAGGTCGGCACCCATTGGCCGTCCCGCGCGACCGTGTTCCAGCCGACGTGGTCGGTGTGCAGGTGGGTCATCACCACATGCGTGACCTTGTCGGGCGCGGCGCCCGCGGCCTCGAGCCATGGCAAGGCCAGCGTGTTGAGCCGGTCCATCCGCTCGTGCGGGCGCGGCTTGCGGTTGCCGACGCCGGTGTCGATCACGATCACGTTGCCGCCCGCATGCAGCACCCAGAGCTGGATCGTGACGATCAGCCGGTCCATGTGCGGCACGTAGTGGTTCGGTGCGAGCCAGCTCGTGTTGGCCTCGAGCGCCGCGTCGCGCTCGGCCTTGTCGATGTCGGGATAGAGAAACGCCGGGTCGTGCGTCGGGCCGGAATACTCGATCACGCCGACGCACGCGCGCGTCGCCGATGCTGTGCGAATGGATCATGGCTCGTCCACCGGCGCGTTCGCCTTGACGGCGGGCCGTGCCGCAAAACTCTCGTACCACTTGGCGAGGCGCGGATGCCCGTTGCGCCAGGCGAGTTCGGGAAAGCGGAAGTCGATATAGCCGAGCGCGACGCCGATCGCGATGTGGCCGATCGAGAAGCGCGACGCCGCGAGCGCCTCGACCTCCTGCTCCTCCAGCATGTCGACCGAGACATTGGTCTTCAGCTTCCAGGCCTGCATGTGCTTGATCGACTGGTTGGCGGCCGGGCGCAGCTGCTCGCCGCGCCACATCAGCATCGTGTCGAGCATGCCGTCGCCGAGCGCGTGGCGGCGCAGCGCCACGAGCCGCTCGGGATATTTTTCCGGGAACAGCTTCTCGCCGTCGTGCAGCGAGTCGAAGTATTCGCAGATCACCACCGAGTCGTAGATCGCGCTGCCGTCGGCGAGCCGCAAGGTCGGCAGCCGGCTCTGCGGATTTTCCTTCATCAGCTCGACGTTCGGCGGTCGCGGCCGCGACCACGGTGCGCACGGTGTCGATGCGGTCGGAAAGCCCGAGCTCGTGCGCCACGATCATCACCTTGCGCACATAGGGCGAGCGCGGCGACCAGTGCAGCAGCATTTTTGCGTCATCGCGTTTCCTCGTGTGGCGAAGCTTGGCATCAATCCATCGGGCGGGAAAGCGCTGGGCTTTTCATGGCACCCCCGGGCTTTCGACATGGCCGAGCGGTTCGTCCGATGTTAGAAGGGCCGAAATCGCAGGGGACGGAATGCCGATCGACAAGCGGGTGGACTTCGCGAAGGCGCTCGAAGGCGTCGAGGACGGCGCGACCGTCTTCATCTCGGGCTTCGGCGGCGCGGGCTTTCCCAACAAGCTCATTCGCGCTCTGCGCGAGCGCGGACCGAAAGACCTCACGCTGGTGGTCAATTCGGCGACGCACCGCTATTCGCTGACCCATGAGCTGATCGAGGCCGACCTCGTGCGCAAGGTGATCTGCACCGCGGCGCGCGGGCACTTCAAGGACCCCTCGCCGTTCGAGACGCGCTGGATGGCAGGCAAGATCGAGCTGGAGATGGTGCCGCAGGGCACGTTCACCGAGCGCATCCGCGCGGGCGGCGCCGGCATTCCGGCGTTCTACACGCCGGTCGGCTTCGGCACCGAGCTGACCAAGGACAAGGAAGTGCGCCGCTTCGGCGAGCGCGACTACGTGCTCGAGCCGGCGATCACCGGCGACCTCGCGCTGGTGCGCGCCGACATCGCCGACCGCACCGGCAATCTGATCTTCCGCTACGCGCAGATGAACTTCGGCCCGGTGATGGCAACGGCAGCAAAGCTTGCGGTCGCGGAGGTGCGGGAAATCCGCGACGAGCCGCTGCCGCACGAGCGCGTGCAGCTGCCCGGCATCTATGTCGATCGCGTGGTGGCCGCGTCATGAGCGCGCTCAATCGCCTGCAGATCGCGTGGCGCGCCGCCCAGGACATTTTGGACGGCCAGGTGGTCAATCTCGGCATCGGCCTGCCGGTGCATTGCTCGGACTATCTGCGGCCCGAGCTCGACGTGATCCTGCAGTCGGAGAACGGCGTGGTCGGCGTCGGCCCGCTCGCCGCGCCCGAGGCGGCCGACACCGACCTGGTCGACGCCGGCAGCCGCCGCATCACGCTGCGCCCGGGCGCCTCGATCGTCGACTCGTCGTGGTCGTTCGCGATGATCCGCGGCGGCCACATCGACGTGACGATTTTGGGCGCGTTCGAGGTGGCGGCGAACGGCGACCTCGCAAACTGGGACATGCGCGTGCCGAACCGCGGGCCGCTGGTCGGCGGCGCGATGGATCTCGCGGCCTCGGCGCGCGAGGTGCGGGTGATCATGGAGCACGTGACGCGCAAGGGCGCGCCGCGCCTGCTGGAGAAATGCGCGCTTCCGCTCACGGCGGTGCGCTGCGTCAGCCGGGTCTACACCGACCTCGCGGTGGTCGACGTCATGCCTGAGGGCTTCGTCGTCCGTGAAATCGTCGAGATCAGCCGCGCGGAGCTGCAACAGAAGACCGGCGCGCCGCTCAAGTTCGCGGCGGACTGCAAGCCGCTCGTCGCGCCCCCGATTGCGTTGCCAGATTGATACTCCGTCATGCCCGGGCGAAGTCCCGGGCATCCACGTCTTTTCGGTGTGTCGTTGAAGACGTGGATGGCCGGGACTTCGCCCGGCCATGACGGTGGAGAGAGCGAGAATGAGACCATGAACTTCATCGAGGTGAACGGCGTCTCGCTGCGCTACGACGTGCAGGGCAGCGGAAAGCCGCTGGTGCTGATCCACGAGATGGGCGGCACGATCGAGAGCTGGGACCTCGTCGTGCCGGCGCTCGCCGCGACACGCCGCGTGATCCGCTACGACACGCGCGGCGCCGGCTTCTCGGAGAAGATCCGCGGCGTGCTGAAGATCGCCACCATGACCAACGACCTGATCGCGCTCCTCGATGCGCTCGGCATCAACGAGAAGGTCGCGCTCGCCGGCACCGCGGTCGGCGGCGCGATCGCGCTGCACACCGCGGTGCGCCACCCGGACCGCATCAGCGCCGCGATCGTGTCGAGCCCCGCGACCGCGATCCCCGAGGCGAGCCGCGCCGCCGTGCTGGAGCGCGTCGCACGGTTCGAGCGCGACGGCCTGCGCTTCGCGGTCGATGCGACCGCCGACAACGGCTATCCGGCCGAATTGCGGGCGGACCAGGCGAAATTCGCGGCGTTCCGCGCGCGCTGGCTCGCCAACGATCCGGTGAGCTTCGCCAGCATCTACCGCATGCTCGCCGCCATGGATCTTTCGCCGGAATTCCACGCGATCAAATGCCCGGTGCTGGTGATCGGCGGCGAATACGACCGCGGCCGGCCGCCGCATGTGGTCGAGCCGGTCGCGAAGGCGATCCCGGGCGCGGAGTTCAAGGTGCTGCCGACCGGGCACTATGCGGCGCTGCAGACGCCGGAGCTGATGGTCGAGGCGATCGAAGGATTTTTGGGAGAGGTCGGAGCGTAGAGTGAAGGGTCGGATCCCAACGCGCTGTCACGGCGCCGTTGTGGCCGCAATCGGCCCGAAGGCGGAATTCGTTACTCAATTCGAGCTCTTCAGGCTCCGACCGAAACGCAGGTCAGCCAAACGACATGTACGCGTTTGCCTTCGGCCGATATGTTCGAGTTATGACTTGCTCCGTTCTTCTGGACCTCGACGGCACCTTGATTGATTCGCAGCCCGGCATTCTTGCAAGCTGCCTTGCTGCATTGCGCGGCCTTGGACACGAGCCGGATGAAACCCTCGACATACGACGCGTTATCGGGCCACCGCTCGAAGACGTGATGCAGGCCCTGTTGCAGCCATATGGAGACGGCAGAGTTGGCGAAGCGGTAGCAGCCTATCGTCAACACTATGGTGAAAGTGGGCTCTTCGGAAGCGAGCCTTATCCGGGAGTTGGCAGGTCCCTTGAAGAGATGAAGCGCGCCGGATTGCGAATCTATCTAGCCACGTCGAAGCGGGTGATTTTCGCGAGCCGCATTCTGGAGCATCTGGGCTTCGCCACATACTTCGATGGCATCTATGGCTCAGTGCCGGGCGGCGAGCTGGATCACAAGCCTGAACTGCTCGCCTATATTTTGTCCAAGCATGATATCTCGCCTTCCCGCAGTCTGATGGTCGGGGACCGCCGGTACGACATTTCCGGGGCCCATGCTGTCGGAATGCGCGGCCTTGGCGTGCTGTGGGGTTATGGCACCCGAGACGAGCTTGAAACCGCTGGCGCGGATCAGCTGGTGGAAACCGCTGCTGATCTCGCCCGGACGGTTCTCTCGATGATCAGAGGGAAATCCGCGTGCCGGACCGGTCCTGCGGCTCCATTTGGGCAAGCAACCTGATATCGGCTATTGGACCCAACTCGGGCATGGGCGGTCTGCGCGGCGAGGGCGGCTTCGAAGGCCAGTTCGGCAAAGGATCTGACGGAACGCGCCGCGCACCGGGTCTTGATCACCAGCGCTGTTGCTCACGACGATAGTACTGGTTGCCGAACCAACCCGGATTGCCAGGTTGCGAGCCCCAGTTGCGCCGGGGGCCGGCTTGGGAGCCCCAATTCCGCTGATCGTCCCAGCTGCGCGGAGAAGAATAGCCGGTTTGCGGGCCCCAGCCGCGCTGGAAAAGGGAGCCGAAGCGGTCGTCACCCCAGACGTCGCCGCTCGCAACGAGATCATCGGCCGTGGGCTGGCGCGTCACAAAACCGCCCTGGGGGTGGTTGCTCAGCACCGCGACGAACTCGGTGCGATAGTTGGTCTCGTCGCTCAGCGGCTCGTCCGAGACGATGATCGAGGATCGCGGCAAGGCGGTCGGCGCGATGCGATCGAGCACATCCTGCGGGATGGTAATGCGGTCCAGCGCGTCCCTGGCGCTGCCGGCGTCGTCGATCGTGACCGCGGTCCAGCGCAGTCCCGCGTCGTTGCGCGCCACAGCGGTGAACACATGCGTGCCGATCGGCCTGTCGGGATTGCGGATCGCGATCGGAACCTCGATGGACGAATCGAACACCTCGCCCCCATCCGGCAGCGGTTTGCGCGTGTTGCGTCGCACGTAAAGCCTTTGCGTCGCGCGGCTGATGTAGATCGAGACCGGCTCGAGCGCGAGCTTCGCCTCGCCCGCCGCCTTGGCGGAGGCGGCCTTCCTGGTCTCGGCCGCCTTGGCGGCATCCTTTGCGGCGGCGGCGGCGTCGCGCCTGGACTTCGCGTCGGCGCTGGCGGCGTCGAGCTGTGTCGCCAGTTCCGCAGCCTTGGCGGCGGCCTTCTGCTTCAGCTCCTCGGCTCGCGCCCTGGCCTGGTCGGTCTTTGCGGCGGCGAGCGTCCTGTCGGCAAACGCGAGCCCGGCGTCGGCGCGGGCCTTGAGCGATTCCAGCTTGCGGAGCGACGCCGCGAGCGGTGCTGTCTCCCGCGCCGTCGAGGCGGCAGCTTTCTTCGCCTCGTCGGCAGCCCTGGCGGCCTCCGCGGCCTCGCGGGCGAGTGGCTCGGCCCGCTCCGAAGCGGCCGCGATGGCCTCCGCGTTGGGCACGAGCAATGCCGGATGAGAAAACTCGACCGGAGCCGCGTCGTTCGGCGCGATGACGACGCGCATCCCGATCCGCGTCTTGTCGAACAACTTCTCGGCAAAGCCGAAAGGCAGCCGCACGCAACCATGCGAGGCCGCATACCCGGGCAGCGGCCCGCCGTGCAGCGCGATGCCGTTCCAGGTGATGCGATGCATGTGGGGCATCCAGGCATCGTCATACATGTTCGAGCGGTGGTCGATTTTCTTCTCGACGACGGCGAAGACGCCGGCCGGCGTCTCGCGGCCCTTGACGCCGGTCGAGACCGGCGCGCGCAAAATCCAGCCGTCGGCGTCGTAGAGAGTGACCTGCTGGGACTTGATCGACACGATCGCCATGATCGGCTCGCCTGCATCGCGCGGCGCCGTCGCCTCGGTGGGCGGCGCGGGTCGAGCCTGTCTCGCGACGGCGTCGGCGGTCAGCGCGATCAGTGCGGCCATCGGCGCAAGCGTCAGCATGGCGGGAAGCCCCCGACGCTGCACTGCAGCGGTGGATTGCGCCGTTCCAGATTGCCTTGCCATGCCAGTCCCGATTGCGATGCCGGTCCGCTTGCGTCGACCAGGTGTCAGATCGCACTATTTGGGTGACTCACTGCTGCCAACACGCCGCCAATTTGCTCCTGGCAGCTATCGGCACGGTTCGACGGCAACTCTATCATGAATGACGGCACGCATAAGGCAGACTTGCGGCTGCTCAACCGACGTGAGTGACCCAACCCGGGCATGGAGCTGGACGGGCTCGCGAAAAACCGATGAATTCGAAATCCGGTAACGACCGGCCCTACTCGGTCTTGATGCCCGCGAACTTGATCACCTTCGCCCACTTTTCGGTGGCATCCGAGATGATCGTCCCGAATGCCGCAGGCGAGCCCCCGAGCACGGTGCCGCCCAGCTCGACGATCCGTGCCTTGACTTTGGCATCAGCGATGCCGGCATTGAGCTCCTTGTTCAGCATGTCGATGATTTCGGCCGGGGTGTTCCTGGGCGCGCCGATGCCGGCAAAACCGCTGGCCTCATAACCAGGCACGAAGTCTCCCACCGTTGGAACGTCCGGCAGCACGTCCAATCGGGCCGCGGTCGTCACCGCCAGGGCACGCAGCTTGCCGCTCTTGATGTGCTCGATCGCTTCCGACACCGGACAGAAAATCACCTGCAAGTGGCCGCCGATCAGATCGGTGGTCGCAGGCGCGCCGCCCCGATACGGGACGTGGACCAAATTCACCCCGGTCATCATCTTGAAGAGCTCGCAGGAAATGTTTTGCGGCGTGCCGCTGCCGGCCGACCCGTAGTTGATCTTGCCCGGGTTCGCCTTGGCATAAGCGATGAACTCGGGGATCGTCGTGGCCGGAACCGACGGATGCACCACGACCACGTATGCCAGCCGCGCGACGGCGATAACCGGCGCGATGTCCCGGATGAAGTCGAAATTGAGATTGGTGTAGAGCGCGGCATTGATCGCATGCGGGGTCACGATTTGCAGCAGCGTATAGCCATCTGCGGGTGCCTTCGCGACCGCCTCGGTGCCGATGTTGCCGCTGGCGCCGGCGCGGTTCTCAACGATGAATTGCTGGCCGAGGCGCTCCGACAGCCATTGACCCATCAGGCGCGCCTGGATGTCGGTAGCCCCGCCGGCGGGAAAGCCGACGATGATGCGCACCGGCCGCGACGGATAGGCTTGCGCCCGCGCAATGCCGGACACGGCCGGCAACGCAGCAGCACCCACGGCCAGATGCAAGAATGTGCGGCGGGGAAGTTTCATGATGCTCCCTCCAAAGTCTGCGCACCATCGCGGACGTGCAATCCAGCAGGACGCAGTGGGAACAGACTACGCGCGTCTCATGAGGATGTGGAAGCGGTCAATGTCGTCTCTTGGCCCACTTTCGGTCATCGGCAGTGCCCGGCGATTACGCCACGGGAGATTGACAATGTACCCTCGGACGACCACCTTTTTGCGAGGTTGATACGACCCGCCGCTTGCGCCCTTCGGGGTATGGTGAACGTATCGCAGCGTTTCATAGCCTTTGCCCGAACGACGGGTCAGCAACGCAAGCCCTGGCACCCCTGTTTCGTTCAAGCAAAGGATCAAGATATGCGCGACTTCCGCGATGCCAGAGCTATGGCAAATACACTGCGTGCGGCGCTCGCTGCCAAGGGTCTCAAGATCACCATCAGCGAAAGCCTCGAACTGATCGCCAAGGCGTTTGGCGTTGCCGATTGGAACACGCTGAGCGCCGCGGTTCGCGCGAAGGCGCCTGCTCCGCGCAATAAATTCTCCCCGTCGCCGCCCCCAGCCGCCGAAAGAGTTCTAGGACCAGGGCCGCACTTTTCGCGCGAGCTTGAGTCGACGCTGCACCGCGCTCTCGCCGGCGCCAATCACCGAGAGCATGATTACGCGACGCTGGAGCATCTCCTGCTCGCCCTGCTGGACGACCAGGACGCTTCGGCAGTGATGAAGGCCTGCAACGTCGATCTTGGCGCGCTAAAAAAGAATCTCGCCAACTACATCGACAACGAGCTTACGGGACTGGCGAAATCCGACGGCAACGACGCCAGACCGACCTCTGCTTTTCAGCGCGTCGTTCAGCGTGCCGTGACCCACATCCAGTGGTCCGGTCGCGAGGAGGTTACCGGAGCCAATGTGCTGCTGGCCATGTTCGCCGAGACAGAAAGCCCCGCCGCAAGGCTCCTTGGCGAGCAGGACATGACGCGTCAAGACGCGGTGAACTTCATCGTCCACGACACCGGTGAGGCGAGCTGAGACGCCGTAGCCCGCCGACCTCGCCAGCGGCGTTCTCCAATCACGCCTGAGGAGGCAGAAAGCGTAGCCCGCATGGAGCCCAAAAGCGCGTTTACGCGCGTCCATAGCCCGTCGAAGACGGGCGTGAGCGCCCTTTAGGACGCGCTATGGCGCAATGCGGGGTTCTTGCCGCGAGGTCGATCCCGGATTTCTCTGCGCTTCATCCGGCCTACGACGCTGCTTGCGTACGTCACACAACCGTGCCTTCGAGGGTGCGAACCTCACAGCCTCAACCCGCCATCGACCGCGATCTCGGCGCCGTTGATATAGGCGCCCGCGGGCGAGCAGAGCAGCAAGGCGGCGCCGACACAATCCTGCGGCGCGCCGAGCCGGCGCAAGGGAATCCGCTCCAGCACCGCCGCCTCATAGGCGGGATCGGCGAGGACGGCTCGGTTGCGGTCGGTCAGGATCGCGCCGGGCTTGATCACGTTGCAGGTGATGCCGGGCTCGCGCAGGGTGCGGGCGAGGTTCAGGATCATGCTGGTCTGCGCGACCTTGGTGGCGGCGTAGTAGAAATGGCTCGGATTGGGCCGCACCTCCTGCACGCTGCCGATCGCGACGATGCGGCCGAAGCCGCGCACGATCATGCCGGGCAGGAAGGCCTGGATCAGGCGCACCGTGGCGTGGAGGTTGACTTCGCTCTGCAACGCGAGAGCGGCTTCGCTGATCCGGTCCCAGCCTTCCGGGATCTCGACCGAGGCGCACAGGATCAGGATGTCGGGACCGGGCCCTGCCTGCGCAAGCACCGCCCGCATCCGCTCGGGCGCCGCGGGATCGGCGAGGTCGTGAACGAGGCCGCGCGCCGTGAAGCCGCGGGCGCCGAGCTCGGCGACGGCGCGATCGGTCGCCGCGCGGTCGCGGTCGTGCAGGATCACGCCGGCGCCGGCCTCGGCCAGTCCGGTTGCGATCGCAAGCCCGATCCCCCGCGCCGCGCCCGTCACCAGGGCGACGCGTCCCTCCAGATGAGCCATCGCCTCAGCCGAGCAGCGGACGCACGCGCTTCACCGCGTCGTCCATCGCGGTCTGCGCCGGCTTGATGCCGAGCACGGCCGCCTGCGTCTCCTCGATGAAGATGTCGTGGGCGCGGGCCTGCTCGTCGAAGGCCGGCAGATGGATGCGGCTTGCCTTCAGCGCCGCCGCCTCGTCGGCCGCATAGGGCAGCGCCGCCATCAGCTTGGGATCCGCATAGGTCGAGATCCGGGTCGGGCCGTTGCCGTTCAGCGCCATCGCGGTGGTGCCCGCCTTGGAGGAGAGCGCGCGGATCATCTCCCAGGCGAGCGGCTTCTGCTTCGCGTTCTTCGGGATCACCAGCGACCAGAATTCCACCGTCGGCGCAAAGGCGAGCTTGCCGGCGAGATCGGCCGCCATCGGCGGCAGCAGCGACTTGAAGCGGCCGCCATATTTGCCCTTGGCGGGGTCGTTGTAGGTGACCAGCCGGGCGAACGGGTTGATCGTCATCGCCGCCCGGCCCTGCTGCATCCAGGTGGTGATCTCCTCGTTGTTCACCGTCGCGAAATTCCGCGGCAGCACGCCCGTCTTGTAGAGGTCGGCGAGCAGCGCGAGCGCCTTGACCATGGGGGCCTCGGCCGCGACGAGCTTGCCGTCCGGCGTCATGTAGTCGCCGCCGAGGCAGCGCGCGATGGTGAGGAAATTCGAGGCGAAGACGGCGGTGAAGGCGAGGCCGTGGACCTGCGTTCCGTCGTCGCGCTTGAAGGTGAGCTTGCGGGCGAGCTCGACCAGCTCCTCGAAATTCGCCGGCAGCCTGGTGACGCCGCGCTCCTCGAGCAGCGCCTCGTTGTAGATCAGCGCATTGGTGGCGTGGCGGACCGGGATGCCGTGCAGGGCGCCGTCGAGCCGCAGGGGCGCGACCAGGCCGGGCGCGAAATCGTCCGGCGTCCTCGAGCGGCGCCTCCTTCATCAGCGCATCCAGCGGCTCGAACAGTTTGAGGTTGCGCGGCACGGCGCGGCCGTTGAGCAGATAGCCGACATCGATCGATGTTTCGGCCAGCGTGGCCTCGCGCAGCAGGCGCTCATGGATGGCGTTGATGTCGCCGAAGGTCACCCAGTTGACGTTCGCGCCGGCCTGCTTGCGCCAGGCCTCGGTGGCGTCGCCGCCGGGGCCGGTGGTGGCTGAGGTCTGGTGCACGCGGTGGCCGAGCGCGGTCAGCGTCTTGCCTTGCGCCACGGCGCGGCCGGCCAGCGCCAGAAGAGGCTGCGCCGGCTGCGAGCAGGCCGAAGCGGCGGCGCGAGAGTGAGATCGGGAATTTCGTCATGGCATTCCTCCGGATTTGTTCCGCACGATCGAGATATCTGTGAGGTTCAGCCCGGCAGCAGCGGCTGCACGCGCTTGACCAGCGAGGCCATCGCTTCCTCGGGCGTCTTCATGCCGAGCACGGCGGCTTCCGCCTCTTCCTTGAAGAGGTCGCCGGCGCGCGCCGCCTCGTCGAAGGCCGGCAGCGGCACACGGGCCACCTTCAGCACCTTCAGCTCCTCGTCCGCATAGGGCACGCTGCCGCTGAAGCCCGCATCGGCATAGGTCGAGGCGCGCACCGGGCCGTTGCCATTGAGCGCGGCCTTCAGCGTCGCCTGCTTCGCGCTCATCGCCTTGATGAAGCTCCAGGCCAGGTCCTTGCGCTTGGAGTTCCTCGGGATGACCATGCCCCAGAATTCGACCTTGGCCGGCGCGGCGTCGTATTTGCCCGCGAGCGTCTGCGAGGCCGGCACGGCGACAGTCTTGATCTTGCCGGGGAATTTCGACTTCTGCGGATCGTTGTAGATGCGGTTGCGGCCCATGCTCTGCAGGCTCATCGCGGCGCGGCCGTTCTGCATCCAGACATTCACGTCCTCGGTCGAGAGCGTCGCGAAATTGCGCGGGAAGGCGCCGGCCTGGAAGAGTGCGCGCAGGAGCTTGATCGCGTTCAGCATCGGCGGCTGGTCGGCGACGCACTTGAAGTCCGGCGTGATGAAATCACCGTCCCAGGCGCGGGCGATGTCGATCACGTTGGGATAGGTGACGCCCGGCATGCAGAGGCCGACCACCGCCGTGCCGTCGGCCCGGCGATAGGTGCAGGCCTTGGCGATCTCGACCATCTCCTCGATGGTCGCCGGCGGCTTCGAGAAGCCGTTCTCGGCGAGCAATTCCTCGTTGTAGTGCAGGCCCGAGGAAGCGTGGCGGAACGGGATCGCCAATTGCTTGCCGCCGACCTTCATCCCCGCCATCAGGCCGGGGAAGATGTCGGCGGCGTCCTCGAGCGGATCGCGCGCCAGGTAGTCGTCGAGCGGCTCGAACAGGGTGGCGGCACGCGGAATCGCCTGCGTGTTGAGCAGGAAGCCGACATCGACCGTGGTCTCGCCGAGGCTCGCCTCGCGGAACAGGCGCTCCTGCAAGGGTCCGGTATCGAAGGTGGTCCACTGGATCGTGGTGCCATTCTGCTGTGCCCAGTCCCTGGTGATGTCGCCGCCCTGCGCGCCGGTCGAAACCGTCTGCATGACGCGATGGGCGAAGACGTTGAGCGGCGCCGTCTGCGCCAGCGCAGCTGGGGCATTCACGAAGCTCAGTCCGATGAAACCACCGAGGACCCGCCTACGGTCCAGCCCTGTCCTTGTCATGGTTTTCTTCCTCCCGGATTGCGGCGAGCTCCGCGATGGCGGCTTCGGCCGCTTCGAAATGCTTGATCATGGCCCGCTCCGCCGCCTCGGCGTCGCCGGCGCGGATCGCGTCCACGACCCTGACGTGGCGTTGCCAGGTCTTGCGCCAGTCGGCCGCGGTGCGGGTGCTGCGCGAGTTGAACAGCTCCATCACCTCGCGGTTCACCGGCCGCAGCGCCCTGATCTGCAGGTCGAGCAGCCGGTTGCCGGCAGAGGCGGCGATCGCCTCGTGGAAATCGAGATCGGCCTCGATCCAGCGCGGCACGTCGGTCAGCGCGGCCTTCATCCGCACGAGAATCCCGGCCAGGCGTTCGATATCGGCGGACGAGCGGCGTTCGGCACTGTAGCGCGCGATCGGCGGTTCCAGCACGCGGCGCAGCTCGACCGCCTCGGTCAGCCCGGTCTTGCTGCCGCGCACCGCGAAGCGGAAGAAGCGGTCGAGCGGGGCAGCGTCGAGCGCCTGGACCCGCGTCGGCTTGCCTTGCTGGATATGGACGACGCCCATGGCGGCGAGTTGGCGGATGGCCTCGCGCGCGATCGGCTTGCTGACGCCGAAGGAGGTGGCGATCCGCGCCTCGGACGGCAAAGCGTCGCCCGGCTTCAGCCGCCCGTCATGGATCGCCTGCGTGATCCGCGCGATCACCGCATCGCCGAGCCGGATCGGAACGACCTCGGACGCGCCGAACGGATCGCTGTCGATCCCGGACACCAGGGCAGCCTGGGGCTTGGTCGTCTCCACGATTGAACGATTGACAGATGCCGGACAGATTTGCAACTGACTAACCTATCAGATAGGTGGACATGTCGAGGGAGCGCCTGAGCTGCCGATGACAGCCCGCAGCATCGCCAGAATCGTCTCCCACCCGCTGCGTGCCGTGCTGGCCAAGGCGCAACGCACCTCGCAGGGCGACTACCCGGCGATCGAGATCGTGGTGGTCGAGGTCACCAGCAGCGACGGCATCGTCGGCTATGGCGAGGGCCTGGCCCGGCGCGGCGCGGCGGCTTACGCGCGTCTGATCGACGAGGTGCTGGCGCCGCGCCTCATCGGCAAGGATCCGGCCGACCGGCGCGCGCTCTGGAAGACGATGCGCGCCGCGCTCTCGGGCCGGCCGGGCGGGCAGCTGGTCGAGGCGATCTCGGCGGTCGACATCGCGCTCTGGGACATTGCCGGCAAGGCGGCCAACCTGCCGATCCACAAGCTGCTCGGCGGCATGGGGCGGACACGCGTCGCCGCCTACGCCTCCTCGATCAACTGGCTCGACGACGCCACGGTCGAGGCCGAGGTCGCGGCCGCGCTCGCGGCCGGCTTCCGCGAGATCAAGGTCAAGCTCGGCCACCCGCTCAAGGACGCAATCGCGCGGGCACGCTTCGTCCGCAAGCTCGCCGGCGACGATATCGCGCTCTACGTCGATGCCAACTGGGCCTACGACGTCGACGACGCGCTGATCGTCGGCCGGGCGCTGGCCGATCTCGGCTATGGCTTTTTCGAGGAGCCGATCGCGCCGCATGACCGCGCCGGCTATCGCCGCCTCGCCCAGCATCTGCCGATCCGGCTGGCGGCCGGCGAGAGCGACTATGTCGCCTCCGAGGCCCTGGCGATGCTGCAGGACCGCTCGCTCGGGCTGATCCAGCCCGATGTGGCCCGTTCGGGCGGCATCACCGAGACCTGGCGCATCGCCGAGCTCGCCGCCAGCTTCAACACCGCTTACGCGCCGCATGTCGGCTGGTCCGGCGCGATCTGCGTCGCCGCCAGCCTCCAGCTTGCGGCCGCGGCGGAGACGCTGCGCACCTTCGAGTGCATGGTCTACGCCAACCCGCTGCGCGACTCGTTCACGCATCCCGTGGTCGGCGAAGGCAGCCAGCTCGTCGATGGGCAGCTCATGGTGCCGCAGGGGCCGGGGCTCGGCATCGAGATCGACCGCGACATGCTCGCGCGCCACCGGATCGCCTGAGCGATGCAGCAGCGCTCGATGCCTCCCCGCCTTCGCGCTGGTTTCGCCGGTCCAGCTCATGGTCGGCGGCATCATCTTCCTGCCGGCGATCTACGTGCTCTGGCTCAGCCTGCACCAGTCCTCCTTCGGGCAGGCGGCGAGCTTCGTCGGCCTCGCCAACTACGCCAAGGTGCTGGGCGACCCCTACTTCTGGCGCGCGCTGGTCAACACCGTGATCGTCGTCGCGATCGTCGTGCATGTCGAATTGCTGCTCGGCCTCATGATGGCGCTGCTCTTCGCCTCCGGCATGCCCTTCCGCACGCTGATGCTCGCGATCGTGCTCGCGCCCTACGCGGTGAGCGAGGTCTCGGCGGTGGTGATGTGGCGCTACCTGTTCGAGCCCGATGTCGGGATGATGAGCCGGCTTCTCGGCACCATCGGCCTGCCGCCGATCGAATGGTCGGTGAACCCGTCGCACGGGCTCCTGATGGTCTGCCTGCTCTCGATCTGGCTGCACCTGCCCTTCAGCTTCATCATCCTCTATGCGGCGCGGCTTTCGGTTCCCGACGAGCTCTACGAGGCCGCGCGATCGACGGCGCCACGGGCTGGACGGCGTTTCGCCGGGTCACCTTGCCGCTGCTGATGCCGGCGATGCTGATCGCGGCCCTGTTCCGCTACATCTTCGCCTTCCGGCTGTTCTCCGAGGTCTGGCTGATGACCGGGGGCGGGCCGGCGCGCAGCACCGAGGTGCTGGCGGTTTATCTCTATCTCGAGGCGTTCCGCTACAACGCCTTCGGCGCAGCCGCCGCGACCGGCTGGCTGCTCGTGCTCGCCTCGCTCCTGCTCGCGCTGTTCTACCTGCGCGGGCTCTACCGGGAGATGTTCGGCAAGCATGGGTAAGCTCCCGCTCTCGATCCTGAAGGCCATCGGCATCGTCGGCGATCGTCGCCTGGTCGATCCTGCCGATCGCGCTGATCGTGCTGTCCTCCTTCAAGTCGGATCGCGACATCTTCTCGCTCGGGCGCGCGCTTCAGCTTCATGCCGACGCTGGCCAACTACCAGCTGCTCTGGACCCGCTGGGGCGATTTCTTCCACGGGCTGTGGAACAGCTTCCTCGTCACGCTCGGCGCGACACTGCTCGCCGTGCTCGTCTCGCTGCTCGCCGGCTTCGCCTATTCGCGCCATGCCGGCAGGGGACTGCAGGCCAGCGCGTTCTTCCTGATCTTCGTCCGCCTGTTCCCGCCGATCGTGATCACGCTGCCACTATTCCCGGTGGTGAACTGGCTCAAGCTCAACGACACGCATCTGATCCTGATCCTGCTCTACGCCACCTTCTTCGTCTCGCTCGGCACCATCGTGATGCGCACCTTCATCGACCAGATCCCGCGCGAGCTCGACGAGGCCGCGATGATCGACGGTGCCTCGCAATTCCAGATCATCGCCCGCGTGATCTTCCCGCTCGCCGCCCAGGGCATGCTGGCGGTCGCGGTCTTCGTCATCGTCTATGCCTGGAACGAGTTCCTGTTCGCCTTCATCTTCACCACGACCAGGGCCAAGACCGCGCCGCTGGTGATGGCGGAGATGATCGGCGCCGTCGAGGGCGTCGAGTGGGGCGTGCTGTTCGCCGCGTCCGCGATCCAGCTCCTGCCCGTGCTCGCCTTCGTCATCCTCATGCAGAAGCATCTCGTCGCCGGGCTCACCGCCGGCGCGGTGAAAGGATAGGTCATGACCCAACTCGACGACATGCGCCGCGCCATCCGCGAAGCCGACCCGCAGCTCAGCCGCTTCGATCCGCTGCCGCGGATCATCTGCTTCGACGATTTCGACCGCGGCATGTGCGGCTGGACCCAGCTCGTCGGCAATTACGAGATCACGCTCGACCAGATGCTGCCCGGCTACGCCCAGCACACCCACGCCCATGCTCTCGACCCTGCCGAACTGGGATTTCGGCTCGCATGGCGGCGTCGACGGCTCCTATGCGCTGAAGCTGGCGACGCGGGCGAAGCGCGGCGCGCAGAACGTCACGCTCAAGCGCCTGACCTTCCGCAAGGCGGGGCCGATCCGGATGGAATGCTACTTCACCTTCAAGCCCGAAGCGACCGAGCTGCAGCTGATCGGAGACCGACGTGCGCTCGTTCGGCTTCCTCTACGACCTCCAGGTCGGCGACCAGCATGGCGCGGGCGGGCAGCGGGTGATGCCGCATCTGCGCTTCCTCAATGCCGAGGACGGCAAGCACCTGCAGAAATGGCAGTTCAAGCGCAAGACCACCGACATCGTGCCGATCGGCAATGTCGGCAAGACGATCTCGCACTACCACCTCGCGCCGACCGACTGGGAGGACCTGCCGGGCGGCGAGCAGAGGCTCTGCTACAACGAGATCCCGACCAAGATCAACTGGCACTATCTGCGCTTCGATTTCGATCTCGCCACGATGAAGGCCACCGGCTTCCAGGTGCAACGATCGCAGCTTCGACCTCTCGACTTTCGACTCGATCCGCATCCCGGCGATGAAGAATCTCTGGTGCATGCTGAACCTGTGCTTCTTCGCCGAGACCGACACCGACAAGCGCGCCTTCGCCTATCTCGACTCGGTCTGCCTTTCGGGGGATTTCTGATGCTGCCTGAAAACCTCACCGCCATCGTCGCCCGCAACGAGACCTGGACCGGCCTGGCCGCGACCGAGCCCTACGAGGCCGGCTGGGCCAGGGAGGCGATCGTCTTCGTGCGCGCGCTCAAGGCCCCGAAGGGCCCGCTGCCGACGGCCCGCATCGAGATCTCGGCCGACGGCATGCACTGGGTCGCCGAAGGCTCGCAATTCGCGCTGCCCGCCACGGAGAACGCCGTCACCTTCCAGCGCGTCGCGCATTTCGGCGCTTTCCTGCGCGTCGCCGCCGCGCTGCCGGAGGGCGCCGAAATCACCGTGCTGGTCAGTCTGCATCTCAAGGCCTGAGCGTGCCGCCGTGCCGGAGCGCGTGGCGCGCTTCGAGCGCGACGGCCCGCGCGCCGCGGTCGACGCCACCGCCGACAACGGCTACCCGGCCGGGCTGCTCACCGATCCGGCGAAGTTCGCGGCCTTCCGCGCGCGCTGGCTCGCGAACGACCCGGTGAGCTTCGCCAGCATCTACCGCATGCTCGCCGCCATGGACCTGATGCCGGACCTCGCCGCGATCAGATGCCCGGTGCTGGTGATCGGCGGCGAATACGATCGCGGCCGGCCGCAGCGCGTGGTCGAGGCGGCCCGATCGGGCTATGCGGCCTGCCTGAAATCGCCAATCTGCGCATCGAACGCGCGCTTGAAGGCAGGCCGCGCGGTGCAGCGTTCGACATAGGCGGCGAGGCGCTTCTCGCTGGTGACGATGTCGGTGTGCTTCAGGATTCGCAGCACGGTCGTCATCATCAAATCACCCACAGTGAATCGGTCGCCGTCGAGATAGGGCTTGTCGCCGAGCGACCTGGAGAGCGCGGACAGGCGCTTCTGCACGAACTCCACCGCCCCCGGGCGGCGCAGCTTCGCCCATTCGTCATTCCTGTAAAAGAGATCGATCAGGGCGACGTTCATGACGAACGGCTCGATGGAATTGAGCGCCGCGATCAGCCATTGCGTCGCGCGTGCGCGTCCGCCGGCGTCCTTCGGCAGGAGCATCTCGCTCCGTTCGCCGACATGCAGCACGATGGCCCCGGATTCGAAGAGCACGAGTCCGTCTTCCTCGAGGATCGGCACCTGCCCGAAGGGCTGCAGCGCGCGGTAGTCCGATTTGTCCTGATCGCCCTGTTCGAGCAGGCGCGTCCGGTAAGGCAGACCGGCTTCCTCCAGCGCCCAGCGCGCGCGCAAATCGCGCACCTGGCCCTGGGCAAACTCCGGAACCCATTTGAAGGCTGAGATCGTGATCATGCGATGCGCTCCTTTGCGAATTCTCGTGGCGCAGGCTGAGGCTCGCCGAAGGCTTCGTTTCAGCCGGCTCCATGGCTACGGCTAGATACCCGGTCACGGAACGCTCCGTTCGGCTGCAAGAAGATGACGTTCCAGCTTATCGAGCGCTCCGTTCCAGCCCTGCTCGTGGCTGCGGCGACTCTCCTCGTCGTGCAGGCGCGAATGGGTGAATGTGAGCTCGGTCCCCTCGGCAACGGCGCGAAGCCTGATCTCGACGAGCAACTCGCCGGGATCCTCAACGCCGCCCGTCCAGCGCCAGCTCATGCTCAGCCGCTCGGGCTTCACGACTTCGAGATATTCGCCGCTGCTCTCATGCTCGCTTCCATCGAGCATGCGGAAGCGTACCCGGAAGCGGCCACCAACCTGCGGGTCGGTCTCCGCCACAAGGACGGGGCCGCCGTCGGGGCCGAACCAGCTGGCGATGCCTTCCGCCGTGGTGAGCGCATCGAAAACAATCGTCGGCCGTGCCTTGATCCGGCGCACCAGCGTCAGACTGGTCATCGTCTGTTCTTCCTCGCTTCGGCTTCCCTGCTTTCGGCATAGGCCGCGAGCCGATCGAGGCTGTTCGACCAGAAGCGTTCGTAGCGGCGCAGCCAATCCATGGCCTCCCTCATGGGCTGCGGACGAAGCCGTACCGTCACGGTGCGGCCGGCTTTCGACCGGGTGATGAGGCCGGCGTCGTCAAGCACATCGAGATGCTTCATCACGGCCGGCAGCTTGATCGCGAAGGGCTGCGCCAGCGCGCTGATGGATGCGCCGTCCTCGCGTTCGAGCCGGGCGAGAATCGCGCGCCGGGTCGGGTCGACGAGCGCCGCAAATGTCCGGTCGAGCCGCTCGCTATAGTTCACCATGTAGGAAAGTATCGAGCGGGACGGTCTGGCTGTCAACCCCGGCACCTTCGCACCGACAGGCTTGCGCACCGGCCGCGATCTGCACATCGGAATGGACACGCCGGCGCATGACATTGGCGACGCGGAAATGGAACCGTGCTCCGCTCCGGACGTTGAACAGGGACATCGGGTGACCACGGACGTGAGTTCGCCAGGCGGGGTATTTGTTCGTTAAACGAGTGGCGATCTTGGTCGATCCGGACAAAGCCCTAGGCTACCAGCGCGCACTCACGACCTTTACGCGCATCGTCGGCGAAGCCGACTCCGAGCAGCGACTGCTGCAGAACGCCAGCGCGCAGGTCGCGCGCATCACGCATATCCGCCACGTCAAAGTGCTGCGTTATCGTCCCGATCAGGGAGACCTGCTGATCGAGGCCGGCGTCGGCTGGAAGCCGGGCGTCGTCGGGCATGTCAGTTTCGGCGCCGATCGCCACTCTTCGCCCGGGCGCTCGCTGCAAACCGGCGCGCCGGTCGCATGCGAGGACATCCGCAACGATCCGGAATTCCGCTACGCCGACGTGCTGCGCGAGCACGGCATCATTTCCGTGCTCAACGTGCCGATCTTCGTCGACGGCAGCCACTGGGGCGTGCTCGAGGTCGACACGGTCGAGAAGACCGTTTTCGAGGAATTCGAGGTTCATTCGCTCTCGGTGTTCGCCAACATCATCGGCCTGTCGCTGGCGCGCCGCGGTTCGCAGGCCGACGCGCTGAGGGCCGCGACCGACACCACCAGCAGCCGCTCGCAAACCGAGATCCTGCTGCGCGAGCTGCAGCACCGGATGAAGAACAATCTGCAGGTGATCGTGGGCTTCCTCGCGCTGCAGCGGCGGCAGGCGTCCGGCGAGGAAGCGCGCGAGCGCATCTCGAGCGTGATGGACCGCGTGCTCGCGATCGGACTGGCGCACGATCAGCTCACGTTCAAGCAGAGCGGCAGCATCGTCGAAATGCACGATTATCTCAGGGCGTTGTGCGCCAACATCGACCCGCGCCGCCCGCGGATTGCCATCGAGGTGGACGTGGACGTGGCCGGCATCCCGCTCGACCGCGCCGTGCCGGTCGGCCTGGTCGTGAACGAGCTTGTCACCAACTCGGTCAAATACGCGTTCGATGACGAGGGCGGCGTCATCAATGTCGTGTTCCGGATCAACACGGCCATCGGCGAAGCCGAGGTCTCGGTGCGCGACAATGGCCGCGGGATGGGTCCGACCCGCAAGGGCGCGCTCGGCTTGCGGCTGGCGGAAATCCTCGCCGGCCAGCTCGGCGGGCGCCTCACCACACCCGCGGTGCCGAAGGGCACGCTGACGATACTGACGTTTCCCTATTCGGTCTGAGGGCCGCGTCACATCCCGTTCCGCGGCTGGTGTTCGGCGCCGAATGCGAGCGCGGCCGGCCGCCGAGGCTTTTCAGCGACGCCATCGGAGCACGGCCCACCTGCGGCTCTCCCCGGTTCCATTCGCACCGCCGGACGATCTCACGAATGAGCGATGCGCCGCGAACGCAATCGATGCGCGTGAATTGGTCTCGAGCGAGGAGGATTCAGCCATGACACCATCAGGCAGGAACGGACGGATGCACACACCACCGGTCGTGTCGCCACAGGCGTGGGAGGCGGCCCGCAAGCAGCTGCTCGTGAAGGAAAAGGCCCAGACCCGCGCCCGTGACCGCCTGGCCGCCGAGCGCCGGCGAATGCCGTGGATGGCGGTGGAGACGGCGTATGCGTTCGAGCGGCCTGCCGGCAAGGCCAGCCTGCTCGACCTGTTCGACGGCCGGCGCCAGCTGATCGTCTATCGCGCCTTCTTCGAGCCGGGGGTGTCCGGCTGGCCCGACCACGCTTGCGTGGGCTGCTCCATGGTGGCCGACCAGGTCGCCCACGTCGCGCACCTCAACGCCCGCGACACCACCCTCGTCTTCGTCTCGCGTGCGCCGCAGGAGGAGATCGCGCGGCTGAAGGCGCGGATGGGCTGGGAGATGCCGTGGTTCACCCTCACGGACAGCTTCGACGCCGACTTCGGCGTGGACGAGTGGCACGGCACCAACGTGTTCTACCGTGACGGCGATCGCGTGTTCCGCACATACTTCATCAACAACCGCGGCGACGAGCAGATGGGGAGCACCTGGAATTACCTCGACATCACGCCGCTGGGCCGGCAGGAGGACTGGGAGGACTCGCCCGAGGGTTATCCGCAGACCCCGCCCTACGAGTGGTGGAACTGGCACGACAGCTACGTCGCAGGCGCAGCGCCCGACAAGAAACGGGTCGAGGTGTCGGACGCCGGAGAGGCGGCATCCCGGAAACAGCACGCGAGCACGAAGCGATGAGCCGGGCCTGCGGCCCGCCTCTCAGACAAGACCAGCAAGCGTAGCCCGCATGGAGCCTAAAGCGCGTATACGCGCGTCTGCGACGCGCTATGGCGCAATGCGGGGTTCTTGCCGCGAGGTCGATCCCGGATTTCGCTGCGCTCCAACCGGCCTACACGAGAGGTCAGCGCCTGGCCGTCGAGACTTCACGCTGAGGAGCGCGCCGAAGCGTCGCGCGAGCGCCGCGCAGGCGGGCGTGTCGGGGCACGAGGGCACCTGCTCCGCCCTTGGCAATCCTTCGAGACATTCGGGCTGAACGCCCTCATTCCTCAGACCGTATGTCCTTTCCGATTCTGAGGCGACTCACCCTCGATGCGAGTGCGAGGGTTACCCGGATAGGCCGGGCAGAGCCTCACGCAAGGAGGGTGAGTCATGGTCGATCATAGCGAAGCTTTCGTGGGTTTCGATACATCGAAGTTGCGCAATGCGGTAGCCATTGCGGATGGCGGTCGAGGTGGTGAGATACGCTTTTACGGAGAGATCGAGAACACTCCGGCGGCGACGGCGAAGCTGGTGCGCAAGCTCGCCGCGAAGTATGAGCGGCTGATGTTCTGCTACGAGGCGGGGCCGACCGGATACGGCCTGCACCGGCAGATCAAAGGCCTCGGCTTCGAATGTGTGGTGGTAGCGCCTTCGCTGATCCCCAAGCGCCCGGGTGACAAGGTAAAGACCAACCGGCGCGATGCCGTCAACCTTGCGAGGCTGCTGCGCGCCGATGAGCTCACCGCGGTCTGGGTTCCGGATGGAGGTCACGAGGCGATGCGCGACCTGACCCGGGCGCGCGAGACGGCGATGCTGGATTTGCGCACGAAGCGCCAGCATGTCTCGGCCTTTCTGTTGCGCCTGGAGCGACCTTACCCGGAAGGCAAGAAGACCTGGACCAAGGCGCATATGGGCTGGATTGCGAGCCAGAAGCTCGACTATCCGGAGCATCGCATCGTGCTCGAGGAGATGATGCTTTCGGTGCGCCAGGCGCAGGAGCGCCTCGAGCGCCTGGAGCAGGCCATCGCGGCTGCCGTCCCGGATTGGTCGCTCGCCCCCGTGGTCACCGCGTTGATGGCCATGCGCGGCATCGATCTGATCGCAGCGACGACGCTTCTGGCCGAGGTCGGCGATCTCTCAAGGTTCCAAACGCCGCTCGAGTTGATGGCCTATCTCGGGCTCGTGCCGTCGGAGCATTCGACCGGGGACGAGATCCAGCGCGGGCCGATCACCAAGGCCGGCAACCGGCGCGCCCGCCGCATGCTGGTGGAGTGCTCCTGGAGCTATCTGCATCCGCCCCGGGTCGGGCGCGCCAAGCAGCAAAAGGTCGACGCCGCGACGCCGGCGGTGCGCGAGATTGCCTGGAAGGCGCAGCACCGACTGTACCGGCGCTATCGCGCTTTGATCAGGAAGGGAAAGCGCAAGACCGTCGCCATCGTGGCGATCGCGCGCGAGCTCGCCGGCTTCATCTGGGCGGTCGCTCGCGCAACTACAACGGCACATGCCGCGGTCGCGAGCTGAGGGCCTTCCGGGAGCAGCCAGTGGCAACGCCGAACCACAAGGGAGGCCTCCGCGCCGGGGCATGATCCGGCGAAGACTAAAATCTCGTGCAACGGCGGGAGCGGAGCCGCGGCAAGGGGAATACCCGATCATCCTGTGTGGCCGATCGCAAGATCGACGCCCGACCTCAGACCGGGACAGCCCCAGACGGAAAGACGGACAGGCGTGAACCCGCGAATAAGAGCTTGTTGACCGACGTCTCTGGGTTCCGCTCCTCCCGTTGCACGATCATCCCTCTCGCACTTTTTCGGGGATCCTCGGAGAGAAAGGAAATCTCATGCTTCTACTCTTGACTTGGGACATAAGAGGATGAGGCCTTCGGGACGCCCGGCGCCGCGCAAAATTGAACTTGACGGGCCTTGAGCTTGGTGGCCCGATCCGGTCCATCAGAACGATACTTGGGAGGATCAGATATGTCTCGCTTCATGACGTCTGCCGTTTACGGCGGCGCCGCGCTCGCTTTCGCGACATTGGTGGGCTGGTCGTCGGCCGCCCATTCCCAGACCACCACCTTGACGATGTCGAGCTGGGTGCCGCCGTCGCACCTGCATCACCAAGGACGTCCTGGTGGTCTGGGCCCAGAACGTCGAGAAGGCGACCAACGGCCGGGTCAAATTCCAGATGCTGCCGAAGGCGCCCGCGGCCGCGCCGGGGACCTTCGACGCCGTCAGGGACGGCCTGGTCGATGTTTCCTACGTGACGGCAAGCTACACGCCGGCGCGCCACGTGCTGCCATTGCTGCCCGAGCTGCCGGGAGCCGGCGCCACCGCCGAAATCAATTCGGTGGCCTACTCGCGCATCCACTGGAAGTATCTCCACGCCGTCGGCGAGTACAAGGGCGTCAAGCTGCTCGGCGTCTTCACGCATGGGCCGGGCCAGATGTTCAACACCAAGCGGCCGATCACCAAGGTCGAGGATCTCGCCGGCATGAAAATCCGCTCCGGCGGCGGCATCTCGGAGGAAATGGCACGTGCGCTCGGCGCCTCGGCTTTCGTCAAGCCGGCGCCCGAGTCCTACGAGCTGTTGAGCTCCGGCGTGGCCGACGGGACGTTCTTCCCGCTGGAATCGATCATATCCTTCAAGCTCGGCCCGGTGATCAAGTACGCCACGCTGTTCCCCGGCGGCTTCTACAGCTCCGCATTCGGCTTCTTCATGAACGAGGACAAGTGGAACAAGCTCTCCAAGGCCGGATCAGGATGCAATCATGTCCGTTTCGGGCGAGGCGCTGGCGCGCCTCGCCGGCAAGGCCTGGGACGCCACCGATCGCGCCGCGCTGGAAGAAATGAAGAAGGCCGGCATCCAGACCGTGGAAGCGTCGCCCGAACTGGTCAAAGGCGTGCAGGAGCGGTCGAAAGCCATCATCGACAAGTGGATCCAGGACGCGACCGCCAAGGGCGTCGACGGCGCCAAGGTGTTCGCCGAGTTCCACGAGGAGCTGAAGCGCGTCTCTGCCGGCATGTAGCGGCGTCGCGCGGTGTCATCGAAAAGCTCTGACGGCGGCGCCTGGCTCGATCGCACGCTGGGCGCCGCCGCTGCCGTGCTGCTGCTCGGCCTGATGGTGATCACGACGGCCGACGTGATCGGCCGCTACATCTTCAACTGGCCGCTGCGCGGCGCCTTCGAGATCACCGAGCTGCTGTTGCTGGCGCTGATATTCGCCGGCCTGCCGCTGGTCTCGCGGGCGGACGAGCACGTGACCCTGGATTTCATCGATGCGGCGCTCGGGGAGCGCGGCCGCCGGCTGCTCCGCCGCGTCGTCAATGTCGTGTGCGGGCTCATCATCCTGGGCCTGGCCTGGCGCGTCTGGATCAAGGCCGGAAAGATCGCCGGCTATGGCGATACCACCGATGTGCTGCGCATACCGGTCGGGCCGTTCGTCTATTTCATGGCGCTGATGGTGGCGATCACCGCCATCGTCCATCTCGTCAAGGCCGTTCTGCCGGCTCCACCCGAAAGGCCCAAGGACGTTCGATCCCGACAAGGTGAGCCCGACATGACGGAAGGCCTGGTCGGCCTGGGCCTCATGATGGTGATCGCGCTGCTGCGCATTCCGATCGCCATCGCGATGGGCGTCGTCGGCTTCCTCGGCGTCGCGTATCTGCGCGACTGGAATTTCGCGCCGGCCATGGCGATGGTCGAAACCAAGGTCTACGAGACCGGACGCAATTACACGCTGTCCGTGGTGCCGCTGTTCATCCTGATGGGCAACTTCGTCACGCGGGCCGGAATGTCGCAGGAGCTGTTCCGCGCCGCCTACACCTTCGTCGGCCACCTGCGCGGCGGCCTCGCGATGGCGACGGTGGTCGCCTGCGCCGGCTTCGGCGCGATCTGCGGCTCGTCGATCGCAACGGCTGCGACCATGGCCAAGGTCGCCTATCCGGCCATGAAGGAGCTCGGCTATTCGGATCGCCTGTCCACCGGTGCGGTCGCGGCGGGCGGAACGCTCGGCATCCTCATTCCGCCGTCGACCCTGATGGTGATCTACGGCGTGATGACCGAGACCAATATCGGGAAGATGTTTGCCGCCGGCCTCCTGCCGGGAATTCTCGCGACGTTCCTGCTCTGCCTGGCGGTGCAATGGACCGTCTTCCGCGACCCCGCCTCCGGTCCGCGCGGCGAAAAATGCAGCTGGGGGCAGCGGCTGCGTGCGTTCGAGGGCGTGTGGGCCGTCGCGCTGCTGTTTTTCGTGGTCATGGGCGGCATCTATGGCGGCGTGTTCACCGCCACGGAAGGCGCGGGGATCGGCGCTTTCGGCGCGCTGTGCTTCGCGCTCGCCCGGCGCGCCCTGTCGTGGCGCACCTTCCTCGACGCCCTGGTCGAATCGGGGCGCACCACCGCGATGCTGTTCGCCATCCTCACCGGCGCCCTGATGTTCGCCGAGTTCGTCAACTACACGACGATGCCGGACGATCTGAAAACGCTGGTCACCACGCTCAACCTGTCGCCGATCATGGTCATCACGGCGATCTGTGCCATCTACGTCATTCTCGGCACCGCGATGGAAGAGCTGTCCATGATCCTTCTCACCGTGCCGGTGTTCTTCCCGCTCGTCGTGCATCTGGGATTCGACCCGATCTGGTTCGGCATCCTGATCGTCGTGGTTGTCGAGATCGGGCTGATCAGCCCGCCGGTCGGAATGAACCTGTTCGTGCTCAATGCCCTGCTGCCGCACGTGCCGACCCGGATCCTGTTCCAGGGCGTACTGCCGTTCGTGGTCGCCGATGTCGTGCGGCTCGGCATCCTCATCGCGTTTCCGGCGATCTCGCTGTGGTTGCCCAGCCTGATGCGGTGATCGGGCGGCGCATCGTGCCGATCCGCAGGCGGGATAGAAGCGACAGCGGCCTTGAATTTTCGATTCCCCTCGTGGCCGTGCAGATCGGCCTCATGCTGGCCGACCGCCTCGAGAGTCGTCGTGCCGCCCTGCGAGAAGCCGATCACCGCGATGCGGCTCGCATCGAAGGTGCGGAGAATGAACTCGGTATTCTCCGCACTTCATGCGGAGAATGAACTTGTGCTTGCGGAGAATAAACCGCATAATCTCCGCATGAGGTGCGGAGATTATGCACAGGTACATCCACGAGCTGCCGGAATGGCCAAAATTCCATTGGAACGACAAGACTTTGGCGGAGCAGCTTGCCGCCGTCCGGCACCGCCAGGGGCGGCTGATTGGCCGTATGCAGGCGCTTGGGTTTCCACTGCGGGAAGAAGCCGTCCTCACCACGCTGACCGAGGACGTGCTCAAGTCCAGCGAGATCGAGGGCGAAATCCTCGACAGAGACCAGGTGCGGTCCTCGATTGCGCGACGCCTCGGCATCGAGGCGGGCGCTCTGTCGCCATCCGACCGCAAGGTTGACGGCGTGGTCGAGATGATGCTCGACGCGACGCAGAAGTACAAAGAGCCGCTCAACGCCGAGCGGTTGTTCGGATGGCATGCGTCGCTGTTTCCGACCGGACGCAGCGGCATGGACAGGATCATTGTCGGCGCGTGGCGAGACGACAGGCAAGGACCGATGCAGGTCGTCTCGAGGGCCTACAGCGACGACCAGCGTTCACTATGAAGCGCCCGCCGCGGCGCTGCTCGAGGCGGAGATGAAAGCGTTCCTGACTGGTTCAACAGCGAGCAGCCGACATCGATCCAGTCCTCAAGGCGGCACTGGCGCATCAGTGGTTCGTCACCATCCATCCGTTCGATGACGGCAACGGACGCATCGCGCGTGCGGTTGCCGACATGGCCCTCGCCCGATCGGAGGACAGCCCACAGCGCTTCTACAGCATGTCCGCGCAAATCCGCCTGGAGCGGAACGCATATTACGACATGCTGGAAGCTACGCAGAAGAGCGCGGATCTCGACGTCACGAAGTGGCTGCAATGGTTCCTTGCCTGTCTCGACCGTGCATTCAGCGGCGCGGAGAGGATTCTCGCCGCCGTTTTCCGCAAGGCCGAGTTCTGGCAGAAGCATCGCGCTGCGCCGATCAACGAGCGGCAGCGCAACATGCTCAACCGCCTGCTGGACGGATTCGAGGGCAAGCTCACATCATCGAAATATGCCGTGATCGAAAAGACATCACCCGACACCGCTTTGCGCGACATCACCGATCTCGTCGAGCGCGGCATCCTCAAGAAGGACGAAGGCGGAGGACGTAGCACCAGCTACTCGCTCGTCGAGGTGGCATGACCTCGACAAGAGCGCTCTATTTTGAACCACCCGGGGTTTGCCGGAGGCTCCAACTCCTGAGAAGGTGGAGCCATGACAAGCAAGACGACGAACAAAGTTTTCTTCCGAGGTCCGAGCCCGCGCGGTGGGGATCCGCTGATTTCCGCGCGCAACTCTTAAATCATTGAAATACATCAATTTTCTTGAGAAGGCTTGACATGCCGGCGGCGGCTTGTCTATACCTAGACATCATCTCTACAGATAGACATTTGATGCCAACAACCGCGAACACCGACCTACCGACTGCCGCTCCGGGCGTACTCGCTCCGGACGCGCTACGCGATCCGAAAGTGCGCGCGCGCATGTCCGCGGCGGCGGTGCGCCTGTTCATGTCGCTCTGCGATCAATGGCGGCTCGCGGTTGATCAACGGCGTGCACTTCTGGGCGATATCTCAACAGCCGCGTATCACAATTGGCGCAATGGCAAGACAGGGACTCTTTACCCGCGACCAGCTTGAGCGCATTTCGCTGGTGCTGGGGATTTACAAAGGTCTCAAGTTGCTGTTTGCCGATGAGACGAGCGCATCGCGCTGGTTCACCAGTCCCAATCGCGATCTGCCGTTTGGCGGAGACCCCCCCCTCGGCCGCGCTCTGCGCGGCAGCATCGATGATTTGTATGCCGTACGCCGCTATATCGATGCTTGGCGCGGGGTGAAATGAACGGTTCTGCTCGGGTCACCACAGGCACACACCGTCTGATCGCGAGCCGATTTCCAACCGTAGGCGTCTTTGACGATCTAACCGCCGATCCCGCGGACCTCGCCATCGCGTTTCTTCTCGAATTGGCGACCAATGACAGGTTCTCGGTTCTCTGCGCCGTCTGCCGTTGTTGCCCGCAACAGAAATCGTGCAAGGGCCTGGTGCCACGCAGGTGATGGCCGCGTTCCTGCACGCAGACGAAACGGGCGGTCGATTTACCGACGGCAGACTTGGCGCATGGTACGCCTCCTTCGACGTCGAGACGGCGATAGCAGAAACCGTTCATCACAACACGCGACGCTTGCGTTTGTCCGAGAACGGATTCCCGAGCAGCATTCAAATGCGCGAGCTTGTTGCCCGCATCGACTGTGACCTGACCGACATCCGCGGCGCCCGCGCGGCGCGTCCCGATCTTTATGATCCTGACGACTACACGCAGTCGCGCGCCTTCGGCATCAGCCTGCGTTGGCCGCAGAGCGGTCCGCCGGGAAACGGGATCGTCTTCGACAGCGTACGCCGCACAGGCGGAATCAATGTTTGCGTCTATCGGCCGTCCTTGGTCCAGTTGCCCGTCAACCAGGCCGATCACTACGAGTATCGCTGGGACTCGAGCGGCGCGCTCAGCGTGCTCAAGCTGACCAACATAGAGACCGCATGAAACGAAAGCCCAGTCAGAGGTAGCCCCGCTTATCTGAACAGAATTCCGCGCCGCCAGGTGCAGCCTCTGCAGGGGTTAGGCTGCCATGCGGAGCTCTTGCCCGCGCTGCGGCGCAGGCGAACGTCGATCCGTCTTGTGACATGGTAAGCAAGACCGCCGTCCACAACCGAACAAGGGAATGACATGAGCTTGTCCGGCATTTTCGCGCGCATCGTCGCGCTGATCGGCGCCGTTGCGCTCCAGTGGCGCCGGCTGCAGGGCGCCGAGCCTGCGCCGGCCTGGGGCAGCGCCCCCGTGGTGCCGGCCGCGAAACCGCAGGGCAGCATCCCGACGCTCAAGATGCCGACGGCCCAAGGGTGGGCCGACGGGCAGACGCCGGTGGCCGCGCCCGGGCTGAAGGTCAATGCGTTCGCGACCGGCCTGAAGCATCCGCGCTGGATCGAGGTGCTGCCCAATGGCGACGTGCTCGTTGCCGAGGCCCTGACCGATCCCGGGACCGGTCAGGAGCGCTGTTCGACTACGCGATGTCAGGCCACGATGCGGCGCGCGGCGGCCGCTCGGCGTCAGCGCCGAACCGCATCACGCTGCTGCGCGACGCGGACGGCGACGGCATCGCGGAAACGCGCGAGAGTGTTCATGGAGGGGCTGAACCAGCCGTTCGGCATGGCGCTGCTGGGCGACACCTTCTATGTCGGCAACACCGACGGCGTCGTCGCTTTCCCCTACGTGGCGGGCGCGGACCGCATCACGGCGCCGGGGCGGAAGCTCGTCGAGCTTCAAGCCCGGCGGGCATTGGACGCGCAGCCTGCTGCCGAGCCCCGACGGCCGGAAGCTCTATGCCGGCGTCGGCTCGCTCAGCAACATCGCCGAGAGCGGCATGGCGGTGGAGGAAGGCCGGGCTGCCATCTACGAGCTCGATCTCGCGAGCGGCGCGAGCCGCATCTTCGCCGGCGGCCTGCGCAACCCGGTGGGCCTGGCGTGGGAGCCGCGGACCGGCGTGCTCTGGACGGTGGTCAACGAGCGCGACGGCCTGGGCGACGAGACGCCGCCCGACTATCTGACCTCGGTGCGCGACGGCGGCTTCTACGGCTGGCCCTATTGCTACTGGGGGCAGACGGTGGACGACCGGGTGCCGCAGGATCCGGCCGCGGTCGCGAAGGCGATCACGCCGGACTACGCGCTCGGCGGGCACACCGCGTCGCTCGGCCTGTGCTGGCTCCCGGCCGGCACGCTCCCGGGCTTTCCGGACGGCATGGTCATCGGACAGCACGGCTCCTGGAACCGCAGCACGCTGAGCGGCTACAAGGTGGTCTTCGTCCCGTTCGAGAACGGGCGCCCGGCCGGGCCGCCGCGCGATATTCTGACGGGGTTCCTCGCACCGGACGAGCGGGTGTCCTATGGACGGCCGGTCGGGGTCACGCTCGGTCCCGACGGCTCCCTGCTGGTGGCGGACGATGTGGGCGATGTGATCTGGCGCGTCACCGGCGCCGCGTAGGCGGAAATACGGTCTCGACGCGTTCCGTGGCAGGGCTCGATGGACCGTTGACCCATTGGGCGCGTAGAGCGTTTTCCGCTTGCGCCGAATCGTAGGGTGGGCAACGACGCCTGCTCGGCAGCCCGACGTCCGCGTGATCGTGCGCGTCGTTGCCCGCCGCAACACCGACGGCGGGTAACGGCGCCTGCTCCGGCAATTCGATTGATGAGGAGCTGCTGCGCGCCGTGCCCCGCCGGTTAGGCTTGTGGCGGGCAACGGCGCGTCGTTCGGTGCTTCACCTCGCCGCTGTCGCGCACGCCTTTTGCCCGCCCTACGCCGATTCCTCGTAGTGCCCTTTCGGCCCCGACAATCCTTATCGGCGGTCAATGCGGCCCTGCAGCGATTGCCCGATCAGCGACAGCCCGAGTGACGTGGTCAGGATCGTCAGTCCGGGAAAAATCGACAGCCACGGCGCGAAGAGAATGGCGTCCTTGCCCTGCTGAAGAATCGCGCCCCAATCGGGCATCGGCGGCTGCACGCCGAGCCCGAGAAAGCCAAGCGCGGCCTGGATCTGCAGAATGAGCGGGAACAGCACGACATACTGCATGGTGATCAGCGGCAGCACGTTGCGCAGCACGTGATTGAACAGGATGGCCGTATCGGAGAGGCCGAGACATCGCGCCGCTTCGACGTAAGTGAGATTGACCTCGGTCAGCACGCCGGAACGCGCAATCCGCAGGAACACCGGAACGTAGATCAGCGTGAGCGCGAGGACGAGGTTGCGCGTCTGCGGACCGAGAACGCCGGTGATGACGATCCCGAGAATGATCGGCGGGAAGCTCAGGATCACGTCGGCGAGCCGCCCGATCGCGAGATCGACCTTGCCGCCAATGTAGCCCGAGATCGAGGCCGAGCGCGCCGCCGATCAGCGCCGAGAGAAACAGCGCTCCCGCACAGATCGACAGCGTCACGCGCGTGCCATGCACGACGCGCGCGAACACGTCGCGGCCGGTATCGTCGGTGCCGAACCAGTGAGCGGCCGATGGCGGCTGGAATGCACTGCCGACATCGACCGTGAGCGGAGATTGCGACGTAAAAAGCTGCGGAAACAGCGCCACCAGCACCAGCAGCGCGAGGATGATGCAGCCGATGGCGAGGCCAGGCTCACGACGGGCGCGGGCGATCGCGCGCGACGCGCGCATTGCGAATGACGGGGGAGCCGTCGTCGTGTCGGTCATCGTCATCACCCCATCCGCACGCGCGGATCGATGACCCGGTACAACAGATCGACGGCCAGATTGACCACCATCGCGACCACGACGACGACCAGCAGGGCACCCTGCAGCAACGGATAGTCGCGCGTCTCGATCGCGGTGAGCAGCAGCCGCCCAAGTCCCGGGATCGCGAACAGGCTTTCCACCACGACCACGCCGCCGAGAATCTGGATCAGGATCAGGCCGATGAAGGTCAGCAGCGGGATCAGGATGTTGCGCAGGATGTGCTTGAAGAACACGATCCGCATCGGCAGGCCCTTGGCAATGGCGGTGCGGACGTAATCCTGGTGATACGCCGACACGACGCTCTGGCGCACGAATTGCGCATAGGCGGCGCTCTGCAGCAGGCCGAGCGACAGGATCGGCAGAGCCAGGATTTCGAGATTGTCGCTGAGCGACGACCACGGTGGCGTGTAGGTGAAGGGCGGCGACCAGCCGATCCATGTCGACACGCCGACGAGCAGCATGAGGCCGGTCCAGAACACCGGCGCCGAAAGGCCGACGAGACTGAAGGTCTGGACCAGCCGATCGGGCCAGCGTCCCTCGTAGCGACCGGCCAGGACGCCGAGCGGCACGCCGATCGCGGTGGCGACGAGCAAGGTGAGCAGGCCGATCTCCAGCGTGACGAGAAATGCGTCCTTGACCATGCCGGCGACGCTCATTCCGCGCACGAAGCTGGTGCCGAGATCACCCGTGAGAACCGCGGCGATCCATTTGCCGTATTGGAGATAGAGCGGCTCGTCGATGCCGAAGAAGCGGCGCATCGCCTGCTCGGCGACCGGGTCGCTGGTCTGCCCGAGCATCTGCGCGACCACGTCGCCGGGCACCTGGCGCACGATCAGGAACACCAGCAGCGATGCGAGCAGGGCCGTGATGAGTGACGCGCCGAGGCGCCGGGCGAGATAGCGGGTCACGGGGCGTGCACGGTTGTCGACGGAATCGAGGGAGGGCAAGCGTGCTCGCCGCCGGAGTCGCGGCGGGCGCGGCGTGATCGGTCGGTGCATCAACGCCGCACCGTCGCGTCCGACTTTGCCCACCCTACGGTTCGATATGGACCACACTCACCGCTTCATCCACGCCCGGGCGAGCCCGTAGTACCAGCCTGCGCCGTGCTGCACGTAGTTCTGCACGGCATCGCTGCGCACCGTCACGTTGTCGGCCGAGAACAGCATGATGGTCGGCACCTCTTCGGCGACGAGCTTCTGGAACGCGGCGTAGGCGGCCTTGCGCTTGGCGAGGTCGGTCTCGCCTCGGCCCTGGTCGAGCAGCGCGTTGGCCTTCGCGTTCTTCCAGTTGCGGAAGTCGGCACCTTCCGGCGCCTCGCGGAAGTGGCGGTAGTACAGCAGGTGCGGATCCGGCTGCGTGCCCCAGTCGTTGAACGTGAAGCCCATCTTCTTGGTGCGGAAATTGTTGATCCACACGCCGAGATCGACCTTCTGGATCTCGACATCGACGCCGATGCGCGCCAGCTGCTGCTTCAGCGTGACCGCCGCCGGGTCCATCCACTCATAGCCGTTGATGGTGACGAGCGGCAGCTTGAACCCGGCGCCTTTGCCGGCTTCCGCGAGCAGCTTCTTCGCCGCCTCGATATCGGGCTTCTGGTTGGGAAGCTCACCGAGCGGCACGCCCCACAACTCCTGCATGTCGGCGACGATGGTGCCGATGACCTTGCCGTTGCTGCCGGCCGAGGCCTTCAGGATCTCGGCCTTGTCGATGGCGAGCGCGATGGCGCGGCGCACGCGTGCGTCTCCGAGCGGCTCGAGCTCGCTGCCGAGGTCGATCGCCTTCTGGTTCAGCGACGGCCAGCGCTCGACCACGAGGCCCGGCGAATTCTCCACCTGCGCGATGTCCTGCGGCCGCGTCGAGAATGGCGAGGTCGGTGCGCTTGCTCTTCAGCGCAACCACCAGCGCCGCGCTGTTGGGCACGAACTGGACGTTGATGCGGTCGAGATAGGGTGCGCCCTTCTCCCAGTAGTCGTCATGCCGCACCAGGACCATGTTGCTGTTCGGCTTGAACTCGGCGAGCTTGAACGGCCCGGTCCCGACGCTCGCCTGGTTCATCTTCTGCTTGGCATCGGCCGCGTCGAAGTAGCCGGCCGGCACCACCGCGCCGTACTTGTTGCCGAGCGTCATCGGCAGCGAGGCGTTCGGCTGCGACAGCGTGATCCTGATCGTGTCGTCGTCGACCGCATCGATGGCCGTCACGAGCGACAGGTCCGCCGCACCGGGCGAGCCGTTCTTGCTGTCGCGCAGATAGTTGAAGCTGTAGGCGACGTCCTTCGACGTCATCGTCTGGCCGGTGTGGAACTTCACGCCCTTGCGCAGCTTGATCGTATAGACGAGCCCGTCGGGCGAGACCGTGTGGCTCTCCGCCAGCAGCGGCATGGCCTGGCCGTTCGGCGCCTCGTAGTAGAGGCCCTGATAGATCACCACCGTGAAGCGGATGCGCGCGTCGGCGCCTTGATGGAACGGGTCCATCCCGGGCGGCTCGACCAGCGAGCCGAACGTCAGCGTGCCGCCGCGCTGCGCCTTGGCGTCCTTCGGACCATAGAGATCCAGCGGCGCCGGCTGCGCCATCGCGGGCGCGGCCGCTGCACCGATCATGCCGATGGCCGCGAGCGCCATTGCGGCTCCTCGCAGTCTCCTGAGCTTTCCGATCATGGATGTTCTCCCTGTTGTGACCTACGCCTTGCAGGCGACGACCAATTCGATCTCGACGCAGGCGTTGCGCGGCAGCTCGGCGACACCGACGGCCGATCGCGCGTGCCGGCCGGCGTCGCCGAACACCTCGACCAGAAGGTCCGATGCGGCATCGATGACCTTCGGCTGCGCGTTGAAGCCCGGTGCCGAGGCAACGAAGCCGACGACCTTCAACACGCGTTCGACCCGGTCGAGCGTTCCAAGCGCCTGGCGCAGACACGCGAGGCCCTGCAGCATGCAGATCCGCGCTTCGCCGCGCGCGACCTCCAGCGACACGCCGGCGCCGACCTTTCCGGTGACCAGAACGTCCTCGCCGACCTTCGGCAACTGGCCCGCGACCCAGGCGACGCCGTTGTGAATTGCCACCGGCACATAGTTGAACGACGGCACGGCCGCCGCCGGAAGCGTCAGACCAAGCTCGACGAGGCGCTTCTCATGCATCGGTGCCTATCCTGCGGTTTCGCGAGCATATCGGCGACGAAGCCGATTAGATCGTAGTCGGGTGCAAAAGCGAACGCATGACGGAACGCCGCATCGGAAATCAACGGAAACCGCATGGCTGCCGGCTGGACCTCGTGCGTGATCCGCGGCCCGGCCGCTGCGCCGCGATCGCCTGCACGAGATCGCTCGCGGATGCCGTGAACCCGTTGATATTGTAGATCGGCAAGGCGATGGATGCGGCTTCGAGCGTCGCAACCACGGCGCGCGCCGTATCCGCCACGTGCATGAGGTCCATCGGCGCATCGTGGAAGGCGATCGTGTGCGCCTCGCCGTTCCGGGCTGCGCGCAGCAGCGCGATCAGCGCCGCCGCGGCGCCCTGGTACCAGAGCCCGGGGCCGAGCACGAGCGGAAGCCTCAAGCCCACGATCTCGATCTGATGCCGCCGGGCGAGGAAGATCGCGACCTCCTCGGCGACATGCTTGGTGAGACCGTAGACCGTGCGCGGTGCCTTCGCGCTGCGCTCGTCGACCCGCGCGTCGCCATACGCGTCCGCCGGCCCATAGACGACCGTCGAGCTGGTCCAGACGATCCGGCGCACGCCATGCCGGACCGCACTGTCGATCAGGTGCCTGAAGCCATCGACATTCACGGCGAACGCGCGATCCGCATCCGCCTCGCCCGAGCGCATCAGCCCGGCATTGCCCTCGCCGTAGGCCGCGCATGTGACGATGGCGGCCGGCCGGGCAGCGGCCATGACGGCGTCGAGTGCCGCCGTGTCCTCGATGCTGCCGATCGTTTCGTTCAAGCGGGAGCGGACGTCCTGCAACAGGTCGATGGCCATGTCCGGCCCGAACACGTGCACCCGATAGCCCCGTGCGATCAGCGACCGCACGATGTGCGAGCCGACGAAGCCGCGCCCGCCGACGACGAGGATGGTGGCGCCGCTCAGACATCGATGTCGTCACGAATGCACGCCTTCAGATGCCGCGGCGCGACGGCGTCGAGCGCGGGCACGCGCGTGGCGCAGTCGGAAATGGCGAACGGGCAGCGCGTGCGAAACACGCAGCCGGACGGCGGATTGCTCGGGCTCGGAATTTCCCCTTGCAGGACGATGCGCGCGCGCCCTCCGCCCTGACCTGGCGCCGCCGAGAGCAGCGCCGCCGTGTAGGGATGCCGCGGCCGCTGGTAGACGTCCGCCGTCGGGCCGATCTCCATGATCCGGCCGAGATAGAGCACCATGACGCGATCGGACACGATCTCCACGACGGAAAGGTCATGGCTGATGAACATCATGGTGAGGCCGAGACGGTCCTTCAGCTCGGCGAGCAGGTTCAGCACTTCGGCCTGAACCGAGACGTCAAGCGCGGACACGGGTTCGTCCGCCACGATGAACCGCGGATCGGGCGCGAGTGCACGGGCAATCGCGATGCGCTGGCGCTGACCGCCCGAGCACGCGCGCGGATATCGATCGAGAAAGGCCGGCGAGAGCCCGACCTGCGACAACAGCGTCCTGGCCCGCTCGCGTGCCTCGCGCCTGCCGACGCCGTGGTGCAGGACGAATGACCTCTTGGAGCGCCGCACCGATCGTCATGCGCGCGTTGAGACTCGCGAACGGGTCCTGAAACACCATCTGCATGTTGCGCCGGAACCGGCGCAGCGTGGCCGCATCCAGCCCGGCGAGATCCTGGCCGTCGAACAGCATGGCGCCCGCCGACGGCTCGAGCAGGCGCAGCGCGAGCCGCCCGAGCGTCGACTTGCCGGAACCGGATTCGCCGACGACACCGAGGACTTCACGTTCGGCGATCGCAAACGAGACGTTCTCGACCGCGCGCACCGGTGCGCCCTTCCGGCTCTCGAACCATCCCGGGAGCCAGGCGCAGCAGGTGGGCGTAGAAGAAGTAGGTCCCGTCCGGTTGGGCGATGCGCAAGCCGTTCCCGGCCAGCGAGTAGTCGGAGTACACCTTGGTCACCACGCCGCTGACCACCGCGTACAGGTCGTTGCCCTCGGCGGCCATGATGTCGACGCCGAGGTGGACACGGCCGCCGCTGCGCGGATCGCCGTAGGTGTCGCGGTACGTGCAGGGGGCCTCGACGGGTTTGGCCTGCAGGACGATGCCGCTCGGGGCAGTGGGCGCACACGGTCCGAACATCAACGCGCCGGTCATTCCGAAGGCCCCGACGGTGGCGGAGAGGCGGCGGCAGGCCCGCTGACGCCTCGACGGCGCCCGGATCGCGCCGTCGAGCGCTTGGACGTGTGCTGACTTCATCGGATCGAGCCTCCGGTCGCAGGTGTCCGCCCGCTCCGGCGACGGCGGGTGCCGTCGGTCGGTTGCGCTCAGCCCTCCCCGTGAGCGAGCGGAACCATAGCGGATGTTGCGAACGCGTGACAGCTCTGCGTCGACCGCCGACCGTATGAGTCAGGTGTGACAGTCGCCATTTGCGACGCCAGGTGGTGGACCGAGCATCGTAGGATCCATGGGATGAGTGGGGCCTCGGGGGAGGAGGAGCGACCGGGGCAGGTCGCCGCGCCGACCTCGGTCGGCGCAGTCGGGGGGTCGCGCTTGTGGCGCGGTCGACAGTTGAGTGACGGCACCACCTTGCACTGGTGGAAGCAGGTCGTCGCCGTGCTGCTCGTCTACGGCCTGTACGAGTTGGTCCGCAACAAGACGATCGCCGGGCCCGAGATCGCGTTCCAGAACGCGTTGCGGGTCATCGACTGGCAACAGAGCCTCGGCATCAACCACGAGCTGGCCGTCCAGCAATGGTCGCTGGAGTGGCTGCCACTCATCGTCTTCAGCAACTACTTCTACGGCTCCGTCTACCTGCTGGCCACCTTCGGGATCATCATCTGGATGTACCGCCGACGCTCGGACGCCTACCCGCTGTGGCGCAACACGCTGGCCATCATGACCACGCTGGGTCTCGTCGGATTCGCCTTCTTCCCGTTGATGCCGCCGCGGCTGCTCGACGTGCTGGGCGACGGGCAGGTGTTCGGCTTCGTCGACACGCTCGTCGAGTACCCGACGTTCTGGTCGTTCGACTCCGAGGCGATGCGCACGATGTCGAACCCGTTCGCGGCGATGCCGAGCCTGCACTGCGCCTGGGCCTTCTGGGGTGCCTGTGCCCTGTACCCACGAGTGCGCAGCCACTGGGCGCGCGGCTTGGCCGTCGCCTATCCAGTCCTCACGGTCTACGTCGTCGTCGCCACCGGCAACCACTTCATCCTGGACGCCGTCGGCGGTGTCGTGATCTTCCTCGTCGGCTACGGGGCGGCCCGTGTGGTCACCCGCGCCGGGCGAGGGCGGCCGCTGTCCGAGCGTGACGACGTGATCGACGGTGCGCCGGCCGCCCAGGTCGCTCAGCCGTACCGCTCGATCGCCGCCCGGTAGGCGGCGACGTTCAGGTCGACCACCCGCGGCCACTCGACGGGGACCGGCGTCTCCCGGTTGTGCTTGGCGATCATCAACCGCAGCTCCGGGTCGCCGACCAGCCGTTCCAGCTGGTCGACCATGTCGCGGTCGGAGTCGGCGAGCAACCCCTCGCGGCCGTGTTCGACGAACTCGCTGATGCCCGTGCGGCGCTTGGCGACGACGGGGACACCGGCGCAGCGCGCTTCGAGTGCGGCGATGCCGAACGACTCGAGGTTGGCCGGGGCGACGAAGATGTCGGAGCGGGCGTACCGGTCCCGGATCTCGTCGCGGGTGAGGCGCCCGACGAGCGCCACGACGTCGCCGAGGCGGTGCGTCGCAAGGAACCGCTCGAGGGAGCGGCGCTCTGGGCCCTCCCCGATGATGTCGACGCGCAAGCGGATCGAGGCCGGCACCCGCCTGCGCAACTCGTTGATCATCCGGAGCAGGTGCAGCGGGCGCTTGCGGGGCGCCAGTCGCATGACCGAGACGAGGCGAACGTCGTGCGGATCGCGTTCGGCCGGCTCGACGAGCCAGTCGGCCCTCGTGATGCCGTTCGGGAGGACAAGGACCTCCCGACTCGGACCGGCGATGCGCTCGATCGGCTCGGCGGCGACTGCGCTGACGGCCGAGAACAGCGCCTTCCACCGGCTCCAGTGACCGAGCCGATCGAGGGCGCCGAAGATCGGGGTCACGTAGCTCCACATGCAGTGCGTCGTGATCACCGTCGGCATTCCCGCCCGCTGCGTGCGGTAGGCCGCGGCGTAGGACAGCGGCGAGGCGATCCCGCCGTGGAAGTGGGCGACGTCGACCCCCTCGCGCTCCAACACGTCGGCGGTCATCCGGAAGCTCTTCGGCGTGAACGGGATGTTGAACGGCAGCAGCGGAACGTCGAGCCGGCGGACGGGGATGCCATCGACCTCGCTCGGCCCGGCCGTCGGTGTCACCACGACGACGTCGTGGCCGGCCGCGGCCAGGCGCTGGGCCAGGTCGTGGACCTGCATCTCGATGCCGCCGACCTGGGGGACGTAGCAGTCGCTGACCAGGCCCACGCGCAGCGCGGACTCGGCGGACATGACCAGCGAGCGTAACGGCGGCCCCCGGGTGGCTCACGGCCACCGGCCCGGCGGCCAGACTGGCGCGGTGGTGACGGTCGGTGGCGGAGCGGCGCGGTGACGCGCACGCTGGTCTGCTTCCACGCCCACCCGGACGACGAGGCGATGTTGACAGCCGGCACGATGGCCAAGGCGTCGGCCGGTGGGGATCGTGTCGTCCTGGTCGTTGCGACACGCGGCGAACGCGGGGACGCCGACCGGGCGCTGTCGCGCGGCGCCGGCGACCTCGGCGTGCTGCGGTCCAAGGAGCTCGAGCGATCGGCCGCTGCGCTCGGCGTGGCGCGCGTCGAGGTCCTCGGTTACGGCGACTCAGGCTCGGACGGGGTGATCGGCGGCCCCGGCACGTTCGTCGATACGCCCGTCGAGGTGGCGGCGGCCCGGCTGGCGGCGATCCTGGGCCAGGAGCGCGCCGACGTCCTGACGACCTATGACCCGCGCGGGGGCTACGGCCACCCCGACCACGTGCGGGTGCACGAGGTGGGCCGGGCGGCCGCCGAGCTGGCCGGGACGCCCGGTCGTGCTCGAGGCCACGATCGACCGTGCCCTGCTCGAGCTGGCGGCCCAGGTGGTGCCGACGCTCGGGCTGGAGCTGCCGGCCGACTTCGCTCCGCCCGACCTGTCGACCGTGTACAGCGCCAGCGATGAGATCACCCACACCGTCGACGTGCGCCAGCACCTGGCGGCGAAGCGGGCGTCGATGCAGGCCCACGTGAGCCAGACGACGTCCGCCGGCACCACGGCCCGGTCGCTCACCGTGTTCCTCGGGCTGCCGGACGAACTGTTCGCCATGGCGTTCGGCACCGAGTGGTACGTGCAGCGCTCGGCGGCGTCCGGGACGGCGGCGAGCGACGTGTTCGCCGGCGTGGCCCGCCGATGACGACGCCGCCGATCGACCCGGAGGACGCCCGGATCGAAGGGCTCGCCGCGCTGCGCGTCCCCGCGCACCTGGTCGAGCACGAGCGGGCTGGCAAGTCGCGGCCGCGCCGGATCCTCGAGATCGTCGTGTCGCTGGCGGCGGTCGTCGTGCTGTTCGTGTTCGCCATCCCGTCGATCACCGGATCCGGGTACGCCGAGATCTTCGAGACGATCGGAGAGCTGACCTGGGCCGAGGTCACCGTGCTGTCGGCGTTCTGGGTGCTGGTGATGCTGGTGTACAGCGGTGTGCTGACGTCGGCGCTGCCGGGGCTGACCCATCCGCAGGCGCTGGTCCTCAACTTCGCCGGCAGCGCCGTCTCCAACGTCGTGCCCTTCGGAGGAGCCGCCGGCGTGGCGGCGACGTACACGATCACGATGTCGTGGGGGTTCCCCGTACAGCGGGTGACGTTGTCGATCCTGATCAGCGGCATCTGGAACGTGTTCATGAAGATGGCCCTGCCCGTCGTCGCCCTGACGGTGCTGGTGGCGTCCGGGCGCAGCACCGCCGGCCTCGTGGTGCCGACGCTCATCGGCCTGGTCCTGCTCGTCAGCGGGATCGTCGTCTTCGCCCTGATCCTGCGCAGTGAGGGCCTGGCGACGGCGATCGGCCGGCGGGCGCAGCAGGTCGGCGAGTGGCTGATGAGGATCATCCGCCGGTCGCGCCCGATCGCCTGGGACAAGGCGGTGGTCGAGTTCCGCCACGGCAGCATCGGGCTGATCCGCGCCAGGTGGCGCCCGCTGACCCTGTGGATGCTGGCATACAACCTCGGTCAGTACCTGCTGCTGCTGATGTGCGTCCGCACGCTCGGAGCGACCAACGACGAGCTGGGGTGGATCGAGGTCCTGGCCGCGTTCGCCTTCGCCAACCTGCTGACGACGGTGGCGATCACGCCCAGCGGGGTCGGGTTCGTCGAGGCCGGGACGGTCGCCGCGCTGATCGCCTTCGGGGGCAACGACGTCGGCTCGGCCGCAGCCGTGCTGCTGTTCCGCGGCTACACGTACCTCCTGGAGATCCCCGTCGGCGCAGTCGCTTGGGTGGTGTGGGCGACCCGCCACAAGTGGCGCAAGTCCACGGCCACGACGCCCGAGCCGGTGGCGCCGACGTAGGTCGTCGCCGGCAGGTGGGGCCGGCCGTCGCTACCCTCGCTCGGCGTGTGCGGTCGGTTCGTCTCGTCCAGCTCGCCGGAGAAGATCGCCGAGTACTTCGGCGCGGCGTTCGACGGCGAGACCTTGGGGGAGAACTTCAACGTCGCCCCGACCAACGACATCTACGGAGTCGTCGTCGGGCCCGACGGCGAAGCCCGGTTGGAGGTTTTCCACTGGGGCCTGCTCCCGGTGTGGGCCAAGGACCGCAAGCTCGGGCAGAAGATGATCAACGCCCGGTCGGAGACCATGGCGTCGAAGCCGGCCTACAAGGGCGTCTTCCGCAAGCACCGCTGCATCATCCCGATGGACGGGTTCTACGAGTGGCAAGCCGGCCAGCCCGGCGGACCGCTGACCAAGGCCGGCAAGCCGGCGAAGCAGCCGATGTTCATCAGCCGGTTGGACGGGGAGCCGTTGGCCGTGGCTGGGCTGTGGTCGGCGTGGCGCGACCCCGCCGACGAGGGGTCGGACTGGCTGCACACGGCGACGGTCGTCACGACGGCGGCCAACGGGACCATGTCACCGATCCACGACCGGATGCCGGTGATCCTGCCCCAGTCGGCGTGGAGCACGTGGCTCGACCCCGCCAACGAGGACCTCGAGTCGCTGTCCCAGCTGCTCGTCCCGGCCCCCGACACCCTGCTCCAGGTGCGCGCCGTCGGCACCGACGTCAACAACGTCCGCAACAAGGGCCCCCACCTCATCGACCCCACCCCCTAATTCGTGTTCTGACGATGATCCGATACGGGTTTCCGTACCGATCGCGGCGCGAAACCGGAGCCGACCGACGTCAGCGCAGCGATCGGCGGCGTTCGTCGTAGATGGTGCGCAGCTGGCGGCCGAACTCCGCCAGCTCGATGCGCATCGACTCGTCGTGGCGCACGATGCGCCAGCCGACCTCGTCGCAGGCTCGGTCCCGGGCCTGGTCGGCGCGCTGTCCCAGATCGCCACCGTGCCACCAGCTGTGACCCGGTTCGACCCCGAGCCGCGCCTCCGGCCAGGCCACGTCGACGTGGATCAACTCACCGCTGAGCAGTGTCAGCGGGTGTTGCCGCGAGGGCTCCGGCAGCCCGGCTTTGCGGATGGCGTCGATCACGTCCAGCTCGAGGCCGCTCTGGCTCGGTCGTTGCCGTGCCGACGTGCGCAGGAGCCAGCGCTCGAACCGCATCACGCCCCCTCGTCCGCTGCGTCTGATCTCCTCGAGGTAGTCGGCGGCGGCGTCCGGGGTGACGAGCTTGCGGTGCCAGCAGTCCTCGGCCGCCCGCTCGAAGCGATGGTCGTTGAACGTGCGGGCGAGCCGGAAGAGCGTCAGCAGGGGGGTGGCGACGCGCAGGCCGTCCGGGCGAACATGGATGTCGCGTCCCGGGAGGGCCCAGCTGGTCCACTCGATCCGGGCCCACGGCGGCATGATCACCCTGCGCCGCTGCCGGGCGCTGAACTCGATCGGGTGGGTCGGCATGCCACGCAGCCCGTACAGGACGCCGGCACTCACGCCGCTGAGGTAGCCCGTCTCGCCCACATGCAGCTGCAGCGCCATCGCCCGGGAGACGAACGACTCCGCAGTCCCGGCCACCCGCACGACGCCTGGCAGCACGTTGGCCAGCGTGCCCTTGCGGCGGGCCCGGGCGATGGCGTCCATCGAGACGGGGATGGCCCGCAACTGCTCGACGGACGCGACCCAGTGCTGGCGGGTGAACAGGGCGAGGACTTCGGGACGGTTCATCACACCTCCCCTGGGGGCGGCCATACCCTCGGAACGGAAATCGCCGGGTTCCGTGGCGCGATCGATACGGAAACCCGTACGGCATCCTCGTCAGAACGCGATTAGAGGGCGGCGCGGAGGGCTTGGGCGGCGGACTCGAGGTCGGCGGGGTCGACCGAGGCGGCGGCGTTGGCGAACGAGAGCTGGTCCATCGACGTCGTCGGGATGACGTGGACGTGGGCGTGGGGCACCTCGTAGCCGGCGATGATCAGCCCGACGCGCTCGCACTCGAACGCCTCTTGCTGGGCCACCCCGATCCGCCGGCTCACCTCGAACAGGTGGGCGATCAGGTCGGCCGGGGCATCGACCCAGTGGTCGATCTCCTCGATGGGCACGACCAGCGTGTGCCCGTGAGCCAACGGGTTGATCGACAGGAACGCCACGCACCGCTCGTCGCGCCACACGAACGTCCCGGGCAGCTCGCCGGCGATGATCCGGCTGAACACGGTGGGCACGCCGGGATCGTATTGCCGACCTCCTACGATCCGAGCCGTGAGGCCGGAGCCGGTGGCGGGGGAGACGGACCGGATCCTCACCGTGCCGACCGTCATCACGTTCGTCCGGCTGCTCTGCCTGCCGCTGTTCCTCTACCTCCTGTTCGTGCGCGACGACCGTGCCTCGGCGGCGTGGCTGCTCGGCGGCCTCGGCGCCACCGACTGGGTCGACGGCTACCTCGCCCGGCGCCTCGGTCAGGTCAGCGAGTTCGGCAAGATGTTCGACCCCACCGTCGACCGCCTGCTGTTCATCGTCGCGATCATCGCGATCATCATCGACGATGCCGGCCCGCGGTGGTTCCTCTCCATCGTGCTGGCCCGAGAGCTGCTCGTCGGCGCCACCGTCGCCATCGCCACCGTGGCCTTCGGGATGGTCCGCTTCGACGTCACGTTCCTCGGCAAGGCGGCGACGCTGCTGCTGATGTTCGCCATCCCCGGGTTCATGCTCGGCGAGAGCGGAATCGCCGGCGCCCGCTTCTTCGAGGTCGCGTCATGGGTGCTCGCCATCCCCGGATTGGCGCTCAGCCTCTACACCGCCGTCGGCTACGTTCCCAAGATCCGCGCCGGCATCGTCGCCGGCCGTGCCCGGGCAGCGGCGGCCGGGTGACGCCCGCGGAGCCCACATGCCGCGTTGGATACGGTGAGCACCCATGAACGTCCCCGACCAGCTCAGGTACTCGAGCGATCATGAGTGGGTCGGCCGTGACGGGAACAAGGTGCGCATCGGCATCACCGACTACGCCCAGGACGCCCTCGGCGACGTCGTGTTCGTCCAGGCTCCGACGGTCGGGACGTCGCTCGAGGCGGGCGAGACGTTCGGCGAGATCGAGAGCACCAAGTCCGTGTCGGACGTCTACGCGCCGGTCTCGGGCACCGTCGTCGAGGTGAACGACGCCCTCGGCGAGTCACCGCAATCGCTGAACGACGATCCGTACGGCGACGGGTGGATCTGCTCGATGGAGATGAGCGCGCCGGACCAGTTCGACGCCCTGCTCGACGCGGCTGCGTACCGACGGCTCATCGAGGGCTGAGGTGGCCTACACGTTCTGCAACAACTGCGGCCACCGCAACCCGCCGGAGAGCAGCTTCTGCTCGAGCTGCGGGGCTCCGCTCGACGTCTCGGCGGACCGCACGATCACGCTGACCGCCGTCGACCCGCTACAGGACGCGCCCGGCGAGAGCGACGATGTCGTCGTCCCCGTCGGGGACCTTCCCGTCGACGCCGCGGTGCTGATCGTCCGCTCGGGAGCCCAGGCGGGCGATCGGTTCACGCTGAAGGAGGGCCCGACGCGACTCGGGCGCCACCCGGACAGCGAGATCATGCTCGACGACATCACCGTCTCCCGGCGCCACGTGTCGTTGGAGCACACCGACGAGGGATGGGTCGTCACCGACGCCGGCTCGCTCAACGGCACCTACGTCAACCAGGAACGGATCGACCGCGCCGTGTTGCACCACGGCGACGAGCTGCAGGTCGGCAAGTTCCGCCTCGTGCTGTTCGAGCGCGCCGATGGCTGATGCCGGCTCGTCGCACCTGTCGATCGGTGAGGTCCTCGGTCTGCTGCTCGAGGAGTTCCCAGACGTCACCATCTCCAAGATCCGGTTCCTCGAGAGCCAGGGACTGATCGAGCCGGAGCGCACGCCGTCCGGCTACCGCAAGTTCTTCCACGACGACGTCGAGCTGCTGCGCCTGATCCTGCGCGAGCAGCGCGAGAAGTTCCTCCCGCTGCGGGTGATCAAGGACCGCATCGACTCTGGGGAGATCGAGCCGTCCGATCCGACGCCACCGAAGGGCGCGCCGGAGCCGGAGGGACCGACGCCGACCAGCCTGGCCAAGCACCCGTCCTCGGGGCGGGAGCGGACGCGGGTCACCGCCACGACGTCATCAACGCCCCGACCGGCGCCGGCCGTGCCGAGCACCGTCACGCCAGGACGCGACCCGGCGCCGCCAACGGCACCGCCTCCGGCGTCGCCGCCGCCTGTTGCGGCCGCGCCCGCGGCCGAACCGGCCGTCGATCCCGCTTCGCCGACGACCGAACCCCGGCTGCTCCCGGGCGTGCTCGTCAACGTCGACGAGCTGTGCGCCATGGCCGGCCTGAGTCGCGAGGAGCTGGCGCAACTGCAGGAGTACGGGGTCGTCGCTCGACGTGGAGGCGCCGGCGACCTCTACGGGGACGAGGCGGTCGACATCGCCGCCGCCGCCGGCGGGTTCCTGCGCGCCGGCGTGGACGCCCGCCACCTGCGCGCCTTCCGGACGTCGGCCGAACGGGAAGCGGGTTTGTACGAGCAGCTGATCCTGCCGGCGCTGCGCCAGCGCAACCCGCAGGCCCGGGCCCAGGCGGCCACCCGGTTGCACGAGCTCGACGCCCTCGGCGCCCGGCTGCGGGCGGCGATGATGCGCTCCGCCCTGCGCCGCCACCTTGAATGATGGCCTCGCTCGCTCCGAAGACTCCGCTCACCGCTGCGGCGGCATGATGACTGCCGTGAGCTCGCTTCGCTCGCAAAGCCGGGCACGGCCGCCCTGACCACACGTGCTCGCTGCGGCAGGGGCCAAACGGTTCTGCTCATGACGGATGGCCTCGCTCGCTCCGAAGACTCCGCTCCTCATCGGCCTGAGCGGCCGGGCGCACGGCCACGCCGACCGCCTCGCGGTACCATCGACGGCGTGGTGCCGCTCGAGCTGGTGGGCGTCCGGGTCGAGATCCCGGCCAACACGCCGATGGTGCTGCTGCGTGAGCAGACGGGCCGCCAGCGCCTGCTGCCGATCTACATCGGCACGCCCGAGGCCACGTCGATCCACTACGCCCTCGAGGGGGTCACCCCGCCCCGCCCGCTGACTCACGACCTGTTCCTGCAGGTCCTGATCGAGCTCGGCGTCACGCTCGAGCAGGTCGTCGTCACGGAGATGCGCGAGCACACGTACTTCGCCGAGCTACACCTGCGCCGCAGCGGGGGTGACGTCACCGTGATCTCCAGCCGGCCGTCCGACGCCATCGCCCTGGCCGTGCGCTGCTCGGCGCCGCTGTTCGCCTCCGAGGAGCTGCTCGACGAGGTCGGCCAGGAGCCGACCCCGGAGCCGGAGGAGGAGGCGGAGGAGATCATCGACGAGTTCCGCGACTTCATCGAGCACGTCAACCCCGAGGACTTCCAGAAATAGGTCCCGGTCCGGCCGTCACTAGCGTGCCCGCCGTGGACCTGCCGTCGGTGCTCGTGCTGCACGGCCCCAACCTCAACCTGCTGGGCTCCCGTGAGCCGGAGGTGTACGGCACGGCGACGCTCGACGACCACCTGGCCCGCGCCGAGCGCGCCGCCGCCGCTGCCGGGCTGACGCTGACGGCCCTGCAGAGCAACCAGGAGGGCGAGCTGGTCGACGCCATCCACGCCGCCAGGGGTCGGCACGCGGCGATCCTCATCAACCCGGGCGCGCTGACCCACTACGCCTGGAGCCTGCACGACGCGCTGGCCGCCTTCGAGGGCCCGGTCGTCGAGGTCCACCTGTCCAACCCCAACGCCCGCGAACCGTGGCGGCACACGAGCGTCGTCGCGCCAGTCGCCGACGGCACGATCGTCGGGTTCGGCGGGCTCGGCTACGAGCTGGCCATCCGGGCGATCGCCGATCGCCTTGCGGCCAGGGTGGCGGAATGACCCTCGAGCTTCCAGCGATCGGCTACGCCGGGCGGCCCGAGGCGGTGCGGGCCGCCCTCGACGGCGCCACCCTGATCGTGTCGACACCGTCCAACCTGCGGTGGCTGACCGCGTTCGGCGGGACGCTGGGCTGGGCCGTGATCGGACCCGACCGGTTCACGATCGTCACCGACACCCGCTACGCCGATCGGGCGGCAGCCGACGCCGCGGCAGCCGGTCTGCCCGCCGAGGTGGTGGCCGGGCGGACGCGCGCCGAGGTGCGCGATCACCTGGTCGCCGCGACCTCGGGCGCCGACGGTTCGCTGCGGGCGGAGGCGGGTGACCTGTCGCACGCCGCCTGGCTCGATCTCGCCAAGGACCTGGAGCTTGCTCCCGACGCCGGCACGATCGCCGGCCTGCGGCGAGTCAAGGACCCCGGAGAGCTGGCCCGCATCGCCCGTGCCGCCGAGATCGCCGACGCCGCGCTCGACCACGGTCGCGCCGAAGCTGGCCGATGGTCCGACCGAGGTCGACGTGCGCGACGAGCTCGAGCACACGATGCGCCGCCTCGGCGCCGACGGGCCGAGCTACGACACGATCGTCGCCAGCGGCCCCGACCACGCCGCCCGCCCCCACCACCAGACCGCCCGCCGCACCATCGGCGAGGGCGACACCGTCGTCATCGACGTCGGCGCGCTGGTCGACGGCTACCACTCCGACATGACCCGCTCGTTCGTGGTCGGTGACCCGTCGCCCGAGCAGGCCGAGGTCTACGACCTCGTCCGCGAGGCGCAGCTGGCCGGCCTGGCCGCCGTCGGTCCCGACGTGGAGGCGCGCGCTGTCGACGCCGCCTGCCGCGACGTGTTCACCGCCGCCGGTCGCGCCGACTGGTACCTGCACGGCACGGGTCACGGCGTCGGCCTCGACATCCACGAGGATCCGTTCGCCTCGTCCATCTCCACGGATCGGCTGCTGGTCGGCGACGTCGTGACCGTCGAACCGGGCCTCTATCGTGGCGGTTTCGGCGGGTTCCGGATCGAGGACCTCGTCACCGTCACCGACACCGGGTGCCGGATCCTCACCGGACTGCCCAAGGACGCGCCTTGCCTGCCATCACGACCAACGACCTGAAGACCGGGATCACGCTCCAGCTGGACAACGGCTTGTTCCAGGTCGTGGAGTTCCAGCACGTCAAGCCGGGCAAGGGCGGGGCGTTCGTGCGCACCAAGCTGCGCAACGTGCGCAGCGGCAGCGTCCTCGAGCGCACGTTCAACGCCGGCATCCGAGTGGAGCAGGCGATCGTCGACCGTCAGGACATGCAGTTCCTGTACCGGGACGGCGACGACTACGTGTTCATGAACACCTCGACGTACGACCAGCTGACGGTGCCGCGCACCGCGCTGGGGGTTGCCGCCGACTACCTCGTCGAGCAGGCCGTCGTGCAGATCGCCACGTACCAGGGCGAGATCATCGGTGTCGAGCTGCCGGCGTCCGTGGAGCTTGCCGTCACCCAGACCGAGCCCGGCGTGCAGGGTGACCGCGTGTCGGGTGCCCGCAAGCCGGCCGAGCTGCAGACCGGCAAGACGGTGCAGGTGCCGCTGTTCGTCGAGGTCGGTGACCGCATCAAGGTCGACACCCGCAGCGGCGACTACATCACGCGGGTCTGATCATGGACAGGCCCGACCGGCGCTCGGACGCCCGGGAGCGAGCGCTCTACACGCTCTATGAGGCGCAGGCCAAGGCCATTTCGCCGCTGCAGGTGCTCGAGGCCCAGGTCGTGCCGGCGGACGAGCTCACGGTGCTGCTCGTGCGAGGCGTCGACGCCCACCGTGAGCGCCTGGACGACGCGATCGCCGCCACGGCGACGGGTTGGGCGCTCTCACGGATGCCGGTGCTGGACCTCAACGTGCTCCGGCTCGGGGCCTTCGAGCTCGCCGAGCGGCCCGATGTCCCGGTCGCGGTGGTCATCAACGAGGCCGTCGAGCTGGCCAAACGCTTCTCCACCGACGACAGCGGCCGCTTCGTCAACGGCGTGCTCGCCGCGCTCGTCGACGACTTGCGGCCCGCGACCTGACGAACCACCGTGCCATGAGCGATGAGCGGTCGTTGACCGCTCAGCGCTCATCGCTCATCGCGACGGCGAACCAGTCAGGTGGCGCCCGGCGGGTCCGTGAGGGGTGGCGGATCCGGGCGATCCGGGATCTTCCACAGCACGAACGACGGGTTCTCCCACACCTTCTCGAAGCCGAGCTCGGCGGCTTGCTCGTCGCTCAGGCGGGTCTGGATGTAGTCGCTGTCGCGGCTCATCGCGTACCAGTCGCCGCGCTCGACCATCATCTGCACGCTGTTGCCCTGGATCGCCCGCCGCCGCGTGTACAGGTTCATCGTGCGGGCCTGGAAGAACACCACGACGTCGCGAGCGTCCGTGTACGTCTCGACGGCGGTGAACAGCCCCTGGGCGTCCGGCGCGTCCGGGCCCCATGACACCACCTCGTAGGCGCGGTGGTAGTCGAAGGCGTGCTTGGTGTCGTCGAGCACACTGAGGAACATCGGCAGCAGCAGCAGCGTCGGCACCACGGCCCGGACTGGCGCCAGCTGCCGGCCGCGAGCGACGAGGCCGAGCAGGGCGCCCATGCCGTGCAGCGTGAAGTACACGATCAGCGGGACGAGCGTGATGAGGTACCGGCCCTCCCGGAACGGCTGCGTCAGCACGGCCATCCCGATGAGCAGCAGCGCGGCCACGAGGTGGGCGTCGCGCTCCGGCCTGCGGATCAACGAGGCGACGATGCCGACCACGGCGAGAACGAGCACGAGCGCCATCGCCGCGAACGCCGCGCCGGTGCTGCCGAGCAGCGTGAGATCGTTCGGCCCGGCGTCCTTCAGGCCGATCAGCTCGGCGAACGGGTCCCGGTAGTACTGCAGGTTGAACCAGACGTGCTGGAGCCCGGACTCGCCGACGTCCTGGCTGGGGTTGAGAATCGGTGCCGGACGGGCGAGCTGCATGACGACGGCCCCGCCGGCGAACGCCGCGTAGGGCAGGAGCGCGGCTCGCCACGTCGGTCTGCCCGTCACACCGTCGGACCGCACCGTCCGGCGGGCGATGATCCATGCCACGAGCTGGGCAACGAGGATGGCGCCGAGCAGCAGCACGCCCTCGCGACGGACGTTGAAGGCGGCGAAGGCACAGATCGCGGCGGCGAGGGCGCCGTTGCCCGCCAGCACGGTCCCGGCCCGCACACGACGGTCGAGCACGTACAGCGTGAGGACGACGAGGAACCAGAACGTCAGGTCGCTGAGCACTTGATCGGTCCGCCCGAGGTACCAGAAGTTGAGCCCGAAGAAGGCCGCCACGGCCCCGGCCTCGAGCTTCGAGAGCCGCTGCTCCAGCAGGAGGTACAGCACGAGCACGCCGCCCACGAAGCTGAGGGTCGGGATCAGCTTCGAGCGCGGCATAGTCGATCCCGCCCGTGGCCGTGACGACGCTGAGGAGCGCCGGGAAGCCCCACGGGTAGGCGGTCGGGCTGAACGACGAGTACGCCGAGTTGTCGATGGCGAACCGGGTGTCGGCCACCACGGTCGCTGCGGTGCCCTCGCTGAGCCCGCGGGCCTGGTTGATGTAGAGGGCGAAGTCGTCGCCCCAGCTGTGGCCGGGTTCCTGGATCGAGCGGGCGAGCACGAAGAGGGCGGCGCCGACGAGCACGAAGATCAGCGCCCGGGAGGCGAGGATCCGACCGACAAGCACCTGCAGCTGCGTCGGGCGGACGGGCACCGCCGCCTCGGGCGCCACGCGTTCGTCCGTCGCAGCCCCCGACCAGACCATGCGGCCCGCAGCGTACCGGCGCGACCCTCCGGCCCCCGGGCAGCAGGCTCGTGGTACCGTGCCGCCGACCGTGAAGCGGGTCCTGTGAGGCCCAGACGGGAGCTGCGTTGGACGGAGAACGGCGCCGGGTGCTGAGCCCGGACGATGTGCGGCGGGCCACGACCCGCATGGCCCACGAGATCCTCGAGCGCAACCGCGGCCTCGACGGCGTCGTTCTGCTGGGCATCCAGTCCGGCGGGGTCTGGTTGGCCGACCGGCTGGCCACCGAGATCGCCGGCATCGAGCGACCGGTGCCCGTCGGCAGCATCGACGCGTCGCTGTACCGCGACGACATCCGGCTGCGACCCGTGTCGCCGGCGGCCCGCAGCGAGCTGCCCGTCGACCTCGACGGAGCGATCGTGGTGCTCGTCGACGACGTGCTGTTCACCGGCCGCACCGTGCGTGCCGCACTCGACGCCGTCGCCGACTACGGCCGCCCGCAGGCCGTCCAGCTCGCCGTGCTCGTCGACCGAGGTCACCGCGAGCTGCCGATCCGGCCGGACTTCGTCGGCAAGAACCTGCCGACCAGCCGCGACGAGGAGGTCAGCGCCACCGCCGATGGCGTCGAGCTGGTCACCCGACCGAGGGGCGCGGCGTGAAGCACCTCCGCTCGATCCAGGAGATCGGCCCGGACGGCGTGCTGCGCCTGCTCGACCTCACGGCCACGATGGTCGAGGTCAACCAGCGGCCCAACCCTCGGGTGCCGGCGCTGCGCGGTCGCACGGTGTGCAACCTGTTCTTCGAGGACTCGACGCGCACGCGCCTGTCGTTCGAGACGGCGGCCAAGCGGTTGTCGGCCGACGTCATGACGTTCACGGTCCGCGAGTCCAGCGTCAACAAGGGCGAGAGCCTGCGCGACACCATCGAGACCATCTCGGCGATGGGCGTCGACGCCTTCGTGATCCGCCACGGATCCAGCGGCGTGCCGTGGCAGGTCAGCCGCTGGACCTCGGCGAGCATCGTCAACGCCGGCGACGGCTGGCACGGGCACCCCACCCAGGCGTTGCTCGACGCGTACACGGTGCGCGACGCCCTCGGCCGCACCGGTGGCCTCGACGGGCTGCGGGTGGCGATCGTGGGCGACATCCGCCACAGCCGCGTCGCCCGCAGCGGCGTCGAGGTCTTCCAAGCGCTGGGCGCCGACGTCACGCTGGTGGCGCCGGCCACGCTGCTGCCGCCCGTCCCGCCGGCACCGGCGACGGCCGACCTGGACCAGGTGATCGACGAGAAGGTGGACGTCCTCTACCTGCTGCGCATGCAGCGCGAGCGCATGCACGAGGCCCTCGTGCCGAGCCTGCGCGAGTACAGCGCCCGGTTCGGGCTCACGGCCGAACGGGCCCGGCGACTGCCCGAGCACGCCCTCGTCATGCACCCTGGTCCGATGAACCGGGGCGTCGAGATCCTCGTCGACCCCGCCGAGCTGCCCGGCGCGGTGATCACCCAGCAGGTGACGAACGGGATCGCCGTGCGCATGGCGGTGCTGTTCGAGCTGCTCGGGTCCGGTCCCGAGGTTCCGGGATGATCGTCCTCCTGCGCGGCGGCCGCATCCTCGACCAGCTGGGCGAGCGGCGCCTCGACGTGCTCGTCGACGACGGTCGAGTCGCCGCCGTCGGCACCGACTTCGACGAGACCGACGACTGGACCCTGCTCGACGCCGGCGGGTGCGTCATCGCCCCGGGGTTCGTCGACCTCCACGCCCACCTGCGCGAACCGGGCCGCGAGGACGCAGAGACCATCGACAGCGGGTCCCAGGCGGCCGCCCTCGGCGGCTACACGGCCGTCGTCGCCATGCCCAACACCGAACCGGCCCAGGACGAGCGCGGCGTCGTCGAGTTCGTCCGCCGCCAGGGTGAGCGCGCCGGGTGGTGCGAGGTGCTGCCGGCCGGCTGCATCACGATGGGCCGGCGCGGCGAGGCGCTGGCCCCGTTCGCCGAGCTCGTGGAGGCCGGCGTGAGGATCTTCACCGACGACGGCAACGGCGTGCAGGATCCGCTGCTGATGCGTCGGGCGATGGAGTACTCGCTCGGTCTCGACATGGTGCTGGCCCAGCACTGCGAGGTCGCCCGGCTGACGCAAGGCGCCGTGATGCACGAGGGCCGGTGCTGCAGCGAGCTCGGGCTGCCCGGTTGGCCGGCGGTGGCCGAAGAGCTGATGGTCCACCGGGACCTCGAGCTGGCCCGGCTGACCGGTGCCCGCATCCACCTGCTGCACCTCTCGACGGCGGGCAGCGTGGACTTGGTCCGGGCGGCCAAAGCCGACGGCATCGCCGTCACCGCCGAGGCGGCGCCGCACCACTTCACGCTGACGGACGAGCACCTCCGGAGCTACGACCCCGTGTTCAAGGTCAACCCGCCGTTGCGCACGGCCGCCGATGTCGAGGCCATCAAGCGCGGCCTCGGCGACGGCACGATCGACGCCATCGCCACCGACCACGCTCCGCACACCAGCGCCGACAAGGAGCAGCCGATCGACCACGCACCACCGGGGATGCTCGGGCTGGAGACGGCGCTCGGCGTGGCCCTCGCCGAGCTCGACCTCCCGCTGGTCGACGTGCTGGCGCTGCTGTCGTGGAAGCCGGCCGCCATCGCCGGCGTGGCCGACCGCCACGGGCGGGCCATCGAGCCCGGGAGTCCTGCCAACCTCGTGGTGCTCGATCCGGACGAGACGTGGTCCGTGCGTCCGGCGGCGCTGGCCAGCCGCAGCCGCAACACGCCGTTCGTCGGTCGCGAGTTGCGCGGGCGGATCCGCCACACCATCTTCAACGGGGTGCCGGTGGTCGTCGACAGCGAGCTGCGTCCATGACGCCGGGCGTCCTCGTCCTGGCCGACGGTTCGTCGTTCGAGGGCGACCTGGTGGGCGCTCCGACGGTGGCCGCCGGGCAGGTCGTCTTCAACACCGCCCTGACCGGCTACCAGGAGATCCTCACCGACCCGAGCTACGCCGGGCAGATCATCACGTTCACCAACCCGCACATCGGCAACTACGGGGTCAACGCCACCGACTTCGAGTCCCGCCGCCTGTTCTGCCGGGGCGTCGTCGTGCGCGAGCTGGCCCGGCGCCCGAGCAACCGCCGGTCACAGGCGGACCTCGACTCGCTGCTGCGCCGCTACGGCATCCCCGGCATCGCCGGGATCGACACCCGCCGGCTGACCAGGCTGATCCGCGAGTCGGGGGCGATCGGCGGCGCGTTCGGGCCTGCCGACGACGCCGAGGCCCTGACCCGTGCCGCCGCCGAGGAGCCCGGGACTGATGGTGTCGACCTCGTGGCCGCGGTGACGACGCCCGAGCCGTACACGGTCGGTCAGGGCGGTCGGTTCCGCATCGTGGCCTACGACTACGGCATCAAGCGCACGATCCTGCGCCACCTCAGCGGGTTGGGGGTGGTCGAGGTCGTTCCGGCATCGACGTCCGCCGCCGACGCACTCGCCCTCGAGCCCGACGGGATCTTCCTGTCCAACGGTCCGGGCGACCCGGCCGAGGTCGCCGGCGCCACCGGCATCATCGCCGACCTGCTCGGGTCGGGGGTGCCGGTCTTCGGCATCTGTCTCGGTCACCAGCTGCTCGGCCGGGCCCTCGGCGGCGAGACGGTCGAGCTGCCGTTCGGCCACCACGGCGCCAACCACCCGGTCAAGGACCTGACGACCGGCTCGATCGAGATCACCAGCCAGAACCACAACTTCGCCGTGGCCATCGACTCGCTGGCCGGCGTCGCCGATCTGACCCACGTCAACCTCAACGACGGCGTGTGCGAGGGCCTGGCGGTGCGCGACGCCAACGCGTTCGGCGTGCAGCACCACCCGGAGGCCGGCCCGGGTCCGCACGACGCCAGCTACCTGTTCGCCCGCTTCGCCCAACGCCTGATCAGCCACGGCGGCGGTGGATGGGCGCCCGTCGAGGCGCGAATGCCGCTGCCGCCGTCCGAACCAGTCGGCCTGCCCGAGCCGGCGGCGGGGGTGACGGCCTGATGCCGCGGCGCGACGACCTGCACTCGATCCTGGTCATCGGGTCGGGGCCGATCGTGATCGGCCAGGCCTGCGAGTTCGACTACTCGGGCACGCAGGCCTGCCGGGTGCTGCGCGCCGAGGGGTACCGGGTGGTCTTGGCCAACTCGAACCCGGCGACGATCATGACCGATCCGGACTTCGCCGATCGGACCTACGTCGAGCCGCTGACGCCGGACGTGCTGGCCCGGATCATCGAGCGCGAGCAGCCCGATGCCGTGCTGCCGACGCTCGGCGGCCAGACCGGGCTGAACGTGGCGATGGCGCTGCACGGGCGCGGGCTGATCGGCGTGCCCGGCACCCCGGAGATGATCGGCGCCAACGCCGAGGCGATCGCCACTGCCGAAGACCGCGAGCAGTTCAAGCAGGCAATGGTCGGCATCGGGCTCGACGTCCCGGCGTCGGGGATCGCCCACACCCTCGACGAGGCCCGCGCCGTTGCCGCCGAGGTCGGGTTGCCGGTGATCATCCGGCCGGCGTACATCCTCGGTGGGCGGGGGACCGGGATCGCTCACACGCCCGAGCAGCTCGACCACCTGGCCGCCGCCGGACTCGTGGCCAGCCCGATCGGCGAGATCCTGATCGAGGAGTCGATCGCCGGCTGGAAGGAGTTCGAGCTGGAGGTGATGCGCGACCGGGCCGACAACTGCGTGATCATCTGCTCGATCGAGAACGTCGATCCGATGGGTGTGCACACCGGCGACTCGATCACCGTCGCTCCGGCGCAGACGCTGACCGACGTGGAGTACCAGCGGATGCGCGACGACGCGTTCGCCTGCATCCGGCGGGTCGGCGTCGAGACGGGTGGGTCCAACGTGCAGTTCGCGCTGGACCCGGTGTCCGGCCGCCAGGTGATCATCGAGATGAACCCGCGCGTGTCGCGATCGTCGGCCCTGGCCTCCAAGGCGACCGGGTTCCCGATCGCCAAGATCGCCGCCAAGCTCGCCGTCGGGTACACGCTCGACGAGATCCCCAACGACATCACGAAGGCCACACCGGCCAGCTTCGAGCCGGTGATCGACTACGTCGTCACCAAGGTCCCGCGGTGGGCGTTCGAGAAGCTTCCGGGGACGTCCGGCGTGCTGGGCACGCAGATGCAGTCGGTGGGGGAGGCGATGGCGATCGGCCGAACGTTCCCCGAGAGCCTGCAGAAGGCGCTGCGGTCGCTGGAGCACGGCCGGGCAGGGCTGAACTGCGACCCCGCCGAGGCCGAGCTGGCGGGGCGATCGACCGACGCGCTGTTGGCCGCCATCGCGGTGCCGACGCCCGAGCGGATCTTCCAGGTCGGCGAGCTGCTGCGGCGTGACGTCGACGTCGACGTTGTCCACGAGGCGTGCCGGATCGATCCGTGGTTCCTCGACCAGCTGCTGATGATCATCGAGGAGCGGGCGGTGCTGGAGAACGTCGACGACCCGCGCACGCTCGATACGCGGGCCTGGCGGCGGGCCAAGCGGGTCGGGTTCAGCGACGCCCAGCTGGCCCACCTCTGGTCGGTCGACGAGTCGACCGTTCGCGGGGCCAGGGAGGCCGCCGGCGTCCATCCGACGTACAAGACCGTCGACACGTGCGCCGCCGAGTTCGCCGCCGAGACGCCGTACCACTACTCGACGTGGGAGGACGAGAGCGAGGTCCGGCCGTCGGATCGGCCGCGGGTCGTCATCCTCGGCTCGGGCCCGAACCGCATCGGCCAGGGCATCGAGTTCGACTACTGCTGCGTGCACGCCAGCTTCGCCCTGCGCGACGCCGGCTACGAGACGGTGATGGTCAACTGCAACCCGGAGACGGTGTCGACCGACTACGACACGTCCGACCGGTTGTACTTCGAGCCGCTGACGGCGGAGGACGTCTACCACGTGATCGCCGCCGAGACCGCCGCCGCCGGCGGGGTGCCGCCGCGGGTGATCGTGGCGCTCGGCGGGCAGACGCCGCTGAAGCTGGCGGCGCAGATCCCGGTCGAGCTGATCGCCGGCACGGCGCCGACGTCGATCGATCTCGCCGAGGACCGCGAGAAGTGGAACGTCGTGTGTCGCGAGCTGCGCCTGCCGCAGCCGCCCGGCGGAACGGCGACCGACCTCGAGGACGCGCTGGCGATCACGGAAGAGGTCGGGTTCCCCGTCCTCGTGCGACCGAGCTACGTGCTCGGCGGGCGGGCGATGCAGATCGTCCACGATGTCAACCAGCTCGCCGCGGCGATGCAGGAGCTGGCCGGGTTCGGCAGTCTCGGCCGCGAGGGCGGGCTGTCGGCGGAGCGGCCGGTGCTGATCGACCGGTTCCTGGAGGACGCCGTCGAGGTCGACGTCGATGCCGTGCGCGACCACACCGGCGAGGTGCTGATCGGCGGCGTGATGGAGCACGTCGAGGAGGCCGGGGTGCACTCGGGTGACTCGGCGTGCGCGATCCCGCCCCAAACGCTGCCGTCGTGGGTCGTCGAGGTGATCGAGGCGTATACGGCGGCGATCGCCGACCGGCTCGACGTGCGCGGGTGCATCAACGTCCAGTACGCAGTGACCGGTACGACGGTCTATGTCATCGAGGCCAATCCAAGGGCCAGCCGCACGGTGCCGTTCGTGGCCAAGGCGACCGGCGTGCCGCTGGCCAAGGTGGCGGCGAGGGTGATGCTCGGGTCGACGCTGGCCGAGCTGCGCGCCGACGGCCTGCTGCGGCCGTCGGTGCTGCTGGTCGGCGGTGACACGGTGGCGGTGAAGGAGGCGGTGCTGCCGTTCTCCCGCTTCCCGGAGGTCGACCCGGCGCTGGGCCCGGAGATGCGCTCGACGGGTGAGGTGATGGGCATCGACCGCACCTTCGGCCTGGCGTTCTACAAGGCCGAGCTGGCGGCGGGGACCGTGCTGCCGACGTCGGGCACGGTGTTCCTGTCCCTGGCCGACGTCGACAAGCCGGCGGGACTGGTCGTCGCCAAGCGGCTGCGCGAGCTCGACCTGGGGGTGGCGGCGACCCAGGGCACCGCCGACTACCTGGCTCGGTTCGGTCAGGACGTGGACGAGGTGGTGGCCAAGGTCAGCGAGGGCGCCGGCAAGACCGCCGTCGACCTGATCGGCACCGGCACGGTCACGTTCGTCGTGAACACGCCGGAGGGCAAGGGCGGCCGGCGCGACGGTGAGCAGATCCGCAAGGCCTGCACGTTGCACCGGGTGGCCTGCGTCACCACGGTCGCCGCCGCGCTGGCCGCCGTGCACGGCCTCGCCGAGCAGCGCCACCGCCCGATCGAGGTCAAGTCGCTCCAAGAGCATCACGGCCGCCCGTGAGATCCCGTTTACGTCCGGATCTTGGTCGCACAGGTAACCAAAATCCGGACGTAAACGGGATGGCAGGGCCGGTGCGGGTGGGGTCGGTGACGTTGGCCAACCCGGTGATGACGGCGTCGGGGACGGCGGGGTACGGGACCGAGCTGGCGGCCTACGTCGACCTTGCGGACCTGGGCGCGGTGGTCGTGAAGTCGCTGGCCGCGTTCGAGTGGGCCGGCAACCCGGCGCCGCGCCTGCACCCGACGCCGAGCGGCATGCTCAACGCCGTCGGGCTGCAGGGTCCCGGCGTGCCGTACTGGCTCGACCACGTGTTGCCCGGTCTGTTGCGCACGGGGGCGACCGTCGTGGCGTCGATCTGGGGACGGACCGTCGACGAGTTCGCCCGCGCCGCCGACCTGCTGGCCGCCGCGCCTGGCGAGGTCGTCGCGGTCGAGGTCAACCTGTCGTGCCCGAACCTCGACCACGGCGCGGCGATCTTCGCCCACGACGCCGACGAGTCGGCGGCCGTCGTCGCCGCGACGGCCGGGTGCGGCCGGCCGCGCTGGGCCAAGCTCAGCCCGAACACCGATCGCGTCGTCGAGGTGGCGGGCGCCGTCGTCGCCGCCGGCGCCGAGGCGGTCACGTGCGTCAACACGCTGCTCGGCCTGTCCCTCGACCCCCAGACGGGTCGGCCCACCCTCGGCGCCGGCGGCGGCGGGCTGTCCGGACCGGCCATCCACCCGGTCGCCGTGCGCATCGTCCACGACGTCCACGTCGCGCTCGGCGGACGCGCCGATCATCGGCGTCGGCGGAGTGGCCACCGGGTGGGATGCGGCCGAGCTGCTGTTGGCCGGGGCGAGCGCGGTGCAGGTCGGAACGGCGACGTTCGCCGATCCACGGGCGGCGTCAACCGTGCTCCGGGAGCTGAGGGCGCAGCCGATCGACCGGGGGACAACTGTCACCTAGGGTGGCGTCGACATCCCACGGGTCCGCGATCGGCCTTGCTACCCTCGCCACATGGCTACACCTCCGCAATTGACCCCTGAGCAGCGTGCCGCGGCACTGGCGAAGGCCGCCGAAGCCCGCGCTGCCCGGGCCGAGATCAAGGCGCGGCTGAAGAACAGCTCCCTGTCCCTCTCCGACGCGCTGGCTTCCGAGGACTCCAACGTCGGCAAGCTCAAGGTGGTCTCCCTCCTCGAAGCCTTGCCCAAGGTCGGCAAGGTCAAGGCCCGCCAGGTCATGGCCGACATCGGCATCGCCGACAACCGTCGCGTGCAGGGCCTGGGCAGCCAACAGCGCCAAGCCCTCCTCGCCGACACGCGCCTCACCACCGGGTGAATGAACGCCGCCCTGGCGAAAAGCAACTGACCATCGTCGTCTCCGGCCCGGGCGGGGTCGGCAAAGGGACCATCGTCGACTCCCTCGTGCGCAGGGATCCGCGGCTCTGGCTCAGTCGCAGCTGGACCAGTCGCGTCCGCCGCGCCGGTGAGCCGGCCGAGGCGTACGTGTTCACGGACCGGGCGGCGTTCGAGCAGCACATCGCCGACGGCGGCTTCCTCGAATGGACCGAGTTCCTCGGTCAGTACTACGGGACACCGCTGCCGGCGCCCCCCGACGCCCTCGACGTGGTGCTGGAGATCGAGGTCGATGGAGCGCGGCAGGTCAAGGACCGCCAGCCGGACGCACTGTTGATCTTCGTGCTGCCGCCGACACGCGCCGAGCAGGAGCGGCGGCTGCGCCTGCGCGGCGACCCCGAGGACAAGGTCACGGCCCGCCTGCGCAAGGCCGAGGACGAGGAGCCGATCGGGCTGAAGCTGGCCGACCACGTCGTCGTCAACGACGACCTCGAGGTGACGATCACCGAGATGCTGAAGATCATCGACGCCGCCCGCACGAGGGCGAGCAGTGCTGCCGGCCGGCAAGACGTGAAAAGCGAGCCCTCCGGTTGACAGGGCGTTCATCCCGTTCCTCCGGATGACCGTCCCGCGCCGATAGCATTTCCAGGCTGTCCGCGCTCGGACGCCCTCACACGGAGCAACGATGGAACGCGCCCACGACACCATGATGAACCCGCCGATCGAGGAGCTCCTCGATCGAGTCGACTCCAAGTTCGGCCTGGTCACGCTCGCTGCCCGCCGGGCCCGCAACATCAACGCCTACTTCAACCAGCTCGGCGAGGGGCTCGGACACATGGTCCCGCCGCAGGTCTCGTCGGTCGCCCGCAAACCGCTGAGCATCGGCTTCGAGGAGATCGCCGCCGACAAGATCCGCTGGTCCGACGCGCCGGAAGAGCCCATCGACGACGAAGCCGTCTCCGACGACGAGCTGGTCGAGGACACGACAGAAGCCTGAGCGCCGGCGTGCTGGCGGGATCGCGCGTCGTGCTGGGGGTCAGTGGGGGCATCGCCGCGTACAAGGCCGTCGAGGTGTGCCGGCGACTCGTCGATGCGGGCGCCCACGTCGTGCCGATCATGACCCGTGGTGCCGAGCGGTTCCTCGGGGCCACGACGCTCAGCGCCTTGGCCAGCGAGCCCGTGCAGAGGAGCCTGTGGGACGGGCCGGATCCGATCCCGCACACCCGTCTCGGCCAGTCCGCCGACCTCGTCGTGGTGGCACCAGCGACGGCCCGGGTGATCGGGGCGTACGCCGCCGGGCTGTCCACCGACCTCCTCGTCAGCACCCTGCTGGCCACGCGTGCGCCGGTCCTGGTCTGCCCGGCCATGCACACGGAGATGTGGGAGCATCCCGCCGTCGTTGAGAACCTGGCCACCCTGCGCCGACGCGGCGTCCACGTCGTCGAGCCCGGGGTCGGCCGGCTGGCCGGTGGTGACCGGGGTGCCGGACGCCTGGCCGAGCCCGTTGACATCGTGGCCGCCGCCGAGCTGCTGCTGCGTGGCGACGCCGCCGATCTGCGCGGCGCCCGCGTCGTCGTCACGGCCGGCGGCACACGCGAGCCGATCGACGCCGTCCGGGTGATCGCCAACCGCAGCTCCGGCAAGCAGGGCTACGCCGTCGCCGCCGAGGCCGCCGCCCGTGGCGCCGAGGTCGTGTTGGTCAGCACCGTCGAGCGGGCCATTCCGGCGGGCGTCGTGGTGCGCAGCGTCGAGACGGCGGCCGAGATGCAGGCCGCCGTCGAGGCCGAGCGCGGCGCCGACGTCATCGTCATGGCCGCCGCCGTCGCCGACTTCCGGCCTCGCAACGCCGCCGTCCACAAGCTCAAGAAGCACGCCGGCGTGCCGCAGATCGAGCTGGAACCGACCCCCGACATCCTCGCCGGGCTCGGCGCCGCCAAGCGCCGGGGTCAGGTCCTGGTCGGGTTCGCTGCCGAGACCGACGACCTACTGGCCAACGCCGAGGCCAAGCTCACCGCCAAGCGCGTCGACCTCGTCGTGGCCAACGACGTCAGCGCCCCCGGCGTCGGTTTCGCCTCCGACACCAACGCCGTCGTGTTGCTGCGGCCCGGCCGCGAGCCGGTCGCTGTCGAGAAGCAGGACAAGCGCGACATCGCCCGAGCCGTCGTCGACGCCATCGTCGACATCCGTTCCTCAGCTACCCAGGAGCCCCCACCGTGACCATCACTGCGTTCCCCGGCCACGCAGGCCGTTTTTGGCCGCTCACTCGCTGGCGCTCGCTCGCTCGCACCGTCGAAAGGATGTACCGGTGACTCGCTGGACGTTCACCTCTGAAAGCGTCACCGAAGGCCATCCGGACAAGATGGCCGACCAGATCAGCGACTCGGTGCTCGACGCCATCCTCACCGAGGACCCGCACGGTCGGGTGGCGTGCGAGACGCTGCTGACCACCGGGCTCTGCGTGGTGGCCGGAGAGATCACCACCGACGCCTACGTCGACATCCCCAAGTTGGCTCGCGAGACGATCCGCTCGATCGGTTACGACAACGCGCTGTACGGGTTCGACGGCACGACGTGCGGCGTGATCGTGTCGATCGACGAGCAGAGCAAGAACATCGCCCAGGGCGTGGACGCCAGCGAGGAGGTGCGCGGCGGCACGGCCGGGGAGGACCTGCTCAACTCGCAGGGCGCCGGCGACCAGGGGATGATGTTCGGCTTCGCCTGCGAGGAGACGCCGGACCTGATGCCGCTGCCGATCTGGACGGCCCACCGCCTGGCCGAGCGGCTGGCCGAGGTGCGCAAGTCGGGCGCCGTCCCGTACCTGCGTCCGGACGGCAAGACGCAGGTCACCTACGAGTACGAGGACGGCAAGCCGGTCGCGCTGCGCACCGTGCTCATCAGCACCCAGCACCAGGAGGGCGTCGACCGGGACACGGTGATCCGGCCGGACCTGATCGAGCAGGTGATCCGGCCGACGATCCCCGAGCAGTTCGCCGACGACGACTACGACGTGTGGATCAACCCGACGGGCACGTTCGTGCTCGGCGGCCCGCACGCCGACTGCGGGCTGACCGGGCGCAAGATCATCGTCGACACGTACGGCGGCATGGGCCGCCACGGCGGCGGGGCGTTCAGCGGCAAGGACCCGAGCAAGGTCGACCGGTCGGCGGCGTACGCCGCCCGGTGGGTGGCCAAGCACGTGGTGGCCAGCGGGGCGGCGTCGCGCTGCGAGGTGCAGGTGGCGTACGCCATCGGCATCGCCCAGCCGATGAGCATCCTGGTCGAGACGTTCGGGACCCACACCGTCGATCCGGCGGTGATCGAGAAGGCGGTGCGCGAGGTGTTCGACCTGCGGCCGCTGGCGATCATCCGTGACCTCGACCTGAAGCGACCGATCTATCGGGAGACGGCGGCGTACGGGCACTTCGGCCGACCCAACTTCCCATGGGAGCACGTCACCCGCCTCGACGAGTTCAAGTCCGCCCTGAACTGAGTCGATGGCCTCGCTCGCTCCGAAGACTCCGCTCCTCGGCCTGGGCCGGGCAAGGCCGGCCTGGGGTGAATTGCTCACTGCGGCATGGGCCAAACGGTTCTCTTGAATTGAGCCCGTTCCAGCCGCGTCCTTTCGTCGCCCGGGTCCTGCCGGACGTCACCGGGCTCGACAAGGCGTTCGACTACTCGGTCCCCGAAGGACTCGACGTTCGGATCGGCTCGATCGTGCGGGTGCCGCTGCACGGGCGACGGGTGCGCGGCTGGGTGGTCGAACTGGACCCCCTCGGCGGGCCGACGACGGCGCTGCGCCCGATCGCCCAGGTCAGCTCGCGCGGTCCGGGGCCCGAGCTGATCGACCTCGCCCGGTGGGCGGCGGTGCGCTGGGGGGCGACGCGGCTGCGCCCGTTCCTGGTGACGGCGAGTCCACCGACCAACGTCGCCGGGTTGCCGCCGCCACGCCGGACGACGCGCCCGATCGCCCCGGTCCACGAAGGCGCCGCTGACCTGCTGCGATCCGGCGGCGGCATGCTCCGCCTCCCCCCGACCGACGACGTGATCCCGGTCCTCGCCGCGGCGTTTGCGCACGGACCGTCGCTCGTCGTGGTGCCGTCGAACAAACGCGCTCGACTGGAGGCGATCCGGCTGCGGCGGGCCGGGCTGACGGTGGCGATCGTGCCGGACGAGTGGGCGGCGGCGGCCGGTGGGGTCGACGTGGTGATCGGGGCCCGGGCGGCGGCGTGGGCACCGTGCCCCGATCTGGCCACGGTGGTGGTCGTCGACGAGCACGACGAGGCGCTGCAGGAGGAGCGCAGCCCGACGTGGCACGCCCGCGACGTCGCCGTCGAGCGGGCCCGGCGGGCGGGGGCCGAAGTGCTGCTCGTGTCGCCGTGCCCGACGGTGGCCGGGCTGGCCGCGGTCGGCGATCGCCTCCGCCGACCTGCGATCGACGACGAGCGGGCCGGCTGGCCGTTCGTCGAGGTGGTCGACCGCGGCCGCGACGAGCCGTGGAAGACGTCGCTCGTGACGTCGCCGCTGATCAAACACCTGCGCAACCCCGAGCGGACGGTCGTGTGCGTGCACAACACGCCCGGCCGGGCCCGGATCCTGGCCTGCCGGACGTGCCGGACGCTGGCCCGATGCGCCCGGTGCGAGGCCGCCGTGGCGCTGTCGGACGACGGGACCCTCGTCTGCCCGCGCTGCGCCCTGGTCCGCCCACCCGTGTGCCGGAACTGCGGCGGGACGGCGTTCCGCAACCTGCGCCCGGGCATCACGCGCCTGCGGGAGGAGCTGGAGGCGGCAGCCGGCCGGCCCGTCGTCGCGGTCAGCGGCGCCGATGCCGACGATCCGCCGGCCGCCGGCGTGTACGTCGGTACCGAGGCCGTGCTGCACCGCCTGCCAGGGCGCCGACGTCGTGGCGTTCCTCGACATCGACACCGAGCTGCTGGCGCCCCGCTACCGCGCCGCCGAGCAGGCGATGGCCCTGATCGTGCGCGGGGCCCGGCTGGTCGGACCTCGGCTCGGCGGTGGGCGGGTGCTGCTGCAGACGTTCCTGCCGGATCACGAGGTGGTCAGGGCCGCGTTGCTGGCCGACCCGGGCCGGCTGGTGGCGCCCGAGACGGAGCGCCGCCAGCTGCTGTCCCTGCCGCCGTTCGGCGCGCTGGCCGCCGTCAGCGGCACCGGTCGCGAGGAGTTCGTGGACGCATTGCGGGCGGTGCCCGGCCTGCGCGTCGGCGGCGGCCCGGGCGACGTGACCCTCGTGCGGGCGCCGTCATGGGACGAGCTCGGCCAGGCCCTCATCACCACCCCTCGCCCAACGGGCAGCCGCCTGCGCATCGAGGTCGACCCCGCCCGCCGCTGACCTCAGGTTCATCCGAGTGTTTCCGTGCATCCGAGTGTGTCGCGCATGGAAGCCATCCTCGAAACACTCGGATGCGGTCAAACACTCGGATGAAGTGGGGCGGGGGTGCGGAGGAGGCGGTAGCCGCGGCTGGAGGCGAGGCGGGTGGTCGGCCAGCCGTGGTCGGTCAGCCAGCGTTGCAGCGAGTCGGCGCCGAGGTGGCGGTGCACGACGAGGACGGCCCGGCCGCCGGGCGCCAGGCGGGTCAGCCACGTCGTCAGCAGCTCGTGGAGGGCCGGTTTGCCGATGCGGATCGGTGGGTTCGACCAGATGACATCGAAGCGCACGTCACGTGGGACCCCGTCCGGCGCGGCGACCCGGACGTTGGCCAGGTCGTTGGCCGTTGCGTTGGCCGCCGTCAGGTCGCGCGCCCGCTGGTTCACGTCGATCGCCCAGACGGTCGCTCTCGGGCTCCGCGTGGCCATCGTCAGCGCGATCGGCCCGAACCCGCACCCGAGGTCGAGCAGCGTCCCGGTCGCCGGGAGGGCTGGCGCCTCCCGCAGCAGCATCGCCGTGCCGGGATCGAGCCGGCCGTGGCTGAACACGCCGCGGTCGGACTGCAGGGTGAGCGAACCGCCGTCCAGCACCACCTGGCGCGGCGCCGACGCCGTCGCCGGCGACTGCTCGAAGTAGTGCGCCATCGCAGCGGGCAGCTTACGAGGGGTCCGGAGTCGCCCCGGCGGACACGACTACCGTGGCCCGCACAACGGGAGGGGGTCTCGTGACGGTCTCGATCGACACGCCGGTGGCGGCGCGCCGCCATCGCACCAGCCGCTGGCTGCTCGGGGTCGGGCTGGTGATCATGCTCGCCGGCCTGCTGTTCGGCTACGACCAGGGCGTCATCGCCGGGGCGCTGGAGGGCATCCGCACCGATTTTTCGGTCGGCACCACGCTGACCGAGATCATCACCAGCTGGGTGACGCTCGGCGCGTTGGTCGGCGCCCTCGTCGCCGGCGTGCTCGCCGACGGGATCGGCCGCCGCCGGACGATCCTCGCCGCCGCCGCGCTGTTCACCGTGGGCGCCGCCGTCGAGGCGTTCGCCCCCTCTGCGGCGGTCCTGGTGATCGGCCGCTTGATCGTCGGCGTCGGCGTCGGGGTGGCCTCCGTGGCAGCACCGCTGTACGGCGCCGAGATGGCACCCGCCCACCTGCGCGGGCGCTTCGTGTCGCTCTACCAGCTGGCCATCACGGTCGGCATCTTCGTCGCCTACGCCGTCGACCAGGCGTTGGCCAACGCCAGCTCGTGGCGAGCGATGCTCGGGGTCTCGGCCGTCCCAGGCGTCCTGCTCGTGCTGGCGATGTGGCCGATGCCGGAGTCGCCGAGGTGGTCGCTCGGCCGGGGCCGGCGCGACGACGCCGTGCGGGCGATCGGCCGGATCGAGCCCCACGCCGACGTCGAGGCTCGCGTCGGCGAGATCGAGGTGGCCATCGCCGCCGACGAGTCCAAGGCGTCGTGGCGGGAGATCTTCGGTCCCACCCTGCGCCGGCCGCTGGTGATCGGCATCGGGCTGGCCGTGTTCCAGCAGATCACCGGGATCAACGCGATCATCTACTACGCCGACGACATCTTCGCCGACGCCGGGTTCTCCAGTCCGGCCGATCAGGCGGCGGCGACCACGTGGGCCATCGGTGCGGTCAACGTGCTGGCGACGTTCGTCGCCGTGGCCTACGTCGACCGCTTCGGCCGCAAACCGCTGCTCCTCGTCGGGCTCGTCGGCATGGGCATCAGCTTGACCGTCGTCGGCGTCTGCTTCCTGCAGCTCGGCGACGGCCCGCCGGCGGCGGTGGGGGAGTCGATGGCCGGGATCTTCACGCTCGTCGCACTCGTCGTGTACATCGCCTGCTTCGCGTTCTCGCTCGGACCGGTGGTCTGGACGATGATCAACGAGATCTTCCCCACCCGGGTTCGTGGCCGGGGCGTCGCCATCGCCACCGCCGCCAACTGGGCCAGCGCGTGGCTCGTCAGCCAGTTCTTCCTGACCCTCATCGACGGCATCGGCAAGGCGGCCACGTTCTGGCTGTTCGCCGCGTTCGCCGTGCTGGCGTTCATCTGGATCGCCCTGCGGGTGCCCGAGACGAAGGGCCGCACGCTGGAGGAGATCGAGCAGCTGTGGGTGCCGGCACGGCCGTAGCCTGGTGGTCGTGCCCGAATCGATCCGCGTCTTCGGCGACCCGGTCCTCAAGACCAAGGCGGCGCCCGTGGCGAACATCGACGGCAAGGCGGCTCGCCTGGTCGACAAGATGTTCGACGCGCTGTACGGCACCGACAACGGCCTCGCCCTTGCCGCCCCGCAGATCGGTGTGCAGAAGCAGGTCGTGGTGTGGGACTTCGGCGAGCAGCCGGCGGCCGTGTTCAACCCCGAGATCGTCGAGTCCGATGGCGAGTGGGTGTACGAGGAGGGCTGCCTGTCGATCCCGGGCCTGTACGTCGAGATCGCCCGCCCGAAGCAGGTCCACGTGCGCGGCCTCGACGTCCACGGCAACGAGGTCGAGTGGGAGGCCGACGAGCTGGAGGCGCGCATGTTCCAGCACGAGCTGGACCACCTCGACGGCGTCTTGATGTTCGACCGGATGACGCCCGACCAGCGCAAGGCGGCCTTGACCGAGTACCAGCGCCTGCAGGAGGATCAGGCCGCACCTGCCCCGGTCCGGCGGCGCCTGCGGCTGCGCTGACGTGCGACTGGCCTTCCTCGGGACGCCCGAGCTGGCCGTCCCTCCGCTGCGGGCACTGGTCGACGCCGGGCACGAGGTGGTGCTCGTCGTCACCCGGCCCGACCGCCGGCGAGGGCGCGGTGCGGCGACGTCGCCGAGCCCGGTCAAGGCGGCAGCCCTCGACCTCGAGTTGAGGGTGAGCCACGACCACGAGGACGTGATCGGCGCCGGCGCCGAGCTCGGCGTCGTGGTGGCCTACGGCCGGATCATCCCCGCCGACGTGCTGGCCGCCGTGCCGATGGTCAACCTGCACTTCTCTCGGCTTCCCCGATGGCGCGGCGCGGCGCCGGTCGAGCGGGCGATCCTGGCCGGCGACACGGAGACGGCGGTCGACCTGATGGGGGTCGAGGAGGGCCTGGACACCGGGCCGGTCTACGCCCGCCGCGTGGTGCCGATCGGGGAGCGGGCGACGCTCGAGGAGCTGCGCGCCGAGCTCGTGGCCGCAGGCACCGAGCTGCTCGTGGACACGCTGGCCGGGCCGCTGCCGACGCCTGTCCCGCAGTCGGGCGAGGTGGTCGTGGCGGCCAAGATCGACCCAGCCGAGCGGCACCTCGACTGGTCCCGCCCGGCCGTCGAGCTGGACCGGGTCGTCCGCCTCGGCGGGGCGTGGACGACGTGGCGGGGGCGACGGCTCAAGGTCAATGCCGCCGTCCCGCTGGATGCCGACGCCGGCCCACCGGGCTCCCTGCACCCGGGTGGGGAGGTCGGGACCGGCGTCGGAGTGCTGCGGCTGGTCACCGTGCAACCCGAGGGCAAGCCACCGATGGAGTGGCGCGACTTCGCCAACGGTGCCCGGATCGAGCCCGGCGACCGGCTCGGTGTCGAGCCGCACCAGTAGGTTGCGCCGATGCCCGACGGCGCGCTGCAGGCCAAGGTGTTGACGGTCAGCGACGGGGTCGCCGACGGCACCCGCGACGACGCCAGTGGGCGAGCCCTCGTCGAGCAGCTCACCAGCGCCGGCTTCGAGGTCGTCGACCACCGCGTCACCGCCGACGGCCGGGACAACGTGGCCGCCGCCTTGACCGCCCAGACCGCCGACTTCGCCGGGCTGATCGTCACGACCGGCGGCACCGGCTTCGCCCCGCGCGACCAGACGCCCGAGGGCACGCGCCAGGTCATCGAGCGCGAGGCGCCGGGCCTCGCCGAGGCGATGCGCCTGATCAGCCCGTTCGGACGCCTCTCGCGCGGTGTGGCCGGCGTGCGCGGCGACGTGATCATCTGCAACACGCCTGGTTCGCCGAAGGGCTGTGTCGAGCAACTCGGCGCCGTGCTCGACGTGCTCCCGCACGCCCTGCGCCTGCTCCACGAGCAGCCGACCCGTCACTGACCGTTCTGGCCGTCGCAATCGACCGTTGTGAGTCGGTTGCGACGGCCAGGTCTTGACAAACTTTCTTGTCAAGAGGATCATGGCGGGGTGCTCGACGTCGAGGTGATCGAGGATCCGGCGGCCGCCGTGGTGGCGTTGGACCCGGTGCGGGCCCGGCTGCTGGCCGAGTTGGCGGAGCCGGCGTCGGCGACCAACCTCGCCGCCCGCATCGGCATCAGCCGCCAGAAGGTCAACTACCACCTCCGCGCGCTCGAGCTGCACGGTCTCGTCGAGCTGGCCGAGGAGCGCTACCACGGCGGGATCACGGAACGACTGCTGCAAGCGACGGCGTTGAGCTACGTCGTGTCGCCGGCTGCAGTCGACGAAGGTGGGGCCGACCCGGCGATGACCCAGGACCGGGCATCGGCCCGCTACCTCGTGGCGCTGGCCGGGCGGGTCGTGCGCGAGGTGGGCCAGCTGTCCCGGGCCGCCGAGTCCTCCCGGCGGCGGGTCCCGACGATGGCCATCGACACCGAGATCGGGTTCGCCAGCCCCGAGGACCGGGCGGCGTTCGCCGCCGACCTCACCGAGGCCGTGATCCAGCTCGCCGCCCGCTACCACCACGACGACGGCCGCCCGCACCGCCTGGTCGTCGCCGCCCACCCCCGCCCGCGATGAGTTCGCCATCGCTGCGACGTCCAACCACCGAACCACTGAGGAGCCTTCCATGACCACCCCCGACGTCCCCATCCGCATCGAGTTCAGCGTCGAGGTCGACGGCACGCCCGAGCAGGTGTGGGCGGCGATCGCCACCACGCGCGGCCTCGGCTCGTGGTTCGTCCCGACCGACGTCGAGGAGCGCGTCGGCGGGTCGATGGTCGCCCACATGGGCGAGATGGACATGCCGGCCCGGATCAACGAGTGGGACCCGCCGCGCCGCCTCGTCTACGAGGAGCACGACTGGGCGGCGCTCGTCGCTGGGGTCGACGGCGCCGAGGTCACCCCGCTCGTCAGCGAGTTCATCGTCGAATCGCGCGCCGGCGGCACGTGCGTCGTGCGCGTCGTCTCGAGCGCCTTCGGCACCGGTGCTGACTGGGAGCAGGGGGCGATCGAGGGGATGGCCGAGGGCTGGATCCCGTTCTTCGAGCACCTGCGCCTCTACCTGGCCCGGTTCGCCGGCCAGCAGGCGAACACGTTCGAGATCTCGGCCAAGGCACCCGGTGCCGTGATGGCGGTGCGGGCGGCGATTGCCGGCCGACTCGGCGTCACCGAGCTCGGGCAGGTCGTCGAGTTGGACGGGCGATCGATGGTCGTCGAGCAGATCGACCCGTCACTGCTGCTCCGCCTCGACGCACCGATCGACGGGTTCGTCCGGGTGACGGCCTGGGGAGCCGACGACGATGCCAGCGTCCAGGCGCTCGGCTACCTGTTCGGCGTCGACGACGCTGCTGTCGAGTCCGAGCGCAAGCTGTGGGCGACCTGGTGCGACGACGTCATCGCCGAGGTGACCCCGTGACGCTGGCCATCGAGGCCGACGGCTTGGTCAAGTCGTTCGGCGACACGCCCGCCGTCGACGGCATCGACCTGTCCATCCGCGCCGGCACGGTCTACGGCGTGCTGGGACCCAACGGCGCCGGCAAGACGACCACGATCCGCATGCTGGCCACGTTGCTGCGGCCCGACGCCGGCACGGCGCGGGTCCTCGGTCACGACATCGTGACCGACGCCGCCGCGGTGCGCAGCAAGATGAGTCTCACCGGGCAGTTCGCGTCGGTCGACGAGGAGCTGACGGGCCGGGAGAACCTCCTGCTGATCGGTCGGTTGCTCGGGCTCGGCAAGGGCCGGGCGGCCGAAAGGGCCGCCAACCTGCTCGACGCCTTCGGCCTGCCGGACGCCGCGGACAAGCTGGTCCGCGACTACTCGGGCGGCATGCGCCGGCGCCTCGACCTGGCCAGCAGCATCGTCGTGACGCCCGAGCTGCTCTTCCTCGACGAGCCGACGACGGGGCTCGACCCGCGCAGCCGCAACCAGGTGTGGGACATCGTGCGGGTCCTCGTCGCCGAGGGCGCCACCGTGCTGCTGACGACGCAGTACCTCGACGAGGCCGACCAGTTGGCCGACCGCCTGGCGATCATCGACCGGGGTCGGGTGATCGCCGAGGGCACACGAGGCGAGCTGAAGGCGTCGGTGGGGGCGGGCTCGCTGCACGTGCGCGTGGCCGACGTCGACCAGCGGGTGGTGGCCGAGCGCGTGCTCGCCGAGACGCTCGATGCGCCGGTCCAGCTGGACTCGGATCCCGCCGCGCTGTCGGCCGCCGACGTCGACGCCGATCGTGCCGCCGCCGCGCTCGCCGCGCTGTCGCGCGCTGGCATCACCGTCGCCGAGCTGTCGCTCGGCCAGCCCAGCCTCGACGAGGTGTTCCTCGCCCTCACCGGCCATCCGGCCGAGTCCGACACGACGACCGATGAGCTCCAGGAGGATGCGGCATGACGTTCATTGCGTTCCCCGGCCACGCCACCTGCAGCCTGCGCAGCTGCTGGCCGCTCCCTTGCTGGCGCTCGGTCACTCGCACCATCGGAGGCTCCCGAACATGACCGTCACTCTTCTCGATCCCACCATCACCGCGGAGTCGCTGCGCACGGCGCTCGCCGATCGCACGCGTCCACCGCGACCGTCGCCAGTGGCCGCCTCGCTGGCGTTCGGCTGGCGCTCGATGCTGAAGATCAAGCACGTGCCGCTGCAGCTGTTCGACGTGACGGCGTTCCCGATCATGTTCACGTTGCTCTACACGTACCTCTTCGGTGGGGCGCTGGCCGGGTCGCCGCGCGAGTACCTCCAGCAGCTGCTGCCGGCGATCCTCGTCATGAACGTCACGTGGATCACGATGTACACCGGGCAGGCCCTGAAGACCGACATCTCCAAGGGCGTGTTCGACCGGTTCCGGTCGCTGCCGATCTGGCGGCCGGCCGTGCTGGTCGGCATGCTGCTCGCCGACGCCCTGCGCTACACCGTCGCCTCGCTGGTGATGATCACGCTCGGGCTGATCCTCGGGTTCCGCCCGGACGGCGGCCCGCTCGGCGTCGTCGCCGCGGTGGCGTTGCTGCTGGTGTTCGCGTTCAGCCTGTCCTGGGCGTGGACGCTGCTGGCCTTCCGCATGCCGACGCCGGAGTCGGTGATGCAGGTCAGCATGACGGTGCTGTTCCCACTGACGTTCGCCAGCAACGTGTTCGTCGACCCGGCCACGATGCCCGGCTGGGTCCAGGCGTTCGTCGACGTCAACCCGATCAGCCACGTCGCCACCGCCGCCCGGAGCCTGATGCACGGCGACCTCGACGGCGGCGCCATCGGGTGGTCGCTGCTCTGGAGCGCCGTGCTGCTGGCGATCTTCGCCCCCCTCACGATCCGCCGCTACAACGACGTGAGTTGACCGCACGGCTGTCACGATGACCGCGTGGTCGACGACGCCCTGATCGAGCAGGCCGCGGACGCGCTGCTGGAGGCCGCACGCTCGCGGGTGCCGATCCCCCCGATCCGGCACCTCATCGGCGACGGGTCCGACGTCGACGCCGGATACGCCGTGCAGCGACGTAACACCGAGCGGTGGGTGGCCGGCGGGCGGCGGGTGACGGGGCGCAAGATCGGGCTGACGTCGCCCGCCGTGCAGCTCCAGCTCGGCGTCGACCAGCCCGACTTCGGCACGCTGTTCGCCGACAACGAGTACGGCGACGGATCCGATCTCCCGGCGACGCGCGTGCTCCAACCGCGCGCCGAGGGTGAGGTGGCGCTCGTCCTCGAGCACGACCTCGACGCCGCTCCGCACGGGTTCGCCGAGATCGTCCGCGCCGTCGCCTTCGCCCTCCCGGCGATCGAGATCGCCGACAGCCGCATTGCCGGGTGGGACATCCGCATCGCCGACACCGTCGCTGACAACGCCAGTGCCGGGCTCTACGTGGTCGGAGGCCGACCGGTTCCGCTCAGCGCGATCGACGTCCGCGGCGTGCCCATGCGGATGTCGGTCAACGGCGCCGAGGTGTCGACGGGGAGCGGCGCCGCCTGCCTCGGCAACCCCCTGCAGGCCGCTCGGTGGCTGGCCGACATTTCGTGCGCCAGCGGGACGCCTCTGCGTGCCGGCGACGTGCTGATGACCGGGGCGCTCGGTCCGATGTGGGCGATCTCGGCCGGCGACGAGGTGGTCGCCGACTTCGGTCCGCTCGGAACGGTCACCACGAGACTCATCGACGAGTAGGTCCCGGACTCACCACGTCTCGGCCGATGCTCATCGATTCGATCGGTGGAAGTGGTGAGCGAGCACCCAATGGGCGACGCGCGTGCCGATCTGGACGCCGTCGTCAACTGCTGAGCGGAAGTGGATGCCGCCCCAGATTCGAGCATTGCTCACCTCGTCCTCGAGGTCCTGGACCTGCGGGTAGTGACGGTCGCCGAGGCCGGTCAGGCTGGGGATGGTGAGGTCGATCGATTGCGTGCCGAGGAACCTGGCGACGACTCGTCCGCCGGCCGGGCTGACGCAGGAGTGGGCGCTGGGGTACTCCGGGTGGTTCGGTGTCCCTTGGAGCAGCGGCGCCCACGCCGGATCGGCGATGGTGCCCTCGTTGCCGTCGGTGGCACCGGCTCGGATGGCGGTGACCGGCCGCCAGAACGTATACGCGTACTTGGCGTCGAAGCAGGCGATGAGGGCGTCGGCGTAGGTCACCGACCACATCGCGTTGAACCGTGCGGCCTCGACGATGTCGAGCTGGTGGTCGAGCACGAACCTGCGGAACGCGCCGCGTGCCTGCTGCACGGGCGGTTCACCCCAGAACCGTGCCGCCAGCGTCTGCTCGGCGGTACGCGTGGTGCTCGTGCTCGAACCGATGTCTTTGACCTCGTTGTAGTCGCCTGCCCACCGCTCGCTGTCGAGTTGCGGCGGCCCGCTCGGTCGCAACTGGTCAGCGGCGCGGAGGCTGAACGGATCCATCAGCCCGAGGTAGGGACCGATCGGCGGCGTGGGTGCCGTGGGGAGCCAGACCCCAGGGATCGGTGGGTCCGGCGCGGTGTAGGTCACCGCGGCGCGGAAGCCATCATCGGCCCGCAGTTCGATCAGCTGTCCGGCGACGGCGTCGCCCGTCGTGACGCCGTCCATCTCGGATGGGCCGTCAGGGATGGTGGCCAACGACGACTGGTAGGCGGGCTCGACGATCGAAGCCGCCTGAGCGGGCAGGTAGTGCACGAGGATGCGACGGGCGGCAGCCGCGACGGCCGCTTCGGCGGAGGCGCCGTCGGGTGCGTCGATGTCGACGGCGAACGGCTCGTAACCGCCCTCGACGGCCATCACCGCGTCGTAGACGGCGATCGCCACGTAGCCGAAGATCGTGTGCCCCTCCGCAGGCGACAGCCCCGCGGCACTGAAGGCCTGAACCCCGATGGAATCCCACGCTGCGACGTACGTGTCCGGTGCCCCGTCGGTGCGCGGCTGACCCTCGGCGGATTCGCCGAGCCCGACAACCGACACGGTGAGCACCAGCGGCGCGATCAACCAGGCTGTCCTCGAGGCGTTCCTCTTCATGTCATCTCCTCCGTCCCGCGGTGCTCCCCCATGGGACCGATCACCACCCTGCGCCCGCATCCGGCAACCTCCCGGTTCGCTACCTCAGATCCGAACGACCTGGCAGTGCGACGAGCCCGGACCGTCGCTCGGAAGCTCGACCCACGCCAACCGCAGAGCACCCGTTCGCACGGAATCATCGGGAGAACGCGTGGGGCGACTCGTCAGACTTCCCTCGTGCGCAAGGCCGACATCACCGTCGAGTTGGTCGAGCGGTTGATTTCCGCGCAGTTCCCGGCGTGGGCGGACCTGCCCGTGAGGCCCGTCGACATCGACGGATGGGACAACCCGACGTTCCGTCTCGGCGAGTCGATGTCGGTGCGTCTGCCCAGCGACGACGCCTACGCCGCCCAGGTCGACAAGGAACAGCGCTGGCTCCCGGTGCTTGCCCCGCAGTTGCCGTTGCCGATCCCTGCTCCGCTCGGCCGGGGAGCGCCGAGTCGGCGTTCCCCCGCCCGTGGTCGGTGTACCGATGGATCGATGGAGAGGTGCTGACCATCGACCGGGTCGGCGACGCGACCACCCTCGCGTCGGAGCTCGGAACCTTCCTCGCTGCGCTCTACGCGTGTGAGCCCGCCGGTCCGCCTCCGGGTCCTCATTCGTTCGGCCGGGGTGGGCCCGTCGCGCAATGGGACGATTCGGTGAGCGCACATCGACTCGTTGCGACAACTGATCGACACCCGAGCCACCCGCGCCGTCTGGGCGGCTGCGGTCGCCGCCCGTCGAGCGGCGCGTGCGGTCTGGGTGCACGGCGACGTGACCGGCACCAACCTGCTCGTACAGGATGGGCGCCTCGCCGGAGTGGTCGACTTCGGCTGCAGCGCGTTCGGTGATCCCGCGTGCGACCTGACGATCGCCTAGACGTTCTTCACGGGCGAGGGTCGAGCGCGGTTCAAGGACTCGGTCCCGGTTGGACCATCAGCGTGGGCACGAGCCCGGGGGTGGGCGCTCTGGAAGGCGCTCAACCACCTTGCCCAGGATCAAGCCGAGCCTGGCCGGGGACGACGGTCCGATCAGCGCATGGGCTGGCGGCTCTCAGCTCGCGACGTCGTGTCGGAGGTGATCGCCGACCACCGCCAGGTCGCGACCCACCCGGTGTCGTAGAACGGGATGATGGCGCGGCAACGGCCGGTGCGGGCCATCGACGGTCAAGTCGCACTTCAGACTCCCGGTACCCCCCCGATGCAGGGGATCAGGCGGCGGGCTGGTTCTCAGACCACGGGCGACCTGCGCCTGGTGGCGGCATGGTGGAGGAACACCTGTTCGGGGTTGGTTGCTCGATCGGCCCCGGGCGCGCCACGATCCGAGCGGCGACGAGGTGACGGTGCGGCGACGGCACCGCCCGTGTCGAGGACCAGAAGCGGGGTCAGCGGTGGTGGGTGCTGCGGACCGGGGCGCGGTGGGCTGCGGCGGCGAGCTGGGCGGCGACGTCCTCGACCCGCCGGTCGTCACCGGTGACGAGGCCGACGGTGACGCGCACGTGGTCGGCGTCGGGGCGCACGAGGAACGGCGTGCCCGGGGCGACGCCGATGCCCCGGGCGGCGAGGGCGACGACGGCGGAGCGCTCGTCGGCGACCTCGACCCACAGGTTGATGCCGTCCGAGCCAGTGCAGCGCACACCGGCGGCGCCGAGGACCTTGGCGACGAGGCCCCGCCGGCGGGCGTACTCGGCCCGGGCGTGCGCCATCACGGTGCCCGTCCCGGCATGGCCCAACAACTCCAGCAGCAGCGCCTGGAGCAGGCGGCTCGACCATCCGGGACCGAGCAGCCGCCGGTTGGCCACCGCGGCGACCACGTCGCCGGCGCCGCCGACGGCAGCCAGGCGCAGGTCGGGACCGTGGCTCTTGGAGAACGAACGGATGTGAACGGTGCGGGCGGGCAGCCACGACCCCAGGCTGACCAGCCCCGAGCCCGAGATGTCGTTGGCGTGGTCGTCCTCGACCACCAACGTCGCAACTCCGGACAACAGCGCCGCCAGTTCGGCCGCCCGCTCGGTCGTCAGCGCGCTGCCGGCGGGGTTCTGCGCCCGCGGCTGGAGGAACATGGCGGCCACCGGCGCAGCGTCGAGCGCCGCGCGCAGGCCGTCGACGGCGGGGCCGGCGTCGTCCACGTCGACGCCGACGATCTCGCACCCGAGCTGCTCGAGCAGGTCGAGCAGGGGCGGGAACGAGGGGTGTTCGACCACGACCCGGTCGCCCAGGCGCAGCGTCTCCCTGGCCACTCGATCGAGGGCGTCCATCGCCCCGTCGACCACCGTGATCGACTCCGGTGCGAACGGCCACGAGGCGGTCAACTCGTCCTCCAATGCCGGCAGCACCGGGTGATCGAGGTAGCTCGACGTGAGGGACTGCTGGGCGACCCGGGCGAACGCTGGACCGAGGTCGGGCAGGAGATCGGGATCGGGGGTGCCCGACGACAGATCGAGCGGGAAGTGCCCAGGACCCTCGGTCACGCGCCGGTAGCGGCGGGGACCGCCCGGACCAGTCGGAGGCCGGACATAGGTGCCGTTGCGGCCGCGAGCGTCGATGGCGCCGACGTCGGCCAGGCTTCGCCATGCCTCGCTGACCGTCGTCGGTGACACGCCGAGGCGGCCGGAGAGCTGGCGCACCGTCGGCAATCGGGTGCCCACCGGCAGGGCGCCCGACGTGATCAGGCGGCCGATGACCCCGGCGATCCGGCGGGCGCTGCGGTCGCCATCGAGCTCGGCGACGATGGCGTCGAGCACGTGGGGGACCTCCGTGTTTCCGGCCCGTGAACCATTCGTGAGCCGAATGTACGGTGACAATCGTTCTATTGTCCAGGGCCTGGGGTGACATTACGATCGCCGCGGTCACAGCCGACCGATCCCGGACGATCGAAGGGGGACCCACGTGGCTCGAACCGTGAGAGCGGCCCTGTTGCAGACCGATTGGGCCGGCACCAAGGAGGCAATGACCGACAAGCACGAGGAGGCGGCCCGGGAGGCGGCCGCCGACGGCGCCCAGGTCATGTGCTTCCAGGAGCTGTTCTACGGCCCGTACTTCTGCCAGGTGCAGGAGACCCAGTACTACGACTACACCGAGGCCATCCCCGACGGGCCGACCACCCAGCGCTTCCAGTCCGTGGCCAAGGAGCTGGGCATGGTGCTGGTCCTGCCGATGTACGAGATCGAGCAGGCCGGGCTGTACTACAACACCGCGGCGGTCATCGACGCCGACGGGACCTACCTCGGCAAGTTCCGCAAGCAGCACATCCCGCAGGTCAAGGGGTTCTGGGAGAAGTTCTACTTCCGCCCCGGCAACGGTGGGTACCCGGTGTTCGACACCGCCGTCGGCAAGGTCGGCGTGTACATCTGCTACGACCGCCACTTCCCCGAGGGCTGGCGGGCGCTCGGCCTGAACGGCGCCGAGATCGTGTTCAACCCATCGGCCACCCACCGCGGGCTGTCGGAGTACATCTGGCGCATCGAGCAGCCCGCCGCGGCGGTGGCCAACATGTACTACGTCGGCGCCATCAACCGCGTCGGCATCGAGGCCGACATCGGCGACAACGACTTCTACGGGCAGAGCTACTTCGTCGACCCGGAGGGCAAGTTCGTCGGCGACACGGGCGACGCCTACAAGCCCGAGCTGATCGTGCGCGACCTGGACATGGACAAGATCAAGCTGGTCCGCGACCGATGGGCCTTCTACCGCGACCGCCGCCCCGACGCCTACGACGAACTGGTCGGATCATGACCACCACGCTCGTCAAGGGTGGAACGGTCGTCAGCGCCACCGGCCGCCACGACGCCGACGTCCTGATCGACGGCGAGACGATCGTCGCCCTGCTGGCGCCGGGCCAGGCCGAGTCGATCGGCATCGCGCCGGTGCGCACCATCGACGCCACGGGGAAGTACGTCGTGCCCGGGGGCGTGGACGTGCACACCCACATGGAGCTGCCCTTCGGCGGGACCAACGCCTCGGACACGTTCGAGACCGGCACCAGGGCCGCGGCGTGGGGCGGTGTCACCACGATCATCGACTTCGCCGTCCAGCGCGCCGGCGAGCAGGTCCAGGACGGTCTCGCCGAGTGGCACGCCAAGGCCGATGGCAACTGCGCCATCGACTACGGGTTCCACCAGATCATCGGCGGCGTCGACGAGGACTCGCTGAAGGCGATGACCTACCTCGTCGACCACGAGGGCATCACCAGCTTCAAGCTGTTCATGGCCTATCCGGGCGTCTTCTACAGCGACGACGGGCAGATCCTGCGGGCGATGCAGAACGCCGGCGAGTCGGGGGCGGTGATGATGATGCACGCCGAGAACGGCATCGCCATCGACGTGCTGATCGCCCAGGCGCTGGCCCGCGGCGAGACCGACCCCAAGTTCCACTCGTTCACCCGCCCGGCGGCGCTGGAGGGTGAGGCCACCAACCGGGCCATCCAGCTGGCCAAGGTCGCCGGCAACGTGCCGCTGTACATCGTCCACATGTCGGCCTCCGAGGCGCTGGCCGAGGTCGCCGAGGCCCGCTACCACGGCCAGAACGTGTTCGCCGAGACGTGCCCGCAGTACCTCTACCTGTCGATCGAGGACCACCTGGCCCAGCCCGGCTTCGAGGGCGCCAAGTGGGTGTGCTCGACCCCGTTGCGCTCGAAGCACGAGCACCACCACCGCGACCTCTGGAAGGGCCTGCGGATGAACGAGCTGGCCGTCGTGTCGACCGACCACTGCCCGTTCTGCATGAAGGAGCAGAAGGAGCTCGGGTTGGGCGACTTCTCGAAGATCCCCAACGGCATCGGCAGCGTCGAGCACCGCATGGAGCTGCTGTACCAGGGCGTGGTGAACGGCGAGATCAGCCTCGAGCGCTGGGTCGAGACGTGTTGCACCACACCGGCGCGGATGTTCGGCCTGTACCCGAGCAAGGGCGTGATCGCCCCGGGTGCGGACGCCGACGTCCTCGTGTGGGATCCGCAGGGACATACGTCGATCGGCCTGGAGAAGAAGCACCACATGAACATGGACCACTCGGCGTGGGAGGGCTTCGAGGTCGACGGCAAGGTCGACACCGTGCTCAGCCGCGGCACGGTGGTCATCGAGGACGACCAGTACGTCGGCGCGAAGGGCCACGGTCGCTTCGTCAAGCGTGGCCTGTCGCAGTACATCGCCTAATGGCCTCGCTGACGCTCGGGCGAACCATTCACACTCACTGCGGTCGGGGGCCGAAGCGGTCACGAGGAGGAACATGAACAGGATCAGTCATTGGATCGATGGAGCGATCGTCGAAGGGACGTCCGGACGCTCCGGCACGGTGTTCAACCCGGCTGCGGGTGAGCAGGCGGCGAGCGTCGACTTCGCCAGTGCCGCCGAGGTCGACGCCGCAGTCGCTGCGGCCAAAGGGGCGTTCCCGGCGTGGCGGGCCACGGCGCTCGGCCGGCGGGCCGAGGTGATGTTCCACCTGCGCGAGCTGATCGACGCCAACCGCAAGGAGATCGCCTCGCTGTTGACGGCCGAGCACGGCAAGGTGCTCGGCGACGCCCTGGGCGAGGTCGCACGGGGCCTGGAGAACGTCGAGTTCGCCTGCGGCATCCCCAACCTGCTGAAGGGCGGCTACAGCGAGCAGGCGGCGACCGGCGTCGACGTGTACTCGATCCGCCAGCCGCTCGGGGTGGTTGCGGGCATCACGCCGTTCAACTTCCCGGCCATGGTGCCGATGTGGATGTTCGCCAACGCCTTGGCCTGCGGCAACACGTTCGTGCTCAAGCCGAGCGAGAAGGATCCGTCGGCGTCCCTGCTGATGGCCGAGCTGTTGGCCAAGGCCGGACTGCCGCCGGGCTGCTTCAACGTCATCCAGGGCGACAAGGTGGCCGTCGACCGGCTGCTCGACCACCCCGACGTCGAGGCGATCAGCTTCGTCGGGTCGACACCGATCGCCCGCTACATCTACGAGACCGGCACGCGCAACGGCAAGCGGGTGCAGGCGCTGGGCGGGGCGAAGAACCACATGCTCGTGCTGCCCGACGCCGACCTCGACATGGCCGCCGACGCCGCCGTGTCGGCCGGATACGGGTCGGCGGGGGAGCGGTGCATGGCGATCAGCGTCGTGCTCGCCGTCGAGTCGATCGCCGACGAGCTGGTGGCCAAGATTGCCGATCGGGTGCCGTCGGTGAAGGTCGGCCCGGGGACCGAGCCGGACAACGAGATGGGCCCGTTGATCACGGGCGAGCACCGCGATCGCGTGGCCGGCTACGTCGAGGGCGCCGCAGCCGACGGAGCCACGGTCGTGCTGGACGGGCGCGAGGGTGCGCCGGGCGGGGGGTTCTTCCTCAAGCCGTCGCTGCTCGACCACGTCAAGCCGGGCACGCCGGCCTACGACGACGAGATCTTCGGGCCGGTGCTGTCGGTCGTGCGCGTCGACTCCTACGACGAGGGCGTGGCGCTGATCAACGACAACCCGTACGGCAACGGCACGGCGCTGTTCACCCGGGACGGTGGCGCCGCCCGCCAGTTCCAGTACGACGTCAACGTCGGCATGGTCGGGCTGAACGTGCCGATCCCCGTGCCGGTCAGCTACTACAGCTTCGGCGGCTGGAAGGCCAGCCTGTTCGGCGACACTCACATGTACGGGCCGGAGGGCATCACGTTCTACACCCGCGGCAAGGTCGTCACGTCCCGCTGGCCCGACCCGCACACGTCCAAGGTCGACCTCGGCTTCCCCCAGAACCGATGATCTGCAAGATCTGTGAGCTGACCCGACTCACATCGGTACGCACGGCTCACACTTCTCAACTCGGCCCGGGCGCGATGAGCGGTGAGGGGACATACTCCCCTCACCGCTCACCTCACGGCTCGCCAGGAGCGCCGTAGGTGGACGTCGGGGTCGTGCTGCAGACGACGCCGCCGTCGGCGCGGGTCGTCGACCTGGCGCGGCGGGCCGAGGCGTACGGGTTCTCCCACGTGTGGACGTTCGACAGCCACATCCTGTGGCAGGAGCCGTACGTGATCTACAGCCAGATCCTGGCCGAGACGCGCAAGGTGGTCGTCGGGCCGATGGTCACCAACCCGGCCACGCGTGACTGGACCGTCACGGCCAGCGTCTACGCCACGCTCAACGAGATGTACGGCAACCGCACCGTCTGCGGGATCGGGCGCGGCGACTCCGCCGTGCGGGTGACCAACGGCAAGCCGACCACGATCGACACCCTGCGCGAGTCGATCCACGTCATCCGCGAGCTGGCCAACGGTCGCCCCGTCGAGTACCACGGCTCGACGATCACGTTCCCGTGGGCCGGCCGCTCCGAGCTCGAGGTCTGGGTCGCCGGCTACGGGCCGCGGGCGTTGGCGCTGGCCGGCGAGGTCGGCGACGGGTTCATCCTCCAGCTCGCCGACCCCCAGATCACCGCCTGGACCATCGCCGCCGTGCGCGCCGCCGCCGAACGGGCCGGCCGCGACCCCGCCGACGTCACGATCTGCGTCGCCGCGCCGGCCTACGTCGGCGAGGACCGGGCCCACATGCGCGACCAATGCCGCTGGTTCGGGGGCATGGTCGGCAACCACGTCGCCGACATCGTCGGCCGCTACGGCTCGTCGTCCGAGGTCCCCGCGGATCTGACCGCCTACATCGAGGGCCGCAAGGGCTACGACTACAACCAGCACGGCCAGGCCGGCAACACCCACGCCGACTTCGTGCCCGACGAGATCGTCGACCGCTTCTGCATCCTCGGCCCGGTCGACGAGCAGCTGCGCCGGCTCGGCGAGCTGGGCGACCTCGGCGTCGACCAGTTCGCCGTCTACCTCCAGCACGACGCCAAGGACGCCACGCTGCAGGCCTACGGCGAGCAGGTCCTGCCGGCGCTCGCCGACCACGTCGCGGCCAAGGCCTGACGGGTGGAAGCGGTCGTCGCCCGCGAGGCGCTGGTGGTGCCGGCCGACGAGGCTCCCGGCCGACGTCGCTCCCGCGGGCTCGCCCGCAAGGCCGTGCTGTTCGTCGTCGCCCTCGTGCTCGTGGCGTCGGTGTGGGAGCTGTACAAGCTGGTCGGTCCGAAGGACGGCGGCGAGATCCTCGGGTGGTCGATCCTGCCGCGCTCCAACGATGTCGCCATGCCCCACGTGTGGGACATGGGCAGCCGCTTGTTCGACCCGGAGAGCCGCACCTCCGACACCCCCATCTGGCGAGTCGTGCTGGCCGGTGCGTGGTACTCGTTCCGCCTCGCCGTGGTCGGCTTCGTCATCGGCAGCGCGGTGGGCATCGGTCTGGCCACCGTGATGGCCCGCTTCGGCATCGTGCGGCGCGGGCTGCTGCCGTACCTGGTGATCTCCCAGACCGTGCCGATGATCGCCCTCGCCCCGCTCGTGGTCAGTTGGGGCGGTCGGCTCTCGATCGGCTCGTGGGAGTGGCCGCGCTGGCTGTCGGTGTCGATCCTCGGTGCGTTCCTGGCCTTCTTCCCCGTCGCCGTCGGCACCCTGCGCGGCCTGGAGTCCGCGTCGGCGACCTCGCTGGAGCTGATGCGCAGCTTCGCCGCCACCGGCGGGCAGACGATGCGCAAGCTGCGCTTCCCGGGCGCCGTGCCCCGAATGCTGCCAGCCCTGCGCCTGGGGGCGACGGCGGCGGTGATCGGGGTGGTGGTGGCCGAGATCTCGACGGGCCTGCGGGGCGGCGTCGGACGGCTGATCATCGAGTACGCCAGGCAGGCGTCCGGCGACCCGGCCAAGATGTACACCGCGCTGCTCGGCGCGGCGCTGCTCGGGCTGACCATGGTCGGGGTCGTGGCGGCGTCCGAGCACGCGATGAGCCGGCGGCGGCCGCCGGTGCCGGAGGGCGGGTGATGGAGCGGAACAACGCGGTCGAGGTCAGCGGCGTGAGCATGGTCTTCAACCGCGGGACGGCGCGGCAGGTCGAGGCGCTGGCCGACGTCGACCTCGCCGTCGGCCCGGCCGAGTTCGTCAGCTTGATCGGACCGTCGGGATGCGGGAAGTCGACGCTGCTGCGGTTGATCGCCAACCTCATCGACCCGACCGGCGGTTCGGTGGTGGTCAACGGCAAGCCGGCGCCGACGGCCCGCGTCGACCAGGAGTACGGCATGGCGTTCCAGCAAGCCGGCTTGTTCGACTGGCGCACGGTGGTCAAGAACGTCGAGCTGCCGCTCGAGCTGAAGGGGTGGGACAAGCGGGCTCGGCGGCAGCGGGCGCTGGAGATGCTCGGCCCTCGTCAAGCTGGCCGACTTCGCCGACCACCGGCCGTGGCAGCTGTCCGGTGCGGCATGCAGCAGCGCGTCGCCATCGCCCGCGCCCTTGCCGCCCACCCGCCGCTGCTGCTGATGGACGAGCCGTTCGGGGCGCTCGACGAGATGACCCGCGAGCACATGCAGGCAGAGCTGCTGCGGATCTGCGGGGAGACCGGCACCAGCGTCGTCTTCGTGACCCACTCGATCCCGGAGGCCGTCTACCTCTCACAACGGGTGGTGGTGATGTCGCCGCGGCCGGGACGGATCACGCACGTCGTCGACGTCGACCTCGGACCGCGGCGCGACATCGACACCCGTGAGGACGCCGCTGTTCTTCAAGAAGATCACCGAGGTGCGCGAGGCGCTGCGCAGCCACGAGCTCGGCTTGGTCGGACCGGACGACGGCCTCGGCGCCGTGGAGGATCGATGAGTCCGGGGCGGCGCGTGCTGCGCGTGGTCGTGCCGCCACTGCTGTTCGGGGTCGCCTTCTTCGCCCTGTGGGAGGGCGCCGTGAACCTCTTCGACTGGAGGCCGTACTTCCTGCCCAAGCCGTCGAGCATCTGGGCCGAGTTCACCACCAACATCGCGGCAGATATGGAGCGCCGTCGCCGTGTCGGGGATGAACGCCCTGATCGGGCTGCTCGTCGGCACCGCGTTAGGGATCGTCGTCAGCTTCGTGCTGATGCGCTTCCGGCTGCTCAACGACATGCTCTCGCCGCTCGCCATCTCCTTGAACGCCATCCCCATCTTCGTGCTCGTCTCGGTGTTCAACAACATGTTCGCCATCACGTCGGAGATCCCGCGCCGGCTGATGGTCACGTTGGTCGTGTACTTCATCGTGCTCGTCAACGTGGCCAAGGGCCTGCGCGAGGTGGAGACAACGCACCTCGAGCTGCTCCGCTCGTACGCCGCCAGCCCGACCCAGGTGCTGGCCAAGGCGCGCATCCCCAACGCCGTTCCGTACCTCTTCACGGCGCTGACCATCGCCGCTCCGGCCGCCGTGATCACGGCATTCGTCTCGGAGTACTTCGGCGGGACGCAGAACGGGCTGGGGAGCCGCATCACCTCGAACATGACCGCCAACACGGCGGCCGCCTGGGCCTACGTGCTCGGGGCCTGCCTCTTGGGGCTGGCGTTCTACCTGGTCTCCATCAGCTTGGAGATGATCACCACACAGCAGCGGGGCGGGAGTCCCGGGGGAGGAACCACATGAGGAAGCGTCTATTGAGCGTGGCGGCGCTGGCCCTGGTCGTCGCGAGCGTGCGGCAGCGACGACGACGAGGGCTCGGGCGGAGCCGACACGACCGCCGGGGGCACCGGGACGACGGTGGTGCCGCCGCCGCTCGACCCGTCGACGACCGCCGGTGGCACGGACACGACGGCCGGCGGAGGAGGATCCGGCGGCGAGTGCGGGAGCGTCGACGACGTGGCATTGCAGCTGCAGTGGTACATCCAAGCCCAGTTCGCCGGGTACATCGCCGCCAAGGACCAGGGCTTCTACGAGGCGCGGTGCCTGAACGTCGAGTTCCTGGAGGGCGCGGCCGACATCGTGCCGCAGCAGGTGCTCGCCGACGGCCAGGCCGACTACGCCATCGCCTGGGTGCCGAAGGCACTGCAGACGCGTGAGCAGGGCGCCGAGATCACCAACATCGCCCAGATCTTCCAACGGTCGGGCACGCTGCAGGTCTCGTTCAAGGACGCCGACATCACGTCGCCGGCCGACCTCGCCGGCAAGAACGTCGGCGCATGGTGCTGTGGCAACGAGTACGAGATCCTCGCCGCCCTCACCGAGGCCGAGCTCGACCCGTCGAGCGATGTCACGTTCGTCCAGCAGCAGTTCGACATGAACGGGCTGCTGGCCGGTGACATCGATGCCGCCGAGGCGATGACCTACAACGAGTACGCCCAGGTCCTCGAGGCGGAGAACCCGGACACCGGCGAGCTCTACACGGAGGACGACCTCAACGTCATCTCCTACGAGGAAGAGGGTGTCGGCATGCTCCAGGACGCCATCTGGACCGATTCGACCAAGCTCGAGGACGAGGCGTTCGTCGACATCACGGAACGCTTCCTCGCCGCCTCGATCGAGGGCTGGGCCTACTGTCGTGACAACGCGGAAGCCTGCGCGGAGCTCGTCGTCGCCGAAGGATCACAGCTCGGCGCCAGTCACCAGCTGTGGCAGATGAACGAGGTCAACAAGCTCATCTGGCCGGCTGAGAACGGTGTCGGGTTCATCGACGAGGCGGCGTGGGAGCGCACGGTCGAGATCGCCCAGAACACGGTCGGCCTGGAGGGCGCGACGGTCCTGACCGGACCGCCGACCGAAGGCGCCTACAACAACACCTACATCGAGGCAGCTCTGGAGCTGGTCGGCGAGGACGTCGACACCACCGGCGAGGGCTTCGAGCCCATCGAGGTCACCCTCGAGCCCGGCGGCGCCTAACCCGTTTACGTCCGGATTTTGGTTACCTCGGTGACCAAAATCCGGACCTAAACGCTTGGGTGGCGGGCGGCGGGGTCTTGGCGGTAGAAGTCGCTCAGCACCTCGTACAGGTCGGGGTGCAGCGAGCGGAGGTCCAGCGGGACGGTGAAGAACGTCTCGGTGGCCACGGCGAAGAACTCGCCGGGGTTCGTCGCCGCGTAGGAGCGCAGCACCGAGCGTCCCGATCGCACCGCCTCGTACTCCCGTGTGCAGACGTCGATCCAGCGCTGGCGTCGGTCGGCGTCGGCGATCAGCGGGGTGCCATCGACCACGCCGTCGCGAGAGTCGAGCTTGTGGGCGAACTCGTGGAGCACCACGTCGCGCCCCATCCGGGGCATCGCCGCTTCACGGCGGGCCGACGACCACGTGACCATCACGGGACCGTCGCCGTGGTACGACTCGCCGTCGACGGCGCCTGGGTCGCCGACGACCACGCCGATCGCCGGCCCCGCCATCGGCGCCGAGCGCGTCATCGCGCCGGCGCGCACGATGATCGTGCCGACCTGGTCGTAGGAATCCGGGTCGAGCTCGATGGCCAGCAGGGCGGCGTGGGCGGCGATCACCGTGCGCACCTCGTCCGTCAGCTCCAAACCGCGCGCCGCCTCCCAGCGCTTCGTGCGCAGCAGGTCGTCGGCCAGTTCCCCCAGGCGGGTCCGCTCGTCGTCGTCGAGGAGACGCCACAGCGCGGATCGGCGATCGAGGATCTCCCGCCATCCGTCGGGCAGTCCGTCCTGCTCCGGCTCCGATCGCCCGTGACGGAAGAGCCGGCGCATGCCGGTCGAGTCAACCAGCGGCGTACCGGTCGGCCACTTCGAGGGCTTCGTCGATGACGGCGAGGCCGGCGCGCATGTCCTCGTCACCGATCGTCACCGGTGGGACCACGTGCAGCCGGTTGAAGTGGGTGAACGGCCAGAGCCCGCGTTCCTTGCAGGCCGCAGCCAGCTCGCCCATGGGTGCGGCGGCGGCGCCGGCGGCGTTGTACGGCACGAGCGGTTCCCGGGTGGCCTGGTCGCGCACGAGCTCGATGGCCCAGAACACGCCGAGGCCGCGCACCTCACCGATCGAGGGGTGGCGGGTGGCCATGTCGGCCAACGCCGGCCCGACGATGTCGTCGCCGAGGTGGCGGGCATGGTCGATGATGCCCTCCTCCTCGAAGATGTTGATGCTGGCCACCGCCGAGGCGCACGCCAGGGGGTGCCCCGAGTAGGTCAGCCCGCCGGGGTACGGCCGGTCGGCGAACGTGTCGGCGATCGGCCGGCTGATGATCACCCCGCCGAGCGGGACGTAGCCGGAGTTGACGCCCTTGGCGAAGCAGATCAGGTCCGGCGTCACGGCCCAGTGGTCGACGGCGAACCACTCGCCGCAGCGGCCGAAGCCGGCCATGACCTCGTCGACGATCATCACGATCCCGTGCTCGTCGCACAGCGTGCGCACCCCCTGCAGGTAGCCGTCGGGCGGGACGAGGATCCCGTTCGTGCCGACCACGGTCTCCAGCACGACGGCGGCGACGTTCGCTGCGCCCTCGACCATGACGACGTCGGCCAGGTGCTGGAGCGCCCGGGTGCACTCCTCGGCGTCGTCGGCGGCGTGGAAGGCGGAGCGGTAGGTGTACGGCCCCCAGAACTTCACGACGCCCGGGATGCCCGGCTCGCTGCCCCAGCGGCGCGGGTCGCCGGTCATGGTCATCGAGCCGGCCGTCGAGCCGTGGTAGCTGCGGTAGGTCGTCAGGATCTTGTGCCGGCCCGTGTGCAGACGGGCCATCCGGATGGCGTTCTCGGTCGCCTCGGCGCCACCGTTGGTGAAGAACACCTTGTCGAGGTCGCCGGGGCGCGCTCGGCGATCAGCCGGGCCGCCTCGCTGCGGGCGGCGTTGGCGTGGATCGGCGCAACGGTGCACAGCAGGTCGGCCTGCTCCTTGATGGCGGCGACGAGCTTCGGGTGCTGGTGGCCGATGTTGACGTTGACCAGCTGGCTGGAGAAGTCGAGGTAGCTGTTGCCCTGGTCATCCCAGAACCGCGAGCCCTCGGCGCCGGCGATGACGATCGGCGCCAACGCCGCCTGCGCCGACCAGGAGTGGAAGACGTGGGCCCGGTCGTCGGTGTAGGCCCGTGATCGGTCCGTCGCAGTCGCGCTCATGGGCGCAGCGTAATTGCTACTCCGGAGGGCGAACAGAGGGGCGATTGTCACCGCGCAATGCGTGCCGGCATCGCGCGCCTACCCTCCCCGGCATGGGTGAGATGGTGAGCTTCGCCAGCAACGGCGGCACGTGCGACGGCTACCTGTCCGACGGCGGTGGGCCCGGCGTGATCGTGATCCAGGAGTGGTGGGGGCTCGTGCCCCACATCATCGACGTCACCGAACGGTTCGGCGACGCCGGGTTCACGGCCCTTGCGCCGGACCTGTACCACGGCAAGACGGCGTCCGAGCCCGACGGGGCCGGGAAGCTGATGATGGCCATGAACATGGCGGACGCGGCCAAGGACATGTCGGGAGCCGTCGACTACCTGGTCGAACGATCGGGCAACGACCGGGTCGGCGTCGTCGGGTTCTGCATGGGCGGTGGGCTGGCGCTCGTGCTGGCCACCCAGCGTCCCGACCACGTCAGGGCCGTCGCGCCGTACTACGGACTGATCCCGTGGCCCGACGCCCAGCCCGACTGGTCGCAGCTCGACGCCGTGGTCGTCGGGGAGTACGCCGCGCTGGACGACTTCTTCACGCCGGAGAAGGCGGCCGAGCTCGAGGGCACGCTGCGCGGCCACGGCAACGACGCCACGATGCACGTCCACGAGGGCGCCGACCACGCGTTCTTCAACGACTCGCGGCCGGAGGTGTACTCCGCCGAGCACGCCCTGGAGGCGTGGGAGCGAACGAACGAGTTGTTCCGCGAGGTGCTCACCCCGGCGCTCGAAGCCTGATCGCCCTCGGGTCGCCCACCGCTGGGTACGTTGCACAGTGACACCGAGGGAGAGGGGTCGTCGTGCGCAACGTACGCCGTTTTCTGTTTGTCGCCGTTCCGGCGCTGGTCGTCGTCTCCTGTGGGAGCGATGACGATTCGCCGTCGGACACGACGGTCGTCCCGACGTCGGTGAGCGCGGTGTCGACGGCGACCGGTTCGCCGACGACGGCCGCATCCGGGTCGACGACGACCGCCACGACGACGGCGCCGACCACGGCCACGACGATGGCGCCGACGCTGCCCCCGGTCACGCTGGTGACGATCCCGCCGTTGTCGCTCCAGACGATCCCTCCGGCATCGCCGCCGGACAGCCCGCCGTGAACCGGCCGGACCGGCTGAACGTCAGCCGGCGGTGAGGCGGCGGGCGATCACCTTGAGGCACAGCGTCTCGTCGGCGCCTTCGAAGATCGACAGCACCCGGGCGTCGACGAAGAGGCGGCTGACGGGGTACTCCTCGGCGTAGCCGAAGCCGCCGTGGATCTGCATCGCCTCGCGAGTCACCCACTCGGCGGCCTTGCACACGTAGGCCTTGACCATGCTCGCCTCCATCGCGCCCTGGCCCTTGGCCATCAACGTGGCGACGTGGTACGAGAACTGGCGGCCGGCCTGGATCAGCGTCGCCATGCGGCCGAGCTTGGCCCTCGTGAGCTGGTAGTCGACGATGTTGGACCCGAACACGGTGCGGTTGCGGGCGTAGTCGAGGGCTGCCTCGTACGCCGCCTGCATCACCCCGACGGCGCGTGCTGCGGTCTGCAGCCGACCGTTCTCGAACCCCTCCATCTGGTAGTAGAAGCCGCGGCCGAGCCCCTCGTCCTCGCCGATCAGGTGGTCGGCGGGCACCCACCAGTCCTCGAGGGCGATCTCGTAGCTGTGCATGCCGCGGTAGCCGATGGTGTCGATCGGCCGACCTTCGAGCTTGCCGATCTTGCCGGCCGCACCGTTGTCCTGGGTCAGCTCGAAGCCGTGGCCGTCGGCCCGTGGCTTGGGGACGATGAACAGGCTCAGCCCGCGGTGGGTCTGTGAACGGTCGGGGTCGGTGCGGGCGAGGAGCATCAGCACGTCGGCGCGGGCGCCGAACGTGCACCACGTCTTGACGCCGTTGATCACGTAGCCGGGGCGCCCGTCGGTGCCGTCGGCCGGCGTCGCCGTGACCTTCAGCCCGGCGACGTCGCTGCCGTAGTCCGGCTCCGTCACCGCGACGGCGGCCATGACCTCGGCCGTGGCCAGCTTCGGCAGCCAGTCGTTCTTCTGGGCCTCGGTGCCGCCCTTGACGAGCGCCCGGGTGAGGATCTCGGGCCGGGTGATCAGCGATCCACCGATGCCAAGGCTGGCGCGGCTCAGCTCCTCGGTGGCGACCACCATCGCCAGGTACTCGCTGTCGCCCCCTTCGCTGTAGCCCCCGTACTCGGCCGGCACCGACAGGCCGAAGGCGCCGATCTCGGCCAGCCCGGCGACGATCTCCTCGGGAACGTCGGCGTTCTGGCGGTGGACGTGCTCAGCGTGCGGGGTGACGACGTTGGCGGCGAACGAGCGGAACGTGTCCTGGACCAGCTCCATGTCGGCGTCGAGGTGGCGCGGTCCCGGCTCTTCGGCCAGCGCGGCGACGAAGTCGGGGTCGCGGTACTGCTCGAGGAAGGCATGGGCGCCGCGCAGCGGGGTGGTGTCGACGCCCCAGCGCTGCTCACGGCCGGCCAGCCTGCTCATCACGTCGTGGACGGTGTCGGCGACGAAGGCACACGTCAGGCGGGCTTCGACGTCGCCCTTGGCGCCGTAGTCGAGCAAGGAACGGGCCGTGGCTGCCGCCGAGGCGGCGTGGGCGAGGTCGTAGGCGACGACCTGGTCGGCGTCGGGCCCTCCTCGTTCGGCCAGCCGGCGCACGGCCGTGCCGATCACGTCGTCCACGAGGCCGACCACGTCGGCCGCCGGGGACAGATCGGGTGCAGCCGGCGCGTCAACCGTGTCCGTCATGCCCGGGACGCTACCGAGCGGCAGGATCGCGTTCCGTGCCGCGGTTGGTACGGAACGCCGTACGGCTGACCCCCTGAGCCCGCCTACTGGATCTTCGTCAGAACGGTGTGAGTCAGTGCAGGGCTTGGTTGAGGCCGCCCCAGGTGCCCTGGCGCTGGCGGGCCTCCACGGCGCCGGTCTGGCTGTGGCGGATGAACATCATCCCGCTCACGCCGGAGAGCTCCCGACCCTTGACGACCTGACCGTCCGGGAGGCGGACCAACGTGCCCGCCGTGACGTACAGGCCGGCCTCGACGACGCAGTCGTCGCCGAGGCTGATCCCGATGCCGCCGTTGGCGCCGACCAGGCAGCGCTCGCCGATCGTGACCTGCTCCGTCCCGCCGCCGGACAACGTGCCCATGATCGACGCCCCACCGCCGATGTCGGAGCCCTCGCCGACGATGACCCCTTGGCTGATCCGACCCTCGACCATCGCCGTGCCGAGCGTGCCGGCGTTGAAGTTGCAGTAGCCCTCGTGCATCACCACCGTGCCCTCGGCCAGGTGGGCGCCCAGCCGCACCCGGCTGGCGTCGGCGATGCGCACCCCACTCGGGATCACGTAATCCGTCATCGGCGGGAACTTGTCAAGCCCTCGGACGACAAGGGTTCGCCCCTCCGCCCGCACGGCCAACCGAACGTCGTCGAGGTCGCCCGGCGCCACTGGCCCGAGGTCGGTCCACGCAACCGTCTGCAGCTGGCCGAAGATCCCGTCGAGGTTCAGCGTGCGCGGCGCGGCCAGCCGGTGCGACAGCAGGTGCAGCCGGAGGTAGGCGTCGGCGGCCGACGACGGCGCGTCGTCGACGTCGACGGTCAGGCGGATCGGCCGCACGATGACCCGGCGCACGGCGTCGCGCCGCTCGCCGCCGGCCAGCGCCGCGTCCACCTCCTCCGGCGCCTCCTCCCCGTACTCGCCCCAGCCGAGCCAGCGGAACCAGGCGTCGAGCGTCGTGCCGTCAGCGGCTTCCGTCGTGAACCCGGCTCCCCAGGCGGTGCGCGTCATGATCGGGATTCTGGCCGCAGCGCGGGGAAGAGGATCACGTCGCGGATCGTGTCGACGCCGGCCAACAGCATGATCAAGCGGTCGAGGCCGACCCCCAGCCCGCCCGTTGGCGGCATCCCGTATTCCAGCGCCCGCAGGTAGTCCTCGTCGATCGTGCCCCGCTCGATGTCGCCGGCGGCCCGCGCCCGCTCCTCCTCGGCGAACCGCAGACGCTGCTCGACGGGGTCGTTCAGCTCGCTGTAGCCGTTGGCGATCTCCCGGGCGTCGATGAACAGCTCGAAGCGATCGGTCAGCCATGGGTCGTGCGGGTCCACACGGGCCAGCGGGGAGATCTCGACCGGGTGGCCGGTCACGAACGTCGGCGCCACGATGCCGGGTTCGACGACGACGCCGAAGAGCTCCTCGACCAGCCGGCCAGGGCCCCAACCGGATTCGACGGCGACCCCGTGCTCGCCGGCGAGGTCGCGCAGCTGCTCGACAGGTTGCGCGGGGTGGACCTCCCGCCCGATGGCGTCGCCGACGAGGTCGACCATCCGCCGCCGCGGCCACGGGTCGGCGAGGTCGACGGTCTGGCCGCGGATCTCGACGGTCGTGCGGCCGAGCGCGTCGTCGGCGGCGGCGCGGATCAGCTCCTCGGTCAGCTCCATCACGTCGCCGACGTCGGCGAACGCCTCGTAGGACTCGAACATCGTGAACTCGGTGTTGTGCCGCGGCGACAGCCCCTCGTTGCGGAAGACGCGACCGATCTCGAAAACGCGATCCATGCCGCCGACGATCAGGCGCTTGAGGTGCAGCTCGAGGTTGGTGCGCAGGAACATCGACACATCGAGCGTGTTGTGGTGCGTCATGAACGGGCGGGCGTGGGCACCGCCGGGTTCGGCGTGCAGCACCGGGGTCTCGACCTCGGTGAACCCGTGGGCCTGCATCGTGCGCCGGAAGCTGGCGATGACGGCGTGGCGCACCTCGAACACCCGTCGGGCGTCGGCGTTGACGACGAGGTCGACGTACCGCTGGCGGAAGCGGGTGTCGGGATCGGCCAGCCCGTGCCACTTGTCGGGCAGCGGGCGGATGGCCTTGGCCAGCAGGTCGAGGGCATCGACCTTGACCGACAGCTCGCCGGCGCGCGTCGCCATCACCACGCCGTGGGCGCCGACCCAGTCGCCGAGGTCGAGCGCCTTGACCTCGGCGAAGCCTTCGTCGCCGATGACGGCCCGGGACACGAACAGCTGGAGGTCGGCGCCGCGATCGGCGACGGTCAGGAAGACGAGCTTGCCGGTGTCGCGCTTGCGGAGGACCCGTCCGGCCACCGTGACCTCGTCGGTCGTCTCCGTGCCAGGTTCGACGCTCGTCCACGTGGCGCGGACCTCGGCGACCGTGTGGGTCCGGTCGAAGCGGTACGGGTACGGCTCACGGCCATGCGTCCGCAGCTCGTCGACGCGAGCCTGCCGCCGGGCTCGCTCGGCGGCGAGCCCGCTGCCGGTGGGCGCGGAGTCCGGCGACGACCGGTGGGCGTCGATGACTCGCTCGCTCATCGGTCAGACGGTACCGATCATTCTCCGACCGGCCGGTCCTCGACGCGCAGTTCGCGCGTCGGGAAGTGACGAACGATTGCCGCTGGTGCCGCACCCGCGGCGCCGGGTCTGGGTCGAGCCTGGCCCGCCTAGCCTCAGCGGTCGTGGCGACGCGTTTGCTGATCATCGGCGGGGGCCCGGCCGGGAACACCGCAGCCACGTACGCCGCCCGCCTCGGTGCCGAGGTCACGATGGTCGAACGCGACGTCATCGGCGGCGCCGCCCACCTGTGGGACTGCATCCCGTCGAAGACGATGATCGCCACCGGGGGAGCGATGTCGTTCCTCCGCCGCTCGACCGGGATGGGGTTGGAACAGGCCGTTCCCGAAGTCGACACGGAGCTGCTCTCGGCGCGCATCGAGGGAATCAAGGACCACCTCCGCCAGGGGACCAGCGGACTCCTGACGAGCCAGGGCGTACGCCTCGTGCGCGGGGCGGCTCGCTTCGTCGGTCCCTTCGAGGTCGAGGTGACCGGTGTCGACGGCACCCAGCTGATCGCCTTCGACAGCGCCCTGATCGCCACCGGGTCGCGGCCGCGCATCCCCGACTGGTGCCAGCCCGATGGCGACCGCATCCTGACGACGCGCGACTGCTACCCGCCGAAGGTCTTCCCGACGTCGGTGACCATTGTCGGGTCGGGGGTCACCGGCGTCGAGTTCGTCCACATGTTCTCGTCGTTCGGCGCCGAGGTGACCCTCGTCGTGTCGCGCCAGCAGGTGCTGCCGGGCAAGGATCCGGAGGTCGCCGCCGTCCTCGAGGACGACTTCCTGAAACGCGGGGTGAAGCTGCTCAAGGGCGCCCGGGCGACGGCCATCGAGCGTGACGACACGGCGGTCGTCGTGCGCTGCGACGACGGACGGGTCGTGAAGTCGTCGCACGCGGTCCTCGCCATCGGCTCGGTCCCCAACAGCGACGGGCTCGACCTCGAGGCGGCCGGCGTGATGGTCGACGCCGGCGGCTACCTGCCGATCGACCACAACTGCGTGACCAACGTGGAGCACATCTACGCCGCCGGCGACGTGAGCGGCAAGCTCCCGCTGTCGTCGGTGGCGTCGATGCAGGGCCGCAAGGTCGCCGAGCGGCTGATGGGGCTGCACACCCGCGAGCATCGCCACCTCGACTACGACAAGGCGGCCTCGGCGATCTTCACCGAGCCCGAGATCGCCGACGTCGGGTTGGCCGAGGCCGAGGCGTTCGCGTTGGGCCGCAAGATCCGCGTGACCAAGGTGCCGTTCTCGGCCAGCGCCAAGGCCTTGATCAACGACGACCCGCGCGGCTTCGTCAAGATCATCTCGGACCCGGCGACCGGGGTCGTGCTCGGTGGCTCGATCGTCGGCCGCCACGCCGCCGAGCTGATCTCCGTCATCGCCCTGGCCGTCACGGCCAACCTGCGCGTCGGCGACATCGTCGAGAGCCTGCTGGTCCACCCGGCGCTCAGCGAGGCCCTCGCCGAAGCCAGCGAGTAGCCCTTCTGGCCGTAGCGATCGGCCGGAGTGAGTCGGTTGCGACGGCCAGAACGACCTTGTCGGTCAACCGTGCGCTCGTTCTCCGACCGCCGCCTTCTCGACCACGGACGCGATGCGTTGGTGGCGCGTGCTGGCTCGTGCCGCGCTGATCACCCACCACAGCATCATCTTTCGTGCGCTCGGCGAGAAGGCATCCCAGCGGGCGCGAGCTGCGGAATCGGCGTCCAACGCCGCGGCCAGATCGGCAGGCTCGACGAGGTCCTCGACCGGCTCGTAGATCGTCCACCATCCGTTGTGTTGGGCGATCTCGACGGCGCGGCGGCCGGCATCGGTCATCAGTCCGGCTGCCTCCATCGACATCACTCGCTGCCGATTGAGGCGCGTCCACGTGCTCTTGGGCTTGCGCCGCGTCATCAGCTGCAGCGTCCGGTCGTCGTCGAGCGAGTTGACGGTCGAGTCGATCCAACCGAAGCAGATCGCCTCCTCCACCGCATCGGGATACGGGCACGCCGGCCGTCCTGTGCCCGACCGCCACGAACACAGCCACACGCCGCGAGCGGTCGCGTGGTTGGTCTCGAGCCACGCCCGCCACTGGGCACGATGCTCGGCATGGAAGATCGGCAGGTCGAACTTCCAGGTCGCCGGATGCTCCGACGCCGACCGGGGCACTTCAGCCATCGTCGAGGTGAGCTGTTCTGGCCGTCGCGATCGGCCGTTGTGAGTCGGTTGCGACGGCCAGAACGGGGTCTACTCGATGATCGCGACGACGTCGCCGCCGCCGACGGTGTCGCCCGGCGAGACCTTGATCTCCTTGACCGTGCCGGCCTTGTCGGCGGCGATCTGGTTCTCCATCTTCATCGCCTCGAGGACCACGATGCCCTGGCCGACGTCCACCTCCTGGCCGACCTCGACCAGCACCTTGACGATCGTGCCCTGCATCGGGACGGTGACGCTGCCGCTCCCGGCGGCGGCGCCGCCGCCGGACGCCCGCTCCCGCTTGCGCGCCCTCGGCGCGGCGGCCGCAGTGGTCGGCGCGGCCGCCGCCTCCGGGACCCACATCGACACGTCGTACCGCTTGCCGTTGACCTCCACGGTGGTGCGCCGTCGGACCAGCGGCTCGGCCTCCTCCGCCTCACTCGCCGGCGCCGGGTCGACCGCCGGCGACGCCACCGCCGACAGGTCGAGCGTCTCCTCGACCCACTTCGTCGAGTGCGTGACCGCGGCGAAGTCGGGGTGGCGCAGGATCGCCAGGTCGGCCGGGACGGTGGTGGCGACACCCTCGACCCGCATCTCCTCGAGGGCGCGGATCGTGCGGGCGATCGCCGTCGGGCGGTCCTTGCCCCACACGATCAGCTTGCCGATCAAGTTGTCGTAGAACTGGCTCACCTCGTCGCCCTCGGCGTAGCCGGCGTCGAAGCGCACCCCGAACCCGTCGGGAGTCTCGAGCTTGGTGATCCGCCCAGGGGTGGGCAGGAACTTCACGGGGTCCTCGGCGTTGATGCGGATCTCGATGCCGTGGCCCCGCTGCAGCGCCCTGACCTCCTCCTGGGTCATCGGCAGGCGCTCACCGGCGGCGACGCGCAGCTGCCACTCGACGAGGTCGATGCCGGTGATCACCTCGGTGACAGGGTGCTCGACCTGCAGGCGGGTGTTCATCTCGAGGAAGAAGAAGTCGCCGTCCTGGTAGATGAACTCGACCGTGCCGGCGTTGTAGTAGCCGACTGCCTTGGCCGCCTTCACGGCCGCCTCGCCCATGGCGTCCTCGACGCCGTCGGGGAGCCCAGGGGCCGGCGCCTCCTCGATCAGCTTCTGGTGGCGCCGCTGGGCCGAGCAGTCGCGCGTCGAGACCCACACGACGTCGCCGTGCTGGTCGCCGACGATCTGCACCTCGACGTGGCGCGGCCACGTGAGGTACCGCTCGACGTACACCTCGTCGCGTCCGAAGAAGCTCTTCGCCTCGCGCTGGGCACCGGCCATGGCGTCGTCCACCTCGGCCGCCGACTGCACGACCTTCATCCCCCGTCCGCCGCCGCCGAAGGCGGCCTTGATGGCGATCGGCCAGCCGTGCTCCTCGCCGAAGGCCCGGATCTCGTCGGCGGACTGGGCGAACTCCGTCGTGCCCGGGACGATCGGCGCCCCACCGCGCAGCGCCGCCTTGCGGCTGGACACCTTGTCGCCCATCTCCTCGATGGCCGCCGCGGGTGGGCCGATGAACGCCACCCCGAGGTCCGAGATCGCCCGGGCGAAGTCGGCGTTCTCACTGAAGAAGCCGTAGCCCGGGTGGACGCCGTCTGCGCCGCTGCGCTCGACGGCGTCGAGGATGGCGGCGGTGTTCAGGTAGCTCTCGGCTGCCGTCTTGCCGCCCAGCGCGTACGCCTCGTCGGCCAGCCGGACGTGGAGCGCGTCCCGATCCAGCTCGGAGTACACGGCGACCGTGGCGATGCCCAGCTCACGGGCAGCCCGGATCACGCGCACCGCGATCTCTCCGCGGTTGGCGATCAGGATCTTGTCCAGCACGGCTGACAATGTAGGGCCGTGAGCGTCAGCGAACGGCTGCCGGCGGGATGGACCGTCGAGCACGTCGCGACGACCGGGAGCACGAACGCCGACCTGGCGGCGACCGCCGACCGGCGGCCGGACCGCGCGGTGCTGGTCGCCGACCACCAGACGGCCGGCCGGGGGCGGCTGGATCGACGCTGGGACGCCCCGCCCGGGAGCAACCTGCTCGCATCCCTGCTGTTCCACGACGTGCCGGCGCAGCCCTCGGAGCTGACCAGACGGGTCGGCCTCGCAGCGATCGCTGCGGCCGCCGAGACCGCCGAGGTGCGGGCCTCGCTGAAGTGGCCCAACGACGTGCTCGTCGACGAGGCCAAGCTGGCCGGGATCCTGGCCCAGCGGACCGCCGCAGGATCGGTGGTCGTGGGGATCGGGTTCAACGTCGGATGGGCCCCGGACGGTGCCGCCCGCCTCGGCGACGACGTGCACCCGCACGCCGTGCTCGCCGCGCTGCTGCGGGGCTTCGACGCCTTGCCGCCCGACATCGAGCCCGCCTACCGCGCCCACCTGGCGACGCTCGGCCACGAGGTGCGCGTCGAACGCTCCGCCGACGTCCTCGAAGGGACCGCCATCGACGTCGACGCCGCCGGCCGCCTGGTCGTCCTCGACAGCTGCGCCGTCACCCACCGCGTCGACGTGGGCGACGTGGTGCATGTACGAACGAGGCAGGCCATCGATGGAGTGCCACCACTGCGCTGATCGCGGTCGTTAGCGTGACGGGCCATGCCTGGCAGCCGGTTGCGCCGTCCACCTGCCGCGCTCGCGTTGACGTTCGCCGTCCTGGTCGGCGCGGGCGGGAGCGCCGGCGTCCTGGTCGCCGCCCGCGACCGGGCCGACGACGTGCAGACCGTGGCTGGGATGGGCGAGGTCCTGCAGCAGCAGTCGAACGACGCCCCGGCCGAGAACTACCTGCTCGTCGGCTCCGACTCGCGCGAGAACGTCGACCCGAACGACGAGAACGCCGGCGCCATCGGGAGCAGCGCTGACGTCGTTGGCAAGCGCAGCGACACGATCATGATCATGCGCCGCGAGCAAGGCGGTGGCGCCGCGCTGCTCAGCATCCCGCGCGACCTGTGGGTGCCGATCGCTGGCCGCGGCGGCGAGGAGAGCCGCATCAACTCGGCCTACAACGACGGGCCCGGCGTCCTGGCAGCCACCATCACCCAGGCGCTGGGCCTGCCGATCCACCATTACGTCGAGGTCGACTTCGTCGGCTTCCAACGCCTCGTCGACGCCATCGGCGGCGTCGAGATCTGCACGCTCTTCGCCGCCCAGGACCTGAGCTCGGGGCTCCGCCTCGACCCAGGGTGCGCCACGCTGGACGGGGCGCAGGCGCTCGCCTACGCCCGCAGCCGGCACTACGAGGAGTTCGCCGAGGGCGAGTGGAGGTCCGACCAGACCGGCGACATCGGCCGCATGGCGCGTCAGCAGCAGTTCATCCGCAACGCCGCCGACAAGACGCTGGACCAGATCGCGTCGGACCCGTTCTCCCTCAACCGGCTGCTCGACGCGGCGCGGGACTCGCTGCTCATCGACGACACCCTCGACCCGCTGCAGGCCGCCGGTGCGCTGCGCGACGCAGCCACGGTCGGGTTGGAGACCTACACGCTCCCGGTCGTCGGGGCGGAGATCGACGGCAAGTCGGTCGTCGAGCTGGCCGACGACGCCCAGCCGGTCCTGGACTTCTTCCGCGGCGTCGGCCCGTCGCCGACGGCCACCACGGCCACGACCCTCGCTGACTGACGATGAAGGCCTTGCTGCTCGCTGGAGGAGCCGGCACCCGGCTGCGGCCGATCACGCACACGCGGGCCAAGCAGCTGGTCCCGGTGGCCAACACACCGATCCTCTTCTACGGGATCGAGGCGATGGCGGCGGCCGGCATCAAGGAGATCGGCGTCATCGTCGGCGACACCGCCGCCGAGATCCGCTCGGCGCTCGGTGACGGCGGGCGATTCGGCGTCACGTTCACGTTCATCCCCCAGGTCGCGCCGCTCGGCCTCGCCCACTGCGTGCTCATCGCCCGTGACTTCCTCGGCGACGACGACTTCGTGATGTACCTCGGCGACAACCTGCTGGAGCAGGACCTCGGCGCCTTCATCGAGGCCTTCGAGACGTCCCGGACGGCCGGCAGCGCGCCGGTGGCGCAGATCCTGCTCAAGCAGGTCCCGGACCCCCACCGGTTCGGCATCGCCAGCCTCGACGACGCCGGCCACGTCGTGGAGCTCATCGAGAAGCCGTCCGACCCGCCGTCGGACCTGGCCCTCGTCGGCGTCTACCTGTTCGACGCCACCGTGCACGACGCCGTGCGGGCGATCCAGCCGTCGGCCCGGGGCGAGCTGGAGATCACCGACGCCCTGCAATGGCTGATCGACCAGGGCCACCGTGTGCGCACCGTGCTGCTCAGCGGCTGGTGGATCGACACCGGCAAGCTGACCCCGCTGCTGGAGGCCAACCGGCTGCTGCTCGAGCGCATCGAGACGACGATCGACGGCGAGGTCGACGAGCGGTCGACCCTCGACGGGCGCGTGGTCGTCGAGGCGGGCGCCCGCATCGTCAACTCGATCGTGCGCGGGCCGGTGGCGATCGGGCGGGGGACCGAGATCGTGGACAGCTTCATCGGGCCCTTCTCGGCCATCGGCGCCGGCTGCGTCGTGCACAACAGCGAGATCGAGCACTCCGTCGTGATGGACGAGTCGCGGATCGTCGACATCCCGCGGCTCGAGGACTCGCTGATCGGGCACGCAGCCGTCGTCGTGCGGTCGCAACAGCGTCCGCGGGCCTTGCGCCTGATGGTCGGCGATCACTGCCAGATCGACGTCGAGTAGCGGTCGGCGACGTGCGACTGTTCGTGACCGGTGCCGCCGGGTTCATCGGGTCGAACTACGTCCGCCACGTGCTGGCCACGACCGACGACTCCGTGACCATCTTCGACGCGCTGACCTACGCCGGCAATCGGGCCAACGTCGCCGACCTCGTCGACGACCGGCGGTGCCGGTTCGTGCACGCCGACATCTGCGACCAGGACGCCGTGGTGACGAGCCTCGCCGGGCACGACGCCGTCGTCCACTTCGCCGCCGAGTCGCACGTCGACCGCTCGATCAAGGACCCGTACGCCTTCGTGCGCACCAACTGCCACGGCACCAACGTGCTGTGCGACGTGGCGCGAGAAGTCGGGGTCGAACGCTTCGTCCACGTGTCGACGGATGAGGTGTACGGCACGATCGCCGAGGGGTCGTTCACCGAGACGGACGTGTTGACGCCGCGCTCGCCCTACTCGGCAGCGAAGGCCGGCTCTGACCTCATCGCGCTGTCGTACTGGACGACGCACCGCCTCCCGGTACTGGTGACGCGTTCGAGCAACCAGTTCGGGCCGTACCAGTTCCCGGAGAAGGTGATCCCGCTGTTCGTCACCAACCTGCTCGACGGGGCGAGGGTGCCGCTCTACGGCGACGGGCTGAACGTGCGCGACTGGATGTTCGTGGACGACAACGTGCGCGCCCTCGACCTCGTGCTGCGGGCCGGCCAGCCGGGCGAGATCTACAACATCGGCGCCCACAACGAGCTGGCGAACGTCGAGCTGACCCACCGGCTGCTCCGGCTGTGCGGTCGCGACGACAGCTTCATCGAGCCGGTCGAGGATCGCCTCGGCCACGACCGGCGGTACTCCATCACGACCGGGAAGATCGAGGCGCTCGGGTGGCGCCCGGAGTTCGCCCTCGAGGACGCGCTGGCCCGCACCGTCGAGTGGTATCGCGGTCACCGGGAGTGGTGGGAGCCGCTCAAGGCGCGAGCGAGGTTCTGACGTGCGGCTGCTCGTGACCGGGGCAGGCGGGCAACTCGGCCACGACGTCGTCGTCGCGGCGACGGCGGCCGGCGACGAGGTCCTCGGCCTCGGTCGCGGACAGCTCGACGTCACCGATCGCGGCGCCGTGCTCGGCGTGCTGACGACCGTGCGCCCCGACGCCGTGATCAACGCCGCGGCGTGGACGGCGGTCGACGCGTGCGAGGCCGACCCCGAGCGGGCGTTCACCGTGAACGCTCTGGCCGTGCGGTGGGTCGCCGAAGGGTGCGCTCGCGTGGGCGCCCACCTGGTGCACGTGTCGACGGATTACGTGTTCGACGGCACCCTTGACCGCCCGTACCACGAGTGGGATCAGACCGGGCCGCAGTCGGTGTACGGCGCGTCCAAGCTCGCCGGCGAGCGGGAGGCGGCGGCGCTCGGACCGTCGGCGGCGGTGGTGAGAACGTCGTGGGTGTGCGGCGCCACGGGCTCGAACATGGTGACGCTCGTGCGACGGCTGGCCGAGGAGCGAGCCGGGCAGTCCGGCAGCCTGGCGTTCGTCGACGACCAGCGGGGCTGCCCGACGTTCACCGCCGACCTGGCGCCGGTCCTGCGGCGGTTGGCGATCGACCGGCGCAGCGGCATCCACCACGTGACGAACCAGGGTCCGGTCAGCTGGTACGAGTTCGTCGTCGAGATCCTCCGGGCGAGCGGTCACGACCCGGCGATGGTGCGTCCGATCTCGACTGCCGACCTGCAGCCGCGGCGACCCGCGCCTCGTCCGGCGAACGGCGTCCTGGACAACGCCGTCCTGCGCGCCGCGGGCCTGCCTTCGCGGCGCGACTTCCGTGACGGTCCGCTGGCCGAGCTGGTCGCCGCCCTGTCCTGATGGGATTCACCCGGGCGGAGCTGGAGTCGTTCCGCGACGCGACGGTGCCGGACCTGGTCGGACCAGGGTTGCGCCTGCTGTTCGTCGGGATCAATCCAGGCCTCTGGACGGCGGCGACCGCCACCCACTTCGCCCACCCGGGCAACCGGTTCTACCCGGCGCTGCGGCGGGCCGGGGTCATCGATCGCGACATCGACCGGGGAGCCGGGTTCACCGACGACGACCGGCGGTACCTGGTCGACCGGGGGATCGGGATCACCAACCTCGTGGCCCGGGCGACGCCGCGAGCGGCCGAGCTCTCGGCACACGAGCTGGCCGCCGGCGGGGCCCGGCTGGCGTCGTTCGTCGCCGAGCATCAACCGCGGGTCGTGGCCGTCGCCGGGGTCGGCGCCTACCGCTCGGCGTTCGCAGCTCCGAAGGCCCGGCTCGGCCGGCAGCCCGCGGACCTGGCAGGCGCCGAGCTGTGGGTCGTGCCCAACCCGAGCGGCTTGAACGCCCACGAGACCATCGACACCCTGGCCGCCGCCTACCGAGCCCCCGCTGAGGCCGCCGGCCTCAGGTGATCGGGAGGGCCTCGGCGGTGGTGCGGTTGGCGAGGTACCAGTCGATGGTCGCCCGCAGGCCGTCGTCGAACGGCGTGCGGGCCCGCCAGCCGAGGACCTGCTCGGCGCGCGAGGCGTCGACGCGACGGCGGGGCTGGCCGTCGGGCTTCGTCGGGTCCCAGCGCAGCTCGCCGTCGAAGCCGACCAGCCGGGCGATCGTCTCGACCGTCTCCCGGATCGTGATCTCGCGGTCGCTGCCCAGGTTGATCGGCTCGACCTGGCCGTCGGCCCCGGCGTCGTCATGGCTGGCGGCCAGGACGATGGCCTCGGCAGCGTCGTCGACGTAGAGGTACTCGCGGCTGGCCCGCCCCGTGCCCCACACGTCGACCTTCGCCTCGCCCGTCTCCAGTGCCTCCACGCACTTCTTGATCAGCGCCGGGATGACGTGTGACACGCCGGGGTGGAACTTGTCGCCCGGCCCGTAGAGGTTGGTCGGAATGAGGTAGGCGAACCGCTGGCCGTACTGGGCCGCGTTGACCTGGGCGTGGACGAGGTGGGCCTTCTTGGCCAGGCCGTACGGGGCGTTGGTCTCCTCCGGGTAGCCGTCCCACAGGCTCTCCTCGCGGAACGGTACGGGCGTCAGCTTCGGATACGAGCACACGGTGCCGAGCAGCACGGTGCGCTCGACACCCGGCGCATGCCGGGCCGCCTCGATGACGTGCGTCCCCATCAGCAGGTTGGCGAGGTACAGCGGCGCCGGCTCGGCCTGGTTGTAGCCGATCCCTCCGACGCGGGCGGCGAGGTGGACGACGATCTCGGGATGGTGGTCGGCGAGCAGCTGCTCGGCGGCCCCGGGTTGCGTGAGGTCGTAGTCGACTCGTCGAGCGACGACCACCTCGGCGTCCTGGCGGGCCAACCGGTCGACGACCCGGCGACCGAGGAACCCGGCGCCCCCGGTGACGACGACGCGCCGCCCGGCCAGATCATGTGCGCTCGACATGCGGACGATGGTACGTGAGCGAGCGTTCGGGCCGAGGGCACGCCGAGTGGGCGAGCGAACAGTCAGCTTCGTGAGCGAGCGTTCGGGCCGAGGGCACGCTGCGGCCCGAGTGGGCGAGCGAACGGTCAGCGACGTGGGGCCTTGCCATCATGGGCGCCATGCGCGTCGCCTACACGCTCGAGCAGTGCTGGCACGACGCGCCCGGCGGGACCGCCGTGGCCGCCCTGGAGGTGGCCCGCCGGCTGGCCCCGCGCCAGGACGTCACCCTGATCGGCGTGGCCGGCCGCCATCGGCGCCCGCCCGACGCGCCATGGCGATCGCCGGTCCCGGTGGTCCAGGTGCCCCTGCCACGACCACTGCTCTACGAGGCGTGGCTGCGGCTGCGCCGCCCGCACGTCGAACGGGTGACCGGGCCGGTCGATCTCGCCCACGCCACCGGCCTGGTGCCGTGCCCGAGCCGCGCCCCCCTCGTCGTCACGATGCACGACGTCGCCTTCCTCCACGAACCCGACCGCTACACGTGGCAGGGTCGGCGGGTCATGACCCGCAGCCTCGCCGTGGCCCGGGACCACGCCCGCCTGGTGCTGACGAGTAGCCAGGCCAGCTTCGACGACCTCGTCGCCGCCGGCATCGAGGTCGAGCGCTTGCGGATCGTGCCGCTCGGCGTGTCGAGCGACCCGGCGGCCGAGATCGAGGTCCGCAACGTGCGCCACCGCTACGACCTCCCCGAGCGGTTCGCCCTCTTCGTCGGCACGCTCGAGCCGCGCAAGAACCTCCATCGGTTGGCCACGGCTGCACCGCGGGCGACCGACCCGATGCCGCTCGTCATCGCCGGGCCCGACGGCTGGGGCGACTCGGTCCGTCAGCTGTCCGGTGACATCCGCTTCCTGGGCTTCGTCCCGGCCGAGGACCTGCCGGCGCTGTACGCCGCGGCGACGGTCTTCGCCTACCCGAGCGAGCGGGAAGGTTTCGGCCTGCCCGTCGCCGAGGCGATGGCCCAGGGGACGCCGGTCGTCACGAGCGTGGGGACGTCGACCGAGGAGGTGGCCGGCGGCGCGGCCGTGCTCGTCGACCCGCTGGACGTGGACGCCATCGCCGCCGGCCTCGACGTCGCCAGGGCCCGGGCGCCCGAGCTGGCCGCCGCCGGACGGGCCCGTGCCGCCGAGTTGACGTGGGAGGCGACGGCGGCGGCGACGCTGGCCGCCTACCTCGAGGCCGTCGAGTGACCCGGCACCCCGCCGTCTGCGTGAGCGAACAGAACGGATGTGGCCGCTTCGCTCGCCCAGAACGAGGCCGGTCGCTCTGCGTGAGCGAACAGAACGGATGTGGGCTCTTCGCTCACGAGGAAGCTGGACCGGGTCGGTGAACGTCGGGGTCAACCTGCTGTGGTGCCTGCCCGGTGAAGTGGGAGGCTCCGAGGAGTACCTGGTCCGCCAGTTGAGCGGGCTGCACGAGGTGGCGCCGGAGATCCGGGCCACGCTGGCCGTGCTCCCGGGATTCGCCGCCGCTCACCCCGAGATCGCCGCCGACCATGAGCTCGTGGTCGGCTCGCTCGACGCCCGCCGCCGCAGCCGCCGCGTGCTCGCCGAGGTCACGTGGCTGCCGTCGCGCCTGGCGGGCGCCGACGTCGTGCACCACGGTGGCGGGACCGTGCCGCCGCGATCTCCGCGACCGATCGTGCTGACCATCCACGACCTGCAGTACCGCACGTTCCCCGAGTACCTCACCGCGCTCAAGCGGCACTACCTGTCGTTCGTGATGCCCCGCTCCGTGCGGAGGGCGGCGGTCGTCGCGGTGCCGAGCGACTACGTCCGTTCCACCGTCGTCGACACGTTCGACGTCGCCGCCGACCGGGTGGTCGTCGTGCCCCACGGCATCGATCGCCCGGCGACGTGGACCGATGAGGCCACACTGCGGCGCCGCCACCACCTCGGCGGCCGGCGGTTCGTCGTGTACCCGGCGATGACCCACCCGCACAAGAACCATCGGCTGCTGCTGGCGCTGCTCGCCGGACCGTGGTCGGATCCGGACCTCGTGCTCGTGCTGCTCGGCGGGGTCGGTGCCGCTGACGCCGACGTTGCGGCGGCGATCCGCGACGCCCAGCTCGCCGCCCGCGTGATCCGGCCCGGACGGGTCAGCGACGCCGATCGTGACGGGTTCATCGCCGCCGCCGCGGCCGTGGTGTTCCCGTCCGAGTACGAGGGATTCGGGGCGCCGGTGCTGGAGGCGATGGTGCTCGGCACCCCGGTGCTGTCCAGCGACCGGGCCGCCCTGCCGGAGATCGTCGGCGATGCCGGGATCGTGCGGCCGCCGACGGTCGAAGCCTGGGCCGACGGGTTGGCCGAGATCGCCACTCGCCGTGACGAGCTGGTCGCCGCCGGACTGCGGCGGGCGGCGTGGTTCAGCGCCGCCCAGTCGGGCGCCCGGCTGGCCGATGCGTATCGCATGGCGGCCGCCTGACGATGCGCATCGTCGTGCTCGGACCGCACTTCGAGCCGGACACCGCTCCGACGGGACGCGTCCTGACCCGCATCGTCGAGGAGCTGGCGGCCCGCGGCCACGAGCTCCACGTCGTCGCCGCCCTTCCCTGGTACCGCGACCACGCCGTCGTGGAGGGCTGGCGCGGTCGCCTCGTTCGCCGCCAGCGCACCCGCTGGGGCGTCGTGCGGCGGGTCCACCCGTTCCCCGCCGGCGATCGCCGCAACCTGCCCCGGCGGGCGCTCGGCTTCGTCGGCTTCACGCTGCTCGCCGGGTGGGCCGGGTTGGCGTCGGGCGGGTGGTTCCGCCGGGTCGACGCAGTGATCGTCATGTCGCCGCCCCTGACCCTCGGCCTCGCCGGTCGTCTCGTGGCGTGGACCCACCGGGCACCGCTGGTCTTCAACATCCAGGACGTCTTCCCGGACGCCGCCGTCGAGACCGGCGCCATCACCAACCGTCCGCTGATCGCCGTGGCACGGTGGCTGGAGCGGCTGAGCTATCGGCGCGCCGACGCCGTGACGGTCCTGTCCGTCGACCTCGAGGCCAACGTGGCCGCCAAGCTGCCGGCGGGCGAAGGCGCGGCCAAGGTGCGCACGATCCCCAACTTCGTCGATACCGAACGGATCGTCCCGGCCGACCGGATGACGGCCTACCGGGGCGAGTTGGGGATCGGCCCCGAACCGGTGCTGCTCTACGCCGGCAACATCGGCTACTCGCAGTCGGTGGACCTCCTCGTCGAGGTCGCCCGCCGACGTCCTGATGTGACGGTGCTGATCAACGGCGGCGGCGGGGCGCGGCTGGAGCTGGAAGCCAGCGCCTCGGGTCTCGACAACGTGCGCTTCGCCGGCTACGTGCCCGACGACCGGCTGGTCGAGCTGCTGGCGACCGGCGACATCCACGCCGTGCCGCTGCGGCGTGGGCTCGGGTCGATCAGCGTGCCGTCGAAGACGTACTCGATCCTCGCCGCCGGGCGCCCGATCGTCGCCGCCATCGACCCCGGCACGGAGGTTCCGCGCATCCTCGCCGCGTCCGGTGCCGGGGTCGCGGTGGCGCCCGACGACGCCGACGCCTTCTGCGGCGAGGTCAGCCGGCTGGTCGACGAGCCGGGCACGGCGGCGGCGATGGGCGAGCGGGGACGGCGCTGGGTGCTCGGCGCAGCGTCACCGGCAGCCGTCGCCGAGGCCTACGAGCGGCTCATCGCCGAGGTGCGCAGGGACTGACGGCGGGCCGGCGGGACCCGCCGATAGCCTCCGTGCGCCATGGTCTCCTCGTCCTCGACCCGACGCGCCGCACGCCTGGCGCAGAAGGGCAAGGGCAAGCGCGTCCGCTTCCAGGGCGGGACGTTCTTCCCGCTGATCATCATGATCATCCTGGTGCTCGGCCTCGGCACGATCGTGTACGCCCGCCAGTCGCAGCCGGCCGTCGACTCCACCCCGCCGACGAGTGAGGACCACTGGCACGCCGCCTACGCCTTCAGCCTCTGCGACGAGCCGGAGCCCGTCCAGCTCGTCGGTGCCAAAGAGGAGCGCGACGCCAACGGCTCGCTGATCAGCTCGGCGTTCCTGCGGTACGGCGTGCACTCCCATGACGACGGCGTCATCCACTGGCACGCCTTCACGTCGGCAGCCGTCGGCAAGCGGGCCAAGCTCGGTGTGTTCACGGACGTCTACGACGTCGAGCTGACCGACGACACCTTGCGCTTCCCGGACGACCAGGGCGGCAAGGAGTACGTCGAGGGCGAGACGATGTGCAATGGCGAGCCCGGCGACCTGCAGGTCGTCGTCTGGAACAGCTTCCAGGACACGGGCCCCGGCACGACCTACGTGTCGAACTTCGACGACATCCCGTTCGACCGCGACGGGCTCGTCTACGTGATCGCCTACCAGCCCAAGGACTTCGAGGTCACCATGCCGCCGTGGGCGGCCGAGCTGCCGGCGCTCGGCGCGGTCGACCAGGGCCAGGCCGAGCCGAGCGGTTCGACGGTCCCGCCCGAGGGCTCGCTGACGCCGGAGTCCACGGTCGACGGCACCACGCCTGACGGCACGACGGAGACCACCACGGAGTCGACCTCGACGGCGACGACCAGCCCGCCGGAGTCGACGACCGCAGCGACCACCACCAGCACCGGCTGACCCGATGCACGCCGTCGTCCTCGTCGGCGGCTTCGGGACCCGGCTCCGGCCGTTGACCACCACGGTCCCGAAATCGATGCTGCCCGTCGCCCACGTCCCGCTGATCGTCCGGCTGATCCGCCGGCTCGAGGCCGGCGGCGTCGACGGGGTCACGTTGGCGCTGGGCTTCCTGCCCGACCCGTTCGTCGAGGCGTTCCCCGGGGGTCGGTGCGGCGGCGTCGAGCTGGGCTACGCCATCGAACCCGAGCCGTTGGACACGGCGGGCGCGATCCGCTTCGCCGCGCTCTGTGCGGGTGTTGACGACACGTTCGTGGTCGCCAACGGTGACGTCCTCACCGACTTGGACGTCGCCGCGCTGGTCGCCCACCACGAGGCGATGGACGCCGAGGTGACGATGCACCTGATCGCCGTCGCCGACCCGGCGTCGTTCGGCGTCGTCGAGCAGGACGGGCACGGGCGGATCGTGCGCTTCGTCGAGAAGCCGGTGCCCGGCACCGAACCGAGCAACCTGATCAACGCCGGGACCTACGTCTTCGAGCCGAGCGTGCTGGACCGCATCCCGCCGGGCCAGGTCTCGATCGAGCGGGACACGTTCCCGGAGGTGGCGGCCGCCGGGCGCTTCTACGGCGTCGCCACCGACGACTACTGGGTCGACGCCGGCCGCCCCGACTTGTACCTGCAGGCCAACCTGGACCTGATCAGCGGGGCTCGGGCGGAGGTCGTCGAGGGCGTCTCCCCGGACGCGCTCGTCGACGCCGGGGCCACCGTGACCGGCAGCGTCGTCGGAGCCGGCGCGCACGTCGCCAGCGGCGCCACCGTCGAACGCAGCGTCCTCCTGCCCGGTGCCGTGATCGGCGCCGACGCCACCCTCGAGGGCAGTGTCGTCGCCGGCACGATCGGACCCGGAGCGACGGTCGTTCGTGCGGTGGTCGGTGCCGACGCCAAGATTGCCGACCGTGAGCACGTCCACGACGCCCGAGTCCCCGCCGAGTGAGGGGTCCGACGAGGACGTCTCGACCGGCGGCGTGCTCGTCATCGGCGGCGCCGGGTTCCTCGGCTCCCACCTCGTCGACCGTCTGATCGCCGAGGGCGAGGTCGTCGACGTGGTCGACGACCTCTCCACGGGGTCGCTCGGCAACCTGAGCGACGCCCGCCGCGAGGTGGCCGCCGGCGTGTCCAGCCAGCTGCGGATCCACACCGGCGGGACGGACTCGCTGGCCGACCTCGTCGCGCTGCGCCGCCCGCGGGAGATCTACCACCTCGCACTGCTGCCGCGGTCGGCAGCGGCCACGGAGCTCGGCCAGTCGTTCACCTCGATGCTGGCCGTGCTGGAGGCGGCCCGTCGCAACGGCGTCGGCAAGGTCGTCGTGGCATTGCCGGCGACGGCGCTGTACGGCCATCCGTCGGCGCGCGAGCTACCGGTGAAGGAGGGACCGTTCGTCCCGCGCGGCGTCCGGGGCGTGGTCGCCAAGGCGATCGTCGACCTGCTCGCCACGTACCGCGAGGCGCACGGCATCGAGTTCACGGCACTGGCGCTGACCACTGCCTACGGCCCGCGTCAACGCCCCGACGGTGGGGTGGTCGCAGCGCTGGTGGCGGCGGCCCGGCAGGGGGCGCGGCCGACGCTGACCGGTGACGGGCGGCAGTCACGGGATCTCGTCTTCGTCGACGACGTCGTGGACGCCCTGGTGCGCTCTGGGCGGCGGGGCAGCGGGCTGGTCGTCAACGTCGGCACCGGCACGCCGACGGCGCTTCGCGACCTGTGGGCCCTGATCGCGCCCGACGGGCCGGAACCGACCGCTGCGCCGGCGCGACCCGACGAGCTCACCCGCTTCGCCGTCTCGCCCGTCCGGGCCCGCATCCACCTCGCCTGGGCCCCATGGACCACCCTCGAAGAGGGCCTCAGCGCCCTGCGGTGATCTGCGCCTCCCCTCCGATGGGGCTTGACGTCAGTGCGGGAGGGCGGCGGCCACGGTGGCGCGGGCCAGGGCGGTCGACGTCGGCTCGTCGCGCATGATCGACGGCACGACGACCGGGCGCATGCCCGTCGCGGCGACGGCGTCGGCGTGGTCGGCGTCGACCGGGTCGATGACCAGGGCGGCGGCGATCGGGGCGTAGAGCCGGGCCACACCGACGACCGACGGCTCGTGGCCGAGCTCGGCGAGCATCCGGTCGGCCGGCCCCTTGAGGGCCGCCCCGCCGACGATCGGCGACACGGCGACCACCGAGTCGCGACGGGCGATGAGGAGCTCGTCGACGCCGGGCAGGGCGCGGATCGGCCCGATCGACACGAGGGGGTTCGACGGGGCGACGATGACGACCTCGCTGTGCGCCAGGGCGTCGACCACCTCGGCGGTCGGTCGGGCATCGTCCGTGCGGACCTCCACGGCGGCCACCGGGACGGCGTGGCGCCGGCGCACGAAGTAGTCCTGGAACGCCACCACCTCCCCGCCGGCCAGCTCGATGCTCGTCGCGACGCGATCGTCGGACATCGGAAGCAGGCGGACACCGACGCCCCAGGCCCGGCGGATCTCGTCGGCGACCTCCGTCGGCCGCGCTCCCTCGGCCAGGCGCGCCGTCCGGTAGAGGTGGGTGGCCAGATCCCGATCGCCGAGGTTGAACCACGTCGGCGCGGCGGCCGACCCCGCTGGGCGGACCGTGGCGTAGCGGCCCAGGCCGTCCATCGCCTGCCAGCTCTCGCCGGCCAGCCCCCAGCCGCGCTCGGGGTCGATGGCACCGGCGAGCGTGTACGTGACGGTGTCGACGTCGGGGGAGATCGACAGACCGTGCAGCACCGTGTCGTCGGCGGTGTTGACGATGGCCGTGATCGCCTCCGGCGCAACGACGCGCACGAGGCCGCGCAGGAAGCGCGCCGCCCCGACGCCGCCGGCCAGCACGGCGACGGTCGGCGGGAACTCCTCGTCGCTCATTGGTGCACCCTGGCGTCATTCGACGGATCACACGGAGCGCTGGTGCACCAATGAGCCGAAGACCGTGCCTGATGGTTCGCTCGCTCGAAGACTCGCTCGCTCACGTGGTGCACCCTGGCGTCATTCGACGGATCACACGGAGCGCTGGTGCACCAATGAGCCGAAGACCGTGCCTGATGGTTCGCTCGCTCGAAGACTCGCTCGCTCACGTGGTGCACCCTGGCGTCATTCGACGGATCACACGGAGCGCTGGTGCACCAATGAGCCGAAGACCGTGCCTGATGGTTCGCTCGCTCGAAGACTCGCTCGCTCACGTGGTGCACCCTGGCGTCATTCGACGGATCACACGGAGCGCTGGTGCACCAATGAGCCGAAGACCGTGCCTGATGGTTCGCTCGCTCGAAGACTCGCTCGCTCACGTGGTGCACCCTGGCGTCATTCGACGGATCACACGGAGCGCTGGTGCACCAATGAGCCGAAGACCGTGCCTGATGGTTCGCTCGCTCGAAGACTCGCTCGCTCACGTGGTGCACCCTGGCGTCATTCGACGGATCACACGGAGCGCTGGTGCACCAATGAGCCGAAGACCGTGCCTGATGGTTCGCTCGCTCGAAGACTCGCTCGCTCACGTGGTGCACCCTGGCGTCATTCGACGGATCACACGTGAGCGCTGGTGCACCAATGAGCCGAAGACCGTGCCTGATGGTTCGCTCGCTCGAAGACTCGCTCGTTCACGGGCCCGCCCCAGCCCGGCGTCGATCGCGACGTTGGCGGGGCACGCCGCGCGCTCCGTCGACGACGGCCCGCAACTGGCTCCGCGTCGGATGGCGGGCCAGGCGCGCCCCCGAGCGCAGCAGGCCACGCGCCACGTTGCTCGCCGGCGCGTGGCGGCCGAGGCACCACAGCCGGTTGCGCTCCTCCCAGTACCGCCGCTGCTCCGGGTCGGCGCTGGTCGACGCGCCGGCGCGGTGGTGCACCACGGCCGACGGCTCGCACACGTAGTGCCAGCCGAGCTCGCGCCCGCGCAGCGACAGGTCGATGTCCTCGTAGTACAGGAAGTACTCCTCGTCGAACCCGCCGGTCGTGGTGATGAACGAACTCGCCAGGAGGGCGGCGGCGCCGGTGAACGCGTCGATCCGGCCGCCGCCGTCGTACTGGCCGCGGTCGACCTCGCCGTGGCCGATGTCGATCCCGGCCCCGTCGGACCGCCAGCGCACGCCGACGCTGTTGATCCGCGGAGGGTGCGAGTCCTGGAACAGGATCTTCGGTTGGACGACACCTACACCATCGCCTGCGCTCAGCTGTGCGGCGAGCAACGTCAGCCACCCACTCGTCACCGTGGTGTCGTCGTTGAGGATGGCGACGGCGGACGCACCGTCATCGAGCGCTCGGCGCATGCCGACGTTCATCCCGCCGGCGAAGCCGAGGTTGGTCGGTGGTCGCAGCACGACGACCGGACGATCGGCGGCGGCCTCGACGGCCCGCTCGTCGACGCGCCCGCCGTTGTCGACGACGACGATCGAATCGGCGTCACCCGAGCGGGCCAGCGACCCGACGCAGGCGGCGAGCACGTCGGGCGGTTGGCTGAACGTCAGCACCACGACGGCCAGCACGGCGCCCGATCGTACGGTCGCCCTCCTGCCTACACTCGCCCTTCCCATGCCTCGTGCCTTCATCACCGGGATCACCGGCCAGGACGGACAGCACCTCGCCGAGTTCCTGCACGGCAAGGGCTACGACGTGTACGGGCTGGTCAAGGGGCAGAACAACCCGAAGGCCACCGCCGTCGTCGAGCAGATGCCGTTCGTCGAGTTGGTGCCCGGCGATCTGGCCGACCTTCCGTCGCTCGTCGCCGCGCTCCAACTGGCCCAGCCGGACGAGGTGTACAACCTCGGGGCGATCTCGTTCGTCGCCCTGTCGTTCTCCCAGGCCGAGCTGACCGCCAACACGACCGGGCTCGGGGTGCTGCGGATGCTGGAAGCGATCCGCATGGTCGGTGGCACGCAGTCCAACCCGATCCGCTTCTACCAGGCGTCCAGCTCCGAGATGTTCGGCAAGGTGCGGGAGTCACCGCAGAACGAGCTGACGCCGTTCCACCCTCGCTCGCCGTACGGCTGCGCCAAGGTGTTCGGCCACGACATCACGGTCAACTACCGCGAGTCGTACGGGTTGTATGCGTGCTCGGGGATCCTCTTCAACCACGAGGGCCCGCGCCGCGGCATCGAGTTCGTGACCCGCAAGGTGACCAATGCCGCGGCGCGCATCAAGCTCGGACTGCAGCACGAGCTGGTGCTGGGGACCCTCGACACGAAGCGCGACTGGGGTTACGCCGGTGACTACGTGCGGGCGATGTGGATGATGCTGCAGCAGGACGAGCCCGAGGACTTCGTGGTCGCCACCGGCGAGACGCACACGGTGGAGGAGCTCGTCGAGCGGGCGTTCGCCGAGGTCGAGATCGACGACTGGCGCCGCTACGTCCGCCAGGACCAGAAGTTCTACCGACCTGCCGAGGTCGACCTGCTGATCGGTGACGCCACCAAGGCCCGCACGAAGCTCGGTTGGACCCCTGAGATCGACTTCCCGAGCCTGGTCGAGATGATGGTCGACCACGACCTGCGCCACGAGGCCGACAAGGCCCGGCTGTCGATCAGCTGAGCTTGATGGCCTCGCTCGCTCCGAAGACTCCGCTCCTCGGCCTGGGTCGGACAAGGCCGACCTCCGTCGATCGCTCGCTGCGTTGGGGGCCGAAGCGTCAATCAAGCCAGTCGATTGCTCGGGCCGGCGCGTCTACGTCTCGAGGGGCATGTCGGTGATCGCTTCGAGCACCGAGTCCTCGTCCGGGCGGGCGCCGACGTGCAACTGGTGACGCAGGGCGAACGCGAACACGACCACCGACGCCACCGAGGCCACGAGCAGGCCGATCTCGACCCGGCGGAACAGGTCGTCGCTCGACAGCCACGTGCCGAGCAGGAACGCCACCACGCCGGAGGCCCAGCCAAGGGCGACGAGGGCATGGCCCTTGAGGGCGATCACGGCCTGGGCCAGCGCCAGGGCCACCATGTAGAGGGCGCTGCCCAGCGCCAGCATGGCCAGCGTGCGTCCGGTGAGGTCAGCGCCGTACACCAGCTCGATCGCCCACGGGCCGAGGACCAGCGCGCCGAGCGTGCCGACGATGCCGACGGCGGCAACGACGACCATCAGGCGGCGCAGCCCGGCGAGGAACTCGTCCAGTTCCCCGCGGGCCGCCAAGCGGCTCAGCCGGGGCAGCAGCGCGGCCTGCACGGCCTGGAACATGAACAGCGGGATCCGGGCCAGCAGCACCCCGTAGGCGAACTGCGTCACGCGGGCGTCGTCGCTCTCGTCGGCGAGCAGGGTGGTGGCGATCGGGCCGGCGTTGAGCAACGTCGCGGCGAACACCGACCCGAGGAGCAGGTAACCGAGGTTCGGGGTGACCTCGGCCCAGCTCGCCTCCGGCCCGGACTCGGTCCGGAACCCGTGGCGGGAGTAGACGTACCCGACACCGAACAAAGGCGCCAGGGCGACGGCGAACCCGTACGGTCCGACGGCCTCGATCCCGATGAGCGCCAGCACGACGCACAGCACGATGCGCACGACGCCGTCGGTGCCCATCACGATCGCGTAGTTGTGGAACCGGCCGGTGCCCGAGCACACGCCGCGCGCCAGGTGGGCGGGCGCGTAGGCGGCGAAGGCGCAGATCAGCGCCACGACCATCAGCCAGTTCCCGCCGAAGTAGTTGCTGGCGAGGAACGGGCTGACGGCGAGGATGGCGACCAGGACGATGGCGAACAGCACGACACTGAGCCGGGCCACCTTGTCGACGACGGGACGGCCGCCCTGACCGAGGGCCCGTCGGTGGGCGAGCGCTCTCCCCAGCTCTTGCTCGAGCGGGAGGAAGAATCCCGGAGCGAGGGCGAAGGTGGCGAACCAGAGGGAGGAGATCGGCTTGAAGGCCTCTGCCCCGCCGACCGCCCACGTGCCGACCTTGAAGAAGGCGTACGTGGCGACGCCGGCGATCAGGAGCGCCGCGGCCACCGGGACGGTTCCCTCAGGCAGGGGGGCGCGGGTGGTCACCGTCCTCGACACGAGAAGTTGACGCTACCCGCAGGAGCCGGCGTCGACGGGGCACGGCGCGGCGACCCACGCGATGAGGGGTGAGCGAGCGTCCGGGCCGAAGCACCGCGAACGGGTCTGGCGGTGCGAGCGAACAATTGGAAGAGGGTGAGCGAGCGTCCGGGCCGAAGCACCGCGAACGGGTCTGGCGGTGCGAGCGAACAATTGGAAGAGGGTGAGCGAGCGTCCGGGCCGAAGCACCGCGAACGGGTCTGGCGGTGCGAGCGAACAATTGGAAGAGGGGTGAGCGAGCGTCCGGGCCGAAGCACCGCGAACGGGTCTGGCGGTGCGAGCGAACAATTGGAAGAGGGTGAGCGAGCGTCCGGGCCGAAGCACCGCGAACGGGTCTGGCGGTGCGAGCGAACAATTGGAAGAGGGGTGAGGGGCCGATGACCCCTCACCCCTCACCAAGGTTCCCGCAATGGGTCCGCTTCAGCGGGCGACGCGCTCCTTGAGGAGCTCGACGAGCTGCTGCTGCAGCGCCTGCAGCCGCTCGACGGTCATCGCCGCCAGGCCGACACCGATGTAGGCGGCGTCACGCACGTAGCCGGTCACCTGCTCGACGGTGGGCAGCTCCGGGACCTCGAAGTTCGGCAGATCGAACGTGGGCAGGTCGAACTTGGGCAGGTCGAACTTGGGGAGGTCGAACTTCGGCAGGTCGAACTTGGGCAGCTGGATGGTCGGGATCGTGGGCACGGGTGCTCCTCGGGGGATTCGTTTGGGGGAGGGCCGCACCGGGCGGTGCGTGCTGCAAGCACTGTACCGCAGTCCGCTAGCAATTGCAAGCAGTGATGATGACAATTCGGTGACAGCCGGCCCGCGAGCAGGCCCACTAGCCTCACGCCCCCGTGGAGTCCGCCGTGCCCGACGCGCCGCTCGCGCCGCCCGTCGTGGCGGTGGTCGTCGTGCACGACCCCGGCCCGTGGTTCGACGAGGCCCTGACCGCGCTCGCGGCCCAGGACTACCCGAACCTGAACACGCTGTTCCTGCTGACCACCGGCGTCAACGCCATCAGTGACGCCGAGGTCCGGCGGCGGATCTTCGCCTGCTTGCCCGAAGCGTTCGTCCGGGAGCTGGGCAGCAACCCGGGCTTCGGTGCGGCGGCCAACGAGGTGTTGCGGCTGGTCGAGGGCGACAGCGGCTTCTTCTGCTTCTGCCATGACGACGTGGCCCTCGACCCCGACGCCATCCGCATGCTCGTCGAGGAGCTGTACCGATCGAACGCCGGTGTGGTCGGCCCGAAGCTGGTCTCCTGGGACGACCCCGGGCTGCTGCAGCACGTCGGGCTGGGCCTCGACCGCTTCGGCGAGATCGATTCGATCATCGAGCCGGGGGAGTACGACCAGGAACAACACGACCGGGTGCGCGACGTGTTCGTGCTCCCGTCTGCCTGCCTCCTCGTGCGCGCCGATCTCTTCCGCGCCCTCGGGGGGTTCGATCCGGCGATCAGCTTCCACGGAGACGACGTCGACCTCTGCTGGCGGGTGCACCTGAGCGGCGCCCGCGTCGTGGTCGCGCCACAGGCGCGCGCCCGCCACCGGGAGGAGCTCGAGGTGCGCCGGCCCGAACTGCACCACGATCTGCTACGCGCCCGGCATCGTGTCCGGTCGGTCATGACCCTGACCGGGAGCGGCCGCCTGCCGTTGCGCAGCCTGGAGATGGTGCTGCTGACCGTCGCCGAGCTGGTCGTCGGTGCGTTCACCGGTCGCCTCGGCGAGGCGTGGTCCTCGGTGCGGGCGATGATCGGGCTCGTCCCACGCCTGCCCTCGGTCCTCGCTCGGCGGGGCGCGGTGGCGAAGATCCGCGAAGTCGGCGACGCCGAGATCCTGCCCCTCCAGGAGCGCGGCAGCGCCCGGCTGACCTCGTTCCGGCGATCGCGCGACACCGCCACGTACATCGGCGCCGAGACCAACGTCCGGCGCTGGCGCGAGAGCACGCTGGCCGTCACGGCGACCTGGCTGCTGCTGCTGGCGGCGATCGTCGTCGCCAGCCGGACGCTGATCGACACCCGCGTCCCGGCGATCGGCGAGCTGCTCCCCATGCCGGCCAGCGCCCGGGACCTCGCCGGCGACTACGCCTCGGCGTGGAACCCCGGTGGCCTCGGCAGCACCGTCGCCAACCCGACGGGCTGGGCCGTCCTCTCGGTCGCCAGCGTGTTCTGGCTGTTCAACATGGGCGTCGGGCTGACGTTCCTGCTGATCGGGCTGGTGGTGCTCGGTGTCTGGGGGATGTGGCGTCTGGCCACGGTGTTCCCGACGAACCGGGCGCGCATCACGGCGCTGGTGGTGTACGCCGCCGTGCCGTTGCTCCCCGGGATCATCTCCACCGGTCGGCTGTCAGCGCTCGTCGCCTACGCCGCCGTCCCGTGGTTCGTCAACCTGCTGCGCACCGCGGCCGGCATCGGCACGGCCGACCCGGCCGCCGGGGCCGTCGACCTCGCCGACGGCGTCATCGCCCTCTCCGTGCGCGAACGCGTTCGGCGCGGCGCCCTCGTCGCCATCGTGGTCGGGCTGGCCGTCGCCCTCGCTCCGGCCGTCGTCGCCGTGCTCGCCGTCATCGTGGTCGTGCTCGGTTTGACCACGTTGCTGGTCGGCGCCGGATGGCGGACCGCGGCGTGGCTGACCGGGCTCGGCGCCGCGGCCCTGCTCGTCGGCATCGCCCTCAACCTGCCCTGGGCGTCGACGTGGTCGTGGGACGACCTGGCGGCTGCGCCGCTGGCCGGGCCGCTCGGCCGTGGCGTGCTCGACACGGCGACCATGGCAGTGGGGCAGTCCCAGTTCGAGCTGTTCGCGTTGGCCCTCTACCTCCCGGTCCTCGCTGCGCTGGCCCTCTCGCGGGCCTGGCGGTTGACGTGGGCGGCGCGCGCCGCCGGCCTGATCGTCGTGTTCCTGGGGCTGGCCGTGCTGCAGGATCGCGACGCCCTGCCGTTCGCCGTCCCGGACGCCGGACTGCTGCTGGTCCCGGTCGCCCTCGGTCTCTCCATCTCGGCGGCGGCTGCGGTGGCCGCCTTCAGCGCCGACGTCGCCGGACGCACGTTCGGGTGGCGGCAGCCGCTCGGCCTGCTGTCGATCGGTGCCGTCGTCGTCGGGCTGATCCCATCGGTGTTCACGGTCCTCGACGGTTCGTGGTACCTGCCGGAGGACAGCACGCTCGAGCTCGTCGAGGGTGAGCTGCCGGCGGCCACCGACGGCGGGGACTATCGCGTGCTGTACCTCGGCGACCCCCGGCTGATCCCGTTCCCCTCGATGGACGTCGGTGATGGTGTCGCCATGGCGCTCGTGGAGAGCGGCAACAGCGATCTGCGGCGCCGGTGGCCGGTGGCGGACCAGCCCGTCGACGAGGAGCTGCAGGCGGTCGTCGAGTCCATCTCGTCGTCGTCGACGCGGCGTGGCGGACGCCTCCTGGCGCCGTTCGACATCCGGTTCGTCGTGGTCCCGCTCGTCGACGGGGTCACGTCGACCGCCGCCGATCCGTTGCCCGTGCCGGGCGGGTTGCTCGAGGCGCTCGGCGGCCAGCTCGATCTCGTTCGCTCGATCACCGCTTCTCCGTTCGCTCGGTTCGAGAACCAGGCCTCGATCCCGATCACCGCCCGCCTCGACGACGCGCTCGCTGCGGCGTCGACGGCCGACTCGCCCGACGCCCTCGTCGGCATCCCGACGGCCGGCGCCACGCCGGTCCTCCCGGGGGCGATCGAGCAGCGCCGCGCCGCCGGGGACGTCGAGGCCGGCGTGATCCACTTCGGGACGCCGCTCGACGCCAACTGGGCGATGCGCGTCGGCAGCACCGGGGTCGACGGACGGGCCAGCTTCGGCGTGTCGACGGCCTACGAGGTGCCGGGCACCGGTCCCGCCACGCTGGACTACTCCAGCCCGTCGTCACGCGCCGTGTGGCTGACCGTGCAGGCCGCGCTGTGGGCGCTGGTCCTCGTGGCGGCCAGCCGGCTCACCGTCCCGGCCCGCTTGCGCCTCAGCCGGGCGCGCGACGAGACGCTGATCGACCTCGACGCCGAGCCGGGGGTCGCCCTCCCGCCACCCACCGGTGCTCGCGTCTTCGACGAGTGGGTCGACGACCTGATCGTCGAGGAGTCCGAGGAGCTCGCCGAGGTCGAGCACTTCGGCGGCCCGCACACCGAGCCGCTGGTCGTGCGCGACGACGTCGACGAGCGTGATGACCACCTGCCGGAGCCCCGCCCGTGATCGTGCGCCGCGTCCCGATGCTCGCCGTGTCGGTGGTCGCTCTCGGTGCGATCGTCGTCGCCGGTCGCACCACGGAGGCGCCCATCGCAGCCACGTTCGCCACGATCCCCGAACCGTGGATGCCGGCCGCCGCACCTGCCGGTGACCTGACGACGACGTGGTTCTGCCCGGGGGTGCCGGCGACGGGGGCCGACGGCGTGGGCGGCACGATCGTCGTGGCCAACGACCGGGACCAGCCGATGACGGCGCGGGTGACGCTCCTCGCCGGCGCCGACCAGGCGGTCGAGCAGGCGATCACGGTGCCGCCGTTCGACCGGGCCACGCGTCGACGTGTCGGCGGCGATCACAGCCCCGTTCGTCAGCGCCATGGTCGAGATCGACGGTGGCGGGGGGCTCGTCGAGCAGCGCGCCCAGAGCCCTGCCGGCACCTCCGCTGCGGTGTCGATCGCACCGTGCACCACCGAGACCTCCGACGAATGGTTCGTGGCCGAGGGCTTCACGGCGGGTGGCAGCGTCGAGCAACTCGTGCTGACCAACCCCTACGAGGAGGTAGCGATCGTCGACATCGGGTTCGCCACCCGGGCTGGGTCGCGCCAGCCGGCGCAGCTGCAGGGCCGCCCCATCCCGCCCCGTTCGGTCGAGGTGATCGACCTGGCCGAGATCGCCGCCCAGGACGAAGCGGAGGTGGCCGTCAACGTCCGGGCCACGTTCGGCGAGCTGATCGTCGGCCGGTCGCAGGTGTGGCAGGGCGAAGGGAGGCTCGGGTTCGCGGCGACCATGGCCGCGCCGGCGCTGCGCTCGCAGTGGTGGTTCGTCAACGGGGACAAGGGTGAGGACGTCACGGAGCGGTACAGCCTCTACAACCCGACCGAGGACGACATCGAGGTCCAGCCCACGTACCTCGGGATCGCCGAGGGCACCGACCTGATCGATCCGATCGTGGTGCCGGCTCGCCAGGTGGTGACGTACACGCCGGACGATGTGGCCAGCCTGGTGGACGGTCGCCACGCCGTCGTCTTCGCCACCACCGACGAGTCGCAGTCGATCGCCGTCGAGCAGGTCATCACCCGGACGATCGACGACGTCGCCACGACGTCCGTGCTGCTCGGCGGGGTGTCCCGTCCGGAGGACGCCGCCGTGGCCACCACGTGGACGATGGCCATCGGTCCGAGCGAGCCCGTCGAGGACGCACTGGTCGTCTACAACATCGACAACGTCGAGTCCGTCGTCACCGTCCAGGCAGTGGTGCCGGGCTCGGGGGCGACGACGGTGCCGTCGCTGGCCGCCGTGCCGCTGCCCGCTGGCGGCCTGATCTCGATCCCGCTCGTGGATCCCGCTGCCCTCGACCACCAGCTGATCGTCCGCTCGACGTCGCGCGTCTTCGTCGAGCGATTCCTGCCACGGGAACCGGGGACCCAGGGCCGGGTCGGCTCCTGGGCGATGCCGGCGCCCGATCGCCCGTGACCAGGTTCCTGATCGCCGCGGCCATCGTGCTGGCGGCCGTTGCGCTGGCGATCGTCGTGCGCCGCCGCCGGCCGGATCCGCCCACCCAGGGAGCCGGCGCAGTCCCGCTGCAGGTCGACCGCCACGACTTCCCGCGGCCCGAGGCGCCGTGGTTGGTGGCGGTGTTCACGTCGGCGACGTGCCACACCTGTGCCGACGTCGTCGCCAAGACGGCCGTCCTGGCCAGCGACGAGGTCGTGACGACGGAGGTGGAGTACGGCTCCCATCGCCACCTGCACGGTCGCTACCGCATCGACGCCGTGCCGACGCTGTTGCTCGCCGACGCCGACGGGGTCGTGCGGGGCTGCGCGCTCGGTCCCGTCACGGCCCAGGACCTGTGGGCGATGGTCGCCGACGCTCGTTCGGGCGACGCTCGGTAGTCTCCGGCGGCGTGCTCCGCCTCGCCCTGCCCAAGGGCTCGCTCGAACGGGCCACGCTCGAGCTGTTCGAGGCCGCCGACCTGACGGTCGAGCGGGCGTCGACCGTGGAGTACCGGGCGACGATCGCCGATCCGCGCGTCGACGAGGTGCGCATCCTGCGGCCCCAGGAGATCCCGGCCTACGTCGCCGAGGGGTTGTTCGACATCGGCATCAGCGGCCGGGACTGGGTCGAGGAGACGGCCAGCGACGTCGTCAGCCTCGGCGAGCTGCGGTACTCCAAGGCCACGTCCGAGCCCGTGCGCGTCGTGGTGGCCGTCGCCGCCGACTCGCCGGCGCGCTCCGCTGCCGACCTCCACGACGGCGTTCGGGTCTCATCCGAGTACCCGGAGCTGACCCGGCGGTTCTTCGCCGACCGCGGGATCGCCGCCGACGTCCGGCTGTCCTACGGGGCCAGCGAGGCCAAGGTGCCCGACATCGCCGACTGCGTTGTCGACATCACCGAGACCGGTCGAGCCTTGCGGGCCGCCGGCCTGCGGGTGATCGACACGATCCTCACCAGCTACACCGAGGTCGTCGCCAATCGGCAGAGCCATGCCGACCCGGCCAAGCGGCACGCCATGGGCCAGCTGATGACGCTGCTCAACGGGGCGCTGGAGGCGCGCACGAAGGTGCTGCTGAAGCTGAACGTGTCGGCCGAGCAGTTCGAGGCCGTGCTCGCCGTGCTGCCGTCGGCCAAGTCGCCGACGGTCTCCGAGCTGGCCGGCGGTGGGTACGCGGTGGAGAGCGTCGTCGAGAAGCGCCGGATCAACCTCGTGATCCCCGCCCTCAAGGACGCCGGCGCCACCGATCTCCTCGAGATCCCGATCGCCAAGATCGTCCACTGAGCTGATGAGCGAGCGTGGCGTCGTCGTGGACTTCGACGAGCACGTCGGGCTCGGCCACGTGCAGACGGACGCCGGCGAGCGCTACCTGTTCCACTGCGTGGAGATCGCCGACGGCTCGCGCTCCATCGCCGTCGGCACTCCGGTCGAGTTCGACCTGATGGTCAAGCTCGGTGATCGGGAGGCGGCCAACCTGCGCCCAGCGGTGTGAGCGAGCGTCCGGGGCGACCGCACACGCAACCGCCTGAGTGGGCGAGCGAACCGGCAGCCAAATGAGCGAGCGTCCGGGGCGACCGCACACGCAACCGCCTGAGTGGGCGAGCGAACCGGCAGCCAAATGAGCGAGCGTCCGGGGCGACCGCACACGCAACCGCCTGAGTGGGCGAGCGAACCGGCAGCCACGTGACCGACTTCGACACCCGGGTCACGGCCGTGCTGCTGGCGCTCGGCGACGGTGAGGTCACGACGTACGGCGACGTCGCCGAGGTCGCCGGCTACCCCCGCCGATCGCGCGCCGTCGGTGCACTGCTGGCGGCGGCCGGCGACGACGACCTGCCGTGGTGGCGTGTCGTGCGCAGCGACGGCCGGTTGGCCGCCCCACCGTCGTCGGGCCAGGCCGAGCTGCTGCGCGCCGAGGGCGTCACGGTGACCGCCGGCCGGGTGCGCGACGCTCCGGTCGGGCGGTTCCGCCGGGTCAGCTCGTCGTCGACGGGGCCCTGGACTTGACCTCGACGAACGCCAAGCGGATGTTGCCCAGCGCGTCGCGCATCGTCACGGCCTCGGGGCCCAGGCGGTCACCCAGCCCGTCGACCAGACAGGCCACTGCGTCGATGGCCAGCGCCGCCGCCGGCAGGTCCGGATCGGGCGCCGACAGGTGAATGGCGGCCAGCTCGTACAGGCCCATGACGTGGTTCGTCACGACGACCTCGGCCGGCACTTCGGCGACTCGCCGGCGAGCATCCTCGATTGCCGCCTGGGCCTCGGCCAGCTGGTCCGGCGCTGGCTCGGGATCGACGCTCGCCTCGTCGCCCGCTTCGTCGGTCACCTGCGCTACCCTAACGGTCCGTTCAGAAGCGAAGTGGGGGCGACCCCCACCCGGCCACCAGCGGTGCGTCCGGGTCCAACGGCTCCGAGTGATGGTTCGTCCATCGGTCGGTCGGCTCCGCGGGCTTGCGCGTCGAGCGCCTACCGAGACACCGAACAGGGAGACATCACCCATTGCACAGGAGTGAGCAGCCATAGCTACGCCGCAGCGCGAGCAGCGTGAGCAGCACCGCATCAACGACCGCATCCGGGCCCGCGAGGTTCGCCTGATCGGCCCGGACGGCGACCAGCTGGGCATCAAGCCCGTGCCGGACGCTCTGCGCCTGGCCCGAGGCATGGACCTCGACCTCGTCGAGGTGGCTCCGATGGCCAACCCGCCGGTCTGCCGGATCATGGACTACGGGAAGTTCCGCTACGAGGAAGCCCAGAAAGCCAAGGAGTCCAGACGCAAGTCGATCGCCGTGTCGATCAAGGAGGTCAAGTTCAGACCGAAGATCGGACGGGGCGATTTCGACGTGAAGGTGCGCAAAGTCGACGAGTTCATCCGCGACGGCCACAAGGTCAAGGTGACCCTGCAGTTCCGGGGTCGTGAGATGGCGCACCCCGAGCTCGGCACGAAGATCCTCGATCAGGTGATCGACGTGGTGGGTCCGGTCGTGAAGGTCGAGACGCAGGCTCGGCTCGAGGGCCGCAACATGTCGATGGTGCTGGCGCCCGACCGCAAGGCGCTCGAGGACGAGGCCAAGGCGCTCAGCGAAGCCGCAGCAGCCAACGGTGACGCCGACGAGGCGCCGTCAGCTGCGGAGCCGGTCCCGACCGAGGTGGCTGAGGCCATCACGGCCGAACCGGCGCCCAGCAGCCCCACCTCCAGCGCCTGACCCACTCCTCCCACCTCAGACCCCCCGACCGGCTCCTGTTGAAGGACGACGCCATGCCCAAGATGAAGACCTCCAAGACCGCCGCCAAGCGCTTCAAGACCACCGGCACCGGCCGGCTGCGGCGCGAGCAGTCGATGCGCCAGCACCTGTTCGAGAAGAAGCCGTCGACCCGCACGCGGCGCCTGGCCGCCGACGCCGACGTCGACCCCGCTGACCGCAAGCGGATCAAGCGCCTCCTTGGCGAGCGCTGACCGGACGAGGAGGAGACAGACATGGCACGCGTGAAGCGTGGTGTGGCCGCCAAGCGGCGCCACAAGAAGGTGCTCGAACAGGCCAAGGGCTACTACGGCAACAAGAGCCGTTCGTTCCGCGCCGCCAACGAGCAGTTGATGCACAGCGGGCAGTACGCCTTCCGCGACCGCAGGGCGCGCAAGGGTGAGATGCGCCGACTGTGGATCCAGCGGATCAACGCCGCGACCCGCCAGCACGACCTCTCGTACAGCCGTTTCATCGCCGGGCTCGGCGCTGCCGGCATCGAGGTCGACCGCAAGATCCTCGCCGATCTCGCCGTGACGGATCCCGCCGCGTTCGGTGTGCTGGTCGAGGCCGCCAAGCGCTCCACCGCCGCCAACTGACGAGCGTGCCAGGCGGTGGTTCCGCCCGGCTGGGCATCTCCAACCCGCAGGTCCAGCGGCTGCGCCGGTTGCTCGGTGATCGCCGTGCCCGCCGGGCCGAGCAGGCGTACGTCGTGGAGGGGGCCACCCTGATCGGCGAGGCCTTAGCCGCCGGCTGCTCGATCGAGGCCCAGTACGGCGCACCGGGCGTCGAGCCCGTGGCCGCGGCGGGGCCGGCGCACGCGCTGGCGACCGGGGTCGCCGAGCGGATCGCCGACGCGCAGAGCACATCGGGGCTGTTCGCCGTCGTTGCCCAACGGCGTGGCGCCGTGGACCTGCTGACCGACGCCGGGCTCGCCCTCGTCGCCCACGCCATCACCGACCCCGGCAACCTCGGCACGATGCTGCGCACGGCCGAGGCGGCCGGCGTCGACGCCGTGGTGGTCACGCCGGGCACCGTCGATCCGCACAACCCGAAGGTCGTGCGGTCCTCGGCGGGCTCCCTGTTCTACGTCCCCATCGTCGAGGCGAGCCTCGCTGACGTGGCCGCCGCCGGCCTGCGCACCATCGCCACCTCCTCGCACCGCGGGGTTTCGCACACCACGGCCGACTGGAGCGGGCGCATCGCCATCGTCGCCGGGAGCGAGGCGCACGGACTGCCTGACGATGTCGTGGTCGACGACTGGGTGCGCATCGAGCACGCCGGTCGGGCCGAGAGCTTGAACGTGGCGATGGCCGTGGCCGTCGTCTGCTTCGAAGCGGCCCGAGCCCGTGGAATCCCGCCCGGCTCGGTGCCGCGCACGCCGCATACGCTCGGCGGACCGGGAGAGGAACCCCCCCTTGATCGATGACATCCGCACCGCTCGCGAGAACGCACTGGCCGACATCGCCGCCACCGGCACGTTGGACGAGCTCGCCCGCCTGGAAACGGTGACGCTCGGCAAGCGCAGCCCGCTGGCGATCCTGAAGACCAAGCTCGGTGCGGTGGCCAGCATCGACGAGCGGCGCGACGCGGGTCGAGCGCTGAACGAGGCGATGCAGGTCGTCGACAGCGCCATCGGCGACCGGCGGGCCGAGCTGGCCGAGACGGCCCGTGCTCGGCGCATCGACGACGAACGACTCGACCTGACCGAGTTCGTGGGTCCGGCGCGTCGCGGCCGTCCGCACATCGTGACCCAGGCCTGGGAGCGCCTGGAGGACGTCTTCATCGGGATGGGGTTCCAGATCGCCGAGGGTCCGGAGGTGGAGACCGACTGGCACAACTTCGAGGCGCTCAACATGGGCCCGTCGCACCCGGCGCGCAGCGACTGGGACACGTTGTTCGTCGACCACCCGGGCGCCGAGGCCGGGCGCACGATGCTGCGCACGCACACGTCGCCCGTGCAGATCCGGGCGATGCTGGCCGGTGCACCGCCCATCTACATCGTGGCGCCGGGACGGGTGTTCCGCCGGGACACGCCGGATGCGACGCACATGCCCGTCTTCCACCAGATCGAGGGGCTGGTCGTCGACCGGGAGATCAGCATGGCCGACCTCGCCGGCACGATCGAGGCGTTCACCCAGGCCTTCTTCGGTGCCGGGTTCACGTCGCGGCTGCGCCCCAGCTACTTCCCCTTCACCGAGCCGTCCGGGGAGTTCGACATCCTCACCCCCTCGGGGGACTGGCTGGAGCTCGGTGGCTGCGGCATGGTCCACCCCAACGTCCTGCGCGCCGGGGGCATCGACCCGGCCGAGTGGAGCGGGTTCGCCTTCGGGTTCGGCATCGACCGCATGGCCCTCGAGCGCCACGAGGTCGGCGACCTGCGCGAGATGTTCACCGGCGACATCCGCTTCGCCGAGCAGTTCTGATGGTGACTCGATGAAGATCCTCTGGTCATGGCTGCGCGACTACGTCGAGACGGGTGACGATGTCGACGCGCTGTCCGACACGCTGGCCATGCTCGGCCTGCCGGTCGACGCGGTGCTGCACACCGGCGGTGTCGAGGGCGTGGTCACGGCGCGGGTCCTGAAGACCGAGGCCCACCCGGATGCGGCCACGGTCCAGCGGGTGTGGGTCGACGCCGGTGACGGCGCGCCCCGCCACGTGTGGTGCGGCGCCTTCAACTTCGGGCCCGGCGACGTCGTCCCGCTGGCGCCCATCGGTACGACCCTGCCCGACGGCCGGACGATCGCCCGGCGCGGCATCCTCGGCATCGACTCGGAGGGAATGCTCTGCTCGGCCCGCGAGCTGGAGCTCGGCGACGACCACACGGGCATCCTCGTGCTGCCGCCGGACGCCCCGCTCGGCGCGCCCTACGGCGAAGTGCTCGGTCAGCGAAACGACGTCGTGCTCGACCTCGACGTCACCCGCAACCGCCCGGACGCGTGGTGCTACCTCGGCGTCGCCAGGGACCTCGCCGCCAAGCGGCGCGTCGAGCTGCGTGTGCCCGAGCCGCCGCCGGTGGTCCCTTCGGACACGCAGGCCGGACCGGTGACCACTGTCGAGATCGTCGCCGGCGACCGCTGCGGACGGTTCACGTCGACGGTGCTGTCCGGGGTCGTCGTCGGTCCGAGCGCGCCGTGGATGGCCGAGCGGTTGCTGGCGGCGGGCATGCGCCCGATCAACAACGTCGTCGACGTCAGCAACTACGTCATGCTCGAGCTGGGCCACACCAACCACGCCTACGACCTGGCGACGCTCGGCGGCGCCGGGTTCCGCATCCGCCTCGCCCGCGCCGGTGAGACGCTGCGCACCCTCGACGGTGTCGTGCGGACGTTCGGTCCCGACGACCTGCTGATCTGCGACGCCGACGACCAGGCGATCGGGGTGGCGGGGATCATCGGCGGTGAGGACACCGAGATCGGTCCCGGCACGACGACGGTGGCGTTGGAGATGGCGTGGTTCGTCCCCGAGCCGCTGGGGCAGACAGCGGCCCGGCTCGGTGTTCGCTCGGAGGCGTCGGCGCGCAACGAACGAGGCGTCGACGCGTGGGGGATCGACCGGGCCATCGCCCGGTTCGTCGAGCTGCTGGGCGAGACGTGCCCCGACCTCGCCGTCGAGCCCGGAGCGGTCGATGCCCGGGCGCCCTCCATGCCGGCCGAGCATCGCTCGACCACGGTCAGAGTGGCCGAGGTCAACCGCATCCTCGGGACCGACCTGGGCGCGGCCGACCTGGCGCCGCTGCTCGACCCAATCGGGTTCACGGTCAGCGGCGACGGTGACGCGTGCACCGTGGCGCTGCCGTCGTGGCGGCCCGACAGTGACAGCGAGATCGACGTCATCGAGGAGGTGGCCCGCCACTACGGCTACGACCGGATCGGCAAGCGGATGCCGACATCGACGCTGCACGGTCACCTGTCCGTCGCTCAGCAGCGCCGCCGTCAGGTCCGCCAGGTCCTGCTGGGGCTCGGCATCACGGAGGTCATGCCGAACCCGTTCCTCAGCCACGAGACGCTGCGCCAGGCCGGGCTGGACGACGACGCGCTCAGGATCACCAACCCGCTCGTCGCCGACGAGGAGGTGCTGCGGACGTCGCTGCGACCGGGGCTGCTGCGCGCCGTGGCCTTCAACGAGTCGCACCGCCGACCGGGTGTGGCGCTGTTCGAGATCGGTCACGTGTACCCGCCCGGACCGGGCGAGCTCCCCGACGAGTTCGAAGCGCTCGGCGTCGTGCTGGCCGGCCGGGAGGCGCCCGCCGCGGTTGCCGTCTGGCGGGAGCTGGCGACGGCCATGGGCATCGGGGCGCGCATCGACCAGACGCGCGTTCCGGCCGGGCTCCACGCGACGCGTTCGGCGACGTTGGTCGCCGGGCGAGATGTCATCGGCGCGATCGGCGAGGTCGCGCCGGCCGTGCTGGAGGCGTTCGGGATCTCCGAGCGGGTGGCCGTGCTGGAGGTCGACCTGCGCCACGTCATCGACCAGGAGCCGCGCCCGCCACGCTGGAAGCCAACGAGCCGTCAACCGTCCAGCGATCTGGACCTGGCGTTCGCCCTGCCCGACGACGTGCCGGCCGACCGGTTGGACAAGGCGATCCGCCAGGGCGCCGGCACCTTGCTGGTGGGGCTCGAGCTGTTCGACGTCTACCGGGGGGTGACGATCGGTGGCGGGCGGCGCAGCCTGGCCTACCGGCTGCGCCTCCAGGCCCAGGATCGCAGCCTCAACGACGGCGATGTGGCCGATGTGCGCCAGCGCGTGACTGCCGCCGCGGCCAAGCTCGGTGCCGAGCTGAGAGGCTGATCAGTGGCGCGCCGGCGGGTGCCGGGGTGGGTCTGGGTCGTCGTGCCCATGCTGCTGTCGGCGCTGGTGTTCGGGGCGCTGGCCGTGGCCGTGCGGTCGAGCGGTGACGACGACGACGACGCCATCTCCGGCCCGGCAGGACAGCTGCCGGCCGTGGTGACGGCGGCCCAGGACCTGCTCGGCACGGTGCCACCCGAAGCGCAGCTGCCCGCCGACCTCGGCCGGGCGTACGGCGAGGTCACGCTCGCGTTCAGCGAGCTCGGTGACGAGGGCGACGACCTCGCCTTCGCCGAGCGCTTCGACCGGCTGCCGGACGCCGAAGCGCGCCTGCTCGGGCGCACGCTGGGGGAGATCCAGACCCAGCTGTCACCGACGGAGGTCGACGGCGCTCGTGGTGACGACGATCGGGCCCCGGACGTCCTGTTCGCGCTGCAGATGGCCCGGGCGATGGGTCAGACGCTGGCCCCCGACGGCACGGCGCGCGAGCAGGCGCTGGAGATGCTGCCGTTCAGCGTGCAGGACCTGACCGGGTTCGACGAGATCGCCGCCACGTTCGCCACCGGCGACCTGAACGCGCTGGCCCAGCGCATCGACGTCGCGCTCTCCGACGCCGGCGCCGCCGAGCTCGTCAGCTCGGTCGCCAACGCGGTCAGCCAACGCCTGCCCGGCGACTACAACACCCAGTTCCTCGACGCCTACGCCGCCGGCAGCGTGTAAACGCTGTCATGGTCCGAGGATTGGTTGGAGAGCAACCATTTCGCGGACGAGGACGGCCGGATCGACTCAGTTGGCTTCCAGGTCGTCGGGCGCGCTGGCGAGCCAGGAGAGGCGGCCGGGTTGGCGGCGCAGCACGGTGCGCCACAGGTCGTCGGGCTCGGGCGTGAACACGTCCGACGGGTCAGGATCCAGCACCAGCCAGGCCCCGGCTTCGATCTCGTCCTCCAGCTGCCCGGGACCCCACCCCGAGTAGCCCCGGAACACGCGCAGGGCGCTGATGTCCGTCTGCACCGAGTAGGGGTCGGCGGCCAGGTTGGCCGAGGCCAGCGTGCCGTTGAGCGGGGCCAGATCCTCCCCGGCCTCGGGCAGGAGCTGGCGCGTCTGGGCGAGGGCGATCAGGGCGTCCGGTTCGACCGGACCGCCCGAGAACACCTGCGACGGCTCGGTCTGCAGATCGATCCAGGCGTCGAGCGGCTCGGCGAGCTGCTCGGGGCTGGGCCGGTTGAGCACAAGCCCCAACGCACCCTCGTCGTGGTGCTCGAGCACGTAGATCACCGTGCGGTCGAAGTTCGGGTCCTCGAGGGGCGGCGTGGCCAGCAGGAGCCGCCCCTTCGTGGGTGGGCGCCCCGGGAGCATGCCGCCAGTCTGCCGGACGAGCGGGCCGGAGATCATCGTTGCATGTACATGCGATGTATTGTATGATCATGCGATGGGTGCACGGGCTGCCATCATCGGGGCTTCCGGCTATACGGGCGCCGAGCTCTTGCGGCTGCTCGCCGGCCACCCGGACCTCCAGCTCACCGTGGCCACCGGCGACAGCCAGGCCGGCACGGCGATCGAGGACCTGTTCCCGTCCCTCGCCGCCGCCTACGGCGCGACGACCTTCCAGTCCTACGAGCCCGGCCTGGTCGACGGCGTCGACGTGGTGTTCCTCGGCCTCCCGCACCAGGCCGAGCATGGCGCTGGCGCCGCAGCTCGTCGGCCGGGTCGGATGCGTCGTCGACCTGTCGGCGGCATACCGGCTGCGCGACGCCGCGCTGTACCCGGGTTGGTACGGCTTCGAGCACGATCAACCGCAGCTCCTGGCGGAGGCCGTGTACGGGCTGCCGGAGCGCCACCGGGAGCAACTGCGCACCGCCCGACTCGTCGCCACGCCGGGCTGCTACGTCACCGCCGCCACGCTTCCGCTGGCGCCGCTGCTCGACGCCGGTCTGATCGAACCACACGGGATCGTCGTCGACGCCGCCAGCGGCGTGTCGGGCGCCGGCCGCCCGGCGACGGCGACGAACGCGTTCTGCACGGCGGACGAGAACTTCACCGCCTACGGCCTGCTCGACCACCGCCACACCCCCGAGATCGAGCAGAACCTCGGTGCCGAGGTGCTGTTCACCCCTCACCTCGCCCCGATGAACCGGGGAATCCTGGCCACCTGCTACGCCCGCCCGACGGCGGGCACGGCGCCGTCGACGGACGCCCTGCTCGCCGAGCTCGACCGCGTCTACGCCGCCGAGCCGTTCGTCGTCGTCACCCCGTCCAGCCCGTCGACCAAGGCCACGCTCGGCTCCAACACCGCCCACCTGACGGTCCGGTACGACGAGCGGACCGGGTGGATCATCGCGATCTGCGCGCTGGACAACCTCACCAAAGGGGCCTCCGGCGGCGCTCTGCAGTCGGCCAACGTGGCGCTCGGCCTCGACGAGCGGGCGGGACTGCCGGCGCTCGGTCTGGCGCCGTGACGACCGACGAGCGCTCGGTCGCTCCGACCGTGGCCCACGTCTTGGTCGAGGCGCTGCCGTACATCCGGCGCTTCGCCGGCAAGACGGTGGTCGTCAAGTACGGCGGCAACGCGCTCGCCGGCACCTCCGACCACGACGCGCTCGCGCTGTTCGCCGAGGACGTCGTGATGATGCGGCTCGTCGGCATCCGGCCCGTCGTCGTGCATGGCGGCGGGCCCCAGATCAGCGCGCTGATGGCGCGGCTCGGCAAGACGACGGAGTTTCGCGATGGGCTGCGGGTCACTGACGCCGACACCGTCGACATCGCCCGCATGGTCCTGCTCGGCCAGGTCAACCCGCAGCTCGTCACCGCCATCAACCTGCACGGCAACTACGCCGTGGGCGTGAGCGGCGAGGACGCCGGGCTGATCCGCGCCTCGCCGCGGGATCCGGCACTCGGCTTCGTCGGCGACGTGGCGGCGATCGATCCGGGGATCCTGCGCGGTCTGCTGGCCGACGAGTTCATCCCGGTGGTCGCCACGATCGGCACCGACGAACGCGGCCAGGCGTACAACATCAACGCCGACGTCGTGGCCGGCGCGATCGCTGAAGCGCTGGGAGCCGAGAAGCTCGTCTACCTGACCGACATCGAGGGGCTGCGGCGCGACGTCGCCGACGCCACGACGCTGATCCGCCAGACCACGGCCGGCGAGCTCGAAGCGTTGGTCGGCGACGGGACGATCGCCGGCGGCATGATCCCCAAGGTCCTGGCCTGCGTGCACGCCGTGCGCAACGCCGTCGGCCGGGCCCACATCCTCGACGGCCGCATCGCCCACGTGCTGCTGCTCGAGATCTTCACCGACGCCGGCATCGGCACCATGGTGCTGGCCGATCAGGAAGCAGGTGCGCGGACATGACGATCCAACTCGACCAGCTCACCGCCGATGGCGCCTGGCCGATGATGCCGGTGTTCGCGCCGCCGACGGTCATGTTCGCCCGCGGTCGCGGCACCGAGCTCTGGGACGTCGACGGCAAGCGCTACCTCGACTTCCTCAGCGGCATCGCCGTCACGTCGCTGGGGCATGCCAACCCGGCCGTGGCCGACGCCATCTCCGCCCAGGCCCACGAGCTGCTGCACGTCAGCAACTTCTTCGCCAACCCCGTCGCCGTGCAGGCGGCGATCGAGGTCGATGCGCTGCTGGCCGAGGCGACCGGCCTCGACGGGCAGGTGTTCTTCACCAACTCGGGCGCCGAGGCCGTGGAGTGCGCGCTCAAGCTGGCCCGCAAGCACGGCGGGCGGGGCCGCCACGTCGTCGTCAGCGCGCTCGGCAGCTTCCACGGCCGGACGTTGGCGGCGTTGGCGGCGACCGGCCAGCCGACCAAGCACGAGCCGTTCCAGCCCATGCCCGAAGGGTTCCACCACGTGGCGTGGGGCGACCTTGACGCGCTCGACCGGGCCGTCGACGCCTCCGTCGCCGCGGTCCTGATCGAGACGGTGCAGGGCGAGGGCGGGGTCAACCCGGCACCTCCCGGCTACCTCGCCGGCATCCGCGAGGTGTGCGACGCAACGGGCGCGCTGCTGATGTTCGACGAGATCCAGACCGGCTTCGCTCGCACCGGACGGTGGTTCGGGTTCGAGCACGACGGCGTGGTGCCCGATGTCGTCACGCTGGCCAAGGCGATGGGCAACGGCATGCCGGTCGGAGCGTGCTGGGCCCGGCGCGACGTCGCCGCGGTGTTCGAGCCGGGCGACCACGGCAGCACGTACAGCGGCACGGCGATCGCCACCGCTGCCGTACGAGCGGTGATCGCCGAAATGCGCCGCATCGACGCACCGGCGCTGGCCGCCCGCAAGGGAGCGTCCCTGGCCGCCGCCCTCACCGCCACGCCGGGCGTGGCCAGCGTGCGGGGCCGGGGGCTGCTGCTCGGCGTCGAGCTCGAGGCCGGTGATGCCGCCGGTGTCAACACCCGCCTGCTCGAGCGTGGCCTGGTCGCCAACGCCGTCACGCCGACCGCGCTGCGGCTGGCTCCGCCGATCACGGTCACCGACGACGAGCTCGACGAAGCGGTCCAGGTGATCGCCAGCGAGCTGTCCTGAGGGGGCGGCATGACCCGACACCTCCTCGAGATCGCCGATCTGTCGGCCGGCGACCTGCGCCGGGTGCTCGACCTCGCCAAGCAGCCCGTCGCCGAGTTGGGTCGACCGCTCGACGGGCGCGGCGCAGCGCTCATCTTCGAGAAGCCGTCGACCCGCACTCGACACTCGACGGAGCTGGCCGTCGTCCAGCTCGGCGGCCACCCGGTGTACACCCGCGGCGACGAGGTCGGGATGGACGTGCGCGAGCCCGTCGAGGACGTCGTGCGGATCCTCGAGGGGTACCACGCCGTGATCGCCGCTCGCGTCTTCTCGCACGACGTCCTCGAGCGCATGGTCGCCGTGTCGGCGGTGCCGGTCGTGAACCTGCTGTCCGACCGGGCCCATCCGCTGCAGGCGCTGGCCGACGTGCTGACGATGGAGGAGGCGTTCGGGTCGTTGGCCGATCGCACCGTGGCGTGGGTCGGTGACTTCAACAACGTCGCCCGCTCGCTCGGCGAGATCGGCGCGCTGCTCGGTGCCCACCTCCGCTTCGCCTGCCCGGTCGGCTTCGGCGCCGACGACGCCGAGCTCGAGCGGCTGGCGCTGCTCGGCGCGGCCAGCATCACCCACGGCCACCGCCCCGCCGACGCCGTCGAGGGCGCCGACGCGGTGCACGCCGACACGTGGGTGTCGATGGGGCAGGAGGACGACGGCGCGGTACGCAAGCAGGCGTTCGAGGGGTTCACGGTCGATGGCCCGCTGATGGACCGAGCGGGGCCACAGGCCGTGTTCATGCACTGCCTCCCCGCCTACCGGGGCGTCGAGGTCACGGCTGACGTGATCGACGGTCCGCGCAGCGTCGTGTTCCGCCAGGGCCACCTGCGTCTCGACGCGGCGCGCGGCGCCCTCGCCTTCCTCCTCCAGGACCAAGCGTGAGCGTGAAGCAGCGCCGGCAGCAGGCGATCGCCCGGCTGATCGCCCAGCAGGCGGTGACCAACCAGCCGCAGCTCGTCGAGCTCTTGGGCACCGAGGGCATCACGGCGACGCAAGCGACCGTGTCCCGTGACCTCGACGAGTTGGGGGCGATCAAGATCCGGGTGCCGGGCGGGCCGAGCGCGTACGCCCTGCCCGAGCTGGAGAGCGATCGCCTGGTGCCGTTCGAGCAGCTGCGCCGGGTCCTGGGGGAGTGGGTCGGCGACGTGTCGTGCTCGGGCGACCTCGTCGTGCTGCGCACGCCCCCGGGCTGCGCCCACGTGGTCGCCTCGGCGCTCGACCGCAGCGGGCTGCAGGGCCTGCTCGGCACCGTGGCCGGCGACGACACGTTGTTGTGCGTCGCCGCGGCGACCGGCGGTGGCGAGCTCGCCGATCGCCTGCGCACGCTGGCCGGCCTGGTGAGCGACGAGTCTTCGGAGGAGCGAACGATTGACACGGTGAGCGACGAGTCTTCGGAGGAGCGAACGACTGACACGGCCGACGATGGCTGAGGGCACGACGCTCTGGCACGGCCGGTTCGCCGGAGGTCCGTCCGACGAGCTGCTCGCCTACACCGTCAGCCTCCCGTTCGACCGCCGGCTGTGGCCTGACGACGTGGCGGGGTCGCGCGCCCACGTCGGAGCGCTCGAGCGGGCCGGGTTGCTGTCGCCCGAGGAGTGCGACGCCGTGCTCGGCGCGCTGGGCGTCGTCGAGGCCGAGCTGAGCGCCGACGCGTTCCAGTTCGCACCGACGGACGAGGACATCCACACCGCCGTCGAGCGTCGTGTGACCGAGCTCGCCGGCCCGGCCGGCGCCAAGTTGCACACCGCCCGCAGTCGCAACGACCAGGTCGCCACGGACCTGCGGCTGTGGTGCAAGCGCGAGCTGGTCGCCATCGCCCGGCGGATCGTCGACCTGCAACGCGTGCTGTTGGCCCGGGCGGAGGGCGCCGAGGGCGCCTACCTGCCCGGCTACACCCACCTCCAGCGGGCCCAGCCGGTGCTGCTGGCCCACCACCTGCTGGCCCACGGGTGGGCGCTCGGGCGCGACGTCGATCGGCTGCTGGCGACCGTCGCCCGGCTGGACGTCTCGCCTCTCGGCGCCGGCGCGCTGGCCGGTACGTCGCTGCCCATCGACCCGGCGGCGACGGCCGAGGCGCTCGGGTTCGCCGACGTGTTCGCCAACTCGCTCGACGCGGTCGGTGACCGTGACTTCGTCGCCGAGGCGCTGTTCGACCTGGCGCTGGTCGGCGTGCACCTCTCGCGCATCGGCGAGGAGTGGGTGCTGTGGACCAGCGACGAGCTCGGGTTCGCCCGGCTCGACGACGCCTACGCCACGGGCTCCTCGATGCTGCCGCAGAAGAAGAACCCCGACGTGGCCGAGCTGGCCCGGGGCAAGGCGGGTCGGCTGATCGGGAACCTGACCGGGCTGCTGGCCACCCTGAAGGGATTGCCGCTGGCCTACAACCGCGACCTGCAGGAGGACAAGGAGCCGCTGTTCGACTCGGTCGACCAGGTGGCGCGGGCGCTCGCCGCCGTGACGGGGATGATCGAGACGGCGACGTTCGACACGGTGCGGATGCAGCGCGCCGCCGACGCCGAGGTCACCGCGGCCACCGACCTCGCCGAGTGGCTGGTCGGCGGCGGGACGCCGTTCCGGGCCGCCCACGCCATCGTCGGCGAGCTGGTCCGCCAGCACCTGGACGGAGGTCGCCCGCTGGGCGAGCTGGTCGCCGCCGACACCCGGCTCGGCCCGGACGCGGCGGCGCTGGTCGCGCCCGGCGTGGCCGTCGCCCGGCGCACCTCGCCCGGCGCCGCCGGCCCCGTCGCCCTGCCCGCCCAGCTGGCGCGGTACCGGTCCCTCCTCGAGTCCCTGGCCGCCCGCCTCGCATGACGACCATTCGAGTGTTTGCTGCATCGGAGTGCCACCTGAGGGGAGGCCCCTCGCGAAACACTCGGATGCGGTGAAACACTCCGATGGGAGGCGGCTGGGGCGGGAGTTCTTCGAGCGCGGGTCGGTCGAGCTGGCGCCGCTGCTCCTGAACAAGGTGCTGGTGGCCGGGCCGTGCGCCGGGCGGATCGTCGAGGTCGAGGCGTACCGGTCCGACGACCCGGCCAGCCACTCGTTCGCCGGCCGCACCGCCCGCAACGCCGTGATGTTCGGCCCGGCCGGGCACCTCTACGTCTACTTCACGTACGGGATGCACTTCTGCGCCAACATCGTCGCGGCGACGCAGGGCGACGCCCAGGCCGTGCTGCTGCGGGCGGTCCAGCCGCTCCATGGCATCGAGCTGATGCGCCAGCGGCGCGGCGGCCGCCCGGACGCCATCCTCGCCAACGGGCCGGGAAAGCTGTGCCAGGCGTTCGGCATCGATCGGCGCCACGACGGCGTGGACCTGTGCGCTGACGACCTGCTCGGCATCGTCGACGATGGCGTGGCGCCGCCGACCGAGCCGCGGGTCACGCCCCGCATCGGGATCCGCCTGGCCACCGAGCAACCGTGGCGATGGCTGGCCTGAAACCCGTTCTGGCCGTCAAAACCGACCGTTGTGAGTCGCTTGCTACGGCCAGAACGGGGGTCAGGCGGCGCCGGCGAGCAGGACGCGCCACGTGTCCACGTCGCCGATCCCGTCGACGCCGAGGTCGTTGGCGCGCTGGAAGTCGATCACCTGCTGCTGCAGCGCCAGCGTGTAGTTGCCGTCGACGTTCGTGTCGATGCCGTTCTCGGCGAGCAGCACCTGGAACGCCCGCACGGCTTCACCGGTCTGCCCGCGCCGCAGCGGCACCACGAGCTGCTGCCACGTCACGCGGCCGACCAGCCCGTCCGGCGGGATCCCGACCGACTCCTCGAACTGCGTCACGGCGTCCTCGGTTGCCTCGTCGAAGAAGCGGTTCGGGTCGACGGGGAACTGGCGATGCGTGAGCAGCCGCTGGATGACCTCGACGACGGGACCCTCGCTGCCGACCGGGACGCTCGGGAAGGAGGCGCTGGCCGGCGATGTGGTCGTCGACGCGGCGGCGATCGTCGTGGTCGTCGGTGTGGCCACTCCCTCGAGGTCGTCGTCGCCGGCGACCACCACCAGCACCCCGACGGCGACCGCCACGACGACCGCGATCGCCGCAGCGATGGCCAGGACCAGGCGCCGCGACGGCCTGGGCCGTCGGGCGGCGACCACGGGCTCGAGCGGCGTCGGCTGCTGCCCGCCCGGCTCGGGCTCGGGCAGCGGTGCGGCGTCGACCTCGAAGCGGAACAGCTCGACGTCGGGGTCGGCGAGGAACAGCACGGGCGTGGCCCACTCGGCCAGGTCGACCTCGGCGTAGATCGCCTTGCGCGCCTCGCCGATGGCCGAATCGAGGGGATCCTGGCGCCCGATCAGGTTCGTGTAGAGCTCCTCGGCGAACAGGATGGCCGCCTCGTCGCTGATCTCGAACTGCATGGCCACGACGGCTGGCACCCCGAGGTGGACCAGGGTCGTCGCCACCCCGGCGTACGGATCCGTCATCGTGGTGCGGGCGCCCTCGCAGGAGTTGAGCACGACGAGGCGCAGCGAGCCCTGATCGCCGAGCAGGTTGGCGAACAGCGTCTCGTCGACGGCGACCGCCGACCCGTCGTCGTCCTCGAGGAACAGCACGCCGTTGCCGTCGTCGGTGAAGTCGCTGTGCCCGACGTAGTGCACGACGTGGTAGTTCTCGTCGCGCAGGGCGCGCCGCAGTCCGCCCGGCGTCGCCGGCTGCAACCAGTCGAGGTCGATGCGGCCCATCGCGCGGACCGCTTCGACGGCATGGTCGACGCGCCGCCGCTCGGCGTCGACGTCGAGGGCGGTGAGATCGCTCGGGCTGGCGATGACGCCGAGCACGCGCACCGCGCCGGAGATCGTCGGCGGGTCACCGAGGTCGGCGGCGCCGAGCACGCGCACGACCGGGCTGCGACGCTGGCTGGCGAGGAACCGCGGCGGTCGATACAGGAACTCCCACGGCACGCTCAGCAGCGCCGGCGCAGCGTCGAGGTCGAGGCTCAGCCGGAGGCCGTGACCAGCCGCCTCGGCGAGCTGGCGGGCGCGGTCGTACGCCGCGCCGATGTCGTCGCACAGGAGGGCCTCGGCGAGCTGCCGGCCGAGCCCTTGGGCATCGAGCGGTGCCGGACCGACGCCGCGCAGGTCGCGGCTCGGCCCGGCCCGACGGGTGGCTCGGCGTCCGGCGCGGGCCGCGGCGACGTCCAGGATCGCTCGCTCGAGCTGGTCGGCGCTGAAGGGCAAGGCGAACGTCCCCGTCGCCGTGCTGCCGTCGGATGCCTGCGCCCGCACATCGAACCGACCGTCGGCCCGGGGCGCGAACGACACCCGGAAGTCGTCGTAGACGTACGTCGCCATCCCTCCAGAAGATGATCGACCAGCGGGGCGTTCGATACAAGGTCACACGGGGGGCTCCGCCCCCCGTGGACCCCCCGAAGACCCTTCAGCGGCCGCTGTGGCGACGATCAGGTCAGCGCGTCCAGTGCATCCAGTAGCCGTGCGGGTGGGTGTCGGCCAGGTGCTCGACGGTCCGCTGCCCGGAGCGCCACCGCACCAGGACGAGGGCGGTGCGATCGACGGCGGCGGCGCCGGCCGGACCGGGCAGTTCCGGGGTGAGGAATGGGCTCTCGAGGTAGGTCCAGGACAGGTCGAGCTCGGTCCCGAGGGTGTCCAGCTCGCCGACGTAGTCCCGGCGCTCACGTGGGGTCAGGTAGTTGAGGACCCAGGTGTTCGTCACGACCGGGTGACCCTGCGCGGCGAGCTGGTGGACGTTGGTGGCGACGTCGGCCACTGCGTCGCCGATGCGCACGTCGGGCGGCTCGGCGCGGGCGAGCTCGATCGCCGCCCGCAACCGTTCGAACCGATCCGTCTGATCGGGCCAGACGCACGCCTCGAGCCAACGCGCCTCGGCGTCGTCGTCAAGGGCGACCGGGGTGGAATCGATCCCGCGGGCGGCGGTGATCGGCGGGAGTGCGCCCGGGACGGGAACGGCGCCCCGGGTCCCGCACGAGAGCAGCACCGTCGACGGTGGGCCGACGTCGCCGCCGGGCTCGTAGCGGTACTGGTAGCGGTCGAGCAACAGGTTGAGCCCGCCGCTGGTGCCGACATCGAGGTGGGCAAGCGCGCCGACCTCGGCGGCGATGATGCCGAAGGCCGGCAGCAGCAGCGCGCAGCGCCCGATCTCGTTGGTCTGCGTGCGGCGGGTGCGCAGCATCTCCCCGAGCTCGTCGCCGCGCCTGGCGCACAGCTCGCGCAGGGCCGGGAGCGGGTCGCCGGTGTCCGGGTCGACGGTCAGGTTGGGGTAGTGCCTGGCCAGCGGCTCGTGGCGCCCGTCGGCGTCCGCCGCCAGCAGCAGCTCGTGGACGGCGGCGAACAGCAGCACGGGTTGACGCTGGGTCGGCGGCGCAGCCAGCAGCAGCGCCGCCAGGCCGAGGTCGGCGGCGATGCCGGCCGACATCTGGGCGTACAGCGGAGCTCGGGTGGCGGCGGTCCGGGCGAACTCGCCGAACATGTGAGCCGAGCTCGCGGCGTCGTCGACGCGGTTACCTGGTACCGGCGCCGGGTCCGCCACGGGTCGGCACCGTAGCGACCTGCCAACATGGCTGCTCGCCATGGACCTGCTCGCCGATCTCGAGGCCCGCGACCTCATCCAGGAGTCGACCGACCGCGCCGCGCTCCGTGCCCGCTTGGCCGCACCCGAGCCGATCACGCTCTACTACGGGTGCGATCCGTCGGCCGACAGCCTGCACCACGGCAACCTCATCGGCCTGGTGATGCTGCGCCGGTTCCAGGACGCCGGGCACCACGCCATCGCTCTGGCGGGTGGAGCGACCGGCATGATCGGGGACCCGAGCGGCCGATCCGAGGAGCGCAACCTGCTCGACGACGCCACGCTCGACCACAACGTGGCGTCGATCAAGAAGCAGATCGCCCGCATCGTGGACCTCGACGGCGGCCGTGGCCGCCTCGTCGACAACCGTGACTGGACGCAGCCGATCACGCTGCTCGAGTTCCTGCGCGACGTCGGCAAGCACGCCACCGTGAACCAGATGGTGGCCCGAGAGAGCGTGCGGGCGCGCATGGCGTCGGAGCAAGGGATCTCCTACACCGAGTTCAGCTACATGCTCCTCCAGGCCAACGACTACCTGTGGTTGCACGATCACCTGGGCTGCGAGCTGCAGGTCGGCGGCTCGGACCAGTGGGGCAACATCGTGTCCGGGGTCGATCTGATCCGCCGGACCCGCCGCGTGGCGGTCCACGCGTTGTCGTGGCCGCTGCTCACGGCGTCCGACGGGACAAAGCTCGGGAAGTCGACCGGGGCCCGGCTCTGGCTCGACCCCGACAAGACCTCGCCGTACCAGTTCCACCAGCACTGGGTGCAGCTCGAGCGACGGCGAGGTGGAGCGCCAGCTGCAGATGTTCTCGCTGCGCCCGGGGGCCGAGCTCGACCAGCTCGTGGCGGCCCACGCCGCGGCCCCCGAACGACGGATCGCCCAGCGGGCGCTGGCCGACGAGGTGACCGCGCTGGTCCACGGGCTCGACGCCGCGGTGGCCGCCGCCGGCGCGGCCGACGTGCTCTTCGGCGGCGATCCGCTGGCGGCATCGCCCGTGACGCTCGAAGCCCTGGCCGGCGAACTACCGGTCGTGACGGTGCCGTCGGCTCGTCCGCAGGCCCCGGAAGGTGCCGTCGCGCTGCTCGTGTCGACGGGTCTGGCCAGCTCCAACAGCGACGCCCGGCGGCTGCTCCAGCAGGGGAGCGTCCAGGCCAACGGGCTCGTGCTCGGTGTCGACGGCGCCCTGGACGGCGTCCCGCTGCTCCACGGCCGGTGGATGCTGCTGCGGCGCGGCAAGCGGTCCTTCGGCCTGGTGGAGTTCTTACCGCACGCAGGTTGACGCTGCAGGTCGGCGCCGTTACGCTTGCTCTTCGCCCTGGACCCGGCTCAGACCGGGCCTTCGGGGCGAGGCACCAACGCCGAACCGGGCTCCGGACGGTGCGTGCCGAGCTTCGGCTCCTTGAAAACGGAAGAGAAGACGAACGCCAGTGCGGGCAGCGCACCCGGTCTCAGACCGTTGGTGACGCTGTCTGTCAATTCCGTGACCGGTTCCCACCGGTCGCGACACGGACGTCGCCGGCCCAGCCGGCGAAGTTCAACAGGCCGGGCCAATCACCCGGCCGACAGGAGCCCGGCACCACCACGAGCAAGATTCACGCTCAGGTGTCGGATGCTCTCAACCTGATCGTTCCGTGCTGGTCGCCCTCGGGCGCACGGTGCGGACCGGTTCTCGATGGAGAGTTTGATCCTGGCTCAGGACGAACGCTGGCGGCGTGCTTAACACATGCAAGTCGAACGGGGTCCAACCAGTCGCAAGACTGGGGAAGACCGAGTGGCGAACGGGTGCGTAACACGTGAGAAACCTGTCCCGATCTCTGGAATAACGAGTGGAAACATTCGCTAATACCGGATGCCGTCGGATCACCGCATGGTGGACTGACGAAAGGGTTACCGGATCGGGAGGGTCTCGCGGCCTATCAGCTTGTTGGTGAGGTAACGGCTCACCAAGGCATCGACGGGTAGCTGGTCTGAGAGGATGATCAGCCACACTGGGACTGAGACACGGCCCAGACTCCTACGGGAGGCAGCAGTGGGGAATCTTGCACAATGGGCGAAAGCCTGATGCAGCAACGCCGCGTGCGGGACGAAGGCCTTAGGGTTGTAAACCGCTTTCAGCAGGGAAGAAGATGACGGTACCTGTAGAAGAAGGTGCGGCCAACTACGTGCCAGCAGCCGCGGTGACACGTAGGCACCAAGCGTTGTCCGGATTTATTGGGCGTAAAGAGCTCGTAGGCGGTTCGGTAAGTCGGGTGTGAAAACTCTGGGCTCAACCCAGAGCCGCCACCCGATACTGCTGTGACTCGAGTGCGGTAGGGGAGCGGGGAACTCCTGGTGTAGCGGTGAAATGCGCAGATATCAGGAAGAACACCAGTGGCGAAGGCGCCGCTCTGGGCCGTGACTGACGCTGAGGAGCGAAAGCGTGGGTAGCAAACAGGATTAGATACCCTGGTAGTCCACGCCGTAAACGTTGGGCACTAGGTGTGGGTCTCAACCAACGAGATCCGCGCCGTCGCTAACGCATTAAGTGCCCCGCCTGGGGAGTACGGCCGCAAGGCTAAAACTCAAAGGAATTGACGGGGGCCCGCACAAGCAGCGGAGCGTGTTGCTTAATTCGATGTTACGCGAAGAACCTTACCTGGGTTTGACATGCAGGGAAAAGCTCTGGAGACAGGGTGTCCGAAAGGGCCTTGCACAGGTGGTGCATGGCTGTCGTCAGCTCGTGTCGTGAGATGTTGGGTTAAGTCCCGCAACGAGCGCAACCCTTATCCTGTGTTGCCAGCGGATAACGCCGGGGACTCGCAGGAGACTGCCGGGGTCAACTCGGAGGAAGGTGGGGACGACGTCAAGTCATCATGCCCCTTATGCCCAGGGCTGCAAACACGCTACAATGGCCGGTACAGAGGGCTGCGATCCCGCGAGGGTGAGCGAATCCCACAAAGCCGGTCTCAGTTCGGATTGGAGTCTGCAACTCGACTCCATGAAGCCGGAGTTGCTAGTAATCCCGGATCAGCACGCCGGGGTGAATACGTTCCCGGGCCTTGTACACACCGCCCGTCACACCACGAAAGTCGGCAACACCCGAAGCCGGTGGCCCAACCCGCAAGGGAGGGAGCCGTCGAAGGTGGGGTCGGTGATTGGGGTGAAGTCGTAACAAGGTAGCCGTACCGGAAGGTGCGGCTGGATCACCTCCTTTCTAAGGAGTCCATTCCACACCGTGGTGGTCGAACGACCACTCGGTGCTTGGACACCCAGTTGGTGCACTGGTGGGTTCGTCGTCGAGACCATCGAGGTGGAGGACTTGTCCTCCCTCGGCGGCATCGCCGGCGGATCTGTCTTCTCTTCCGTTTTGAAGGAGTCGGACCATTTCCGACTGCTTCGTTGTGGCGCCGCTACGTCGAGCCGGCCTTCGGGCCGTGAGCTCCGCATGCGCCGACGAGCACCTTGAGAACTGCAGAGCAAGCACGAGCATCTTGACACGGGCGGCTTCCGCCCGTGTGCCTTCTGGAAGCGCAACTGCTCTCGAGCGATCGAGGGCGGGAGTTTCTTCTGGGGGGCTCACGGGGGGCTTCCCCCCGTGTGAACAATTTTGTTCTTTCCAAGCTACGAAGAGCCAACGGTGGATGCCTTGGCGCCAAGAACCGATGAAGGACGTGAGTGACTGCGAAAAGCTGCGGGGAGCCGTCTACTAGGCATTGAGCCGCAGATGTCCGAATGGGGAAACCCACCACTCGTCATGGAGTGAGTACCCCGGCCTGAACACATAGGGCCGGTGGAGGGAACCACGGGAATTGAAACATCTCAGTACCGTGAGGAAAGGAAAGCAACCGCGACACCCCGAGTAGCGGCGAGCGAAACGGGTAGAGACCAAACCTCAACAGTGCCAAGCCTGGTGGCGTTGCTGTTGGGGGGTTGTGGGATCGAGGAGGCAGGGCACCAGACCTGCCACGGAGTTACCAAGTTGCTGCGTAGGAGAACGGCACAGGAACGGCCGGCCAGAGTGGGTAACAGCCCCGTATCCGAAACGCATGCAGCCTCCGCTTCGACATCCCAAGTATCGCCGGGACCGTGAAGACCGGCGTGAATCTGCGGGGACCACCCCGTAAGTCTAAGTATTCCTTGGCGACCGATAGTGAACCAGTACCGTGAGGGAAAGGTGAAAAGTACCCCGGGAGGGGAGTGAAATAGTACCTGAAACCGTTGGTTTACAAGCAGTCAGAGCGTCGCCACGCCTTCGGGCGTGGTCGCAATGGCGTGCCTTTTGAAGAATGAGCCTGCGAGTTATGGTGTGTGGCAAGGTTAACCCGATGAGGGGCAGCCGCAGCGAAAGCAAGTCTGAATAGGGCGTAGAGTCGCACACTGTAGACCCGAAGCCAAGTGATCTATCCATGGCCAGGCTGAAGCGGAGGTAAGACTCCGTGGAGGGCCGAACCCACGTCGGTTAAAAACGGCGGGGATGAGCTGTGGATAGGGGTGAAAGGCCAATCAAACTTGGCGATAGCTGGTTCTCCTCGAAATGCATCTAGGTGCAGCGTCATGTGTTCAGCATCGGAGGTAGAGCACTGGATGGGTAAGGGGGCCTACAAGCTTACCAACCCCAGCCAAACTCCGAATGCCGATGCTCCAGAACATGGCAGTGAGACCACGGGGGATGAGCTTCGTTGGTCGAAAGGGAAACAGCCCAGATCATCAGCTAAGGCCCCTAATTCAGGACTAAGTGGAAAACGATGTGGGATTGCACAGACAGCCAGGAGGTTGGCTTAGAAGCAGCCACCCTTGAAAGAGTGCGTAATAGCTCACTGGTCGAGTGATCCTGCGCGGACAATGTAACGGGGCTCAAGTCCTGAGCCGAAGCTATGGGCTTCGGATCACCTTCGGGTGGTCGGGAGCGGTAGAGGAGCGTCGATGGTGCCGAGAAGCTTCGGCGTGAGCCGGAGTGGAGCGCCATCGAGTGAGAATGCAGGTATGAGTAGCGAGAGAGGGGTGAGAAACCCCTCCGCCGTAAGCCCAAGGGTTCCTGGGGAAGGCTAATCCCCCCAGGGTGAGTCGGGAGCTAAGGCGAGGCCGAGAGGCGTAGTCGATGCACAACTGGTTGATATTCCAGTGACCTCCGTGCTCGCGCCAGGCCCAAGAGTGGCAACGTGGGGGCTGTTCCTTCGGGAACGATCTCACCGAGCTGCTGGCGGGTAGCTGACGGGGGACGCAGGAGGGTAGGTGAACCGGGGCGATGGTTGTCCCCGGGTAAGCGCGTAGGAGGGTCCCGATGAGAGTTGGGGCCGTAACTCTGAGACGTGATGCCGAGCCGCACTAGGCGAAGTCACTGATCCCATGCTGCCAAGAAAAGCCCAGCAGTGAGCTGGCACGGAGCCCGTACCCCAAACCGACACAGGTGGGCGGGTAGAGAATACCAAGGCGATCGGGAGAACTATGGTTAAGGAACTCGGCAAATTACCTCCGTAACTTCGGAAGAAGGAGGACCCTCAGTGGTGAAAGCCTTTACGGCTCGAGCTGCCGAGGGTGGCACAGACCAGGGGGTAGCGACTGTTTACCAAAAACACAGCAGCGTGCGAAGCCGCAAGGCGCTGTATACGCTGTGACGCCTGCCCAATGCTGGAAGGTTACGGGGAAGGGTTAGGGAGCAATCTCGAAGCTCTGAACCTAAGCCCCAGTGAATGGCGGCGGTAACTATAACCGTTTACGCAAAGGGCGGTTGTAAAACCTGGCCATATGCTGGAACACCCGTGAATCCGGCGGTACTCGCCCTCGATCGAGGGCAGTGACAATCCGACCGGTGCGGACGATCAGCAGGAAAGGCCGAGCGAAGCTCGCTGAAGTGTGAGCGCAGGAGGCGGTTTCCGTCGCCTGAGATCACCTTGCGAGATCCATCGCTCGGAATCCTCAGAGACTGTACGCCAGGCTCGTTGGCAGTGCCGACGAGATGAGACAGTCCGACCCGCATGGCGACATGCGGAGCCAGGCAGAAATGCCCTGGCCACTCGAGGGCAACTTCGAGGAGTAACAATTAACGCCTAAGGTAGCGAAATTCCTTGTCAGGTAAGTTCTGACCTGCACGAATGGCGTAACGACTTCCCCACTGTCTCAACCATAGACCCGGCGAAATTGAAGTACGAGTAAAGATGCTCGTTAGCTGCGGAAGGACGGAAAGACCCCGTGGACCTTTACTATAACTTGGTGTTGAGTTTTGACCTGCGTTGTGTAGGATAGGTGGGAGACTTGGAAGCATTGGCGCCAGCCAGTGTGGAGTCAACGTTGAAATACCACCCTGCGTATGTTGGAGCTCTAACCGCGATCCGTGATCCGGATCCGGGACAGCGCCAGGCGGGTAGTTTGACTGGGGCGGTCGCCTCCTAAACTGTAACGGAGGCGCCCAAAGGTTCCCTCAGGCTGGTTGGCAATCAGCCGTCGAGTGCAATGACACAAGGGAGCTTGACTGCGAGACCTACAAGTCAAGCAGGTGCGAAAGCAGGGCATAGTGACCCGGCCATTGCGTGTGGAAGCGTGGTCGCTCAACGGATAAAAGGTACCCCGGGGATAACAGGTTAATCTTCCCCAAGAGTCCATATCGACGGGAAGGTTTGACACCTCGATGTCGGCTCATCGCATCCTGGGGCTGAAGCAGGTCCCAAGGGTTGGGCTGTTCGCCCATTAAAGCGGTACGCGAGCTGGGTTCAGAACGTCGTGAGACAGTTCGGTCCCTATCCTCCGCAGCCGAAGGAGTGTTGAGGAAGGCTGTCCCTAGTACGAGAGGACCGGGACGGACGTAGCTCTGGTGTGTCTGTTGTCCTGCCAAGGGCACGGCAGATTGGCCACCTACGGAAGGGATAACCGCTGAAAGCATCTAAGTGGGAAACCCGTTCCAAGATGAGCACTCCCATGCGGTCAACGCAGTAAGGCCCGTGACAAGACCATCACGTTGATAGGCCGGAGGTGTACGCGTGGCAACACGCTCAGCCGACCGGTACTAATCGGCCGAGGGCTTGGATCGAACAGCTCGTGCTTGCTCTTCAGTCCTCGGGATGCCGTCGGCACCCGTTGACAACTGATTTCGGTGGCCATGGCGACAGGGTCACACCCGTTCCCATCCCGAACACGGAAGTTAAGCCTGTCAGCGCCGATGGTACTTGGGGGTAGACCCCCTGGGAGAGTAGGACGCCGCCGGATTTCGCTCGAAGAGCGCCTCCTCAGGAGGCGCTCTTCGTCGTTTTCGCCGCCCGGACGGCGGCGCGCGAGCCGCCCGTAACATGGACCGATGCCTGCTGCCGGTCGTCCACCGTCGCGGCGGCCCAACGACCGCCGCGCCCGTCCCGCACCGACCGGACGCAGCCGGCGCCCCGATACCGCAGGGCGGCGCCGCGACGACCGTGACGATCGGGCAGAGCGCGGCGGCCGTGGCGGTCGGCCGCCCGGTCGCCGCCCACCGTCGGGCGGCCGCCCGGCCCCGTCCGGTCGCCGCCGGCCCGATCGGCCGGACCTGACGGCGGCGGAACGGCGCGCCGCCGAGGTCAACGCCCGTCGACCCCGTCGACCGCCGGCCGATCCTGACCAGGCTCGCGCCGCCGAGCAGGAGCGCATCGAGTCCCGGACGGTGGAGACATGGATCGACGAGGGTGCGCTGCGCCACGAGGCCGCTGGTGCGGCCGGCCGAGCGGCAACGTCAGGTCGCACCGCCGCGGTGCGGCGGCGGCGTGCCGTCGGGCCGGTCGCAGCTGCGGCCATCACGGCCGCGCTCGACGATCCCAAGCGGGCCGCCGCCCTCACGGAGCGCCTCGGACGGGCCAGTGCGGCGCTCGACCGGGAGCGATTCGACGAGGCGCGACGCGAGGCGGCGTCGCTGCTGCCGGCGCTGCAGAACGTCGCCGGGGTGCACGAGATCATCGGGTTGGCCGCCTACCGGACGGGCCGGTGGCACCAAGCGGTGAACGAGCTCGAACTGGCCCACTCGCTCGATCCGTCGGTCGAGCTCCTGCCCGTGCTGGCCGATGCCCATCGGGCGCTTCACCACTGGTCCGACGTGGACCGGATCTGGACCGAAGTGCGCGCCGCCTCCCCACCGCCGGAGGTCTTGGCCGAGGCGCGCATCGTCGCCGCCGGCGCCCAGATCGATCGCGGGGACCTCGGCGGCGCGCTGCGCACGATGGAGCGAGCGCGCCAGGCACCGCGTGATGCGGGACGCGTTCGCGACCACCACCTGCGGCAGTGGTACGTCCTCGGCGACCTGCACGACCGTGCCGGTGACCCGATCGAGGCGACCCGCTGGTTCGAGCTCATCGCCCGCCACGACCCAGAGTTCGTCGACGTGCGCGATCGGCTGCGGGCGCTCGGGCGCTGAGCCGCGAGCACCGCCGCCGCGTCCCGGCCCGAGCCGGACGGGGCAGTGTTCAACGAGCGCGCACCGATCGGCCACACTGTGGCCGTGCATGGCATGGTGAGCGCGCTGGCATCGGCGACGGGCGACGGGGATCTGGCCGGCAACTGGTCGTGGACCGTGTGGCTGCTGATCCCGGTCGCGGTCCTGTTGGCCGTCGTCACCGCCCTCGCCCTCGGCGGCGGCGATGGCGATGGTGACCCGACCCCTCAACGAGGTGGAGGCGTCGGGCGCTACCTCGAGCGCACGGGCGGAGCCGCTACGACCATGACCGACGAGGAGGGGCACTGATGCGACGGGGGATGGCGATGCTGGCCGTGGTGGGCGTGGTGGCCGCAGCTGCGTGTGGGCAGAAGGCCGGCGTGGCCGGCACCGGCGGGGACGACGGGGGCGACAGCGGCGGCGCGGCGACGACGCAGGCGTCGGGCGGCGACACCACAGCGCCGGCGACGACGGTCGCCGGCGAGACGACCGTGGCGGGTCAGACGACCGTGGCCGGCGAGACCACCGTGCCGGGTGACACCACTGCGTCGAGCGAGTCCGTCCCGGAGACGGGACCGTTCGAGCCGGGGGACAACGACACGGCCGGGGTCAGCGACACCGAGATCGTGATCGGCATCCACGCCCCGGTGACCGGTGCCTCACCGATCCCGCAGCAGAGCTTCGACGTCGGCAAGGACGTCTACTGGAAGTTCCTCGCCGAGAGCGCGCCGGACCAGCTCTACGGGCGCACCGTGCGCGTCGTGTTCCGGGACGACGAGTTCAACCCGCAGCGGGCCGTCCAGGTCTGCCGGGAGATGGTCGAGCAGGAGGGCGCCTTCCTCCTGGTCGGCGGCGGCGGAGCGGACCAGATCACCGCCTGCGCGCAGTACGCCAACGAGAACGGCATCCCGTACCTGTCCGCAGGGGTCAACGAGAGCACCCTCGCCGATCTCGACACGTACTTCTCCACGTCGCTGACCTACGCCCAGCAGGCGCCGCTGATCATGGCGCAGCTCGAGGAGCAGGGGTTCACCGAGGCGGCCTTGGTCGTCGCCAACACCCCCTCGTTCGACGACGCCTACGAGGCGATCAAGGCGGCCGCCGACGAGGCGGGCATCGGATTGCTGTACGAGAACCGGATCAACAAGGACGCGTCCCCGACGGAGTCGGCCACCGTCGCCCAGGAGCTGAAGAACTCCGGCGCCCAAGCCGTCATCCTGCTCGCCTCGCCGGTCGTGTACGTCCTCGGGCTGGCGCCTGGCGCGGCCAACCAGAGCTACACCCCGGTCTGGATCGGGCCCGGGGTCACCAGCGGCCTGAACACCGTCGCCGCCATCGGCTGCCCGGCCGTCGGCACCGGTGAGTTCTTCTCACCGACGCCCGCCCTGGCCGGCGTCGACGAGGTCGACCCGGACTATCTCGCCGCCTACGCCCAGTTCGTGGGACCCGAGCCGCCGGCCGACGACATCGGGTTCCAGCTGTGGTCGCTGAACAAGGCGGTCGGCGTCATGCTCGAGGCCACCGGTCAGGAGCTGGGCCGGGCGGCGTTCATGAACACGCTGGTCACGACGCCCGAGTTCGACAACGGCATCTACGCCCCGCTGCAGTACACGGTCGACGATCACTTCGGTGGCACTGGCGCCTACCTCTTGACGACCGATTGCGGCGAGCCCCGGCAGTACGTGACCGCCGGGCTGTTCGAAGGCGGCTGAGGGTGGACGCCGTCCTCAGCGACCACCGCGGCAAGCTCATCGGCGCCGTCGTCGTCATCGCCCTCGGCGCCCTGCTCATCGTCACGGGCGAGGAGAACGCGCTGATCATCGGCCTGTCCACCGGGTCGGCCTACGGCATGGTCGCCCTCGGGCTGGTGCTGATCTACAAGTCGAGCGGCGTGTTCAACTTCGCCCAGGGCGAGTTCGGCACGGTCGCCCTGTTCGCGCTGTACCTGCTGGACTTCCACGTCCCGTACTGGGTGGCGCTGCTCGGCGCCCTGGTCGTCGCTGGCGCCATGGGCTTCTTGACGGAGCGGGTCATCGTGCGCCCGCTGTTCGACGCCCCGCGGGTGATCCTGCTCGTCGCCACGGCCGGGGTGGCGCTGTTGGCCATCGGCATCGAGATCTGGCTCGCCACCGCCCAGGGCAAACCGATCGCCAAGGCCTTCGACCGGGTCGACCGCGTCGGGATCCTGGGTGTCGACATCTCGGACCAGCGGCTCTGGCTGATCGGCACGTTGGTCGTCCTGGCCATCGTGCTCGGGCTGTTCTTCACCCGCACCAACCTCGGGCTGGCGATCATCGGAGCCAGCCAGGAGCCGACGGCCACCGAACTGGTCGGCATCAGCGTGCGCCGGCTCTCCAGCTTCACGTGGGTGCTCGCCGCCCTGCTCGGTGGTCTGGCCGCACTGATCGTCGTGCCCGACGGCGGCAGCTTCGGTCCGGCGATCATGACGACGCAGTACCTGATCCCGGCGTTCATCGCCGCCGTGCTCGGCGGGATGACCAGCCTCCCCGGCGCGTTCGTCGGCGGCGTGCTGGTCGGGGTCGTGCAATCGGTGGCCACCAGCGCCCCGATCTTCGAGGACATCCCGGGCACGAAGAGCACGCTCGTGCTGTTCGTGGTGCTGCTCGGCGTGCTGCTCGTCCGGCCCCAGGGCCTGCTCGGGAAGGCCTCCTGATGACGCTCATGGACGAATCCGACACCGCGCCGGTCGCCTCGGCCTCGCCGGCGCGCACCGCGTCGCCGGCGTTCCGGCCGTCCGTCGCCGGCTGGGCCTGTCGTGGCGTGCTGTGGCTCGGGGTGGCCTACCTGGTGCTGGCGTTCCCGCTCACGCGGCCGGCCGGCGACCTCGTCACCTACACCACGGCCGTCTGCTACGGGATCGTCGCCCTCTCGCTCAACGTGCTGCTCGGCTACGTCGGTCAGATCTCGCTCGGCCACCAGGCCTTCGTCGGCGTCGGCGCGTTCGTCTCGGCGTACATGGTCACCGAACAGGGGCAGTCGTTCTGGGTGGGGGTGCTCGCCGCGGCAGCGATCGGCGGCGGCCAGGCCCTCGTGCTCGGCGGTGTGTCGCTGCGCATCCGCGGTCTGTACTTCGCCTTGGTCACGCTGTCCTACGGGCTCGTCGCCGAGCAGAACATCTTCCAGATCCAGGAGCTGACCGGCGGTGGCGCGGGGCAGCCCGCGCCCAAGCCCGAGCTGTTCGACACCGAGTGGCGCTACTACTACCTGTGCCTCGCCTTCCTCGCCCTCGTCCTGCTCATCGACTGGCGGATGATGCGCACCAAGGCCGGGCGGTCGCTACTGGCGCTGCGCGAGAACCCACGGGTGGCGTCGACGTTCGGGATCAACGTTCGAGTGGCCACCCTCTTCGCCTTCGTGGTGTCAGGAGTGTTCGCCGGCCTCGCCGGGGCGCTGATCGCCCACAACGACACCTTCGTCTCACCGGACGTCTGGAACTTCAACCTGGCGCTGGTCTTCATCATCATGACGGTGGTCGGCGGGCTGCGCAGCCGGGCCGGACTCGTCATCGGTGGCGCGTTCTTCGCCCTCATGCCGTACCTCATCGAGAAGATCCCGGGGTTCACCGACCTGCTGGCCAAGATCCCCGGCCCGCAGGACCTGACCCCCGAGATCGCCCCGCTGGTCATCGGACCGCTGCTGCTTCTGCTCACGCTGATCCAGTTCCCCGGCGGCATCGGCCAGCAGCTGCGGCCGATCACCCGCTGGATGGCCGGGCACCGCTTCGATGTCCACGACCGTGGGTTGAAGGAGGTGCAGATCACCGATGTCCGTGCTTGAGGCGTACGACCTCTCCATCCGCTTCGGCGGCGTCCAGGCCAACCGCGACGTCAGCATGGCGATCGGCGAGTACGAGATCGTCGGCATCATCGGGCCAAACGGCGCCGGCAAGACGACGCTGTTCAACCTGATCACCGGCTTCTACGCCCCCGACACCGGCCGGGTCGTGTACAAGGGAACGGACGTCACCGGCATGCCCGTCCACCGGCGCGCCGCCCTCGGCCTCGGCCGCACGTTCCAGAACGTCGGGTTGGTCAAGGGAGCGACCGTCCGCGACAACCTCATCACCGCGCAGTACCTGCAGGCCGACTATTCGGCCATCTCGGGCATGCTCGGCAGCCGCACCTCCGTCGTCGCCGAGCGCCGGCTGCGGGCCAAGGCCGATGCGCTGGCCGACGCGCTCGGTCTCGGTGATCTGCTCGACACGCAGGTCGCCGGCCTGCCGTACGGCACGTTGAAGCGGGTCGAGATCGCCACCGTCCTGGCCACCGATCCGGAGGTGCTGCTGCTCGACGAGCCCTCGTCGGGCATGGGCCCCGAGGAGGCGCACCGGCTCGGCGACACCCTGCTCGAGCTGCGCCGCGACTTCGGGTTGTCGATCGCCATGATCGAGCACCACGTCCCGCTCGTCGTGCGGGTCTGCGACTACGTGTACTGCCTCGATTTCGGCGAGCTGCTCGTGCACGGATCGCCGGAGCACGTGCGCAACGACCGCCGGGTGATCAGCGCCTACCTCGGCGAGGATCCCGACCCCGCTGTGGTCGAGCTCGACCGGCAGCTCGACTCGCTGGTGGAGACGGACTGATGGCGCTGCTCGAGGTCGAGGACCTGCGCGTCGGCTACGGCTTCCCGGTGCTGATGGGCATCAGCTTCGAGGTCGAGGAGGGCGAAACCTGCGTCCTGTTCGGGCTCAACGGTGCTGGCAAGACCACCACCGTGGCCACCATCGCCGGGTTGCTGAAGCCCGACGGCGGCTCGATCCGTTTCGCCGGCGACGAGATCGGCGGGCGGGGCCCGACGAAGCTGGTCGGGCGGGGGATCGCCCTGGTGCCCGAGGGGCGGCGGGTCTTCCCGGCGCTGAGCGTGGCCAACAACCTGCGCCTCGGCGCCTGGACCCGGCGGCACGATCGCGACCTGATCGAGGAGCGGCGCAACCTCGCCTTCGAGTACTTCCCCCGCCTCGCCGAGCGCCAGGACCAGGCCGCCGGCACGTTGTCCGGCGGCGAGCAGCAGATGCTGGCGATCGGTCGGGCGATCATGTCCAAGCCGAAGCTGCTGCTGATCGACGAGGCGTCGCTCGGGCTCAGCCCGGCGTTGGCCAAGGTCGTGTTCGAGGTCGTCAAGCGGATCAACGACGACGGCGTCACCGTGGTCATCGTCGAGCAGAACGTCGGGGTGCTGCCGTACGCCGATCGGGCACTGATCATGGAGAAGGGCACGCTCATCTTCTCGGGGGTCGGCGACGAGATCCAGGGCGCCAACCTGCGCGAGACGTACCTCGGGGGAGGAGACCACTGATGGACAGGAGAGCTCGATGAAAGACGGTTGGTCCCGGTTCGGCGGGGTGCTCGGCATCGCCTACTGCGTCGCCGGTTTCTTCTTGATCTTCCTCGGCTGGAACGGCGCGGCAACGTACGACCGCGTGCCGGCCCAGCTCCCGTACGTCGTGTCGGGTGGGTTCGGCGGGCTGGGCCTGATCGTGCTCGGATCGGCGCTGATCGTCGCCCAGAGTCGGCGCAGTGCCAGCGCGGTGGCCACCGCACCCATGGCGGCGGCCGGGGGAGGCGCGCCGGAAGCCGGCCAGGCCGTCGCGGGTGGCGCCGAGACGGTCGTCGCCGGACCGACCAGCTACCACCGCGCCGGCTGCCGGGTGATCGAGGGGCAGGCCGATCTCGTCACGATGACGCTCAGCTCGGCGGCATCGTCGGGGCGCACGCCGTGCCGCGTCTGCACGCCATGAACCGCTCCCGCAGCGACGTGATCGACGCTGATCGGTGAGCTGAGGCGGCTCACATCCGCACGCTCAGCTCACAGATCGGCGAACGGCGGTCGATCGTGATCTAGACCTCGAGGACCAGGCCGATCTCGTCGGCGATGCGGCGGGCCACGGCCCGTTGCGTGACCGCCTCGGCGGCGGCGCCGTCCCGGTTCAGCGCCTCGAGCACCCGGGCCAGATCGCGTCGGGATCGAGCCTCGTGGGGCCTGGTGCCGTGGGCGACGTTCTCGTCGATGGCCAGGCGGAGGTGCCGTTCGGCGGTGGTGAGGTCGCCGGCGCCGAGCGCGGCGAGTCCGATGTAGCCGTTGACCGGTCCGACCGAGATCCCAGCCAGGCCGCTGACGGCGACCCTGCCGGCGAAGGGCTCGAGCGCCGTCTGCAGCACGGCGCAGCGATCGGCGTCGTCGAGCGCATCGGCGACCTCGACCAGCGTGCAGGCCTGGGGCAGGAACATCTGGTTGTCGCGCAGGGCGACACCGTCGGGTCCGACGAGCTCGCCGAGCACGCGCCTGGCGTCGTCGTGGCGGCCCGCGTCGATCAACCCGCGCACCAGCCCGACCTGCCACATCCGCAGACGCGGGTTGGCCGCCACCATGCGCTCGCTCTCCGGCACGGTCCCGGCCAGCCGGCCGAGGTCGAGGGCCAGCCGGTACCAGATCCCGGCGTAGGCGATCTCGGCGTTCACGCCGTGGGATCGCACGCCGCGCTCGAGGGCAACGTCGGCGATGCGCTGCGCCTCGTCGTACCGGCCCGTCGACAGCTCGCGGGCAGCGCTCATGAACAGCCCGTAGACCTCGAACAACGTGACGTGCAGGTCGGCGGCCCGGATCGCGGAACGCCTCCAGCATCTCGAGGTGCTCGTCGATGCGGCCGAGCTCCATCAGATCGGTGAGCGCGAACAGCATCGCCGTGAGCTCGAGCTGCGGGTTCGCCGCCTTCGCGGCCTCGCGCACCGCCGTGAACCCTGCCTCGCTCCGCTCGTCGAGCTCGAACACACCGGCCAACGCCAGACGGCGGGCGAGGTGCGCCGATGCCATCAACTCCGGGTCGTCGTGTTGGCGGGCGATGGCCAGCGCCTCGTCGGCCAGCTGGGTACGGCGCGTCGGGTCGGCGCTCGGCACCAGGACGGACGTGAGCATGCTGCGGATGCGCACGCCGTAGCGCAGTTCCTCGGCCGGCAGCGTGGCGATGCTCAGCTCCATCAGCGCGACCAGGTCGCGGTCGACGGGACGTCCGATGTCGAAGCCGACCCCCGACAGCGACATCATCCAGCTCTCGGCCACCCGCGCGATCAAGAACGGCTCGCCGATCTGCTTGGCCAGCTGCGCCGCGGCGCGCGCCGCCTCGATCGCCACGGGGCGGTCGCCCAGCGCCCGGGCGACGTCGCACTCGAGCAACGACAGCTCCAACCGGTCGCGCGGATCGATCTGGTCGGTGACCAGCTCCCGGACGCGCCGGGCCCACGAGGCGGCGTCTTCGAACGCCGCCGACGAGACGGAGTGTTGGCCGGCGGCGATCCCGGCCGAGATGCGGCGGCGGCGATCGATCAGCGCGCCTGCGGCCATCAGGTGGTGGGCCCGTCGCGACGGTGAGACGTTCGGTTCGCTGTCCTGTTCGAGCGCTTCGCCAAGGCGCCGGTGCAGGTCGAGGTGCCGGGTCCGGCCGAGCCGTTCGCGCACCGCCTGACCGATCAGCGAGTGGGGCATGCCCAGGCGGCCGGCGCCGTCCTCGACCAGCAGTCCGGCGGCGACGGCGTGGTCGGTGGCGTCGAGCAGGCGGTCACCGTCGAGGCCGCTGGCGGCGACGAGCACCGGCAACGTGGCCGCTTGACCGGCGACGGCGGCCAGGTTGAGGACCTGCGTGACGACGGGATCGAGGCGGTCGAGCCGGACACCGAGCATCGCCCGCACCGATTCCGGCAGATCATCACCGAGCGCGCCCTTGGTGTGCTTGATCAGCTCGGTGAGGAAGAAGGCGTTGCCGCCGGTCGCGGCGTGGAGCTCGTTGGCGTCCTCTGCGTTGCGACCGTGCAGCGCCAGCAGTTCGCCGACCTCGTCGGTGGCGAGGCTCCCGACCGTGACGCGCGTGAACGAGCCCTCGCGCGACAGCGCGGCAGCGACGCGGTCCAGCTCCGGGGTCGGGTCGTCGGCCGGTGACCGTACCGTCGCCAGCACCATCGTCCGCGAGGTCAGCTCGTGGCGCAGCACGTGTTCGATCATCTTCAGCGACGGCGCGTCGGCCCACTGGACATCGTCCAGCACGATCAGCAACGGGTGCTGGCGCGACTCGGCGTGGAGGACCTCGACGACGGCCTCGAACAGGAGGTACCGCTCGACCGTCGGGTCCGGACGGTCGACGCGCACCCCGGGCACGAGGTGGTCCAGCTCGGGGAGCAGCAGCGCCAGCACGCCGCGGTCGGCGGCGACGCGACGACCGGCCTCGGCGGACACGGTGCGCAGCGCGGTGCGCAACGCCTCGACCATCGGCTCGAACGGCACGATCGCTTCGGGTGTCGCCCGTCCCCACAGCACGATGGCGCCCTGTTCGTGTGCCTCGGCGGCGAAGCGGGCGGCGAGCCGGGACTTGCCGGCACCGGCCTCGCCGACGAGCAGGGCCAGGTTGCGGTCGCCGGCGGACACCCCCGACCACACCTCGTGCAGCAGCGCCAGCTGGTCGGCGCGGCCGACGAACGCCGTCGAGCTGGCTCGAACCGCCGGGCCGGGGAGCGCTACCGGTGACGCCGCCGACTCGCCGGAGGCGTCGGCGGGTCCGGCCGAGCTCGTCGTCACCGCCGCATCCCGCGGGGCCGACGCCACCGACGCCCCCGCCGACGCCGCCGGCGCCGCCGGCGCGGCCGGACGGTTGAGCAGCGGGTCGTGGTTGAGGATCGCCGTCTGCAGCGCGACGAGCGCCGGCGACGGATCGAGACCCAGGTCGTCGGCGAGGACCGAGCGGGTGCGGGTGAACGCCCGCAAGGCGTCCGCCTGCCGATCGGACCGGTACAGGGCGACCATGAGCTGGCGGGTGAACCCCTCGCGCAGCGGATGCTCGTCGAGCGCCCGCTCCAGCTCGGCGGCCGCCTCGCCATGCCGGCCCATCGCCAGCAACGCGTCGAAGCGGGTCTCCAGCGCCGTCAGGCGCAGTTCCTCCCAGCGCACGGCGGCCGAGCGCGCCCACTCCTCGTCGGCAACGTCAGCCATGACCGGCCCGCGCCATTCGGCGAGGGCCGCGTCGAGCGCGGCCAGGGCCTCGTCGGAGGCGCCGAGCGTGCGAGCCGCGGCCACGCCGTCCTCGAACCGCGTGGCGTCGAGCACGTCGCGCGCCACGGCCAGGACATAACCGGGGCCTTCGCGGCGCAGGGCCTGGGCGTCACCGAGCGCCCGTCGCAGCAGGGAGACGTAGCTCTGCAACGTGTTGACGGCGGTCGCCGGAGGATCGCCGGCCCAGACGTCGTCGACGAGTCGGTCGACGGTGACGACGTGGCCGAGGACCAGCGCCAGGCGGGCGAGCACGGCCCGCTGTCGTGGCCCTCCGAGCGAGATCGGGTCGCCGTCGCGCTCGGCCGTGATCGGCCCCAGCAGCCGGATGTCCAGCGGTCGCTTGGGCGGCCGCGCAGGTGGCTGCTCGCCCTCGATCACGGGCGGGAACTCTATGGTCTGGCGCCGGTCCCGCCCAGCCGCGGCGCTGGCGTCCAATAGGTTGGCAACCGCATGGGCAACCGTCACTTCCGGGCTGGGATCGTCGCCGTCGTGCGCCGGTCGGACGGCATGGTGCTGGCGTTCGAGCGATCGGACGTCGCCGGGAACTGGCAGCTCCCCCAGGGTGGGCTGGAGACGGCCGAGCGGCCCGTCGACGCCGCCTGGCGGGAGCTCGAGGAGGAGACCGGTCTCGGTCCGGCCGACGTCGAGCTGTGCGGCGAGCACCCGGACTGGCTGCTGTACGAGTGGCCGGTCGACGTGGTCGGCGACGGCCCGCGGCTGGGGCAGGTCCACCGCTGGTTCTTCTTCGCCGCCCGTTCGGACGACCTCGAGCCGACCCCGGACGGCCGGGAGTTCCGGGCCTGGCAGTGGGTCGAACCGAGCTGGCTGGCCGCCAACGTCGTGGCGTTCCGGCGACCGGCGTACCGCGCCGCCCTGTTGGGGGCCACGATCCCATGACGGCAGATCTCTTCGGCGAGGCGGCCGAACGGCGCCTGCGCAGCGAGGCGCCACTGGCGGCCCGACTGCGCCCGCGCACCATCGACGACGTCGTCGGTCAACCCCAGCTCCTCGGCACTGGTCGCCCACTGCGCCTGCTGGTCGAGCAGGACCGCTTGTCGTCGGTGCTGCTGTGGGGCCCTCCGGGAACCGGCAAGACCACCCTGGCCCTGGCGGTGGCCGGGACGACGGCGCGGGCCTTCGAGCAGCTGTCGGCCGTGTCGGCCGGCGTACGTGACGTGCGCGACGTGATCGAGCGGGCGCGCCAGCGGCTGGGCGAACACGACCAAGGGACGATCCTGTTCCTCGACGAGATCCACCGGTTCACCAAGGCCCAGCAGGATGCGCTGCTGCCGGCCGTCGAGGACGGGACGCTCGTGCTGATCGGCGCCACCACGGAGAACCCCTTCTTCGAGGTCAACCCGCCGTTGCGCAGCCGGTCGACGCTGTTCCGCCTCGAGCCGCTGGAGCCCGACGACCTGCGCGAGCTGGTCGGCCGGGGCCTCGATGCACTCGGGACCACGGCCGACGGCGACTCCGTCGCGCTGCTCGTGGAACGCAGCGGCGGTGACGGACGCCAGGTGCTGACGTCGTTGGAGGTCGCCGCCGCGCTGGCCCATCCAGGGTCGATCGAGCTCGCCCATGCCGAGGCGGCGCTGAGCACGAGCGCGGTGCGGTACGGCCGGGACGACCACTACGACGTGGTCAGCGCGTTCATCAAGTCGATGCGCGGGTCGGACCCCGACGCCGCCGTGTACTGGCTGGCGCGCATGCTGGAGGCGGGCGAGGATCCTCGGTTCGTTGCCCGCCGGATGGTGATCTTCGCCAGCGAGGACGTCGGCATGGCCGACCCGCAGGCGCTCGTCGTCGCCACCGCGGCAGCGCACGCGCTGGAGTTCGTCGGGCTGCCCGAGGCGCAGCTCAACCTGAGCCAGGCGGCGATCCACCTGGCGACGGCACCGAAGAGCAACTCGGCCGCCACGGCGATCTGGCAGGCCCGCCAGGACGTCGCCGCCGGGGCGCTGGGCGAGGTCCCGGCGCACCTGCGCAGCTCTGGGTATCGCGGCGCCGCTTCCCTGGGCCACGGCGTCGGATACGAGTACCCTCATGCCCACGAGCACGATCAGCTCGGGGGTTGGGTGGCGCAGCAGCACCTGCCGGACGGACTTCGCGATCGGACGTGGTACCACCCGAGCGGCCACGGCGAGGAACGGGCCGTCGGTGAACGGCTGCGGGCCCGGCGGAGCAACAAGTCGGAACAGTGAGAGGTTGAGCGGATGACTGGTGGCGAGCTGTTCCTGATCATCGGCGGGGTGCTGTGCGTCCTGGCCTTCGCCGCCCTCGCCGTCACGTTGCTGCGAGTGTTCGATGCCCTGCGCGACCTGCGGGTCGAGCTCGCGACGGTCCGTGAGGAGGCGGAGGCGCTGCGCCGTTCGAGCGTCGATGCGCAGGAGGTGATCACCGAGGCGCACCTCGACCTGGCCCGCTTCGACCGGGTGCTCGGCTCGGCCGAGGCGATCAGCGGAGCGGTCGCCACGGGCAGCCGCGTGGCCCGGACCACGCTGTCGACCCCGATGATCAAGGCCGCTGGGCTGGCCACCGGCACGTCGCGAGCCGTCCGCCGTCTGCGGCGCGGGGCCTGACGTGCGGCGCGTGGTGTGGTTCGCCGGCGGGGTCGTGACCGGTGCCGCCGGCGCGGGGTACGCCCGGCGCAAGGTCGTGTCGACGGCCCGACGGATGGCTCCGACGAACGTGGCCCGCACGACGATGGGTTCGGTTCGCCGATCCGGCCAGCGCGTGGCGGACGCCGTCCGGGAGGGCCGCAGCGCGGCCCGGATGCGCGAGCGCGAACTGCGGGCGGAGCGCGACGGTCGTCTGGTGCGGCTCCGCGACCACCTGCACCCCGAGGACGAGGTGCTGGTCGACGGCCAGCCGGTCGAATCGGGGCGGGTGATCCTGCTGCGGCGTCCCGAGCAATGACGATGCTGCGGCGCCATTCCGCCGCAGGTTCGGCGCTGGTGCGCGACCTGCGCGCAGCCATCGCACCGGAGCGGGTGCGGGACGGTCAGACCGAGCTGGCGCTCTACCGCCACGACGCGTCGAACCTGGAAGGCGCCGCCGTCGCCGTGTGCTTCCCGACGACGACCGAGGAGGTGCGGGCGTGCGTGGCGGTCGCCAACCGCCACGGCGTGGCGTTCGTCCCGCGGGGCTCGGGCACGGGCCTGTCGGGCGGCGCAGTGCCGCCGGAGGGGGCCGTCGTGATCTCGACGACGAAGATGTCGAAGATCCTGTCGATCGACGCCTCGGCTCGCCGGGCGTGGGTCCAGCCGGGAGTCCTCAACCTCGATCTCAGCCGAGCAGCCGCCGCCGACGGGCTGCACTTCGCGCCGGACCCGAGCAGCCAGCAGACCTGCTCGATCGGCGGCAACGTGGCCAACAATTCGGGCGGGCCGCACTGCCTCGCCGAAGGCGTGACGAACGCCCACGTCGTAGCGCTGGAGGTCGTGCTCCCGGACGGCAGCGTCACCGTGCTGGGCGGCGAGGACCCCGAGCCGGCCGGGTACGACCTCCGTGGGGTGTTCGTCGGCAGCGAGGGGATGTTCGGGATCGCCACCGCCGTGTGCGTGCGACTGACGCCGGACCCGCCTGCGGTCTGCACGATGCTGATGGACTTCGCGACGGTCGAGGACGGGGCGGCGACGGTGAGTGCCGTCATCGCCGGTGGCATCGTCCCGGCGGCGATGGAGATGATGGACCGGTTGTGCCTGGAAGCCGTCGAGGCCTACATCCACGCCGGGTTGCCGGTCGACGCTGCGGCTGCGCTGCTCGTCGAGGTCGTCGGATTGCCGCACGGTGTCGAGGCCGACACCGAGCGGATCCGGGAGATCGCCACCGACCACCGCGTTCGCGTGGTGCGGGTGGCCGCCGACGACGCCGAACGAGCCCTGCTGTGGAAGGGGCGCAAGTCGGCGTTCGGTGCGATCGCCAGGATCAAGCCGAACTACTACCTGCACGACACCGTGGTGCCGAGGTCGAAGCTCCCCGAGGTCCTCGCCGCCGTGTACGAGATCGCCGCCCGCCACGACCTGATGGTGCTCAACGTGTTCCATGCCGGAGACGGCAACCTGCACCCGCTGCTGCTGTACGACGGGCGGCTGCCGGGAGTGATGGAGCGAGTGCACGCCGCCGGCGACGAGATCGTGCGAGTGTCGGTCGAGGCCGGCGGGGTGCTCAGCGGCGAGCACGGGATCGGGCTGGAGAAGCGCGACCTGATGCCGCTGATGTTCTCGGCCGTCGACCTCGCCGCCCAGGCCGCGCTGCGCGAGGCGTTCGATCCGCGCGGCCTGGCCAATCCGGGCAAGGTGCTGCCCAGCGCAGCGGGCTGCGGTGACCTGCAGGTCGGCGCGGCCGTCGCCGCCGGCGCGTGGATCTAGCGCCGTTCGCCGACGAGGTCGGCCGGACCGGGCCGGTCACCATCGCCGGCCTCGGGACGCGGGGCGGCGCGGTGGCAGGGGTGCGCGAGGTGGGCGCTCCGGCCGGGATCGAACGGATCGAGCCGGCGGAGATGACGGTCACGTGCGGTGCGGGCACCATCGTCGCCGAGCTGGACGACGCGCTGCTGGCCCACGGCCAATGCGTCGCCATCCCGCCGACCGGCACCGTCGGTGGTGCGCTGGCCGTCGGTCAGAGCGGGCTGCGCCGCCTCGGGTACGGCCCGATGCGCGACGCCGTGCTCCAGGTGCGCTACGTGTCGGCGGCCGGCGAGGTGGTCAAGGCCGGCGGCCAGACCGTCAAGAACGTCAGCGGGTTCGACCTGTGCCGGCTGCTGGTCGGGTCTCGCGGCACGCTCGGCTTCCTCGGTGACGTCATCCTGCGGACCCGGCCGAGGGCCCGGTTCGAGCAGTGGTTCGCCGGCGCCATCGATCCTGACGTCGTGTTCGCTCGCCTCTACCGACCGACGTGTGCGCTGTGGGACGGCGCCACGGTGTGGGTGCTGCTGGAGGGGGACCGGCGCGACGTCGCTGATCAGGTCGTGGGGCTGTCGGTCAGCGCCGTCGATGGGCCCCCGGACCTGCCGACCGGCGGGCGGTGGTCGATCGCCCCCGACCAGCATCGGGAGTTGAGCGGCCGGTTCGTCGTCGAGCTCGGCGTCGGCATCGTGCACCACGAGGAGGCGGCACCGGCGCGAGACGTCGACCCAGTCGTGCGCGACCTGCACCGGCGGATCAAGGACGCCTTCGACCCGACGAGACGGCTCAACCCGGGCGTCGAGGTGCTCGACGCGTGACCCGGGCGATGGACGACCGGCCGTTCGTCGACCGGCCGCCGGGTTCCGTGGAAGAGGCGACGGCGTTGGCGGCACGGGCGGCCGGCGAGTGGGGGTTGCCGACGCCGGCGCTGCTGCGGGTGGGGATGAACGCGCTGTTCGCCGCCGGCGACGTCGTGCTGCGGGTCGGCCGGCCGACGGCGCCGGCCACGGCCGCCGTCGAGCTGGCGGAGGTCCTGCGCTCGGCGGGAGTGCGCGTCCCGGTGGCGGCGAACGCCGCCGTGGTCGTCGACGGCGCCCTGACGGTGACGGCGTGGGAGCGGTTGCGCCCGATCGCTCGGGAGGTCGACTGGCGAGCGGTCGGCGAGATGGTTGCCCGGGTGCACACCCTCGACCCGGAGGACCTGCCGCCGGCCTACCCGCTCCCGCCGTGCGAGTCCTTCCCGTGGTGGCGGTTCGACGAGCTGCTCGCCGAGGTGGCAGCCGTCCTCGACGCCGAGGCCCGTGTCGGGATCGAGGCGACGGTCGAGGGACACCGGGGGTGGGTCGGCCGGATCGGGTCGAGGGTCGTGTGCCACGGCGACGTCCACCCGGACAACGTCGTGATGACGGCTGACGGGCCGGTGCTGCTCGATTGGGACCTGCTGTGCCTCGGCCCGCCGGCGTGGGACCACTCGATGCTCCTGCGGGTCACCCGGTGGGGCTGGCCGGGACGCTGGTACGACGGGTTCGCCGCAGGGTACGGGCGTTCGTACGCCGGGGACCCGACGGCCGAGTCGATCGCCGACCTGCGCCTCGTCGCCGCCACCCTGATGCGCCTGCGCGCCGGCCTGGCCGACCCGGCGGCGATGCCAGAAGCCCAACGCCGCCTCGCCCACTGGCGCGCCACCACGTCCTCGACCGCCCCGCCCTGGACCCCCACGTAACCGCGCGTTTGTGCGTTGACGGTCGGCCTACCGGCCGCGAACGAACAAACGCGATGGCGTCATCGCGGATCGGACCCGGTGCCCGAGCTCCCACCTCGCGTTTGTGCGTTCACGGTCGCCGGGCCGGCGGCTTCCGAACAAACGCGATGTCGATGTCGGGAATGGGCCCGGTGCTCGAGCTCCCCACCTCGCGTTTGTGCGTTGACGGTCGGCGGGCCGGCGGCCGATGAACAAACGCAGCTCTTGGGGTGCCGGTACGGTGGCCGGGATGGCGGCGCGCTCCCTGGAGCTGGGGCTGGACGACGGTGACCTGGCGGCATGCGTGGCATGTGGGCTGTGCCTCCCGCACTGCCCGACGTTCCGGGTGACGGGCGAGGAGGGGCTGTCACCGCGAGGCCGGATCGACGCCATGCGCGGCGTGCAATGGCGCGACGCGCCGGTCGACGACGACTTCGTGCGGTTCATGGAGACCTGCGTGCAGTGCCGTGGCTGCGAGCCGGCGTGCCCGAGCGGCGTCCCGTTCGGCCACCTGATGGAGGCCACGCGCGACGCCCTGGCCAGCGCCGATCGCACGGCGCCGCGCTGGCTGCGCCTGGCCTTCGCCGGCCTCGCCCGCCACCGCCTGCTGCTCGCCGGATCGACCGTGCTGGCCCTGGCCCAGCGGTTGCGGCTCGTCCCGCGCCGCCTCGGCCTCGGCCGGCTCCCGTGGCGGCGCGGCCGACCGGTCGCCAGCACCGGCGACGACGTGTGGTTGTTCACGGGGTGCGTGATGGACGCGTGGATGCGCCCGACGCACCGCAACACGGCGGAGTTGCTCACGGCGGTCGGCGCGACCTACGCCGTGCCCGGACCCCGCGGTTCGTGCTGCGGCGCCCTCCACGCCCACGCCGGCCTGCTCGACGACGCCAGACGGCTGGCTCGGCGGGTGATCGACGCAACGCCCGGTACCGCTCCGGTCGTCGTCAACTCGGCCGGATGCGGAGCCGCGATGAAGGCTTACGGGCACCTGCTCGGCACGACCGAAGCGGCCGCCTTCTCCGACCGCGTCCGTGACGTCCACGAGTGGCTGGCCGATCACCTGGCCGACCTCCCGGCCGCCGAGCGGGCAACGCCCGCGGTCATCGTCCAGGACCCGTGCCACCTCCGTCACGTGCAGCGTGCTCACGAGCCGGTGCGCACCGTGCTGCGCCACGTCACCGAGGTGGTCGAGCTCGATGACGACGGCCTGTGCTGTGGCGCCGGCGGCGCCTACTCGGCGCTCGAGCCGACGCTGGCCGGCGAGATCCGCGATCGCAAGCTGGCTTCCATCCGGCGGGCGTCGCAGCGCAGCGGCGCGACAACCGTCGCCAGCGCCAACCCCGGGTGCGCGATGCATCTCCAGGCGGCCGGGGTCACGGTGCGCCACCCCGTCGACATCGTCGCCGAGGCCGTGCGGCAATGAGCCGCGCGGAGGACCTGGCTGATCGGCTCGAAGCGATCGTCGCCGAGCTCGACGAGCTGTCGTTCGACCTGCTGCAGCAGGCGGTGGCCGACGGCGCCACCGCTCGCCCACCGGAGGACAAGGTGCTGGTCCAGGCCCGCCGGGCCGTCGAGAAGGCCGCCCGCCTCCTCCGTCAGCGCGACGAGACCTGATCCGGCGTCGGGCCCTCGACGGCCGGGTCGCGGCCGCTGCCGGCACCGGCGATCGGCTCGACGTCGCGGTTCAAGGTGTCGATCAGTTGGCGCAACCCGGTGGCCTTGTGCTTGGCGAACGAGAACCGCAGTCGCGGGAGCTCGAGGTGGTCGTCGTGGCGGCGCTCGATGTCCAGCGGCTCGGTGCGCACGAACCGCCCGCGGGCGAGCAGGTTTCGGAAGCGCTCGTCCAGCTCGGCCAACAGTTCGTCGGACGGTGAGTGGCGGAGGCGGATGACGACCTGGTCGCCGACGTAACGGATCGAGTGGTAGTTGGCGTAGAACCGGTCAATCTCGGCGCAGGCCGCATCCACGGAGTCGGTGACCAGATACAGACCGGTGTCGGCGTCAGACACCAGGCCGCCGTCAACCAGCAGCTCGTGGATCAGCACGTCGATGCGCTTCCAGAACGGGTTCCCGGGCGGGTCGAGCAGGACGATCGGCACCGGCAGTCCCTTGCCGGTCTGCGTCAGCGTCAGCAGCTCGAACGTCTCGTCGAGCGTGCCGAACCCGCCGGGCAGGCAGACGAAGGCGCGGCTCTCCTTGACCAGCATCAGCTTGCGAGTGAAGAAGTACTTCATGCTGACGTACTTCTCGTCGCCGGCGATCACCGGGTTGGCGCCCTGCTCGAACGGCAGCCGGATGGCCACGCCGATGCTGCGCTCTCGCCCGGCGCCCTCCATCGCCGCCTGCATGATCCCCGGGCCGGCACCGGTGACCACCATCCACCCGCGCTCGGCCAGCGCGGCGGCGATCTGGCGGGCCTGGTCGTAGACGGGGTCGTCCTGGCGGGTGCGGGCCGAGCCGAACACGGTCACCTTGGGGACGTCCTCGTAGGGCCCGAACACCTCGAACGCCTCGCGCATCTCCGTCATCGCCGCGGCGGCGATCTTCAGGTCGAGGGCGTCGGGATGGTCGGCCAGCAGCCCGAGGGACGCCTCCAGCAGTTCGAGCGCGCTGCGGCTGCCGCCGGCATCCAACCGCACCGCCAGCTGGCGGGCGATCTGCTCGATGTCGCCGGGGACGGCCGGGGGCTCGTCGGTAGTCGGCTCGACGGGGACGTCAGCCGCCACGTAGCTCCGCCGACTTGGCGTCGAGCGCCCCGAGCAACTCGTCGAAGCTCTTCTGGAAGCTGGCCACGCCCTCTCGCTCGAGCTGGGCGGCGACGTCATCGAGGTCGACGCCGACGTCGGTGAGCTGCTGCCACACCTCTGCGGCCTGCTCGACGTCGCGGTCGACGCGCCGCGCCAGCGTGCCGTGATCGACGAACGCGTCGATGGTGGCGTCCGGCATGGTGTTCACGGTGTGCGGGCCGATCAGCTCGTCGACGTACAGCGTGTCGGGGTACGCCTTGTTCTTGGTCGACGTGCTGGCCCAGAGCGGTCGCTGCACACGGGCGCCGACGGCGGCCAGCCGCTCCCAGCGTGGGCCGGCGAAGACCTCGGTGAACTGCCGGTAGGCCAGCTTGCCCTGGGCGACGGCCGCCTTGCCGCGCAGGCCGAGCGCCTCCGGGCTCCCGATCTCCTCCAGCCGGCGATCGACCTCGGTGTCCACGCGGGAGATGAAGAAGCTGGCCACGCTGGCGATCTTCCGCACGTCCGTGCCGCCGGCACCGACGTACGCCTCGAGCCCCTCGAGGTAGGCGTCCATCACCTCGCGATGTCGCTCCAGGCTGAAGATCAACGTGACGTTGATGTTGCGGCCCTCGCTGATCATCGTGCGGATCGGCGCCAGCCCGGCGGCGGTCCCTGGGATCTTGACCATCAGGTTGCGCTTGGCGATCTGCTCGTGCAGCTGTCGGGCGGCCTGCTCCGTGCCTGCCGAGTCGTTCGCCAACTCGGGCGCCACCTCGACGCTGACGAACCCGTCGCCGCCGTCACTCGACTCGTAGAGCGGGTCGAAGATGGCGCAGGCCGACTCGATGTCTCGGGTGACGAGCGCCCAGTAGTCGTCGACGATCGGCCCGTCGTCGGCGGCGATCTCCCTGAACTGGTCGTCGTAGTCGGCGGAGCCGGAGATCGCCTTCTGGAAGATCGTCGGGTTCGACGTGAGACCGCGGATGCCGCCGTCGCGCAGTCGCGCCAGTTGCCCCGACGTGATGAACCCGCGGGTCAGGTTGTCGAGCCAGGGGCTCTGGCCCTGTTCCTCGTAGAGCCGGATGAGCTTGGAGTCCATGGAACCTCCCGGAAGGGTCAGCGAGCGGCGAGGGCGCGTGCCCGCGCGAGGACGTGGTCGAGGTTGATGCCCAGCCGCTCGAGCACCTCGGCCCCCGGCGCGCTCACGCCGAAGCGGTCGATGCCGATCATGTCGTCGGCGTAGCGTTCCCAGCCGAAGGTGGTGGCGGCCTCGACCGACAGCACCGGGACGCCAGCGGGCAGGAGCTGCTGGCGGTACTCGGTGCCCTGGGCGGCGAAGCGGTCCCAGCTGGGCAGGCTGACGACGCGGGTGGCGATGCCGTCGGCGTTGAGCTGCGTCGCCGCCTCGACGGCGAGCGACACCTCGCTGCCGGTGGCGACGATGATCACGGCGGGGTCGCCGTCGCCGGCACTGTCGACGACGATCCCGGCCCCCCGCTCGACGGCCGAACCATCGGTGCACACGGTCACGCCCTGGCGGGTCAGCACGATCGCCGTCGGGCCGTCGTGATCGACGGCGGCGCGCCAGGCCGCGGCGGTCTCGTTGCCGTCGGCCGGGCGGATGACCTGGAGCTGCGGCACGGCGCGCAGGGTGGCCAGGTGCTCGACGGGTTGATGCGTCGGCCCGTCCTCGCCGACGCCGACCGAGTCGTGGCTGAAGACGAACACCGCCTTGGCGTGGGAGAGCGCGGCGAGCCGGACGGGCTCACGCATGTAGTCGAGGAAGGCGAAGAAGGTGCCGCCGACGGGGATGATCCCGCCGTGCTTGGCCATGCCGACCAGTGCCGCACCCATGGCGTGCTCGCGGATCCCGTAGTGGAGCTGGCGGCCGCCCGGTGAGTCGGCGGTCTGCACGCCGGCATCGTCGGGGAGCTTGACCCCCGTGTTGCCGGTGAGGTCGGCGGCGCCCGAGACGATGCCGGGGAAGTGGGGGAGCACCGCGCCGAGCACCTTGACCATCGCCTGGCGGGTGGCGATGTCCTCACCCTGGGCGAAGGTCGGCAGCGTGTCCTCCCACCCCTTGAGACCCGTCTGCGCCCATGACGCGTCCCACTCGGCGCGCTCGTCGGGCCCGAGTTCGTCGACGGTGTCGGCCCAGCGGACGTAGGTGTCGCGGCAGCGCTCGCGCGCCGCCGTCCGGTAGGCGTCGACGATCTCCGGCGGTGACCAGAACGGTTCGTCCGGGATCCCCATGACCGCTTTGGTGCGGGTGACGTCGTCGGCCTTCAACGGGTTGGCATGGGCGCGGTGGTCGCCCGTGTAGTCGGGTGAAGGGGTGGCGATGTGGGAGCGCAGGATCAGCAGGGACGGGCGACCCTCGTCGGCCTTGGCGGCCAGGAGCGCGGCCTCCAGCGCATCGCAGTCGTCGGCGATCTCGCCGAGGTGGTGGACGTCCCAGCCGTAGGCGTTGAACCGCTCGGCCACGTCGTCGGAGTAGGCCAACGAGGTCGGGCCGTCGATCGTGATCCGGTTGTCGTCGTAGACGCAGACCAGACGCCCGAGGCCGAGGTGGCCGGCCAAGGAGGCGGCCTCGTGGCTGATGCCCTCCATGAAGCAGCCGTCGCCGGCGATGACGTAGGTGTGGTGGTCGACGAGGTGCTCACCGAACTCGTGCCGCAACACGCGCTCGGCGATGGCCATGCCGACGGCATCGCCGAAGCCTTGGCCCAGCGGGCCGGTCGTGACCTCGACACCGACGGTGTGGCCCGCCTCGGGGTGGCCCGGGGTCTTCGACTCCCAGGACCGGAACGCCTTCAGGTCGTCGAGGTCGAGGCCGATGCCGGTGAGGTAGAGCATCGAGTACTGGAGGATCGAGGCATGGCCGTTGGACAGCACGAAGCGGTCGCGGTCGGGCCACTCGGGGTGCTCGGGGTCGAGCTTCATGACCCGGCTGGAGAGCACGTGGGCGAGGGGAGCGAGGGCCATCGCCGTGCCCTGGTGGCCGCTGTTGGCGCGCAGCGGGGCGTCCATGGCGAACCCACGGATCATGGAGATCGCCGCGGCCTGGACGTCGGCCGGGAGCTCGGTGTGCATCGCCGGCGACCCTACCCAACCCGCCGCGCCGCCAGCCGAGGCAGTCGCGTTTGTTCACCCAACGTCGCTGGGCGGATCGGCGACGAACAAACGCGGGGTGTCAGGCGGGTGGGAGCAGCGTGAAGGGGACGACGAGCCACGGGCCGTGATCGATGCGGCAGTGGGCGAAGACCTGGCCGTAGTCGGGGAACTCCAGCTCGCCGCGCACGAGTCGGTACGTGAACTTCCCCGGCTCGACGGTGAACGGGCTCACGTTGCGGGCCACCTGGTCGTCGTCGGTCGCCTCGGCATCGGGATCGCTCGTGCGCCGGAAGACGACCTCGAACACGCCGCTGCCGGTGTCGCCGGGCGGGCAGTAGATCAGCCCGACCAGGTGCGGCGTGATCGTGACGGGAGCCGGCGACGGCGCGGCCATGGAGAACATCGCACCGGTGAGGTCGATGCGCGTCGACGGTCCCGGCGCCTGGCGCAACTCGAAGTTCTCGACGAACAACGCCGCCACGATGTGCATGCGGCGAGGGTAGCGATGGCTGTTTGTCGCACCGGTGCCATCGGGCAGAATCGGGCGTCACCGAATCGACCGACAGAGAAGGACCCGCCGATGGCTTTCGAACTGCCCCCGTTGCCCTACGACATGAACGCCCTGGAGCCGTACCTCTCGGCCGAGACCTTCGAGTACCACTACGGCAAGCACCACAAGACCTACGTGGACACGCTGAACACGCTGGTCGAGGGCACGCCGCAGGAGTCGGCGTCGCTGGAGGACATCATCAAGAGCGCCGAGCCGGGCAAGGTCTTCAACAACGCCGCCCAGGTGTGGAACCACTCGCTGTACTGGACGTCGATGGCGCCGGGCGGCGGTGGCGCGCCGACGGGAGCGGCCGGTGACGCCGTTCAGGAGGCGTTCGGCGGGTTCGACAAGTTCAAGGAGGAGTTCAAGGCCGCGGCGACGGGCCAGTTCGGGTCCGGCTGGGCATGGCTCACGCTCGATGGCGGCAAGCTGGCGATCATGGCGACCGGCAACGCCGACCTGCCGATGAAGCACGACAAGAACGCCGTCCTGACGTGCGACGTGTGGGAGCACGCCTACTACATCGACTACCGCAACAAGCGGCCCGACTACGTCGACGCCTTCCTCGACCACCTCATCAACTGGAAGCTCCTCGAGGACGCTCTCGGCTGAGCTGCTTCGATCGGCGTTTGTGCGACGGGCGCCGGCCGGGCGACGGCCGGCGCACAAACGCCTGAGCGGTCGGATCAGGCGGCGCGTTGGCGTGGCTTCGCACGAGCAGCGATCGTGGCCACGCCCACGGCGCGGGTCTTGGCCAGCCGCACCCATGTCAGCATCTTGATCACGTACCACCCGGGGTCGATCTCGTACCAGCGGTGGGCCAGCTTGGCCGACGTCGGCAGGGCGTGATGGTTGTTGTGCAAGCCTTCGCCGGCGGTGATGAAGGCGAGCCACTGCAGGTTGCCCGCCGTGTTGTCGTAGGGCTTGCGACCGAAGTGGTGGGCGATCGCGTTCACCGCCGCCGATCCCCCGAGGTAGAGGTTGACGTGCACGAACGCGGCGAGCAGGCCCACCTGCCAGCCGCACGTGACGACCAGCAGCCCCACGCCGATCGCCAGCCCCAGAAGCGCATGGTCGTAGAACCACCGATCGGCCCATGTCTGGGGGAGGTCCTTGGCGTACTTGGACAGCGTCTCCGGGTTCCTGGCCTCGCGGCGGTACATCGCGACGTTCATCATCTGCACCTTGATCCAGCCGTGCAGCACGGGCGAATGCGGATCACCGGCCACGTCCGTGAAGGCGTGGTGCTTGCGGTGCACGGCGACCCACTGGCGAGGACGGATGCCGGTCGTGATCCAGGCGAGGAACCGGAACACCTGCAGCACCGCGGGGTGCAACGTGAGTGCCCGGTGCGACAGCGCTCGGTGGAGGTAGATGGTCGTGGCCAGGTTGGCGAGCAAGGTGATAGCGAAACCGACGGCCAGCCCGAGCAGGAGCGTGCGGAGCATGGCGGTACGGTACCAACGACTACCTACTGGTCGGTAGGGCGCGGTCACTACGATGTCGAGATGGTCAGCGATCACCCGATCGAGGTACGGGCGGGGGCCGTCCCGCCCGCCCGATCGACGCGCGAGCTGATCCTCGACGAAGCGGTCATCTGCTTCGCCACGACCGGGTACGAGGGCACGTCGCTGAACGACATTGCCGCTGGCGTCGGGATCCGCCGCCCGAGCCTGCTGCACCACTTCCCGTCCAAGGAGGCCCTGTACGGCGAGGTCTTCGAGCGCCTGCTGTCGGACTGGTTCCGCCGCCTGGACGCCGCCGTGGCCGCCGAGGAGCGCGGTTGGCCGAAGGTCGAGCTGGTGCTGCGCGCCGGCTTCGGGTACTTCGCCGACAACCCGGCCTACGTCCGTCTGGTCGGCCGCGAGGCGATCGACGGGGGCGGCCACCTGGGCATCGACCTGGCGGCGGTTCTGCGCCCGATGTTCGATCTCGCCGTCGAGTACTTCCGTCGGGAGATGGCGGCCGGCGTCTTCCGTGAGCAGGACGCCGAGCAGCTCCTGCTCACGGGCTACGGCGCCTTGCTCAGCTACTTCTCGGACGCCCCGTTCCTCGAGGGACTGCTCGACATCGATCCCCTCGACCCCCGCGCGCTCGAACAGCGACTCGACCACGTGCTGGCCTTCTTCCAGGCCGCACTGGTCCCCTGATCATCTCCGGTTCGTTGCGCCGGCACCGCGCACCTACCATCGCCGGCCCATGGCGACGCTGCAGCACGGTCACGACACCATCGGGTACGACGTCGTCGGCGATCCGGCAGCGGGGGGACGGGTCATTCTGCTGTACCACGGCACGACGCAGGATCGGGCGGCCTGGGACTTCGTGCTGGCCGCCCTGCCGGAGGGCCACGACCTGTCCTTCGTGAGGGTCGAGTTCCCCGGCGCCGGGGAGTCGTCGATGCCGACCGGACCACTGACCGTCGACCAGCTCGTCGATGGCGGACTGGCGGTCATCGGACACCTCGGCGTCGATGCCTTCCACGTCGCCGGGTACTCGCTCGGCGCAGTGGCCGCCCTGGCCACCGCGGCGCGAGCCGCGCCGCAGGTCCAGACGGTCACGAGCTTGTGCGGGTGGGCGCTCTCCGACGCACGGATGATCTTCACGTTCGACCTCTGGAAGCGGCTGATCGCCGCCGACCGGGAGCTCTTCGTGCGGTACGCCATCGCCGATGGCTTCACCGCGCCGGCAATCGGGGCGCTCGAACCGGCGATGGCCGACGTCATCGGCCTCGGGGTGGCATCGATCCAACCGGGCTCGGACGCCCAGCTCGACCTCGACATGACGCTGGACATCACCTCGCTGCTGGGGCAGATCACTTCGCCGGCGCTGATCATCGGGGCCGAGGACGACCGTTGGGTCGACGTGTCCCACTCCCGATCGCTGGCCGAGGCCATCCCGGGCGCCCGCTTGGAGGTGTTACCGGCCGGACATGTGGTCATCCAGGAGCTGCCGGCCGATGTCGCCCGGCTCCTACATGCCCACGTCACTGCGTGAGCGAGCGTCCGGGCCGACCGCACACGCACCAGCCAGGGCGGGCGAGCGAACAGGCAGCGCGTGACGGGGTCGAGGGCCGAGCAGTTCGCCCCGCTCGATGCCGACGCGGCGGAGCGCTGGCAGCGCTTCGGGCAGTCCGACCAGGTGTGGTTCCCGCAGTACCTCGGGCTGTCGGTGGAGGAGGTGCGCCTCGACTACTGCCGGATGCGCCTGACGTTCCGGCCCGAGCTGCTGCAGGCCGGGGGCGTGCTGCACGGCGGAGCGCTGGCCGCGCTGCTCGACTCGGCCCTCGTCCCGGCGATCGGCGGCCCGCTGCCGCTCGGTGCGGAGTTCTCCACCGTCGACCTGCACGTGCAGTACCTGCGTCCGGTTCGCCGTGAGGACGTGATCGCCGAGGGCTGGGTCGTGCGGCGGGGTCGGCGGATCGTGTTCGGGCAGAGCGAGGCGCGCGGCGCCGACAGCGGCGAGGTGGCCGCCACCGCCGTCCTCACGTACAACGTCCGTCCCTGAGGCGCCTCGAGGCGCCGCGAACCGGCGGCTGCCGGCCCGACGTCCGATGACCGTGTGTATCTCATGCGGCTTCACGCGCTCGTCATGTGAGCGTCAAGCGAGCGCGCCCACGCTCGACACATCCCTCCAGGACGGACGGCACCGATGAACGAAGCGAACGACCAGCACACGACGATCATGACGACGAGCGGCGCGGCGAGTGGGCTCGACGTGCTCGGCCGGGTACGCAGGGCCCTCGCCGCCAGCGCGGCCGAGCTGGAGCGGGCGCTGGCCGAGCTGCGGCCCGATGACCGCCGCCGTCAGCGGGCGCTCGATCGCTGGTTCGCCGGGTTCGCCGACCAGCTGCGGCGCCACCACGACCTCGTCGACACGATGATCGCACCGGCCCTCGGCGGGCGCGGAGTCCTCGACCAGCGGGCGCTCGACACGCTGGCCGCCGATCACGCCTGGGTCGACGAGCTGCTGGGTGATCTCGGCGATGCCCTCGGGGTCCTGTCGTTCGGCCTCGGGGACGAGCAGACCTGGATCCGCACGTCGATCGACCTGGCGATGGCGCTGAAGCAGGCGCTCGACGGTCAGTTGGCTCGGGAGCAACGACTGCTCACCCCGATGGTCGAACGGAACATGACGCCCTCCGAGCAGGACGTCCTGCGCTACGAGTCGATGCGGCGGGTGGCCGGGGGACCGGTCCGGTTCTCGCTCGGCTGGCTGTACTCCCACGTCGATCCGGAAGAGCGCCAGGAGCTGTCGTCGTACGCGCCGGCCACCCGCCGTCTCATCTGGCGGTCCCAGCGTGGAGCGTACGCCCGTTCGACCACCGCCGCCCTCGGCTGACGTCACCACGGCGTTTGTGCACCTGGCGCCGCTGGCCCGGCCGCCAACGCACAAACGCGTTGACGTGGGGAGCTGCTGCGGGTCGGGGCGCCGTCACTAGGTTGACGGCCCGATGAGCACGCTGTCCGAGGCCGGTTCCAAGGAGTTGCTGGCCGGGTTCGGTGTGCCGTTCGCGCCGGAGATCCTCGTCGCGACGGCCGACGAGGCGGTCAGAGCGGCCGACCAGCTCGGGTATCCCGTCGCCGCCAAGCTGAACGGTGACGCCATCGCCCACAAAACCGAGCGCGGCCTGATCCGCCTCGGCCTCTCCGACGCTGAAGCCGTGCGCAGGGCCGCCGAGGAGCTCCTCGCCGCGGCGACCCCGGACGACGGCCCGGTGACGGTGCTCGTCGCGCCGATGGTCGGCGGCCACCGCGAGCTGATCACGGGGCTGCTGCGCGACCCCCAGTTCGGACCGACCATGATGCTCGGCGTCGGCGGCGTGCTGACCGAGGCCCTCGGTGACGTGGTGTTCCGCCCGGCTCCGGTCGACCCCCTCACCGCAGCCGAGATGGTCGACGACCTGCAGACGCAGCGCTTGCTGGGCGAATCGCGGGGTGAGGCGGCGGTCGATCGGGACCAGCTGGCCGACCTGCTCGTCGGCCTCGGCCGCCTCGCGATGGAGCGTCCTGATGTCGCCAGCGTCGACGTCAACCCGCTGATCGTCGAGCCGTCGGGGCGGCTCGTCGCCGTCGATGCCCTGGTCGAGATCGGCGCCGAGGGCGACAGCGAACGGCCGCCCCGGCGTCCGCCACCGACGGCGGAGCAGTTCCGCGCCTTGTTCGAGCCGCGCGGCGTCCTCGTCTCGGGAGCGTCGACCCACCCCGGCAAGTTCGGGTTCGTGTCGCTGCACAACGTCCTGGCCAACGGCTACGCCGGCCAGGTCTTCGGCACCAACCTGCAGGGCGACGAGGTGCTCGGCGTGCGCACGGTTGCCGACGTCGCCGAGCTTCCCGATGGGCAGATCGACCTGGTCTTCGTGTGCACACCAGCGTCGGCCAACCCCGACCTGCTGCGAGCATGTGCGGCGAAGGGCGTGCGGGCGGCCTTCCTGACCTCTGCCGGCTATGGCGAAGCCGGGGCCGAGGGTCGCCAGGCCGAGCTCGAGCTCGTCGCCCTCGCCGACGAGCTCGGCATGCTGCTCGCCGGCCCGAACGGGCAGGGTGTCGTCAGCACGCCGGTGTCGCTGTGTGCGCAGATCGTCGCCCCCTACCCGCCGGCGGGACGGATCGCCGTGGCCAGCCAGAGCGGCAACTTCGTGTCCAGCTTCCTGAACTGGGCGCGGGCGACCGGGGTCGGGATCAGCCGGGCCGTGTCGGCCGGCAACGCCGCCGCCGTCTCCGTCGCCGACTATCTCGACCACTTCGCCGGCGATCCGGCGACGGCGGTCGGGTTGGCCTACATCGAGGGCATCACCGACGGTCGCACGCTGCTCGAAGGGCTCGGCCAGGCCGCCGCGAGCAAGCCGCTCGTGCTGGTCAAAGGCGGCGCCACCGACAGCGGGGCGCGGGCGGCGGCGAGCCACACGGGCGCGCTGGCCGCGGACGACAAGGTGTTCGACGGTGCCTGCCGTGCCGTCGGCATCACGCGGGCGACCACGGTGGAGGAGGCGTTCGAGGCAGCGGCGACGTTCGCCACCCAGCCCGCACCGGCCGGGCCGAACGTGATGGTCCTGACCACGGCCGGCGGGTGGGGAGTGGTCACGGCTGACGCCATCGCCCGTGACGGCGACCTGCAGCTGCTGACCCTGCCGTCCGACTTGGAGGCCGCGATCGACGAGCTGCTGCCGCCGCGCTGGAGTCGCAACAACCCGGTCGACTGCGCCGGCGGCGAGACCCGCGACACGATCCCGCAAGTCCTCGGGCTGATCGCTGAGCACCCCGACGTGCACGCCGTGATCTACCTGGGGCTGGGCATCCAGTCGAACCAGGCCCGGATGATGCGCGACGGTCCCTACTACCCGGGGAACGGGTTGGAGCGGATCGTCGCCTACCACGAGCGCCAGGACGCCAGGTTCGCCGAGGCCGCCGACGAGCTGAGCCGGGCGACGGGCAAGCCGATCCTCACTGCGACGGAGTTGGCCGTCGCCGACCCGGCCAACCCCGGTCCGGCGACTGTCCGCGCCACCGGTCGCCTGTGCTACCCGAGTGGCAACCGGGCCGTCGTCGCCCTCGGCCACTTGTACCGCGACGCCCGCCACCGTCGCCGCCGCGCCCACCACCCGTGACCCAGAATCCCGCGTTTGTGCGACCGCCGCCGGCCCGGCGGCCGCCGGCGCACAAACGCAGTTCGGGGCGGTGGGGGCCGGCCGTCGTCGTGGCGGTGATCGCCCTCGTACCGCTCGTCGTGCTGGCCGGGCTCTGGCGGTGGGCCGCGGGACGCGCGGACGCCGCCGGCGCCACGCCCGCCCCGGATGCTCCGGCGGGCTCAGCCGCGCCACCGGCTCCGCAGCTCGCCACCCCGCTGCTCTCGTTCCGGCGAGTGCCCGGCGTCATCGCCCAGGACATCAGTCGGCCGGCGTTGCGCCAGGCGGTCGAGGAGTTCGGGGCCACGATGAACGAGACGTCCTGCGTCACCGTGGCCCTCGACGGCGTGCCCGTCGCCTCGGTCGGCGGCGACCGACCGGTGATCCCGGCCAGCAACCAGAAGATCGTCATCGGCGCAGTGGCGCTCGAGGTGCTCGGACCAGACGCGACCTTCACCACCGAGGTTCGCTCGGGCCCGGTGTCGAACGGCGTGCTCGCCGGCGACCTCTACCTCGTCGGCGGAGGCGACCCGTTGCTGACGAGCAACGCATTCCCGACTCAGGACGACCAGTACCCCGTCACGACGCCGACCTCGCTCGACGCGCTGGCCGACGGCGTGGTCGCCGCCGGAGTGCGGCGCATCGACGGCGCCATCGTCGGCGACGCCGGCCGCTACGACGACGAGTGGTTCGTCCCGAGCTGGGACGAGGACATCCGCGAGGTCGAAGCCGGCCCGTATGACGCCCTGATGGTCAACGACGCCCGGCGGACCGGGAGCCCGGCCCGGGTGCCGGACCCGGCGATCGGAGCGGCCGAGGAGCTGGCGGATCTCCTGGCCGACCGTGGTGTCGTCGTGGCCCGCGGCGCGGCGGCCGGCACGACCCCCCCGGACGCCACGACGATCGCCTCGGTGAGCTCGGCACCGATGACCGCCGTCGTCGCCGAGCTGCTCGGGACGAGTGACGACAACACGGCCGAGCTCCTGGTGAAGGAGCTCGGCGCCGTCGCCGGGACCGGCGGCACGCGGGCCGCCGGCCTCGAGGTCGTGCGCCAGACCCTCGAGTCCTGGGGCGTGGCGACGGCCAGCCTCGCCCTCGACGACGGGTCCGGCCTCAGCAGCGACAACCGCCTGACGTGTGATGCGCTGGTCACCGTGCTGGCCCGCAGCGCGTCCAACGGTGCGTTGGGCGCCGGGCTTCCCGTGGCCGGACGGTCGGGGACGCTCGCCGACGTGCTGGCCGATTCACCGGTCGCCGGTCGGCTGCAAGCGAAGACGGGCACGCTCGGCAACCCGCCACTCGGGGTCGACCCGCCGGCCGTGAAGGCGTTGGCTGGCTACCTGCCCGTTGACGGCGGCGGGGCACTCGACTTCGCCCTCATCCTGAACAGCGCCGGCGAGGACCTCACCCTTGCCGGCTCCTACCTGCCGGTCTGGGAGCGCCTGGGCGAGGTTCTCGCCGCCCACCCCGCCGGTCCGTCCGCCGAGCAGCTCGGCCCGCGCTGACCGGCGTACCGTGCGGCCGTGGCGGTGCTGCGGATGTTCCCCCTCGGCAGCGTCCTGCTGCCCGGCGGGCTCCTGCCGCTGCACGTGTTCGAGCCGCGCTACCGCCAGCTGGTGATCGACTGCCTCGCTGACGATGACGGCGAGCCCGAGTTCGGGGTGACGTTGATCGAGCGGGGCTGGGAGGTGGGCGGGGGCGACACCCGCGCCGACGTCGGCGTCGTGGCCCGGATGGTGCAGGTCCAGGCTCTCGACGAGCAGCGCTACGCGCTGGTGGCCGTCGGCACGCGGCGTTTCAGGGTCAACGCTTGGCTGCCCGACGACCCCTATCCGGTCGCCGACGTCGACGATTGGCCCGACGAGGACGCCGATGCCGATGGCCTGCGCGAGGGGGTGGAGGCGCTGCGCGACCGGATGCGTGGCGTGCTCGAGCTGGCCGTGCGCAGCGGCGATCTCGCCGAGGTCCCCGAGCTCGAGGTCAGCGACGATCCGCTGCTCGCCTCCTACCACCTCGCCGGGCTGGCGCCGATCGGCCCGGCGGACCGGTACCGCCTGCTCGTGGCGGTCTCGCCGGCGCAGCGACTCGACGACCTGGGGACCGCGCTCGACGACGTCGAGGCCATGCTGCGGTTCCGCTTGAGCTGACCGCCCGATCGGCCGGGATCGTCGGCGTGATAGATATTGCGGCCGTGACGACGACCGATCGACCGGATCGCGCCTTGACGGACGCTCGATCCGACGAGCAGGTCTCCGTCGGCGACGTCGTCGACCTGGTCAAGACGTACGCCAAGCAGGAAACGCTCGGGCCGCTGCGCGGGGCCGGCAAGTGGCTCGGGATGGGTGCGGCCGGCGCAATGCTGCTCGGGCTCGGCCTGGTGATCGTGTTGCTCGGACTGCTGCGCCTGATCCAGACGGAGTGGGATCGGGCAGCCACCGGGGCGTGGTCGTGGCTCTCGTACCTGATCGTCCTCGTCGTCACCGTGGTCCTGCTCGTGATCGTGCTCAGGCGGATCGGCCGCGACAGCCTCAACCGGCCCGAGCAGGACTAGGGGTTCGATCAGATGGCCAAGCGAGCGAGCGCGGTCCCGCCGAAGAAGGTGACCCGTGACGACCTCGAGCGCGGCTTTCGCGGTCTGCAGGGCGAGGTCAAGGAGAAGGTCGACGAGCAGCGCAGCAAACTGGTCGTGGCGGCGGCGGTCGGCGGTGTGCTCGTGGTGCTGATCGTGTTCCTGTTCGGTCGGCGCAGCGGCCGCAAGAAGAACACCTTCGTCGAGATCCGGCGGGTCTGACGTGGGAGTGCTCGCTCGTCGCTTCCCGGTGCTGTCGCCCGCCCTCATCATCCGGCGCAAGGCGATCACTCAGGGGTTTTTCGGCGACAACCGCATGTGGCGGGTCATCGGACTGCTCATCGTCGGGCGGATGATCCTGCACAAGGTCATGGGCAGGGGGTCGCAGACGATCGCCGTCGAGCGCCTGGAGCCGGGCCAGAAGATCATCCTGACGGGCCTGCGGATCGACGAGTGAGGGTCCTGCTGCGCAACCCGCGGCGGGAGATCGAGATCGAGGGCACCCGCACGGTGCAGCGGCTGCTCGACGAGCTGTCGCTGAACCGGGAGGCGCACCTGGTCATCCGCAACGGCGAGCTGGTGCCGGGCGACGGCCGGTTGGCCGATGACGACGTGATCGAGGTGCGGCCCGTGATCTCCGGTGGGGCATGAGCAAGTGCCGGGTGTGCCGGGGGCCGGCGATCATCGACCTGCCGCGTCACAACGCCAACTTCTGCGCCGAGCACCTGCAGCAGCTGTGTCGCCGCCAGGTCGAGAAGGCGATCGCCGACCACTCGATGCTCACGCCGGGGGATCGTGTGCTCGTTGCGGTGAGCGGCGGCAAGGACTCGCTCGCCGTGTGGGACCTGCTGGTCGAGCTGGGGTACGAGACCGAGGGCGTGTACATCGGGCTCGGCATCGGCGAGTACAGCGGCGACAGCGGGCGGTACGCCGCTGACTTCGCGTCAGCCAGAGGGCTGCCGCTGCGCACGATCGACCTGCGTGACGAGCACGGCTACGACGTACCGACGGCGGCGCGGGCGACTCGGCGGGTGCCGTGCTCGGCGTGTGGGATGTCGAAGCGGCACCTGTTCGACGCCGCCGCCCGTGACGGCGGGTTCGACGCCGTCGCAACCGGCCACAACCTCGATGACGAAGCGGCGGTGCTGCTCGGCAACACCTTGCACTGGGACGTCGACTACCTGGCCCGGCAGCTGCCGTGTCTGCCGGCGACAGCGGGGTTCCCGCGCAAGGTCAAGCCGCTGGTCCGGCTGACGGAGCGCGAGACGGCGGCGTGGTGCATCACCCGTGGCATCGACTACCAGGTCGAGGAGTGTCCGATGGCGGTGGGGAACCGCCATCTCGGGTACAAGGCGGCGTTGAACGGGCTGGAGGCTGGCTCGCCCGGGACGAAGGCGGCGTTCTACCTCGGGTTCCTCGAGCGCATGGCGCCGCTGCTGGTCGGCCGGTCGAGGGCCGCCGCCGAGGGGTTGCGGGAGTGCGCTCGGTGCGGGGCGCCGACGACCACCGAGGTGTGTGCGTTCTGCCGCCTGGTCGACGTGGCCGCAGCGCACGAGCCCGTGACGGTGGACATGATCGCTCGCCGTGGCCGCTGATCCCTTGCGGGTTGGTGAGCGCGTGCTGCTCCTCGACACGAAGCGCCGGCGCTACCTCGTGCAGCTGACGGAGGCGGGGGAGTTCCACAGCCACGCCGGGTTCGTGCCCCACACCGCGCTGGTCGGCGTGGACGAAGGGACCGTCGTGCGGTCGACGCGTGGCGCCGAGTACACGGTGCTGCGCCCGACCCTCGAGGACTTCGTGTTGGAGATGCCGCGCGGCGCGCAGGTCATCTACCCGAAGGACCTGGCGCCCATCTGCATGCTCGCCGACATCGGCCCGGGGATGCGAGTGTTCGAGTCGGGAGTCGGTTCGGGCGCGCTGTCGATGACGATGTTGCGCGCCGGCGCCGACGTCATCGGCTACGAGTTGCGGGAGGATTTCGCCAACCGGGCCCGGAGCAATGTGCGCAGCTTCCTTGGCGTGGATGCCCTCGGGCGGTACGCCGTCGAGCTGCGCGACAGCTACGAGGGAATCGACGCGGGTGCGGTGGCGTTCGATCGGGTGGTGCTCGACCTGCCCGAACCGTGGCGGGTGGTGCCGCACGCCGAGGCCGTGTTGCGGGCGGGAGGGATCCTCGTCGCCTACACGCCCTCGATCGTGCAGGCGGCCCAGGCCCGTGAGGCGTTGCGGGGCAAGTGGATCGACGCCCGGACGCTGGAGGTCCTGCACCGGACGTGGCACGTAGAGGGTCAGGCGGTGCGGCCAGACCACCGCATGGTCGCCCACACGGGCTTCCTCACGTCCGCCCGCTTCCTCGGCCGCTGAACTCCGCGTTTGTTCACGGCCCCGCGGCCGAGCGACCACGGCCGCACAAACGCTCGGGATCGAGGCGCCCCGGGCGGCCAGGCGAGCCCCGGATCAGGGCTCGATGTAGATGCACTCCCCGGGGCACTCCTCGGCGGATTCGATCACCGCGTCGAGTTGGCCGTCCGGGATGTTCGCCAGGCCCTCGGCGCCCTGCGGGTTGCCCTTGGCGGTGGCGTAGATCGTGCTGCCTTCCTTGACGTAGGCCAGGCCATCGTCGAGCAGCGTGAACACGTCGGGTGCGATCTCCTCGCACAGCCCGTCGCCGGTGCACAGATCCTGATCGATCCAGACCTTCATGGTGATCCTTCGCTCCTTGGCAGTTCGCTGCCCATGACTTTACCCGGTCTGCGGCGTGGAAACGTGATGCGCCCCCGCAAGCCGCGTTTGTGCGCCGAGCGTCGCTGGAGCGACGCTCGGCGCACAAACGCGGGGCTGGGAAGCCTCCGACCCGTGGCGGACGGCCGCGTGTAGCGTCAGGGAGCGATCGATCCGGATGGATCCGCAAGGAGGCGGCGTGCCCGACGAGTCACCCGACGCAGCCCAGGTGGAGGCGCTGCTCGAGGAGATCGCCCACCTGCGCGGTCGATTGGCCGACGCGCCCAAGCGCGTGCGGGCGCTGGAGGAGCGGCTGCTCGAGACGAAGGGCCAGCTGGCCCAGGCCGTTGCCCAGAACGAGAAGCTCAGCTACACGCTGCGTGAGGCGCGCGAGCACATCGCCACCCTGCGCGACGAGGTGGACAAGCTCACCCAGCCGCCCTCGGCGTACGGCGTGGTCGTCGGCAAGAACGACGACGGCACGGTCGACATCCTCACCAGCGGCCGCAAAATGAAGGTGTCGACCCACCCGGACATCGACCTCGACGCCCTTGACCGAGGGAGCGAGGTCGTCCTCAACGAGAGCTTCAACGTCGTGCTCGCCCGCCATCCGGAGGCCACCGGCGAGGTCGTCACCGTGAAAGAGCTGATGGACGACGGCGTTCGGGCGCTGATCATCGGTCGCGCCGACGAGGAGCGGGTCTGCGAGCTGGCCGACGCGTTGCGGGGCACCCACCTGCGGGCCGGCGACTCCATGCGCCTCGACCCGCGGTCGAACCTGCTGCTCGAGAAGCTGCCGCGCCCGGAGGTCGAGGATCTCCTGCTCGAAGAGGTGCCCGACATCTCCTACGCCGACATCGGAGGCCTCGACGATCAGATCGAGCAGATCGCCGATGCCGTCGAGCTCCCGTTCCTGCACCAGGACCTGTTCGCCGAGCACCGGCTCCCGGCGCCGAAGGGGATCTTGCTGTACGGCCCTCCGGGCTGCGGCAAGACGCTGATCGCCAAGGCGGTCGCCAACAGCCTGGCCAAGAAGGTGGCGGCCTCGACGGGGGACGAGAAAGGCCGCAGCTACTTCATCAACATCAAGGGCCCGGAGCTGCTCAACAAGTACGTCGGCGAGACCGAACGGCAGATCCGCCTCGTCTTCCAGCGGGCCCGGGAGAAGAGCGAGGAGGGGTGGCCGGTCATCGTCTTCTTCGACGAGATGGACTCGATGTTCCGCACCCGCGGGTCGGGCATCAGCTCGGACATGGAATCGACGATCGTGCCGCAGTTGCTGGCCGAGATCGACGGTGTCGAGGGCCTGCGCAACGTGATCGTGATCGGGGCCACCAACCGGGAGGACCTGATCGATCCGGCCATCCTTCGCCCGGGGCGGCTGGATGTGAAGATCAAGATCGAGCGGCCCAATGGTGCGGCGGCGACGCAGATCTTCGCCCAGTACCTCACGGACGAGATCCCGATCGCCCCCGGGCAGGCCGTGCCCGAGATGATCGAGTCGACGGTGGCCGAGATGTACCGGGAAGACGACTCCAACCGGTTCCTCGAGGTCACGTACGCCAACGGCGACAAGGAGGTCCTGTACTACAAGGACTTCGCGTCGGGAGCGATGATCGAGAACATCGTCCGGCGAGCGAAGAAGCTGGCGATCAAGCGCGTGATCGGCGGCGGTGCGCGCGGCGTGCAGCTCGATGACCTGCTGGCGTCGATCAAGCAGGAGTACAAGGAGCACGAGGACCTGCCGAACACGACGAACCCCGACGACTGGGCGAAGATCTCGGGCAAGAAGGGCGAGCGGATCGTGTTCATCAGGACGCTCGTCAACGAGGGCCGCGAGGACGATCCGATGGGCGGCCGGGCCATCGAACGAGTGGCGACCGGCCAGTACCTGTAACTGCGTTTGTGCGATTGCGGGCCGGCCGGCAGTAACCGCCTGAACAAACGTCACGTGCCGGGCGCAGGTTCGTGGGTGGTGGGCGGCTGAGCGGGACCGAGGACGCCGATCCGTCCACCCCAGTAGAACGCGTTTGGTCATCGGGGTGGCGCAGGGCGGCGTCGATCGCACAAACGCGAGGAAGTGGGCCTCAGCGGGGGAGGTGCCACTCGCCCGTGGCCCGGTCATAGAAGCTGGCGAACGAGCGCTCGATCTCGGCGTCGGACATGGCCGCCGTGAAGTGCAGCCCGATCCAGCCGCGCTCGACGAGGCCGTTGCGTTTGCGGGCGTCGCGGTCGAGCTCGGATCGGAACCGGTGGAACCCGAAGCCGTCGCCCTCCAAGTACACCTTCACGTCGGGATAGGCGAAGTCGAGGCGCACCGAGAAGCTGCCGTCGCGCACGATGTGCTGACCGCCCGGGGATGGGAAGCCCTTGCGCCGGATCACCCGCCGCAGCCGCGCCTCCAGCTCGGACTCCCCAGGGTCCCACGAGTCGAGCCGTGCCGAGGTGACGATCCGCAGCACTCGCACAGATCGTCCAGGCGCCGGTCGGAGCAGCTCCACCCGCTCGGCCAACTGTCGCATCGTGATCAGTCGGCGACGAAGGAACTCGTCGATCAGCTTTCCGGTTCCTTCGACCCCGAGCCTGGAGCTCATGTCAATCACAGTGCGCAGCGGCGACGTGACCGCGAAACCAGCTCGCGCTTGCACGTCGCCGGGCTCCCAGGTTCCCGATCGATGCCCTCGTACGCCGTCCAGCCGGACGTGGCGGAGCAGCGGCGCGGCGACTTCGATGAACGCGCTGTCTCGTCGCCACCGGCGATGGACAGCCTTCGGCAGCTCGATGCCGTAGAGCCGCACGGCACTCGCGTGCGAGACGACGACGCCGGCTCCGGCGGCGATCGAGGCGATGCGGACGGCTTGGCGCCACGAGGGTGGCGCTCCGGCGATCTGCACGACCCCGCGCCGACACCGTCGGTACCGTCCCTGGGCGCGTCGTCTGTTGATCTGTCCCGTGCTCAACCCAGTCGCCCGGGCGAGCCACACGCTGACCACCCCGTCCTGCCGTTCCGCCACGTCCTCCAACGTCTTCACTGTTCGACTCCTCCCGCGTTCGCGCACTCGTCGCCGGCCGGCGAATGGCCGGCGAGCAATCGGGGGAGTCGGTGGCGAGAACGGTATTGCGGGGGTGTCACAGCGACCGGAGCCACGCCTCGTTCCCGGCAGCGTTTGTGCGGCGTGCTGCTGCGCAGCGGCAGCAGTCGCACAAACGCAACATCATGTGGACGGTGGAGCGCGGTGCGGCATGGCTAGGGTCGCCGCATGGCGCTGCCGAAGGTGTGCGGCATCGAGACCGAGTACGGCATCGTCGTGCGCGGGGCCGACAACAACCCGGTGTCGGCGTCCTCGCTGCTGATCAACGCCTACGTCGCCGCGACCACCAGCCGCCAGCGCGGCCGCGTCGGGTGGGACTTCGACGACGAGCAGCCGACCAACGACGCCAGGGGCTTCTCCGTCGACGACGCCCTCGCACCCGAGGTCGAGACGACGCTCGTCAACGCCGTCCTCACCAACGGCGCCCGCTACTACGTCGACCACGCCCACCCCGAGATCTCCGTCCCCGAGGTCGCCACCGCCCTCGAGGCCGTGTGCTTCGACCGCGCCGCAGAGGAGATCGTTCGGCGCAGCATGGTCTACGCCAACGCCAAGCTGGCCCAGACGTCGACTGGCGCCGATCCGGCCGAGGTCGTCGTCTACAAGAACAACTCCGACGGCAAGGGCAACAGCTACGGCTGCCACGAGAACTACCTCCTCGCCCGTGAAACCCCCTTCGGTCGCATCGTCGCCCAGGTCACCCCACACTTCGTGACCCGGCAGGTCTTCACCGGCTCCGGCAAGGTGGGCTGCGAGCTGCCGGGCACTCCCGCCGACCACGTCCCGTACCAGCTGTCCCAACGGGCCGACTTCTTCGAGGAGGAGGTCGGCCTCGAGACCACCCTCAAGCGCCCCATCGTCAACACCCGCGACGAACCGCACTGCGACGCCCAGAAGTACCGACGCCTTCACGTCATCATCGGCGACGCCAACATGTCCGAGGTCGCCACCTACCTCAAGGTCGGCACCACGGCGATCGTCCTGGCGATGATCGAAGACGACGCGCTCGGCGAGGACTGGCTGCTCGGCAACCCCGTTTCGGGGCTCCGCCAGGTCAGCCACGACCCGACGTTGACCCGCACGATCATGCTGCGCGACGGCCGCCGCGCCACCGCCCTCGAGGTGCAGTGGGGGCTGCTCGAACGGGCCCGCAAGTACGAGCAGTCACACGGGCTCGCGCCGGTCGGCGACGAGGTCGGCCGCGATGTCCTGCGCCGGTGGGAGCAGGTGCTCGCCGGCCTCGAGCAGGATCCCGGGTCGGTCGCCGACTGGGTCGACTGGGTGGCCAAGCAACGCCTCGTCGACGGCTACGCATCGCGCCACGACCTTGCCCCGGGCAACGCCCGTCTCAAGGCCATCGACCTGCAGTACCACGACCTGCGGCCGGACCGCGGACTGTCCACCCGGGCCGGCCTGGCCACCCTGGTTGGAGACGACGAGGTCACCCGGGCCATCACCGAGCCGCCGACGAGCACCCGGGCGTACTTCCGCGGGCGCTGCCTGGCCAAGTATCCGGATGAGATCGTGGCCGCCAACTGGGACTCGATCGTCTTCGACGTCGGACGCGAACCACTGCGTCGCGTTCCGATGATGGAGCCGTTGCGGGGAACGGCAGACCACGTGGCTAGCTTGATCGACGAGAGCGACAGCGCCGTCGAGCTCCTCGAGCGACTCGGTTCATAGCCGCCCGAGGACCCCAGCGAAGGAGGCGCAGCGACATGGCAGAACGGACGCACAAGCAGAAGCAGACCCCCCGTACCTCCGAGACCGAGGTGGTCGAGGACGCGCCGGCGGTCTCCGAGAGCGGCGAGAAGTTGAAGGCCGAGCTCGACGACCTCCTCGACGAGATCGACGAGGTCCTCGAGACCAACGCCGAGGACTTCGTCAAGTCCTACGTCCAGAAGGGCGGACAGTAACGCCACATGGGGATGCCGACCTTCACCCCGGGTGACGACCCGGGGTCCAGCTTCGCCAACCTCCTGCGCCGGATCGGGGCAACGCACGACGGTCCGGACGGCGACGCCTCGACGCTCGCCGTACCCCACGCCACGACGTGCGTCGCGGTGCGGTACGCCGATGGTGTGGTCATGGCCGGTGACCGGCGGGCCACGGCCGGCAATCTGATCAGCCACCGGTCGATGGACAAGGTCGTCGAGGCCGATCGCCACAGCGGTGTGGCCATCGCTGGTGCCGCCGGTCCGGCCATGGACATGGTCCGGCTGTTCCAGCTGCAGCTCGAGCACTACGAGAAGGTCGAGGGCACGCCGCTCAGCTTGGAAGGCAAGGCCAACCAGCTGTCGATGATGATCCGGGCCAACCTGCAGGCGGCGATGATGGGGCTCGCCGTCGTCCCGATCTTCGGCGGGTACGACCTGCGCCGCCACGTCGGGCGGTTGTTCGCCTACGACGTCACCGGCGGACGCTACGAGGAACGCGAGTACGTGGCGACCGGCTCCGGCAGCCTGCACGCCGGCACCGTGGTCAAGGTCGGCTACCGGCCGGAGATGGACCGGGCCGCGGCAGTCGACCTCGTGTGCAAGGCGCTGTGGGAGGCCGCCGACGCCGACTCCGCCACGGGTGGACCCGACGCGCTGCGCGGCATCTACCCGATCGTCGCAACCATCACGGCCGAGGGCTTCGTCGCAGTCCCCGAGGACGAGCTGGCTCAGCGCTTCCAGGTCATCGCCGACGACATCCGGGCCCGGGAGACCCCAAGTCCATGAGCATGCCGTTCTACGTCGCGCCGGAACAGGTGATGAAGGATCGGGCGGACTACGCCCGCAAGGGCATCGCGAGGGGCAGGGCGCTGGTCGCTGTCCGGTACGTCGAGGGCATTGCCATCGTGGCCGAGAACAGCTCCGAGACGCTGCGCAAGATCAGCGAGATCTACGACCGCATCGCCTTCGCCGGCGTCGGCAGGTACAACGAGTTCGACCAGCTGCGGGTGGCCGGCGTCCGGGCGGCTGACCTCAAGGGCTTCCAGTACAGCCGAGACGACGTCGACGCCCGGAGCCTGGCCAACCAGTACGCCCAGATCCTCGGCCAGATCTTCACCCACGAGATGAAGCCGATGGAGGTGGAGATCCTCGTGGCCGAGGTCGGTGTCGTCGCCGCCGACGACCAGATGTTCCACATCCTCTACGACGGCACGGTGTTCGACCACCGCGACTACACCGTGCTTGGTGGCGACGCCGACGCCATCCTCGGGCGCATCGGCGAGTCGTTCAGCGACGGCATGGACACCGCGGCCGCGGTGCGGGCCGGGACGGCCGCCCTGGCCGGCCCCGACCGGACGGTCCCAGCTTCCGACCTGGAAGTCGCCCTGCTCTGCCGTGGCAACGGCCGGCGCTGCTTCCGTCGGCTGACCGACGACGATGTCACCGAGCTGCTCGGCCCCGCCGACGCCGGCGCTGAGCCCGCCGCTGCTGCCTCCGAGGAGTAGCCCAAGCGGCCAGTACCGGCTCCAGGTCCGGCGGGTGAGGCCCAGGGAGCGCCACGTGGCGCGAGCGCCGTCACCTTCGCTGCACCCGACGGCTCGGCCAGCACGTCTGCCGCGCGTCGCAGATCCGGACCTGAAGTGGCGTGCGCCCGCAGTGCCTGCCCGCGTGCCAGCCGGGGTCATCGATCCCGTCCCGAAGCACCACCAGCTCGACGAGCTGACCAGCCGGATCAAGCCAGCGCGGCCGGACCGAGCCGAGCGAGAACCACCTGCTCATCGGCGGCGAACCAGCGTGACCCTGTTCGTCGCCGCGCTCACCCACCGCGTTTGTGCGCCGGTCGCCGGCCGGCCGGCCGCCAACGCACAAACGCGCTCGGTACGGTGGCGTGGTGGTCGCCCTCGACCTGAACAGCGACCTCGGGGAGTCGTTCGGGGTGTGGCGCCTGGGCGACGACGAGGCGATGCTCGAGCTGGTCACCAGTGCCAACGTGGCGTGCGGCTTCCACGCCGGTGACCCGTCGACGCTGCGTGCCACGTGTGCGGCGGCGGTGAGGTCGGGCGTGGCGATCGGTGCGCAGGTCTCGTTCCCGGACCTGTTGGGGTTCGGGCGGCGGGCGATGGACATGGCGCCCGCCGAGCTGCGCGACGCCGTGCTGTACCAGCTCGGTGCGCTCGACGCCTTCGCCCAGGTCGCCGGAGCCGGCGTCCGGTACGTGAAGCCGCACGGAGCGCTCTACCACGTGGCCAGCGTCGATCCGGCGGCGGCGAGCTCCGTGGTCGAGGCCGCCGCCGAGTACGACCCGTCCTTGGCCGTGCTCGGCGCTCCCGGCAGCGAGCTGCTCCGCCGCGCCGAGGCGACCGGGCTGGAAGCCGTGCCCGAGGCGTTCGCCGATCGCGCCTACGCGCCGGATGGCTCCCTCGTGCCGAGGCGCCGGCCGGATGCGCTGATCACCGATCCGGCGGCGGCAGCCGATCAGGCCGTGCGCCTGGCCGCCGATCGAGAGGTGGTCGCCATCGACGGGTCGGTGATCGGGATCGAAGCGCGGTCGATCTGCGTCCACGGCGACACCCCAGGGGCAGTCGAGCTGGCGCGGGCCGTGCGCGAGTCGTTGACGGCGGCCGGTGTGCGACTCGGCGCCTTCGTTGCATGATCGAGCCGGCCCGTCGCCTGCTGCCGTACGGTCCGGCCGGGTGGTTGGTGGAGCTCGACGACCGAGAGGTCCTCGGCTTCGCTGCCGCCGCTCGAGGCGGGCCCGACATCGACGAGGTCGTGCCGGCGGCGACGACGGTGCTGGTGCGGCTACGACCCGGCGCCGACCGCGTGGTCGTGGGAGGTTGGCTGGAGTCCCTGGCAGCCGCCGAGGTGGATCCCTCGGACTCCGGGGACGCCGTCGAGCTGACGGTGACCTACGACGGTGACGACCTGCCCGAGGTTGCGGAGGCGACCGGGTTGACGATCGACGAGGTCGTTGAGCTTCACGCCGCCGGCCGCTACACGTGCGCCTTCTGCGGGTTCGCTCCCGGGTTCGGATACCTGGCGGGGCTCGACGAGCGCCTCCACCTGCCGCGTCGGGCAACGCCCCGCACGACGGTGCCCGCCGGGGCGGTCGCGATCGCTGCCGGCTACAGCGCCGTCTACCCGTCGCCGTCGCCGGGCGGATGGCACCTCCTCGGTCGCACGGACGCCGACCTGTGGGACCCGCGTCGAGCACCACCCGCGTTGCTGCGCCCCGGGACGACGGTGCGCTTCGTCGCGCGATGACCGGCGGCGTCGACCTCGTCGTGGTCGAGGCGGGCTGGTCAACATCGATCCAAGACGGCGGGCGGCCGGGGTACGCCGACATCGGAGTGTCAAGGAGCGGAGCGCTCGACCAGCCGCTGCGCGCCCTGCTCAACCGGCTGGTCGGCAACCTCGACGACGCCGCCGTCCTCGAGACGCTCGGCGGATTGCGGCTGCGACCCACCGCTGCCGTGGTCGTCGCACTGTCGGCGGAGCGCATCGCCCGCGCCGTCCCCGCCGGCGAGACCATCGACGTCGCGCCGGCGGCCGGGGACCTGTGGGGCTACGTCGCCGTGCGGGGTGGGATCGCTGTCGAACCGATCCTGGGCTCCCGCAGCCAGGACTCACGATCAGGCCTGGGACCGGACCCGGTCATCACCGGCCACTCCCTGCCCGTCGGTTCGCCGAGCCAGCTCCCGATCGCCGTGGATCAGGCGCCGCCGCCCCCGCCGACATCGGAGGTGCGGATCTGGCCCGGGCCGCGCATCGACCGGTTCGACGCCGGCGCCATCACCACCTTGACCGGCGCGGAGTGGACGGTGAGCAGCGACGTCAGTCGCGTCGGCGTCCGGCTGAACGGTCCGGCGCTGGGCCAGCACGACCGGGCCGAGCTGGCGAGCGAGGGGCTGCTCCTGGGAGCGATCCAGGTGCCACCCGACGGACGCCCGATCGTGATGCTCGCCGACCACCCGACGACGGGCGGGTATTCGGTCGTCGCGGTTGTCGACCCGGCCTCCATGGCGACGGTGGCGCAGGCCCGGCCCGGTTCGCCGCTGCGGTTGCGCCTCGTACAGTGATCCGTGGGCGGCCGCATACGACGAGATGGGGGTCTGACCACATGACCGATCGACTGCGCTTCGGCATCTTCATGGCGCCGTTCCACCAGGCCGGCGAGAACCCGACGCTGGCCATCGAACGAGACCTCGAGCTCGTCGAGCACCTCGACCGGCTGGGCTGGGACGAGGCCTGGATCGGCGAGCACCATTCGGCGGGGACCGAGATCATCGCCTGCCCCGAGATCTTCATCGCCGCCGCGGCCGCCCGGACCAGGCACATCAAGCTCGGGACGGGCGTCGTCAGCGTCGCGTACCACAACCCGTACATGGTCGCCGAGCGGGCGGTGCTGCTCGACCACATGACGCGAGGGCGGTTCATGCTGGGGGTCGGGCCGGGCTCGCTGCCCACCGACGCCATCATGCTGGGGCTCGATCCGACGGAGACGAGGCCGCTGTTGGAGGAGGGCCTCGACGTGATCATGCGCCTGCTGCGCACGGACGAGCCCGTGTCGAGCCAGACGAAGATGTGGAACCTGGTCGATGCCCGGTTGCACTTGCGGCCGTACTCCAACCCGCTGTTCGAGGTGGCGGTCCCGGCGGTGGCATCGCCGAGCGGGCCGCGCCTGGCCGGGAAGCACGGCGTCGGGCTGCTGTCGATCGGGGCCACCCAATCCGAGGGGTTCGACGTGCTCGGCCTGCACTGGGACGTGATGGAGGAGCGGGCGGCGACGTTCGGGACCACCGCCGATCGGTCGAGGTGGCGGCTCGTCGGGCTGATGCACATCGCCGAGACCGAGGAGCAGGCGGCCAAGGACGTGGAGTACGGGATCCGGCAGTGGTTCGACTACTTCCAGCACACGGCGGCGTTCCCGCAGATGGACGTCGGGAGTGCCGACGCGGCTCGGGAGATGATCGAGTTCGTGAACGGATCCGGTCTCGGCTCGATCGGCACGGCGGAGATGGCGTGCGAGCAGATCGAGCGGCTGCAGAAGCAGTCGGGCGGGTTCGGGTGCTACATGACGCTGTGCCACGAGTGGGCCAACCCCGAGGCGACCAAGCGGAGCTACGAGCTGATCGCACAGCGGGTGTTCCCCGAGTTCCAGGGACAGGCCTACAACACGTTGGCGGCGAAGGAACGCGCCCGCGCCGGTCGGGAGCACCTGGCCGAACGCAACATGCAGGCTGTGACCGACATGGTCGAGAAGCACCAGCGCGAGCTCGCCGACCGCTCCTGAGCCCCGCGTTCGCGCAACGGCGACCGCCGAGACCGACGCCCGGCGCACAAACGCAACACGGCGGGGTCTGGGCTGGGCGAGCAGCGCGTTCGCGCACCGGACGTCGCTCGGCCGACCGTCCGTGCACAAACGCGCTGGGGACGGTCGGAGTGGGCGGGCGGGGCGACGGCAACACCGCGGTTTGTGCGCTGGGCGTCGGCGGGGCGATCGCCGCCGCACAAACGCGGTCGGTGGGTGGGCGGCTGCCGCGGCGGGTTGACACGGCACCGCTAGGTTGACCCAGGTGGAGCGCCGGATCTACGGGCTCGAGAACGAGTACGGCGTGACGTGCACCCTGCGCGGTCAACGCCGATTGAGCCCCGACGAGGTCGCCCGATACCTGTTCCGCCGAGTCGTCAGCTGGGGTCGCAGCTCGAACGTCTTCCTCCAGAACGGCGCCCGCCTCTACCTCGACGTCGGCTCGCACCCCGAATACGCCACGCCCGAGTGCGACTCGCTGTACGAGCTCGTCGTCCACGACAAGGCCGGCGAACGGATCCTCGAGAGCCTCGTCGAGTCGGCCGAGCAGCGCCTCGCCGAGGAGTCGATTCGCGGCACCATCTACCTCTTCAAGAACAACACCGACTCCGCCGGCAACAGCTACGGCTGCCACGAGAACTACTGCACCAGCCGTCACGACGACCTCGGCCACTACGCCGAGGTGCTGATCCCGTTCCTGGTGAGCCGCCAGATCTACACCGGCGCCGGCAAGGTGCTGCACACCGCCCGCGGCGCCACCTACTCGATCGCCCAGCGCGCCGAGCACATCTGGGAAGGCGTCAGCTCGGCAACCACCCGCAGCCGCCCGATCATCAACACCCGCGACGAACCGCACGCCGACGCCGAGCGCTACCGCCGCCTGCACGTCATCGTCGGCGACTCGAACATGAGCGAGTACACGACCTTCGTCAAGGTCGGCGCCGCTGCGTGCATGCTGCGGATGCTCGAGGACCGCAGCGTCGTCCTGCGCGACATGACGCTGGAGAACCCGATCCGGGCGATCCGCGAGATCAGCCACGATCCCACCTGCCGTCGCGTCGTCCGCCTCGGCAACGGCCGGGAGGTGAGCGCTCTCGACATCCAGCGCGAATACCTCGACCGGGCCCTGCGCTACGCCGAGACCAAAGGCTTCCCGCCGCTCGAGCAACGGGCCCTCGAGATGTGGGAGCACTGCGTCTCGACGATCGAGAACGACCCGATGAAGCTCGACCGCGAGATCGACTGGGTCATCAAGTTCAAGCTGCTCGAGGCGTTCCGCGAGCGCCACGGCCTGCCGTTCGGCCACCCCCGGGTGCAGCTTCTCGATCTCCAGTACCACGACGTGTCCCGGACTCGCAGCCCGTTCTTCAAGCTCCAGGATCGCGGAATGGTCGAGCGCCTGTGCACCGACGCCGACATCGACGCCGCCACGGACATCCCGCCGCAGACCACCCGGGCCCGCCTGCGTGGCGAGTTCGTGCGACGGGCCAAGGAGCGCCGGCGCGACTACACCGTCGACTGGGTGCACCTCAAGCTCAACGACCAGGCACAACGCACCGTGCTCTGCAAGGACCCGTTCAAGAGCCGTGACGAGCGGGTCGAGAAGCTCATCGAGTCCCTTTGAGCGCCGATGATCGCCCCCGGTCCGGCGTCCGTGGTGATGACCCGACGCCGGGGCGCGACCCGCTGCTGCCGCAGCGCCTCCCGGGCGCCGAACCGGCCGAGGCCGGATCGCCTGACGCCACGCCCGCGGACGCCACGGCGGGGCACCACCCGGTGATCCGCCGCAAACGGCGTCGGGCGTTCGTCGATTGGGCGATCGTCATCGGCGTCGCCCTGCTCGTGGCCTTCCTGGTGCGCACGTTCGTGCTGGCCCACTTCGTCGTCGACGGCCAGTCGATGGAGTCCACGCTCTACGACGGGGACCGGGTCTTCGTCAACAAGCTCTCCTACCGGCTCCATGACCCCAACCGCGGCGATGTCGTCGTGCTCCACCAGCTCAACGGCACGTCCGAGCGCGACCTCATCAAGCGCGTGATCGCCCTCCCCGGCGAGACGATCGAGGTGCGCGGGTGCGAGGTGCTGATCGACGGCCGGCTGTTGGCCGAGCCGTACCTGGACCCGGCTGACCTGCAGTCCGGCAATTGCGGTCCGGCGCAGACACCGCGGACCGTGCCGGCCGACCATGTCTTCGTCCTCGGGGACAATCGCAACGAGTCTCAGGACAGTCGCGGTCTCGGTCCGATCAGCGAGGACGACCTGGTCGGTAGGGCGTTCGTGGTGTTCTGGCCGCGCAACCACTGGCAATGGCTCTGAGGCTGACCTGACCTGAACCCGGCGTTTGTGCGGCGACGGCCGCTGGGCCGGCGCTCGGCGCACAAACGCGTCAGGGGGATCCGACCTCGGCCGTGAGGGCGTCGGCCATCACGTCGACGTGGTCGCTGAACACGCCGTCGATCCCCATCCGGATCGCGTTGCGCAGCACGTGCTCGAACTGCAGGTCCCAGGCGAACGCCACGCGGTCGAAACGGTGGAACAGGGTGGTCAGACCGCCGGTCCACTGCGAGTGATGGAGGTTGACAGCGTCGATCGCCAGGTCGGCCAGCTCGGCTGCGCGCCGTTCGGGGCCGTGCTTCATTCGGTCGAGCTTCGTCGAGTTGACCAGGCGCACCGTCTCGTCGAACGCCCGCAGCTCGGTCAACAGCTCGGGGTCGGCGTGGCACAACCACGTGCGTCCGACCAGCTCTGGGGCGACATCGCGCAGCGCCTCGATCGTCGCCACGCCGATGTCCGCCGTCTTGAGGTCGAGGGACAGCTCGTAGCCCGTGCCGCACGCGGCGACCAGCTCGGCCAGCGACGGGATGTGCTCGGGCAGCTCGTCGCGCCGGTAGCTGGACAGCGGCCGGCGGCGGTGCCGGCGGCGGACGACCCCGTCGTGGTCGAGCACCGGCACGCCGTCGCTGGTCAACCAGACGTCGCTCTCCAGGCCGGTGGCGCCGAGACGCAGTCCGAGCTGGAACGCCTCCAGCGTGTTCTCGGGCGCATGGGCTCGAGCGCCGCGATGGGCGAAGCCGATCGGCCGGGCGAGCAGCGAGGGGAGCCGTTGCTGCACGGCGACCGACTATGCCAGACCCGTCGTTCTGACGGGCAGCCCCGGTTCGGCACGGCGGAGCCGCCAGGCGTTCCGCCGGCCGCATCCAGAAACGTCAGGACCGTAGACTCCGCCGCGTGTTCAACCTCTCCGGGAGCGAGATCATCGTGATCCTGCTGCTGGCACTGGTGGTGCTCGGTCCGGAGAAGCTGCCCGACGCGCTCCGCCGGGCCGGTCGTACGTACGCCGAGCTGAAGAAGATGGGCAACAGCTTCCAGGACGAGATGCGCAGTGTGATCGACGAGCCGGTCAAGGAGATGCGCGAGACGGCCGACCTCTTGCGGTCCTCGGCATCCTTCACCGACGCCGATTCGAAGAAGCCCGGGTCCGGCGGTCGGGCCACGCCGCAGCTCCCGTCGTCCACGTCGTCAGCTGCCACTGCTCCGGCGACCGCGGATGCACCGGCGACTGCGGATGCACCGGCAACCGCGCCGGACCCCGTCGAGCGGGCGGCGGGCGACGAAGCGTCGATCAACCGGACCCTGAGCGGGCAGAGCGACCCGCCGGCCGGCGACGCCACCGCGTGAGGCGACCGGCCGAATGAACGCACTGCGGCGGCGCGGACGCGCGGCGCGCCCGACGATCAAGTCGCCCGACGACACGATGACGCTCACCGAACACCTCGGCGAGCTGCGCGTCCGCATCATCCGCTCGGCCCTCGCCGTCATGGTCGCCGCCATCGCCATCATCGCCTTCTACGATCCGGTGCTGGAGTTCCTGACGCAGCCGTATCTCGATCTGTGCAGCGGTCGCGAGGTGGAGTTCTGCGGCTTCGACCCGGCAGCTGGCGAGAACGCCCTCAACATCTTCGACCCGCTCGAGGGCGTCAGCACACGCCTGCGCGTCGGCAGCTACGGCGGACTGATCGTCGCCATGCCTGTGGTCCTGTGGCAGATCTGGCGCTTCATCGTGCCGGCGTTGCACGCCAAGGAGAAGCGCTACGCGGTTCCGTTCATCCTGTCGTCGATCGTGCTGTTCGCGCTCGGTGGCTTCCTCGCCTACGTGACGTTGGAGCCGGCGCTCGACTTCCTCATCTCCTTCAGCGGCGAGGGCGTCGGACCCGTGTTCCAGGTCAGCCGCTACATCCGCCTCGTCGGCCTGATGGTCGCCGCGTTCGGTGTCGGCTTCCAGTTCCCGGTGCTCCTCGTCTTCCTGCAGATCGCCGGGGTCATCTCGCCCGGCCGACTGCTGCGCAGCTGGCGCTACGCCCTGCTGATCATCGTCGTCCTGGCCGCCGTCATCACCCCGTCGGGCGACCCGATCTCGCTCGTGGCCCTCGCCGCGCCGATGACGGTCCTCTACTTCCTGTCGATCGCGCTCGGTGCCCTGCTGGAGCGGCGCAAGCGCCGGCGGGTGGTCGCGCCGACCTGACCGCCCACGCTGGGAGACTGCACGGCGTGGAACGCCAGCGCTTCCCGTTCGAGCTGGATCGGTTCCAGCTCGATGCGTTCCAGGCCCTCGACGCCGGCCAGCACGTCGTCGTCGCTGCGCCGACCGGCAGCGGCAAGACCGTGGTCGCCGAGTACGGCATCGACCTCGCCCGAGTCGCCGGCCGGCGGGCGTTCTACACGGCGCCGCTGAAGGCGCTGTCGAACCAAAAGTTCCGGGACCTCCGCGAGCAGTACGGCCACGTCGGGCTGCTGACCGGTGACAACGCCGTCGATGCCGATGCGCCGATCGTGGTGATGACGACCGAGGTCCTGCGCAACATGCTCTACGCCCGGTCGTCCCAGCTCGACGACCTCGGCCTGGTCGTGCTCGACGAGGTGCACTTCCTGCAGGATGCCTACCGAGGGCCCGTGTGGGAGGAGGTGATCATCCACCTCCCGCCGGCGATCCAGCTGATCTGCCTCTCGGCGACGGTCAGCAACACGTCCGAGCTGGCGTCGTGGATCCAGACGGTGCGTGGTCCGACCACACCGATCGTGGAGCTGCGCCGCCCGGTGCGCCTGCACGACCACTACCTCGTCGATGACCGGACCAACGACCGCATCCACCTGCTGGCGACGTTCGTCGGTGGGCGCGCCAACCCGGACGCCGCCCGGCTCGACGAATCGGCGGTGCGGCGCGGTGACCGCCGCTCGGTCCGCGGCAGCGGTCGGCGCGTGCTGGCCACACCGTCGCGGCTGGAGGTCGTCGACCTGCTGGCCGAGCGCCATCTGCTGCCGGCCATCGTGTTCGTCTTCAGTCGCAACCAGTGCGATGAGGCGGCGCGCAACGTGCTGGCGGCCGGGATCCGGCTGACCGACCAGGCCGAGCGGGAGCGGATCCGGCGCATCGTCGATGCTCGCCTCGACGGGCTCGCCGACGACGACCTCGACGCCCTGGGGGTCGACCAGTTCATGGCCCAACTGGACGCCGGGATCGCCGCCCACCACGCCGGGATGGTGCCGGCGTTCAAGGAGGCCGTCGAGGCGTGTTTCGCCCAGGGCCTGATCAAGGTGGTGTTCGCCACCGAGACGCTGGCCGTCGGCATCAACATGCCGGCCCGCACGGTCGTCATCGAGAAGCTCACGAAGTTCACCGGGGAGGGCCATCAGCAGCTGACACCGGGGGAGTACACCCAGCTCACCGGCCGGGCCGGTCGCCGCGGGATCGACCCCGAGGGCCACGCCATCGTGCTGTGGAGCCCGTTCGTGCCGTTCGAGCAGGTCGCCACGTTGGCCGCCAGCAAGACGTTCCACCTTCGATCGGCGTTCCGCCCGACGTACAACATGGCCGCCAACCTCGTCGGCAACTACTCCAGCGATGCGGCCCACCACCTGCTCAACCTGTCCTTCGCCCAGTACCAGGCCGACCGGGACGTGGTGCGCCTCGAGGCCCGCTCGGAACGGGTGCGCGAGCGGCTGGCCGAGGCGCGGGTCGATGCGGAGAGCCCGTTCGGTGACATCTGGGCCTATCGCCAGTCGATCGAAGGCCCGCGGTCGCGCCGCCAGGGCCGCAACGACCTCGTGGAGGTGGCCATGACCCGGCTGCGGCCAGGGCAGGTCGTCACCGCCGCCAAGGGCCGCTATCGCGGTCCGGTCGCCGTCGTGGCCAGCGCCCACCGCAAGGGGGGGATGCGCCTGACGACGGTCACCAGGCGGGCAGACCTGCTGTTGCTCACGGCCGACGACTTCGAGGAGCCGCCTCGGGCTCGCGGCACCCTGCGCCTGCCGTCGACGTTCGAACCGAACCGCGCCGAGTACCGCCGGGCCGTTGCCCGCGAGTTGCACCGGACGAAGTTGGACAGCACCGGCGGACGGGGCGAGCAGGAACGTCGAGCGGACCCCGTCGAGCGGGACCCCGATCTCCGCCACCGCCTGCGCGCCGCCGGGCAGGTCGTCCGTTACGAGCGGGAGCTGGTCGAGCTCGGCCAACGCGTCGACGGTCACAACCAGTCGTTGGCCGCCGAGTTCGACCGGGTGCTGGACGTGCTCCGTCGGCGCAGCTACGTCGGACGCGACGGGACCGACTGGGCGCTCACCACGGCCGGCGCGATGTTGTCGCGCCTCTTCCACGAGAGCGATCTGCTGGTCGCCGAGTGCATCGGCTCGGGCGTGCTCGACGGGATGGAAGCTCCCGAGCTGGCCGGCCTGTTGTCGACGTTCGTGTACGAGCACCGCAGCCCGGAACCGCCCGTGCCGCCGTGGTTCCCGTCGACCGACGTCGCCGCTCGCTGGCGACGGATCGTCGCCGTCAGCGACGACCTCGCCGCCGACGAGCGATCCGTCGGTCTCGGCGAGCACCGCCCGCCGGACCCCGGCTTCGTCGCCGCCGCGCACGCCTGGGTGGCCGGCGAGGACCTGGCAGAGGTGGTCGCCCAGGAGGAGCTGAGCGGGGGTGACTTCGTGCGGACGATGAAGCAGCTGATCGACCTGGCTCGGCAGGTGAGCCAGGTCGCGCCGGACGCCGGGCTGCGCCGATGCGCCGGCGAGGTCGTGGACCGGGCCCGCCGAGGAGTCGTGGCCGACGGGGCCCCGGCCACGGTCGTCGGCGCGTGACGTTGCGTCCGGGCGAGCCGTGGGGTGAGCGCGTCGAACCGCCCGTCGGACTGATCGAGATCGGGTCGGACGCCAACGCCGCGATCCACGCCGGCCTCGACCGGTTGCCGGTCCGTTTGACAGGCGGTGACCTGCTCGCCGCGCTCGGAGGTCCGTCACACGGTCCGCTCGTCAACCGCTACTCCGTGGACCTCCTGCGGGTCCGCGCCGACGAGGCCGACTTCGTAGCGTTGGCCCACGTCGTCGCCCGTGGCCGGACGTTGTGGCGTGGCCCGATCAGCGCCGTGCTCAACGCCGACCGCCTTGGGCGCTGGGACGCCGCGCCGCGGGCCCACCCCGGCGACGGGCGGTTCGACATCGTGGAGGTCGACGCGGCGATGTCGGGCCGGGCGCGGTGGCAGGCGTGGCGGCGGCTCCCGACCGGCACGCACCTGCCGCACCCGCTCATCCGGACCGGTCAGCGCCGTGACGTCACCTGGGAGCTCGAACCGCCACGGCGGCTGTGGCTCGACGGGGTCGATCGCGGGTCGACCCGGTCCGTCGTCGTGACCATCGAGCCGGCAGGTGCCGTCGTGTACACCTAGATCGCATGACGGAGATGGACGCCTGGATCCTCGACGAGTCGCCGGGGCAGTACCGCTGGGGAACGATCGACCGGCCGGAACCGGCGCCCGACGAGGTCCGCATCACGGTCGTCGCCAGCGCGCTCAACCACATGGACCTCTGGGTCACGAGGGGGATGCCGAAGCCGCCGCTGCCGCACGTGCCCGGCTGCGACGTGGCCGGGGTGGTCGACGCCGTCGGTGATGCCGTCGAGGGGATCGCCGTCGGCGACGAGGTCGTCGTCAACCCCGGGGTCTCGCCCGTCGCCGACATCGTCGCCCTTGGCAATGACAGCCCGATGGGCCCCGGGTTCGCCATCTACGGGGAGCACACGTGGGGTGGGCACGCCAACCACGCCGTCGCCCCCGCCCGCAACGTCGTGCCTCGACCGGCGGGACGGTCGTGGGAGGAGTGTGCGGCCTACCCGCTGGCGTGGCTGACCGCGTATCGCATGCTGCGGCGGGCCCGGCTGCGCGGCGGGCACACGGTGCTGGTGGTCGGGATCGGGTCGGGCGTGTCGTGCGCCGCGCTGGCCATCGCCCGCCACCTCGGCGCCGACGTCGTGGCGACGAGCCGCAGCGCGGCCAAGCGGGAGGCGGCGGTGGCGATGGGTGCGTCGGCGGTCATCGACTCCGGCGACGAGCGCTGGAAGGTGCAGGCCGACGTGGTCGTCGAGAGCGTCGGCGCGGCGACGTGGGAGCGCTCGCTGCGGGCGCTCAAGCCTGGTGGCCGGCTCGTCGTGTGCGGCGGGACGTCCGGGGCGACGGTCGAGCTGAACCTGCCGCGGCTGTTCTTCAAGCAGTACGAGGTGATCGGGTCATCGATGGGCAGCTACCAGGAGTTCGCCGAGGTCACGGCGCTCGTGGCCCAGGGACTCGACGTCCACGTCGACCAGGTGCTGGCGCTCGACGAGTACCCGGCGGCGCTGGCCCGCCTCGAAGCCGGCGAGCAGCTCGGGAAACTCGTCCTCAGGCACTGAGGACGCGTTCTCCTGAGGATCTGGTCCCAGATCTGGGCCCTGAAAACGCTTGAGAACCTGGTCGGGCGGGATCACCCGGGTGGGGGAGCGGGGTCCGTATCATCGCCGGCCGTGGTCGGGTACCTCGCCGAGGAGTTCACCTCGGACGAGGAGGTCGTGCTGCGGCGCTACTTCACCAACCTCGACGGGCCGGTGTTCGCCCTGGTCAACCTGCCGGACGTGGTGAAGGGTGCCCTGTTCGCTCGCTACAGCCGCAGCCCGAAGAGCCTGCGCCGCCTGTTCCTCGACGAGTTCGTCGGCGACCTCGACGTCTCGGGCGACCACACGATCGATGCGACCGTCGGCCTGCAGCGGGCCGAGGCGCTGTACGAGAAGGTCTTCGTCGAGTACGGCGACGACTCGATCGCCCAGCTCGGCGGCGTCCACCTGGCCTGCGAGCAGGCGTCCAACGTGTTGACGAAGGTGCTCGAGTGGGGGCGCCTGATGAGCTACCTCGAGCAGAGCACGCGCTACATCGCCTACGACTCGCGCCTCAGCGGCCGGTACCGGTACTTCCGCGATCGCGCCGTGCTGGAGAGCCGGCTCGGCACCCGGTACGTCGGCGACATGGATCGGCTCTTCGACGCCTACAGCTTCGCCCTGGCCAGCGTCACCGACCACGTGCGGGCGACGGTCCGGCGCGACCCGAGCGACAGCGATTTCGTGTTCCGCCAGGCCACGCGGGCCAAGGCGCTCGACGCGACGCGCGGGATCCTGCCGGCATCGACGCTGTCCAACGTCGGCATCTACGGCAGCGGGCAGGCGTTCGAGGCGCTGCTGCTGCGCCTCCAAGCGCATCCGCTGCCCGAGGCCCGCGAGTACGGCGAGCTGATGCTGCACGAGCTGCGCAAGGTCATCCCCAGCTTCCTGCGCCGGGTGGATGTCGCCGAGCGTGGCGTGCGGTGGTCGAACTACCTGGCAACGACCCGCGCCCGCACGGCCGAGTTGGTCGACTCGCTGTTCGAGGCCGAGGCGGTCGAGCCGGCGCCGCCGGTGACGCTGGTCGACTTCGACCCCGACGCCGAGAACAAGCTGCTGGCGGCGATCTGCTACCCGCACTCCCGACTGCCCGAGCACCAGCTGCTGGACCGCGTGGAGCGGCTCGGTGCGGCCGAGCGCCTGGCGTTGGTGCGGGCCTACGTCGGTGAGCGGGAGAACCGGCGGCACAAGCCCGGCCGGGCGTTCGAGCGAGTCGACTACCGCTTCGACGTGCTGTCGGACTACGGCGCCTTCCGCGACCTGCAACGCCACCGCTTGCTGACCATCGAGTGGCAGCGCCTCAGCCCCGATCTCGGCTTCGTCCGCCCCGAGCTGATCGACGAGGCCGGGCAGACGGCGACGTTCGACGAGGCGATGCACCGCTCGGCCCGCCTCCACGATGCCCTTGCCGAGGACTTCCCGGAGCAGGCGGCGTACGCCGTGTCGATGGCCTATCGGGTCCGCTACGTCATGCAGTTCAACGCTCGCGAGGCGATCCACCTGCTCGAGCTGCGATCGGGCGCCCAGGGTCACCCCGCGTACCGGCGCGTCGTCCTCGAGATGCACCGGCTGATCGCCGAACAGGCCGGCCATCGCGCCGTGGCCGAGGCGATGACCCACCTGACGACCGAGGCTCCCGAGTTGGAGCGCCTCGCCGCCGAGCGTCGCGCCGAAGCCCGCCGCACCCCCTGAGCGCGTTTGTGCGCCGGCGGTCGGCAGGCCGATCACCGCTGCACAAACGCGACGTTGGATGCGGGTTCGGGCGGGCGCGTGTGACAACGGTCACGATCACGTCACCGGGGGTGGGGAAGGGTCGGGCCTAGGCTCCGGCCCGCGCGACCCCCCGAGAAGGCGAGTGGATGGCTGACGACGAGATGAACGAAGGCCCGGGCGAGGACGACGAGGTCGACCCGAACGCCGAAGCGGCCGAAGAGGTCGATGTCGACGCCGAGCCGGATGCCGACGAGCTCGACGAGGACCTGCTCGTGGCCGTCGACACCGACGACGAGGACGTCGTCGACGACGAGGAGGAAGAGGACGACGACGAGGCCGCCGAGTCCACGACGACGCGCACGAAGCGGCGCGGCGAAGAGGAGGACGACGACGACGAGGAGGTGCTGTCGCCGGACGACGTCGAGGCCGACCTCGACCGCATCCTCAAGGATCGTCTGGTCACCGCCGAAGAGGAGGAGGACGAGGACGAGGACGAGCCGGAGGACCGCAGCGAGGGCGGCGATCGGCTGCAGCCCAAGCGGGCCGACGAGCAGCTCTGCCCGAACTGCTTCCTCCTCGTGCGGGCGACCGCTCCGGGATGCCCGGTCGGCGACGACAGCTGCCCGATCTTCGGCTGATCGGCCATGCCCAACGACGACCCGATCCGCGACGAGGTCGAACGGCGCCTGCGATCGATGGTCGAGCTGGCGTTGGCCGGCCCACGAGCGGCGAAGCGGGCCGTCGACGGGTGCCTGCAGGAACGGGTCGACAGCGTCCTCCAACTCGTCGGGACCCCGCTGGCGCTCCTGCGCTCGCTGTTCGATCTCGTCGCCGCCCCGGCCGAACCGACGGTGCCGACCGAAGTGATCGACACGGACGTCGCCGAACCGGCTCCTGTCGAGGTGCGCCCCGACGCCGGCGGCGCCGCCGACGAGCTGCCGATCGAGGAGTACGAGAGCCTGGCGGCCAGCCAGGTCGTCGCCCGGCTCGAGGGGCTCGATCCGGACGAGCTGCGCCGGGTCCGGCGCTTCGAGGCCGCCCACCGCAGCCGGCGCACGGTGCTCGGCAAGGTCGATCAGCTCCTCGAATGATCGACCCCGACGTCCGGCCCGGACAGCTGGACGACGTCGAGGCGCTCGTCGGCCTCGAGGCCGAGGCCCGGGAGTCGCTGATCCCCGCCCGCGGCGGCGCCCGCTGGCTCGAGGAGCACCCGCTGATCGGGGCCCGCTGGGCAGCGGTGTTGGAGCACCGCCACGTCTTCGTCGCCGAGATCGACGAGACGGTCCCGGTCGGCTACCTCGTCCTCGACGTCGCCAGCGGGGTGGCGACCGTTGACCAGGTGTTCGTCACCGTGGAGGCCCGCCAGCTCGGCTTCGGCGATGCACTGCTCGCCGCAGCCACGGACCGAGCCCGCCAGCTGGGCGCCCGGCTGCTCGAGGGCCAGGCCCTGCCCGGCGACCGCGACACGAAGAACCTCTACGAACGAGCCGGCATCACGGCCCGCCTGATCACGGTCTCGCGGCCGCTCAGCGACCCTTCCACTGCGGCGGACGCTTCTCGATGAACGCCGTGAGGCCCTCCTTCAGGTCCTCGGACGACATCACCGCCCCCATCGCCTTGTTCGTCAGGCGCCGCAGCTCCTCCTCGGTGCCAGACGCCGCGGCGCGCACGACAGCCCGGCTCTCCCACACGGCGAGCGGCGCGGCGGCGGTGATCTGGTCGGCCAGCGCCCTGGCGGCGATCTCGGCTTCACCGGCCCGGACGAGCCGCGACACCATCCCGAGGTTGTAGGCCCGCTCGGCCGGGATCGGCTCGCCGGTCAGGATCGCTTCCATCGCCGCCGCCTGGCCGATGGCCCACGGGAGGCGGTACAGGCCACCGGCGCCGGGGACGAGGTTGCGCTTGACCTCGGCCAGCCCGAACGCCGAGCGCGTCGTGGCGACGACGAGGTCGCAGGCGAGGACGATCTCGCAGCCGCCGGCCGTGGCCAGCCCGTCGACGGCGGCGATCACCGGCTTGCGCCGCTCGCGGTAGGCGAACCCGGCGAACCCGCCGCGCTCGGTGTTGAGTGCGGCCCCGTTGCCGGCGTTCAGCTCCTTGAGGTCGGCCCCGGCCGAGAACACGGGACGCTCCTGGCCCTCGCTGTTGGCGCGCAGGATCCCGACCCACACGTCGGGATCGGCTTCGAGCCGATCGATCGCCGCCTCCAACCCGGACGCCACGGCACCGTTGACGGCGTTGCGGGCCTCCGGGCGGTTCAGCGTGATGAGGGCGATCGCGCCATCGGACTCGTACAGCACGGCATCAGGCATGGCCGGGATCGTAGAAGGCCGGCGGCGCCGACCACCTGGTGCGGCGATCCGTCAGGTCGCCGGCGATCCGTCCGTCGGCGCAGGCTCGTCGACGGCAGGCGCCGGCGCACTGAGCTCCTCGACGGGCTCATCGGCGGCCGGGGCCGGCGCACCGGCCCCTCGACGGGCTCATCGGCCGCAGGCGCCGACGCACCGGCCTCCTCGACGGGCTCATCGGCCGCAGGCGCCGACGCACCGGCCTCCTCGACGGGCTCATCGACGGCAGGCGCCGACGCACCGGCCTCCTCGACGGGCTCATCGACGGCAGGCGCCGACGCACCGGCCTCCGCGACGGGCTCATCGGCGGCAGGCGCCGACGCACTGGCCTCCGCGACGGGCTCATCGGCGGCAGGCGCCGACGCACTGGCCTCCGCGACGGGCTCATCGGCGGCAGGCGCCGACGCACTGGCCTCCGCGACGGGCTCATCGGCGGCAGGCGCCGACGCACTGGCCTCCGCGACGGGCTCATCGGCGGCAGGCGCCGGCGTACTGGCCTGCTCGACGGGTTCGTCGGCGGCCGGCGCCCGAGCGGAGGGTGGCGCCGGCTGCTGCTTGCGTGCGCCGGCGGGGCGCGCCGCCCGCTTCCTCGCCTCCGGGCGCACCGGGCCCGGCCGCAGCGGCTTGGGGACCGGCGCACCGGCCGGCACCTCGACCTCGAACAGGGCGGCGATCTGGGGGAGCAGCGGGCCGAGCCGTCGCACCGTCGCCGTCAGCTCGTCGCTGCGCTGCTGTGCCGGGGCCGCCGGCGTGACCAGGCTGCGCACCGGCGAGAACGCCGCCGCCTCGAGCACGGCCGACCACCGGTCGGGGCCATCCGTCGGCAGCAGCGACGCGGTCGTGGCCTCACCCAGCCGGCGGGCGAGTGCCGGCGGGAACGGCACACCGGCCTTTGGCGGCATCGCCGACAGTCGCAGCGCCCGAACGACGCGCCCGACGTCGACGGCCATCTCGACGTCAGCCAACCACAGACGAAGCTCCTCGTCCTGCTTCGTCGCCAGCGCCGCCTTCAGCTCGATGGCGAGGGCCCTGGTCGACTGCTCGCGGGCGACGGCCGGGTCGTCGCCCGACACGATGACGCTGCGCAGGTCGCGCAGATCGAGGTGCTCGAGCTGGCGCTGCGCCGCCTCGGCGCGGTCCAACCACTCGGCGACACGCAGCCTCGGGATCAGCTCCTCGGCCATCTTGACGACGGCCCGTTCGGGCATCTCCGGCTTGCCCGCTGCCTTCAGCCGGGCGTTGTCCTCGCGCAGCCGTTGGCGCACGGCGGCCATCCCCTGCAGCGCCAGCTCGGCGACCGGGCGCTGCTCCTCCGGCAAGGAGCCGAGGACCTCGGTCCGATGCTGCTTGCCGGGGCGCAGCCGCTTCGGCTTGGGGCGCTGCGGCAGCTCCGGTGGGGGCGGCACGTGCGGGCGGTGACGCCGTCGATCGCCATCGGCCGGCGGTCCGTCACCGCTGCGCCGGCGCTCGCCACGCCGGTCGGTGCGGTCGTCATCGCGTCGGCGGTCGCCGCGGCCACCACCGTCCTCGCGTCGCCGGTCCGGCCGGTCGCCGCGCCCACGTCGATCCGGACGGTCGCCACGCCCGCCGCGATCGCCCCGATCTCCCCGCTCCCGGCGGGCTCGTTGCTCGATCACGGGCACGAACGGCTCCTCGCTCGGCAGCAGCTCGAGCATCCCGCTGCGACCCGAGCGGTCCTTGTTCTCCACCACCGACAGGACCCTGATCCCGTCGAGGTCCTGCTCCGTCTCGACGCGCAGCTGGTCGCCGATGGACGCGCCGCCGGGGAGGATCGATCCGTCCAGCGAACCGCGCGGCTCGCGGGCACCGGCGGCGCGCCAGGTCCAGGAACCATCGGCCGCCGAGCTGGTCAACTCGATCTCGATGCGCGTGGGCACGGCGCGCCACGGTATCCCGCCGTTGGCATACCGTCTCCGCCGTGCCGATCTACTCGCTCGCGGACGTGACACCGAACATCGACCCGACGGCCTACATCCACCCCGACGCGGTCATCATCGGCGCAGTGCGCATCGGTCCCGAGAGCTCGGTGTGGCCAGGGGCGGTGCTGCGTGGAGACGACGGATCGATCCTGATCGGGGCGCGCACCAGCATCCAGGACGGCACGGTGCTCCACACCACGTCCGAGGCGCCGACGGTGGTCGGCGACGAGTGCGTGATCGGCCACATCGTCCACCTCGAGGGGTGCACCGTCGAGGACCGCGCCATGGTCGCCAACGGCGCGATCGTGCTGCACCGCTCCATCGTCGGCAGCGGGGCGGTCGTCGGCGCCAACGCCGTCGTGCTCTCCGACGTCGAGATCCCACCCGGCGCGCTGGCCGTCGGTGCGCCGGCGACCATCAAGCCCGGCCGAGCCCGGGCCGACGACATCGCCGACAGCGTCGCCATCTACGTGGCCCGGGCCAAGCGGTACCGCGCCGAGCTGCGGCTCATCCAGTAAGGAGCGCGCGTGCCCGACCTCCTCGCCCTCTCCTCCAGGATGATCGACCGCGGCGAGCTCACCGAGCCGGCGATGCGCATCACCAACGAGCTGTCCGAGGTGGCCGACGGCGTCGCGCTGGTCGAGTCGTTCTCCAACGTCGTCGCCCTGCGGGCCGGTGACGAGCTGGTCGTCTTCGACACCAGCGGGTCGGCGACCGGCCGAGCCACCGTCGAGGCGCTGCGCGGGTGGAGCGTTGCGCCGATCGACACGATGATCTACACCCACGGCCACGTCGATCACGTCGGCGGCAGCGGCGCGTTCGTCGAGGACGGGCGAGGGCGCGGCCATCGCAACGCCCGGGTCGTCGGCCACGAGAACGTCCCGGCGCGCTTCGACCGCTACCGCCTGACCAACGACTGGAACGTGCGCATCAACCGGCGCCAGTTCGGCGGGGTGCGCCGCCAGGAGGGGCTCGGTCTCGTCGGCGGTTCCGACTTCCTCGGGGGCGACGTCGCGCCGTGCACCGAGACGTTCTCGGACCGGCGATCGCTCGTGCTGGACGGCTTGACCGTCGACTTGCGCCACGCCCGCGGCGAGACGGACGACCACTGCTGGGCATGGATCCCGGAGCACCGGGCGCTGGTCACCGGCGACTTCGTGACCTGGGTCTTCCCGAACGCCGGCAACCCGCAGAAGGTGCAGCGGTACCCGGTCGAATGGGCCCGGGCGCTGCGCGACATGGCGGCGATGGACGCCGACCTGCTGTTGCCGGCGCACGCGCTGCCGATCGGGGGGACCGAGCGGATCCGCACCGTGCTGCTGACAACGGCCGGGATGCTGGAGCGGTTGGTCGCCGACGTCGTCGATGCGATGAACGCCGGTGCGACGCTGGACCAGATCCTGCACGACGTGCAGGTCGATCCCGAGCTGCTGGCCCTGCCGTACCTGCGGCCGGTCTACGACGAGCCGGAGTTCGTCGTCCGCAACGTGTGGCGCAGCTACGGCGGCTGGTGGGATGGCGACCCGGCCCACCTCAAACCGCCGCCCAGCTCCGACCTCGCCGGTGAGGTCGCCGCGCTGGCGGGCGGCGCGACACGCCTGGCCGGGCGCGCTCAGGAGGTCGCCGCGGCGGGTGACCTGCGGCTGGCCTGCCAGCTCGTCGAGCTGGCCGCCCAGGCCGCGCCCGACGACGCCGTCGTCCACGGCGGCCGGGCCGAGATCTACGAGGCGCGGCGCCGAGCAGAGGGGTCGCTGATGGCCAAGGGCGTGTTCGGCGAGGCGGCGGCACGCTCACGGGCGGTAGCCGACGGACGCGGCGGCGAGTGATGCTGGCCTTCGTCCTGGCCGTCCCCGCCAACGAGGTCGACCTGGCCAGCGACGCGCTGTGGGCGCTCGGGGTGGCGGCCATCGAGGAGCGGTCGCCCGAGGCGCCGACGCAGGACCACTTCGTCGAGCTCTGGACGTCGCTCGGCACGGACGTCGCCGCCATCACGTCGGCCGCCGAGGGTTTTCCGGCCCGCTGGCGCTGGCGGACGGTCGACGTCGACGCGACCGTCGCCGACAGCTGGCGGGCCCACGCCGTACCGTCGTGGATCGACCGCGACCTCGTGGTCGTCCCGGCCTGGCTGGACCCCGACCTCGATCCGGCCGTCGTGCGCATCGACATCGACCCGGGCGCGGCCTTCGGGCTGGGCGACCACCCGTCGACGGTGCTCACGTTGCGAACGATGCGCCGCGCCATGTGGCCGGGCGCCACGGTGCTCGACGTCGGTTGCGGCAGCGGGGTGCTGTCCGTCGCTGCGGCGCGCTTCGGATCCCCGTACGTCGAGGCAATCGACCTCTCGATCGCCGCCGTGGAGGCGACCGTCGCCAACGCCGAGCGCAACGGGGTCGCCGGGGTGATCAACGCCAGCACCCGCACGCTGGCCGACATCACCGATCAGTTCGACGTCGTGGTTGCGAACCTGCTGGCGCCGGCGGTGATCGACTTGGCCGACGAGCTCGAACGCGTCGTCGGACCGTCCGGCTCCCTCGTCGTCAGCGGCTTGCTCGACGGCGCCGACGACCATGTGCGAACGGCGTTGGCCCCGATGCAAATCGTCGACACGGCGACGCGGGAAGGTTGGATCGCCCTCCTCGCCCGCCACTGACGGTCAGCTCGAACGCAGGAGAGCCTCGATGGCGTCGAGGTGGGGGAGCGAGGGCACCGCGCCGTGCCGCGTGGTGGCCAACGCCCCTGCGGCGCCGGCGAATCGCACCGCCGTGTCCACGTCGTCGCCGGCGGCGATCCTGGCCGCCAGCGCACCGCAGAACGCGTCACCGGCGGCGGTGGTGTCGACGGGCACGACGGCGAAGGGGGAGTGGTGGCGCACGCCGTCGCTGGCGCGCACCTCGGCGCCGGACGCACCCATCGTCGTGATGACGGCTCGGGCGCCGGCGTGGAGCAGGGCGGCGGCACCGCCGAGCGCCTCGGCCTCGTGCTCGTTGGGGACGACGACGTCGGCGGCGAACGCCGCGTCGAGCGGTGCGGCCGGCACGGGCGCCGGGTTGAGGATCGTCGTCGTGCCGGCTCGGCGGGCCAGGGCCAGGCTGTCGGCGACGGTCGACAGCGGGATCTCGAGCTGCACCAGCAACACGGTCGAGCTCGGGACGTGGTCGATGGCCACCGCACCGTTGGCGCCGGCGACGACGACGATCGAGTTCTCGCCCGCCGCGTCGACCGTGATCAGCGCTCGACCGGTGGGTCCGGGTTGGCGGGTGGTGGCGCTGGCGTCCACGCCCGCCGCGGCGAGCTCGGCGAGGAGGCGCTGACCGGCCGCGTCGTCGCCCACTGCACCGACGAACGCCGTTCGGGCACCGGCCCGAGCCGCCGCGACGGCCTGGTTCAACCCCTTGCCGCCGGCGTGCTCGGCGTACCCCGTGCCGAGCACGGTCTCGCCGGGGCGCGGGAGGACGCCGGTGGTGGCGACCAGATCGAGGTTGGCGCTCCCGACGACGCAGACGTCGAACCGGGCGTCAGCCGGCGCGGGCACGCACCCCGATCGGCGCGATCAGCCGGTAGCCGGCGGCGTGGCGCTCGTCCTCGCTCTCGCCGCCCCAGAAGCCGTACTCGTGGTTGCTGCGGGCGAACTCCTGGCACGGGGTCTGCACGGTGCACGAGGCACAGACATCGCGAGCCATGGCCTCCCGGCGTTGGCGAGCCTGCGGTCGTTCCGCGGACGTCGGAAAGAACAGGTGTGTGAGGCCTTTGCAGGCCGCTTCGTGCATCCACTCGTCATCAGTGGATGCGAGGTCGAGAAACTCGACGGCGGCCATCCAACTACCCCCTGGCTGGAATCTCGCGGGTCAACAGCGACGTGACGACCATGTTACGCGTTAAATGATCGCTCGGTCAATTCTGCACGGCCGGCGCGGCTGTGGCAGCCGTCACGTCGGGACGGCGGTCAGCTCCAGCTGGTCGGCGGCGCTGCGCACCCCGGCGGCGAAGGCAGCGACGTCCTCCTCGGTCGTGTCCCAGGCCGTCATCCACCGGACCTGGTGGCGGGCGACGTCCCAGTCCCAGAAGAACGACCAGTCGCGCAGGGGAGCGAGCAGGTCAGGGTGCAGGACGGGGTACAGGCTGTTGACGACGGGCGGTCCGGCGTGGGCGACCCCGGGCAGTCCCTCGGTGGCCTTGTACAGGTGCGTCGCCATCTCGTTGGCCTGGCTGGCGAGGCGCAGCCAGCGGTCGCCCTCGAGCAGGGCGAGGAACTGCGCCGCCAGATAGCGCTGTTTGGACGGCAGCTGCGTCACCTGTTTGCGCAGGTAGAGGGCACGGCGAGCGAGCTCCGGGCGGAGGTAGACGACGGCCTCGCCCCCGATGATCCCGTTCTTGGTGCCGCCGAACGTCAGGACATCGACGCCGGCATCGACCGTGAACGCCCGAAGGGCGGCGACGTCGTTGCCCAGGGCGGCGGTGGCGTTGGCGATGCGCGCCCCATCGAGGTGGACGGTCATGCCGAAGCGGTGGGCCCGGTCGCAGAGGGCGGCGACCTCGTCGGCGCTGTACACGGTGCCCAGCTCGGTGCTCTGGGTGATCGACACGACGCCGGGCTGGGCGTGGTGGAGCTGACCGAGGAGGTGGGCCAGCCCGTCGAGCTGGTCGGGCACGAGCTTGCCGTCGGTGGTCGGGACGTCGATCAGCTTGACGCCGAGGATCCGCTCGGGCGCGCCGGTCTCGTCGGTGGAGATGTGCGCCCAGTCCGAGCACACCACGGCCTCGGCCGGACCAAGCAGCGAGGCGAGGGCGAGCACGTTGGCGCCGGTCCCGTTGAACGTCAGCAGCGTGGTGACGTCGCCGAGCAGGTCCCGGAAGGCGCTCTCGCAGCGGCGGGTCCACGGGTCGTCGCCGTAGGCGAGCGCGTGACCCTCGTTGGCTCGGGTGATGGCGTCGAGCACGGCGGGATGGGCGCCGGCGGCGTTGTCGCTGGCGAACATGCGCGCCGGGGGAGTGGGGAGCTGCACGGGTCCAGTGAACTCGGAATGCGACCCGGGGAGCGACCGCTACTGTCCTGCGCCGTGCCGGACATGGAGGTGGAGGGGCGAGTCAGGGAGGCGGGCAAACGGCTGACGACGGCCGAGCGGCGCGTCGCCCAGATCGTCCTCGAGCGGCCCCAGCTCGTGGGCTTCGGCACCGTGGCCGACCTCGCCGAGGCGGCCGGCGCCGGCGCGGCGACCGTCGTGCGCTTCGCCGCCAAGCTCGGCTTCGACGGGTTCAGCGCGCTGCAGGCGTCCGTCCAACGCGACTTGGCCCACCAGCTGCGCCCGGCGGCCGAGCGGATCCGCGAGCTGGCCGGCGATGCGCCCATCGAGCGCCATCGATCGGCCGAGCTGTCGAACGTCGCCGCCACCCTCGACGCCGTCGAACCGGCGACCCTGGAGGCCGTCGTCGCCCTGCTCGCCGACGTCGGCCGCACCGTTGTGGTGCTGGCCGGAGACGCCGAGCGTGGCGTCGCCCGGCAGTTCGCCACCGACCTCGCCGCGCTGCGCCCGGGTGTCGAGATGGTCGACGGATCCGAGGTCGCAGTGCGCCGCCAGCTGGCCCTGTCGGTAGTGCCGGCGACCGTCGTCGTGGTCGACCTGCGGCGCTACGAGCGGTGGCTGCTGGAGGCGTTCGACCAGGCCCGCGACGCCGGGCACACCATCGTGGCCCTGACGGACGGAGTCTTGTCGCCGCTGGCGATGGGTGCCGACCACTCGTTCGCCATCGCTGCCGCGTCGGTCTCGCCGTTCGACAGCCACGTCGGCACCCTGGCGCTGTTCGACCTCCTGGTCGCCAACGCCGCCGAGCGGCTGCGGGGGATCGCCGCCGATCGCCTGCAGCAGGTCGAGGCGGCATGGGCGGCGGCCGGCTCGCTGACCGATCGTTGATCGGGCGCTCGCTCAGAGGGAGATGGTGCCCTCGATGCGGGTGACGGTGTCGCCGGCGACCCAGACCGTGCCGTCCTCGACCGAGACGTGCACCGATCCTGATCGACCGAGCCGCTGTCCCTGTGCCGCGACGTACGGCGGCGTGACGTCGCCACGCCTCGTCAGGAGCTCGCCGAGCGAGGCGTTCAGGCTGCCGGTCACGGGGTCCTCCACGAGGGCACCGTCCATCGGGAAGAAGGCGCGCACCTCGACGGCCGCCGGTGCCGCCGCCGGGTGCGGACCGACGAGGCCGATGAAGCGCTCGGTGAACCGGGGCCGGACGGCGAGGACGGCATCGGCGCTGGGCAGGAGAACGGCGATCCAGCCCGGGCCGTTGTCGGCCCACTCGACGGCCACGACGTCGTCGGCGTCCACGCCGAGGGAGGCGACGACGTCGGCGCGCACCGCGTCGTCCACTGGCCCGGCCCGCAGCAGCGGTGGGCCGGCGAACGCCAGCCGGCCGTCGATGCGGCGGATGGCAACGGGCCCGGCGGGGCACTGCTGGGTCACGGCGTCGAGCGCCCGGCCCGTGTGGGCGAGCCAGGCGTGGCAGGTGCCGAGCGTGGGATGGCCGGCGAAGGGCAGTTCGGAGACGGGCGTGAAGATGCGGACGCCGTAGTCGGCATCCGGGGCGGTGGGGGTGACCACGAACGTCGTCTCGGAGAGGTTCGTCCAACGGGCGACGCGCTGCATCGTCTCGTCGTCGAGCTCGTCGGCGTCCAGGACCACGGCGACGGGGTTGCCGCCGTAGGCGACGGCGGAGAACACGTCGACCTGGAGGAAGGGCAGCCGCATGGATCGAGTGTGCCCGACCTGGTGCGCCATCGCCAGTAGGATTTCGTCATGACGGAATTAGCCCGGTGTCGCTGGTGCCGGCGAGTGCTGCCGGCGCGGGGCGGTCGCGGTCGACCTCGGGTGTTCTGCTCCCAGCGGTGCCGGCAATGGGACTGGGTGAGCCGCCAGCGGGCGGCCGAGCTGGAGCTCAGCGAGGGTGAGCTGGTGATCGCCAAGGCGGCGCTGGACGAGCTGCACGACGATCTGTACGCCCTGTCGTGCGCCATCGAAGACGCCGAGCGGGATCTCGCCGACGCCGGCCCCGACCCGTCGCCGGCCGAGCTGCGCCGGATCCTCGACTGGCTCCTCGACGCCGCCCGCCCGATCCCCACCCGTGCCACCACGTTTGTGCGCTGACGGTCGCCCCGCCGGTCACCGGCGCACAAACGCGACAGCTCAGGTGTTTGTGCGCTGACGGTCGGCCTGGCGGTCACCGGCGCACAAACGCTCATCGGGGACGACGTGAACCTGGAGCCGGCGCCGGTGATCACGCGTTTGTGCGTTGACGGTCGGCCCGGCGGTCATCGCTGCACAAACGCGGCGTTCCTGCGGGCGGAGCGCCCATAATCATCGTTATGTCAGATTGACGAGGCGATGTCGAGCCCGGCTCGATCTGGCGACGACCCGTCCTGAGCAGGGGTTCGCTGGTCACGGTCGCCGCCCCGCCGATCGTGGTCCGGGGCCGTCCAAGTTGTTGCTGGCGCCAAGCATCGGTTCGGCCGAAGTCATCGTGTCCGCCCGCTCCGAGGAGGCTCGAACCGATGACCGACCTGACCACGCGAACGCGGCGCGCTCGCCTTCGCCATGCTGGTGCCGCCGTCGCCATGACTGCCGGTCTCACCGCCGGCCTCGCGCCGGTCGTGACCGCTGAGCCGTCCAAGGCGCCGGTCCCGCAGGTCGCCACGGTCGGGCTGCGCACCGGGGCGTACGGCGACGACGTCCGGGCCCTCCAACAGGCCCTCGCCAACGCCGGCTCCCCGGAGGCCGGCGGGGTGGCCGGCTTCTTCAGCTCGGCCACCGACTCGGCGCTGCGGAAGTTCCAGCGCCAGCACGGCCTGAGCGCCACCGGCGTCGTCAGCGCCCGGACCGCAGCCGCACTCGGCCTGCCGGCCCGGCCTGCCGCCGGGCCCGACGACATCCTCGGCCCGGGCTCCACCGGTGAGGCGGTGCGCCGACTCCAGCAGCGACTGATGGACGTCGGGTGGCCGATCCGCACGGGCGCCAGCGGCGTGTTCGACGACGAGACCGCCGACGCGGTGCGCGACTTCCAGCGCGCCCAGGGCTACAAGGTCACGGGCATGACGAACCCAGCCACGTTGAAGGCGCTCGGGCTGACCGGCATCACGACCGGTGGCGCCGCTCCCGCGACGTCGCCGCCGCCGATCCCCTCGGCCGTCGGGATGGGTCGCGGCGCGCGTGGCAGCGCGGTCAAGGTGCTCCAGCGGGCGTTGATGGCGGCCGGGATCAACGTCCCGGGCGGCGCCGACGGGATCTTCGGCTCGGCGACCGAGGGCGCGCTCAAGGCGTTCCAGCAGTCGCGCGGGCTGGCCACCAGCGGCGTGCTCGACAACCCGACCGCACAGGTGCTCGGCCTCAACGGCCACAGCACCCCGAACAACCCCGCGCCGGCGCCGGCGCCCACGCCGGCTCCGAGCGGCGGCGGGCTCCAGCTCGGCTCGCGCGGTGATGCCGTGCGCGCCCTGCAGCAGAAGATCATGTCGTTCGGCTGGTCGCTGCGCGGCGGCGCCGACGGCGTCTTCGGTCCGGCGACGCAGAGCCGCGTCATCTTGTTCCAGAAGTCCAACGGGCTGCCGGCGTCCGGCGTCGTCGACAACGCCACAGCGCGCGCCATGGGGCTCAACGGCTCCTCGGCGCCTGCTCCGACACCCGCACCGAGCGGTGGCGGCAGCACGGCTGACGGCTTCCCGAGCTTCGACGAGCGTGGCGCCCGCGTCGTCGCCCTCCAGCAAGCGCTGATCAACGCCGGCATGACCTTGCGCGGCGGCGCCGACGGAGTCTTCGGCGGGGCGACATCGACCGCCATCCAGGCCTTCCAGCGCAGCCGCGGCCTGTCCGCCACCGGCAAGGTCGACGGTGCAACGGCCGCCGCCCTCGGCCTCTCCGCGGCGCCGGCACCATCGGCGGGCTCGGCCGTCGGCGTAGCCCTCGAGGCCAAGCCGGTCGGTCGTCCGTGCGACTACCGCGACACGTGGCAGGCAGCCCGCAGCGAGGGCAGGGTCCACATCGGGACCGACATCATCGCCCCAGAGGGCACGCCGCTGTACGCCGTGGCGTCCGGGCGGATCACCAAGATCTACACCCCGGCGACGGACGCCCGAGCGGGCAACGGCATCCGGCTGACGAAGTCGGACGGGACGTACTTCTTCTACGGGCACATGTCGGCGCTCGCCCCGGGCATCGGCATCGGGAGCCAGGTCTCGGCCGGCCAGTTGGTCGGCTACGTCGGCAAGACCGGAAACGCCGGTGTCGCCCACCTCCACCTCGAGGTGCACCCCGGTGGTGGCGCGGCGATCAACCCGTACCCGTTGATCCGAGCCATCGGGGCCTGCTGACCACCGCGACGACGCCACTGCGGCCGGCACCGGTCGGCGTCGTGGCCTGCGGGTCGGCGTGTCCGCCGCCGACCCGCAGGCCCTGCGGTCCCCGCGCCCTCGGGACGCCGAGCACGTGGTGACGACGATCCTCGACGTCCAGCTCAACCAGGCCGTGTTGTCCTGGCCCGAACTGCGCGATCGAGCCGCAGCGGCCGAGACGGCCGGCTACGGCGCCCTGTGGGTCTTCGACCACCTCGCCGGCGAGTTCTTCGGCGGCGACTCGATGCTCGAGGCCTTCGCCCTGCTCGGCGCCGTGGCCACGGCGACCAGTTCGATCGAGCTCGGCACCCTGGTGGCCAACGTCAACAACCGCTCCCCCGCCACACTCGCCGTCGCGGCGGCGACCGTTCAGGCGATCGCTGGGCGCCCGTTCCACCTCGGCATCGGCGCCGGTGGTCCACCGGACAGCCCGTGGTCGGCGGAGATGCGCGCCGTCGGGCAGCGCGTCGAACCGACCGTCGCCGGCCGCCATCGACTCGTCGAGGACGCGCTCGACGCCATCGACCTCCTCTGGGCGGCGGACCGACCGCCGGAGACGGCGACGTTCCCACTCCCCCACCCTCGGCCGCCGGTGATCCTCGGCGTCAACGGCGACCGGCTGGCGGCGATCGCCGGCCGGCGGGCCGACGGCGTCAACGTCGACTGGGCGCACCCTCGCCGCGACGAGCTCTTCGAACTCGCCTCGACGGCGGCCGAGGCAGCGGGTCGCCCCGACGTCGCTCGGACCACGTGGCTGCGCTGGGACCCCGCACTGCTCGAGCCCGCCCACCCCACCCGCGTCGCGATGGCCGATCGGCTCGTCACCCGAGCCGTCCTCGTCGTGCCCGCCGAGGTCACGGCGAGCGCGCTCGGCCGGCTCAGCGCAGGATCTCGATGAGCAGCACCCACGCCTGGAACAACCCGCCGAGGATTGCCCCGATCACCGCGGCGACGAGCCAGTAGAGCCCACCGAGCGATTCGGTCACCAAGCCGATGCCGGCGACCGTCGTGGCCCCGACGACGAGCGTCACGGGCAGCGCGCTGGTGAGCGCCCAGCTGCTCAACTTGCGCTCCGGCGGCAGGTTGAACGGCAGGTTGCGCGGCACCAGCACGAGGCCCAGCACGATCCCGAGGACGATCAGCTCGATCCCCAGCGCGTCGGTCGACTGCCCGGGCACCAGGAGCAGCAGGGAGGTCGCCAGCGGGTTGATGAGCACGACCAGCGCCGTGCCGGCGCGCGTCGGCAGACCCTTGCCGGCCAGGATCTCGCGCACGTTGATCGAGATCGCCACGACCAGCAGGCCAGCCAGGGCGGCCGCCGCACCGGCGGTGGCGATGGCGAAGTCGCCCCATTGTTCGGCGTCGTAGTGTGGGCTCACAACGCTGCATTCTTGCCAATCCCGGCACCGTCGGCGTGGGTCCGGTAGCGTGAACCCGCCGACGAGCCCATCCGGGAGAGCCAGGTAGCTGGCGCCGAAGGAGCAACCAACCCCGGAATCTCTCAGGCCACCGGACCGGATGGGCGAGGCGACGCTGGAAAGCAGTTCGGCCCAGGCCGGGCTCACCGACGGGGAAAGCCCGGCAACGACGCCGGGTGAAGCTCTCAGGTCCGACGACAGCGCGGGGATCAGACCCTCGACCGTCGGAGGAACCGCATGGCGATCACCCTGGACCAGCTGGCCGATGACTTCGTCGACCGCCACGTGGGCCCCGACGCCGCCGAGCTGGACCGCCTGCTCGATGTGATCGGGGCCAAGTCGCTGGACGACCTGCTGGAGCAGACCGTCCCGACGTCGATCCGGTCCGAGTGGGACCTTGACCTGCCCGCCGCCCGTGACGAGCGGTCCGTCCTTGCCGCCCTGCGCAACTTCGCCGACCGCAATCGGCCGCGCACCAGCCTGATCGGCATGGGGTACACGGACACGTTCACCCCGCCCGTGATCCAGCGCAACGTGCTGGAGAACCCGGCCTGGTACACCGCCTACACCCCCTACCAGGCCGAGATCAGCCAGGGGCGACTGGAGGCGTTGGTCAACTTCCAGACGATGGTCGCCGAGCTGACCGGACTACCGGTCGCCAACGCCTCCCTCCTCGACGAGGCGACCGCCGCCGCCGAGGCCATGGCGATGACCCGCCGGCTCAGCACGACGGACTCCAACCGCTTCATCGTCCATCCCGACACCCACCCGCAGACCATCGCCGTCCTGGCGACGCGGGCCGAACCGGTGGGCATCGAGCTCGTCGTCGGCGACCCCGACGAGCCTGAGATCCGGGAGGAGGGCTGTTTCGGCGCCCTCTTCAGCTTCCCCACCTCGACCGGCGACGTCGTCGACTGGACCCCGGCGATCGAACGAGTCCACGCCGCCGGTGGCCTGGCCGTCGTGGCCACGGACCTGCTCGCCTGCACGTTGGCGACCCCACCAGGTGCGATGGGCGCCGACATCGCCGTCGGCAGCGCCCAGCGGTTCGGGGTGCCGATGGCGTTCGGTGGCCCGCACGCGGCGTTCATCGCCGTGGCCCAGCGAGCCGCCCGCACGCTGCCGGGGCGGCTCGTCGGCGCCAGCCGCGATGCTGGCGGACGCCCGGCGCTGCGCTTGGCGCTGCAGACGCGGGAGCAGCACATCCGGCGGGAGCGAGCGACGTCGAATATCTGCACGGCGCAGGTGCTGTTGGCCAACATCGCCGGCTTCTACGGCGTCTGGCACGGTCCGGACGGGCTGGCCCGCATCGCCGAGCGGATCCAGCGGCTGGCCTCCATCGCCGCCGCCGGCTGCCGGACGGCCGGGCTGCGCCTGCGTCACGACCGGTGGTTCGACACGATCACCGTCGACGGGATCGACGCCGCCGAGGTCCTCGCCGCCGCCCGCCACCGTGGCCTCGACCTGCGCCCCGTCGACGCCCAGGCCGTCGGTCTCACCCTCGACGAGACGTCGAGCCTTGAGGTTGTCGCAGCGGCCCTCGATGCGCTGGGCGCGTCGCTGCCGGCTTCCCCTGACGAGGTGCCAGACGGCATCCCGGGCGCCGCCCGCCGGACCGGCACCTTCATGACCCAGGACGTCTTCCATGACCATCGCACGGAGCACGAGCTGCTGCGCTACCTGCGTCGACTCGCCGACGCCGACCTCGCCCTCGACCGCACGATGATCCCGCTCGGCTCGTGCACCATGAAGCTCAACGCGACGGCCGAGATGATGCCGATCACGTGGCCGGCCTTCGCCGACCTGCACCCGTTCGCCCCGGCCGACGAGTCCGTCGGGCTGCGGGCGCTGGTGACCGAGCTGGAGGGCTGGCTGGCCGAGATCACCGGCTACGACGCCGTCAGCGTGCAACCCAACGCCGGCAGCCAAGGCGAGCTCGCTGGTCTGCTGGCGATCCGCGCGTTCCACCGGGCCAACGGTGACGAGCAGCGCACCGCCTGCCTCATCCCGGCCAGCGCCCACGGCACGAACGCCGCCAGTGCGGTGATGGCCGGGCTCGACGTCCACGTGGTCGACACGGACGACGACGGCAACGTCGACCTCGACCACCTGCGCACGCAGCTCGACCAGGTCGGCGATCGGCTGGCGGCGATGATGGTCACGTACCCCTCGACGCACGGGGTCTTCGAGGAGGCCATCGACGAGATCTGCGCCGCCGTGCACGACGCCGGTGGCCAGGTCTACGTCGACGGCGCCAACCTCAACGCGCTCGTCGGCGTCGCCCAGCCCGGGCGGTTCGGCGCCGACGTCAGCCACCTCAACCTGCACAAGACGTTCTGCATCCCCCACGGCGGAGGTGGGCCGGGTGTCGGGCCGGTGGCCGTACGGGCCCATCTGGCACCGTTCCTGCCGGGCCACCCGTTCGGTCCCGACGGCGTCGGCCCGGTCGGGCCCGTCTCGGCCGCCCCGTACGGGTCGGCCGGCATCCTGCCGATCTCGTGGGCCTACCTGGCGCTGATGGGCCCTCACGGCCTGCGCCATGCCACGGCCGTCGCCATCGCCGCCGCCAACTACGTCGCCACCCGCATCGGCGGTCACTTCCCGGTGCTGTACTCGGGGGCCGGCGGGCGGGTCGGCCACGAGTGCATCGTCGACCTGCGCGACATCACCCGTTCCACCGGCGTCACGGTCGACGACGTGGCCAAGCGCCTGATGGACTACGGGTTCCACGCCCCGACGATGAGCTTCCCCGTCCCGGGCACGCTGATGATCGAGCCGACCGAGAGCGAGTCGTTGGCGGAGCTCGACCGGTTCTGCGACGCGATGATCGCCATCCGAGGCGAGATCGACGCCGTGGCCGCCGGGACGTGGCCGTTGGCCGAGAGCCCGCTGCGCCTCGCCCCGCACACGGCCGAGGACCTCATCGGGCCGTGGGATCGGCCCTACGACCGCCAGCTCGGCGCCTACCCGCTGCCGGCCGTTCGAGCCTCCAAGTACTTCCCGCCGGTGTCGCGCATCGATGCCGCCGGCGGCGACCGCAACCTGGTCTGCTCGTGCGCGCCGATCGAGGAATACCGGAGGTCACTGGCCTCGACAGGTACCGTCCTGACCCATGAGTGACCCTGGGCGCACCGACCCGTTCGGCGACATGATCTCCATCGTCGCCGGCCCGATCGCCGCCGTGATCCGCTCCTTCGACCAGCTGCGCAAGAACGCCGAGGAGCTGCGCCGCGGCCTGGAGAACTTCAACACGACGATGGAGAACCTCAACGAGACCGCTGGGCGCGTCAACCGGCTGCTCAACGACTTCGAGGAGCCGATCCGGTCGATGATCCCGCAGATGACCCGGACGGTGAAGCTGGCCGACGACCTGTCGAAGCGGATCTCGGGACCCATGGATCAAGTCATCCCGGGGCTCACCCGGCTGGCCGACACCCTCAACTCGCCCGTGCTGACGGCGTTCCCCCGCGACCTCGGCCAGTTCATGGAGGTCATCAACGACCTGTCGAGGCGGATGTCGCCGCTCGGGCAACTGGCCGAGCAGGCCAGCGGGCTGTTCGGCCTGCGCATCCCCGGCCTCACGCCCCGCCCGGCGACGGCGTCGCCCACCGCTCCCCCACCGTCGCCTGCCGTCGATGAGGCCGCAGCGGGCGCTCCGCCGCCGGTCAAGAAGGCGGCGCCCAGGAAGTCGGCGGCAAGAAAGCGCTCCCCGGGCAAGAAGGCGGCGGCGAAGAAGCGTGCCTCGGCCAAGAAGGCGGCCCCCCGAACCTGAGGTCCGCCGGATGGTGGTGTCAGCGGGCGACGAACGGCGTGGCGACGATCGTGCCGGGGAGGCGCGAGCCGCGCACCTCGATCTCCACCTCGGTGCCGGGGGTCAGGTGTGGCGGCACGAAGGCCAGGGCGATGCCGTGGCCGAGCACGGGTGAGAAGTTGCCGCTGGTCGTGGCGCCGACCGCGACCCCGTCGTGGAGCACCGCGCACTCGGCGCGCGGCGGACGTCGTCCCTGCGTGGCCACCCCGACCAGCGTCCGGGACACCCCCCGATCCCGTTCTGCGGCCAGCGCCGCGCGGCCGCGGAACGCCGGCTTGCCCCAGCCGACGACCCATCCGAGGCCGGCCTGCAGCGGGGTGATCCCCGGGCCCAGCTCGTGGCCGTGCAGCGGAAGGCCGGCCTCGAGGCGCAGCGTGTCGCGGGCGCCGAGGCCGGCCGGGGTGACGTCGGCGGCGAGCACGGCGTCCCAGAGGTCGGGCGCGGCGTCAGCGGGCACGGCGATCTCGACGCCCGCCTCGCCGGTGTAGCCGGTCCCGGCCACCAGCAGCGGCGTCCCCTCCCAGTCGATCGCCTCGACACGGAACCGCCGCACTGCGGCGCCGCCCGGTACCACGGCCGCCAGCCGCTGGGTGGCCGCCGGGCCCTGCACGGCGAGCACCGCCCGCTCGCCGGTGGTGTCGACGCCGCCGATCGCCGTCCGCACGCGCTCGGTGTTCGAGGCGTTTGGCATCACATCGAACGATCCGTCCGGGCGCCACCACACGATGAGGTCGTCGAGCACGGATCCGTCGACGTCGTCGAGGAGGTGGGTGTACTGGGCGCGGCCTGGGCCGATCTTGGCCAGGTCGTTGGTCAGCACCGCCTGCAGGCGCTCACCGGCGTCGTCGCCGTCGAGGTGCACCGTGCCCAGGTGGGAGACGTCGAAGACGACGGCGTCCCGGCGACAGGCGAGGTGCTCGGCGATCGTGCCGGTCGGGTACTCGAGCGGCATCTCCCACCCGCCGAACGGCACCATGCGGGCGCCGAGGCGACGGTGCGTGGCGTCGAGGGGAGACCGACGGTCGGCCGGCGCGCTCAAGTGGCCATCGTCACCGGGGCGTCGTCCAGCTCGCCGAGGGGCACGAGCTGGGCGTCGATGTCGTCCTTGACCCCGGCCAGCGGCAACACGTTGAGCACGCCCTGGCCCTTGCGCAGGACGTCGACCAGCTCGTCGCCGTCGCACAGCGCGACCTGGTGGCCGCTGATGACGATGTGGGCGGCGGCGATGTCCGTGCCGACGTGCTGGCGCAGGTAGCTGAACACCTCGCGCACGGATTCGAGCCGGATGCCGGCATCGAGCAGCGTCTTGATCACCCGCAGCTCCAGCAGGTCGCGATAGGAGTAGCGCCGCCTGCTGCCGCTGCCCGCCGCTTCGACGAGCGACGGTCGCAGCAGGTCCGTGCGGGCCCAGTAGTCCAGCTGGCGGTACGTGATGCCGACGACCTTCGCCGCTCGGGTGCCGCTGTATCCGGGTTCTGTCACAGGCCCAACTCCTTCGTGTGACACGAACGTAGTTACGTCGATGTGAGGGGACCTCACGCTACGCCGGTCTCCGGCCGGCCGTCAAGGGTCCACATCCGTTCTGGCCGTCGCAACCGACCGCTGTGAGTCGGTTGCGACGGCCAGAACGGGTCGTCGGCACTCACGCCCGTCGATCCAGTTCGGTCAGCGCGGCCCGCATCGCCGGCTCCGGGACGCCGGGCACGACCTCGATGCCCGCCGGGCCGTCGAGCACGAACGTCGGTCCGGCCACAGCCTTCTTGTCCCGGCCCATCAGTTCGACCAGCGTGCCGGCGTCGAGGCCCGGCGGCAGCGTGGTCGGCAACCCATAGGTCTGACCGACCACCCGCCGGTGCTCGTCGACCCGCTCGTCGCCGATCCGCCCGAGCTGGCGGGCCAGCGTGGCGGCGTAGACCAGGCCGACACCGACTGCCTCGCCGTGGGTCATCGTGTGCCCGGTGGCGATCTCCAGTGCATGGGCCAGCGTGTGCCCGTAGTTGAGCAGCGCCCGCTGGTCGCCCTCACGCTCGTCGGCGGCGACGACGGCGGCCTTGATCTCGACACAGCGGGCGATGCGATCGGTGAGCTCCATGGCGGCGAGGTCGTCGCCCGTGAGGAAGTGGTACTTGGCCATCTCGCCGTCCCCCGAGCGGCGCTCCCGGGGTGGCAGCGAGGCGAGGGCATCGAGATCGCAGACCACCCCCGACGGCTGCCAGAACGCGCCGACGAGGTTCTTGCCCTCGGGAAGGTTGACGCCGGTCTTGCCCCCGATGGCGGCGTCGACCATCGCCAGGAGGGTCGTCGCGGCGTAGATCACGGGGACGCCGCGGTGCCAGGTGGCGGCGGCGAAGCCGGCGACGTCGGTGACCATGCCGCCACCGACGCCGATCACGACGTCCTGGCGGGTCAGCCCGATGCGGGCGAACGAGCGGGCCAGCAGCTCGACGGTGCGCAAGCCCTTGTGCCCCTCGCCGACGCCGATCTCGATGCGCTCGAGCGGGATCGGCAGCGACAGGTCGAACGGCACCGTCGCTTGCGTCACGACGGCAGCCCGCCGCGCCGTCGCCGGCAGCATCCCGGGCAGCTCGGCGCCGGCGCCGTGCCCGACGACGACGTCGTAGGCCCGGTCGGCGAGCGGCACGGTGATCCGGCGCAGCTCAGTCACTGGGACGAGCCTCGGCCCGATGGACGACGTCGAGGACGTCCGCAATGGTCTCCGCAAGGGGGACGCCGTCGGTCTCGACGCTGGCGTCGGCGACCTCCTCGTACCAGTGCTGACGCTCGGGCAGCAACCGCCGCAACGCCGCCTCCGGATCGTTGCCGAGCAGCGGGCGGTGGTCACCGACGTGCACGCGAGCGGCAAGCACGGACGGGTCCGCCGTCAGCCACACGACGAACGCTCCAGATCGCACGATGGCAGCCCGGTTCTCGGCCCGCAGCACGACCCCGCCGGCGGCGGCGATCACGAGCGGGTCGGGATCGGCGAGCGCCTCGACGAGCGCCTCGGTCTCGAGCACGCGGTATGCCGGTTCGCCGTCGGTCTCGAAGATCTCGCGCACCGTGCGTCCCGTGCGGTCCTCGACGAGCTGATCGGAGTCGACGAAGCGCCGCCCCAGGCGGGCGGCGACCGCGGTGCCGATCGTGGTCTTGCCGACGCCCATCATCCCCACGAGAACGATGTGTTCAGTCACCGCGCCCGTGCTCCGATGCGAGCGACGGAGCGCCAGCGGAGGCGCGGTCAACCTCGGCCTGCGTGGCCGGGGAACGCAATGAACGTCGGAACGCGTCGGCGTTGCGCTGCAGCTCGACGACCGAGTCCCCGCCGAACTTGCGCTGGGCCTCGGCCGCGAGCACGAGGGCGACCATGGTCTCGGCGACGACACCCATCGCCGGGACGGCGGTCACGTCGGTGCGCTCCTTGAACGACACCGTGGCCTCCTTGGTCGCCGTGTCGACCGTCTCCAGCACCGGCACGTTCAGCGTGGCCAGCGGCTTCATCGCCGCCCGCACGACGAGCAGCTCTCCGGTCGACATGCCGCCCTCGACCCCGCCGGCGAGGCTCGTGTCGCGCCGGTAGGCGCCGGCCACCTCGTCCCAGCGGATGGCGTCGTGGGCCGCGCTCCCCGCCGGCCGGCGACGTCGAACCCCTCCCCCAGCTCGACGGCCTTGACGGCCTGGATGCTCATCACGGCTTGGGCCAGCAGGGCGTCGAGCTTGCGATCCCAGTGCACGTGGCTGCCCAGCCCGACGGGCACGCCCTCGGCGAGCACCTCGACGACACCACCGAGCGAGTCCCCGTCACGGGCCGCCGCCTTCACCTCCAGCACCATCGCTTCGCCTGCCGCGGCGTCGAAGCACCGGACCGGCGACTCGTCGATCGTGGCCAGGTCCTGTGACGTGGGGCGGGCGGCGTCGGAGCGCGCCGTCCCCATCTGCACCACGTGCGAGAAGACCTCGACCCCGAGCTGGCGCAGCAAGAGCTTGGCCAATGCGCCGGCGGCGACCCGGGCCGCCGTCTCCCGGGCGCTGGCCCGCTCGAGCACGTCACGGGCGTCGGTGAAGCCGTACTTCTGCATGCCGGCGAGGTCGGCATGACCGGGGCGCACCTGGGTCAGCGGCGCCTCGGTGGCACCGGGCGCGGCGGACATCTCGGCGTGCCACTTGTCGCTGCGCGTCCACTCGGTGTTCTTGATCTCGATGGCGACCGGCGAGCCGAGCGTGCGACCGTGGCGAACGCCGCCGACCAGTGTCAGCTCGTCGACCTCGAAACGCTGGCGCGGACCACGCCCGTAGCCGAGCCGCCGCCGGGCCAACTCGCCCTGGACGTCGTCGACGGTGACGTCGAGCCCGGCCGGGAGCCCTTCGACGATCACGACCAGCGCCGGGCCGTGCGACTCCCCCGCCGTCAAGTACCGCAGCACGGCGGCACACGCTAGGCCTCAACTCGGCCCGACCGAGCGGCCGGTTGCCCGTCCTCCGAGGGTTTCCGGCACCCCACCCGGTCGGCAAACCCTCGGATGCGCTCAAACCCTCGGATGGTGGCGGCGGTGGAGCTCGGCGGTGGCGGCGGCGCGCAGGACAGCGGGCTCGGGTCGGTGGCCGGTCCACAACTCCTGCTGGAGCACCGCTTGGTGGACGAGCATCCCCACGCCGTCGACGGTCCGGCAGCCGGCGGCCTCCGCCGCCTGCAGCAGCGCCGTCCGCACGGGGTAGTAGACGAGGTCGGCGACGATCTGCTCGGGCCGCAGCAGCGCCGGATCGATCGGCAGCTCGTCGCTGCCCATGCCCACCGAGGTGGCGTTGACGACCAGCTCGGCGCCGCGCAGGTCGGCGGGGACGCCGACGCGCCCGACCGCGGCGAGCGCGGCGGCCCTGGCGGCGGCGTCAGTGGACCGGTTGACGACCAGGACGTCGGCGACCCCGGCCCGGCCCAGCGCATCGACCAAACTGCGCGCCGCCCCACCGGCGCCGACGACGGCGATGCGGCATCCGCTGACATCGACACCCACAGATGCCAGGGAAGCGACGAACCCATCACCGTCGGTGCTGTGCCCGACCAGCTCGGCCTCGTCCCACACCACGGTGTTGACCGCCCCGAGCGCGGTGGCCGCCGGTGCCAACCGGTCGACGGCCGCGGCGACCTCGGACTTGAGCGGCGTCGTCACCGACAGTCCGGCCAGACCGAGGGCCCGCATCCCATCGACGGCGGCGGCGCCGGATCCGGCCGGGACGTCGAAGGCCACGTAGTCCCAGTCGAGGCCGGCGGCGGCGAAGCCGGCGCGATGCAACACCGGCGACAGCGAGTGTTCGATCGGCGAGCCGATGACGGCGGCGACCGGCACGGCGCGCTAGTCGAGCAAGCCGGCGGCGGCGGCGTTGAACACGTTCACCTGGTGCTGCTCATAGGTGACGGCGAAGGCGTGGTTGCCCTCCTCGTCGGCGAGGACGTAGTAGACGTACTGGCAGGGGACGTCCGGCGGGAGGTCGGCGCACAGCGGATCGCCGACACTGGGGTTGGGTGCCGGGTTCAGCGCCGCACGGATCGACTCCCGACCCGGGTTGGCGATCGGCGTCGGCGGCAGGCCCTCGTTGAGGTACGTGTTGTACGGGCCGGGCGTGTCGGCCTGTTGATCGAAGGAGAGGGCGTCCGGGTCGCCACCGCTGATCTGGGTGCCGTAGCGGACCGCTGCGTCGATCTGCAGCGGCATGCCCATCGCCAGCCGGTTGTAGATGACGCGGGCGATCTTGGGGCGGTCCTCGGCCGTCTTGGCTTCCCGCTCGATCATCGACGCGATGATCAAGATCCCGTACGGGGACTGCAGCAACCGCTGGCCCTTCGTGACGATGTCCTCCTGGCCGCCGACGCGCTCCATCTGGCTCAGCATGCGGCTGATCACCTGGGCTTCGTTCTCCCCGTTTGACACCTGGTACGTGTCGGGGAACAGCAGGCCCTCGAGCGTCGTGACCCCGAACGGCCGGAACGGCACGATCAGCGTCGGATCGGTCATCGCCGCCCTGAAGCCGTCGGCCGTCATCGGGACGACCTTCTCGTCGATGCGCTCGGCCATCTGTCCGACCGTGAACCCCTCGGGGAACGTGACCTTGTTGTACGTCTCCGCCGGCGGCGTCCGCAGCTGGGCCAGGACGTTGCCCATGTGGTCGCTGGTCGGGATCTCGTAGTAGCCGGGGGTCACCTCCAGGCCGCCGTGGTTGTCGACGTACCACCGGAAGACGCTGGCGTCGACGATCAGCTCTCGGGTGGCCAGCCGCTCGCTGATCGTCTCCAAGGTGTCCTCGTCGGTGACGGTGAAGCTGACGGGATCCCCCGTATCACCGGACGGGTTGGTCTGTTGCACGTACCACCAACCGACCGCGCCGGCGCCGAGGATCAGCACGACGACGAGCACCATCACCGTGTACGCCGTCCACTTCGCCGATCGCGTCTGCCACCGCAGCCGCTCGACGGTTCCGGTGGCGTCGACGTCGTCCCACGGGTCGGTCTCCCAGTCCAACGCCTCCAACGAGTCGAGCGAATCGAGCCCGTCGATGCCACGCGGGTCGCTCGGATCGCGGGCGGCGCCGGACCGCTGGGCGGCCCGTTCCCGGCGCAGCTCCTCGGCGATCGTCATCGGCTCGCCTCACCAGCCGCGGCGCGAGCGTCGAGCCACGACTGCAGGATCACGGCGGCGGCCACCTTGTCGACCACCTGGCGGCGGGCGCGGCCACGGACCCCGCCGGCGCGCAGGGCGCGTTCGGCGGTCACGGTGGTCAGACGCTCGTCCCAGGTCTCGACCGGCACGCCGGCAACGCTAGCCAGCACGTCCGCCTCGTCCCTGGCACCCCGGGCCGCCGGCCCGTCGGCTCCGGACATCGAACGGGGCAACCCGATGACGATCAGCTCGACCTCTTCGTCCCTGGCCAGGGCGGTGATCATCTCGTGATCCCTGCGCCGTGAACCCGTCCGCGCCAGCACCGTCAGCGGGCTGGCCACGGTCCCGGAGCGGTCGCTCACGGCGACGCCGATCCGCCGCGATCCGAGGTCCAGCCCGAGCGCTCTCACGGCGTGGCGCGTGCCGTGGCCACCGCTTCGCCGGCGATGCGCAGGGCGTCGGGGATGCCCGACGGGTCCTTGCCGCCGGCCATGGCGACGTCCCCCTTGCCGCCGCCGCCCCCACCCACCGCTCGGGCCGCGTCCCGGATCAGGTCGGCGGCCTGGACGCCGACGCCTGGCCGGACGGCGCCGATGATGCTGACGCCACCCGTGTCGGTCTCCCCGGCCAGGACGACGAGGTCAACGCCGGGCTCGGCGCGCACGGCCAGCGCCAGCTCCCGGAGGTCGTTGGGGGCCATGCCGTCGACGCGCTGCACGACGGCGCCGTCGACGCCGGCGGCGGCCAGTTCGGCGGCGCGTCCGGTGGCCAGCTGGGCCCGCAGCGCCTTGATCTCGTCCTGCAGGGCGCGCACCTCGTCGAGCTTGCGCTGCACGCCCTCGACCAGGTGCTCGGGCGCCGCGCCGACGAGTCGGGCGGCGTCGGCGAGCGATCGTTCGTCGCGCTGCAGGAGCTGGACGCTGGCCGTCCCGGTGACTGCCTCGACGCGCCGCAGGTTGGAGCCGATCGAACCTTCGCTGACGATCTTGATCGTGCCGATGTCGCCCGTGGCAGCCACGTGGGTCCCGCCACAGAGCTCGATCGAGGGTCCGGCCCGGAGCACGCGCACGGTGTCGCCGTACTTGTCGCCGAAGAAGGCGATCGCCCCCAGCTCCTCGGCCTCGACCTTGGACGTCTCGAACGACGTCACCGGCGTGTTGGCCAGGGTCTCGTCGTTGGCCAGGCGCTCGATCTCCTCGATCTGGGCCGCCGTGACCGGCTCGTAGTGCGAGAAGTCGAAGCGCAGGCGGTCGGGGGCGACGAGCGAACCGGCCTGCTTGACGTGGTCGCCGAGGACCTCGCGCAGGGCGTGGTGCAGGAGGTGGGTGGCGGTGTGGTTGCGGCGGGTGGCGGCCCGACGGTCGACATCGATCGTCGCCGTCACCACCTGGCCCGGCGTGAGCTCGCCGTCGACCACCCGGGCGAGGTGGCGCCGCAGGTGCGGCAGGGCGAACGTCGTGTCGACGACCTCGGCCCGGCCGTGCGGACCGGTGATCGTGCCGCGGTCACCGATCTGGCCACCGCTCTCGGCGTAGAACGGGGTGCGGTCGAGGAACACGTCGACGAGTGCGCCGTCGTCGCTGTCATGATCGCCGGCGGTGCCGGCGGGGACGACGGCCAGAACGCGGGCCTCGGCCGTGGCGACGTGGTCACCGACCCATTCGGTGGTGCCGAACTGCTCGACGATCTCCCGGTAGCCGTCGATCGCCGCGTCGTCGGCGGCGCCCGATCGGCGTGCCGCCTTCGCCCGATCGCGCTGCTCGGTCATCTCCCGCTCGAACCCCGTGACGTCCACGGGGACGCCGCGCTCGCCGGCGATCTCCTGGGTCAGCTCCAGCGGGAACCCGAACGTGTCGTGGAGGGCGAACGCCGTCGCCCCGGACAGCGCATCGGCGTCGGTCGACAGCTCCCGCTCGAGGATGGTCAGCCCGCTGCGCAGCGTCTGGCGGAAGCGCTCCTCCTCCCGGCCGATCACGCCGACGATGAAGTCGCGCTGGCGAGCAACGTCGGGGTACGCACCGCCCATCACGTCGACCGCCACCTCGCTGAGCCCCGGCATGACCAGCCGCTCCGTCCCGAGGAGGTAGGCGTACCGGACGGCCCTGCGGATGATCCGCCGCAGCACGAAGCCGCGGGCCTCGTTGCTCGGGAACACGCCGTCGGCGACCAGCATCGTGGCGGCGCGGGCGTGCTCGGCGAGAACCCGCACGGCGAAGCTGTCGCGGTCGTCGTAGTCGCCGGGCCGGTAGGTCCGCCCGGTCGCCGAGCAGGCCTGGTCGATCAGGGGCGCCATGAGGTCGGTCTCCCAGACGGCGTCCACGCCCTGCAGCAGGCAGAGGATCCGTTCCAACCCGGCACCGGTGTCGATCGACGGGCGCGGCAGCGGCGCCCGCGTGCCATCCGGCGCCTGGTCGAACTGCATGAAGACCAAGTTCCAGAACTCCATGAACCGGTCACCCTGCGGGTCGCCGAGCGGGCCGCCGTCGGGACCGAAGTCCGGGCCGCGATCGACGTGCAGTTCGGAGCACGGCCCGCACGGCCCGGTCTCGCCCATCTGCCAGAAGTTGTCCTTGTCGCCGAGGCGCTGGATGCGCTCCATCGGCACACCGACCACGTCGTGCCAGATCTGCTCGGCCTCGTCGTCGCTGTCGTGGACGGTGATCCAGATGCGCTCGCCGTCGATGCCCCACCCCTCGGTGACCAGCTCCCAGCTGTAGGGGATGGCCAGCTCCTTGAAGTAGTCGCCGAAGCTGAAGTTCCCCATCATCTCGAAGAACACGAGGTGGCGCTTGGTGCGCCCCACGTCGTCGAGGTCGTTGTGCTTGCCGCCGGCGCGCACGCACTTCTGGGAGCTGACGGCCCGCGCGAACGGCGGCGCCTCGTCACCCACGAAGAAGGGCTTGAACGGCACCATCCCGGCGACGTTGAACAGCACGGTCGGATCGTGGGGGATCAGGCTGGCCGACGCCACGGCGGCGTGGTCGCGAGCGCTGAAGAAGTCGATGAAGGAGCGGCGCAGCTCGTCAGCGGTCGACGGCCGGCCCGACGGGTGCGTGGCCATACGTCCTGCTGAGGCTACCGGCGCGGGTTCGGCCCGATCGGTAGGTTGGCCAGGTGCCCGACGCTCTCGACGTCCATGAGTGGATCAGCTTCGAGGACGCCGACGAGCAGCGCACCTGGGTGTTCGACGCCACGTTCCTGCGCTCCAACTACCGGTGCATCTACGGCGACGGGTGCCTCGGGATCCTCGACCAGCCGGCCCCGGAGCTCGAGCTCGGGTGCTGCAGCTACGGGGCCCACTTCGTCGACGAGGAGGACGTCGCCAACGTCGTCGCCCGGTTCGTGCGCCTGCGTCCCGACCAGATGCAGTTCCACGCCAAGGCCCGGCGCGGGGGGTTCCTGCGTCCCGGCGAACCGGGCGACGACGGCACCGAGGTCACGGTCACCCGCCTGGTCGACGACGCCTGCATCTTCCTCAACCGACCCGGCTTCGCCGGCGGTGCCGGGTGCGCGCTCCACCTCGCCGCCCTCGAAGCTGAGGAGCGACCGCTCGACTGGAAGCCCAACGTGTGCTGGCAGGTGCCGCTACGCCTCGAGCACTCCACCGACGAGAACGGCCACGTGACGTCACGGCTGCGAGAGTGGAAGCGCCGTGACTGGGGCGAGGGCGGCGCCGAGTTCCACTGGTGGTGCACGGAATCACCGGAGGCGTTCGTCGGCGCCGATCCCGTCTACCGGAGCTCGCGCGACGACATCGTCGAACTGGTCGGGCAGCGCAACTACGACACGCTGGTCGAGCACCTGGAGCGCCAAGGCTGGACGCCGCTCCCCCATCCGGCCGTGCGCACGCGCCGTTAGCGACGTATCGCCGTCGGAGTCAACACGGGGTTCGGGTCACTCGTCCTTGGGGTTCTCGTCCTCGTCGTCGAACTCGACGCCGTACTTCTGCGCCAAGGCGGCGTACTCGTCGTCCTCGTCCTCGTCGTCCTGGGTGGCGGTGCCGCCTTGGCGGCTGCGATCACCCAGTCCGAGGTCGAACGCCCCGGGGCCGGACTGCTTCAACTTCCTCGCCTCTTCGAAACGGCGATGACGACCCTTTTTCACCCAGGGCTCCCACGACTAGTGCGCTGACATTGATGCCGAGCCTACCGGTCGCACCTGCCAGGACGTGGCATCCGCCGGCCGGTGACGGCGGGGGCGCCGGTGTGGCACCATGCGATCGATGCCGGGATCTCCGCCTGCACCGCACGCCGTCGCCGTGCTCAACCAGAAGGGAGGGGTCGGCAAGACCACCGTCACGCTGGGGTTGGCGTCGGCGGCGGCCGCCGTCGGGCGGCGCGTCCTGGTCGTCGATCTCGATCCGCAGGGGTCGGCGAGCTGGGTGCTCGGGGACGAGGCGACGGACGGCGACGGCGTGGCGGGTGTCACTCCCGGCCGCCCGCTCGCCGACCTGGTCGTGGCGTCGGCCTGGTCGCCGCGCATCGACCTGGTGCCGAGCGCCCGGCGCGAGTTGGATGCCACGGCGGCGATGCGGTTGCGCGACGCGCTGGCCGACGGTGGCGCCGCGCCGTACGACGCGGTGCTGCTCGATTGCCCGCCCACGCTGGGCGCCACCACGCGGTCGGCGCTCGTGGCCGCCCGCCACGCCCTGATCGTCGTCGACCCGTCGGCGCTCGGGTTGCGTGGCATCGGCAGCCTCGCCGACGCCGTCGACGAGGTGTGGGAGGGCGACAACCCGGATCTCGACCTGTGCGGGGTGGTCATCAACCGGATGCCGGCGATCTCGACGGAGGCCGATCGGCGGGTCGCCGAGCTGAGCCGGATCGTCGGCCGCTCGACCGTGTGGAAGCCGCCGGTGCCCCAGCGGGTGATCGTCAACCAGGCGCTCGGTGAGCGCCGGTCGATCCACTCCTTCGGTGCCCGCGCCGCAGACGTCGCCCACGCCTTCGACACGCTCTGGGCCAAGCTGCGGCGGGTCGTCAAGTAGCTCATGTAAGAACCCTTGCGGTGGGCGATGACGGCGGTCCGGAGTGCAACAATCGCTCGGCCATGAGCGAAAGACCGTGTCGATGGTTCGCTCGCTCGAAGACTCGCTCCCTCAGACATCGACCAGGCGCAGGGAGCCCTGGCCGTCGAACGTCAGGGCGCTGTGGCCGTGGAGGAGCCGGTTGATGCCGTCACCGATCAGCTCGGATCGCCAACCGTTGGCCAGCCGGGCGTCGGGGTCGTTGCGGAGGATGGCGATGAGGTCGGCCCGTGTGGCCAGCAGGGCGGTGTCGATGCGGGCGTCGCGCGCCACCTGGCTGACCCAGGCCGAGACGAGCGTCACAGCCGGCCGCATCGTTCGGTCGAGGTCGTCGACGCCGATGGGCGCAGCCGGCGGGTCGGACTGCTTGGCGTTGACCACCGTCTCGACCAGCTCGCGCCCGATGCGGCCGCGACGGTGTCGATCGTCCACCCCGCGGGCCTGCGCCAACTCCTCCAGGGTCGTCGGCTGACGCTGGGCGATGCCGAGCACGGCGAGGTCGGGCAGCACCTGGCGCAGCGGGATGTCGCTGCTCGCAGCTTCCCGCTCGCGCCACGCGGCGACGGCCTGGGCCACGGCCCGGGCCCGAGGCCGCAGTGACCGGGCGTCCTTCAGTTTGACCCACGCCTCCTCGGGCGGCGTCGGCCCGGTCGGTCGGGTGCGCAGCTCCTCGCAGGCGTCAACGACCCAGGCCATCCGCCCACGGCCATCGAGCTCGGCGACGAGGCGGTCCTGCAGCGGGAGGAGCCAGGCGACGTCGGACTCGGCGTACGTCTTCTGCGCCTCCGACAGCGGTCGCCGCAGCCAGTCGGTCAGGCGGTCACCCTTGACGGGCGTGACCCGCAGCTCGCCCTGCAGCAGCGCCGTGAGCGACGGGGTGCCGTACCCGACGAAGCCGGCGGCGACCTGGGTGTCGAACAAGCGCGCCGGGACCGCGCCAACGGCGTGCGTCAGCACGTCGAGGTCCTGCTGGGCGGCGTGGGCGACGACCAGCGGCGGGTGCTCGAACAGCCGGGCCAACCGCCGGGCGTCGACGGTCAGCGGATCGACCAGCGCGATGTTGGGCGACGTGCCGGCCGGCGTCGTCTCGCCCCAGGCGAACTGCAGGAGGGCGAGGCGCGGGAAGTAGGTGCGCTCGCGGTGGAACTCGGTGTCCAGGGCGTAGCGACCCTGCACGCTCAGCTCGTCGATCAGTTGGTCGAGCTGGTCGTCTCGCTCGACCCAGCGCTGGGTCACGAGGGGCGATCCCCGGCGACGGTCGCCCGCCCTGAAGCGATCCAGGCCGCCGTGCCGCCGTCGACGTTCGCCGCGTCGATGCCGTGCTCGGCGACGAGCTCGACAGCTCGCCGGCTGCGCCCGCCCGAGTGGCAGATGACCGCGACGGGCTCGTCCTGGCGGAACGCGTCGAGGTGGTCGGGCACCGTCGCCAGCGGGACGGACAGCGCCCCGGGAACGTGGCCACCGGTGTACTCGTCGGGTTCGCGCACGTCGATCAGTCGACCGCCGGCGGCGACACGATCGGCGAGCTGGTCGACGTCGATCTCCTGCACGACCTCAAGCTACTCAGCGACCTACGCAGCGACGACCGGGCAGGTCATTCGGCCGGTTGACGTTGCGCAGGGAGGCGGCGTCGACGGAGACCGCCCGCGACGGCAGTTCGGCGATGGCGTCGTGCAGCGCCCGCACGCCGTCGGCCCAGCACCGCTCGAGGGTCGGGAGGCAGCGCGCCGACCACCACGCCACGGCCGGCTGCAGGCGGTCGGTCTGGGCCACCACCACGTCGACGAGTGGATCGCCGACGGCGGCGATGAGCAGCGCATCGACGGTGGCGGCGTCGAGCCACGGCAGGTCGCAGGCGGCGACGATCACGTCCTGCGCCGGCGACAGCTGCAGGCCGGTGATCACGCCGCCGAGCGGGCCGTCGCCGGGCCAGCGGTCGGCGACCAGTGTCCGCCCGAGGGCAGCCAGCCGACCGGGGTCGCCGCCGACCAGGACGACCGGCACGCAGCCGACCGACTCGAGGGTGCGGGCGACGCGCTCGGCCATCGGCACGCCGTCGACGGGGACCAGCGCCTTGTCGGCGCCCATCCGCCGACTGGCCCCGCCGCACAGCACGGCGCCGGCGGTCACCGCGGCGGCGGCCCGTCGGGGTCCAGCTGCACCAGGAACGTGGCGACGCGTTCGGCTTCGTCCTGCTCGCCGATGGCGTCGGCCATGGCGCCGAGGCCGGCCAGGGCGCGCAGGAAGCCGAGGTTGGTCGGTGCGGACCAGCGGACGTACCCCGAGCCGCGCCAACCGCTGCCCCGCAGCGCGTCGAGGCCGCGGTGGTAGCCGACCCGGTAGTAGGCGTAGCGCTCGATGTCGTCGCGCCCGAGGTCGCCGAGCTCGGCCCAGGCGTCGAGGAAGCGGGGGTACCGGGCGGCCACTGCGGCGACTGCCGCCCGCCGCTCGTCCGGGTCGGGCACCGCCAGCGCTGCGCCCAGCGCGTCCCGCGCCGCCGGCGCCGCCGGGGGCAGCACGGTCGTCGGCAGCCCGGACGACATGGACACCGGTCGCGAGTCACTCACGCCAGCGAGGGTAGGCGCGACGGCGCCGCGGTGAGCGGTGAGGGGACAGAGTGCCCTCACCGCTCACCTCACGGGGTGGACGTGCGGGCGGCGAGGTCGGTGATGACGGCGGCCACGGCGGCGGGGTGGGTGTTGGGGCCGAAGTGGCGGGCGCCGTCGATGTCGACGACGGTGCAATCCGCCAGCACGGCGCCGAGGTGGGAGGTCGAGCGGCGGTGGTGCTCGGCGCCGTCGACGCCGCGCATCGCCACCACGGGCACGTGGACGGCCGCCGGGTCCCACGCCGGGACCTGCCGCAGGTCCTCCAGCTCGCCGACCATGGCCGCGCCCTCGGCCCGCCTTGCCGTGCGGGTGCGGCCCGGCAACCGAGCCCAGCGCTCGTCGCCGACGAGCCGGCGCATGAAGCGCTCGGCGGCGTCGCCCGGGTCCAGCACGGCGCCGTCGACCGTCCGGAGGGCGTCGCCGCCGGCGGTCGTCGCCGGCCACCACTCGAGCCACGACATCGGCGTCTCGTACACGGCGACGGCGCCGACGAGGTCGGGTCGCCGCTGGGCCAATGCCAGCGCCACGTTGCCGCCGTAGCTGTGCCCGAACACGACGTTCGCCCGCCGCCCGGCGAGCAGCGCTTCGAGGTCGGCGACGTGGGCGGCCAGCGTGAACGGGCCGCCGAGATCGACCGAGCGGCCGTACCCCCGGCGGTCGTAGCGCACGACTCGGTGGGCCTCGTCGAGCCGTCGGGACAGCTTCAGCAGCCCGGCCGAGCGGTCCATCGAACCGTGCACCAGCACGATCAGCGGCGCGCCCTCCGGGCCGGCCTCCTCCGCCCAGACGGTGGACGGGATCACTGCTGGACCCGTTCTCGGATGCGAGCGACCGAGCGCCAGCGAGGGAGCGGCCAGCACCGGCCTGCGTGGCCGGGGAACGCAATGACGGTCACGTGATGCGCACGATGCGCATGACGTCCGTCGCCCCGGCCGTCTCGCGGTCCGGCGCGCCGGCCAGCACGAGCACCGTGTCGCCGACCTGCACCAGCCCGTGCCGCACGACGGACTCGACGGCGAACCAGACCATCTCGTCGCTCGTGTGGTACTCCTCGACGTGCAACGACTCGACGCCCCACGACAGCGTCAGGGCGGCCACCGTCCGCGGGTCCGGCGACAGCCCGATCAGCCGGCAGGCCGGCCGGAACCGGGCCATCGCCCGGGCCGTGCGCCCGGAACGCGTGCAGCACAGGATCGCCGAGGCGCCGGCACCGACGGCGGCCTGCCACGCGGCGTGCGTCATCGCCGCCGTGATCCGGTCGGTGCCGACGTCATCCCACGAGCGCTGCACCCGGCCGAGGCGCTCGGCCCACTGCCGGTAACTGGCCTCCGACTCGGCCCGAGCGGCGATCCGGCCCATCGTCGCCACGACGCCCGCCGGGTCGTGGCCGATCGCCGTCTCGCCCGACAACATCACGGCGTCCGTGCCGTCGAACACGGCGTTGGCGACGTCGCTGACCTCGGCCCGCGTCGGGAAGGGGGCGACCACCATCGACTCCAGCATCTGGGTCGCCGTGATCACCGGCCGCCCGACTTCGACGCAGTGGCGCAGGATCCGCTTCTGGAGGTGGGGGACGTCCTCCAACGGGCAATCGATCCCGAGGTCGCCACGCGCCACCATCACGGCGTCGGCGGCTTGGGTGATGGCCGCCAACTCGGCCAACGCCGCACTGGTCTCGATCTTGGCGACGATCCCCGCCCGCTGGCCGACGACGGCGCGCAGCTCGTGGACGTCGGCGGCGCGCCGCACGAACGACAGCGCGACGTACTCGACGCCGGCGGTGACGATGGCCTCGGCCAGCTCGAGGTCGCGGGCCGTCGGGGCCCGCATCTGCAACCGCTCGCACGACAAGTGCACGCCCGGTCGCCCGATCACCCGCCCGCCGCGTTCGACGTCCGCTCGCACCCGGTCGCCCTCCACCGCCTCGACGCGCATCGAGATGTTCCCGTCGCCGAGCACGATGAGATCGCCTGGGTCGAGATCGGTGGCCAGGTGCTCGTAGCCCACGGTGATCACGTCGGCGTCGCTCGGCGCGGTCCCGGCCACGAGCGTGACCGACGTGCCCGACGCCAGCACGACACCTTCGTCCGGGAACTCCCCCGACCGGATCTTCGGGCCGGGCAGATCGGCCAGCACGCCGACCGGACGCCCGACGCGGCTCGATGCGGCGCGGACCAACTCCAGGTGGGCGAGATGGTCCTCCAGCGGCCCGTGGCTGAGGTTGATCCTGATCACGTCGACGCCGGCTCGCACCAACGCCTCCAGCTCGGTCGGACCCGGCTGCGCCGGTCCGATGGTCGCGACGATCTTCGTACGGCGTGTCACACCTGATATCTACTCCAGCAGTGGAGCTGTTGTTGATCCGTCACGGCCTGCCGGTCCGCCACGCCAGCGCCGGTGGTGCCGACCCGGCCCTGGCGCCCGACGGCGTGGCCCAGGCCGAGCACCTCGGCGACTACCTGTCCGTCGAGTCGATCAGTGCGATCTACGCCAGCCCGATGCGGCGCGCCCGGGAGACGGCGGCGCCGTTGGCGGCACGGTTGGGCCTCGAGGTCGTGGCGTCGGACGGGTTGGCGGAGTGGGACCGCAACGCCGACGAGTACGTGCCCGTCGAGGAGCTGCGGGCGGCGGGCGATGCCAGGTGGCAGGCGATGCTGGCCGGCGAGTGGATCTCCGACGAGGATCCGCAGGCGTTCTCCGAGCGTGTGGTCGAGGCGGTCGAGACGATCATCGCCGCCCATCCCGGTGAGGTGGTGGCGGCCGTGTGCCACGGCGGTGTGATCAACGCCTACCTCGCCCACCTGCTCGGGCGCAGTGAGGCGGGCGCGTTCTTCGCCCCGGACTACACGTCGATTCACCGCATCGCCGCGTCCCGCCGTGGCCACCGGGCGATCCTCACGCTCAACGAGACCGGGCACCTGCGCGGGACCGGCCTTCCGGTCGGGCTCTTCGAGCGAGCGTGACGATGACCGAGTTCGATCCGCCGGGTGATGACCCCACCGCTGCCGTGCGCGCCTACCTCGACGCGTCGCCGTCGCCGCATCACGCCGTCGAGTCGTCGATCGCCCTGCTCGAGGCGGCAGGGTTCGCGCCCGTCGACGAGCGGGCGTCGTGGAACGCCGTCCCGGCGGCCGGCTACGTCGCCCGCGGCGCAGCGTTGATCGCGTGGCGCCGCCCGACGACGCCACGCTCGGCCCGGATCGTCGGCGCCCACACCGACTCTCCCGGGCTGCACGTGAAGCCGGGCGACGGGACCGGCCGCGCCGGCTGGCGCCAGCTCGGTGTCGAGGTCTACGGCGGGGCGCTGTTGAACAGTTGGCTCGACCGCGACCTCGGGCTGGCTGGACGCCTGCTCCACGCCGACGGTTCGTCGCTGCTGGTGCGCATCGACGAGGCGATCGCCCGCGTCCCCCAGCTGGCCATCCACCTCGATCGCGACGTCAACGAGCGCGGGCTCGTCCTCGATCGCCAGGTGCACCTGTCACCGGTGTGGGCCACCGATCGCGACATCGACCTGCTCGACTGGCTGACCGAGGCCGCCGGGGCCGACGCTCCGCCGGTCTGGTGGGAGCTGTGCCTGTTCGACGTCCAGCCGGCGGCCGTGCTCGGCGCCGATCGGTCGCTGCTGGCCAGCGGCCGGCTGGACAACCAGGTGTCGTGCTGGGCGGCCACCTCGGCGCTGGCCGCCGCCGGCGGCACGGACCAGCTGGCGGTGATCGCGCTGTTCGACCACGAGGAGGTCGGCTCGGCCAGCACGACGGGGGCGGCCGGGCCGTTCCTGGCCACGGTGCTCGAGCGGCTCCACGGGGCCGGCGGTGGCGGGCGCGACGACTTCCACCGCCTCCTCGCCGCCTCGTCCTGCGTGTCGGCCGACAACGCTCACGCCATCCATCCGAACTACCCGGAGCGCCACGACCCGGAGCACGCGCCGGTGGTCAACGCCGGACCTGCGATCAAGCTCAACGCCAACCAGCGCTACGCAACGTCGGCCGACACCGCCCGCGCCTTCCAGGTGGCGGCCGAGCGGGCCGGGTGCCCGGTGCAGCGGTTCGTGTCGCGCAACAACGTGCCGTGCGGGTCGACGATCGGGCCCCTCACCGCCACCCGCCTCGGCATCCCGACCGTCGACGTCGGGGTGCCGCAGCTGTCGATGCACTCCGCTCGCGAGCTGTGCGGCGCCCGAGATCCGCAGTACCTCGCCGCCGCCCTGACCGAGTACCTCCGCGACTAGGGACGTCAGGCGCCGGCGCGGCGCTGGGCCTCGTCGAACAGCTGCTGCAAGGTCTGGTGCAGCTCGTCGGTCACCTCGCGGATCAGCGGGCGCGGGACCCGGCGCCCGTCGGTCCGTGGGCGGGTGATCGGCGGACCGATCACGACGTTCACCTTGCGCGGCCGGATGAAGCGTGAGCCCTTCGGCATCACCCGCTCGGATCCGCCGATGCCGACGGGGATGATCGGGACGCCGGCCTTCAGCGCGACGTAGGCCGCACCGTCGAACAGCGGTTGGACGGTCGGCCCGGACTTGCGCTCGCCTTCGGGGAACAGCACCAGCGGTTCGCCGACCTCGAGCACGGCGATGCACCTCGTCAGCGCCTCGCGGTCGACGGTGCCCCGGTGGACGGGGAAGCCACCGAGCGACGAGAGGAACCAGCTCACGGCCCGGCCCTTCCACAGCGTGTCCTTGCCCATGAAGCGCATCCGCCGCCGAGTCAGGCACGAGGTGACCGGCGTGTCCATGATCGAGCGGTGGATCGGCGCCAGCACGAACGGCCCGGTGCTCGGGATGTGCTCGGTCCCTTCCACGCCGAGGCGCGTCCAGGCGCGGGTGAACCCGGCGACCAACGTCCTCACGACGGCGTAGAGCGCTCGGCTGGCCGGGCCCTGGCCGGCCAGGAACGTGATCGCCCGCGTCACGGGCGCAGCTCACCCGTGCGAGCGACCGAGCGCCAGCGAGGGAGCGGCCAGCGACGGCGTGCGTGGCCGGGGAACGCAATGACGGCCGGGGTGGTCACGGCAGCAGCTCGATGATCCGGTCGACGACGTCGGCCACGGGGACGCCGGTGGTGTCGATGGTGACCGCGCCGTCGGCGGCGCGCAGCGGACCATCGGCCCTCGACATGTCCCGCCGGTCGCGCTCGGCGATCGACGCCTCCACGTCGTCCACCGCTCCCCCGATCTCACCGACTCGCCGCTCGGCGCGCACCCGTGGCGTCGCCGTGATGAACAGCTTCAGCGTCGCATCGGGGAACACGACCGTGCCGATGTCCCGCCCCTCGATCACGCCGCCGTCGCGTTCGGCGGCCCAGCGCCGCTGGCGGGCCCGCAGCTCCTCGCGCACCGGGGTGTTGGCGGCGATCGCGCTGACTCCCTCGGTCACCTCGCGGCTGCGGATCTCGGCCGTGGCGTCGACGCCGTCGACGACCACGCCCTGGTCCCCGACGTGCAGCTCCAGCGAACGAGCGAGGTCGGCGACCGCCGGTTCGTCCGTGACCGGGACACCCTGGCGGAGCGCGGCGAACGTGACGGCGCGGTACATGGCCCCGGTGTCCAGGTACTGCAGCCCCAGCCGGGCGGCGACGGCCCGCCCGACCGTGCTCTTGCCGGCACCGGCCGGCCCATCGATGGTGATGATCACCACGAGGTTCCCTGGGGCAGGCCTTCCTGATAGCCGGCGGCGCTCTGGATGCCGACAACGGCGCGCTCCTGGAAATCGGCCAGGGTCGCCGCCCCGGCATACGTGCAGGCCGAGCGGACGCCGGCGACGACCTGGTCGATGATGTCCTCGACGCCTGGGCGCTGCGGATCGAGGTACATGCGCGAGGTGCTGATGCCCTCCTCGAAGAGCTCCTTGAGCGCTCGCTCCAGCTCGTCGTCGGTGCGGGTGCGGTGCTTGACGGCGCGATTGGAGGCCATCCCGAAGCTCTCCTTGTACAGCCGGCCTTCGAGGTCGCGCATCGTGTCGGCCGCCGACTCGTAGGTCCCGGCGAGCCACGAGCCGAACATCACGCTGGCCGCCCCGCCGGCCAACGCCAACGCCACGTCGCGCGGCCAGCGCACGCCGCCGTCGGCCCAGATGTGGCGCCCGAGCCGCCGGGCTTCGTCGGCGCACTCGACGACGGCGGAGAACTGTGGTCGACCGACGCCCGTCATCATCCGCGTCGTGCACATCGCCCCCGGGCCGACGCCGACCTTGACGATGTCGGCGCCGGCGTCGATCAGCTGGCGGGTCGCCTCGCCGGTGACGACGTTGCCGGCCACGATCGTGGTCACCGGCGCAACAGCGCGCACCGCCTCGACCGCCCGCAGCGTGCGGGTCTGGTGCCCGTGGGCGGTGTCGATCACGAGGACGTCGCACTCCAGCTCGACGAGCGCCTTCGCCTTGGTCTCCGGGTCGCCGTTGATGCCGACGGCGACGGCGATCATCAGCCGGCCGTGGCGGTCGACGGCCGGGGCGTACGTGACCGAGCGCAGGGCCCCCTTGCGCGTCATCACGCCGACCAGCCGCCCGTCCGGGTCGACGACCGGCTCCATCGACCGGCGGTTGGCGGCGAGCAGCTCGAACGCGGTGCGCGAATCGGTGCCATCGGGCATCGTGACGAGCTGGCGCGACATCACGGCGTGCAACTGGGTGAAGCGGTCGAAGCCGGCGGCGTCGGCTTCCGTGAAGACGCCGAGCGGCCGATCGCCCTCGTCGATCACCACGACGGCGCCGTGGGCCCGCTTGTGGATCAGGCCCAGCGCGTCGCCGATGGTGTGCGCCGGCGACAGCGTGATCGGTGTCTCGTAGACGGGATGGCACCGTTTGACGTAGTCGATCACGGAGGCGACGACGTCGAGTGGGATGTCCTGGGGCAGGACGGTGATGCCACCGCGGCGGGCGACCGTCTCGGCCATCCGGCGACCGGCCACGGCGGTCATGTTGGCCACCACGATCGGCAGCGTGGTGCCGATCCCGTCCGGCGTCGTGAGGTCGACATCCAAGCGCGACGGCACCGTGGACAGGCTGGGCACCATGAAGACGTCGCTGTAGGTCAGGTCGTGGGCAGGTGCGGGGTGGAGCAGGCGCATCGGAGGTCCTCGACCCGCGGACGGGGCCAACCCAGGATACGACGTGCCCCATTCATCCGAGGGTTTCAGCGCACCGGAGGGTCTCGTGCGCCCCAGGGGTGCCGGAAACCCTCCGATGCTCGCCGTCTCGTACGCTCGTCGGCGATGACAGGTCCACCGGTGTTGCTGGTGCACGGTTGGGGCGGGTCGTTCGAGACCACGTGGCGTCGCAACGGGTTCACCGAGCTGCTGGCCGATGCCGACCGGGAGGTGATCGGCGTCGATCTGCTCGGGCACGGGACGGCGCCAAAGCCGCACGAGCCGGAGGCCTACGCCGATCTCTCGGCCCGCCTCCTCGACGTCCTGCCGGACGCGCCCGTCGATGCCGTCGCGTTCTCGCTCGGCGCGATCACGACGCTGCGCCTGGCTGCCCGGCAGCCCGAGCGGTTCCAGCGCCTGGTCGTCGCCGGGGTCGGCCGCAACCTGTTCGAGCGCGACCCCGATCAGCGCGACCGAATCCTCGCCGGTGTCGAGGGCACGGCCGACGAGGATGACAACGTCGCACGGCTCTTCGGCCAGTACGCCGGGCAGCCGGGAAACGATCGCCTGGCGCTGGCGGCGTTGCTGCGCTGCCCGGACGGCGGGCCCTTCACCGAGGAGCTGCTGGCGTCGGTCACCTGTCCCGTGCTCGTGGTGATCGGGGACCGAGACTTCGCCGGTCCGGCCGATCGACTGGTCGCCGCGCTCCCCGACGGCAAGGGCGTGACGCTGCGCAACGTCGATCACTTCGCCACCCCGGAGACGTTCGGGTTCATCGACGCTGCGCTCGAGTTCATCGACGCCGTCCCATGACCGAGCGAGTCTTCGAGCGAGGCACGATCAAGCACAGTCTTCGCGTCACTGGTGCACCAGCGACGAGGTGGATCGCGACGCACGGCGACAGGGTGCACCAGTGACGCGTTGCTGACGACCAGCGTCGAGCGGGCGGCGGCCGCCCTGCGCCGCGGCGGCCTGGCCGCCATCCCGACCGAGACGGTGTACGGGCTGGGTGCCGATGCCGAAGACGATGCGGCCGTCCGGCGCATCTTCGAGGTCAAGGGCCGCCCGGCGGACCATCCGGTGATCGTCCACGTGCGGCTCGACGACGTGGCGACGTGGGCGGCCGAGCTGCCGCCGGCGGCGGAGACGCTGGCCGCAGCGTGCTGGCCGGGCCCGTTGACCCTGCTGCTGCGGCGCTCCGATCGGGTCTCGGACGTCGTGACGGGCGGCAGGAAGACGGTCGGGCTGCGCGTGCCGGCCCATCCGGTCGCCCAGCAGCTGCTGGGGATGACCGGCGGAGGCATCGCTGCGCCGTCGGCCAACCGCTTCGGCCGGGTCAGCCCGACCACGGCCCACCACGTGCTCGACGACCTCGGCCCGTTGCTGGACGAGCAGCGCGACGTCGTGCTTGACGGCGGGCCCAGCCCCGTCGGCATCGAGAGCACGATCGTCGACTGCACCACCGATCCGCCGCAGCTGCTGCGGCCGGGCGGCATCCCCAGCGAGGACGTCGAGCGGATCCTCGACCGCACGGTGGCGCGCGCCTCCGGGTCGTCCCGGGCGGCCGGGATGCTGGCCGCCCACTACGCCCCGGCCGCCGCCGTGGTGCTGGTGAAGGACGGGCGCGCCGCCGACATCCGCGCCACCACGCTGGCGGCGGCCGGCCGTCGGGTGACCGTCCTCGATCTCACCGACGATCTTGTGCGCTACGCCCACGACCTCTACGGCCGCCTCCGCCAGGCCGATGCCGCCGGCTACGAGGTCGTCGTCGCCGTCGTGCCGCCCCCGATCGGGCTCGGTCACGCCATCGGCGACCGCCTCCGGAAGGCGGCGACCGGTTCTCCTGAGGATTTGGGCCCAGATCTGGGCCCTGAAAACGCTTGAGAACCTGTTTCAGGGGGCGGGGCGGCCGAGCTGGTTGAGGTTGGCGACCCATGCGTCACGGACGGCGTCGAGGTCGGGCAGGGTGGCGCCGTCGGTGGCGACGAGTGTGACGGCGACCGTGCTGGCACCGGCGTCGGGGACGAGGTCGAGCCGGCACCAGCACGAGAACGGCTCGGCCAGCTCCACGTCGAGCTGGTACGGCGGGTCGTCGACCACGACCTCTCCCAGCCACGTGGCGACGATCAGCAACGCCTCGAACGCCTCGGCCGGCAGGGCCTCGATGGTGAACGAGGCGACGTCGTGAGCGACCCGTCCCGGCGCCCGCGCTGGCGTCGGTGGCGAGGGTTCTGTGGCCGGCGGACCTGTCCCGTCGGAACCTTCACGGCGCCTCGCCACCGCCTCCAGCGCTTCGTCGAACGCCTGGTTGAGCCGGCGCATCCGGGTCGCGTCGCCACCCTCGTGGTCGGGGTGGAGGTCCTTGGCGATGCGGCGACGGGCCGCCCGCAGCGTGGCCTCATCGGCATCGGGCGCCACGCCGAGCTCGGCGAATGGGTCACCGACCTCGACCACCTCCCCTGCCCCGCTCCCCCAGCCAGTCGGCGCGGCGGCCCCACCGACCGTCGTGAACGAGCCCTTCGAGCGGCTTGCGGCGCAGCGGTCCGTGGCGTCCGGCCGGTCGACCGAGCGTGATGCACGCCGACAGGGCGACGTGGTCCGGCACACCCAGGAGCTGGCGCAACTCACCCTCCACGGCGTGGTGGAAGCCGGTCGAGCGCGCCGCCGTAGCCGAGGGCGCGGGCCGCCAGGAGCAGGTTCTGGCACGCCGGGTAGACCGAGGCACCCTCGTACGGGTTGGCGGGGCGGTAGCGCTCCAGCCCGACCAGCACGACGACCGGTGTGCGCTCCAGGTGGTCGACGTACTGCCGCATCGAGGCCTCCATCCGGGCCCGTGGCGAGCCGGGGTCCGCCGCTCCGTCCCGGTCCAGGTCGGCCTGCTTGTCGACCCAGGACGCCCGGAACGACTCACCGAGCAGGGCGCGCGCCGCCTGCGCCTCGGGGTCCTCGCGCCGCAGGGTGATGAAGCGGAACGGCTGGCGGTTCGTTCCCGACGGCGCCCTGGCGGCGTGCCAGAGGATCTCGGCCAGGTCGGCGGCGGGCAGCGGATCGTCGGTGTAGCGCCGGATGGCGCGGGTCGTGGCCAGGCCCTCGAGCAGCGTGACCGGCTCCGGCTCGACCGTCACCGCCCGGCGAAGTCGGCGGAGCGCTTCTCCAGGAACGCCGCCACGCCCTCGCGGAAATCGGCCGTGGCCAGCAGCGGGAGCAGCTGCAGGTACACGTGGTGGATGTGCTGCTCGAACGTCTCGGTCTCGGCGGCGCGCATCATCCGCTTGATCGCCCGGGTGGCCAGCGGCGCGTTGGCGGCGATCTCGCCGGCCAGCTCGGCCGTGAACGCCACCAGCTCCTCGTCGGGCACGGCGTGGTTGACGACACCGAGCTCCGCCGCCTCGGCGGCGGTCAGCGTCCGCCCGCGCAGGGCCAGCTCGGCGGCCTTGGCGTAGCCGATGATCCGCGGCAGCAGCCAGGTCCCGCCGCTCTCCGGCAGGATGCCGCGCTTGGCGAAGCCGGGGTTGAGCTTGGCAGAGGCGGCGGCCACCCGGATGTCGCAGCAGAACGCCAGGTCGAGGCCGTAGCCGGCGGCCCCACCATTCAGGGCGCACACCGTCGGGGTGTCGATCTGGTGGAGCACGATCGGCGGTGCGTTGCGCAGGTCCAGCTCTCCGGCCCCGGCCGCTGGCGAGCCCAGGTTGCCGAGGCTGCCGTTGGCACTCGTCGACTGGGCGGCCAGGTCCAGCCCGGCGCAGAACGCCCGACCGGCGCCCGTGAGCACGATGCACCGGACGTCCCGATCGACCTCTGCCTCCAGCAGGCGCGCCGACAAGTCGCCGAGCATCGCCCCGGAGATCGTGTTCATCCGCTCCGGCGCGTTCAGGGTGATGGTGGCCACGTGATCGGCCACCGAGTACAGGACCTCGGCCATCTCTTCTCCGTTCGCTCGCTCACTCGGGCCCGTGCCCGGACTTCACCTGGAACGCTCGCTCACACTGCGGCCGACGGTAGCCATCGCTCCGGGGCTGGACCTCGTCCGGAACGTCTGACCCGCGCACCTGGCCAGGTTGGAGTACGCTGCTCGCACCTCACGACCGGGACAATCCCGTCCCGTTCAGTCAGAGGGGGAGAACACAACAGATGAGAAGGACACGCGTACGACGCGCCGCTGCGGTGCTCGTCGGTCTCTCGCTCGTCGCGGCCGCCTGCGGTGGCGACGACGACGAGGGCGGCGACGCAACGACGACCGCCGCCGCCGGGGACGTCACCACGACCGCCGGCGACGCCACGACCACGGCTGGCGATGCCACGACCACCGCCAGCGAGGGCACCACCGAGGAAACGACCGAGGAAACGACCGAGGAGACCACCGAGGAAACGACCGAGGAAACGACCGAGGAAACGACCGAGGAGACCACCGGGGAAACGACCGAGGGAACGACCGAGGAGACCACCGAGACCGGCGGATCCGCGGCCGGCGGCGGCGAGACCGAGCAGGCTGCGCCGTCGTGCACCGGCGAGGCCGATGGCGTGCTGAGCATCGCCACGGTGCTGCCCGAGACGGGCAGCCTGGCCTTCCTCGGACCACCCGAGTTCGCCGGCGCCGAGCTGGCCGTCCAAGACATCAACGCCGCTGGCGGCGTGCTCGGTGCGGACGTCACCCTCGATCAGGGCGACTCCGGCGACACCTCGACCGACATCGCCAACCAGACCGTCGACCGCCAGCTCGCCGCCGGCGCCGACGTGTTCATCGGTGCGGCGTCGTCGGGCGTGTCGTTCACGTTCATCGACAAGCTGGTCGAGAACTGCAAGATCCACTTCTCGCCGGCCAACACGTCGCCGGACTTCACCGACTACGCCGATGACGACCTGTACTTCCGTACGGCGCCGTCCGACGTGCTGCAGGGCCGGGTGCTGGCCGACCTGATGATCGAGGACGGGATCACCAACGCCACGTTCATCGCCCTCCAGGACCCGTACGGGGAAGGCCTGCTCGAGTTCTCGAGCGGTCCGTTCGAGGAGCAGGGCGGCGAGATCGTCGACTCGTTCACGTACGACCCCAATGCCGACAACTTCGGCCCGGAGGTCGAACGGATCGTCAGCGGCGATCCCGAGGCGCTGGTGCTGATCGGCTTCGAGGAGTCGGCGCAGATCCTCACCACGCTGTTCGAGTCGGGCTTCACGGCCGATCAGAAGGCGATCTACCTGGTCGACGGCAACGTCGGCAACGCGCTCGGCGAGCAGCTGCCCCCAGGGTCGCTGGTCGGCGTCAAGGGCACACTGCCCCAGGCCGAGCTGCAGGAAGACTTCCGGACCCGCCTCCTCGAGGTGGACCCGGCGCTGATCGACTTCAGCTACGCCGCCGAGACGTACGACGCCATCGTCATCACGGCGCTGGCCGCCGAGGTGGCTGGCTCGGACGACCCGGCGCTGATCGCCGCGGAGATCAACGGCGTGACCCGTGACGGCACGGTGTGCACCACCTTCGAGGAGTGCAAGGCGCTCATCGAGGCCGGCGACGACATCGACTACGACGGCCCTGCCGGTCCGATGACGTTCGGCCCGGAGGGTGAGCCGACGGAGGCGAGCTTCGCCATCCTCAGCTACGACGAGGCCAACCTCGCCGTCGGCGGCGAGGTTGCCACGGAGTACCGCTTCGCTCAGATCTGAGCGCAGATCACCACACGAGGTCGGGGCCGCCCTTCGGGGCGGCCCCTTCCGCGTCCGGCGCTACCGCGCCTTGGCGAGCGTCCCGAGGTAGAGCTCGATGACCTTGGCGTCGGTCAACAGCTCCCGGCCCGTGCCGGTGTAGGCGTTGCGGCCCTGGTCGAGGACGTACCCCCGGTCGCAGATCGACAGGCAGCGGGCGGCGTTCTGCTCGACCATGATGATCGACACGCCGGCGTCGTTGACCTGCTCGACGCGCTCGAACACCTGGTCCTGGAGGACCGGCGACAGCCCCGCCGATGGTTCATCGAGCAGCAGCACCTTGGGCTCCATCATCAGCGCCCGGCCCATGGCCAGCATCTGACGCTCGCCGCCCGACAGCGATCCGGCTCGCTGGGTGATCCGCTCCCCCAGCCGCGGGAACAGGGAGACGACCCAGTCCCGGCGCTCGCTCAGCCCGCCCTTGCGCAGGTAGCCGCCCATCTCGAGGTTCTCGTTGACCGTCAACGACGGGAACACGTTGTTGATCTGCGGCACGTAGCCGATGCCCTGCGCCACGAGCACGTTGGCCTTGCGGCCCGTGATGTCGGCGCCCTGGTACGACACGGTGCCACGGCGGACCGGGATCAGCCCGAACAGCGCCTTGAGCATCGTCGACTTGCCGGCGCCGTTCGGACCGATGATGCCGATCAGCTCGCCGGTCGCCACCTCGAGGCTGCAGCCGCGCAGGATGTCGACCTCCGGCACGTATCCGGCGACGATGTCGTCGACGTGCACGAGCAGGTCGGCTACCGGGGCCTTCGCCACGGAATCCGTCACGGCATCCGTCGGCACGTCAGCCATTTCGGCGTTCCTCGTCGAGCTGGCGCGCCTCGTCGAGCTGGCGCGCCTCGTCGAGCTGACGCAGCTCGTCCGCGTCTGGCACGTGGCCGGTGATGATCTCCTCGGTCAGCGCCGAGTGCGACGACCCGAGGTAGGCGTCGATGACGGCCGGGTTCGAGCCGATCGCATCGGCTGGCCCCTCGGCGATGATCTCACCCTCGGCCATCACGACCACCCAGTCGCTGATGTCGCGCACGACGTCCATGTCGTGCTCGACGAACATCACGGTGATCCCCTCGGCGCGCAGCTGCTTGACGTGCCCGAGCAGGGACTGCGTCAGCGCCGGGTTCACGCCGGCCATCGGCTCGTCGAGCATGATCAGCTTGGGGTCGGCCATCATCGAGCGGGCCATCTCGAGCAGCTTGCGCTGACCGCCCGACAGCGCCCCGGCGAACTCGCCCTGCATGTGGACCATGTTGAAGCGTTCGAGCACCTGGATTGCCCGGGTTCGCACCCCGGTCTCCTGCCCGCGCCATCCCTGCAGCAGTCCGCGCCACATCGACTCGCCCGTCTGGTGCTGGGCGGCCAGCATCATGTTGTCCAGGACCGACATCTTGGCCAGCACCTTGGTCAGCTGGAACGTCCGGACCATCCCCTTGGCAGCCAGCGTGTACGACGGTTGCCCCGTCGCCATCTCTCCCTCGAAGTCGACGCGGCCCGTGTCGGGCTTGTCGAAGCCAGTGAGGAGGTTGAAGAACGTGGTCTTGCCGGCGCCGTTGGGCCCGATCAGCGCGGTGATCGCGCCGCGCTGGACCTCCAGGTGGTTGACGGACACGGCCTGGATGCCGCCGAACGACCGGCGCACGCTGTCGGCGACGAGGATCGGATCGGGCTTGGCTGAACCGGGCGTCGGGTCGACCGTGTCGAATGCTCCGACTGCCGGGTTGTCCCAGGCCTCCACGCGCAGCGCCGCGGCCCCGCCCCCGCCGGCCGTGCGGCCGAACTCGACGTCGGGGTCACCTGCGGGCATCGATCGCGATCTCTCGTTTGTCGCCGAAGATGCCCTGTGGGCGGAACACCATCAGCAGCACCAGCAGCAGGCCGACGAGCATGAAGCGGACCTGGCCGATCTGCACGTTGTCCATGATGCTGGCGGGAATGTACTCCTCGCCCACCAGCTGTCGGAGGAGGTTGTCCGTGAAGGAAAGGATCATCCAGAAGATCGCCGAGCCGATGACCGGGCCCCACACCCGGCCGAGTCCGCCCATGATGGCAGCGGTCAGCGCGAAGAACGTGACGGGGGTCGAGTAGTTGTCCGGCTGCACGGAGTTGTTGGAGATGGCGAAGAACATCCCGGCCACGGACCCGAACGTGCCGCCGAGGATCAGCGACTGCATCTTGAACCGGAACACGTTCTTGCCAAGGGCGCGAGCGGCGTCCTCGTCCTCGCGGATCGACTTGAGGACGCGACCCCATGGGCTGTTGACGAGCAGCCACATCACCAGCACGGAGATCAGGATCAGGGCGGCGCCGACCATGAGCTCCCACAGGTCGGCGCCCGAGAACTCGAAGTTGAGCTTGCCGAACAGCTGCCCACCGTACTGCTGGGACGGGTTCAGCGGGTTCCAGTCCTGGAACTCGTTGGCGAAGCCGTTGAGGCCGTTCGATCCACCGGTCACGTCGCGCAGCACGGCGGCGCGCACGATGATGCGGATGATCTCACCGGCGGCGATGGTGACGATGGCCAGGTAGTCGGCGCGCAGACGCAGTGTCGGCGCGCCGAGCAGGAGGGCGAGCACGACGCCGGCGGCGAGTCCGGCGAGGATGCCGGCCCAGAGTGGCCAACCGTACGTGTAGGTGGTGATGCCCAGCCCGTAGGCGCCGGCGGCCATGAACCCCACCTGACCGAAGTTGAGCAGGCCCGTGTACCCGAAGTGGAGGTTGAGCCCGATGGCGGCGAGGGCGTAGATGATCGCGCTGGCGCTGATCCCCGCGCGCAGCGTGTTGGAGATGATCGCCCACCAGTCCACGGCGCTACCCGATCCGTTCTCGCCGGCCGAACAGGCCCTGGGGGCGGATCATCAGGATGATGATCAGCACGAGCAGCGCGCCGACGTTGCGCAGCTCGGGCGCGAGGTACAGCGTCGACATGTAGACGAGCACGCCGACGATCAGGCTGCCCGCCATGGCCCCGAAGTCGGTGCCCAACCCACCCAGCGTGACACCGGCGAACACGAGCAGCAGGAGCTGCTGGCCCATCAGCCAGTTGACCTGCTCCGAGAGGGCGACGAAGACGCCGCCGAGGGTGACCAGCACGCCGCCGAGGAACCACACGGTGGTGATGATGCGGTCGACGTCGATGCCGGTCGAGGCGGCGAGGTCGCCGCTGTCGGAGACGGCGCGCATCGCCTTGCCCAGCTTGGTCAGCCGCAGCCCCATCGCCACTCCGACGAGGACGACCACGCTGAGCACGATGATGATCACGTCTTTCGGCACGAGTGACACGGGGCCGATCGTGATCAGGGCCTCGGTCTGCACGGCGTAGTCGTCGAACGGCCGCGAGCGATCGCCGAACTGGTAGAGGATGGCGTAGCGCAGCAGGATGGCCAGCCCGATCGAGATGATCATCATTGCGACCAGGCCGACCCCGCGGCGTCGCAACGGTCGCCAGATCACGGCGTCGAGTCCGGCGCCGAAGAACCCGCCGAGGATCATCGCCAGGATCACGGCCGGGATCAGCTGGATGCCGAGCGTCACGTTGAAGAAGAAGGCGAACACGGCACCCAGGGTGATCATCTCGGAGTGGGCGAAGTTGACGAGACCGGTCGTGCCGTAGATGAGCGACAGCCCGACGGCGCACATGCCGATGATCAGGCCGTACTTGATGCCCTCGACGAAGAGGCGGGCACCGCGGTCGAACGTGCTCGCCTGTTGCCGCCCTCCCCCGCCGGCGTCGCCCTCGGCCAGGTTGAACAGCACGTTGCGGCGCTGGCCCTCGTTCAGCTGGATCGCGAGGGTGCCGCGGTCCTCGTCGACCAGCGCCACCCCTTCGGGCAGCGTGTCGACCTGCAGCTCGATGGCGTAGTCGCCGCCGCCCGGCACGTCGATCGAGAACACGCCCTCGGCGTCGGTGACCGCTTCGCCGACCGGCTCCCCCAGCTCGACGACCTGACGGCCGTCGGCCGTCAGCTCGGCCTGGTACACGATCAGCGTGACGCCCTCGGCCGGCAGCTTCTCCTCGGCCGCTTCGTCCTCGGCCTCGTACGTCAGCGTTCCCTGCACGCCCGTGCCGTCCTCTTGGGCGGCGGCGATGTCACCGAGGAACATCGCCAGCAGCAGGCCGAGCAGCACGGCGAACAACGATCGAGTTGGTGCCCCTGCCCGCACGGCTGCGCACTCTAGGCGGTGCGGATCGACCGGGTGGCCAGTCCAAGCGGACCGGTCAGTCCGCCAGCTCGTCGAGATCGATCTGCTGGATCACGTGCCGGCACGCTGGCTCGGCGGCGAATGCCTCGTGCAGCGCTCGCCGGTCGTAGCGCGAGACGGCCGGCTCGGCGACCGACATCACCTTCTCGACGGCGTTGAAGAACTGGCCCACCCGGCCTTGGACGTCGGCATCGGGCACGGTCTGGCCCCGTGCCTCGAAGTCGGCGCGCTCGCGGGCGAGCTCGGTCACCGCCAGTTCGGCGCCGTCGAGGAGCTGGGCGTGGAGCGCATCGGCCTCCGGGACGTCGGCGAGCACCAGCGCGGCCACGCCGTCCCGGTACGCCTGCGTCGCCACCTCCGTCTCGTCGAAACCGCCGATGATCGCCGCGTACCGCTCGTCGGGTTCCTTGGCGCCGATGCCGGCCACCGCGCTGTTGGCCAGCCGGCCGAGGATGTTGGTCTGCTCGCGCAGTGCGCCGCACATCGTGGCCGCCAGCACCGCATCGGCGTCGGCGGGGGCAGTGCGGTCGTCGCTCCCTGAACATGCCGCGGCCCCGGCGGCGAGCAGCGCGACCGCGGCGAACCGGGCGATCACGGGTCAGACGGTCGCCGGGATGGGGCGGTCGGCACGGCGCTCGATCGCCGGCACGGTGACCGCCGTGACGAGCCAGACAGTGGCCACCCACAGAGCCGTCGCCCCGGCGACGTGCACGGCGACGAGGGCTGCGGGCACCTCGTTGAAGTATTGGGTGTAGCCGACGGCGGCCTGCAGCAGGCCGATGAAGATCCAGGTGCCCAGCGGGCCCTGAACGGTCCGGCGGTCGCCCGGGCGACAGCGGATCACGATCGCCGTGGCGAGGGCGATCACGAGGGCGACGATCACCGAGATGCCGTGGACGCGGGCAGCGGCGGCGACGGTGATGTCGAGCCGCTCGACGTCCTCGTCGCCGGCGTGCGGCCCGGCGCCCGTGACGACGGTGCCGGTCACGATGGCGACGGCCGTCGCCGTGGCGAGCAGCCAGAGAAGGCGGGCGGCCGCCGGGCTGGCCGCCGGCCGCCGTGCGACCGCCTCGTCCGGCTCGCCGGCGCGGCGCACGAGGACCACGGCGTTGGCGATCAACACCATCGACAGCACCAGGTGACCCTGCACGGCCAGCGGATGTAGCTCGACGAGCACGGTGATCCCACCCAGGACGACTTGGCCGACGACCCCGGCGACCAGACCGATCGACAGCCATGTCAGATCGCGGCGGCGGGGTGTGCGGAGCAGGGACCCGAGCACGGCGGCGATCACGGCGCAGGCGACGAGTCCGGTGAACAGGCGGTTGATCTGCTCGATGGCCGTGTGGCCCGACGACACGTCGACGAACCGCTCGTCGTTGCAGTTCGGCCAGTCCTCGCAGCCCAGCCCGGAGCCGGTCAAGCGCACAGCGGCGCCGCTGATGACGATGACGATCAGCAAGCCCAATGCGATCTGCGTAACCCTCCGATACCGCTGCGGTGTCAGACGCACGCCGTCAGGCTAGGAGGCAGCCCTACTCGCCCTCGGACGCCGACTGCTCCGATTGAGCACGCAGACACTCGTCGATCAACCCTTCGAGCGCCATCCGCAGCTGGCCGGTCGGGGCGACGACCATGCGCTGAGGTTGGCGGTCGCCGACGGAAACCCACGTCGCCAGCTGGAAGGTCTTCTTGCTCTCGATCACTGCATGCGGGTCACAACGGATGACACGCATCCGGACCGGCACGCTCGACGTTTCCGCTCCCGCGGTCAGCTCACCGAGAGGTTGCGCTCCTGCATCGACGGGAACCAGTTCGATCAGCACGCTCCCGCGCACCGACGTGATCGCAACTGGTTCGTCACCGGAACGTCGCTGGACGGTCAGGGCCGCGTTGACGACTCCGTCGGCCATCGCGTAGTCGGCGGAGTATCCCAACGCCACTCGCTCCTCGACGTACGCCTGCCCGCACTCGTCGTCGCTGATCCGCTGCAGTGGCGCGGGATCGACCTCGACGCGTCCCCGCTGGGCACGGCCCTCGACGGTGGCTGCGATCTCGACGAACGACGCTCCGGCCGGAGCGGGGCAGACAGGGAGGCCGAGTCCGATCTGCAGGTCGCGCCGTCGTCCGGCCTCGACCTCGGTGCTGCCTTCCTCGGCTGCGACGTCCTGGAACAGCGGCGAGCGCAGCGCGACCTCCGTGATGACGACGGGGTCGTCACCGGTGTTGTCGACAGCGACCTCGAGACGGCGCTGCAGTTGCAGATACCGGGGAAACTCGACGAAGACGTCGACACCGGCCGGCAGCTGCAGGTCGGCCTGCTCGGTCGTGTCGACGGGGACGGTCCGCGCGCTCGCCGCCGGCGGCGCGCTCGTCGCCGGCTTCGCCGCGTTGTCGCCGGCGCATGAGCTGGCCACCACGACCGCCGCTATCGCACCCACCCACCCGGCGGGCAGACCCGGTCGGAGGCGCACTCCATCGAGGATACGGCGCCCTCCCCACCGGCGAAATGGCGTCGTCGTTCCCTGTACCGCGCATCGCGCAGCGAGCGACGGACGACACACACTGTGGCCGTCGTTTGACGCAGCCCCGTCTCGGCTCCTCTGCGCACCGTTGCGATGTCGCTCGATACCCGGGCGCCGCCGCAGGAGGTCAAGTCATGTTCAGCACCACAGTCCCCAATCGACAGCAACGGCGAGCCGCGAGCCATCGTGGCCGCACCTCGCGTCACATCGCCACGGCGACGCTCGCGGTTGCCATCTCCTTCGCCGCAGGTTGCGGCGCCGCCGAGGAACAGGTGACGGGCGCGCCAGCGCCTGCCGTCCCCGAGCTGGACTCGGCCTGGCAGGCACGGATCGAGCGCGCCGAGCAGGAAGCCGTTCAAGCCCGAGTCGCCGCAGCCGCCGGCTCGGACCGCCACCTGCAGAACCTCGCCGATCAGGCCGTTCAAGCCCGAGTCGCCGCAGCCGCCGGCTCGGACCGCCACCTCGAGAACCTGGCCGCCGACGTGGCCGTCGAAGCCCGAGTCGCGTCAGCCGCCGGCTCGGACCGCCACCTCGAGAACCTGGCCGCTGAAGCGCAGGATCTCCGCACGCAGGACGAGGTTCGTCGTAGCGACTACTTCTCTTCCGTGATCAATCGCCGCTGACGGGCACAGCAGCCTCGCTTTGCCAACTGCGGCCGATGAGCGATGAGTGGTTTCAGGACCACTCATCGCTCATCGTGCGTCGCCAGCCGCGGACCGACCGCCGAGCGACGAGTCTGCGACTGAGCGGATGCCGTTCGGTCAGGTGTGGCGGATCGACATGCCGCCGTCGACGGGGATGATCGCCCCGTTGACGAAGCTGGATGCCGGCAGGCACAGGTTCAACGTCATGTGGGCGACCTCTTCGGGGTCGCCATATCGGCGCAGCGGGACGCGCCGGCGGGCGTAGGTCTCCTTGTCGGTGTCGCTGATCGACGCCGTCATCCCGGTGGTGATCGGGCCGGGGCAGATGCAGTTGACGGTCACGCCGTGGCGGCCGAGCTCGACGGCGAAGCTCTTCGTCAGCCCGATGACGCCGGCCTTCGAGGCGGCGTAGGCGACCATCCCGCCCGTCGTCACGATCGCCTCGGTCGAGGCGATGTTCACGATCCGTCCCTCGCCACCGGCCATCAGCGCCGGCAACGCGGCCCGGATGAGGTGGGCGTGGGCGCTCAGGTTGACAGCCAGCGTGCGGTCCCAGCTGGTCATGAACTCGTCCTGGTCCTGGAATGCCGAGCTGATGCTCGACACGCCGGCGTTGTTGACCAGCAGTTCCACGCCGCCGAGCCGATCGATCACCGCGGCGACGAGGCCGTGCACGGCTCCGACGCTGCCGACGTCGGCGACGATGCCGACCGCCGCATCGGGGCCGTGGGCATCGGTGATCTCCGTGACGACCGCGTCGACGGCGCCCTGGCGGAGGTCGACGACGGCGACCCGTGCCCCCTCGTCGGCAAACAGCTGCGCCGTCGCCCGACCCATCCCACTGGCCGCGCCCGTGACCAGCGCCCGTTTTCCGGCGATCGACCGCGACCGGCTGGTGAGTCGGGCGCCGCTCACGGGCGGACTTCGTAGAAGGCGTTGATGGCGTGGTCGACGGGGAGCTTGCGGAACCGGGTGAACCCCGCCTCACGAGCCATCGCCTCGGCACGCGATGGCGGCAGGCCGAGCGTGCCGAGGCCGGCACCGCCCGGCTCCGACAGCGCCGACGACATGCACGACATCACGCTGATGCCGTACATCAGCGATGCCATCGGGTTCTTGGCGGCGTTCTCCGTGAACGTGTCCAGCGCCTTGATGTCGACGAGCAGCCACGTGCCGTCGTCGGCGACGGCGCCACGGATGGCTGCCATCATCGACTGCGGGTCGGTCATGTCGTGGATGCAGTCGAACGTGGTGACCAGGTCGGCCGAGTGGTCGGAAGGCAGCGGGACCTGGCGCGGATCGCGGAACTCGGCGTTCGCCGCGCCGGCCTCGGCCTTGCGTACCTCGGCCCGGTCCAGGGCGTGGCGGGAGATGTCGTAGCCGGTGGCCTGGCAGGCCGGGAAGGCGCCGGCGATCATCAGCACCGCGCCGCCCGTGCCGCACCCGACGTCGATCATCGAGCCGCCGGCACCGAGCTTGGCCTCGACGCCGTCGAGCAGCGGCAGGACGTCGGGCAGCAGGTGGGCCCGGTTCCAGGGCTCGAAGCCACGCTCGATCCCGACCGCCGCCTCCGGCCCGTGGGCGTCGTAGTCGAAGCCGAGCCCGGACCGGAAGCTGTCCGGCAGGCGGTCGAGGGCGTCCATCGTCTGGGGCAGCTGGTGGAACATGCCCATGCCGTACGCCTCGTTGTCAGGCGAGGCGAGCACGGCGACGGCCTCGGGCGTCAGCGAGAACCGCTCGTCCCCGCCGACGGTGTCGACGGCGACGATCTTCGCCGCCGCCTGGTTGAAGGCCCACTCCCGGATCCACCGCTCGTGCAGACCCGTCGCCGAGGCGAGTCCGGCGGCGCCGATCGGCGCTGGCGCGTCGGCCAGCGCCCGGTACAGGCCCAGCCGGTCCCCGAGGTGGACCATGCCCGCCGTCACCGCCCCCTCGAGCTTGGAGAACACGAGGAACTGGAAGGCCTTCAGGCGGTCAGGATCGATCTCACGGGTCGGCATCGCCGTCGACCGTAGGCCCGCCGTCCTCGTTGGTTCCATCCGGGTCGACCCGGCTGGCCGTCGCCGACGAGAAGACGCAGCCGTCGATCGGCAGGCTGGCCGGGTCCGGAGTCGGGGCGTTGTCGTAGATCGCCGTCAGCAGGGTCTGCGGGCAGCGCCGCTGGTCCTCCAACGCCCAGCGGATCTCGAGGTGCAGGTGGGGCACCGCGGAGCGCCCCGAGCTGCCCGACAGGGCGATGTGCTGGCCGGGCACGATGGTGTCGCCGACGGACACGTTCAGCTCGCTGTTGTGGCAGTACGTGTGGCGCAGCCCGAACGTCGTCTGGATCGTGACCCCGTTGCCGCAGCTGATGCAGCCGGCAGGGTTCCCGCGGGCCACGCAGTTGAAGTTCCACCAGTTGGAGTCCCAGTGCTGCGTCGCGACCACGGTGCCGCCGGCGAGGGCGTAGATCGGCGTGCCCACCGGCAGGCTGAGGTCCCACGCCGGGTACGAGTGGTGCGGGTCGTCCAGCGTGGACCTGGCGATCCGGCTGCGCGGCGCCGGCAGCGCCCAGCAGCCGTCTGCGGTCACCGGTCCGGGAGGGCCTGCCGGGTTCGGGACGTACATCGTGGTCGACGTCGTGGACGTCGGTGGCGGTGACGGTGGCAGCGTGGTCGTGGTGTTCGGAGGTGGCAGCGGTGGCGGCATCGTGCCGCACTCCGACGGCGCGATCGGCGGCCCGGCGTAGGCCGTGGTGGTCGGCGACTCATCCGGCGGCACGGGCGGCGGTTCGCAGCCGGGCTGGCACTGGTAGACCAGCAGCGGCAGCGCGGCGAGACCGAGCAGCCGTGTGCCGCGTCCTCGGGCACGACGAGATGAGCGTCGGGGTCTCACGCCAACGATCGTGTCATCGCGTGCGGTCGGCGGCGGGGAGGTGCTCGACGTCGGACAGCGCCGTGAGACTGAACGTGTAGCCGTCGCCGAGCGGGATCGCCTCGAGCCGGCTGATCGAGGCGTGGCGCAGCACCATCCGCTCCCACTCCCACGGAGTCGGCGGCAGGCCCAGCAGGTGGCAGATGAAGATCGAGTTCGTGCCGGCATGGGCGATCAGCAGGATCCGGGCGCCGGGTTCGGCGATCTTCCACACGGGCAGCTCGGACTCCACCTGCTCCACGCCGCGCTCCTGGAGGAACTTCTCGGCGCCGAGGCGGATCCGGTCGACGAACTCGCGGATGTTCTCGCCGCCCGCCAACCCCTGCCAGCGGTCGAGCGACGTGCGCTGGCTGAGCTCGCGGTAGGCCTCGGCGGCCCGCTCGGCGGGCGTGCCGTGCCACTTCGGGTCGCGGATCTCCTCGAGCCACAGGTCGATGTCCTCGTTGCGCCCGAGCGCCTCGAGCACGGGCGCGGCGGTCTGGCGAGCCCGCAGTAGCGGCGACACCAACACCTCGTCGAAGTGCTGCCCCCGCATCGCATCGGCCAGCGCCGCCGCCTGCCGATGTCCCAACTCCGTGAGCGGCGGATCGAGCACGTTCAGCCCGTCGCGCACCCACTCCGGTTGGGCGTGACGGACCAGGACCAGCTCCACGGACCGCCAGCGTACGTTTACGGTGGGCACGTGAGGGAGCGAGTCTTCGAGCGAGCGAACCATCATTTCGGTCTTCTCACTCATGGCCGAGCACCGGCTGCGCTCCGGACCGGCGTCACCGGCCAGCGCAAGGTTCTTACGTGAGTGGTTGGTATCCGGACCCCGCCGGCAGGTTCGAGCTGCGTTTCCACAACGGTGAGGTGTGGACGGCCGACGTGGCCTCGGGTGGCCGTCGCTTCGTGGACAGGCAGCCGATCGACCGCCCACCCGCCGGCAGCAACGGCGTCGCCGTGGCGTCGATGGTCTGCGGGATCACCGGACTCACGATCGCTTGGCTCCCGTTCGTCGGGGTGCTCGGCGCGGCCGCCTCCGTCGTCGCCGTCGTCCTCGGGATCATCGGGCTGCGCCGCGCCCGGGCAGGCGCCGAGCGGCGCGGTTTCGCCGTGGCCGGAACGATCACGGGCGCGCTCGGCATCGTCGCCACCGCCTTCGGCGTCTGGCTCACCGTGCTCGTGTTCCAGGCGATCGACGAGTACCAGAACCCGGGGCCGGTGGTGGCCAACGTGACCGAGTGCGTCGGCGGGAGCAACGGCCGGGTCACCGCCGGCGGCGAGCTGACCAATGGCAGCGACGACGAGCGCTCGTACTCCGTGCGCATCGAGATCTCCGGTGATCGCGGGGCCCGCACCCTGCGGGTCGACGTCGACGACGTCCCGGCCGGCTCGACCCGAGAGTTCTCGACGACCGGTCGGATCCCCGACAGCGACGAGGTGTCGTGCCGGATCGCGTCCGTCGACGGTCCCCTGCCGTTCGGCATCGAGATCGAAGCCGACTGACTGAACCTCTCTTCATCTTCGTCCGACCATGGAGATCAAGTCCAGTCCCCGAGCGTTCGTGACGCAGTGAGCACGGAAGGTCACGCCGGCGTTGCCCAGCCTTGCGAGCGAAGCGAGCTCACGGCAGTCCGGCTCCCGCCGCAGTGGTGAGCGGAGTCTTCGGAGCGAGCGAGGCCATCAGACACTTCAGACGGCCGCTGTGGCCACCATCCAGGCCGAGTACAGGCCGGCGTACGTGCCGCCAGCCGCGACGAGCTGGTCGTGGTGGCCGTCCTCGACGAGCTCGCCGTCGCTCAGCACGAGCACCCGGTCGGCGCGCGCCGCGGTCGACATGCGGTGGGCGATGGCGATCGTCGTCCGACCCGACGCCAGCCTGGTCAGCGCTCGCGAGATTCGCACCTCGGTCAGCGCATCGACGGACGACGTCGCCTCGTCGAGCACCAGCACGTCCGGGTCGGCCACGCCGGCGCGCAGCAGCGCGACGAGCTGGCGCTCGCCTGCCGACAGCTGCTCGCCGCGCTCGCCGACGTCCGTGAACAAGCCCTCCTGCAGGCTGTCCACCCAGTCCCGCAGGTCCAGGCGTTGGACGACGGCCTCAACGTCGGAGATCGACGTCCCGGGTCGGGCGAACCCGACGTTGGCGGCGACGGTCCCGTTGAATAGGAACGGCTCCTGGGAGACGACCACGAGCCGCTGGCGCAACTGCTCGTTGGGGATCCGCCGCAGCGGCACGCCGCCGATGCGGATCTCTCCGACGGTCGGGTCGGCGAACCGGGCGATGAGGCGGCCGAGCGTCGTCTTGCCCGAACCGGTCGCCCCGACCAGCGCCACCTGCTGGCCGGCCGGGATGTGCGCAGAGACATGGCGCAGCACGGCATCGTCGGTCGTCGTCGACTCCCCGCGCGTCGGGTAGGCGAACGTCACGTCGCACACCTCGATGTCGAGCTTCCCAGGCGGCAGTAGTTGCGGGTCGTCGGACGGCGGCGGTCCGACCGGCAGGTCGAGCACGCCGAGCACGCGGCGCAGCCCCGCAACCGCTGTCTGGGTCTGGTCGAGCACCTCGGTGAACTCGGCGATCGGCTCGAGGAAGCGGTACGTGAGGAAGATGAAGCCGATCATCGCCCCGGCCGTCAGGCCGCTCTCGGGCCCGCGCACCACACCGACCACGAGCACGGCGGCGACCGTGAGGACCGAGAAGACCTCCCCCGACGGGAACAGGAACGCGCCGATCACGTTGGCCCGCACCTGAGCCTGCACTCGATCGCCCACCGCCGTCTTGGCCTCGCCCTCCAGCGTCTCGCCGGCGTCGTAGGCGCGCATCGTCTCGGCACCGGTGACGATCTCGGTCACAGTGGCCAGCATCTCCCCGTTGCGCTCGCGGGCCCGTTCGTACGCCGCGACGAGGTGGCGTTGGACGGTCCGCAGCACGATCGCCAGCGGCGCCGCCACGGCGAAGGCGACCAGGGCGAGGATCCAATCGTAGGCCAGCATCACGGCCGAGACCATCAGGATCAGGGGTCCGTCGAGCAGCCACGCCAGTCCGCCCCACTGGAAGAACTGGGCCAGCGTCTCGATGTCGCTCGTCACGCGAGCGACCAGCGCGCCGCGCCGCTCCTCGTTGTGGTCGGCCAGGCTGATTCGGTGGACGTGCGAGATCAGGCGGGTGCGCAGGTCGTACAGCGCCTGCTCGGAGCGCTGCCCCAGCCGGACCACCGCCTGGCGCTGGGCCACGGCGGCGATCCCGAGCGCAACGGCGGCGATCGCTGCCAGCACGGCGACGAGTCCCACCTGCACGCCGTCGGTCGTGACGATGCCGCGGTCGATCGCTTGCTGCAGCAGGATCGGCACGACCACCCGCCCCATGGCGCCGACCGCCGCCAGTACCCACGTGATGGCCAACCCCTGGCGCAGCACGGGCGCCTCGCGCAGGCCACGGTTGATCGTGTGGACGGCGGCGAACCGTCCGACGGGCTCGTTCACGTGGCGCCCCCTCCGGCGACCATCGACGGCTGCTCGGTCGACGCGGCCCGCTCCGTCTCGAAGGCCTCGACGAGCGCCCGGTAGCCGTCCCGCCGCGTCAGGAGGTCGTCGTGCGAGCCGTGGTCGATCACGCGCCCGCCGGCGAGGTAGACGACGTCGTCGGCCAGGCGGATCGTCGACGGGCGCGAGGCGACCATCAGCACCGTGGACCCGCTGAGTCGCTGGCGCAGGTTGGTCAGCACGGCGGCCTCCGTCGCCGGGTCCAGCGCCGAGGTCGTGTCGTCGAGCAGCAGCACCGCCGGGCGCCGCAGCAGGGCACGGGCCAGGGCGATGCGTTGGCGCTGCCCACCGCTCAGCGTGACGCCGCGCTCGCCGACGACGGTGTCGAGCCCGTTCGGCGCCTCGGTGACGAAGTCGTCGGCCCGAGCCAGGCGCAACGCCTCCCACACCTCGGCGTCCGGGTACGAGCGCCCGAGCTCCAGGTTGTGGCGGATCGTCCCGGAGAACAGGAACGCCTCCTGGAAGACCATCGCCCTCGGCCCAGCGGCGAGCGCGACGCTGCCGGAGGTGGGCGCCACCATGCCGGCGACCAACTCGACGAGCGTGCTCTTCCCGGCGCCCGTCGGACCCACGACGGCGGTCGTGCGCCCGGTCGGCACGACCAGCGAGACGTCGTCGATCGCCGGCGCTCGCTCGCCCGGGAAGACGAACCGCAGGTCCTCGATGAGGATCGCCGTCCCGTCCGGGGCGACTCCGATCGTCGCCCGCGGGTCGGGCTCGATCGGCTCGTCGAGCACCGCCCGGACCCGTCGCCACCCGGCCAGCGAGTGCGGCAGCTCGGAGAGCGCGTAGCCGATCAGCCGCAGCGGGAACACGAGCAGCGTGAACAGGTAGATGAAGCTCGACAGCTGGCCGATGGACACCGCACCGGCCTCGACGCGCACGGCACCGAGCACGACGAGCCCGACGTTGGCGAGCGACGGGACGGCATCGAGGAGGGCCTCGAAGGTGCCGCGCAATCGCACCGCGTGGACACGGGCCGTACGGAGGTAGCCGGCCAGCGTCGCCAGCCGTTCCGTCTCGCGCTGCTCGGCACCGTAGGCCTTGACCAGCTGGACCCCGTCGAAGCTCTCGTGGACGCCGGCCGACAGGTCTCCGAGGTGGTTCTGGGCAGCGTCGTAGTACTGCTCGACGCGCCGCTGGTAGTAGACGTTCAGCCCGATCAGGACGGGAAAGACGGCGACCGCGGCAGCCCCGAGCACGACATCGGTCAGGAGCAGCCAGATCGCCGACACGACGATCAGCAGCACGGTGCCGGTGGCGAACGGGATCGGCGCCAGCACCGAGACGGCGGCGTCGGCGTCGACCCCGGCCCTGGCGACGAGATCGCCGTCCGGCCGGCGTTGGTGCCACGACATGGGTTGGCGGATCAGCCGGTCGACGACGCCCTCGCTGAGCGACCCGGCGACCCGCCACTGCGTCTTGCCGGCCCAGGTGCGGCGGATGACGACGCCGCTGGCCCGCACCAGGCCGATGCCGATGACCAGGCCGACACCCGTCAGCAGGGTGCCGGCGGCCACCTCGCCGCGCTCGAAGCGGGGAAGGATCACGTTGTCGGTGATCCACTCCACGGCGATGCTCGATCCGATCGTGCCGAGGGCGAACACGGCGGCGCCGAACACGGCGATGACGAAGGGTCGGGGGTGCAAGCGCAGCTGGGCGCGCAGCATGGCGACGCTCTCGCGTGCGCGCGCGAATCGCCGGTCGCCAGCCATCTCTGGTTTTCTACTCGGCGCGATCGATGGAGGCATTGACGGTTCGGCCCGTGCCGCAGTGCGCGTGCGAATGTGCGGTCGAGCGCTAGCGAGACATGCGCCGCTTCGGCGCCATCGATGGAGCCATTGACGGTTCGGCCCGTGCCGCAGTGCGCGTGCGAATGTGCGGTCGAGCGCTAGCGAGACATGCGCCGCTTCGGCGCCATCGATGGAGCCATTGACGGTTCGGCCCGTGCCGCAGTGCGCGTGCGAATGTGCGGTCGAGCGCTAGCGAGACATGCGCCGCTTCGGCGCCATCGATACGTCGTTACCCTGCCTGGCGATGGACCCGGCCGACCTGGCGCTGCTCGTCGTCCGACTCGTGTTCGGGGTCGGCCTCGCCTACCACGGCTACAACAAGGTCTTCGGCGGCGGCGGGCTGGAGGGGACGGCGCGGTGGTTCGGGTCGCTCGGCATGCGCTGGCCGGCGCTGCAGGCCCGCCTGGCCGCCTCCACCGAGATCGGGGCCGGGCTGCTGTTCGCCGCCGGACTGCTGACCCCGCTGGCTGCCGCCGGGATGATCGGCCTGATGCTCGTGGCCGGGTGGGCCGCCCATCGCCACAACGGGTTCTTCATCTTCAACAAGGGCGAAGGGTGGGAGTACGTGGCGTCGATCGCCGTCGTCGCCTTCGCCGTCGCCACCATCGGGCCCGGCGACGTGTCGGTCGACAACGCCATCGGCCTCGACTGGACGGCGTGGGACGGCTGGATCGGAGCCGTCGTCGCCGGCGCCCTCGGCGTCGCCGGGGGCATCGCCCAGCTCGCCGTCTGCTACCGGCCCGCCCCGCAATGATCACCGGCGACCGGGTCCCGAGCACCAGCGGCGCGCCGGCGGATCGTCGGCGCAGCCCGTGGCGGCTGCTGCTCGGCGTCGTCATGGTCGGTTTCGCCGCGTTCTGGGTCTGGGCGTTGTTCTTCGCGTCCAAGGAGGCCGTCAACAAGTTCGAGGATCGGGCCTGGGCCGAGCGGGCGGAGTCGATCTGTGCCCGCGCCGAGGTCGAGCGGGAGGCGCTGGCCGACTTCCGCCGGGTCGACGACGAGGACCCGGCGATGGTCGCCGAGCGCGGTGATCTGACCGACCGGGCGACCGACGTCGTCGAGGCGATGCTGGACGAAGTGGTCGCGGTCGCGCCCGCCGACGACAAGGGCCGGGCCCTCGTGCCGCTGTGGGAGCAGGACTATCGCACCTACCTCGCCGACCGGCGCCGCTACGCCGACGAGCTGCGGGCCGGCCAGAACGTGGCGTTCTCGGAGACCGCCGCCGACCGCATCCCGCTCAGCGACAAGGTGGCGACGTTCGCCGCCGACAACGAGATGCCCTCCTGTGCGCCACCCATCGACCTCTAGCGATCCTGGCCGTCGCTACGGACTCACAACGGTCGATTGCGACGGCCAGAACGGATGCTCTTGACGACTCGGGCCGGGTTGCCGGCGGCGACGACGTCGTCGGGGATCTCGCCCCGCACGACGCTGTTGGCGCCGATCACCACGTGACGCCCGATCGTCGCGCCGGGCAGCACCACCGTGCCGTGGCCGAGCCACGAACCGGCGCCGATGCGCACCGGCTGCTCCGGCATCACCTGCTGCGAGATCGGCCGGTCGAGGTCGGCGTAGCCGTGGTTCTGGTCGGTCACGTACACGTGGTGTCCGGTCCACACGTCATCGCCGATCTCGATCGAGAGGTGCCCGACGATGCCGCTGCCGCGTCCGAACAGGCACCGGTCGCCGATCCGCACCACCGGGTCCGTGACGCACTCCTGCCCCGGGACCATCCCCGCCGACAACGTCACGTGCGGGCCGATCACGGTGCCCGAACCGATGTGGATGTAGCGCTCGTTGACGATCGCCGTCGGCGGGAAGCAGATCACGCTGCGCGGCCCGAAGGCGCCGAAGCGTCGACCCCGCCGGGTGTCGGGCCCGATGGCGCCCAGCTCGACGGCCCCCTCCCAACCGCGGTGGACGACCTCGTTGGCGACCCGCCGCGCCGCTCGCACCAGCCGCCGGCGCACCGTCGGCGGGCCCTCCGGGTCGCGCTGCAGCACGCCCGGAGGGTACCGAGCGGTGCCGGTGCGCCACGATGGTCGGGTGGTCGAGGACGAGGCACGGATCGTGCAGCTCACCGACACGCACTTCTCGGCCGCCGCTGGCCCGCCGGCGCAGTGGCCGGCCACCGCGGCGTGGCTCCGGGCCGATCCGCCGGACCTGATCGTGCACTCGGGCGACATCGTGCTGGAGGATCCCGACGACGACGCCGATCGAGCCTTCGCCGGCTGCCTGCTGGCCGACCTCCCTGCGCCGCTGTTGTGCATCCCGGGCAACCACGACATCGGCGCGTACGGCGACGACGAGCGCCGGCCGGCCCGCCTGGCTGCGTTCCGGGAGCAGTGGGGCGACGACCGCTTCAGCGTCGACCTCGCCGGCTGGCGCGTGGTGGGCGTCGACGTCTACCTGCTCGGGCAGGCCGACCACGACGACTGGTTGCGGGAGGTCACCCACGTGCCGGCGCCGGTCCTGGCGTTCGCCCACCAGCCGCTGTCCGGCGATCCGATCGACGGGTGGGAGATGCCGCCGGACGCCCGGGCCGCCTTCGACACCGCCACGGCCGGCGCCGACGTGCGGGTGGTCGCCTCGGGGCACCGCCACGCCAGCGGGCAGAACGGCCTCGCCGTCTGGGCGCCGTCGCTGACCCTCCGCGGCGACGTCACGTCGGGATTCCTGCGGCCCGGCTTCGACCCCCGGCCGGGCCTCGTCGAGCACACGCTCGGTGCCGGCGGCCGCCACCACTGGCGGGTCGTGCGGCCGTGGGACGAGCCGCTCAGGCCGGCTCGACCAGCAGCACGATGAGCATCACGATGCCGTTGAAGACGGCGTGGGCGATGATCACCGGCCCGATGCGACGCAGCAGGTAGGCCGCGCCGCCGAACACCACGCCGACCGTGGAGAGGACCAGGACCAGCCCGATGTTGCCCGAGCCGCGCACGGGGTCGACATGGGCCAGCCCGAACAGCACGCCCTGTACGGCCACTGCCAGCGCAACGGCCATGCGGCTGAGCAGTCCTCGCAGCATCAGCCCCCGGAACACCGCCTCCTCGACCAGCGGCGCGGCGACGACCGCCGAGACGAGCAGCGAGATCACGTACGTCGGACTGGCGTCGAACTCGTTGATCCCCTCGGTGTTGGGCACGAGCGGGATGCCGCTGAGGTCGACGAGCAGGATCATCAACAGCTCGGCGGCGAGCGCGGCGATCCAGATCAGCGGTCCCCACCCGGCGTCCGACCACCGGAACCGCACGCCGAGGTCGGCGAACGGGTGGCCGGTCCCCCACCGGCGGCTGGCGTACCAGCACCACCACACGGACGGCCCGTAGCCGACGGCGACGGAGATCGCCGTGTACACCGCGATCGACCACTCCTGGTCGATCAGGGCGTCGATCAGGTACCGACTGCCGATCAGCGAGGCGATCAGCACGGCGACGGCGCCGACTGCCGCCCCGATCGGCAGCGAAGGGTGCTCCTCGACGTCGGCCTTGGCCGCCAGGACTCCCCTGGTGTACCCCGTCCAACTCCGCCCGTCGTAGTACCGCATCAGCGGGTAGCCGTACGGATCCCGGTACCAGCCGGCCGGCACGCCCGATGGCGGCGGCAGGCGGGCCGGTGGGCCGAGCACCGTCACCGTCGCCGCGTCGCGGGGTCCACCGCGCCGAATCGTACCGGTGGGCGCTCACCTCGCTGATCCGCGACGATGCGCCCATGCCGCCCGCACGCACCTCGCTGTGGGAGGCGACGATGGACGCCGCCGAGCGGCTGGACGCACCGCCACCCGACGGGGACGTCAGCGTCGACGTGGCCATCGTCGGGGCCGGGCTGACCGGGCTGTGGACCGCCTACTACCTCGCGGGCCGACCCGCACCTGCGCATCGCCGTGCTCGATCGGCACCACGTCGGCTTCGGCGCCAGTGGGCGCAACGGCGGGTGGTGCTCGGGCCTGTTGGCCAACTCGCTGACGACACTCGCCGAGCGGCACGGTCGGCCGGCGACCATCGCCATGCAGGCGGCGATGCACGACAGCGTCGACGAGGTCGGGCGCGTCCTCGCCTCCGAGGGCATCGACGCCGACTTCACGAAGGGCGGCACGATCACGTCGGCGCGGACGCCCGAGCAGCACGGTCGACTGTTCCAGAAGCTGCTCGAAGCCCGCTCGTTCGGCATGACCACCGACGACCTCCGCTGGCTCGAGCCCGACGAGCAGCAGGGGCGGTGCGCGATGGCGGCGACTCGCGCCGCGCTGTTCACGCCCCACTGCGCCGCCGTCCACCCGCTGCGGCTGGTCCACGGCGTGGCGCGGGCGGCCAGCCGGCGGGGCGTGGCGGTCCACGGGACGACACCCGTGCTCGAACAGACACCGACCGGCCTCGTCACCCCACACGGGCGGGTGCGCGCCGACGCCGTCGTCTGGGCCACGGAGGCGTGGACGGCGACCCGGCCCGGATCCCGGCGCGACGTGGTGCCGCTGTACTCGCTGATGATCGGCACCGCACCGCTGACCGACGACCAGTGGGCGGCGATCGGCCTGGACGGGCGCGAGACGTTCCACGACGCCCGCCACCTGATCGTCTACGGCCAGCGCACCGCCGACGGGCGGCTGGCCTTCGGCGGGCGCGGCGCGCCGTACCACTTCGCGTCGCGGATCGACGAGCGGTTCGACCGGTCCGACTCGGTTCGCGACCTGCTCGCCGACGCGCTGCGCGACCTGTTCCCCGTGCTCGCCGACGTCGACGTCCCGTTCCACTGGGGTGGCCCCCTGGCCGTGCCACGGGACTGGCAGTGGTCGGTGGGTTTCGATCGATCGACCGGCACCGGCCACGCCGGCGGCTACGTGGGCGACGGCGTGTCGACGACGAACGTCGCCGGCCGCACCCTTGCCGACCTGATCACCGAGGCGTCCACGCCGCTGACGGCGCTGCCGTGGGTCGACCACCGCAGCCGGCGCTGGGAACCCGAGCCGCTGCGCTGGCTCGGCATCAACCTGACCCGGCACGCCGCGGCGCGCGCCGACCTGGCCGAGCGGGGGGACGGCCCGCAGGCCGCGGTGCGCGCCCACCGCTGGTCCAAGGTGCTGGCGAGGTTGACCGGCCGCTGACCCCGTTCTGGCCGTCAGAACCGACTCACAACGGCCGTCTGCTACGGCCAGAACGGGTCAGGCGGGGTAGGCGTCGGGGACGTCCTCGGCGAACAGCCAGGCGTCGAAGAAGGCCGTCAGGTCGCGACCGGCGACCTCGTTGGCCAGCGCGATGAAGTCCTCCGTCGTGCGCGACGTACCGCCGTTGCGGGCCACCCACTCCTTGAGCAACGTGAAGAAGGCGTCGTCTCCAAGCTCCTGGCGCAGGGCGTGCACCACGACGGCGCCGCCGTCGTAACGCTCGAACCCGAACAGGTTGTCGACGCTCGGGTCGGCCGTCGACTCCGCGAAGTCCTGGCGCAGCGCCAGGTTGGTCTCGGCCTGCGTCTGCAGCGGGAAGAGCCCGACGTGATCGAGCCACAGCCACTGGGCGTAGGTGGCGAACGACTCGTTCAGCCAGAGGTCGCTCCAGTCTGCCGGCGACACGGCGTCGCCGAACCACATGTGGGCCAGCTCGTGGGACAGCAGGAGGTGCTCCAGCGCGCCCGGCAGACCACCCGGGAAGTCACTGCGGGAGAACAGCGATCGACCCTGCTGCTCCATCGCCAACCCGGGCGGGCTGTCGGTGAAGGCCAGCCCGTAACGGTCGAGCGGGTACGGGCCGAACAGCGGCTCGAAGAAGGCGATCTGGTCGTCGGTCAGCTCGAAGTACGGCGCCATCTGCTCGACGTCGCCGGTCAACGCCACGTCGACGATGGGCACCGCGCCGGCCGGACCGCGATCGAGGATCTCGTAGTCCCCGGTCAGCAGCTGCACGAGGTACGTGGCCATCGGCTGGCGCTGGTCCCAGACGAACGTGTCGCCCTCCGGCCCAACGCGCTGTTCGATCAGCTCGCCGTTGGCGACGGCGGTCGTGCCGGTGGGGACGGTGACCTCGAAGTGCCACGTGGCCTTGTCCGACGGGTGGTCGTTGCTCGGCAACCAGGTCCTGGCGCCGTCGGGCTGGTTGAGGACGTACGAGCCGTCGCCGGTGGCGAAGAACCCGAGCTCGTCGATGCCGGCGAAGGATCCGGCCCGCTGCGCCTGGTCGGTGTACTGCACGTCGATGGTCACCGCTGACCCGGCGGGCGCGGCCGACGCCGGCGTGATGACGACCTCGCCGCCGGCCAGGTCGAAGTCGGCCGCCGCCCCGTCCACGGTCACGGCCCGCACTTCGATCTCGACGGCGTCGAGCACGATCCGCTCCGGCGACCCGAGGACGACTGCCTGCAACGTCACGCTGCCGTCGAGGACCTGGAGGTCCGGGTCATAGGCCAGCCGCACGTCGTAGGACTGCACGTCCAGGTCGTCGGTGCCGAGGTCGGGAAAGATCTCGTCGCCGATGCCCTCGACGCCTGCGTCGACCTCGTCGGCCTCGGTCGTCGGCGGCGCCGGCCCCACGGTCTCCTCGGGCTCCTGCGGCGCTTCCGTCGCCGGCGCCGTGTCGTCGGGTGGCTCGGGATCCGGCGCGGCCGGAACGGAAGGCTCCGGAGTGGTCACGGGCGGCGTCGCCGGCGTCGTCTGCTCGACCGCCGACTCGGTGCGCACCCCTGGCGCCGCGCACGCCGCGACGACGGCGGCGGCCAACAGCAGCCCGATCCGCCTCATGACGGGTCCTCGCCGTGGAAGATCGCGCCAAGTGGGAGCGCAGCAGCTGCTCGGCCATGACGCGTAAGACCGTGCTGATGATTCGCTCGGTCGAAGACTCCCTCACTCATCGCTGCACCTCGGCGTCGACGACGTGGGCGCGGTGCCGGATCGTGTGCACCGACGCCCCCGACAGCACGGCGCCCCGGCCGAGCAGGCGCCCACCCTGCCAATTGGACAGCCCCAGCTCGGGGGTGTCGAAGGCGTACTGCCCGTCGACCCAGCGGGTGAACCCGTCACCGACGAAGGGCGCATCGACGGCGGCGTAGAACCGGCGCTGCTCGTCCTGGTCCTCGCTGACGAGCGAGGCGATGAAGCGCGGGCTGGCGCGGTTGCACAGCTCGACGGCCCGGTCCACGTCGGCGACGAGCAGCGTCACCTCCGGTGACTCCTCCCACTCCCACTCCCGCCCCAGCTCGTCGGCCGGGAGTGGTGTGGCGAACGGCTCGACGCGCTCGCCGTCGGCCCGGCCCACCTTGACGTCTCGCCGGAACAGCTCGGGCGGCACCACCTCGAGCGAGCCGGCCTCGACGTGCAACCGGGCCGACGTCCGGCGGTTGGCCGCGGCCTGCTCGAGCGCGCCGAGGAACGCCTCGACGAGGTCCGCGCGACCGGGCGGCAGGCAGCACACGTTGAGCGTGTTGCAGACCTTGCGGTCCAGCGAGTGCACCACGCTGGCGCGCAACCGCTCGACGTTGGCGCTGCGGCCGGCGATGAGCCACGCCCCGCCGGTCCCGTGGGCACTCACCGGGGTGCCGACCTGGCGGGCGACGGCGCTCAGCTCGGCGACGGCCGCGCCCGACCCACGGGCCACGGCGAGGTCGATCCGTCGATCGGCGAACAGCGCCCAGCCCGCCGAACGGGCCGGCGAGCGCACGAGGCTGACGGCGCCGACCGGCAGGCCGGCCGCCTCGAGCGCCGGCGAGAGCGCCCACTCCATGATCGCCTCGGCCGTGCCGAGGGCATCCGACCCGATGCGCATGACGACCGTGTTGCCGGTGCGCAGCACACCCGTCGCGTCGGCGAACACGTTGGGCCGACCCTCGAAGACGAACCCGACGACGCCGAGCGGGGCCCGCCATGCCTCGACCGACCACTGGCCGTGGTCGACCCGATCGACGCGCTCGTCGCGCCCGAGCGGCGCGTCCCGCCAGGCGTGCAGGCCGGCCACCATGTCGGCGCGCATCCGTGGCGTGAGCACGAGACGGGTGGTGGAGCGTCCGGCGGCGCGGGCCCGTTCGACGTCGGCGTCGTTGGCGGCGCGGATCGGGGCCGTCGACCGATCGTCGGCCAGCCGCCGGGCCAGCTCGTCGTAGAACTCGCTGATCGCCGCATCATCGCTGCGGGCCAGCTCGGCGAAGGCCTCCACGGCGGCGGTCACCGCGACGTCGACGAGCCGGTGATCGGCGGCCGGTACATGCAGCAACCGTCCGGAGTCCTGGACCACGAGCAGCCGGTCGCCGGTGCGGAACGCCGCCGCCAACTCGGCGGGAACCGTCGTGACGCGGTCGCCGCCGAAGATGATCGGCTGCCCGGCCTCGAGCCGTTCGAGCGGTGTGGCGGTCATCGTTCTCCAAGCGATGATGCGAGCGAGCGAGCGCCAGCGAGCGAGCGGCAACCCGCGGCCTGCGTGGCCGGGGAACGCAAAGACGTCTCGTTCATGCCCTCGAGGGCTCGAACAGCTCGGCGACGTCGACCCAGCGCTGCTGCTCGATCGCCCGCTGGCCGGCCTCGCCGATCGCCACCGCCCACAGGCCGTCCTCAAGCGTCACCGCCGGCGCCAGCCCGGTGCGGATGGCCTCCAGGAAGTCGACGTGCTCGAGGAAGCTGGAGCCGTGGTGGAAGCCCTGGAACTTCACCCGCTCGTCGACGACGGGCACCTCGGTGACGGCACCGATCCCGTCGGCGCGGCGGCCGATGCGCAGCACGCTCTCGGAGACCAGCGCCTCGACCTTGCCCTCGTCACCCGTGACCGCCAGCTCCTGCTCGTTCTTGCTGGCCTCGGCGAACATGCACAGGTCGAGCATCGCCCGTACGCCGCCGTCGTACTCGACGATGACGAAGGCGTTGTCGATGATGTCCGGGACGGCGCCGTCGTAGCACTCGTCGAGGTGGTTGACGTCCTGGCCCCCCGAGGCGATCACCCGGTTCGGGCGGCGGCCGACGACGAGGTTCATCAGGTCGAAGTAGTGGCAGCACTTCTCGACGAGCGTCCCGCCGGTGTAGGCGTTGAAGCGGTTCCAGTTGCCGACCTTGTGCAGGAACGGGAAGCGGTGCTCGCGGATCGCCACCATGCGCACGGCACCGACCGTGCCGCCGCGCACCTCTTCGAGGAGGCGTTGCGTCGGCGGCATGTACCGGTACTCGAGGCCCATCCAGACGATCTGCTCGGACGGTCCGGCGGCGGCTCGCTCGATCACGGCCTGGCAGTCGGCGACGGTGGTGCACAGCGGCTTCTCGACGAGGACATGGACGCCACTGTCGATGACGTCGAACAGGATGTCGCGGTGGGTGTTGTTGGGGGTGGCCACGACCACGGCGTCGCACTCGCCGGCTGCCAGCAGGTCGCGATGGTCGCCGAAGCGGGACAGCGGCGAGTCGATGCCCACGGCGTGCTGCGCCCAGTCCAGCGAGCGCTCGTCGGGGTCGGCAGCGGCGACGACCGCGGCGCCTTCGATGGCCAGCAAGTTGCTGATGTGCTCGACACCCATCATGCCGGTGCCGATGACGCCGTAGCGGACGATGCGTTCGGTGTCGGTCCCGCCGTCGATCACCCGGTCCGTCACGGTCGGCCAGCGTACGAGGCCATGACCCTCGCTACCGTGCAGCGATGGCTGCCAGTGAGGGTGCCCCGATGAACGACCGTTTGTACTTCCGCCAGCTGCTGTCCGGGCGCGACTTCGCCGTCGACGACCCGGTGGCCACCCAGATGGTCAACTTCGTGTACGCCATCGGCGATCGGGCCACGAGCGAGTGCCTGCTCGTCGACCCGGCCTACGCCGTCGACGACCTCGTCGATGCGGTCGAAGCCGACGGGATGGCGGTCGGCGGTGTGCTGGTGACGCACTACCACCCCGATCACGTCGGCGGCTCGATGATGGGCATGACGATCGAAGGCGTGACACGGCTGCTGGAACGGGTGGAATGCCCCGTGCACGTGCAGGCCGCCGAGGCACCGTGGGTTGCTCGCACGACGGGCATCGCCGAGAGCGAGCTGGCGACGCACGACCCGGGCGACCACGTGCGGGTCGGCGACGTCGACATCGAGCTCGTCCACACACCCGGTCACACACCGGGAAGCCAGTGCTTCCTCGTCGACGGGAAGCTGGTGTCCGGCGACACGCTGTTCCTCGAGGGCTGCGGGCGGACCGACCTGCCGGGCAGCGACGTCGGCCTGATGTACGACAGCCTGCAGCGCCTGGCCACGCTGCCCGGTGACACGATCGTGTTCCCCGGTCACCGCTACTCGGTCCCGTCGAGCGGCTCGATGGAGGCGATCCGCGAGCAGAACTACGTGTACCGCCCGGCGACGAAGCAGCAGTGGCTCACGATGTTCGGCGGCAACTAGGTCAGCGCACTGACGACGGCGGAGACGCCGGCCACGGTGAGCAGGCCGAGCACGAGGCGGCGGAACCGGGTCGGGTCGAGGTGGCGGCGCAGCCACAGACCGGCCAGAGCGCCGACGGCCAGGCCGGGCAGGGCCAGGCCGATCGCCGCCAGCGCCGTCGAGCGCAGCTCTCCTGTCACGGCGAACACGACCATGCTGATGATGTCGAGCGTGGCGAAGACGGCGGTGATCGTGGCCCGGAAGCGATCGGGTGGGAAGTGCCGGGCCTGCAGCACGAACACCATCGGCGGCCCGTTCACGCCCGTCGACATCGTGAACGCGCCGGCCAGCAACCCGCCGCCGACGTCGAGGGCGGGACCGGCGTGGCGCAGGTCGAGCCCGGCGGCGATGACCACGACGGCGGCGAGCACGGCCACGCCGATCAGCAACCCGAGCACGACGTCGCCGACGGCGAGGAACACGACCAGCCCCAGCGGCAGCCCGACCACGGCGCCGGCCAGCAGGCGGCGGAGCACGGCCCGATCGGCGTGCCGGCGGCCCGTCCACGCCTGGTAGGAGTTGGTGAACGTGGCCAGGCCGAGCGCCACGACCACGGCGTCGTGCGGGTCGAGGACCACCGACAGCAACGGCACCGCGGCCAGCCCGAAGCCGAACCCGGCGGCCAGCTGGACCGTCGCCGCCACGGCGACCACGGCGACGACGCCGAGCGCCTCGGCGGCGTTCACCAGGTGTCGATGTTCGGGCGCTTCTTGCCGCCGCGGGCGGGTGGCGGCGCAGCTGCGAGCAGAGTGGTGATCCACCGGCGGGTGTCGGCCGGATCGATCACGTCGTCGATCTCGAAGTACGAGGCGGTGCTGATCGCCTTGCCCACCTCGTACATCCGGTCGACCAGCTCGCGGAACAGGCGCTCCCGCTCCTCCCCCTCGACGGCGTCCAGCTCGCGGCGGTAGCCGAGGCGGACCGCGCCTTCGAGGCCCATCCCGCCGAACTCGCCCGTCGGCCAGGCCAGGCAGGCCAGCGGCGCCTTGGTCGACCCGCCCATCATCGCCTGGGCACCGAGCCCGTAGGCCTTGCGCAGCACGACGGTCACCGTCGGCACGGTGACGTTGGCGCCGGTGACGAACAGGCGGCTGCAGTGGCGCACCAGGGCGGTCTCCTCGACGTCGGGTCCGACCATCATCCCCGGGGTGTCGCACAGCGTGATCACCGGCAGGTCGAAGGCGTCGCAGAGCTGCAGGAAGCGGGCCGCCTTGTCGGCGCCGGGCGAGTCGATGGCGCCGGCCAGGTGGGTCGGGTTGTTGGCAAGGACGCCGACCGGGCGGCCCTCGATGCGCGCCAGCGCGGTGATCATGCCGAGACCGAAGTCGCGCCGCAGCTCGAGGACGGACCCGGTGTCGAAGACCAGGTCGACGGCGCGCCGCACGTCGTAGCTGCGCAGGCGATCGACCGGTACGACGTGGCGCAGCTGGTCCTGGTCGGCGCACGTCCAGTCGTCGACGGGGCCCTGGAAGTACGCCAGGTAGCGCTTGGCGAGCTCGACGGCTTCGGCCTCGTCGGTGGCCACGAGGTCGACGACACCGTTGGCCCGCTGCACGTCGATCGGGCCGACGGCGGTCGGGGCGAACACCCCGAGTCCTCCGCCCTCGATCATCGCCGGTCCGCCCATCCCGATGTTCGAGTCGGCGGTGGCGATGACGACGTCGCAGCACCCGAGGATGGCGGCGTTGCCGGCGAAGCAGTACCCGGCGTTGACGCCGACGAGCGGCACGAGCCCGGACAGCTCGGCCCACCACAGGAAGGCGAGGCAATCGAGGCCGGACGGTCCCATGCCGTCGGTGTCGCCGGGGCGCCCGCCGCCGCCTTCGGTGAAGAACACGACGGGGAGGCGGAGACGTTCGGCCAGCTCGAACAGCCGGTCCTTCTTGCGGTGGTTCTGCAGGCCCTGGGTGCCGGCGAGGACGGTGTAGTCGTAGGACACGGCGACGCAGCGTGATTCTCGACCAGGGAACAACGCGCCGTTGACCGTCCCGATGCCGCCGACCAACCCGTCGGCCGGGGTGTTGGCGATCAGGTCGGCGAGCTGGCGCCGACGGCGCTGGGCGGCGATGACCAGCGGGCCGTACTCGACGAACGACCCGTCGTCGACGAGGTGGGCGACGTTCTCGCGAGCGGTTCGCCGGCCGCGGGCCCGGCGCCGGGCCACGGCGTCCGGTCGCGCCGCGTCCAGACCGGCCCGATGGCGCTGCTCCGATTCGGCCAGGTCGGGTCGCTCCCCGTGTACGGCGGCGGCCGGCGGCACGTCAGCGACGCCGGTGTGCGGGGCCCCAGACCCACCATCGCCGGCGTCGATGGCATCGATCGCGTCGACCGTGGCCAGGACGTCGCCGGCCATCACGGTGGCGCCAAGTGTCGTCCGCAGCTCGCCGATGCGCCCGTCGAGCGGGCTGGGCACGTCGTGGTGCATCTTCATCGACTCGATCAGCACCACGGCGGCACCGGCCCGGACGACGTCGCCGACCTCGACCTCGAACGAGACGACGGTCCCCTGCAGCGGGCTGCGGATCTCGACCATCGCCCGGCATCTTCACGCCACCAGCCGGTTCTCTACCAACTTTGTGGCAGATCCGACCCCGGGATCGCCGGAGAACGCCCCGGTCAGCTGCCGAGGATGCGGCGGAAGTAGTCGGCGGTGCGCTCGAGACCGGTCCGCAACGGGATCTCGGGCTCCCACCCGAGCGCCGACCGGGCCAGCGTGAGGTCGGGCTGGCGCTGCGTCGGGTCGTCGACGGGCAGCGGGTGGAACACCAGCTCCGATGATGACCCCGTGACGTCGAGGACGAGCTCGGCCAGCTGGCGGATCGTGAACTCGCTGGAGTTGCCGATGTTGCACGGCCCGGTGATCGGTCCGTCGAGGAGGGCGAGGAACCCGCGCACTTCGTCGTCGACGTACGTGAACGAACGGGTCTGCGAGCCGTCGCCGAAGATCGTGATCGGCTGTCCCTGCAGCGCCTGGACGAGGAAGTTCGACACCGCCCGCCCGTCATCGGCGCGCATGTACTCCCCGTACGAGTTGAAGATCCTCACGATCCTGACCTCGAGGCCGTGGTGGCGGTGGTAGGCCATCGTCATCGCCTCGGCGAACCGCTTGGCCTCGTCGTAGACGCCGCGCGGGCCGATCGGGTTGACATGGCCCCAGTAGGACTCGGGTTGCGGATGGACCTGCGGGTCGCCATAGACCTCGCTGGTGGACGCCAGGAAGTAGCGGGCGCCTTTGGCCTTGGCCAGGCCCAGCGTGTTGTGGGTTCCGAGGCTGCCGACCTTGAGGATCTGGATCGGGATCCGTTCGAAGTCGGCCGGCGAGGCGGGGCTGGCGAAGTGCATGACCACGTCCACCGGGCCCGGCACCCACACGAACTGGCTGACGTCGTGCTCGACGAACGTGAACCCGCGCTGGCCGAACAGCTCCTCGATGTTGGCGACGGTCCCCGTGACGAGGTTGTCGAGGGCGATGACCTGGTCGCCGCGCGCCAGCAGGGCTCGACAGAGGTGCGACCCGAGGAACCCGGCTCCGCCCGTCACGACGATGCGGGCCATCAGTCCGACACCTACCGACCGATGCCCTGGTACTCGAAGCCGGCCCGCCGCCACTCGCTGCGGTCGAGCAGGTTGCGGGCGTCGACCACTGCGCTGCCGCGCATCGCCGCCGCCACCTTGCCGGCATCGAGCCAGCGGTAGTCGTCCCACTCGGTCAACACGGCCAGGACGTCGGCGCCCTCGCACGCCGCGTAGGCGTCGTCGCAGACCTCGACCGCCGCCGGCACACCGGGCTTGGCGCCGGCCACGGTCGGATCGTGGGCTCGGATCGACGCACCCTGGGCCAGCAGCCGGTCGATGATCGCCACCGACGGCGACTCCCGGAGGTCGTCGGTGCGGGCCTTGAACGTCAGCCCCCACACCGCGATCGCCTTCCCCACAACGTCACCACCGGCGGCCTCGCGGATCTTGTCCGTCACCCGCTCGAACTGCTCGTCGTTGACAGCGATCACCCCGTCGAGCAGATCGAACTCGTAGCCCGCATCGGTGGCGATCTTCAGCAGCGCTCGGGTGTCCTTGGGGAAGCAACTGCCTCCCCAGCCAGGCCCAGGGCGCAGGAAGTCCTGGCCGATGCGCTTGTCGTAGCCGAGGCCGAGCACGACGTCGTTGACGTCGGCGCCGACGCCCTCGCAGATCGCCGCGACGGCGTTGACGAACGAGAGCTTGGCGGCCAGGAAGGCGTTGGCGGCGTACTTGATCGTCTCCGCCGACGCCGGGTCGGTCACGATGACCGGTGCCGCCACGCCCAGGTACAGCGACGACACCTTGATCGCCGCCGCCTGGTCGGTGCTGCCGACGACGATGCGATCCGGCTTCAGGAAGTCCTGCACGGCGGACCCCTCGCGCAGGAACTCGGGGTTCGACACCACCTTCACGTCCGGCCGGTCGAGCACCCGCTCGACCACTCGGGCCGACCCGACGGGCACCGTCGACTTGTTCACGACCACGCTCTCGTACGGCAGGGCCGGCGCGATCTCCCTCGCCGCCGCCTCGATGTAGGACAGGTCGGCGCTCCCGTCGTCGCCCTGCGGCGTGGGCACGCAGAGGAAGGCGATGTCGCAGTCCGTCACGGCGTCCGCCGCACCGACGACGAAGCGCAGCCGCCCCGAGCGCAGCCCCTCTTCGACCAAGCGATCGAGTCCGTGCTCGACGATCGGGATCTCGCCCCGGGTCAGCCGGTCGACCTTGTCCGCATCCACGTCGGCGCAGATCACCTCGTGTCCGAGGTGGGCGAAGCACGCGCCGGTCGTCAGCCCGACGTAGCCCGTCCCCACGATGGCGATCCGCGACATGGCGCCAGAACCTACAGCGACGGTGAAATCGAGGTCCTTCGTTGGGTCGATCGCTGCGGCCAGGGACGTCACTACCGTTCCGGCGATGCCGACCGCCGCGCCCGTGGACCCGCTCGATCCGGCACTGGTCGACGCCTGCGGCATCGAGCCCAACACCGTGTGCCGGTGGGTGTGGGAGCGGACGGGCAACGACGGGCTGGCCACGGCGGCGAACTGGTTCATCGGCAAGCCCCTCGAGATCCTGCTGATCCTCCTCGTCGCCTGGATCGCCACCCGGGTGGCCCGCCGGGCGATCCGCCGGGGCGTCTACCGGATCGTGGTGACGGACCGTCAGACGGCGACCCGCGCCCTGGTGAAGATGGGTGCGTCGATCGGGACGGACAGCGCCAGCGACACGGACTCGTTCGACGCCGCCGAGACCTCGCGCCGAGCCGCTCGGGCGACCTCGATCTCGACCGTGATCGCGTCGACGGTCACCGTGCTCATCTGGGTGATCGCCCTGTTCCTCGTCCTCGGCGAGCTGGGCATCGACCTGGCGCCCCTGATCGCCGGTGCCGGGATCGCCGGCGTGGCCCTCGGTTTCGGTGCCCAGAACGTGGTGAAGGACTGCCTCGCCGGGCTGTTCATGCTCATCGAGGACCAGTTCGGCATCGGCGACGTCGTCGACCTCGGTGAGGCGTCGGGGACCGTCGAGCGGGTCACGCTGCGCACGACGGTGCTGCGCGGGCTCGACGGCACGGTGTGGCACGTGCCCAACGGCGAGGTCGTGCGCGTCGGCAACCAGTCGCAGCTGTGGTCGGTCGCCGTGGTCGACGCCGCCGTCGCCTACGACGCCGACGTGGCCCAGGCCAGCAGCATCTTCGAGCGCACGGCGGTCCAAGTGGTCGAGCAACCCGACTTCGCCGGCGACGTGCTGGAGGCGCCGAAGCTCCTGGGCGTGGAGTCCGCGTCGGGCGACGGTGTGCTGCTGCGAATGACGATCAAGACGACACCCGGCGCCCAGTTCCGACTCCAGCGGACCCTGCGCCAGTCCGTGAAGCAGGCCTTCGACGACGCCGGCATCCCCGGGCCACCGCCGCGCTCTGCCTGGCCCCCCGGCCCGGCCTGACGTTGCGGGCCGGCGGCCGTCACCACACGCCGCGGATCACTGCTGCCGGGTCGCCGGAGCCCTTGCCGGTCTCGGCGGGTGCGCCCGTGCCAGACTTCGCGCCCGTGCCGCATCTGGTCACCCTCGGGCGCGCCCCCCTTCCATGATCGCCTTCTTCACCGCGCCCGCCACGGGTTCGCTCCTGTGGTCCATCGCGCTGCTCGCCGTGACAGTCGCCCTGCTCGTCTACACCGAGATGGCGACCCGCCCGCCACGGCTGTCCGCATCGACGACCTCAGCCGAGCTGGGTGCCGAGACGCCGGCGGTGGCCAGCCTGCTGACCAACGGCTTCGTCGTCACGCCGCCGGCGGCGGTCGCCACCCTCCTCGACCTCGTCGCCCGCGGCTGGCTGCGCGTCGAACAGGCCGACCACGAGGTCGTCCTGCTGACGGATCGCCGCGGTCGTGCCGGCGATGCGCTGACGGCGTACGAGCAGCAGGTGCTCAACCACGTGCACCGGCTGACCCACGGCACGCTGACCGGCGTCTCCGGCGCCGGGGTCGAGATCGCCGGGCTGCGCCTGTCCCGTCGCTGGTGGCGCCGCTTCACCAAGGCCGTCGTGACCGACGCCCGCCGGCAGGGGCTGACCAAGCGGCGCTGGGGTCCGCTCGCCGTCGGCCCGCCGCTCGTGACCATCCTCCTCTCCGCCTTCATGTGGTGGCGCTCGGTGCGCACCGGCGACGAGACGGCTGTCGTCGACTCGTTGCGCTCGCGGGGGTTCGCCGTTGCCGTCGCCATCGCCATCCTCGTCGTCGGCCGGCGGGTCGTGAAGCGCCTGCGTTCCCGCGCCCAGCGCCCGACCGAGCTCGGCCTGGAACGCGCCGGCCACTGGCTCGCCGTGCGGGCGTGGATGGCGTCGCGGGGGTTCGAGGGTGCGTCGTCGGTCGCCGCCAACAACGCCAGCCGAGCCCTCGCCTACGCCGCCGCCGTCGGCCTGGCCGAACGGGCGAGCGACGAGCTGCCGATCGTGCCCGAGGACGATCGGCTGGCATGGAGCAACGCCACCGGCGAGTGGCATGTCGTCCGCGTGCGGTACCCGTTCCGACCCGGTTACGGCCGGCACCCCGGCTTGATGCTCGTCGTCGGTCTCGTGGTCGGCGCCGGGCTGCTGGTGTTGCAGCGCTTCCTGCTCGACGTCGCCCGCCGCGACGCACTCCTGAGCGTGTACGAGGACTTCCCCGAGCAAGCCGACCTGATCGAGAACGTCGCCCTCGTGCTCGCCGCCATCGCCATCGCCCCGCTCATCTGGATGGCCTGGCTGGTCGTCGCCGGCGCCTTCGACATCTTCTCGACCGTCGAGCGCCAGGGTCTCGTGGTCCGGGCGCGACGGCCGCAGCGCGTCGTGCCGTTCCCGCGACTGCTCCGACCGCTGGCGCGACGGGACCGCTTCGCACTGTTCATCGCCGTCGACGACGGGCGGTCCGACCGTGTCGGCGCATGGCTGTCCAACGAGCGCACCGCCGTCCCGCAGGGCGCCCGGGCGCGCGTTCGGGCCACGCCCGTGCTCGGCTACGTGCGATCGTCCGAGCCCGTCGGCACGGCCCACTGATCGCCGGTCGGCGACCGTAGGGTCGAGCCATGCCCCGCCTGCTGCTGACGAACGACGACGGGATCGATTCCATCGGGCTGCACGTGCTCGCCCGAGCCATGCGCGAGCACGGCGACGTGGTGGTCGCCGCACCCGACAGCGAGTACTCGGGGGCGGGGGCGGCGCTCGGTGCGCTGCACATCATGCAGCCCGAGGTGCGGCGAGCCGAGGTCGACGGGATCGACGAGGCGTGGGCCGTGAACGGACCGCCCGGGCTGTGCGTGATGCTGATGCGCCTCGGCGTGTTCGGGCGTGTCGACCTCGTGGTCGCCGGCATCAACCCGGGCGCCAACGTCGGGCGCGCCGTGTACCACTCGGGGACGGTCGGGGCCACGCTCACGGCGCGCAACGCCGGCATCAGCGGCGTGGCCGTCAGCCAGGCCGTTGCCGGGTTCGGCGTCGAGGGCCAGGGCTGGGACGAGATGATCGCCGATCAGCACTGGGAGTCGGCGGCCCACGTCGGTTCGTGCGTGGTCGGCGCAGTGCTCCGATCGACCACCGACGAACCCGTCGTGGTCAACGTGAACGTGCCGAACTTGCCCGTCGACCAGCTGCGCGCCTGGCGCCACGCCGAGGTCGGGCTGCTGCCACCGCGTGCCGTGGTGGAGGCGAGGATGAAGCCGATCGAGGGCCGCGAGGACGTGTTCGCCGTGCAGTTCCAGTGGGGCGACGCCATCGAGCTGCCGCCCGACACGGACGGCGGAGCCATCGAGCGTGACGAGGTCACCGTCTCCTACCTCAGCCGGTTGGAGGCGCAGCCGCGCACCGATCTGGCGGCTGTGGACGAGGCGCTCGACGGGCTGATGGCGACGCCGGCCGTTCGTAGGATGGGGTGATGACGACCGTCGACCGGCGCGCCGAGTGGGACGAGCTGCGCGCCCGCTACCTCGTGCCGAAAGCCGAGCGACCGCCGAGCACCGCTCGTGGCGTCCACCACACGGCGCACCTCAGTTCGGACGTGGCCCGGACGATCGACTTCTACCAGGGCCTGCTCGGCTTCCCGTTGACCGAGCTGTTCGAGAACCGCGACTACCCCGGCTCGACGCACTTCTTCTTCGACATCGGCAACGGCAACGCGCTCGCGTTCTTCGACTTCCCGGGGCTCGACCTCGGGCCGTACGTCGAGGTCCTCGGCGGCCACCACCACCTGGCGATCAGCGTGACCCGCCAGCAGTGGGACGAGCTGCGCCGGCGCCTCGACGAGGCGGCGGTCCCGCACCACGACGTCGGCGACGCGTCGATGTACTTCAACGGCCCCGACGGGGAACGCCTCGAGCTGCTCGCCGACCCGCTCGGCGAGATGTACGGGAACCCGGTGTTGTGAGCGAGCGACGGGGGCATGCGAGCACACCAACAGCGACCGGTTCGAGCGAACAATCGGCGACGGTGAGCGAGCGACGGGGGCATGCGAGCACACCAACAGCGACCGGTTCGAGCGAACAATCGGCGACGGTGAGCGAGCGACGGGGGCATGCGAGCACACCAACAGCGACCGGTTCGAGCGAACAATCGGCGACGGTGAGCGAGCGACGGGGGCATGCGAGCACACCAACAGCGACCGGTTCGAGCGAACAATCGGCGACGGTGAGCGAGCGACGGGGGCATGCGAGCACACCAACAGCGACCGGTTCGAGCGAACGATCGGCGACGAGGACGGTGAGCGACGAACGGCTGGCCGAGTACCGCTCCAGCATCGACAACATCGACGCCGCCCTGGTCCACCTCCTGGCCGAGCGGTTCAAGGTCACCCAGGCTGTCGGGCGCTACAAGGCCGAGGTGGGTCTGCCCGCCGAGGACCGCGCTCGCGAGGAGCTCCAGATCCGCCGGCTGCGGGCGCTGGCCGAGGAGTCGGGCCTCGATCCGGCGTTCAGCGAGAAGTTCCTGCGCTTCATCGTCGACGAGGTGATCCGCCACCACCGCCAGCTCGCCGGCGCGCCACCGCCGACCTGAGACGCGATGCCCGAGCCGCGGTGAGCGGTGAGGGCACAGAGTCCCCTCACCGCTCACCACAGCCGGTTCAGACGGCGTCGGAGCCGCGTTCGCCGGTGCGGATGCGCACCAGGTCGGTGAGCGGGATGAGCCAGATCTTCCCGTCGCCGATCTTGTCCGTGCGGGCAGCCGCCGCAACGGCGTCGACCACCGCATCGGCGACGCCGTCGTCGACGATGATCTCCAACTTGACCTTGGGGACGAAGTCGATCTGGTACTCGGTGCCACGATAGGTCTCCGTGTGTCCGCCCTGGCGGCCGAAGCCGCGCACCTCGGTGACGGTCAACCCGACGACGCCCATGCCCTTGAGGGCATCCTTGACGTCGTCGAGCTTGAAGGGCTTGATGATGGCCGTGATCAGTTGCATGGCGACTCCCTAAGCCCGTTCCATCGTGGACGATCCGCCGTGGTAGGCGGTCTCGGCGTGTTCCTCGAGGTCGAGCCCGGTGAGCTCGGTCTCCTGGCTCACTCGGATCCCCATGACGAGGTCGAGCACCTTGAGGATGGCGAACGTCAGCGCGAACGACCACACGATCGCCGCCACGTTGGCGAGCAGCTGCTCGCCGAGCAGGCTGAGCCCACCACCGTGGAACAGGCCCTCCTTGAACGACGCGCCGAAGAACTCGGGGTTGGCGAACAGGCCGATCAGCAGCGAGCCGACGAGGCCGCCGACGAAGTGCACGCCGACGACGTCCAGTGCGTCGTCGTAGCCGGCCTTGAACTTGACGCGCACGGCGAAGCAGCAGATCACGCCGGCGGCGGCGCCGATGGCGAGTGGCGCACCGCCGGACACGAAGCCGGCGGCCGGCGTGATGGCCACGAGGCCGGCGACGATGCCCGAGGCGGCGCCGAGGTTGGTCACGTGACCGTCGCGGATCCGCTCGATCAGCGCCCACGCCAGCCCGGCCGCAGCGGCGGCGAGGAACGTGTTCATGAACGCCTGGATGGCGGTCCCGTTGGCGGCGAACGCCGACCCGGCGTTGAACCCGAACCAGCCGAACCACAGGATGCCGGTGCCGAGCATGACTAGCGGCATCGAGTGCGGCGGGTGACCCTCGCCGGGCCAGCCCCGCCGTTTGCCCAGCACCAGCACGGCGGCGAGGGCGGCGATGCCGGCGTTGACGTGGATCACGGTGCCGCCGGCGAAATCGAGCGAACCGCGCTCACCCAGCCAGCCGGAGATCGTGCCGTCCTCGCTGCTCCAGTACCCGCCGTACACCCAGTATGAGATCGGGACGTAGACGACGACGATCCACAGCGGGACGAAGATCGCCCAGGCGGAGAACTTCATGCGGTCGGCGACGGCACCGGAGATCAGCGCCGGCGTGATGACGGCGAACATCCCGAGGTAGGCGACCGACAGGAGCGTGGTCCCGCCGTCGTCACCGGTGATGCCGAGGTCCTTGAGGAAGGCCCAGTCGAAGGTGCCGATGAAGGAGCCCGTCCCGTTGTACGACAACGTGTACCCGACGGCGATCCACACGATCGGCACGATCAGCAGGCACCAGAAGTTCATCATCAGCATGTTGAGGACGTTCCTGCTGCGGTCCATCCCGCCGTAGAACAGGGCCAGTCCCGGGGTCATGAACAGCACGAGTGCGGCCGAGCCGAGCACCCATGCGGCGTCGCCGGTGTCCAAGGTGGTCTTCCTCTCCGAACCGCGTAGGGGCAGCGGCTCGGGGGCGGACAGTAGGAAGCAGGTGTTTCCTCCGTGTTTCTGGGGCGTGCGCACTGCGTTACATGCACGCCGCGTGGGCTCGCCAAGCTGGTGCCGTGACGACGACAACAGACCTGGGCGCGGTCACGGCGGCGTTGACGGCGCCGGGCACACCGTTCGAGATGGAAGAGCAGGACGTGCGCGGGATCACGCTGCGCACCTGGAAGAACGCCCCGCCGACGCTGCGCGAGGTGCTCGAGGCCAGCCGGGCGCACGGCGACGCCGAGTTCCTCGTGTACGACGCCGAGGTGCCAGGGGCCGTCGCCGGGCCGTTCGACCGGCTGACGTTCACCGCCCACCTCGACGCCGCCGCCGCCTTCGCCCGCCACCTCATCGATGACGCCGGCATCCAGGTCGGCGACCGGGTGTGCATCGCCATGCGCAACTTCCCCGAGTGGAGCATCGCCTTCTGGGGCGCCGCCGTCGCCGGCGCGGTCGCCGTGCCGCTCAACGCCTGGTGGACGGGCCCCGAGCTGGCCTACGGGCTGTCCGACTCGGGCAGTCGGGTGCTCGTCGCCGACCGTCAACGGGCCGAGCGGATCGCCGACCATCGCAACGAGCTGCCGGCACTCGAGCGCACCCTCGTGGTCCGGGCCGGAGCAGCCGGACCTCCGCCTGGCACCGTCGCCTTCGAGGAGGCGATCGGCGCCGTGCGGCCGGGGGCCGACCTGCCCGCTGTGGCCATCGGTCCCGAGGACGACGCGACGATCTTCTACACCTCCGGCACGACGGGACAGCCGAAGGGAGCGCTTGGCACGCACCGCAACATCTGCACGAACCTCGTCAGCCTCGGCTACTGCGCGGCGCGCACGGCGGCGCGGTCGGGTGCCACCCCGGACCCCGGCGCGGCGCCGGCGCGCAACGTGTACCTGCTGTCGGTCCCGTTCTTCCACGCCACCGGATGCCACTCCGTGCTCGTCGCCAACCTGGCCGCCGGCGGCGAGATCGTGATCATGCACCGGTGGGACGCCGAGCGGGCCCTGCAGCTGATCGAACGCGAGCGGGTGACGATCTTCGGCGGCGTCCCGGCGATGGCGTGGCAGGTGCTCGAGCACCCGGACTTCGAGCGCTACGACCTGTCGTCGGTGACGGCGATCGGCTACGGCGGCGCCCCGGCCGCACCCGACCTGGTGCGCCGCCTCGAGGCCATGTTCCCTGGTCGAACGCCGTCCAACGGGTACGGACTCACCGAGACCTCGTCGGTGACGACGATGAACGGCGGGCTCGACTACCAGGCCCGACCGGACAGCGTGGGCGCACCCGTGCCCGTCTGCGACCTCCAGGTCGTCGACCCGGACGGGACGCCGATGCCCGAGGGCTCGGTCGGCGAGCTGTGGATCAAGGGACCGAACGTCGTGAAGGGCTACTGGAACAAGCCAGAGGCCACGGCGGCGGCGATCAGCGACGGCTGGCTGCACTCCGGCGACGTGGCCCGCATCGACGACGAGGGCTTCGTGTTCATCGTCGACCGGGCCAAGGACATGATCATCCGCGGCGGGGAGAACGTGTACTGCGTGGAGGTCGAGGCGGCGCTGTTCGAGCACCCGGCGGTGACCGACGCGGCGGCGATCGGCATCCCCCACCATGTGCTCGGCGAGGAGGTCGGTGCCGTCGTGCACCTCGCTCCCGGGACCACCGCCACCGAGGACGAGCTGCGGTCGTTCGTCGGCGAGCGCATCGCCGCGTTCAAGGTGCCGGTGCGCATCTGGTTCAAGGACGACCCGCTCCCCCGCAACCCGAACGGCAAGATCATGAAGCGCGACCTGAAGACCGAGCTGCTGCCGGAGCCGGCATCGTGAGCGAGCGTCCGGGCCGACCGCACACGCCGCAGCCCGGGTGTGCGAGCGAACAGGCAGCTACGTGAGCGAGCGTCCGCTCAACCTCGCCGACTACTGCCGGCACTGGGCCCGCTGGCACCCGGAGTCGCTGGCGCTGTGGTTCGACGAGCGGTCGTTCACCTGGGCCGAGCTGGACGCCCGCACCGACCGCCTGGCCGCCGGGCTGGCCGCCCGCGGCGTCGCCCAGGGTGACCGCGTGGCGCTCCTGATGGGCAACCGGTCCGAGTGGGTCGAGCTGACGCTGGCGCTGCTCAAGCTCGGGGCGCTGACCGTCCCCCTGAACACCCGCTACAGCCCGACCGAGGTGGCCTACGTCGTGGAGGACGCCGGTGCCCGGCTGGCGTTCACCGAGGACGCCCTCGCCGCGGGCATGGCCGTGGCCAGCGAGCGCATCAGCGGGCTCGAGGTGCACACCGCCGAGCAGCTCGACGAGCTGCGGTCCGACGGTGAGCCTCCGGCCGTCACGACGTTCGCCGACGACGCGGCGTACCTCTGCTACACGTCCGGCACGACCGGTGACCCCAAGGGTGCCGTGCTGACCCACGGCGCGTTCGATGCCATCTCGCGCTCGTGGGCGCAGTCGCTGCCGATCTCGTTCGACGACGTCTTCTACCTGCCGTTCCCGCTCGCCTTCACCGGCGGGCTGTGCGTCCTCGTGTGGTCGGTCGTCGCCGGCAGCGAGCTGGTGCTGGACCGTGCCTTCGAGCCGGGCCGGGCGATCGACATGATGGAGCGTCACGGCGTGACGGCGCTGATGGCCGTCCCGCAGATCATCCGCCAGGTCATCGACCACCCGCGCGCCGTCGACGCCGACCTCACGGCGTGGCGGATCGCCTGCTCCGGCGGCGCGCCGGTCCCGCCGAGCCTGCTTGCCGACGTGCAGGCCCGCGGGGTGCCGATGCTCCAGATGTTCGGCCTCACCGAGTCGTCCGGCATGGCCACGCTGCTGCCCGGCCACGACGCCGCCCGCAAGCTCGGGTCGGCCGGCCTGCCCGTCCCGCACACCCGGGTCGAGATCGTCGACGACGACGACCGGCCCGTCGCCCAGGGCGAGGTCGGCGAGATCGTGATCTTCGGGCCGCAGGTCATGCAGGGCTACTGGAACAACGACGAGGCCAGTGCGCACACCTTGCGGCGCGGCGGGCTGCACACCGGCGACCTGGGCTATCTGGACGAGGAGGGCTACCTGTTCGTCGTCGACCGGGCCAAGGACATGCTGATCACCGGCGGCCTCAACGTCTATCCGGCCGAGATCGAGCGACTGCTGGCCGGGATGCCGGGCGTCACCGAGCTGGCCGTCGTCGGCGTGCCCCACGAGCGGTGGGGCGAGACGCCTGCGGTCATCGCCTGCACGGCCGACGGGTCGCTGGATCCGCAGGCCGTGCTGGCGGCGTGCACGGGCGTGCTCGGCGACTACAAGCTGCCGCGCTTCGTCGTCACCCGCCAGGAGCCGCTGCCGCGCAACATGAGCGGCAAGGTCCTCAAGCGCCAGCTCCGCCAGGAGTACGCCGACCTCCAACACCACGCCCCCGAGATCCGCTGAAACCAGGTTCTCAAGCGTTTTCAGGGGTCATATGCGGCCCTTTTCCACCCCAGCAGTTGCAAGCGCGCCGCGGCCCGTCGCGAGCGGTGGTTCTCCCGGCACTTTGGGGCCATCGGTGACCCCTGAAAACGCTTGAGAACCGTTTGCTGCGGCGGGGGTGGGGTCAGGGGGCGGGGGTGACGGCGAGGAGGCGGCCGGTGGTGAAGTCGGTGACGAGGAGGCGGTCGCCGTCGGCCAGCAGGTGCTGGGGGTTGGCCACGCCGGTCAGGAAGTCGGTGATCGTCGCCGGCGCGTCGCCTTGCTGGCGGGGCACCGAGACGACTCGACCCTGGTTCCACAGCGCCACGAGCAACGTGTCCGCGTCCCAGGGTGCCACGGCCACTGACGTCGGCGTGGCGCCCGGGTCGAACAGGGCCTGCGACGGCGGCGTCGCGGCGCAGACGTCGGCCGTGCCCTCGTAGAACGTCACGGGGACGCCGTCGCCGATGCATCGGGGCCAGCCGAAGTCGTCGCCGGCCGTGACCGCCACCAGCTCGTCGGGCGGCGGCTTGCCGTCGTACGTGCCGTCGGACATCTCGGTCTGCCAGAGCGTGCCGGCGTCGTCATACGTCCTGGCGTAGGCATGCTTGAAGCCGCGGGCGAGCTCCTCGGGCTCGCCGCCGGGGGTCAGCGCCCAGAGGATGCCGGAGCCGTCGGCCGCGGCGGTCCCGTCGATCGTCCCCGACGTGTTGTACAGGAGGCGACCGTCGGGCGTCGTCGACAGTGTCCCCTCGGAACGACCGTTGTACGGCAGGTCGTCGAGCACCACCTCCAGTTCGCCACCGCCGAGCGGGCGGCGCGACAGCGTGCGCTCCTCCATCACCCACACCTCGTCACCCATCATCGTCACCCCGGTCGGCTTCTGCAGCCCGTCGAACAGCACGGTCGGCTCGGCATCGGAGTCCGGATCGAGCAGCAGCACCTGACCGGTCCCGTCGCCCTCGCCCCCGTTGAGCTGGGCCACGAGCAGCTGGCCGTCCGGGCCCGGGCTGATCTGCGTTGGCCCGACCAGCCCGCCGAGCAGCTCCGTAACCTCGAAGCCCTCCGCCACGTCGACGTCCTCCACCGCAGCTCCCGAACCGTCGTCATCGCCCCCGCAGGCCGTGACGACGAGCGCGCAGGCCAGGATCCACCGCCGGTTCACCGTCCTAGAGTGCCGCACGTGGAGGTGACGGTCGCCGCGGTGCAGATGGCCATGGTCGAGGACCTCGACACGAACGTCGCCGCCGCCGAGCGCCTGGTGGGCCAAGCAGCCATGGCGGGTGCCCAGGTCATCCTGCTGCCAGAGCTGTTCGAGGGTCCCTACTTCTGCAAGGACATGGCGCCCGAGCACTTCGACCGGGCCCGCCCGGTGGATGGTCACCCAACCGTGGAGCGCCTGGCCAAGCTGGCGGCCGACCTGCAGGTGGTGCTCCCGCTCAGCGTGTACGAGCGGGCCAACCGAGCGACCTACAACTCCGTGGTCGTGGTCGACGCCGACGGCACCGTCCTCGGCACGTATCGCAAGAGCCACATCCCCGACGGCCCCGGGTACACGGAGAAGTACTACTTCAACCCCGGCGACACCGGGTTCCGGGTGTGGGAGACGCGATACGGCACCGTTGGCGTCGGCATCTGTTGGGACCAGTGGTTCCCGGAGTCGGCCCGCTGCATGGCGCTGCTCGGAGCCGACGTGCTCTGCTATCCGACCGCCATCGGCAGCGAACCGCCCGACCCGGCCTGGGACTCCAGCGGGCACTGGCAGCGGGTGATGCAGGGCCACGCCGGCGCCAACCTCACCCCACTCGTGGCGTCCAACCGCGTCGGCCGCGAGGTCGGCGCCACGACCGAGATCACGTTCTACGGGTCCTCGTTCATCGCCGACCCGACGGGGGCCAAGGTCGCGGAGGCACCCAGGGACGGCGAGGCGGTGCTCACGGCGACGTTCGATCTCGCTGCGGGACGTCGCGATCGGCACTCCTGGGGCATCTTCCGCGATCGCCGGCCCGATCTCTACGGTGCCCTGCTGACCCTCGACGGCACCACCCGGCCGAGCTGAGCGCCATGCGCATGCCAGCCGAGTCGGCGCCGCACGAGCGCACCGTCCTGTGCTGGCCGACTCGCGTCGGCCTGTACGGCGACCTGCTGGCCGATGCCGAGCGCTGTCACGCCGAGGTGGCGTCGACCATCGCCCGATACGAGCCGGTCACGATGATCGCTCCGCCGGCCGTTTCCGGTCGTGCGGCCGAGCGCTGCGGTCCCGCCGTCGAGATCGTCGAGCTGCCCACGGACGATTCGTGGTTCCGCGACACCGGGCCGATCTACGTGCTGTCGGCCGACGGGAGCGAGCGCGTGGCCCTCGACTGGGTGTTCAACTCGTGGGGCGGCAAGTACGCGCCGTGGGAGCGAGACGCCGCGCTCGCCGAGGAGTGGGCGCGCCACGCCGGCGACGAGGTGCGCGCCGTGCCGATGGTCCTCGAGGGCGGCTCGATCGCCGTGGACGGCGAGGGCACGCTCGTCACGACGACCCAGTGCCTGATGCACCCCAACCGCAACCCGCACCTCACTCGCACCGAGATCGAGGACCGCCTGCGCGACGAGCTCGGCGTCGAGGTCGTCGTGTGGCTGCCCCACGGGCTGGCCCTGGACGAGGACACGGACGGGCACGTCGACAACGTCGCTGCGTTCGCCCGTCCCGGCGTGCTGCTGCTGCAGGGCTGTGCCGACCCGGTGGAGGCGGATCACCTGCGCGCCGACGTCAACCGGCGCAGCGCCACCGGCGCCATCGATGCCGCGGGCCGGCCGATCGAGGTGGTCGAGGTGCCGGTGCTCCCGTTCGCCGAGGTCGCCGGCCGCCGTGTCGCCGTGCCGTACCTCAACTACTACGTGGGCAACGGGTTCGTGGTCGTCCCCGTCTGTGGGCACGACGCCGACGACGACATGGTGGCGCTCATCGCCACCCAGTTCCCCGGTCGCGACACCATTCCGCTCGACGTCGGAGCGACCTTGGCGTTCGGCGGCGGCGGGATCCACTGCATCACGCAGCAGATCCCTGCCCTCACGCCGCCAACGTGAGGCGCACGACGATGCGCTGGTCGGTCGATCCCTTGGGGTGGCAAGCGAACAGCGTCGCCGTCTTGGCCGGCGTCTGGCCGACGATGACCGCCGAGAACGGGTCGACGATCTCCGTCTTGTCGACCAGATAGGTGAACCGCTGGCCGGCGTTGTCGGTGATGATCACCTCGTCGCCGGGTTGGAGCAGATCGAGGTCGCCGAAGTCGGCGTTGCCCTCCGTGCGGTGACCGCCGATCACGACGTTGCCGACCTGTCCGGGCATCGCGGTCCCTGGCCAGTGACCGGGGCCCATGTCGAACGTCGGCAGCCGGATGCCCTCGAACATCGGGCGCTCGATGCTGATCGCTGGGATGGCGAGCGAGCCGAGCGGCACGACCGGTTCGGGCGACTCGTCGTCGAGTGGGATCAACGCCGGCGCGGGCAGCGTCACCACCGACGGCAGCGCAACGGTCGTCGGCGGGACCGTCTCCGGCGGCGACGTCGGCGAGATCGGCGAGATCGACGATGTCGGAGGCGTCGTGCCTGCTGACGCAGCGTCCGTTGTCACTGCGGACGGCGCCGCCTCCGTCACCGCGGATGCCGCAGCACCCGTCGTGGTCGGTGCGGCATCCGAGTCCGCGGCTCCCCCACCACACCCCGCTCCGACGATGATCGCCACGGCGCCGATGACCACCCACGGCGATCGGCGGTGCCTGGCTGGGACAGAAGGCATGGCGGGCAGCGTTCGGAGCGCACCTCACCGCCGTCCGGAGGGAGATCGGACGGCGGTGAGGCGCGAGCTCGGCTACTTCGTCTCGGGCGCCGTCGCTCCCGGCGGCATCGCCCCGCTGCCGGTGTACGCCAGCTGCGTGTTGGCGAACGTCTCCGGGACGGGGTACATGCCGAGGGCGAACAGCAGCACCGAGATGTGCTGACGGTCGATCGGGAAGATCGACCCGGCCAGGTTGATCGCATCCGGCGATTGCAGGTTGCCGATGGCGAAGAGGTACGTCGATGCGGCCACCTGCTCCAGCCAGAGCGCTAGTTGGGCGGCCCCGGCGATGTCGGTGACCCGGGCGAACATGCCGTTCACGGAGGCGGCGAGGTCGGCGGGCGGTGCGGTGACGGCCGGCTTCCCGGCCGAGGTCAGCACGCCGTTCCACGCGTCGAGTGCCGCCTGGTGCTGGGCGCGGGCCGTCGTGACGAACTCGCCGACCGCCGGTGGCACGTCGCCGAGGGCACCCTGCCCTGCGGCGTCGAGCGCCGCGCCGTACGTGTTGACGGCGAGCTGCTCGAGGCCGGCGGCCAGCGCACCGATCATGAGGTCGGCCTCGCTGGGCGCGGCCTGGCGCGGCGCCGGGCCGGTCCGCGGCTGGTTCAATTCGATGCTCATTGCAGTGCTCCCTCCTCGGGCGGGCTGGCCAGCTGGGGCTCTTCGAATGCCGCAGGGAAGGCAACGCTCCCGGCGGCGGCGGGCAGCGCGGCAAGGTCGGTGGGGATGGCGACCAGCTGTGGTGCGCCGCCCTCGACCAGGGCGATCACGGCCCGCAGCGTCGCCAGGTGCTGGGTCTCGACCCCGAGGACGCTGCCCATCAGGGTGCGCAGGTTGCCGTTGCTGAGCAGCGGCAGGTTGGCCAGGTACGTGTCGCCGGCGACCTCCTCGAGCGTCGCCGCCAGCTTGGCGACGGCCAGGGCGTCGGTGAGCGTCGGCTTGGCCTCCTCGACGATCGGCGTGTACTTGGGGTTGGTGCCCTCCTGGCGCTGACCACCGAGGGCTTCGGTCTGCGCCTTGAAGGCTGCGCCGTGCTCGGCGTGCTGCATCATCGTTGTCTCGGCGAACGCCTTGACGACCGCCTGCTGCTGGATGAAGGGCAGCTGCAGCGCGGCGCCGTACGTCGCGACGGCGAGGTTCTCGAGTGACGACGCCGTCTGGAAGATCTGGACGTCGACAGGGACGGCTTGTTGCGCCGGGCGGCCGACGACGGCGGCTACCCGCTGGCCCCAGGAGGTGGCGAGCAGGCCGCTCGACGCCAACACGCCGAGGCCCAGGCCACCGGCCTTGAGCAGCTTGCGGCGGCCGAGCTCGTAGGCCCTGACCTCGTCCTGATCGACGGGCGTGCCGGCCCGCTCGGCGCCGATGTCGCGGAGCTGCGCGGTCGCTTCCTTGGAAGCGCGCATCGCTTCGACCTGGAGGTCTTGCGACTCCTCGACGAGCGAACGCATCGCTCGGTCGTCCAGATTCATGGCTCCGCCTTTCGTCGGTTCCTTGCCCCGCTCCTTTCCGTTCGTCGCTCGTGAAGGGAAGGATTGGGCGGATCGGCGGATTTCTCCGGCGACGCGCTCAGCCGGCGACGACGATCGTGGCGCGCATCGAGGGGTGGATGCCGCACAGGTAGGCGAACGATCCCGGCGTCGAGAACGTGAACGTGAAGTGGTCGCCCGGCGCCAGGTCTTCGCTCTGGAAGGACCCGTCCTCGGCGACGACGGAGTGGGCGAACGAGTCGTTGTTGATCCACTCGACCGTGGTGCCGACCGGCACCTCCAGCATCGGCGCCTCGAAGGCGAAGTCGACGATCGACACGACGTTCGCCGCCGCCGGAGCGGCGGTCGTCGGTGGCGATGTGGTCGCCGCGGTCGTCGGCGCGTCCGTCGTCCCAGCGCCGGATCCGGTCGTTGTCGGTCCGTCGGGCGTGGACGTGGTCGTGGTGGCCGGCGCCGTCGACGTCACGGCCGGGACCGTGGTCGCCGACGTCGCCGGAGCAGTACTGCTCGTCGTGCGCTCCTCCTCCCGAGCCCACAGGACGGCACCTCCGATGGCCACAACGACGCCAAGCCCGGCGACGACGGCCGCCGGCGCGGCGGCCAGCCGTCCACCTGGCCCGATGGCCGGCACGAACGTGGCGGCCAGCAAGACGATCCCGACGATCTCCAGGATCAACGCCAGCGCGGCTTGCGGCGACGGGTTCAGACCGCTCTCGGTGAACCCGAAGATGCCCTGGTCGGTGCGGCTGAGGACGAACGCCGTCAGCGTTCCGACGAGCAGGGCGACGGCGGCGAGGCGGACGACCACCTCCTGCCGGACCACGAGGGCGATCGCCACCACCACCGACGCGATCACACTGAGGAGGACGCTGCGGCCGAGGTTGGCGTCGGGGAAGTCCCGGTACCCGTCGAAGTAGAGCTGGAGGTGGACGAGCCCGCTGACGAACACGGCGAGGGCGGCGCCGAGGCGGGCGGCCGTCCCGAGTCCGGGCTGGGATGGGGACGCGGGCGTGTCGCTCATGTCCCCCTGTTCGTTTCAAACCCCCGCGCGGTTCGCAGGATCACCTGAGGTTCTGTGGACGTCTCGACATCGAAAACGGCGGCGATGTTGCCTCAGCACCGAATCGGGACGATCGGGTCCAGGGGAGCGTCTAGTCTCCGTGCGCCGCGACGAGGCCGCTGTTGGGCTCGCCGTTCGTGACGTGGAGGGACGCGTGCGCATCGAGCGGGGCTATCGCGAGACGGGGCTTTCAGCCGCGCAGGACGTGCTGGACGACGACGCCCGCCTGCTGGTCCTCGGGCCGGTCGGGGCCGGCCGGACGGCGCTGCTGGCCGACCTCGACGCCCACGAGGGTCGACACCGCCGCATCTGGTGGTGTCGAGGCCGCGCCGGTGGCCCCGGCGGCGAGCCGGCGCTGTACTCCGCACCGCTCGACGCGCTGCTCGAACTGGCTGCTCGGGAGCCGACCACACTGCTCGTCGACGACCTCGACCGGCTCGACGACACCGTCCTGGAACGCCTGCTGCTGCTCGTCGACCGGCGCGCCGAGCTCGGGCTGCGGGTGGCGGCCAGTCAGCGACCGGTCCCCGTCAGGCCGGCCCTCGCCGCCGTCGACGTCGCCCTCATCGGCCGGTTCGGCGCCCTGCACCTCGGTCCCCTCACGTCCGACGGGGTTGCCCGCTGGCTCGTCGAGCAGCGAGGGAGCAGCGCGGGCGCCGCCGAGCTGACGGCGGCCAGCGGCGGCTGGCCCGAGCTCGTCGCCGCCGGGTTGAGCGCACCCACGGCGGTCGGCGACCTGGCCCGGGCCAGGCTCGCCCTGCTCTCTGGCGAGCAACGCCGGATCGTGCGAGCGGTCTGCTTCGGCCTCCCGGTCGGTACGGCCGCGCTCGCCACGGCCGCCGACACCGACCTCGACGCCATCGACAACGCCATCGAGGTGGCGGCGACGGTCGGGGTGCTGCACGACGGCTCTGAGCCGACACCGGCGGTCGCCGACGCGGTGTGCGCCGACTCCCCCACCGCCGACCGGCGACGGTTCGCCGCAGTGCTGACGTCGGCGCCACCCGACGTCCTGCTGCGCGGCGCTCGACGGTTGCTGCGCACGGGCGACCGATCACCCGAAGCCGGCGACGCCTACGAGCGAGCCGCCGACCTGCTGGTCGACACGGACGCCGCGGCCGCCGCCGACCTCTACGTCGCCGCCATCCGGGCCGGACGGCCCGAGCGCGAGTTGCAGGGCCGGCGCGTCGCCGCCGAGCTCGCCGCCGGACGGATCGAGGCCGCCGTCGAGTTGGCCGGCGGCGCCGAGCTCGCCGCCGGCTCGAGCGACGATCCGCTGCTCCACCGATCGGCGGCCGCCGGGTGGTCCCACCTCGGCCGTCCCGACCTGGCCGCCGGGTGCTACCTCGCCGCCGACGACCCCGTCCTGGCCGTCCTGCCGCTGCTGGCGGCGGGCCGAGCAGCCGACGCTCGCGCCGCGCTGGCTGCCTCGCCCTTGCCGGCCGAGAACCCGGCGCGCCTGTTCGGCCAGGGTGCGCTGGCATGGATCGACGGTGACGTGGCCGGCGCCACGGAACTGCTCGGCCGCAGCGCCCGCGTCACCGAGGTCGTTGGCGGGGTCGAACAGTGGCCGGACTCGCCGCACGCCGTCGTTGCGCTGGCGGCGCTCGGCTCGCTCGACGACGCCCAGGCCGATCGGCTGGTGCGCGGCGCGATCGACCGGTCCGTCGGTGGCGGCGCGTTCGCCGTCCGTCACCGACTGGTCGAGGCGTGGACGGCGGCACGCACCGGACGCACCGCACCGCCATCGCCTCCGGACCACCTCGCCGCGGGCGGGACGGGCAGGGACGCCTTGCTCGCGGCTGCAACCCAGGCGGCACGCGCGGTTCGAGAGGCCGACCCGGCGGCGCTGCCGGCGATCCATCGGACCGCCCTCGAAGCGGTGGCGGCCTGCACCCCCGACGCGTTCGCGGCCGCCCTGGTCGTCGAGCTGGCCCACCTGTCCGCCCGCGTCGGGGACGACCCGCAGCGCCACCTCGGCCCGCTCGAGGCGCTGTCGCAGCAGCTCGGCGATCCACCTGGCATCGCGCTGCAGCTGCACTGGGCCCGGGTCCTCGTCGCCACCCTCTGCGACGATGCCGGCTCGGCCCGTCGGGCGGCCGACGCGCTGACAGCGTTGGCGGCCACGCCGGCGATCGCCGCCGACCCCACGATCGGCGGGCCGGCGCGACTGCTCGCCGACGCCGCCGTGACGTTCGCCGACGTCCTCGCCGGCAAGGTCGACGCAGACGGCGTTCAGTCCGTGGCCACCCGCCTCGTCGAGCACGGGTTCGTGTTCGAGGCGACACGACTCGTCGGGACGGCCAGCCTGCGCAGCGACGACCCGGTGTCGACCCGCACCCTGCTCGCCGACCTGCGCCGGATGCGCGTCACCAAGGTGCGCGAGGGACCGGGCCGACGGCGCCCGGTCGCCGCCATGTCCGAGCGCGAGCGCGAGGTCGCCCGCGGCGTGCTCGATGGACGGACCCATCGTGAGATCGGTGCCCAGCTGTACATCTCGGCCAAGACGGTGGAGCACCACGTCGCCCGCATCCGCCAGAAGCTGGGCGCGGGCAGCCGCGCTGAGCTGCTGGCGGCGATCCGCGAGCAGCTGACCGAAACACCGTGAGCTGGGTCGATGGCCACGCTCACTGCGGCATGCGCCAAACGGTTCTAGCGGACGCCCAGCTGCTGGAGCAGCCCCTCGAGGGTGCGCACCACCGCCGTCGACGTCTCGACCACGGCCCGGGACGACATCGGGTGCTCGGACCGCCGGCGCCACCGATCGACGGCGGCCAGGACAGCGGCCCGCACGTCGCCGTCCTCGATGCCGAGACGTTCGGCGGGGCTGGCCCCTGGCTGGTCGAGGAGCCGCTCGACCTCCTCGACCTCGACGGCCCGCAACGGCACCCGGCCGCTGCGGATGGCGGCGATGATCTGCAGCTCCGTGAGCTCGTGGGCCGAGGCGACCACCCGTTCGTGCTCGGCCAGCACACCACCGGGATCGCCGTGCTCGCGCAGCGCGGTCTCCAACGCGGCCAGCGCGGCGCGCGCCTTCAGCACGTCGCGGCGTTCCGTGAACAGCGTCGCCAACAGCTGCCGGAGGTCCTCGATCCCGCTGACGGCTCGCAGCTCGGCGGCCAGCTCCGTCGCCGAGCTGGCGCCGCCCAGGCGGATCAGCCGCACCGAGGTCCGCACCCCGTAAAGCCCGAACCGGGCCAGCAGCTCCTCACGCTCGATCGGGGTGACGTCCGTCGCGCCGGCGGCGACGAAGCGATCGACCGTGAGCAGCAGCGCATCGGCGTCGGAGCGGGGCATGCCGGCGATCGACGCCAGCGCCCGGAACTCCGCCTCCGTCAGCGTCATCGCGGCATCGGCGAGCAGGCCGGAGACGGGCACGACGGTCTGGCTCAGCCGCCGCACCCGCGGTTCGCTGCGGTAGCGGGCGGCGATCCGGCGCGCCGTCTGCATCGCCTCCGGCCGGCAGGCGCCGACCTCGTCGGCGCGTGAAAGGACGGCGATCGTGTTGACCGGGCTGGCCGACGTCACCGACCCGTCGTGGAAGGCTTCGAGGAACCCGAGGTCCGACTGGTGGAGGTGGCGCATCAGGTAGATGACGGCATCGGCCTCGCCGGGGCCGTCGGCGTCGTCATCGATGGCCAGGAAGCGCGTCGCCGGTGCCGAGCCGCCTTCCGTCGCCGAGCCAAGCCCGGGCGTGTCGATCAGCGTCACCCCGGCCAGGCGACTCGACGGCCACTGGACGTCGATCCGCTCGATCCCTTCGGAGACCTCGTTGCCCAGGTCGATGGTCAGCGCACCGTCGGCGCGAGTGAACGACGCTTGGCGCGACCTGCCGTCGTGCAGGTGCAGCACGACCCGCGGCGAGTGGCCGTCCCGGTACCACGTGACGATGCGGGTGCATTCGCCGGCATCGGTCGGCGCCAGCTGCTCCCCGACGAGCGCGTTGAGCAGCGTCGACTTCCCGGCCTTCACGCGGCCGGCGAAGGCCACGCGCAATGGCTCGTCGAGACGGGCGACGATCTCGTCCACGGCGCTGCCGCCCGGACCGTCTCCGAGGGATCGACGGGCGACCCCGGCCAGGCGGCGGACGTCGTCGAGCAGCCGGCTCACTGGCGGTCCGCGCCGCCGGCCGCGGCCAGCTCTTCAGCCGACCTGCGGACCTTGGCGAGCCGCGCCAGCTCGGCGTCGATGTCCTTGATCCGCGCTGCCGCCTGCGCCGCCGTCTGGCGTGCCGCGGCCTCGGCGGCGGTCAGCGACTCGCGCGTCGACCGTTGGAGCTGCTCGGCGCGGGCGGTGAACTCGTCGCGCAGGTCACGCTGGACGAAGCGGATCGAGTCTCGCGACGCCTTGTTGGCAGCGAACGACACCTCGTCGAGGTATCGCTTCGTCGCCTGCTTGGACTGCTGGCGACGCAACGTCAGCTGACGCTTGCGTTCGTCCTTCAGCGCCCGGCGGCCGAGTCCGATCCCGATCACCGCTGTCAGGGGGTTGACGAGCGTCAGCCCGGCGAGCTGGCCCATCATCCCGAACATGAGGATCCCGCCGTAGGAGCCGCGCATCGCGGCCAGGAGCCCGGCGCCCTTGGCACCCTTCTCGAAGTGCAGTTCGATGCCGGCCGAGATCGTCGGCACCTCACCGACGTCGACGGCGTGCACCACCGCTGTCTCGTCGATGGCGAAGTGCTCGGCGACGCGCGCCGCGAGGGCGTTGGCCTCGTCGCGCAGGCGCTCGGCGTTGGAGGCGACGTGGGTCGCCGCTTCGAGCCGGAACCAGCCGGAGAAGTCGTCCCAGACGTCGAGGGGATCGTGGGCGTCGAGGGCCTCGTCCGCGGCGCCGTTCAGCTGACGGAACCGGTTGCGCAGGTCGTGGTCGATCTCGCTGGCGAGGTCCTGGGAACCATCGCTGAGCGTCTGCTGCCACCGTGCCGACTGGGCCCGCAACCGCTCGGCCCGCGACTGGGCGCGCTCCAGGTCGTCGACGACCGGCCCGGCTCGGGCCGGGTCGACGAGCACCGTCTTCTCGGCGACGAAGGTCGCCTCCACTTGGTCGAGTGCGAACAGCACGGTGCTCGCGGCGGTGCGGACGGCGACCTGTTGGGCCGCAGCGATGACCGATTCATTGAGGAACCGCAGCAGTGCCGGGTAGCCCGACTCCTCGTTGACCTCCTTCGACTGCGACGCCAAGGCCTCCTGGCGCAGCAGCGAGGACACCGGCAGCACCTGCACGTGGCCAAGCCCGGCGGCCGCGAGATGACCACGGTCGAGGTCGGCGATGCGCCGCCACGCCGGGTACAGGTCGGTCTTGGTGACCACGCAGACCACGGTCGGACACCGGGTTGCGGCCAGCCGGAGCACCTCGATCTCCACCGCCGAGAGCTCCTGGGAGGCATCGCTGACGAACACGACGACCTGCGCCGTGCCGAGTACGGCCATGGTCGCTGCCCCGTGCACGGAGTGAAGTCCGCCGACGCCCGGCGTGTCGATCAGGGCCAGACCGGACGACAGGAGCTGGCGAGGGACGCGGATCTCGACGGCGCGGATCGATCGGCCGTTGTCGACGTTGCCGTGCTCCGAGGCCCAATCGGGGATCTCGTCGAGCGTGATCGACCGCCGTCCGACATCGGGTGAGCCCTGGCCGCCGGCCGCCGCATCGACGACGACCTCTGCGCTGGCCTCCGTCCCGTGGCGGACGATGGTCGGGACCACCGTCGCCAGCTCGTCGGACACGGGGCACAGCGGCACGTTGAGCAACGCGTTGACCAGCGTGCTCTTGCCCTGCTTGAACTCGCCGACCACGAGGGCGTGCAGGTCGGGCTGGCCGAGTCGGTCGCGGGCGGCGGACACCCGCGCCGTGAGGTCGTCGCGCCCGTAGGCCGTCGTGGCCCGCTCGGCGGTGGCGAGCAGCTCGACGGCGCGAGCGACGAGCGGCGCCGGTGCGTCAGGCATCTTCCACCTCGTCGTGATCGGCGGTCGAGCGCTCGTCCCCGATCTGCTGGAACCCGTCGGTGCCTTCGCTCGACCACGCCTCCTCGAGCTGTTCGAGGCGATCCTCGAACAGGGAGGGTTCCTCGGAGACGTCATCGGCGACGGGAATGTCGGCATCGTCGGCGCCGGCGGTCGGGGGATCGGCGACGACGCCGTCGTCGCCGGTGCCCGCCACGGCGTCATCTTCGTCGCCGGGGTCCTCGATGGCGGCATCGGGTGAGCTCGTCCCGGCGTCTTCTCCGTCCACACCGTCCTCGTCGACCCCTGGGTCGTCGATCCCGTTCGACGGATCGTCGTCGAGTGGGCCGGACTGCTGACCGTCGTCGTCGAGGATCGTCGCCGGGTCGGCGGGCGGATCGGTCATCGCCGCGTCGTCGGTTCCGGCGAAGGCCGCCGCGGCGGCCTGCAGCCCGGCGACGGCCCCTAGCCCGTCGGCACCGAGGTGGTCGGCCTCGACGGCGACGGGGTGCAAGCGGACGGCCTGGTCGATCGGGAGCTCGTCGACGAGCGCGCCGAGCGCAGTCCCGACGTCCGGGCCGTCCAGATCGGACCAGCCGTGGTCGTCGAGGTACGAGGCCGGATCGGCGGCGAAGGCGGAACGGGCCGCGTCGTCGTGGAGCAGGTCGTTGACGAAGGTGCGAAGCGGGGTGCTCATGAAAATCATCTCACCGTGGTCGGTGACGGCGAACGGGAGCGCAACGAGAGCTCGGCCATGAGCAAAAGACCGTGCTGGTGATTCGCTCGCTCGAAGACTCGCTCGCTCATTGGTCAGTCAGGGGTCGCGCCGATGGCCCCGGTCGGCGACCGGGGCCATCAGCGGAGATGGGACGAAGTGCTCAGATGTCCTGGAGCTCGGTGTCCTGCGCCACCGAGCCCTCGTCGGCGACGGCCGAGTCGTCGTTGAACGACTGATCGGCATCGTCGAACGACTCGTCGCCGACCTGCGAGTCGACGTTGAACGAGTCGTCGTAGTCGACCGAGGCGTCGACCGAGGCGTCGGTGTTGAACGAGTCGGTGTTCGTGGTCGAGGCGTCGGTGTTGAACGAGTCGGTGTTCGTCGTGTTGAACGAATCCGTGTTCTCGGTCGTCGTCGAGTTGTCGACCGTGTTGCCCTGCCCGAAGTTGGAGTCGTCGACGCTGACGTCGCCGGCCGACACGATGTCGACATCGACGTCGTCGTCGCTGACGGAGCTGCCGTCGGTGGCCACGTTCGTGGAGTCGCTGATCACCGTGTTGCCGTCACCGACGGCGACGCCGTCGAGCGTGCTGTCGTCGGCGAGGATGCTGTCCTCGACCGTCCCGGTGTTGACCGGAGCGTTGATGTCCTCGCCGGCGGCCACAGCGCCGTCGCCGGTGGCCACGCCCTGGGCGTCCTCGCCGGCAGCCACGGCCCCGTCGCCGGATGCGGTGTTGGTCTCGTTGTCGATGTCGAGCGTGACGTCGCCTTCGCCGGCCACGACGTTCGTGTTCGTCGAGCTGTCGATGTTGGTGTCACGGTCGTCGACGTTGGTCGTCGTGGTGTTCGAGACGTAGTAGTTGATCGTCTGCTCGATCGCCTCTTCCGGGGACAGGTTCGGGTCGAGGGGCGGAGGAGGAGGCGGTGCTGAGTGGCCACCCCCGCCGCCGTTGCCACCCCAGCCGCTGCTCTGGCTGGAACCGCCGACGCCCTGGTTGCCGCCGACGTTGACGGTGGCGCCCTGGTTGACCGGGCCCTTCTCGTACGCCAAGGCGACGAGCTCGTTGATCTCGGCCGGATCGCACTGGTCCAGGCCGGACTCGGCCAGGTACTCCTGCGGGTTCTCCTGGTACTCCGCCGCCGCCTCGGGCGAGAAGAACAGGTTCCAGATGGCTTCGAGTGGGTTGCTCATTGCGGTGCTCCTTGTTGCTGTGACGTGGGATCGTCAGTGGGGTCGATCTTCGACGACGGGCCGGGCCGGTACATCGGGGCGATCCCCCTCCTGGCGGCCGCGATCCCCTATTGGGGAGCCAAACCGCCTCCACGGGATACGCCAGGTTCCTAGAATCCCGTCCGCTGCGCTGCCAACCGGTCTTGAGGTGTCCATGCCCTACTTCCTCGGTGTCGATCTCGGCACCACGTACACGGCGGCGGCGATCTACCGCGACGGACGGACGTCGACGGTCGACCTCGGCGTGCGGACCGCGGCCATCCCGTCGGTCGTGTTCCTGCGCGACGACGAGACGATCCTGACCGGCGAGGCCGCCAGTCGACGCGGCGTCGGCGACCCCGGCCGGGTGGCTCGGGAGTTCAAGCGCCGGGTCGGCGACACGACTCCGATCTTGCTCGGCGGATCGCCCTACAGCGCCGACGGCTTGATGAGCCAACTGCTGCGGTGGGTCGTCGATGCGGTGACCGAGCGAGAGGGTGAGCGCCCGGCCGGCATCGCCGTCGCCTTCCCGGCCAACTGGGGACCGTACAAGCAGGAGCTCCTCCGCCAGTCGATCTCCCGCGCCGACTTGGACCACGTCGTCACGATCACCGAACCCGAGGCGGCGGTCACCTACTACACCTCCCAGGAGCGGGTGGAGCCGGGCTCGGTGGTCGCCGTCTACGACCTCGGCGGCGGCACGTTCGACGCCGCCGTCGTACGAAAGACGGCTGACGGGGTCGAGCTGCTCGGGTCGCCCGAGGGGATCGAGCGCCTGGGTGGTGTCGACTTCGACGAGGCGGTGTTCGCCCACGTCGCATCGGCGCTCGGTGGAGCGCTGGGTCAACTCGATCCGGACGACCCCGCGGCGATGGCCGCCGTGCTCCGGCTGCGCACGGAGTGCGTCGAGGCCAAGGAGGCGTTGTCGGCTGACACCGAGGCGTCGATCCCGGTGCTGCTCCCGAACGTGTCGACCGAGGTGCGGCTGACGCGTGCGGAGCTGGAGGCGATGATCCGCCCGCCGCTGGCCGACTCGCTGACGGCCCTGCGCCGCGCCCTGCGCTCGGCCGGGGTCGACGCCGGTGGACTGACGGCGGTGCTCCTCGCCGGCGGTTCGTCGCGCATCCCGCTCGTCGCCCAGCTCGTCAGCGCCGAGCTCGGCCGTCCCGTGGCCGTCGACGCCCACCCCAAGCACGGCGTGGCGCTCGGCGCCGCCCAGGCCGCGGCGGCCGCCGCCGGCCAGCTCGCCGCCCCGCCACCTCAGCTCGGCGGGGCGACTCCGCCGGCGACCACGGCGATCGCGCCCGTGGCAGCCGCAGCGGCGGCCGCCGCGGCGGCGGCGGTGCCGTTGATGCCGCCGCCCGTCGTGGCCGCCGCGTCGAGCGAGGTCGCGCCGACCGAGGTCGCGCCGACGGTGGCCGCGGCGACCGTGCCCGGTCAGCCCGCAGAATCGGGCAGCGAGTCCGGGGCGCTCTCGCGGCTTGGCGCACTCGACACCCCCACGACCGCCGGAGCGTCTGCGCCGCCGGATCGACCGACGACGTACCAGCCGCCGAGCGGCGGCGGCCGGCGCCGCTCACGGGTCGGTCCGATCCTCGCCGGCGTGCTCGTGGTGGCGGCGATCGCCGTGCTCGCCGTCGTCTTCCTCACCCGCGACGACGATGACGGGCAGGCGGCTGGCAACGGTGGGGCGTCGACGACTGCCGCCAGCGAAACGTCGTCGACCTCGGCCACGGAGACGACTGCTGGCAATGCGGCGACCGTGCCGCCGACCGCTGCGACATCGGCCACGACCGCGACGACCGACGAGGTCGAGCGGACGACCACGACCGAGCCGGAGCCCGAAGCGGTCTGCCCGGAGGACGACCCGAGCCTGTGCATCGAGATGACGGGCATCGAGATCGACGGCGACTCGCTCGTCATCGACTGGACCCCGTTCAACTTCGAGCCGGCCGTCGACGACCACCACGCCCACTTCTTCTGGAACACCCAGACGACGGCGGAGGCCGGGACGAACGCCGCCGACTTCGGAGCCACGCCGGGAATCTGGGAGCTGACCGACGCCAGGCCGTTCGTCAGCCAGGACGTGATGCTGCTGTCGGCCAAGCCCGACGATGCGTCAGCCGTCTGCGTCACCGCGGCGACGTCGGAGCACGCCGTGGTCGACCCGGACGTGTTCCACTGCCTCTTCCTCCCCGACACCGGCGGCTGAGGCCGCGCGAATTGAGGGCGTAGGCATCGGCCGGTAACGGTCGACGCACTGAACAGCGTCCTGCGTCGTCCAGTAGCGCCGCGCCGCTCCCGCCTGGCAGTCGGTGTGGCGCGGTCAGGCCCGGGACGGCTGCGATGACGCCACTGCGTACCGCACAGCTCCGTCTGTGGCGTGGCTCCGGCATCCGCCGATCGCGACTGGTTTCACTCCCGCGGCCTGACCCGCGTGATCAGCCGGGGAACTCGATGAGCTGGCGCTGGAGTGGCATCTGGTTGGTGCGCTGACGGGAAGAGCCGGGGACGGTGATGACGTCGTCGACCACGACGTCCTTGGACAGGATGTCGAAGAAGTGGACGTCGTCCACGAGGTCCCCGAGGCCGTCCTTGATGATCTGAAAGAAGGGCTCGAGCGCAGCGAAGTCATCGAGATTGGCGATCGGCACGTGTTGCTCCGATGTTCGGGGGTGTTGTCGGGACCTCAGGTGAAGGTCCGGCGGTCGACGACGCTCACCAGCACCTCGCCAACGAGTGCGGTGCAGAGTCACCGCGAACCAGCCGCACTCCTTGAGCTGTCGAACCGGCATCGAGTCCGTCCCCGCCTCGCGCCATCGGGCGACGAGCTCGAGGACGACGACGGGAATCTGGCGCGACGTTCTGCTGATGGCGGTGGGGACCGCGGCGCCGGAGCGGGCGATGCGATCGATGAGGACCGCACGCTCCGCGGGAGGCGCGACCCGGGCGGTCACCGTCCACCAGTCGCCGTCGATCTCGACGACGGCGGAGGGTTGGGCGATGAGATTGTGGTACCAGCCCGGATGACGTGCGGCGCCGTAGTTCGAAGCGAGCACAGCGACGCTGGTGTCCGACGCGGGCCAGTACGCCAGGGGCGTGACCCGCTTGGATCCTGACTTCGCGCCGACGTGGTGAAGCTGCAGTATCGACAGGCCTTGCGGTCCTGCACTTGAAGGCAAGGTCCGGGAGTCCATGTCACGCACCTCCTCTCGCGGCTCGTCGACGGGCAACGTCGGTTCGCAACCGTTTGGCTGTTGACCTCGACGGGGACCTTTGTCGCGGCGAGCGCTGCGTCCGATCGGCTTCGCTCCTGGCGTGGTCGGCCATCTCCGAGCGATGCGCTTCCGCGTTGTCGTCGTCGGCGCTGCTCGCTCGATCGAGGTTGGCGAGGACCCGGTCGAAACGCGGTTGAGTACGTCGATGTCGCGGCTGGAGAGATGGTCGAAGAAGTAGCGGCGGGCGGCTTCGACGTGATCGGGCGCGGCGCCTTCGATCGCGGCGCGGCCGGCGGGCGTCATGCGCACCAGCGCGCCGCGGCCGTCCTCGGCGCATTCCTCGCGGGCGACGAGGCCGCGCTTCTCCATACGGGTGACCTGATGCGACAGCCGGCTGCGATCCCACCAGATCTCGCGGCCGATGTCGCGGGGGCGCATCATGCCGTCGGCCGACTCGGAGAGCGGGATGAGTATGGCGTAGTCGGCCGCCGACAGTCCGCTGCCCTGGTTGATCTCGTCCTCGAGCGCCCGCGGGAGCTCGTGGGCGACACGCAGCCAGGCCCGCCACAGGTGCGCTTCGCGCTCGTCCAGCCACCGGGGTGTCGCGATGGGAATATTTTAACCGGATCTTTGTTGACGTATCAGCATCCTCAGAATGGTGTGGACGTGTCAACAGAGTTGAGAGGGGTGGTCCCCATGTCGGATCGAACCGTGAGCGTGCTGCGAACCCACGACGACCGGGTCGTCCCGGTCGCCGGCGCCTACGACATCGACGGTGCCCACACGTCGGTCGAGTTCGTCGGCCGCCATCTGATGATCACCAAGGTCCGCGGTCGGTTCACCGACGTCAGCGGCCGGATCACGATCGCCGAGGAGCCCGAGGCGTCCCATGTCGAGGTGGAGATCGGCGCCGCCAGCCTCAGCAGCGGCAACGGCGATCGCGACACCCACCTCAAGAGCGCCGACTTCTTCGACGTCGACCGCTTCCCGACCATCACGTTCCGCTCCACGAGCGTGACCGCGTTGGCCGACAACACCTGGGAGGTCGTCGGCGACCTCACGGTGCGCGACACGACCAGGCCCGTCACCCTGCAGGTCGACTTCGACGGCGCCGACGTCTCGCCGCTCGGCGACGAGCGCATCGGGTTCAGCGCCGCCACCGACGTCAACCGGGAGGACTTCGGCCTCACCTGGAACATGGCCCTCGAAACCGGCGGCCTGCTCGTCGGCAAGACGGCCCGCATCGAGCTCGCCGTCCAGGCCATCGCCGACATCGCAGCACCCGCTGCCTGATCGGCGTTTCCACGCAGCGCGTTGCGCGCTGCGATCCCGAGAGGAGTTGCCGCCCATGCCCGCGATCACTGTCGAGGACACGCTTGTCCTGCCCCGCATCCCCCGACCCGACCCTGCCAGCTCCCGAGCCCGCCCGGTCGTCCGGATCGTGCCGTCACATGCCGGCACCGAAGGCGCCGGCGTGCCCATCCGCCGCCCGTTCCCCGGCGCGCTGTCGATGACCGACGCCGACCCGTTCGTCTTGCTCGACCACGCCGGGCCCACGCTGAACGGCCCGGGCGAGGCGAAAGGCGCCCAGTGGCACCCGCACCGAGGGTTCGAGACGGTCACCTACATGCTCGACGGCGAGCTGGCTCACCGCGACACCACCGGCGGGGGCGGCGTCATCGCCGAGGGCGAGACCCAATGGATGACTGCGGGCAGCGGCATCCAGCACGAGGAGCTCCCCACCGAGCAGCTGTACAAGCACGGTGGCCTCTTCCAGGCCGTGCAGCTGTGGGTCAACCTCCCGCCCGCCCTCAAGATGACGACCCCTCGCTACCAGTCGATCACCACTAACTCGTTGCGGCTCCTCACCACCCACGACGGCGGTGCGCTCATCCGGCTCATCGCCGGGAGCATCGCCGGCTTCGAAGGCGCCGGCAGCACCCACACGCCGATCACCTACGCCCACGCCACCCTCGCCCCCGGCGCCCGGCTCGAGCTCCCGTGGGCGCCCGAGTTCAACGCCCTCGTCTTCGTGCTCGCCGGCCACGGCACCATCGGCCCCGACGATCGACGGGTGCACGACGGCGAGCTGGCCGTCCTCGGGCGCGGCGACCACATCGTCGTAACCGCGGCCGACTACCACGCCCAGCCGCTCGAGCTGCTCCTCCTGGGCGGGCTGCCCCTCGGCGCCCCGATCGAGCACTACGGGCCGTTCGTCATGAACACCCGCGAGGAAATCATCCAAGCCATCGAGGACTACCAGTCTGGGCGGCTCGGGATCATCCCGCCCGACCAGCGGGCACCCCGCAACTTCGCAGAGGGCAAGCTTTAACCACACTCGGAGGTGAACGATGGAGCGAACGTGCAGCCACACCCCCATCACAACCAGGGTGCAAACGACCGACCCGACGAAGCCCGAACCGAAAGAGGACGCGTAGAGATGCCCTCGCTGCCTTCCCCGTGGCCCGCGCTGCCCTACGACGCCTGGCACGCAACATGCAACACGCTGCACGCACACACCCAGGTGCTCGGCAAGCTCGCCGTGGCGTTGGCGCCGCCCGAACCTCAACTGCAACATGCCGCCCTGCGGCTCAGCGCCCGCGGATGGGAGACCCTCCCCCTTCCGGCACCCGACGGCTCCGGCGCCGTCGTCGCAGCCCTCGACCTCCGCTCACACCATGCCGTCGTCGAGCACACCGACGGCCGAACCCGCCGTGCGCCGCTCGGACCGGACCGCCCAGTCGCCCACGTCACCCGCGACGTCCTCGACGCGGTGAGCGAACTCGCCGGCCCGGTGCGGATCAACCCGACGCCACAGGAGACCCCGTGGACGACACCACTCGACGAGGACTACGACCACGCCACCTACAACTCCGCGCACGTGGACGACTACTTCGCGGCAGCGACCCACGCTGCGCTCGTCCTCTCCGCGCTACGCGCCCCGTACCGCGGGCGCTCCAGCCCGGTCAACGCGTGGTGGGGCACCTTCGACCTCGCGGTCAGCCTGTACTCCGGCGAGACCGTCGCCCCGCCGTCGAACGACTTCATCATGCGCAACTCGGCCACTGCCCAACAGATCGAAGTTGGCTGGTGGCCCGGTGACGCCCGCTACCCCCGACCGGCGTTCTTCGCGTTCGCCTTTCCCGCTCCGGACGGGTTCGACCAAGCCGCACTGTCACCACCACCCGCGCGCTGGGACACCGAACTCGGCGAGTACCTCCTCGACTGGGACGACGCCCGTCGCACACCCGATCCACATCGCGCCGCCCTCGAGTTCGGCCTGTCCGCGATTCGCCACGCCTGCATCGTGTGCAGCTGGGACCCAACGCTCGCGGCAAGCGCGGAGGGCATCCCACAACCGATTACCTAACGCCGAGGAGACCGCCGAGGTCCCAACGATGGACTGAGACGGTCAGAGTTCCGATCACCCGATGCGCCCATAACACTCAGCCCCGTGGGCGTCGTAGTCTCGCCCCAAACGCCGGCTGCGTGACGTTCGTGTCGTCTCGAGCCGCACTTCGGCCACGCCTCTCGCGACAGCGAACCGAGCGGAGTGACTCGACCTCCGGTGGGGGTCCTCGCCGAGCATGCCGCCGGTGTAGCTGGTGGTTCGCCTCGACCGAGCGGGATGATGTCCGCATGCCTGACGTCTCAATCGGCCATGACGGCGTCGCCCGATGCTCCTGGGACTACCCAGCCGAATATCGCTGGTACCACGACGAGGAGTGGGGCCGGCCCGTGGTCGACGACCGCCGGATCTACGAGAAGCTCTGCCTGGAGGGTTTCCAGAGCGGCTTGTCGTGGCTCACGATCCTGCGCAAGCGCGAGAACTTTCGGCGCGCCTTCGCCGGCTTCGACATCGAGGCGGTCGCCGCGTTCGACGAGCGCGATCGGAGGCGGCTCCTCGGTGACGCTGGGATCGTGCGAAACCGCGCCAAGATCGAGGCGACCATCGCCAACGCGCGCGCCGCGCTCGAATTGCTGCAGTCCGGTGAATCGCTGGCCGCATTGATCTGGCAGTACGAGCCGGTCAGAACGCGCCCGCCCAAGAACTTCTCCGAGCTGCCGGCCAGCACTGCCGAGTCGACCGCGCTGTCGAAGGACCTCCGCAAGCGTGGGTTCCGCTTCGTCGGACCAACAACCGTGTACGCGGCGATGCAGGCCTTGGGCGTCGTCAACGACCATTTGGCGGGTTGTGCATCCGGGGCTGCGGCCGATGCCGAGCGCGCCGCCCTGATCCGGCCAAAGTGACGCCGACGCGACGAGCAACTCGAGGCCCGGCCGTCGTGTTCGTGACGGGGCTGTCCTGACCCAGAACGCCGGCTCTGCCAAGTCGATCTGTGCGGGCGCGATCGGACGGTCAGTTATCGCATCACGGCAGATCGGGCGCGACCAGCGACGGTAACGTTCCGAGCCGCACGGTGCGAGGCCGGGTGCCGAACGCCGACTCGGCACGGTCTCTTCGTCCGCGAATTGGTTGCATATCAGCCAATTCGCGGACCAAGAGACCGTGCCGACGAAACCGATCGACGGTTCCGCGCTTGTACTGGCAGCGGTCGTGAGCGACGTCGACAGTCGCGCCACGAATCACCGCTCATCCACGGCGACGAGCACAGAACGCTCTGGCGCAGGATCTCCTCGAACGACGGGTCAGTGTCAGACTTGGGGTGTTCCCGGGGGTTGGCTCGTAACGACGGTGGCTCTCGTGGCCAGTATTCCTTCTGCCGCTCCCGGGACATGGTGGACCGGTCGGCATGGCTTGATAGGAGCGTGGCAACCGCCCCCCACTGAGCTGTGCCTGCCGACCGGTCGGGTCACCCGGATGAAAGGCAACGCAGACATGTTGGTACTGGGAATCGACGCGCACAAGCGCACCCACACCGTCGTCGCTGTCGACGAGGCGGGCCGCAAGCTCGGTCAGCACACGACGACTGCGGCGACGACGATCGATCACCTCGATCTCGTCCGTTGGGCGGACCAGTTCGGATCGGATCGTCGCTGGGCGGTGGAGGACTGCCGGCACCTGTCACGCCGGCTGGAGCGTGATCTGTTGACGGCCGGCGAAGCGATCGTGCGGGTGCCGCCGAAGATGATGGCCCATGCCCGTGACGCGGCTCGGAGCTACGGCAAGTCCGACCCGATCGACGCGTTGGCGGTCGCTCGGGCGGCGCTGCGTGAACCGGACCTGCCGGCGGCCCGCCTCGACGATGAGACCCGCCAGGTGCGGCTGCTGGTCGATCACCGAGAGGACCTGATCGGCGAACGAACCAGGCAGATCAACCGTTTGCGCTGGCATCTGCACGAGCTCGACCCGTCATGGGACCCGCCGCAACGGTCGTTGAACCGTTACAAGCAGCTCGACGAGATCATCGCTCGGCTCGCCGGCGTCGATGGGCTGGTCGCTCGCCTGGCGCGCGAGCTCACCACGTCGGTACGCGATCTCACCGTGCGGATCAACGATCTCGAGCGAGAGATCACCGTCGTCGTCAAGGTGCTCGCGCCGACGTTGCTGACCCGTCCCGGTATCGGTGTGCTGACCGCCGCCAAGCTCCTCGGTGAGACCGCCGACATCACCAGGTTCCGCAACAAGGACGCCTACGCCCGCCACAACGGCACCGCCCCATTGCCGGTGTGGTCAGGTAACCGGACACGCCACCGGCTCGCTCGTACCGGCAACCGGCAACTGAACTGCGCCATCCATCGAATCGCCGTGACCCAGGGCCGCTGTCATCCCGAGGCTCGCGCCTTCATCGAACGACGCATTGCCCGCGGCAACACACCGAGCGAGGCCCGGCGAGCGCTCAAGCGACGGCTCTCCGACCTCGTCTACCGCGACCTGCTCCACGACGCATCGATCGTCGCGACACATCCCTCAGCGCTGGCCGCTTGACATAGGAGCAAGGAATAACCCAGCGCCGCGCGTCCTCGACCGCCGGGATGAAGACCAAGGGACGTGGACGTTGCGGCGGGTCTTGTCAGCGGTGCCGGTCGCCGTTGGTCGGCTGAGCGGACGTGATCGGTCAGGATCTGCCACTCAGGGTCGGGGTGCTCGGGCAAGTCGGCCTCGCGTAACGCTGTCCGGATCCGAGGCTCCGTTGCGCCGAATCCAGCAGGGGTCGCCAAGCCGCGCCCGGCCGAGACAACAGCATCTCCCAGAGCGGACCGTGCGCGATCTCCACTCGAACCTCGGCATCATCGTCGAGAGCTCGCCGAGGGGGCCCCCGATGACGAGACGTGGCGGCCGCCGTGTCCTCCGATCGGTGGACATCGAGATCAGCCGGTCCGTCCCCCTCCTGGCCGACTGTGCGCCACGGTCTCGTCGTTCACGATGGATGACATGAACATTCGTCGCAGCATTGTTGGAGCGGTTCTGGCCGGTGCCTCCCTCGTGGGGGTCGCCGGCATGACGTCGGTGGCGCACGCCGCAGACCCTGTGGAAGGGCCGGCGTCGGCCGCCGCTGGGGAAATGACGGCGGCGGCGGCGACGAGCTTCCCGGTGAAGAGTTGGAGCGATCGCAAGTGGGTGGTCAGCAACGTGTTCGCCACGGATGGTTCCGGGCACAACACCCGGGTCGGCAAATTCCTTCCTGAGGATTCGTACCCCGCCGTCGGTACCGAGCTGAGGTTCGGGGATTCGATGACCGTCACCGTGGATGGTTCGTCGTGGGGAACTCATGGGATCTCCGTGCTCTTCCACAATCGGAGCAATCCGAAGGAGACCCTTCAGCTGTGGTTCGTCCGCGGATTCTTCAGCTCGCATGTCGACGAGAAATCCCCTGATTCCTTGCTGGTTCACACGTCACGTGACGAGGTCATGATCTGGGACATCGATTGGTGACGCTCCGTTGGTACCCCGAGGGGCGCCACGTTCAGCGAGGCTGCGAGTCGCAACCGTGCCCGCCGCGAGGAGGACTCCAGGGTCGACAGAAGTGCACATCGACGCCAGACCGGCGCGGCGGCGGGCTTCGCCTTGGCGTAGACGTCGCGCAGACCGCCTGCGCAGGGATCCGGTAGCGACGGGGACAATGCACCGGTCGAGTGCCCGGGATCGCCGGTCCGCGGTCTCGTCACACCGATCGGCCGGCGAAGGCGGCGATGCGCTGATAGGCGTCGGCATCGGCGGGTGCCGGCTGCTCAGGCCCGAACGCATCGCCCCGCATCTCGTCGGTCATCGACGACGTCATGAAGCCGCGGCCCTGCTCCGCAACCTCGGGATCGAGGTCGGCGGTCGCCCTGCCCAGGGCCGTCGCCAGGTCGTAGGTGTGAACAGCGAGCTCCGCGGCGGCCATCCCCTCCGGGAACGCACTGTCACTAGCAGCGAGCGCCTCGACCAGCGAACGGCCCTCCCGCTGGAGCGCCGAGGCCGGGTCGTCGTGATGGGTCGAGGCGGCCCAGTCGGGTTCACCACCCCGCGCCATGGTGGCCATACCCGCCGTGCTATTGACGATGTGGTCACTCAGATCGGCGACGGTCCAATCCGAGCATGGCGTGGCTCGCTCAACATCCTCAGGGGTGACGGCGCCGAGAAGGGCGTCGAGCTGGTCGAGCCCACGGGTGACAATGGACGTAGTCATGACTCATGTCTACCCACAAGCACGGCCAACGCTGAGAGCGACGCCGGCTGGCCGATAACGACGCCGACTATCGCGTCGAGCCGCGTCCGGGAACGCCAATGAGAATGGGTGGTGGCGCTCCGCTCGCCGGGTCTGACCCTGCTAACGCCTGACTCCTGCGGGATGTCTTCGTGTCCGATTGTCGACTCGGTGAGCGGAGCGCCACCGGCACAACCAGACGGTCGAACGTGACCTGAAAGAAGCTCGTGCGAGGAGCCTCGTCATTGGCCTGTCCGGGACCGGCTGTGCGTGCCACCCACCAACAGGCACGAAGGGGATGGCGATGACCACGATGACACACCCACCGGACGTCGCGGTTCGCGTGTTCGGCGGCGTCGACACGCACAAGGACGTCCACGTCGCCGCCGCGCTCGACGAGCTCGGCCGGCTGCTCGGCACCGGATCGTTCTCGACGACGACGGATGGCTATCGGCAGCTGTGGCGGTGGCTGCGCAGCTCGGGGCGAGGTCGTCGCCGTCGGCGTGGAAGGGACCGGGTCGTGGGGGGCCGGCCTGGCCCGTCACCTCACCGCGGCGGGTGTCGAGGTGCGCGAGGTGATGCGCCCGAACCGTCAGCACCGCCGCCGCTACGGCAAGTCCGACGAGGCCGACGCGATCGGCGCCGCACGTGCCGTGCTGGCCGGCGAGGCAGTCGGGACCCCGAAGGCGCGGCACCGGTCAGGTCGAAGCGATCCGGCTGCTGCGGATCGCCCGACGCTCAGCGATGAAGGCCCGCACCCAGGCCGGCAACCAGATCCACGCCGTCATCGACACCGCCCCCGAGCAGCTACGCCGCCGCTTCGTCGGCCGGCCGACCGCCGACATCGTCGCCGAGGCGGCGCGGTTCCGACGCCGTCACGCCCCGACCACACCGCTCGAGGCAGCCCGCCTCGTCGCTGCGCACGTTGGCTCGCCGCTGGGAGTACCTCGACGAGGAACTCGGCGCCCTCGACGCCGAGCTCGACGAGCTCACCGCCACCACCGCACCGACGCTGCGGGCGATCAACGGTGTCGGCACCCAAGTCGCCACCGCGGTGCTCGCCGCCGCCGGCGACAACCCGGACCGGCTGCGCTCATCGGCGTCGTTCGCCGCCCTGTGCGGCGTGTCACCGATCGACGCCTCCTCCGGCCGTCAACAACACCACCGGCTCAACCGCTACGGCGACCGCCACGCCAACTGGGCGCTGCACGTGATCATCATCAGCCGGCTCCGCTGGCACCAGCCAACCCAGGCCTACATGGCCCGACGGCTCGCCGAGGGACGCACCCACAAGATGATCATCCGCTGCCTCAAACGACACCTCGTCCGCGAGGTCTACCGCGCCATCACCACCGACCTCGGCCTCCACACACCGTCGACCGACCACCACGAATCGCTGCTTGACATCCAAAGAAGCTTCGGGTCCATCGCTCCACCGAACGCCGCAGCGCGACGATCGGCAGGCCGTGGCCCGAGCGGCCGAGGGTCCGCTTGCGGTTGAAGTAGTTCGTAATGGACGTGGCCGGCGTTACGCCGAACGCCGATTCCGGGCGCGATTTGCGCTCGCGATCGCGAGCGCTTGATCCCGCTCACCGAGTTGCGCGTGTCCTCGACCCGGTGGTTGTCGACGGGGCGGGGCGCGAGTCGTGCGTCGTGCTCGTACACCGGTGGAGACTGCAGATGTGCTGGTCGGCGTCGCCGAGCGTGTGGACGTGCTTCAGGAACCGGGCTGGTCAGACCGCGACAAGGGTGCGGCCCTGGGTGTCGAGGGGACCAATGAGGGCCACCCCTAGCCACTCAGCGAGCGCCAGACCGCCGGTCCTCCAGTTCAGCGAAACCCGCCCCCTGGGCGTCGTTCGGTCGCGCGGTCAAGTACCCGCTAAGACCTGACTACCGGAGCCCGTCGAGGAGCATGCGCGAGATCGCTCCGAGCTCGTCGAGCTGCTCTGGGGTGATCCTGTCGAGTACGAGGTGCCGGACACGCTGTCGGTGGAAGGGCACGCGGTGTCGAGCGCAGAGCGGCCCGCCGAGGTGATCGTGACGTTTACGGCTCGGCCTTCACCGCTGGATCGGCGGACAAGACCGCGTCTGCACATACGCGTCAGCTGGTGGTGCAGACGGCTCTTTTCCCACCCGAGCTTCTGGCCCAGTCGACCGCACGGAGCGCGCCTCGCCTCGGACAGGAGGGCCAGCACTGTGTAGTCGGCGTGCGACAGCCCCTGTCGGCCAGGAGGTGTTGCTCGAGTCGGCCTCGCAGAACCCCTGCAACTCGTAGAACGGACGCAGGCGGTCTGCTCCCGGTGGCTGAACGGTCGTTGCGCACGCTTCACGTCCTCGATCCTACAGGGTTGAGTTGACACATCAACTCAAACGCCGTAGGGTGACATGTCAACTGGCTGGTATGACTCCAGCCGCACAGAACATCGGAAGGTGATGACATGGACACGCACGCACAGCAACTCGCTGAGACCTACGTGGCGATGCTGAACACGCACGACCCAGATCTGGTCGATCGGTTCGTGGCGGAGGACTACCGCAACCACAACCCCTTCGTCGCTGATGGCCGCGAGGCGAACCGGCAGTTCTGGACTGCGTTCTTCGCTGCCTTCCCCGACCTGAGCGCCACCATGGAGGATCTCGTGGTTTCCGGTGACCGCGTCGTGGGCCGCTTCATCTATCGCGGTACGCACACCAACGAGCTGATGGGGATCCCCGCCAAGGGCAGTCCGGTCGAGATGCGCTCCATCGACATCTGGCGTGGCGAAGACGGCATGTACGACGAAATTGGGACGAGCTGAACATGCTGGAGGTCTTCCAACAGATCGGTGCCTTGCCGCCCCTGAACGGTGACCCAGTTGGAGATGCGTGATGCATCTCGCCTCCCACATCGCCTCTCTCGTGGCAGTGATGACCACCGGGATCGTCTACGGCACGGACGTGTTCTGCGCACTTGTGCAGCGACCTGCCCTAGCCCGGTCGATGACGCCGCGCTCACGCCGTCATCGGAAACGTGCATCGTGTCGCCGACCAGCGCATGCGGGCACCCGGGATTCTGGGTATCGCCGGTGCTGCCGCAGCCTGCGTGTTTGCCGCCGTCGCTGACCGCGGCCTTGCGTCGGTCGCCGCGGGAGCCGCACTCGCGTCGCTTGTCGTCTGGCTGCTCCTGTACCTCCGCATCAGCGCACCGATCAACCGCACGCTCACCGCAGCTGCCGCCGAACACAGCACGCCCAGCAACGCCCGTGCGCTACAGAACGCCTGGGACTGCGTCATCACTCGCAGAGGAATCTGCAGGGCCTCGCTGTCTCGGCGTTTGCGTGAACCTCCTCAACTGACGCCACCTCGATCGGAACCGGATGTCACGGCACCCTTGGCAGACCTAGCTGCACGACCCGACGATGGAGCCTTGGAGGCGCGATGCATGCAATTGATCCCGGAGCTGACGACAGCGCCTCGGCGAGCTCAAGCGCGCTATCGAGCCGGACGGAGCGTCGTCGAAGCGCCGATCGGCTGCGATCGCGATAGCAGGCACTCGGTCGCTCGCGCGGGCAGAGGCGGCGCGACCTAACGACGGTTCGGTCGGCCGGGAGCCCGGCGGATCGCGCCCACCGTGAGCGCCGATTACCCGCTCGGTGCGTGTTCTGGCGAGCCCGATCGCGCACCGATTATTCGATCTGCGCGCTGCCCCCAAACGCTTCGGCCCGATGGCATGCTCCAGCCGTCGCACCACCCTGTGCTGCCTCCCGCAAGCGCTCCAAACTCGGCTGGGTGCGTCGCCGCCGCGGACCGCCGGCGTCTCGTGTAACGAGCCGATCGTCGTCGTTCGGGCCCTGCCGGGCTCGACAGCGCCCGAACAACACTGCCGGAACGTTCGGTAGCGAGGGACTTCCGGCGGTGCCGGGCCGCGCGGTGGCCGGCGAGGTCCGGGCGAGTCCAAGAAGAAACGCGAGCCCCGGTCCCCGACATCGCCGGTCGTCCGACACGCTCAACTCTCACCCCGATCGCTGCGAGGAATGGCGACTCGACACGCCCGCCGTCCCAAACAAGCCTTCGAACGTCGCCAGGCTCGCTGCCCACGCCCTCCCGTACAGCTGACTGCGAGTTGAACCCCCACAGCCAGTCCGCCGTCCTGACCTGCGGTTTCACGCCGCTCGTGGGGGTTCAAATCGGTGTCGGAGGACCGACACCTCACCGGACTACACGCGCCGACTCCTCCCCCGCCCCGCTCGAACGCTGGTTCATCGCCGCATGAGCGCACCTGAGGGACGAAGTCGGGGACGTCCTCGTTGCGATGATGGCGCACCGACGGTTGGAGCCGCGGATGGGGCTTCCCGCACGCCGTCGCTCTGTCCGAGCCGGACCCTCGCCGTCGCACCGCTCGGGCGGTCACGCCCTCTCATTCGTCGGGGAAAACCGGCTCGGTTCAGGGCGGGTTCCGCGGGGACGACCACGGATCGATTGCTCGGTGAGAACTGACGCAAACGGGAACGGCGCGACGTTCCCGCGCAGCTGCGCACGCTCGCCAGCCCGCTCACCGGCCGGGCTGGTGATCCGGTTCGCCCTCGGGGGTCAGGTGGGGTCGGGGGCGTCCCAGGGCATTGCGGCCGACACCCAGTGGGTGATTGGCTGGGTCTGGTCGTTGCTGTGGAGGTGGCGGGGGGGCTGGGCGAAGGTGGCGTAGGGTCGGCAGCGGAGCACGACGCGGCCTTCTTCTTCGGCCATGGCGGCGACGAAGGGTCGGGCGTCGTCGCCGATTGGCTCGCCCGACATGCGTCCGCCGACAGCCATCATGACGTCGACGACGTGATCAGGGTCGTGGTCGGCGGTGGCGTCGCAGTACACCTGGAGGTAGCTGAACGGCCATCGCTCGTCGAGCACGCACAGACTGATCTTGGGATTGCGGGCCACGGCTTTGGCCTTGGCACGGTCGCGCATGGTCGACACGAGCAGTTCATCGGTGTCGGTGGGCACGTAGTAGACGATCGACATCGCCGGTCCGTCGGCGCGCCGCGGTGTGCCGAAGACGCAGGTGCGGTGGGTGCGGACGAACTCGCGCCGCTCTGACGGGAGCATGTCACGGTCGGTGGCGGGTGTGAACGGTTCAGCCGCGAGTGGAAGGATCTTCATGGTCGGTTCTCGGCGACGATGCGGTTGCGGAGAGTGCCGATGCCTTCGATCCACGTCTCGAGGGTGTCGCCGGGCTTGAGGAATCGGGGTGGTTTGCGGACGACGCCGACACCGGCGGGGGTACCGGTGAAGATGATGTCGCCCGGCAGTACCGGCAGGATGGCGGAGAGCTCGGCGATGAGCCGGGGGACGTCGAAGATGAGGTCGGTGGTGCGGGCGTCTTGCATTTTTTCGCCGTTGACCGAGCACCCGAGGGCGAGGTCGTCGGGGTTGTTTAGCTCGTCAGGTGTGACGATCCAGGGTCCGACGGGGCCGTAGCCGCGGCGGGACTTGCCGAGGGAGAACTGTGCGCCGGCGGCGAACTGGAGGTGCCGGTCGCTGATGTCTTGGCCGACGGTCACGCCGGCGACGTGTGTCCAGGCGTCGGGTTCGGCGACGCGGTCAGCGGTGCGGCCGATGACGACGACGAGTTCGACTTCCCAGTCGACGGTGTCGCCGACGACAACGATGTCGTCGAATGGTCCGGCGAGGCTGGCGGGGAACTTGGTGAACACCGCCGGGACCTCGGGTGGCGTCATGCCGGATTCTTCGGCGTGGCTGCGGTAGTTGAGGCCGATGGCGAACACCTGGCGGGGTTGCGGCACCGGGTTGCGCTGCTCGGCTTCGACAAGCGGTCCGGTCCCGGTGGTGATGGTCGCGGCGAAGTCCCTGAAGGCGTCCCACTCGTCGTAGAGGCTCATCGGGTCGGGGCCGAAGCGCCCACCCGATGCGGTGGCGACGTCGGCGATCTCGTCACCGAGGACGATCGCGGCGCGGCCGTTGAGGTTGGCAAGTTTCACAGGAGGGCTCCTTGTCGGGTCGGCTGGCTCACCAGCTGTGTTCGCAGGTGTTTGATGAGCACGGCTGCCCTGTCGGGCGAGCGAGCTGTGCCGTAGAGGTGAAAGTCGGGTCGTTGCAGGGCGGCGGCGGCGTCGTGTTCGGTGAACCAGCGGCCATAGACCGGATCGTCGGCGGGCACCCTCACCACGCTGCCGCCGATGGAGGCGAACCACCGTCCGGTCTCCGGGTCGAGCTCGAGCGGTTCCGGGTCGATGGTGACGAGTCGCCAGCCGGCGCCGTGGACGTCGTCGAAGCGGCGTCCGCCGATGGTGCCTTGCACGAACAGCGAGCCGGCATGGGGTGAGTCGGCATCGGTGACGCCGCCCTCGATGCCAGGAAGCGGCGGAGCGGCCGCCGGTTGCGGTCCGACGAGCGGAGCCATCGCCTCGTCGCGTGCGGCGGCCGCGGCGGGGTCGGGGATGCAGATGATCTTGCCGAGCTCGATGGAGAACTCGATCGCGTGGCGGGTGCTGGGTAGGCGCTCTTGGTCGTAGGTGTCAAGCAGCGCGTCGGACGCGGCCTCGGTGAGCACGAGATCGAGCTTCCAGGCCAGGTTGGCGGCGTCGCGGATACCGGCGCACATCCCCTGCCCGGCGAACGGCGGCATCTGATGGGCGGCATCACCTGCCAGGAACACCCGACCGCACCGTGACCGCTCGGCGTGGCGAGCGGCAAAGGTGTACACGGCGCGCCGCTCGACGGTGGCGTTGTCGGGCCGGACGTCCCACGGCTCGAGCAGATCCCAAGCGCGGGATTCGAGCTCGTCGAGGTTCTCGTGGTCGAGGCGCATGAACTCCCAGCGCCGCCGTCCCGGTCCGCCCGACACGACCGTGGTCGGGCGGCCGGGATCGCAGATTTGCACGTTGGTCGGGTCGAACACCCGGTCGTCGTGCAGGATGACGTCGACGATGAGCCAGTCGTAGAAGAACCCGAGCTCTGTCATCGGCACGTCCAGCAGCGTGCGGACCGTGCTGTTGGCGCCGTCGCAGCCCACGGCGTACCTCGCCTCAAAGACGTCACCGTCGCTGGTCGCGACAGCAACGCCGAGCTCGTGCTGGCGGAGGCCGGTGACCTCGCAGCCGCGGCGGATGTCGACGCCGAGGGCGCGAGCCTGCCGTTCGAGAACCTCTTCGAGCGTCGGCTGGTGGAACATCAGCGATAGGGGCCATCCCGAGGCACCTGCCCCGACGCGTCCCAGGCGAAGCAGGGTGGTGCCTTGGCCGTTGCGCCACTCGTAGATGTCGGCCGGTTCGGTGATCTCGGCCAGGTCGGCGCCGATTCCGGCGGACTGGAAGATGCGGGCCACCTCGTGGTCGAGGTGGACCGCCCGCGGGAGGGGGTACCGGTTCGGCCAGCGTTCCAGGATCGTCACCGAGTGGCCCTGCTGGGCGAGCAGCACCGCCAGGGTCGTGCCGACCGGGCCGCAGCCGACGACGATCACGTCGGTGCCGGTGCGGGTCATGGTTGGTGCAGCGGCTGATGGCCCCAGGCGCTGATCCGGTCGTAGCGGCGGTTGTCGTCCCAGTCGTCGGTGATGGTGCGCGCGCCGTGGCCCACTTCCACTTGAAAGCCGGCCGGGCTGGCGACGTAGAAGCTGAACATGCCGTCGTTGTCGTGCTGACCGAGCCCGTTGGGGATGCCCAGGCCCGAGGTCCATGCCCGGTCGAAGGCGGCGCCGACGTCATCTCGATGCTTCGTTTCGATCATCAGGTGGTGCAGCTTCTGCGGCAACTCGAACGGGGCCCTGGCCAGCGCCAGGGTGTGGTGCCGCTGGTTGCAGTGGTAGAAGCGCACCTGCAGCTCGACGCCTTCGGCGATCTCCATCTCCAACCAGTCCGACTGCGCCATCCCGAGCCCTTCGGTGACGAAGGCATGCGACTCATCGAAGGCAGTCGTGGCAAACACGGCGTGGCCGAAGCCGACACTGCCGGTGAGGAACCCACCAGGGACGAGCGGCGACGCGTAGGCGACCGGGGCGTCCTCGAGGCCGGCGACCAGCTCGACCCGAATCCCCCACGGCGCCGTGGTGTGCGCCAGCCGACGGACCCGCCGAGAGGACCGCTCGTGGTCAGAGCTGTCCCGCACGGGGAACCCCGCGGCGCCGAGCTGTTGCGCGACGGTGTCGAACGCGTCGTCGTCGACGGCTTCGACGCCGAGATACACCGCGTCGTTGGCCGGACCCGGCGCCACGATGACGCGCTGCGCCTTGTCGTCGTTGCGCCACGTCACCGTCCCCGCCGGCCCGGCTTCACCGGGGACGAGACCGATGACATCGGCGAAGAACGGCGTCAACGACGTCGGGTCGGGCACCTCGATGCCCACGTAGGCCAGCTCGAGCTGGTGTCGCATCTGGATCCTTTCGGTCAGCGCCCGAAGATGAGCGCGATCACGGCGTCGGCATGGGCTTCGACCACGTCGGGCGCCTGGGGGTCGATGCCGGCGAGACGGCGGCACTCGGGGGCCAGCACGAACATCGTCGGGGCTGCGCCGGTGAGGATGTAGTAGAGGTGCGGGACCGCGATGTCGGGCAGGTGACCGGCCTCGACGAGGCCGGCGAACATCGCTGCGGTCTGCTCGTAGCGGGGGCGGATGTGGCGTTCGACCAGCCAGTCCATGCGCGGGCCGTCCGTCTTGCACTCCTGGGTGATGATGCGGTGCAGCTGCGGATGGGCGGCGGAGAAGTAGACGAACTCGCGGATCAGCAACTTGGCCACGGTCAGCTCGTCGACCCCACGCAGCCCGTTTGCCCGGGCGGTCAGCGCGCGGTTGAGCTCGGTGAACAGCCCGTCAACGGCGGCCTGCCACAGCTCGTCCTTCGAGCTGAAGTGGTAGTTGAGCAGCGGCTGGGTGACCCCCGCGCTCGCGGCGATCTCACGGGTGGTGGCCCCGTCGAACGACAGCTCCGAGAACAGATCGAGGGCGACGGCGAGGATCCGTTCCCTGGTGGCGTCGGCCGAAGGCCTCGTCACTCGCCCGGCTGTCACTTCTTGCACCACACCGACAGTCTAATCAAACGATAAGGTAACTGTCAATACTCTGATCAATTGATCAGAGCCCACGTGTGGAACCATCGTCGGGCTGGTCACCGGATCGCCCAGCGGGGTCCCCGCGTCGCCCGCGCTCACCCTCGCCAATCGTGGCGCCAACGTGGTCGGCCTTTCTGGCGACCGGGGCAGTGCTCGCCCCACCCGTTGGCGACAACGCCAGATCGGACAAGCGGGCGCGAGCACGACCAGGCGCGCTGACGTGAACTCTTGGCGTCGCGTGCCCCTGCCGGTGGTCGATGATGGCACGGTCCCTGACGTCAGTGGAGAGGAGCGGACGTTGACGGCGAAGCGAGTGCGCACGGCGGAGCACGACCGGCTCGCTGCGGTCGGTCGACCCGAGGGTGACCTGTTCACGGCGAGTGAATGGTATGAGTGGGGTCCGTATCTGGCCGAGCGGGCGTGGGGTTCGGTGCGCGAGGACTACAGCGCCGGTGGCGACGCGTGGTCATCCTTCCCGCATGACCACGCCCGGTCGCGCGTGTTCCGTTGGAACGAGGACGGGCTGGCGGGGTTGTGTGATGTGCGGCAGCGGCTGTGCCTGGCGCTCGCGTTGTGGAACGGCCGTGATCCGATCCTGAAGGAGCGGATCTTCGGGTTGACGGGCCCGGAGGGCAACCACGGTGAGGACGCGAAGGAGTACTGGTGGTATCTCGACGCGTTGCCCAGTCACGCGTGGCTGCGCTGGCGTTACCACTACCCGCAGGCGGCGTTCCCGTACGAGTTGTTGGTAGCGGAGAACGGTCGGCGAGGGTTCCACGACCCCGAGTTCGAGCTGCTCGACACTGGGGTGTTCGACGAGGACCGCTATTGGGCGATCGACGTGACCTACGCCAAGGCGGATCCGACCGACGTTCTCATGCGCATCACGGTGAAGAACCACGGTCCCGATGCGGATGAGCTGCACGTCCTGCCGACCCTGTGGTTTCGCAACCAGTGGGCCTGGGACGGCGGTGCCACGCCGAAGCCGGTGATGCGGCTCGACCGGGGCGCGATTCGCGCCGAGCTCGACGATGGCGGCGTCTATGAGTTGGTCGCGGCGGACGGACCTGCTGGGCCGCCGGTGGCGCTGTTCTGCGAGAACGAGACCAACACGGCCCGGATCTTCGGTCATGCATCGCCGACGCCGTGTCCGAAGGACGGCATCAACGACCACGTGATCGGGGGTGCGGCCACTATCAGCGACCACGGGGTCGGGACGAAGGCGGCGTGGTGGTACCGGATCAGCGTTGACGCCGGAGCGGAAGTCGAGCTGCGTCTCCGGCTACGGCCCGCGGAGCCGGCCGGCGCCGACGGCGACGGCGACGAACACGGTCCTACTTCTCGCACGAGCGAGCACGGACAGACCGTCAAGGCCAAGCTCGGGTCGTCGTTCTCCAAGGTCATGGCGGAACGGGAGCTTGAGGCCGACGAGTTCTACGCGGCGCTCATGCCCGCGACGATGGACGCCGAGCGGGTGAGGGTGATCCGTCAGGCATGCGCTGGGCTCGTGTGGAGCAAGCAGTACTACCCGTACCGGGTGGCGCGCTGGCTGGATGGGGATCCCGGTCAGCCGGCACCACCGTCAGAACATCGCAACGGGCGCAACGCCGGATGGCGCCACCTCGACGCCGACGACGTGCTGGCCATGCCCGATGCCTGGGAGTACCCGTGGTTCGCTGCGTGGGATCTCGCGTTTCACGCCATCGCCTGGGCCCACCTGGACCCGGCGTTCGCCAAGTACCAGGCGTTGGTGCTGTTGCACGAGTGGTTCCTCAACCCCAACGGCGCACTGCCCGCCTATGAGTGGAGTTTCGACGACGTCAACCCGCCCGTCCACGCATTCGCCGCCCTGCGCGTGTTCCACGTCGCCGGCGACGACGACGTGGAGTTCCTCGAGCGGGCCTTCCACAAGCTCCTCCTCAACTACATGTGGTGGTTGAACCGACAGGATCCCGACGGCAACAACCTCTTCGGGGGCGGCTTCCTGGGCCTGGACAACGTGAGTCCGATCGATCGATCGCACTTGCCGCCAGGGGCGACGCTCGTCCAAGCCGACGGCTCGGCCTGGATGGCGTTCAACAGCTTGGCGATGCTGACCATGGCGGTGGTGCTCGCCGATCGCCACGAGGCCTATGACGACATGGTGGTCACGTTCCTCGAGCGCTTCGTGTCAATGACGAGGGCGATCAACGCCTCGGGCATGTACGACCCGACGTGCGGGTTCTTCTACGACTTCGTCGACAGTGCCGCCGGACGCCAGCGCGTCCAGGTGGAGACCATCGGCGGGGCGGTGCCGCTGTTCTCGGCGGTGACGATGACCGCCAGCGACGGCGGGGAGCGGCGACAGGCGCTGCGCCGCCGGCTGGAGCGTCTGCTTGACCGCCAGTCGGCCGATGCGGCCGATCTCGAGGCGCTCGGCCGCCTGCGCGTCGAGGGTCCCGCCGCCGAGCTGCTGGTGAGCGTGGTGTCACCCGACCAACTTCGCACGACGCTCGTCGAGTTGTTCGACGAGTCATCGTTCCTCTCGCCGTTCGGATTGCGCTCGCTGTCGAAGCGCTACGAGAGCCGCCCCTACTCGATCACCGTGGACGGCGCGAGCTACGCCGTCGACTACGAGCCGGCCGAGTCGACCACGCCCATGTACGGCGGCAACTCGAATTGGCGGGGACCGATCTGGGTGCCGATGAACTATCTGGTCATCCGTTCGCTCACCCGATTCCACGACTACGTCGGGCCCGAGTTCACGGTCGAGTATCCGACCGGGTCCGGACACCAGCGCACCCTCCTCGAGATCGCCCAGGACCTCGCCGACCGTCTCACGTCGATCTTTCTGCGCGCACCTGACGGTCATCGGCCGGTCTTCGGCGCCACCGCCCGCTTCCAGCAGGATCCGGCCTGGGACAACCTGTTGTTCTTCGAGTACTTCCACGGCGACAACGGCGCCGGTCTGGGCGCGTCCCACCAGACCGGGTGGACCGCGTTGGTGGTCGACCTCCTGCTCGACCCGCCGATCGAAAGCGTCCCGTTCGACCTGCGACACGCCCGGACGTCGTCGTGATGAGGGACCGAAACCCGCCGCGCCGGTTCCCGGTGCTGTGACAGCTCAACGCACGGCATCACCGTCCATCGAATCGGCGACTCGCCGCGAGCGCGGTCGTCTGGCCGATCGTCGCCCCGATGACCGCCCCGATGATGACGTCGCCCGGGTAGTGCACGCCCGTGTGCACACGCGAGTAGGCGACCGCCGCGGCCAGGCCGCGCAACAGTGCGCCGAACACTGGCATCGACCCTGCCACGGCCCCTGCGAACGCGAACGCCGACGCGGAGTGGCCCGACGGCAAGGAGGTGGAAGTCGGCATCGGTACGTGACGCCCCTCCGGCACACCGGCCGCGGCGCGGTCCGGGCGCTCCCGCCGGCTTGCCAGCTTCATCGGTAGATTCACGACGGCGGAGTTGATGCCCACCGAGACGAGCCCTGTCGCCGCCGCCCGTCGCCCTGTTGGTCCCCCGAACGCGAACAGGGCCGTCGCGGCCACGAGCGACAGCTTCGAGTGGTTGGCCAGTCCGGAGAGGCGGCGAAGCGGCCGGTCGAGCGTCGGCGTCGGTGTGACGGCGATCGCGCGGTAGACGGCAAGGTCGACCTGAGCGAGCTCGTGCAGTGCCTTGGCGGCGACCGATCGCCGGGGCGTCGCGCGGGCCTCCATCACCTCCGCGAGCCGTTCTGCCGGCGGAACCCGCGAGCCTCGGTCGGGCGCGTCGCTCACTGGGGGATCGTATCGAGAGCGGTCGCCCACACAGGGACTTCCGCCAGCCGAGCGAGCAAACAGCGGGCGAGAAGCCGATGGCCTGCTTCGGAAGCCGGACGAGGACCGGTGACGGGCCACTTGAGCCCGACGGTCAACGAGACGCGTCCGGTGTTGACGGGCAGCGGTGGGAAAGCTTGCCAAAGTGAACGGGGGCGATGGTTACGTGAGCACCTCGACGCGGAACATCTGCCAACGCCGGAGAGTCGGGGTGCCGCGATGTGGATTTCACTCGCATCGCAGCGCGTCGGTTGCCTCGTCGTAGATGTGCTGCACTCCGGTCAGGATGGCCTCGATGCTTGAACCGAGCTGATCGAGTCCCTGCGCCTCGGGCAGTGCCTCGATTTCAGCTCGAAGGCTTTCGACGTCGGGAGCCAATACCTCGCGTTGCTCGTGACCGAGTTCGTCGACTGCGGACGCGAGCTCGTCCTAGGCTTCGCTGATGGCGGCGGTGCCATCGCTGGCGTCACCGAAGTTGCCGGCTTCGATGTCTGCCACGACATCGTCGACAGCCTCGCGTAGCTCCGTTCGGGCGTCACACACCCGTTCCTCTGCGCTCGGATCATCACCGCACCCGGAGACGCCGATCACTACCAGCGTGACGGCAAGGCCGCGCCAACGTCGTGGCCACGGCGGGCTGGTCATCATTCGGGCACGGTAGCGCCCGCGCGCGGCGTCAGCCATCGGACAGCACCTCGGCGAGGCGTCGCGCATCGAAGCGAAGGATCGGCTGGACGGCACGGTGTGTACCTGGAAGGGGTTCCGGGTGTTGCCTCGTCGGTCTCGATGGGCGACGGGCGGACCGACTCGCCGGTCGCGCCAACGTCGCGTCGGTCGAGCGCCTCGGTGTCGGCGGCGATCGACGGCGGTGCAAGCTTCAACTGCGGAGGACGTTTCTGGCGAGGCCGGTCAGACGAAGGCGCTGATGCCGGTGATGCTGCGCCCGACGATCAGAGTGTTGATCTCGCGGGTGCCTTCGTAGGAGTAGAGCGCTTCGGCGTCGGCGACGAAGCGGCCGACATGGTGGTCGAGGAGGATGCCGTTGCCGCCCAGCAGTTCGCGTGCCCAGCCGACCGTCTCCCGCATCCGCACGGTGCATACGGCTTTGGCTAACGCCGAGTGCTCGTCGAGGTCTTCGCCGGCGTCGGCGAGTTGGGCGAGACGCAGACAGAGGCAGGCGGAGGTGGTGCAGTTGCCGAGCATGCGCACCAGCAGGTCTTGGACCAATTGGAATCCGGCGATCGGTCGCCCGAACTGGTGGCGCTGTTTGGCGTAGGCGAGGGCGTGCTCGTAGGCGCCGAGCCCGCAGCCGACCGCCATCCAGGCGACACCGGCCCGGGTGAGCTTGAGCACCTTGGCGGTGTCGCGAAACGAGGTGGCTCGTTGGAGGCGGTTGGTCTCCGGGACGATCACGCCGTCGAGGGTGATCAGCCCGTTCTGGACGACGCGCAGGGCGATCTTGTCCTGGAGGTCTTCGACGCTCATGCCGGGCGTGCCGCGCTCGACGACGAACCCTTTGACTTGGTCGTCCTCGTCGTCGCGGGCCCAGATGATGACGAGGTCGGCAAAGCTGGCGTTGCCGATCCACTTCTTCTGGCCGTTGAGGACCCAGTGGTCACCATCGCGGCGAGACGTCGTGGCGAGACCCCGCGAGGCGCCCGATCCGACGTCGGGCTCGGTCAGCCCGAACGCGCCGATTTGTTCGAGGCGGCCCATCCCAGGTAGCCAGCGATCGCGTTGCTCGTCGGATCCGCACACGTAGATCGACCCCATCGCCAGCCCGCTGTGGACGCCGTGGAAGGTGGCGATCGAGGGGTCGGTGCGGGCGATCTCCATGGACACCATCCCGTCCAGGACGCGGCTGCGGCCGGGGCAGCCGTACCCCTGATAGGGGAGGCCGGCGATTCCGAGTTCGCGGAACCCGTCGAGGATCTGGAACGGGAACCTGGCGCGGGTCCAGTAGTCGTTGATGATCGGCTCCACCTCGGTGCGCATGAACGCGCGCACAGCGTGCAGGACGGCGAGCTCGCTCGGCTCGAGTGTCCGTTCGAGGCCGTAGAAGTCACTCGAGGGCACGGTGCGTGTCGTCATCACACCCTCCTCACGGCTCGAGACCGCGTACGTAGTCGTGAGTCCATGTCAAACGCTCCGACCGGTTGCGGCCTCCGCAACAGCGCGCGGCACCTTGATGGTGCGTGAGCGCAGCCATTCGCCGAGCGCCTTGGCTTGCGCGTCGAGGCGCAGTGTCGACGTGGCGCCGGTTCCAAGCAGTCCTCGGAGCACGAAGTTGACGGCGCCCAGGTTGGGGAGCTCGTGGCGCGAGATCGCGAGCGGGCGTGTTTCGGGAAGCAGGCGTCGGAGCTCGTCGACGGTGAGGGTTGACGTGAGCCAGTCCCGGTCTGCCTGGTCGCGTACCCAGACACCGAGGTTCGCGTCGCCGCCCTTGTCGCCGGAGCGGGCATGCACGAGTTCGCCGAGCGAGACGGCGACCAGCTCGTCGCTGGACGGTGTCGACGCCGAAGGCGCCAGGCACGGTTCGGCGGGCGGCGCCGCCGCGCCCTTGGCGTCGGGAGCCGTGGCCGGGACGATGATCTCGGTGGTGCCGTCGTGGTGGTGGACGGTGTGTTCGAGCGTTGATTGGTCGAGCAGTGCCGGCCAGTAGACGCCGAATGCCGATCCCGGTTGCGGCGGGCCGAGGGCGTACAACCCCGGGTAGCTGGACAGTGCCAGCTCGACGATCCGCGACGAGAACGCCCGGCCGGCGGCCTGTTCGGTGCCTTGCACCGCGATCCTGAGCAGCGCGGTGGCGGCATCCTGGTTGTCGGGATCGTGCTGCACCCCACCGATTCGGTCGAGTGCGAGCGCGTCGATCCCATCGACCGAGTCGGCGTAGCGGCGGACGGATCGCTCGACCAGGGCGGCCTTGGCGTCGAGGTCGGTGCCGGTGAGCGCCAACACGGCGCTGTTCTCCCAGCCGCCGATCCCGGTGATGGCGACCTTGGTCGTGGGGGGTGGCGGCGAGCCCCGCACGCCATGGATCTGGACGCGGTCGTCGCCGAGGTCGCACAGCGTGGCCGTGTCGAGATGGGTGATCACGTCGGAGTTGAGGTAGGCCGGGTCGCCGATCTCGTAGAGCAGCTGGGCGGTCACCGTGTCGGTGGTGACGGCGCCGCCGGTGCCCGGGTTCTTGGTGATGACCGAGGAGCCGTCGGCGGCGATCTCGGCGATGGGGAACCCTGGCTCGGTGAGGTCGGCGATGCTGCGAAACCCGGAGAAGTTGCCCCCGGTCGCCTGCGCCCCGCATTCGATGACGTGCCCGGCGCAGACGGCACCGGCGAGGGCGTCGTAGTCGTGGGGAGTCCAGTTCCACCACCAGGCGGCGGCACCGACGACCACTGAGGCGTCGGCGACGCGGCCGGTGATGACGATGTCGGCGCCGTTGTCGAGCGCCCGGGCGATGCCGAACCCGCCGAGGTAGGCGTTGGCAGTGAGCGGCTGATGCGGCCATGTCGTCAGCGGCTCACCGCTGGTCAGGTGCGCCAGCCGATGGCCTGCCTGTTGCAGCGCGTCGAGGCGACCGAAGACGTCGTCGCCGTCGACGTGGGAGACGCGCAGCTCGTGGCCGTGGCGGGCGATGAGGTCGCGGGTGGCGGCGGCCAGCCCGCCCGGGTTGAGCCCTCCGGCGTTGACGACGAGCCGGATCCGGTTGACGACGAGGTGTTCGAGCGCGGCGTCCAACTGCTGCAGGAACGTGGCGGCGTAGCCCTTGGTGGGGTCCTTGACCCGGGCCTTGCCGAGGATGAGCATCGTCACTTCGGCCAGGTAGTCACCGGTGAGGACGTCGATGCCGCCGGCTCGGGCGATGTCGGCCATGGCCGAGGCGCGGTCGCCGTAGAAGCCCGAGCAGTTCCCGATGCGGATCGGACGCTGCCCCTGTCCGGGCGCGGCGGTCATCGCGTCGCCTCTGCGGTCCTGCGGACCGACGCCGTGCCTTCGAACCCGAGCTCGCCGGAGGGGCTCTGTTCGATGAGCTCGACGGTCAGACTGTCGCCTTCGGCCGCGGTCACGCGGGCGGTGTAGGCCAGGTCGGCGGGCGCGTAGACGGGCTTGCGTAGGCGGTACGCGAACTTCGTGATCTGCCAGTCGGGGCCGAGGCCCTCGGTGACGCAGCGCAAGGCGAGCGCGGCGCGCAGGTGCGAGTGCAGGGCGGGACCGGCGTGGCCCTCGTCGTGTGCGTAGGACTCGTCGAAGTGGATGCGGTGCGGGTTCCATGTGACGGCGCTGTACCGGAACAGCTGCAGGGCTGTCGCGGTGTGCTCGAGCGGCGGGAGCACGTCTCCGATCTCGAAGTTGACGGACATCACGACTCCTGTACGGGGTTGCGCAGCACGACGGTGCGCCGGTTGCGGTTGAGCACGGTGCCGTCGGCCGAGGTGAAGGTGTTGAGCGTGGTGACGAACACGCAGGTGCCGGTCCGGGTCTGCTTCGGCGTGACCGCCGCCAGCGTCGACTCGAGCACCAGCTCGGTGCCGGCGACCACCGGGTTGACCAACTCCATCTCTTCGCCGGCGCCCATCACCCGCAGCCCGAGATCGGGATCACCGAGGGGGGTCTCACCGTCATTCGGGGTGCCGTCGGGCTGGAGGTCGGCGTCGGGGGTGCCGATGCCCCATTCGACGATCGCGGCCAGCAGGTTCGGCGGGGCGACGACATCGGCGTAGCCAGCCGACCGCGCCGCCGCCGCGTCGTGGTGGACCGGGTCGGTGGCCCCGATGGTCATCGCGTAGCGCCCGATGGTCACCGCGTCGAGCAGGCCGAGACTGCGGCGTGAGAGCACGGCTCCGACCCGCGGCTGGTCTCGGCGTAGTAGGTCGCAAGGGGTGTGCCCGGCTCAGGCGTGAACGACATGTCGGTCCTCCTCGTGGGCTCGCAGCTCGGCGAGGACCTCGTCGGTCGACTGGCCCAGCGGCGCCGCGGGCCGCAGCGGTCCGACCGGCGAGTCGCTGAGCCGCAGCGGGCATCCGGGCACCGGCACCCGTCCCCGGGCCGGGTGCTCGACGTAGCGGATCATGCCCCGCTGGATCAGGTGCTCGTCGGTGTCGACCTCGCGGATCGACTTCACCGGCGCGCAGGGCACACCGGCGGCTTGTAGGTCCCGCACCAGCTCGGCGCGGGTGCGGGTCCTGGTGCACGCCGTCACCGCTTCGTCGACGGCGTCGATGTTGGCGACCCTGTCGGCCCGCTCACGGAACCTCGGGTCGTCGATCAGCTCCGGCCGGCCCAGCGCCGTTGCAACCCCGCGCCAGTGCCGCTCGGAGATGCAGATGATGGCCAGCCACCCGTCGCTGGCTTCGTAGATGTTGTAGGGCGCGATGGCCATGCCGGAGTGGCGGTTCCCGGTGCGCTCGGGGAGCTCCCGGTCGGGGTTGTTGTGAAGGCCGCCCAGGCTCGACGCCAGCATCGGGTAGATGGTGTCGTGCATCGAGACCTCGACGATCTGCCCCCGTCCCGTTCGTTCCCGCTGGAACAGGGCCGCGCTGATCGCCCCGAACAGGTGGATGCCGCCGGAGAAGTCGACGAACGAGGCGCCCGCCTTGGTCGGTGGCCCGCCGGGCTCTCCGGTGGTGGCGGCGCTGCCCGACATCGCCTGCACGGTGATGTCCATCGCCGACATGTGGGCGTAGGGGCCCGTGGATCCGTAGCCCTTGCCGGACGCGACGATCAGACGCGGGTTGTGCTCGAGCAGTCGCGCCGGGCTCGAGCTGGAGGCGCTCCATCGTGCCCGGCGCGAAGTTCTCGATCAGCACGTCGGCGGTCTCGACGAGGTCGAGCAGCGCCTGGCGACCGGCGTCGGTCTTCAGGTCGAGCACGACACTGCGCTTGTTCGAGTTGAACATCACGAACTCGTGGGACTCGGTCGGCTCGTGGGACCGGAACCGCAGTTGCTCGCCGCCGGGCGGTTCGATCTTGATGACGTCGGCGCCCAGTTGGGCGAGCAGCAGCCCGCAGTACGGGCCGTTGTAGATCTGGCCCAACTCGAGAACGCGGACGCCGTGAAACGCCGATGCCATGATCGCTCCCGATACCGATCAGGAATCGATCAGGCCGGGCGGCAGCCGCCGTGGATGTACGGGACGGGCCCGACGCCCTGCTCGGCCGCGACGGTCTCGGTCAGGTACTGCATCGTGACGGCATCGGTCAAGGAGTGGAACGTGCCGTCCTCGTTGAAGCTGACCTGGGCGCCTTGCATCCACCACAGGGTGACGGTGTCCTCGGTGTTGTCCTCGGGGGTGAAGAACGTGTGCGTGCCGCCGGCGGGCTCGTACAGGTAGGACCCGGCGACCTGCGGCTGGTCGGGGTACTCGCGGTACTCCCAGCGGCCCGACAGCGTGTACACCTCGGCCGTACCGGTGTGGTAGTGGATCGGCAGCTCGACGCCCGGCGCAATCGTCACCAGGGCGACCAGCTCCCCGCGCTGCGGGTCGAGCCGCAGCGTCTGGATGTGGATGCCAGGACCGGCGGCGTCCTTGAGCAGCGGGATGTCGTCGACGTTGACGGTGAGGATGCTGTCCTGGGGCAGCGCGACCAGCGGCAGCGGCGCGCCGGCGCCGGTGGTGGCGATCCCAGGAGTGATGGTTGCGGTCATAGGTGGTGGCCCTTTCATGAGGTTTGTACGGATTTCCGTATTGCTATACGAGTACCCGTATGGTACGGTAGCCGTGGGCACGTGTCAAGGGGCCAATTCCGCACCTGCGAAGGGAGTTCGATCGCATGCCAGCCCGTCCGCATCGCACGGTCGACCGGGTGACCGGGATCCTCGAGACGGTGTCGTTGAGCCCACGCGGCGTGACCTTGGCGGAGCTCGCCACTGCCCTCGACGCGGCGAAGAGCTCGGTGCAGGAGCTGACCAACGGCTTGCTCGCCCGCGGCTATCTGGTGGAGGAGGACGGACGCTTCCACCTCGGACCGGGGCCGTTCATCCTGGCGGCGCGAGCCAACACGCTGGCCGCGCTCTCAGTCGACCACCGGTTCGTCGTCGAGTTGAACAAGGTCCTCGGATGCAACGTCCTCGTCGGGGTGCGCGTGGGTGACGCCATCGTCTTCATCGACCACGTCGGTGAAGAATCACCCGGCCTGACCTACGTGGCCCGCACCCACGCCCGTCGCCCGCTCTACACGAGCGCCGCCGGCAAGACACTGCTCGCCCACGTCCCCGACCAGGAGATGTACCGCCTCCTCGACCTCGCCCGCCCCGACCAGGCCGCCGAGGTCCGCCAATTCCTCGCCGAGCTCCCCGAGATACGCGCCACCCGATTGGCCTTCAACCGCGGGGCCACGTTCGCAGACGCGTTCGTCGTCGCCACGCCCCTGCTCACAGGCGACGGCAGGCTGATCGCTGCGATCAGCGCCGCCGTGGACGCGTCACAAGCCGATCGTCTCGACGCCGTCGGCGCAGAGCTCAAGAAGGCAGTTGCCACGCTCGGTCCGAAGTACGCAACGAACGGCCCCGGACCCGGCGGCGCCGCACCAGTCCGATGACGTCGCGTCCCGCCAAACCCGTCCTCATCGTCAACCCGCGTTCGGGCGGGGGGAAAGCGGATCGATTCGACCTGGTCGGGCAATGCCGGGCGCGAGGCATCGATCCGATCCTCTTCGAACCCGGCGACGATCTCACGGCCCTGGCGACGGCCGCCGTGCGAGCCGGCGCCGACGCTCTTGGCATGGCGGGCGGGGACGGGTCACAAGCCGCGGTCGCCGCGATCGCGGCCGAGCACGACCTCCCGTACGTGTGCGTTCCCGCTGGCACCCGAAACCACTTCGCCCTCGACCTCGGCATCGACGTCAACGACGTCGCCGGCGCGCTCGACGCGTTCACCGACGGGCATGAACAGCGCATCGATCTGGGCCGCGTCAACGGCCGCGCCTTCGTGAACAACGTCGCGATGGGGGTGTACGGCGCGGTCGTGCAGTCGTCGGCCTACCGGGAACACAAGGTGCGCACGGTGATCGACATGATGCCGGAGTTGATCGGACCGAGAGCCGTACCGTTCGACCTGCGCTTCATCGGACAGGACGGCCGTGGCGCACGACACCGCCGCGCTGGTGTTGGTCGCCAACAACCCGTATGTGATCGACCCGCGGCCGCAACACGGCACGAGGGGGGACCTCGACGACGGTGTGCTCGGGATCATCGCCGTCACCGGGCCGCCGCCAGGGGGCTTGTCGGAGTGGACGACCCCGACGTTTCGGGTCGACTCGGCGACGGCCGTCGCGCTCGGGATCGATGGTGAGAGCGTGGCGATGGAGCCACCACTCCTGTTCGAGTCGGATCCACGGGCGCTCACGGTGCTCGTCCCGCCCCGCCGCCTGCGCCGAGGTGCCGCCCCTCGTCCGCCGCGACCGGCGAAGGGACGTTCGGCAGGACCGGGTGAACAGCCGTAATGGTGTGTTTGGAGGAGGCGGCCGCGGAGGGCGGGTCGTGACGGGCGTGCCCGATCCCGGACACGGCACGCATCGGAGCAACCTTCTCGTCGGTCGCGCCACCGAGCGCGCCATGATCGACGTACTCCTGGGCGACGCCGAACGCGGCGTCGCCGGTGCGCTGTTGTTCACCGGTCCCGCCGGCGTCGGGAAGTCCGCGCTGGTCCGGTACACGATCGATCGCGGATCCGCCTTCCGTGTCGTGCGCATCGTCGGCGTCGAATCGGAGATGGTCTTCGGGTACGCGGCAGTGCACCAACTGGTGCAGCTGCTCCTCGACTGCGTCGAGGGACTGTCCGAACCCCAACGAGGCGCACTCGACGGCGTACTCGGCAAAACGCAGCACGACGCCCTCGACCCATTCCTCGTCGGCCTCGCGGTTCTGAGCCTCGTCGCCGAGGCAGCCCGTGCGCAGCCCGTCCTCGTCCTCGTCGACGACGCGCAGTGGCTCGATGACGAGTCGGCGTTGGCGCTGTCGTTCGTCGTCCGCCGGCTCGGCGCGGAACGCGTCGCCTCGCTCGTCACCATGCGCGAGGCACCGGAGGCCCGCGTCCGCTTCGAAGGCATCCGCCGGGTCGAGGTGGGCGGGCTGTCCACCCCCGAGGCCCACGAGCTGCTGGCCGCGGCTGCGGTAGGACCCGTCGACGAGACCGTCGCCAACCACATCGTCGCCGCGACCGACGGCAACCCGCTGGCGCTCGTGGAGCTGCCCACCGCATTGACCGACGAGCAGCTGCGCGGCACCTCGCCTCTCCCGGATCCCTTGCCGATCGGTGAGCGACTCTCCGGCCTGTTCGCGGCGCGGGTACGGGCGCTGGACGCCGGTGCTCGGACCGTGCTGCTGTTGGCGTCGGCGGAGCGGTTGGGCGATCCGAAGCTGCTGCGCCGCGCCGCGGACGCCGCCGGTCACCTGTCGTGG
>CAVUCK010000002.1:0-28068 GCA_963739975.1 uncultured Acidimicrobiia bacterium
CGGCCAGTCCGGCGTCGGTCATCTTGCGCTCGATCCGGTAGCCGAGCATCGCGGCGAGCGACTGGCCGGCGGCCACGCCCTCCAGCAGCTTCAGCGCTTCGCGGACACGCGCCGACGACATGTCGAGGTCGAACGCACCGTCGGCGAGGTGGGACTGGCGGCCGCTGCGCAGCAGCGCCGCCGTCACGGCGTGCGCCAGCGACGGCGCGGGGATGTAGCCCAGGCTGTCGGCGGCCGGACCGCTGTCGGGCTGAAGGTCCTCGACCCAGCCGTAACATCCGACGTGGACGCCCTGCGGCCGCTCCGCCCGCAGCTCGTCGAGGCGGGCGGTGGCGAACGACGTGAACCAGGCGTCGATGCGCGAGCTGAACAGGTCGAGCACGCCCCGGAACGCCCACTCCAGCTCGGCGGCCGGTGCCGCCGCGAGCACGTCGAGGGCGGCGAGGAACCGGGCCAGCCCGTTGACCGGACTCGCCGGCTGACCGATGTGCTCGGACAGCTCGGCGCTGCCCAGGCGCGTCGCCACCTGGTCGTGCACCGCGACCTGGGAACCGGGAGCGGTCTGCGCGGCGAGCGTCCGTGCTGACGCGAACTGCATCGGGAGCCGCTGCGGGTCGGGCTCCTCCACGCGGACGAGATCGGGGGTGCGCACGCCCTTGCGGGCGAAGCCGGCCGCCGCCCGATCCTCCTCGGTGAGGCCCTCCACCAGCTCCGCCGACGCCGCCTTGTCCAGCTCCTGCACGGCCGCGAAGGCGAGCAGCGCTTCGAGCAAGGCGATCGAGTTCTGGCGCAGGTTGAGCTCCCGGCGTCCTTCGTCGCCTTGGCGAGCGAGCGCCGCGATCTCGGCCACGTAGGAGGTGCCGGCGTCGCCCTTGGCGACGAGTGGCACGCCGAGCGGATGGCTGTCGACGGTCGCGGTGAGGTACTGGAACCGGGCCGGCCGGTCCGGCGGGATGTCCAGCCGGTCGGTGACGTCGTAGAGCCAGGACACCTGCCGGGCGCGGGACGTGGCCAGCCATTCGGTCGCCGTCCACTGCGGCGGTGGGACGATCTCCCGCCAGCGCAGCTCCCACGGCACCGGGGTGCGCTGGAGCAGGTCGAGCATCACGTCGTCGACGGCGCGCGTCTCGCCGGCGCGGCCGAGCCGGGGCACCCGGTGGACCTGCTCGTCCCACATCGACCGGAGCATCCCGCTGTACCGGTGGAGGTTCAGATCGACGGCCGAGTCCAGGTGCGGCGACAACCGCCGGGACGCGACCGGCAGCACGCCGTACGGCTGGGGCCCGACCCGGATCGCCGGCAACGGCCCGGACGCGTGGAGCGCGGCCGCCGCATGCACGCGCATGCCGGCGGTGTTGGCGTCACTGCCGTGGGGGTCGAGCAGCTCGGACGCGTAGTACCCGCCGGTCGCCTCCCACAGCGCATCGACGAGGGCCGAGGCGAGCGCATGGTGACGGCCGCCGGCCCCTGGCGCCACCGCGAGGGGCGCCGCGCCGATCCCGAGCGCGGCGGCGAGACGCCCGGCGTTGGCGTCGGGCGCGGTGTCGGCGTCGGCCCCCGCGAGCGGCGGCGCCCATGCGGCGACCTGCTCGGAGGGCGCCGTCGAGAAGCCCGACCGGTTGCTGCCGGTGTTGTTGGTCGGTGTGCCGGGGGTGACGAACGCCAGGTCACCGGAGGCGGCGTGGCCGGCGAGCAGCGCCTCCAACGCGTCGGCGCCCTGCTCGGGGGTCAACGTCCAGTCGACGCCGAGCACGACGAGGCGGGTCAGCCCGTTCGCCAGCGGCCGGCCGAAGGCCATGTCGCTGTCGTGGACGGTGAGCAGCATGCCGGCCGCGCGCGCCGTGTCGGGGTCGACCGCCCAACGGAACGCCTCCTGCACGTGGGGGACGCGGGGATCGGCGTCGGGTGGAGGGGGCGCCTCCAGCTCCTCCGGCGACGGGCCGGCGGCCAGGCGATCGGGCACCCGGTCGGACCAGATCCGGAACACCTCCAAGGTGTCCTGGAACCCGATCGCCACCCAGCGCTCGGGCAGGGCGGTGGCCTCGACCGCCCGCGTCCACGAGCTGGCCCGCGTGGCGGTGACCGGGAACGCCGGCGGCCTGTTGGGGGCGCGGTTGAGGTTGGTCGGTCGCAACGTGTCGAGCAGGTAGCGCGCCCGGCCGGGGCGGAAGCGGCCGGCGAGCGTGGTCCAGGCCCGCTCGGCCCGCGCCGCGTCGTCGAGCGCCGGCCACCGCTCCTTCCAGTACCACTCGGCGCCGGCCCGTTCGTCGGCGGTGAACGCCGGTTCGTGGGCGTCGAGGTGCACCTGGTCGGGGAAGATGCGGATGTGCAGGGTGGTGTTGGCGTCCGCGAAGCGCGTCTCGATGCGCACCGGGAGCAGCGCCATCGGCACCTTGCCGTCCAGCGTTTCCATGGCGATCTCGGGGTCGATCTCGTCCAGCAGCCCGCTCGCCGCGACGCCGACGAGCCCGGACAGTTCGGAACGCCGCTCGTGGAGGGCGGCTCGTCGGGCTTCCAGCGTGGCGACGCGCCGTTCGGCCCGTTCGAGCAGGCGGGCGCCCCGGCCGGTCGCGCGGAGCTCGGCCAGTTCGGCGCGGCGGACGGCGAGCTCCGCCCCCAACTCCGTGAGCTCGGTGGCCAGGTCTCCGAGCTCCGTGCGCCGCCTGGCGATCCGTTCGAGGTCATGATCCGGCATCAGACCTCCTCGGTGAACGTGAGGTGGCGGGCGTGCACGAGCACCTGGACCGGGTTCTGGAACAGGGCCTCGGCGACGGTCGCGCCGTCGGCCGGCACCGGCGCCAGCCCGTTCGTCACCGCGAACTGCGCCAGGTCGTCGATGGTGAACGGCGTGGCGGCGGCGATCCCGGTGTCCGGCCAGGCGGCCTGGCGCCACGCGGTGAGCCCGCCGGCCGATCGCGCCTCGTCGAGGCCGAAGCGGGGCTCGGTGATCTGCTCCTGGAGCGCGAAGAACCAACCGTCGCCGAGGCGCAGTTCGTCGTCGGTGAGGTCGAAGCCGAAGAAGGCGACGTCGGGGTCGAAGAAGCCGGCGAAGATCGCCCGCTTGACCATCGTCTCGTCGCTGCTCGGCGAGCCCGGGCCGCTGGCCGGGATGGCCAGCACCACCGTGTTCGGGTAGCGCCGCAGCAGCTCGCCGCGGATCAGCAGCACCAGGTTGGACTCGCCGCCGGCGATGTCGACGAGCGATCGGTCGGCCGCCCACTGGTGCATCGGGGGGACGTCGGTGGCGCTCGGGCCTCCCGGCCGATCCCAGAACCGGCGCACCGGCGTGCCGCGCTGGTCGGTGGGATACCGGCGCCACAGCAGCTCGCGGTTGACCTCGTGGTTGACGCCGGCGAGAAAGGCGGCCACGAACCGTGGATTCGTCTCGAGCAGGGTGACGGAGTCGGGCGGGATGGCGTCGACGCCGGGCAGCAGCCGCGTGCGGTCGTAGCGGGCGAGCAGCCGGTAGGCGGGCACGGCGAGCTCCGGGTAGGCCATGATGCGGTCGAACGTCGGGGCGATCGTCACACCGTCGTGGACGGCGCCGACGCGCAGGTCGGTGGGCGAACCGTCACCGAAGCTGAGCATCGAGCCCACTCGGGCGACGTGGGCGTTGGACGGGTGGCACCGCGCCTCGAGCGACTGGGCGGCGGCGGCGAGCGCGTAGGGCACGAGCTCGCGTCCCGGTGGAGCCTCCGCCAGTGAGCCGACGTCGGCGAGCTGGGCGATCGCGGCCTCGAACCGGTTGAGCACCAAGGCGTCGCGCACGAGCGGTGGCACGGTGACCGTCGGGCCCTCGAAGATCGCAGTGAGATCGGTGGGCGGCTCGATGGGCTCCGGCTCGATCGGCTCGACGGGCTCCGGTTCGATCGGTTCGATCCGGCCGTCGGGCGATCACGACGTTCGGCTCGGTGGCGTCGGTACGGATGACGAGGTTGCCGGCGATGGTGCTGTCGAGGAACTCCACGCCGAGCCCACCCCCGACGAGCTTGCCCAGCATGAAACCGGAGTCGGGGGCCGGACGTGTCGCGGCCGCGGCTCGCAGCGCCAGCAAGGGATCCACCTGCCGGCCGGCGAACACGAAGACCTCGCCGCTGGCGCGGAGCAGGTCGGCGTGGCGGGAGGGGATCAGCCCGACGGCGCGCAGGTCGGCCTTCAACGTCAGTCGCTGCTCGGGCGGCGGGGGAGGCGACGGCGGTTCGGCTGACGGCGGCAGCACGCCCGCCGGCACGAAGTCGGTGGGGTCGACGGCCATCGAACCGGCGGCCAGCTTGTCGACGAAACGAGCCACGACGGGGGCGGCGTCAGGTTGGCCGGCCGTCGCCTTGCGGACGAATCGCCCCGTCGGCGCCAGCAGCCGGCGCAGCGCCGGGTCGACGGTGGTGTCCGGCAGCGAGGTCGGAGTGATCCCCGCCCGCACGGTCGCCTCGCCGAGCGGGGCGCGACTCGAGAGCGGCGCCGCGTACGTGAGCATGCGGGCCGGAGGAAGTCGATGGATCGAGCGCAAGTGGAACCGGGTCGATGACTGGATCGACAGCGCCGCGCACGAGAGCAGCGTGTTGGCCGCCACCACCGAGCCGACCTGCTGCCAGCAGGCGGCCATCAGGTCCTCCTGCTCGCGGCGAACGACCTCGGCTCCGAGACCGGCGGCTACCCGGGTCCTCGGGTCGAGGTTGAGCTCCCGGAACCACCCGGACGCGGTGCAGCCAGCTGTTCGCTCGCTCGGGACTCGCTGGCTCACGCACCGGAAGCGGTTGCTCGCCCATGCGCCGTACAGCGGCGGGCCGACCGCGCCGTCGTCGGGGTCGCTGCCGGACGGGTCGGCGATGGCGTCGAGCAGCTCGCCGAGCGGCGTCGTCAGCGCGGTCGGGATGTCCTCGAGGCGTCCGTCGCCCTGTTGCACGGCCCGCAGCGCGCCGTCCATCTCGACGATCCGCTCCGGGTGGCCGTCGGGGAGGTCCACCGGGCCACCGGCGGCGCCGATGTGCAGCTTGACCGTGCCGGCCGTCGGTGTCCCGTCGCTGCCGTCGCCGACCTTGAACGGCTGCAGGCGCCGGGCCAGGCTCTCGAAATCGCCGGCAGGGCCGGTCGAGAACTCCCAGTGGAAGTAGAGCGGCAGGGTGACCTGATCCTCGCTGGTCCATGCCGGGCGCAGCGGCTGATCGGCGAGGGGCGCCAGCCCCAGGCCGCGCCGCACGCCGGCATCGAACGCCGGCACGAGACAGGCGAACCAGCGCCCGCCCGCCCGCAATCGTCGCGGGCACAAGCAGGCGCGACACGTGACGATCGGGGTCGCTCTGCAGCGCCCCGGCCGCCTCCTGGCCCGAGCCTTCGGCGACGAGCAGCTGCGTGTGGGCCCACGCCCACGAACCGGCCAGGTCGCCGAGCTCGCCGCCGGCGCCGCTGTCGATCCGCAGCCGGGGCAGCGGCGCTCCGGCCGGCACGTCGATCGACACCCCGGGGCGGGCCTCCACGACGACGAGCGCCAGCCACGGCCGCAACCGGCCCTGGGCGTCGGCCGCCGCCGGGGTCAGCAGCCACGGCAGATCCGGCTCGTCGAAGTCGACGGCGACGAGGTAGTTCGGTTCCACGTTGGTGGCGTCGCGTCGCGGCGAGAGGCGGACGATCGACCGCGGGTCGAGCCCGACGACGTCACCAGGGCCGGCCAGCGCCGTCGTCGTCGAGGCGCCACCGAGACCGTCGCTGAGCGTCACGTCCAGCTTGATCGAGGCCCGCTGGGGCAGCTCGCCGTCGGCGGCGGCCGTGCTGTCGCGCAGCTCGGCGACGAGGCCGCGCCGGGTGAACGGCAGGAACCGGTACACCGCGGCCGTCACGCCATCACCTCGAACCGCTCCACGACCCGCAGCCCGGCGGCGGCGGCGACCTGTTCGGCCAGTGACGGCGACTGCGCCGCGGCGTCCGGCAGCAGGGCCGACTCGACGAACGATTCGAGCCCGACGAGGGCGAGCGGCGGTTCGTCCACCCCGATGCTCGACGCGGCGAGCGGCGACGCCACCCGCAACGCCGCCTCGGCGCGGTCGGAGCGGGCGGCGGCGCCCAGCTTCGACGCCTCGTGCGCTCCCTCGTCCGTTGCCGGCTGGAACGCCAGCACCGCGGTCGTCCACTTCGACACGAGACCCGCCGGCTCTGGGTCGAGCCGCACCGTCTCGAACCCGGCCGCCACGTCGCGGGCCAGCGCGTCGACCGCCACGTAGTCGGCCGACCCGACGATGACACCCGCCGGGAACGTCTCGAACGTCGGACCCGTCAGCTTCTGGTCGTCGCTGAGCGCGACGAACTGGCCGCGGGAGAACTGCTCGGTCGTGTGCTCGAAGCTGGGCCGGGGCTCGCCGTTGAGCGCGACGGTCGCCACGGTCGCGACCTGCGGCCCACCGGCCAGCTCGCGGGTTCCGAGCCGTTCCACTCGCAGCCCGAACGGCACCGCCCGCTGGCGGACCGCCAACCGTCCGACCGGGTGGGCGAGCTTGGCCGTACCGGACGACGTCAGCGTGACCGGGTTGGCCCCGACCGGAGCCTCGATGGTGACGTTGTCGGGGTTGTCGAGCTCGGCCTGGAGCGCCTGGCCGAGCGAGGCGGTGCCGGTCGCGGCCTGGCGAACCTCGCCGAAGTGCTCATGGAACGGAATCGTCTTGTCCCACCACAGGATCGAGAAGCTGAACGTGCCGTCGAAGCGCCACTCGTCGGGTCCTTCGAGCGTTGCCGTGACGGTGACGGAGGCGAGCGTCCGACCGAACGCCCTCACCTTGGCCTTGAACTCGAGGTCGACGACGAAGAAGAAGCGTGGCGACAGGTACAGCAGTGCGTCCCAGCCGAACGACGCCTCGATCTGGGCGACTTTGAAGTCCGCCTTCAGCGACGTCTTCTGGCCGGCCTGCACCGAGTTGGGCGTGACCGCGAAGTAGTGCTCGATCGACAGCGAGACCGGCCCGAGCTTGAACGACACCCGCAGCCGGTCGAGGTCACGCGGCACCCGCTCCGGCAGACCGGCGTAGCGCGGATGGAAGCCGCCGGCCGACAGCACGAAGGCGGGGTGCGGCCCGAACTGGGCCGCCACCAGCAGCTCGCCGGCGAGGTCGAGCTTGACGAACCCCTCGATGCCGACGAAGGAGTCGCGCAGCCGGCCCCGCACGAGGAGGAAGCGCGTGTCGCCGTCGTAGAAGCCGACGACGTCGATCAGCAGCTTCAGGATCGCCGGCACGCCGAGCTTGCGCGCCGGCAGCTGCACGAGCACCTGGCCGACGAGCACGACCTTCGACAGCGTCGCCGGCCCGGGCGACAGCGCGTTGCGCACGTCGAAGATGACCCCGAGCCGCACGAACACGATCGGCGGGTCCAGGAAGCTCAGCTCGAGCATCGGGCCGATCAGCAGGTTGCCGTCGGTGACCGGGAACAGCGTGCGGTAGCGGTTGATGATCCGTGGCGCGTCGGCGACCGGGTTCTGCGGGAACAGCACGTCGTCCAGCGCGCCCGTGCGCATCCCCGCCGACAGGGCGTCGACGTCCGAGCGGTGGTGGAGGCCGACCATCCCGCCGGCGCCGGTCCAGAAGATCCCGAACCCGAGGTGCCAGTTGAACTGGCCGAACACGAACAGCAGCAACGACCAGCCGTCGCTGCCGTCCGGTCGCTTCGTGGACAGCAGCCCGATCGCCTTGATCGACCACGTGAGGAACTTGAGCTCCAGCGCGCCGGCGTACTCGCCGCGGGCCGCGTCGATGAACAGGAACCCGCCGCCCTTCACCACGCCGGCGTCGAGGACCAGCCCGATGCCCCGGGGAGGAGCGAAGCGGACGAAGTCGCCGAGGTGCTCGATGTCGTCGCCGAGCTGCTGGAGCGCGAGCGACACGCCGACCCGGTCGATCGAGGCGGCGAACGGTCCGAGCGTGAGCGAGAACCCGCCCCGGATGTCCAGGGACACCTCCGGCTCCGTCACCAGCTCCAGTTCGAGGAACTGCACGGTGAACACGCCGAACAGCGAGGCCGACACCGGCAGGTTGACCCGCAGCCGGGTGCCGCCCTCGAGGCGGATGCCCGTTGACGTGCTGCCGACGAGCGAGACCTCGAACGGCACTTCGATGTTGCCGCCGGGGAGCTGACGCAGGAACGCGTCTCCCGTGCCGAGCGCGATCACCAGCTTGCCGTTGCGAACCGTCACGCGGAAGGCGGCTTCCTCCCCTGAGATCTCGATGCCGTAGGCGAGCCGGCCGATCTCGAGTCGGGAGCCGTCGGTCGTGCCGACGACGAGCGCCGGTGTGTCCATCGGCGGAGCGGGGACGGGATTGCCGTCGGTGTCGGTTCCGCCCTTGTAGGGCTCGGCACCCACCCGGATCTTCGGCGTGAACGACGCGAACGTGCGCAGCTCGCCGTCCGTCTCGAACGGCACGAACAGGCCGAACTGGCCGGCGCCGACGATGTCGAACGTGTAGATCGTCGCGCCGTCGATCATCGGGAGCGACACGCCCGCAGTGGCGCCGAGGTACATGCCGGGCCCGCCGTGGGCGCTGGGCACGGGGATCAGCGTCAACGCCGGCGGCGCCGTGCCCACCAGCTCGTGGTCGAGCACCACCGTGAGCGCCCGCGACGCGATCGCCGCCGTCTCGCCCTCGTCCTCGGGATCCGGGTCCCAGCCGTAGATGGCGTCGATCGCCGCGTCGAGCGCCTTCGCCTTCGTGGCGAGCACGACCAGCGCGACGCCGCCGAGCATCGACCAGCGCTGCACCACGGCCTCACCGTCGACCGCCGGGCCCTCGCCGCGCACCAGCTGTTGGAGCGCCGCGGCGTCGAGCTGCTGCAGGAACTCCTCGTCGTCGAGGGCGACGCCGGCCAACCGCACGAGCGCGTAGGCGCCGGGATTGCGCACCCGCAGCAGGTCGAGTGCGAACACCTTGAACATCGTGGCGAACAGCACCCGGGCGTCGACCTGGTCGGCCTTGGCCGCCTCGATGAAGTCGATGATCGCGTCGACCTCGGCCTTGATGTCGGCGACCACCGCCAGCAACGACGCCTCGTCGACGTCGTCCTTGGCCGCGAACGCCTCGATGCGGGCCAGGCGGGCCCCGTCGGGCGGTGCCGGGTTGGCCGGGTTGTCGCGGTCGAGGCCCAGGTCGTCGCGGATCGCCGCCGACAGCTCGGCGTCCGAGAACGTCTCCTCCACCCACTCGGCGAGGTCCTTGACGAGCTGCGCCACCTTCTGGAAGAAACCCTTCTTCTTCCTGGTCTTCGTGGGCTCAGGCATCGGCGACCACCTGCAACGACGGGCCGGCGAGCGCCGGCGACAAGGCGAGCGAGGCGCGATGGATCGTGTAGGCGCCGCCCTCGGTCGAGTCGGGACCGTCCATCGAGTACAGCTCGTGCACGACCGTGTGGCTCTGACCGTCGCCCTCGAACCGGACCACGCCGAGGTTCGATCGGAAGACGAGCAGCCGCAGCAGCTCGGTCGGGCCGAGCGCCAGCTCGGCGTGGCGGGCGGCGACCTCGTGATAAGTGTGCAGCGGGTCGCCGGCGTCGAACGACGGCAACGGAGGTGGGAGGTGCTCGGGATGCTCGAGCTGGCTGCGCAGGCGATCGTCGCGCACTGGGCCCAGGCGGAAACGGAACTCCGGCGGCTTGTCAGCCGGGATCGTGGTGCCCGCCGGCCACCCCCCGGCCGGCACGACCGCCGGACTCGCCTTCATCCGGCTGCGGCGGGCCGGTGAGATGGCCTTGCCCGCAGGGACGGTGATCGACGACGTCTCGGACCAACCGAGCCGTTCGAGGGGTAGGCCGTGCAACAGCTGCTGGGAGAAGCGGGCGGCGAAGATGGCGGCGCGGATCTCCTCCGCCGCGCTGTTGCGCACCGGCGACGACGTCAGCTGCACGATCCGCGAGTCGACCGTCGGGTCCTGGCCGGACCAGAAGTCGAGCGCGAGCCCTGACGCGAAGTGGACGTCGCCCGACACGATCACACAGCGGGGGTAGGTGGCGAGCCGGCGCACGAGAGCGTGGAACGACTCCTCGTCGCCGCCCCAGCCCTCGACGTCGAAGCGCTCCGGCCCGCTGACGGGCGGACCGTCGTGATCGGCCTCGGCCTTGCGCTTGGCGTTCGATACCAAATCGAAGATCCCCGACGCCAGCGGCTGGACCAGCGCGTCGATGGCGTGGGGCATCAGGATCGGCACCGGCGAGACGACGACCAGCAGCTCCCGCCCGTCGGTGAGCGGGCCGGGAGGAAGTTGGGTGTCGAGGCTGTTCCCGAACAGCTTCGGCGGCCCGAGCCGCCCCCGGTAGGTGCGCCGTGTTCGGGTGTCGACGACACGCACGAGGTGGCGCGGTCCCGGGACCGTGTAGTCGAACCGCACCTCGGGGTCGATCACCGGCTTCGTGAGGCCGAGCAGCTGCTCCAGCTTGTCGATGGCGGTGGCGCTGAACGCGCCGTCGGTCCCGACCGACACGAGGGTGTCGAGCAGCTCCTCGTTCTTCGGCTTGGGGTGCTCGCCGATGTGGGTGAACGCCGACGGGTCGTTGCCCCAGGCCTGGCACACCGCATAGGCGGCGTAGCCGTTGCGGACGATCGCCCGGCCGAACGGCGCGGTGAGCACCCGCGACCGCCAGGACTGCGACAGGTACCAGTCGTCGGTGACCTCGTGGTCGTCGAAGATCATGTAGGTGGCCGTGTTGGCCAGCGCCCGCGCGACCCGGGGGACTGCGGCCCGGAAGATCTCGGTCTGCTTGAGCTGGTCGGTGAAGTCAGGCTCGTCCGTGCGCTCCCACTTCGTCAGACCGTCCGGGTCCGGATCGCCGGGCTTCGGCGCGTAGTACGCCTCCCAGTCCGAGAGGTGGTTCGCTTCGACGTTCGGGGACGGCACGAACACCTCGTCGGCGGTGGTCAGCGGGCGCCACAGCGAGGGACTCCACACCAGCAGGTGCATCGCCAGCAGCTCGCCGTAGGAGAGCAGGTGGTGCATCCCATCGTTGGTCGAGAAGCGGCCGATCTCCCGGACCACCTTGCGGCGGCGCTGCACGGGGAACTCCTCGATCGTGACCGGGACGGCACGATTGTCGATCGGGAGGGTCTCGGTGAACCCGAGCAGCTCCCGGCCGATGGCGTTGATCTGCGGCAGCAGGCAGCCAGACAGGTCGTCGGCGTAGATCTGGTCGCCGGTGAGGAAGAGCTGTTGCGGTCGGCGCGTCAGGTCCAGGCGGTGCTCGGCGATGAGGTCGTCGAGGTAGGCCATCGCGTCGGGACCGTCGGCGTTCGTCCGCCGGCACGAGCCCTGGACGAGCACCAGGTCGCTGATCGTCGGAGCTGGTGTGACGAAGCTCGGCAACCGATCGAGCTCGTAGCCGAGCGCGAGGCGCAACGGGCGGGCGTTCCCCGCTGACTCCGTCGTGGGCGCCTCGTCGCGCAGGAAGCCGAGATCGCGCAGACCCTGGCCGCCGACGATCACGTCGTAGCTGTGGATCGCCCCAGGAGCGATGACCGCGCTGGCCTCCGCCACGACCACTGCGACGTGGAGCTGGGCGCCGAACCGCTCGGTCAGCGCAATTTCCCGGGCCACCGGCGGTGTGCCGCTCTCAACGGCGCCCGGTCCGCTCGACCGCTGCGGTCCGGCCCAGACGACGAGCTCGACGATTGCCGGGTCGCGCAGCGCCAGCCAGACTGCGACCTCGTTCCCCACCACGCGGCGGACGATCGGGCCGGCCAGCACCTGCGGCAGGGGCATTGCGTCTGCTCCTCCTCGTCTCTGCGATGGCGTCGCCCGGACAGTTGGTATCGAAGAGGCCATCGACGGTTGCTGAACGCTAGGCGATCAGCGATGGGCGCCCGAGCCGCCGTTCATGACTCGACGTGGTGCTCGTCGAAGGCGAGGCGGGCCGGACCGACACCAAGCATCGACGCTGATCCTGCGCAGCTCGTGTTGTCCGCGCACTGTCAGCTGGTGCTCGATGAGGTCGAACCATTGGCGTTGGTGGCGCCGTCCACGAGCGGGAACAACCGGTCCCCTGCGTCGTCGACGGCCACCTCGGGCGACCAGCGACAATGCACCGGCCGAGTGCTCTCCAACACCGGTCGAGCTACTCGTTGACGGCGTGACGCCCTCGGTCGGGCGCCGACCACCTCGCAGATCCGCGGTGGGAGGGTCGCAGATGCCGGCGCCTGTGAGCGCGATGAGCGCACGTCAGAACTCGTCGCAGGGCAGTCCGAGGTGCAGGCGGCCGGCGTGCAGCAGGGTCTGCTCCGGTGTGAACGGGTGGAACGCAGCGGCGCGGATGTCGCGGTAGGCCCGCTCGATCGGTGAGCCCCGAAAGTACGCCCGGCCACCGGCGACGGCCATCGCCAGGTCACACACCTCGACACCGGCGAGGGCGATCTCCCGCTTGGCGGACATCACCGCGGCGACGGTGTCCATCGAGGGAATGGGGTCGTCACCCGCTGCGGCGAGGGCGCCGTCGAGTGCCCATGCGGCGACGCGGAGCCGATGCGACATCAATCCGACCTGGCGCTGCACCAGCGCATCATCGCTGCTGCTCGACTGCGGCGAGCGCGTGGCCGAACGCACCCTCGGCGACACCGAGGTAGACACCGGCGATCACGCCGAAGCCGATGGTGGCGATCACCTGCAGCGGGGGATCGATGACGCCGTGGGGCCGGTCGGCGAGGACCCGCGCGTCCGGCACGAAGGCCCGCTCGACGATGATGTCATTGCTGGCCGTGCCACGCATGCCGAGCGTGTCCCAGGTCTCGCGCACGCTCACGTGCTCATCGGCCATGGGCACCGCCATGTTGAGCACGCGCATGCCGCGCTCGGGGTCGTGGTAGGTGAACATCGTCGACATCACCGTGCCGGCCGGCGACTGGCTGGCGAAGGTCTTGCGCCCGCTCACCTCGTAGCCCCCCTCGACCTTGACGGCCGTGCCTCGCGGTGAGGTCCAGTCCGCGCCACCGGTCGACACGAGCACGATGCCCTCGTCGGCGACGCGGCGCAGCGTGGCCTCGGCGCCGGGTAGACCACGGCGGTAGCGCCAGGCGGTGAACGTCGTGACGTGCTGGTGCATGGCGCTTGCCAGGGCCGTCGATGCGCAGTGCTTGGCGAGCTCGCGCTGCACCATCGACACCTGCCGGAGGCTTGCCCCGCGGCCGCCGAGCTCGACCGGGACGGCGATCGCCAGCAGCCCCCGCTCACGGAGCTGCTCGAACGAGTCGGAGACCCAGGTCCCGTCGCGGTCGTGGCGCTCGGCGTTCGCCGCCAGCACCGGGCCGCAGGCGGCCGCCTCGGCGACCAGCTCGCGCTCCCGCTCGGCGGGGTCAATGGTGGTTTCCAGTGTTGCAGTCATGTCGTCTCCTCGACGCTGGAGATCAGGTGATCTCATGGGTGTCACGTGGTCGTGGGCTCCGGGGCCGATCACCTCGGCCCGTCGCCCCGTCGGATGCGACGAGGCGCCACCGGGCTGAGCCAGTAGCCGATGGGTGGATCGACCAGTGCCAGGACCACGGGTGGTCCTGGCACTGGACTTCGAGGTTGCGGGGTCGGGAGCGTGTGCTCAGTCCTGCGGTGTCGTTGTGGGTGCCGGCTCCGCATCGGCCGACGTGGCCGGCTCGGTGTTCGGCGTCGGCGCCGCATCCGCCGCCGCGCTCCGGGGTCGGGGCCGGCACTGCTTCCGGCGCCGCCGGCTCGGTGTCGGGGTCGGCGCCGCATCCGCCGCCGCGTGCTCCGGGGTCGGGGACGGCACTGCTTCCGGTGACGCCACGCCGGGGGTGGAGCCGGGACGGCATCCGGGAGCGCATGCTCCCGGGCGGCGGCTGCCGAGGCTCGCTCGATCAGGGTCGACAGGTCGGTGCTCGCCAGCGTGCGGGCCTTCCCGCCGACGTCGATGACGGTCTTGCCGTCGACGATGCGGGTGTGGGCGGCGAGCCACTTGTCGTCGGCTGGTCTCGCCGAGGTCACGGTGTCATCGGCGGCGAGCTGGATGACGATGTTGTCGCCGGGGCCGCCGTCGAGGATGTCGGTGCCCCCGCCGCCGATGAGCACGTCGTCGCCGGAGCCGCCGAGGAGCGTGTCGTTGCCGGCGCCGCCGATCAGGATGTCGGCGCCTGGTCCACCGTCGGCGGTCAGCTGGATCGACCCGGCGGCGAGGCCGGAGCCTTCGACGACGTCGTCGCCGGCCGCCATGTTCAGCGTCAGCCGGTCGATGGCGGCCTCGGCCCCGGTGATGTTGACCTGGGTGGCGAGGCCGAGGGCCGAGACGCCGGTGGCGTCGCCGAACGCCTGGGCGACGTCGTCGCCGTTGGTCCCGTGGACCGTGACGTTGTCCGCCAGGGCGTCCCCAGCCCCGCCGGCGGCGGCAAGGTTGGCGTTCACCGTCGACGACGTCGGTCCCGCTGAGGTCGTTGACGACGACGTTGTCGTTGCCGCCGAGGGCGTTGAAGTCGATGCCCTCGACATCGTCGAGGTCCATCGTGACGTTGGCGATGTTGCGGAAGAAGGTGACGCGCCCGCCGTTGGCCGAGATGGTCGATCTCCTCGGCGACGTTGGCGCCGTTGAAGAGCATCTTGTCGAAGCCGGCTTGACCCTCGAGCGTGTCGTTGTCGTCGCCCGGGTTCCACACGAACGTGTCGTCGCCGGCGCCCATGAAGGCGACGTCGTTGCCGTCGCCGCCGTTGATCAGGTCATCGCCGTCGCTGCCGAGGAACGAGTCGATGCCGAGGCCGCCGTTCATCGTGAGTTGCATGCCGTCGGCTTCCAGCGAGGTGGCGTCGACGACGTCGTCGCCGCCCAGGCCGTTGAGCGTCAGGCGGTCGTTGGCCTGCTCCGGGACGACGATGTTGACCGCGGTGTGCAAACCGAAGACGTTGACCCCGCCGGCGTCACCGGCGGCACCGAACGTGTCGGCGCCCTGGGTGCCGTTGACGGTCACCGTGTCCGCGGCGCCGTCGCCGCCGCCGTTCGGACCGCGCAGGTCGAGGCCGGTCAGCGTCACGTCGGTGCCCGACAGGTCGCCGAGGACGACGTTGTCGGCGCCGCCCAGCGCCCGCACGTCGATGTTCTCGACGTCGTCGAGATCCATCATCACGTTGGCGATGTTGCGGACGAACAGGACGCGTCCGCCGTTGGCGACGATGTCGATGTTCTCGTCGACGTTGGCGCCGGCGAACAGCATCGAGTCGGTTCCGTCCTGCCCCTCGAGCGTGTCGTTGCCGTCACCTGGGTCCCATTGGAAGGTGTCGTCGCCGGCGCCCATGAGGGCGACGTCGTTGCCGTTGTCACCGAAGTGGACGTCGTCGCCGTCGCCGCCGAGGAAGACGTCGCCGCCCTGGGAGCCGAGCAACGTGTCGCCGCCCGCACCGCCGTCGACCGTCAGCTTGATCACGCCAGCGGGCAGGGTGGTCGCGTTCACGGCGTCGTTACCGCCCAGCGTGTTCACGACGAGGCTGTCGTTGGCGCCCTCGGAGTTGGTGATGTTCACCTGGGTGGGCAGCCCGATCACCGTCGCCGAGGTGCCGCCGCCGACGACGTCGATGAGGTCGTCGCCGTTGGTGCCGTTGATGATGACGGTGTCGGCCGCAACGTCGCCGGCGGTGCCGCCGAGGGTGCCGGCGAGATCGCCGTCGAGCCGGATGACATCGGTGCCGGACAGGTCATTGACCGTGATCGTGTCGGTGTTGCCCAGGGCGTTGAGGTCGACGACCTCGACGTCGTTGGTGTCCATCACGATGTTGCCGAGGTTGCGGGTGAAGCGCAGCCGCCCACCGTTGGCCGAGGCCTCGAAGATCTCGGCGCCGGCACTGCCGTTGAACAGCATCGTGTCGGTGCCGTCCTGGCCCTCGACGGTGTCGCTGCCGTCACCGGGGTCCCACTGGAACGTGTCGTCACCGGCGCCCTGGAAGGCCACGTCGTTGCCCTGCTGGCCGTCGACGAAGTCGTTGCCGTCACCGCCGATCAGCAGGTCGGCGCCGTTGCTGCCGAGCACGGTGTCGTCGCCCGCACCGCCGTCGACGGTGATCTTGATCAGCGCCGCGAGGTTCCCGGTGGCCGAGATGCTGTCGTCGCCGCCATTGGCGTTGAGCACGAGGTTCTCGGACGTGCCGATGTCGATGGAGAAGGGCGCCGGGTCGAGACGGTCGAACCGGACACGTGTGCCGTTGGCGGTGGTCGTGAACGCCTCGGCGCCGCCGCCGCCGTTGACCTCGACGGTGTCGCTGGCGCTGCCGCCTTCGTTGAGGTCGGTGTCGTCGCCCGGGTTCCAGATCATGCGGTCGTCGCCGCTCTCACCGAACGCCTGGTCGTTGGCGTCGCCGCCGGTGAGCGTGTCGTTCTCGGTCCCGCCGAACAGCAAGTCGATGCCACCCCGGCCGAGGATCGTGTCGTTGCCGGCCTGCCCGAACAGCTGGTCGCCGCCCGAGCCGCCGGTCAGCGTGTCGTTGCCGGCGCCGCCGAACGTGCTGGCCCGAGGGAGCGCACCGTTGGCCTCGTTGAGCGTGATGCTGTCGTTGCCGCCGAGACCGAAGGTCTGGATCAGGCTCGTGTTGGCAACCGTCGGGGTACCGCCGCGGACCGGGATCGCCCCGCCGTTGACGAGGATCACGCCGGCCGCGTTGCGAGTGATCTCGATGTTGTTGTCGGCACCGTCCCCCGTGATGCTGAGCGTGCCGTTGGTGAAGGTCGCGGTGGTTGCGGCGCTCGCCGACTGGCTCATCGCCAGCACGACGCCCGCGCCGATGACGCCGCCGAGGAGCACGCGGCGCGCGGCCCGTCTCCAGCCGTCGCTGCTGATGTTCACGAGTTCTCCCTTGTTGGGTTCGCCGGCACGGCGTGCCGGCGAATTGCCGTGGTCATCGACACGCGTGACCGTGGTTGGTTCACGGCACGCGGTCCCTCGCCCCGAAGGGTGATCGAACGAGGGAGCCCGCCGCATCCGTAGCGCTTACTGATGCGCCGGCGGCTCGCTACGTACGGTGTGTCGCGGACCGCCAGTCGGGCCGGCGCCTGCTCGTAGGGTGGCGGAGATGGAGGGACGTCGCGCCGGGGCGGGCGGTGGGTGATGGTCGCACCGTGGCCGTTGACCGGCCGAACGGCGCAACTCGAGGAGCTGGGCCGGCTGTACCGCGGCGGTGAGACGGGTGGGGTGGTCATCTACGGGCCCGCCGGCACCGGCAAGACACGCCTCGCCGAGGAGGCGTTGCGCCTGGCGGAGGACGCCGGCCGCCGGGTCGAGCGGGCCGTCGGTCATCCGTCGACGGCCGCCATCCCGCTCGGTGCCCTCGCCCATCTCCTGCCGAGCTCGCTCGTCGACGGCCTCGGTGTGGGCGAGGACGAGCGGATGGCGTTGTTCCACGGCGCCCGCGCCGAGCTCGGCCGGCTGGGGGGCGACGATCGCCTCGTCCTGCTCGTCGACGACTTCGATCTGCTCGATGACACATCGGTGGCCGTACTGGTGCCGCTCGTGGTGTCGCGACGCGTGTTCCTCGTCGGCACGATCCGCACGGGCGGAACCTCGTCGCCGCGCCTGGCCGGACTGCGGCGCGACGGGCACCTGACCCGTCTCGATCTCGGGCCGCTGACGCGAGACGAGCTCGGAGTGTTGCTCCACCGCGCGCTGGACGGGCCGGTCTCGCGCCAGGCCCTGGCGGAGCTGGCCCGCCTCTCGAGCGGAAACCTGCAAGTGGTCACCGAGCTGGTGCTGGGGGCGCGCGAGCGGGGCACGCTGGTCGAGCGAGACGGCGGCTGGCAGCTGACGGGTCCGCTGCCGACGACGACCGCGCTGGAGGAGCTCGTCGCCGAGCACCTGGCGGGCGTCGACGAGTCCGGCCTCGCCGTGCTCGAGATGCTGGCCGTCTGTGAGCGCTTCGGTGTGCTCGACCTCGAACGGCTCCACGGTGCGGGCACGCTCGAGCGGCTGGAGGCGAGCCGGCTGGTGACGGTCGTGATGTCGGGTCGGCGCACGAGCGTCCGGCTGAACCATCCCCTGTACGGCGAGGTACTGCGGGCGAACCTGGCGCCACTGCGCCTACGTCGCATCCAGCAGCAGCTCGCCGATGTCGTCGAGGCGCACGGAGCGCGGCGGCGGGAGGACACCGTGCAGGTCCCCTTCTGGCGGGTGTCCTCGGGCGGCACCGTACCGGGCGAGCAGCTCCTCGCTGCAGCGCGGCTGGCGCTCATCGGCCGCGACCCGGCGCTGGCCATCCGCCTCGTCGAGGCGATCGCCGACCCGGGCACCGTCATCTCTGGAGAGCAGGCGGAGGTGCTCGCCGAAGCCCACGCCATGCAGGGTGACGCCGAGGGGGTCGAGCGCGTTGTCGCTGCCGTGTGGGACGACCCATTGCCGGACGGCCTCCGAGCCAGCCTCGCCCGGCGACTGGCCGACATCCGTTTCTTCGACCGGCGCGACCTCGACGGCGCCCTCGCCGCATACGAGCGCACACGCGAGCGCCTGCGTGATCCGCAGGAGGTGGCTGCCATCGACGCTCGTCGCGCCGCGCTGCTCGCCGGTGCCGGTCGGCCGGTCGAAGCACTGCAGATCGCGGACCAGATCAACGTGCCGGTCTCGCCGCGGACGCGGGTCGATCTCGCCGCCGCCCGGGCGACGAGCCTGCTGAACCTGGGCCGGTGCGACGAGGCCGCGGCGCTGTCGCGTCGGGCGATCGCCGATCAGAACGAGCTGCCGGGATGGCTGGCCCGGCGCGGCATCGCCCTCCATGTTCTCAACGAGGCCCACGCACTTGCCTGGTCCGGTCGGTACGCGGAAGCGCGCGCCGTGCTCGAGCCGGCCGCCGAGCGAGCCCGGGCGACGAACGCGACGGGCGCCTCGATCTGGTTCGAGATGGGGCTCGCCGAGATCGCCCGCGACACCGGTCGGGCCGCCGAGACGATCCAGCGCTTCCAGGCCGTCGCCGACGCCGCACCGTCGGCCGGTCAGGAGACGGCGCTGGTGTGGGCGCTCACCGGCGTCGCTCAGGGCCACCTGCTGCGCGGCGATTGTGCCGCCGCTGCCCGAGCACTGGAGCGTTCCTACGACTTCGGCGCAAGTCCGCTGGCGACCTCGCTGGCGTCGCGCGAGCGCACGCGGGCCTGGCTCGACGCTTGCCGCGGGGATCTCGTTGCGGCGCGGGCCCGGATTCGCGATGTCGCCGAACAGATGCATCGCGAGCTGGTGTTCATGTTCGAGATGACGCTGCGCCACGACCTCGTGCGCCTCGGCGTGCCCGGCGAAGCGGTCGACCGCCTCACCGAGCTTGCCGCGATGGTCGACGGCCCGCTCGTCCAGGCGCAGGTCCGCCACGCCCGCGCCGCGTCGGCGCGGGACGTCGCGCTGTACGAGGACACCGTCGATCGCTACGAGCAGATGGACGCGCTGGGTCTGGCCGCCGAAGTCGCCGCCGAACTGGCCGAACTACTGCGCGGGCGGGGCGAGACCCGGCGGGCGACCGCCGCCCAGCAGCGCTCGGCCGAGCTGGCGGCCCGCGCGGGCGGCGTCAGCACCCCTGCGCTGGCGCGGGGCAGCGGCGTCGAACCGCTGACGGCCGCGCGAGCGCGAGGTCGCACTGCTGGCCGCTCGCGGGTCGAGCAGCCGTGATATCGGCCAGCGGCTGTACCTGTCGCCGCGCACCGTCGACACCCACCTCGCCCGGGTCTACCGCAAGCTCGGCATCACCAGCCGCAACGAGCTGGCCGATGCGCTGAGTGTGACCGCCCCGACATCGCCCGACGCGCGGGGCACGATTACGTAACCACTGCGGATGTGGGCTTCCCGCTCCAATCTCACGATGTTCGCATGAGCGAGCGGAGAACGTTGGTGCCCGGTGAGCCCTGATGACCTCGCGATCGTCGATCGTTCATGGGCCGAGCTGGCGTCACGGCGCGAGTTGCTGGTCGCGTCGCTCGCGGTCGCGATCCCGGGCTGCGATCTCAGCCAGCCGGACGGGCGCGCCCGCTGGCTGATCGACTCGGTCACCGAGCTCGTCGGCCTGCTCCGCGCCCCGAGTGAGCTCGCCGCGGCCGCCCGCCGGCGCGCGGCGATGTTCCCGTGCCAAGGATCCGCGCCGACGTTCCGGGTGGACGGGCGGGCGTTCCTCCGCGCCGCGGCGTCGTCGATCGGCCCGTCGTGGTCGCCGCGCGAGGATCGCGCCTGGCGCCAGGCGTGGCTGCTGCTGGCCGACGTGCTGGCCGAGCAGTCGCTCTCACCCTTCGCCGACCCGCCGTCTACGTAACCCGCCCGGAGATGTTCGTACCGGTCGCCGATGCGCTCCATCACGACCACGCCCACTGCGGAGCGATCGCCGGCCGTGCCGCCCGGTGATCCGAAGTACGTAACGCCTACGGATGTGCCGCCGCCTCGCCGTCGTCAGTCTCGATGAGGACCAGCCCCGAAGGGGACGGCACTCGAGAACCACTCGGAGGGAACTGACATGAAGAGCTCGATGCGCTTTGGCCGCCTGCTGGCGACGGTGGGCGTGACGGCCGCGGCGGCCACCGGCGTCATGGCGCAGGCCGCGCACGCCGGTCCCGAGGGCCCAGCCGTCCCAACGACGATCGACGTGGATCCCGGCCACAAGGTGTTCCTCGTCGGGCAAGCCACCGGCGTGCAGATCTACTCGTGCAACCCGACCGCGAGCGGTCCGCGTTGGGGGTTCGTCGGTCCTCGCGCGGACCTGTACGGCGACAACGGCCAGTTGATCGCGACCCACTTCGGAGGTCCGACGTGGCAGGGAACGGACGGCAGCACGGTCGTGGCCAGCCGGGTCGACGGCGTCGTGATGGATTCGACGGCGATCCCCTGGCTCCTGCTGAAGAAGGAGTCGACGACCACGGGCCCCGACGGTGACCGATTCGGCAGCACCAGCTTCATCCAACGCACCAACACGGCCGGCGGACTCCAGCCCGGCGCCGAGGAGTGCAACCCGGAGACCGTGGGCGACACCGTGGAAGTGCCGTACACCGCCGATTACTACTTCTGGAAGCCGACCGGCGGCTGATCTCCGATCGCCTCGGCTGGGACCAAGCAGCGATGCGATCCCGCCACGCGGCTACGTCGCCCGCCGCGTCTGGAGGCTTCTCGCCCACCCGAGCAGCATTTGACGGGAATCGACGCGGCACGAGTCCGCGAACGAGCCGTCGTTATGCGCTCCGAAGCCCGAGGCCGGCTCTGTGCGCCTCGTCGGGTGCTCGCGTGTGTCAAGCGAGCGGGACGAACGGCACTCTTCGGAGCGTCCAGTGAGCCGATCGCTCGCCTGGCCACCGGCACCCTGGCAAAGCAATATTGGCAACGGACGGCGCGAGAGCGATGGATGTGTCCGTTCGGGCGCTTCCGCCCGACTCTTTCGTCCTACTTGATGGCGAGGGTTCCGCGGAACGTCGGGGAGTATTGGCCGCTGGCGGTGCCTTTGGCGGTGCCTTGGATGGCCGACGACGTCATGGCAAAGGTCAGGATGGCGTGGGCCATGGCGTCGGTCATCTCATCGAGCGCCGCGAGATCGACGTTGTCGTACGTGTCGCAAGCGGCGTGGTAACAGGGGTCGAACGCGACTCCGGTTTCACCGTCCCACTTGGCCGCCTGGTCGGCGGTCATGATGTCCTCGGCGCCGGTGAACAGGCCGCCGGCCGGAATTCCAACGGCGACGAAGGCGTCATAGTCTGAGCGGCCGTCGAACGCGGTTGGTTCGGTCTCCCGGCCGATCGACTGGAAGAAGTCGACGAACACGTCCTCGACCACGCCCGAACCCGTTGAGCCCGTGGAGGCGGTGTCGGAGGCGTCGCCGTCGTAGACGAACCATCCTGGATTGGGTGAGCCGATCATGTCGAAGTTGAGCATCACTGCGATGTCTTTGACCTCGCGTTTGGTCAGTTGGCTGATGTAGTAGGCCGATCCGACCAGGCCGGCTTCCTCGGCGCCGAACCAGATGAACCGCACCCGGTTGACCGGCTCGATCCCGAGCTCTGCCATTTGCAGCGCGACCTCGAGCTGCGCTGCCGACCCGGAGCCGTTGTCGTTGATGCCCGGACCCTCGATGACGGAGTCGAGGTGTGCGCCGGACACGACGACGCGGTCGGTCCGGCCGGTCGAGGTCTCGGCGACCACGTTCTCGGACTCCCGGACCTCCGACACCGTACTGGTGGTGATGGTCAAGGTCACCTGACGGCCGGCCGCGGCCTGGGCCTCGATGAACTCCACCGAGCGCGGCGCCGTGCTCGGCGCTCATCTCGATGACCGGGACATCTTGCGGGAAGCTGGCCTGACCGAATTCGATCCCGGAACGCTCCACGGTGTTGCCTTCGTTGAAGATGATCACGGCTTCGGCGCCCGCATCCATGGCGTTGGCGATCTTGACGGAGAAGTCGCACGTGCCGCGCTGGATCAATGCGATGTCGCCGGTGAACCCGACGAAGTCGGCTTCGTCGCAGCCGGCGTTCGACGTGCCATCGGGCAGTCCGACAGGCAACGGCACGATGTTGTCGTTGACGCCCTGCACCACGCCGGACACTGTGCCGGAGCCGGAGTAGTCCATCGTCGAGATGTTCACCCCGTCCGTGTAGGTGAACGGGAAGCCCGGCGACGTCCCGAGGACGGACGCCGCCGCCAACTCCTCGTAGAAGTTGTACTCGAACTTCTGACGGGTGACCTCGTACCCGGCCGCTGTCATCAGATCAGCGACGTAGTCAGCTGACAGCGTGTAGCCCAGTGTGCTCGCCTCCCGCGTGCCGTCGCTGAGATCGGCGAACTCCTGGAATTCGGCCTGATGGGCACGAACGGCCTCAACCGTCACCGCGTCGCGCAGCCCACTGGTGTCCGTCGGTGGAGCCGCGCTAGCGGCGATCGCTGACGTGCAGACCAAAACCCCAGCCGTCAAAGCGGCGACTGCATGCTTACGTGGGCTCATCGTTCTCCCCGGTGGGACGGCAGCCGTGCGGTCGGCGCGGCCAAGACGCCGGAGCATAGCCACCACTGCTGGCGGGCCTCCGAATCACCTGTTCCAGCGCCCGCGAACTGGGAGCAGCAAGCGGTAAGCGGTAAGGAGACGAAATCCCTGCTCCGCCGCGCCATGAACGCCGGCTTCAGGACGCGCTGAACGTCCTCCAGCGACCGCGTGCTGACGCGAGCGGAGGCGAGCGCCCGATGATTCGCCAGTGAGATGATCGTGGGGTGCCGCCGGTCTTGGTGTCGGGCGTCTCCAATGGTGGGGTGTCTACGGTCGGTTTGGTCTCGGGGTCGGTCTGACTCTCGAATCGGCTGACACCTTCGGGTTGTCTCTCGAACGATCCGTCGGCTGGTCCGGAGACGGCACTCACCGGTCGGGTGGGGAACGTGGTCCGGGTCTGCGCCAACAGGCCCGGGTTCCCGGCACCCTCCCGGCAAGTGCGTGCCACCCCTTTGAACCCAGTGCAACAGGAAGGGATGGCGATGACCATCGTCGAGACGACGCGTCCGGTGACCGCGGGTGTCGACACGCACGCCGAGACGCATGTGGCGGCGGTGATCGATCACCTCGGCGGGGTGCTCGGCATTGAAGCGTTCGAGACGACCGACGCCGGCTGTCAACGCCTGGTCGGCTGGCTGCGCAGCCATGGCGAGGTCGAGCAGGTCGGTGTGGAGGGCACCGGCTGGTACGGGGCCGCACTGACCCGCCATCTCGGCCGGGCCGGGATCGCGGTGGTCGAGGTCGACCGTCCGAACCGTCAGGTCCGCCGGCGGGAAGGCAAGTCGGACCCGGTCGATGCGGTCACGGCGGCCCGCGCCGCGCTGTCGGGTCGGGCGTTGGGCCGCCCGAAGAGCCGCCGCGGCGACGTGGAAGCGATCCGCCTGCTGTCGGTGGCCCGGCGCTCGGCGGCGTCGCAACGGATCGCCACCCTGAACCAGCTGCGCCACCTGTGCTTCACCGCCGATGACGAGATCCGGCGCCGTTTCGAAGACCTCTCGGTGGCCCGTCTCACCGCCGAAGCCGCCGTGTTGCGTCCCCGCCCCACCGACACGGTGCGCTACTCGACATTGCTCACCATCCGCACCCTGGCCCGCCGCGTCGCCGACTCGACGACGAGTTGGTCGAGCGCAACACGGTGATGCGCCCGCTCGTCGCGCGGACCGCGCCCGGTCTGTTGAGCATGCACGGCGTCGGCTTCGACGTTGCCGCCAAGTTGCTCGTCGTCGCCGGTGACAACCCTGAACGGCTGCGCAACGACGCCGCCTTCGCCAACCTGTGCGGGGTCGCCCCCGCGAAGCCTCCTCCGGCAAGGTCCACCGCCACCGCCTCACTCGCGGCGGCGACCGCCAAGCCAACAACGCCCTCTACCGCGTCGTGATCACCCGCATGGCGTCGCACCAGCCCACCAAGGACTACGTCGCGCGTCGCCGCCTCGAGGGCAAGTCGACCGGCGAGATCATCCGGATCCTCAAGCGCGACGTCGCCCGAGAAGCGTTCAAGCATCTCTGCGCCGACCCGCCGAGGAACCCCTCGCAGGCCACTCAACCGTCACCCGGCCGGGAAACCGGGCTCCACGATCGCCGCACAGCCGCGCAACAGCGTCGTCGGGTATCAACGGTGCCGGCGACTCCGGCTCACCGACCCGACGCCAGGTGAGCTGAACCGCGCCCCCAGACCAGGTCGCGGTCTGACCCCTCGAATCGGCCGACGCCCCCAACGGGGCTGTTCCACGAACGAACTGTCGACCGCGACCGCCACCACCCGCGCGGGCCGTGACCTACCAGGAGCCTGCCCTCCACCACGAGTGGCCGATCTCTGTCCTGTCCAACCGCGCCCGCCCCTTGACAACACAGGAGCATCGTTCTGCGCCGGTCGTGGCCGCACGCCGAGCGCGGCCGGGCGGAGGTAGGACCGCGCCAGATCTGCCTGATTGAAGTTGCTGTAGGCGTCGCGAGGGTTCTCGTCGCGTTCGAGAGGCTCCGGCAGGTCGCTCTCGAACATCCTGCCGACAATCGTCTGGCTGTCGGACGAGGTGTCGGCCTGTCGGGGTCTCGCCTGTGGTCTGGCTCACAAGAGGGACGTGCTGGTCCTTCGAATCAGGAGTGCCGACCGCGGGTTCCCAACCGATGAGGAGGACCCAGTGATGAACGTGATGATCGGGGTCGACCCGCACAAGGGGTCGCACACCGCGACGATGCTCGATCGGGACGTACGTGAACTGCGACGGATCAAGGTGCGCGCCGGCAACGGTCACGTCGGTGAGCTGTTGGCATGGGCCGACGGCGACCGGCCGCGGATGTGGGCGGTGGAGTCCGCCGCCGGGATGGGCCATCTGCTCGCCCAGCAACTGGTCGCCGCCGGTGAGACGGTGCTCGATGTGCCGGCGACCTTCCCTCACGGGTGCGGGTGCTAGACCGCCGGCAGTCGGTTGCCGTGAGCTTGGCGGGTCAGGTGGCGGTGATGTCTCGTCGGGTGAAGGATGCGGTGGCGATGGCGATGATGACGGCGAGGTAGGCGAGGAGGGATGTGAGGGCGGCTGCGGGTGGGCGGTTGAACTCGACGTCGGTGAGTGGTGTCCAGGGGACGACGGTGGCCACGTTCTCGCCGATCATGAAGCGGGCCAGGCCGGGTCGGAGGGCGGCGATGGTGCGCTCGATGACCAGTGCCCATGCCGCCATGGCGACGAGCGCGGCGCTGGTGTTGCGGCCGATGGTGGCGACGCTGACGGCGAGCACGGCGACGAGTGCGGCGACGAGCGAGATCCGGGCGATCGCCGCTGCCAGCCCGATCCACCAGTCGGTGTCGGTCCCGTCGGTGGTGCCGTTGAGCAGTGCGGCGGGAAGAGCCGACGTGAGGAAGGCGACCTGCAGGGCGAACCCGATGACGAAGGCGAGGATCCCCGCCGACGCGGTGCGAGCGGCGTGCAGGCGCAGTCGTGATGGTTCCCACGTGAGCGTGGTGGTGATCGTCCCGGCTCGCCATTCGGCGCCGGCCACCGAGGCACCGCAGATCGCTGCGCCGATGACGAGGAACAGCGCTGCAGTGAGCAGCAGCGAGTCGCTGCGGGCGCCGCCGGTGGCCCACCAGGTCGCCATGTGTGCCGGGTGGTCGGTCGAACGTGCCAGCTCGACGGGGTCGCGGCTGGACAGGTAGATGACGACACCGCTCAGCGCGCACAACGCCAGCGCGAGGGCGATCATCCAGCGGACCAGCCGGCGGTGCAGTGCCCGGCGCATCTCCACGACCAGCATCGTCACGAGCTTGCTGTTCACGCTGCGACCTCCTCGGTCTCGCGGCCGGTGATGCTCAAGAAGAGATCCTCCAACGACACCGCATCGGGGCGCAGCTCGTTGACGTACAGCCCGGCGTCGGCGAGGAGCCGCGTCACGTGGGCGCCGTCTGTCGGCGCCGCCGCCACCCGCAGCAGCGCGCCGTCACGCTCGACGTGCAGTCCGGACGTTCGCAGCACCCGGGCTCCAGCGTCGACGTCGTCGAGCCCGACCAACATCGACGGCCGAGCTGCCGCCGCGAGCACCTCGTCGACGCGCCCGCTCAGCACCAGCCGCCCACGGTCGATGATCGCCACTCGCTCGCACGTCTGCTCGACCTCGGTGAGCAGGTGGCTGGACAGGAACACGGTGCGACCCTCGGCGCCGAGCCGGCGCAGCAACTGGCGGATCTCCCGGATCCCGGCCGGGTCGAGCCCATTGACCGGCTCGTCGAGCACGAGCAGAGCCGGATCCTTCAACAACGCCGCTGCCAGCCCCAACCGTTGGCGCATCCCAAGGGAGTAGCTGTTGACCTTCTCGTCGGCCCGTTCGGCGAGGCCGACGGTCGCCAGACTCTGCTCGACCCGGCGCCGTCCGATCCGGTCGATCGCGCCGAGCAACTCGAGGTTCTCCCGGGCCGTCATCGTCGGGAACAACGCCGGCGTCTCGACGATCGCGCCGACGTGGGGCATCACCGCCGACAGCCCCAGCGGTGACGGTTGCCCGAGCAACGCCACCCGGCCCGCCGTCGCCGAGACCAAGCCCAGCAGGCAGCGGATCGTGGTCGTCTTCCCCGAGCCGTTGGGACCGAGGAACCCGAACACACCACCCTCGGGCACGCACAGGTCCAAGCCCTGCACGGCAACGTTCGGCGCCCGACGCCAACGCCGGTACTCCTTGCGCAGACCCTTCGATCTCGATCACCGCAGTCATGATCAGACAGACGCACCACGACCGCCCGCGGGTGACACGAACGACATGACTGATGGCACACCCCCGACGGTCCGGTGCGGTGCCGTCTGACGACCTGGTGCATCGCCAGTTCCGTCCCGACGGACCCGACCGGCTGTGGGTCGGCGATGTCGAGCGCCACGAGGCGCTCTTGACCGTGCGGTGATGGAAGGACATCGCCGTGGGCCCGTCGCAGCAGGCGCACTGCAGCTGAGGGCGGCCCTGATCTCCGGGACAGGAGGGAGGGTGGAAGCAGCCCTGACAACGACGGGATGGATCAGCATTGCCAGATGGTCTGGGCCCGGCTCGCAAGACGCAGAGGCGTACGTGAGGAACCAGCGGCTGAACGCTCCTCGAGAGACAGCCACCAGCTCGAACCTGGCGGATCAGGGCTGGGTCGCAGCGCGCACCCGCATGTTGGGGCGGGGAACTTCGGGGCTGGGTGATGTCGCCGGCCCGGAGGCCACGGGGAATGCCTGCGGCGTAGCCGTGGCGATGTTGCAGGGGCATAGCTGGGCGCCGATCCCGTCGAACGGTTCAAGAGTGAACGTGGGAACCACCCGACGATCCCCTTCCCGGCCAGCAGCCAGCTGGTCGGCGGGAAGGTCCGTTGCCGGCCGATGTCGTCGGGGTGGGACGGAGGACCCGTAGTAGTCCGAGCACGGGAAAGCCGTGCACATGGCGAAGGGGTCCTGTGTGTACGCAGCGTCGACGTTGCGCGAGGAGGTCGCCGGTGAACATCGGCGCGTCGCGGCCCGACCCGATGGTGGCCGAGCTGCGGGTACTCGCGATGCAGACGAAGCTGCACCAATGGGCGACGGCCGATCCTGACCGTTGCTTCGATGGCCTGTTCAACCTCGTGTATGACCCGGCGTTCCTCGTTGCGGCTCCTGTTCGCCGATCGTCATCACTCACCCGGCGAGCCCCGGCTCGACGAT
>CAVUCK010000003.1:0-137540 GCA_963739975.1 uncultured Acidimicrobiia bacterium
GCAGATATGGCGCGGTGGCGTTTAGATCTCGCAGACGGCAATGGCGGATGCGTCTCGGCGTGCCTTGTAGGTTGCGGTGTCGAGGTCCGCGAGTTGGGTATAGGTGATACGGCTCGGGTCGATCCCGAGCGCGTCGGCGTCGGCCCGGTCGAGTCGTTCGATGAGCGATTTGGAGGCAAGTGTCCGGCCGCCGGTCGCGCAGGCTTCGATCCGCGCAGCCTCGTTCACTTCGTCGCCGAGCGCGGTGACTTCGCTGCGACCAGCAGTAAGGATTCGCCCGATGTACAGGGTCGCACCCCAGTGGAGCCCGAACCGTAGTGACAGCTCGGATGAAGGGATGTCGCCGCGCGCGGCGATATCCGTGAGCGAGTCGCGAAGGGTACGCGCGGCGACGATGCTCGATCTCGCCGCCGCGGATTCGGCGCCCGCCGTCTCGGCGAGGAAGAAGGCGACGACGCCGTCTCCCGCGTGGCGGCCGACAATGCCACCGGCATCGACGACGCAACGGTCCGCCGCGCGTATCCACCCCCGAACGAACGCGAAATACCGCGCAGTCGAAAGACGACGCGCCAGCGGCGAAGACGCTTCCAGATCGGCCATCAAGATCGCCGCCGGGCGACGATCGGCGTGCTCAACCAGCCGCATCCGTTCGAGATGAAACAGGTCCACCGTAGAGACCGACGCGGCAAGCTGCGACATCCCCGCCGAGGGCTTGGTCAAGTTGCAAACCCCCGCAAGGTTTCCGTGAGCGTCATCGATCCGAACATGCGTCGTCAAACTCACCACCTCTAACCCCGAAACCGTGGCGGACAGGCCGGGGCGAGACCACACAGCGGGAAGATCTTTGGGTTCAAGTTGGTCGACCAGGTCCGCGAACTCGGGATCGACGACCCGACGAAGCTCTTCCCGGCCGCCCGGCGTACTCGCAAGGATGTAAGGACCAATCTCCAAGAAGCGCGCTCGACGAACCTCCGGTAGCGCAAAGCCGCCGCGGTTCACCGACACGCGAAACCGCGTCGTCTCCGCGCTATAGAGGTGGAACCCCATTGGCAGGACCGTGCCCGCTCCTGTGTCCCCGTAAGTCAACCTGACCTCGTCCGTCGCGAACACCAGGCGCCAGCCGGAGTCGTACACATGCGCCCAATGGCCGGCGTCGTTCAGTGCCGACGCCCACGCAGCCAGGTTCGGGTCGTCAGGCAACGGAAGCGACTTCAAGCGATCAGTCACGCGCCACAGATTGCCCGATCAGGGCGCGTTGAGCGACCGGAAGCGGTGGCATCCTGTGCGCCGTGTTGTCGTTCACGCCGCCGATGCTGGCCTCGAGCGGCCGCCCGACGGGGGCGCTCGACGACTGGGTAGTGGAGCCGAAGGTGGACGGGTGGCGCGCCCAGGTCGCCGTCGACGACGGATTGCACGGTGTGGACGCGGACCGGTCGTCCCTGGCGTGCTCCGTCTATTGGTGCTCTGGTGGTGAGGTAGGGTCGAAGTGCGTGCGTCGAGGGGTAGCCGGCATCGTCACCGGCGTCGTGGCGAGCGGAGCGTTGATCGTTCTCGCCACTGAGCCACCGGGCACTCTGTCGAGCGTCTCGCCCGGTGCTGCACCGGCGGACGTGCCGCCGCCGGGCTATCCCGAGCAGCCCGCTGGTGTGCCGTTCCCGACCGCTGCGTGGTCCACCGGTCCGTTGCCACCCGGGGTCGACGGCGGTCTGATTGACGCCGCGGTCCTGCGGGCATTCGGCGCTCCGGATGCGGCGTCCCGCGTGCAATCGGTTGTCGTGGTGCAAGGCGGCCGGATCGTGTATGAGCAGTACCATCCGCTCGACGGACCGGACAAGCAGTACGGCTCGTTCTCCGTCGCCAAGAGCTTCGCATCGGCGCTGATCGGCTTGCTCGTGGCTGACGGCATGCTTGAGCTGGATGCGCCGCCGGGGATCGACGAGTGGGGCGGTGCCGGCGATCCCCGCCAGGCGATTACGTTGCGCCACCTCTTGCAGATGAGCAGCGGCCTCCAGTGGACCGAGGACTACGGCGCCGACTACCACGAGGTGATCGACGGGTCATCGGTGGCCGAGGCGTTCGCCGCGCCGAACCTGCTGAGTTCGTCGCCCAGCGCCCGCTCGAGTCGCAACCCGGCACGATCTTCGAGTACTCGACGGGCACGACGATGCTGCTGTCCGGCATCGCCGCCGATGCGCTGGGGGGCTGCCAGCAGGTCAAGGATTACCTCGACGTACGCCTGTTCGATCCCATCGGGATCACCACCGCGACACTGCAAAGCGACGCCGGCGGATGCTGGTACGGCGGCTTCGGCGCCAACATGTCGGCTCGCGACTTCGCCCGGTTCGGCCTGCTGTACCTCCGCGGCGGCTGGTGGGACGGCGAAACGGTGGTCCCCGTGACGTGGGTCGATGAGTCACGGAAACCGGCGCCGACGTTTGCCGGCTACGGGCTGCACTGGTGGATCGAATCACCGGAGGTGTTCTTCGCCCGCGGCTTGTTCGGCCAGCTGATCGTGGTCGCACCGGGTCAGGACCTGGTAATCGTGGTGAACGCTTCGTCCAATGGCGACCCGTATTCAATCGAGCAAGCAACGGGATCGCGGCGATCGCATCGACTTGCTCGCGTGGTGCTCGCCGCCTTCGGTATCGGCGAGTTCCCGCCAGAGGAGACGCTGCCACCCACCCGCTAAGCGCAACCGGCCGCCAGCAGTGGCCGGCCCCGCGGCCCGCTCGGGGGTTGGGTCGTCGAACCCAAGGCGGACGGCTGGCGGGCCCAGGACGGTGAGGACACGGACGGGACGTGACATCACGGCCAAGGTGCCCGATTGGCCCGACTGGCCGGCGTCGGCGTGAAGTGTGTGCTCGACGGTCGCACAACTGGATCAGCAGCTCTCGGGACACCGCACGTTTGGCCTTCGCGCAACATGGCGGCGAAGCGTCGGATGCTGACAAGTTCGGCAGCGTCGACCACCCCCTGGTACACTAGTCTTTCTGCCAGAGGAAGTTGAATCGAATGCCGTCGAGGACTCCGCCGTTCAACTCTCCGAGCGGGATCTCGTACATATCGGTGTGGACACCGAACATCTTAGCCTTTGCAAATATGAGAAGGTTGAGACGATTTGATCCTTCGAGGCGGACGATCCCACTTTCTGAATCGTCGTCCTGTGTCTGACATTCGCCTTGGATTTGCCCGCGAGCGTAACGGTTCACGACCTTCACCGACTTCCACCACCGCACCGCAGGAGCGCTCTTAAGCTGGAACTCCGTCCCGCCCTCATGCGTCTGGGTGAGGTGCAGTCTGATTGTGTCCTCCCAATTGGGCGCCACGAACGTTCCGCGGATCGAGCTCTCTCCGCCGGGCGAGGGCGCCAACCGATCCCGCGTGGCGAAAGGTATTCCCCAGTCCGTCCAGTACATCTTGTCGGCCATGAGGTCCCCTCCTCCGCGAAGTCGTCGAACGTACCCCAGCCAACGGCGTGCGATGTTCGGGCGCGACCTGCGCACCAAGCCCTAGTGGCGTACGAACGCCCCCCCCGGGAGCGGGCGGCATCGGGGGGCGCTATCACTCACGGGGGCGGTCCCCCTACCGTGGAGGAGGTCCCCTGGGGCGGAGCACAGGACCCCGTCCAAGGCGGGGATGGACCCAGCGGTGCCCGCGGTCACCGTCGAGGCTCCAACCTGAAGGCCATCACGACGCCGCGCTCGTCAACCGAAGCGGTTAGCCGGCCGTCCCGAGCCAACGCCCGCCGGACATGCTCGGGAGCCACACGCGCTCCGCCCCGCGATTCATCGACCTCGCCGATGCGCAGCGGCGCGCCGAGACGTGGTGCCTGGGGCGGGCCGGCCAACGGATCCATGGCACCACCCAGTGCCGCCCGCTCGAAGTGTTCAACTTCGACGAGCAGCCACGGCTGGGGCCGGCGCCGACGATGGTCTATGACCTGCCGGCGTATTCGCGCGAAGGTGCACCGCGATCATCACGTCGAGGTCGCCAAGGCGCTCTACTCGATGCCTGGTGATCTGATCGGCAGCTACGTCGAGGCACGTGCCGACCGTCAGCTGGTGCGCATCTTCGCTGGTGGGCAGTTGATCAAGGTTCATCCCCGTCAACGACCAGGCGGCCGCTCCACCGACGTCAACGACCTGCCCGCAGGCAAGACGATCTACGCGATGCGTGATCTCGATCGGCTGCAACGGATGGCCGCCGCTCACGGCGAAGCAGTCGGCGTCTACGCCGCAGCGAAGCTCAACATCCCGTTGCCGTGGACGAAGATGCGTCAGGTCGACGCCCTGCTCGGCCTGGCCAAGAATGGGGTCCCGAACGCGTCGATGCTGCCTGCCGGCGAGCCCTGGACGCCGAAGCGGTCAACGTCGGGCTGATTGGCCGGATGCTCGAACGAGGCACCGAAACAGCGACGATGCAGCCGCCGCTGCCGGGCACCGTCGTCGCCGGCCGCTTCGCCCGCGACCCCGCCCACTTCGCGGTCGGCGGCCAGGATCGCCCGCACCCCGATGCCACCCCCACCACGTTGCGGCGCGCAGCAGCGATCCTGGAGGCCGGTCTCGATGCTGATCTCGCCGGAGCGGCCCGATGAGCGCCCCGACGGTCACCCCGGAGCTGAAGGCCTTTCTGCGCCGCGTCAAGCTCGGCCGCTGCCTCGACACCCTCCCCGAGCGGCTCGCCCTCGCCGCCACCGGCGGGCTCGGCCACGCCGAGTTCTTGGAGCTCGTCCTGCCGACGAAGTCACCCGCCGCGAAACCAGCTCCGCCGACCGACGCTCCCGGGCCGCCGGACTCGACCCGGAGATGACCTTGGACCGCTGGGACCGCCAAGATCACCTAGGACCGCGCCGTGTGGAACGAGCTGTGCTCGCTGCGCTTCGTCGAAGCCGGTCACAACGCCGTGATCATGGGCCCCGTCGGGGTCGGCAAGACCTTCTTGGCCACCGCCCTCGGCTACGCCGCCATCCGCCGCCGCTTCAGCGTTCACTTCGAACGCTGCGACCGGCTGCTCAAACGGCTGCGCGCCAGCCGGCTCGACAACAGCCACGACACGGAGATGCGTCGCCTGCTGCGCGTCGACCTCCTCGTGATCGACGACTTCGCCCTCCAGCGCTCGACCCGCTGGACACCGCCGACATCTACGAACTGATCGTCGAACGACACCGCGCCGCCGCCACGGTGGCCACGTCAAACCGTGAGCCCATCGAGTGGCTCGGCCTGATGGCCGACCCGCTCCTCGCCCAATCAGCCATCGACCGGCTGCAGTCCGCCGCTCACGAACTCGTCCTCGACGGCGAGTCCTACCGGCAACGCCAACGACCCGCCATCACCAACGACGACCGTCGCCTTGACCCAACTGCGCCGCCTCGGCGATCATCACGACGCCGACGCTGACACCCGAGAAGAGGTCCCATCACACTGGCGCACGGGTGGTCCCATCCGGCTGGCGTGCGACACGTAGATGTGGAAACGGGGGAGACAAGAACTGGTTGCCGTCGCGCGAAGCCGACTAACACCACCGCATCGGGCTACGGCCTGGCCCTTCGGACGCACCCGTTCCCCTGGGATACCGCTTCGTACCGGCTCACGTGCGCCGCGCCTGCGCCGCAGCTGCGCCGCATCGACTCGAAAGTAGCCCGCTGACCTGGGATATCGCTTGAAGGGCGACGGGCCTGCAAAGCCCTCTACCCGGGTTCGATTCCCGGCGTCGCCTCCAGCAGTCGAGCGTCCAGACCCGCGCCTTGAGGAAGGCGCTGGCGGTGGCCGGCGTGCAGTGCCGATACCACGACGTCCGCCACACCGGCGTCGCCCTGACGACGAGCATGGCCGTCGGCACGCGTCAGGGCGCGTCGCTCTCGGCGATCGCCGCCGGCAGGTCACGGCGGGTGTGCAGCAGGCACATGAACGTGTCGCTGCCCGACCAGCTGCGGGCGTTCGTCGACGAACAGGTCGGTGGCGGCAGCTACGGATCGACCAGCGAGTACGTACGCGAGCTGATTCGACGCGACCAGGACCGCCAGCGGCTCCGCCGTCTCCTGCTCGAGGGCGCCGAGTCCGAACCGGGCCCGCTTGCCGACGGGGCGTACTTCACGTCGCTTCGCGACCGCCTCGACGACGCAGGCTGACAACCGGAGGCCAAGCCGGTCCGGCTTCGCCGCCTCGCAGCTGACGACGTCGCGACCGCCGTCGACCGTTGCGTCGACGAGGCAGGTAATGACGTCGCTGCTCGGTTCATCGATGCGGTCGAGCGCGCCCTGCGAGCTAGTGCCCGATGGCAAAGTTTGCCAGTCGGGCGGCGGGACATCAGCCCCTCCGGGGGGGGGCCGGCCTTGACCTTAAGTTGACTTGAACTCGTACGGTCTGCGCCATGGACGGTGCCGTGACCGATGTCGCACGCGTCACGAATGAGTTCGCCTCCGGATCGGCGTCAGAACGACCATGACCGCCGTGCTGGAGGGCCCGATCAGCGAGACCGATCGCGCCGCGTTGGTCGCGGCCAGGCTGGCGACGTTCCGACGCCTGCTGCTGAACACGCTGGTGACCGGTGTGACCAGCTCGTTCCTCTGGTTCGCCCTCACGTTCTGGGTGTACCTCGAGACTCGCTCCGTCGTCGCCACCGGCGTGATCGGCGGCGCCTTCAGCCTGTCCACGGCCCTGATCGGCCCGGCCTTCGGGACCTACGTCGACCGTCACCGCAAGAAGGCGGCGATGGTCCTGTCGACCGTCGTGTCGGTGGCCTGCTTCGCCGTCGCCACCGCGGTGTTCCTGGCCGTCGACCAGACCTCGTTGCTGTCGCTGCGGGCACCGTGGTTCTGGATGCTCGTCGCCTCGACGTTGCTCGGCTCCGTCGCCGGCCAGATGCGCGGCATCGTGCTGTCGACCTGCGTCACGTTGCTCGTCCCCGACGACCGGCGTGATCGGGCCAACGGCATGGTCGGCACCGTGACGGGCGTGTCGTTCGCCATCACCTCGGTGTTCAGCGGTCTCGTCATCGGCCAGCTGGGGATGGGGTGGGCGCTCTACGGCGCGCTGGCGCTGACCATCGCAGCGCTGATCCACCTCGCCGGGATCGCCATCGACGAGCGGGAGCCGGACCCGTCGCTGACGGGAGGCAGGCGGATCGACGTGCGTGGCGCGATCAACGCAATCCGCGACGTTCCCGGGCTGGCGATGCTGATCGGGCTCGCCGCCGTCAACAACCTCTTGGCCGGCGTGTTCATGGCGTTGATGGACGCCTACGGCCTCGAGCTGGTGTCCGTCGAGACCTGGGGGCTGCTGTGGGGCTTCATCAGCTTCGCGTTCATCGCCGGCGGCGTTGCCGTCGCCAAGTTCGGCCTCGGCAAGTCGCCGCTGCGACTCGTGTTGGTCGGCAACCTCGTCAACTGGACGGTGTGCTCGGTGTTCGCCCTGCGGTCGTCGATCGTCCTGGTCACGATCGGCATGGTCGTCTGGTTGGCGCTGATCCCGGTGATCGAGGCGGCGGAGCAGACCGTGCTGCAGCGCTCGATCCCCTTCGAACGCCAGGGCCGCGTGTTCGGGTTCGCCCAGCTGGTCGAGAACGCGGCGGCGCCGGTGACGGCCTTCCTGATCGGTCCGCTGGCCGAGGTCACGTTCATGCCGTTCATGACCGACGGCGCGGGCGCCGACGCCATCGGCGGCTGGTTCGGCACCGGGCCCGAACGCGGCTTGGCGCTGATGTTCACGCTCGCCGGTCTCGTCGGGGTGGTCGTGACGTTGCTGGCGTGGACGTCCCGGTCCTACCGGCGGCTGACCGCCGCGGCCTGACCGGCGGGTCGTCTACATGGCATCGACCGCGGGCATGATCTCTTCCTTCAGCCGCTTGAGATCGTCGAGCGTCTTCGCAACGGGCACGTCCTGGAACGGCGGCCAGAGGAGCGGCATCGTGAGCCCCGCCTCGTTGTAGCGCTTGAGGATGTCGGTGATCTGGGCGGCAGTTCCGGCCAACAGGTTGCTCGCCTTGCCCTGCGGCGTCTGATCGGTCTCCTCGTCGGTGATGACGAACCAGATCATGCTGCAGATCTCGAGGTCGTCGATCGAGCGGGAACCGCCGAGCTCCTCGAGCTCTCGCTGGATCGCGCTGCGCCACTGCTGGAGCTCGTCAGGCGTGTCCTGGATCCCGATCCAGCCCGACAGGGAGTACTTGGCGATGCGGTTCGCCGAGCGCTTCGGGTCCTTGAGCCCGCTGAAGAAGATCGGGGGGTGCGGCTCCTGCAACGGCTTCGCTCCGAACCCGCATGGGTCGAAGTCGGCGAACTCGCCGTGGTACTCGAACAGATCGTTCGTCCAGATGCCTTGCATGATCTCGATCGTCTCGCGCACGTGCTGGTGGCGCTTGGGGAAGATGTGCGAGGCGCTGGCGGCGGCGAACTCCTCGGGCATCCAGCCTGACCCCACGCCCACGTTGACCCTGCCGTTCGAGAGGTGGTCCACGGTGGCGATCTCGGCGGCGAGGACGCCCGGCGATCGGTACGGCGTGTCGATGATGCTCATCCCGATCCGCACCTTCGACGTCTTCGCCGCCAGCCAGGGGATGAGCGGCATGCCTTGGAGCCACTGACCGCGGGAGGACACCGGCAACGCCTTCGGGAACGCCTCCATCATGCCGAACGAGTACTGCAGCTCCGTGCGATCGGAGGCTTCCGGCACGACGATCCGGTCGAGCGTCCAGACGGAGTCGAAGTCGAGCTCCTCGGCGAGGCTGGTGAGATCTCCGAGCTCCTTGACCGTCACCTTGTCGCGGAAGTTCGGCAGGTACAGGGCAAGCTTCATGAGCGACGGTCTAGCGCGACCCGCCCTCCTCGAATTCCGCCCGCAGCTGGTCGCGCAGTTCCCGCTTGACGACCTTGCCGTAGTTGTTGGTCGGCAGGGCGTCGACGAACACGTAGTCCTTGGGTCGCTTGAACCGGCCGATGTGGTCGAGGCACGTCCGCTCGAGGTCCTCCACCGACGGGGGAGCGGCGCCGTCGTCGGCGACCACGAAGGCCACCACTGCCTCGCCCCACTCCGGGTCGGGCCGGCCGACGACGGCGGCGGACCGCACACCGGGGTGGCGCAGCAGCGCCTCCTCGACCTCCCGGGGGTAGATGTTCATCCCCCCGCTGATGATCAGGTCCTTGGACCTGTCCCGCAGCGTGAGGTACCCGTCGGCGTCGAAGCTGCCGACGTCGCCGGTGTGCAGCCAACCTGCCCGCAGCGCCTCGGCCGTGGCATCGGGCTGCTTCCAGTAGCCGGCCATGACCACGTCGCCCCGGACCACCACCTCGCCGACCTCGTCGGCGGCGAGGTCCCGGTCGGCGTCGTCGACGACGCGGACCTCGACGTCCGTGCGCGGGGTGCCAACGCTCTGCAGGCGGTCCCGCCACCGGGGATGGCGCTGGTTTCCGTGATCTGCCTTGGACAGGGTCGTGATCGTCATCGGCGTCTCGCCCTGCCCGTAGATCTGGGCCAGGCGGGGACCGAAGACGCCGAGGGCGTCCTCCAAGTCGGCGAGGTACATCGGCGCGCCGCCGTAGACGATCGTCTTCAGGTGGGACAGGTCGGCGGCGGCGACAGCCCGATCGCCAGCCAGCCGCTTGACCATGATCGGCGCGGCGAAGAACGACATCCCCGGCCAGCGCCGAAGGAGGCCGGCGATCTCGTCGCCGTCGACGCCGCCGGACCGCGGCACGACGCTCACCGCCCCCCGGGCCACGTGGGGCAGCCCGTAGAGCCCCGAACCATGCGACAGCGGGGCGGCGTGGAGGATGCAGTCGTGCGGCATCACCGGGTCGATGTCGGCGAAGTAGCTGAGCGACGCCATGAGCAGGTTGCGGCACGTGAGCGTGGCGCCTTTGGGTCGTCCGGTGGTGCCGCTCGTGTAGAACAGCCAAGCCGGGTCCTCCGGCTGGCGGTCGACGAGCCGAGCCGGCGACGACCCCGTCAGGCGGTCCCACCGCTCACCTGGGCGCCACGACCGCCGCCCGCAGCGAAGCGACGGTGCCGACGAGCGACTCGACGTCGCTGGCGTGGTCGGCGTCGGTCACGACCACGGCCGACTCGCTGTGGTCGAGGATGTAGGCGATCTCCTCGCGGTGGAGTCGAGCGTTGACCGGCACGGCCACGAGACCGGCGTGCCAGATGGCGAACAGCGCCTCGAGGTACTCGGGTCGGTTGCGCATCACGATGGCGACACGGTCACCGGGCGACAGGCCGAAGTCGTCGCGCAGTCCAGCGGCGGTGCCGGCCATCCGGGCGGCGAACGCGCTCCAGGTGGCGTGGACCCGCTCGCCGTCGGCCAGCGCCGGCCCGTCGGGCCGCAGGCGTCCGTGGCGCTCCACCCAGACGGCCAGGTTCATCGAGGCGAACGTAGTGCGGTTCGCCCTTCGGCCATGACGACAGCGCCGGCCACGCGCGGCAGGATTGGCGCCCATGTCCACGACCGCCGGTCTGTCGCGATGAGGCTCGCCGCGGACGTGGCGCTGGGCCGGCTGGCGGCGCACGACCACGGGATCCTGTGCACGGTGCACGCCGAGCGAGGCGTCGACGCCGTGCCCGTCGCCTACGTGGTGGACGGCGACGGCCACGTGGGCGTACCCGTCGACCGGGTGAAGCCGAAGGCGTCGTTGCGGCTGCAGCGGGAGCGCAACCTGGAGGCGGACCCGCGGGCCACGCTGCTGGTCGAGCACTGGGAGCGCGACGACTGGTCACGCCTCTGGTGGGTCCGCGCCGAGCTGCGCTGGCAGGGCGACATTGGCGACAGCCGGGCGGCGGCCCTCGCCGCCCAGCTGGCAGGGCGCTACCCGCAGTACCGAGACCAGCCCTTCGCCCGGGTGCTGGTGCTGCGCATCGTCGGCGTGGCCGGCTGGGCCGCCGGTCCCAGCTGACCACGCAACTGGGCGCGGACGTTCTCAAACGTCCTTCTGGGCGCGCAGGTTCTCGATTTCGAGAACCTCCGCGCCCAGTTGGGTTACAGGTGGGTCGCCGCCGCGGCGACGACCGCCGCCACGATCGGATCCCATGCGGCGCCTGGTTGCCGCCTCACCGTGACGAAGTCGTTGACGCCGAAGATCGCCGTCACCCCGCCCGCGGCGAACACGGCCTCGGCGAACGGAATGCCGGCGGCGGCGTCCGGGCTGGTCACGTCGAGCGGGGCGGCGAGTGTGCGATCCAGCGTGAACTTCATCGCGTCAGGGTTCGGAGTCGGCGACGGTGAGGCATGAGCCACGGGTCGAGTCTAAGGGCCTGCTCGGAGGTGCCCCTGCCCGTCCCGGCTCGTCAGGCCGCGTCGGGAGGGGCTCGCTCGTCGAGGTTCGGCGGCGGGTCGGGGTCGCTGGTCGGCACCTCTTCCGGATCGGGTGAATCGCCGGCCGGTGGGTCGGGTGGGCGGGCGTTGCGGACTTCGGGGATGCGGTTGTGGGGCCAGCAGCGCAGCTCCCCGTTGTCGACCGAGGTGGGGCCACCTTCGCTGTGCGGGACGATGTGGTCGACATCGCAGCGTGACGCCGGCTCGTCACAGCCGGATGGGTGCTGGCAATGCCGGTCGCGGACCTCGATGGCCCGGCGCAGGGCGCCGGTGAACCGCCGCTTGTGGGACACGGAGATGACCCGGTCGGGTCCGTCGAAGACGATCCGCTCCAGATCGGCGTCGGCCAGGTACGGGACGACCTGGCCGGGCGCCACCACGGTACCGGCGGCCAGTTCACAGATCCGGGCGAACGAGGCTTCGCCGACCTGGATGGTGATCAACGGGCGGGGGCGGAGCCCACCTTCTCGGGCGGTGCGGGACCGGGCGGCCATTTCGACCATGGCGTCGGCGCGGCGTTGGGTGGCGGTGCGCACGCGGCCGCTGCGTTCGTCGTCGAGGCGGAGCAGCTCCATCAACCGGACCAGTTCGTTGAGGTAGGCGGCGCCGCCGAGCGGGTCGAGCAGGGCACGCACGTCGACCATCCCGTCGAGCGTGGTGGCGGCGGTGGCGCCGCGACCTTCGTGCTGGCGTTCGGCGTCGTCTTCGGTCGCCGTGGCGTCGGCGCGCTGCTTCCAGTACTCGATCATCCGGTAGGCGTCGGCGAAGCGCAGCAGCTTGCACTGCTCGACGAGCATCTCTTCGTGGGGTTCGAACAGGGCTCGCCGTGTGCCGCTGTTGGCGGCGGCGAGCAGGTCCACGTGTTCAGCGCAGAGCGAACCTTCGCTGAGGGCGCCACGAGCGTGCGGCATCGACCCCAGGGCGGTGGCTCGGCGGATCTCGGTCTTGGCGGCGCGCACCGACATCGAGGCTTCGCGGGCCAGGCGGTGGGCGGGGGAGCGTGACCCGTCGCCGGCCCAGCATCGGCGGGTGTCCCAGGCGGCGAGGAGCTGGGCGCGGGCGGCGGCGAGGCGATGGGTCTGTCGTTGGGTGGACACGACCAGCTCGTGCAGCTGGTCGTCGGTGAGGTCGGCCGGATCAGTGTCGAGCAGTTCGTCGATCGCAGTGGCCAGCCCGTTCGCCATGCGTGCAGTATATCGAACATACGTTCTTCAAGTCAAGCCCTGAGCAGGGGTTTCTTCGTCTGAGAGCCGGCTGCTCGCCCGCCAGACCGTTCGGATCGGCGGCTCCGGACAGCGACCAGCGGGCGACCGCATCAGCGCTGAACGCAACTGCAGATCCGTTCCGGACCGTTGGACGTCGGCAACAAGATCGTCGTTCTACCTGGCCGTCGCCCCGAGGATGGCGTCGGCCTCGGCGACGATCCGCCGCACGATGTCGCCCGCCGGCTCGACGCCGCGGACGCCATCGAGACCTTGGCCCGCCGGCATCATGCCCTCGGCGACGTCGCCGTCCTGGTAGCCGGTCTCGACCCGCACGCCGGCGACCGCGTACTGCGCCGGGAACGGCTCGATCTCGTCCGTGCGGGCGGCCCAGGCTCTGGTCCAGTCGTTGGCCAGCGTGCGCAGCGGCTTGCCCGTGTACGCCCGGCTGATCACGGTGTCGCGACCGGATGCGTCGACGACACGTTGCTTGTACGCCTCGTGCCCGAACGCCTCGACGCTGGCGATGAAGCGCGTCCCCATCCACACGCCGTGGGCGCCGAGGCAACGCGCCGCCGCGAGGCCCCGCCCGTCGACGATCCCCCCGGCGGCGACGACCGGGACGTCGACGGCGTCCACGACGGCGGGGATCAGCGACATCGTGCCGATGTACCCGGTGTGGCCGCCGCCGTCGGCGCCCTGGGCGACGATCGCGTCGACCCCGGCAGCCGCAGCCTGCTCGGCTCGCCCGATCGACCCGACGAGCGCCATCACCCTGACGTCGCGGTCGTGGCACTCGTCGACGAACCATGCCGGCACGTCGAACGTCAGCACCACCGCAGCCGGTCGCTCGTCGAGCACGACGTCGATCTGGCCGGCCAGCGCGCCCGGCGTGATCATCGGCTCGATCCCGTGCAGCTTCTTCCGGTCCGCGGCCGGGAGCGCGTCCCAGCGACGCTGCACGGCCGTCCACGACTCCGACTCGTCGTCGACCATCATCGGCGGAACGAGCAGGTTCACGGCGAACGGCTTCGCCGTGGCGCCGCGGATGGCGACGATCTCGGCGCGCAGCTCATCGGCGACGAAGCTGACCCCGCCGAGGCAGCCCATCCCGCCGGCCTCGCTCACGGCGGCGACGAGCGGTGCCTGCGCCACCCGGGCCATGCCGGCCGAGCACACCGGGTGCTCGATGCCGAACAGCTCGGTCAGGGCGGTCTTCACGGCATCGCACCGCTGCGGGTTCGTCTGTCGAGCGAGTCGGTACAGGTCGGTGCGGAGGTTCGACAGGCCCGGCGGCTCCGGCCGCGCCCGCGACTCGGCGACGAGGCCGAGGTCGAGGTCGGCGAACACGATGCCTTCGGTACGGGTGTCCTCGTGGGCGACCACGACGCCGTCGGCGAGCCCGAACGTCCGGTCGATCGGGCAGGCGACGAGCGCCGCACCGGTGCCGTGGATCGCCCCGTCGGCCGGCACGCCACACGTCCCGACGAGCGGTGACGTGACGACGTACAGCTGGTTCTCGAGGGCACGGGCGTGCGCTCCGTAGCGCACCCGGTGGGCGCCGCGCCGGTTCCACGTCAGCGACGGGCACAGCACGAGTTCGACGCCTGCCAGGGCGAGGTGCCGGGTCACCTCCGGGAACTCGATGTCGGCGCAGATCTGGATCGCCACCCGCGCCGGGCCGATCGTCGTGACCAGCACCTCGTCGCCGGGCGTCGTGCCCATCGCCTGCTCCTGCGGGGTCAGGTGCAGCTTGTCCTGCAGCTCCACTCGTCCGTCGGGGTGGGCGAGCAGCGCCGTGTTGCGATGACCGTCACCGACTCGCCGGTAGTGGCTGCCACCGAGGATCACCATCGAATGGCGCGCGGCGAGCACTCGGAGCGCGTCCGCGTACGGCTCGGTACACGGCGGGAACACGGTGCGGTAGGCGTCGGAGAGGTCGGCGACGGTCAGCTCGCCGGCGCGTGGGTGCGATGCCAGCAGTCCGGTGGTGACGAGTTCCGGAAGTACGAGCAGCTCGGCGCCGCCGTCGGCGGCCGTGCCCGCGACCGTGGCGACGTGCTCGGCGAAGCCGTCGAACGTCGTCTCCGGGCGCAGCTCGAACTGCACGGCGGCGACACGCAGCTCGCTGCTCACGGCGCCGCGCCCGTCGGTGTGACGACGTCGCGACCCGCCAGCAGCGCAGCGACGTCGCGTCGCTGCACCTTGCCCGTGTTGGCGTTGCGCGGCAGCCCGTCCACGGCGATCACGTCGACGGGCACCTTGAACCTCGCCAGCGCATCCGCGCAGTGCGCCCGCAGCGCGTCGACGTCCAGCGCGGCTGACGGAGCGAGCACGACGGCGGCGACGACGTCTTGGCCGTGGTCGGAGTTCGGCAGCCCGACGACGGCCGCCTCGTGCACGGACGGGTGCCGCAGCAGCACGGCCTCGACCTCGGCGGGTGACACGTTGGCGCCGCCACGGATGATCAAGTCGGACTGCCGTCCGACCACGTGGACGTAGCCGTCGGCGTCGACGCGCACCACGTCACCAGTGCGGTACCACCCATCTGCGGTGAAGGTGGCACGGGTCAGGTCGGGGTCGTGCCAGTAGCCGGTCGACATCGCCGGCCCACGCGTCCACGCCTCGCCGGCGATGCCAGCGGCGCAGGGGACACCGTCGGGATCGACGACCCGCAGCTCGGCACCGGGCACAACCCGGCCCGCCGCACCGGCGCGCGGCCGCGGGTCACGACGTGGGTCGTACGTGACCACCGGGAAGCACTCCGACGCGGCGTAGACGTCGTGCACCGGGCAGCCGGTCAACCGGTCCCACCTGGCGAACACCGACTCGTTGCGCGGCTCGCCGCCGGAGATGCACAGGCGCAGGCTGCCGACGTCGGGCGGAGCATCCAGCTGCTCGACCGCCGCGACGAGGCGGACGAAGAACGTCGTGACGCCGGCGAGGAACGTCACCCGATGCGTCGTGATGTGGCGCAGCAGCTCGACGGGATCGGCGCGCGACGCGAGCACGATGCGCCCACCACCGACCAGCGTCGCCATCGACGTCGTGACCAGACCGAACGCCCACGCCAGCGGCAGCGCGACGAGCGAGGTGTCGCGGCCGTCGAGGTGCCAGACGCGGGCATACGCCTCGGCGGCGCCGAGCAACCCTGCATGCGTGTGCATCACGGCCTTCGGGCGCGACGTCGAGCCGGACGTGTAGCAGATCAGCGCCGGCGAGTCCGTCGGCGGTCCGGGCGATCGAGCGGTCGATGACGCGGCCACGTCGGTGACCGCATCCGACTCGGTGAGCTCGGTGAGCTCGGTGATCGGCGCGGCGCCACCCGCGGCGCGGCGGACACCGTCGAGCACGCGGCTGGCGGCGACGACGAGCGCCGGGTCGGCGTCAGCGATGGCGAACGCCAGCTCTGCGGCTCCCGACGACGGGTAGATCGTCACCAACGTCGCGCCGGCCCGCCACACGGCGAACGCCGCGACGAGGTGGGTGGCCGAGTTGTCGGCGACGACCACGACCCGGCTGCCCGCGCCGAATCCCGGAGGCGATGAGGCGGGCGGCGACGTCGCCGACGCGTCGGTCGAGCACGCCGTACGTCAGATCATCGGCGCCGTCACCGACGACGGCGACGGCGTGCGGATGGCGCGCCGCCCGCTCGGCCAGACGATCGTCGAACGTCGCCCCGGCCACCGGCGATCACCCGTCCTCGTGGCGTCGGAACATCACGAGCCATTGCCCGTCCTGGCAGACGTCGCCATGCTGGTTGAGCACCGAGACGTCGAACGTCACGATGCCGCGCCCGGGCTTGCTCGTCGGTCGCGTCGACGCCACTCGCTGGTGGACGTGGATCGTGTCGCCGATGCGCACCGGGGCGCGCAGGTTCCAGGTCATCCCGAGGAAGGCGATCGCCGTCCCCTCCTTGATCCCGAGTCGCGACTCCAGGCCGGTGGCGACGGCGAACACGCCGGGACCGTGGAAGATCCGCCCACCGAACTCCGTCGTCTTGGCGAACTCCTCGTCGGTGTGCAGCGGGTTGTAGTCGCCGGACAAGCCGGCGAACGCCACGACATCGGCCTCCGTGATCGTGCGACGCGGGCTGTCCCACTCCTGCCCGACCTCGAATTCGTCGAACAGCATCCCGGGCACACGTGGAGTATCGGTGACCGTCGCGATCGACGCCAACACGGGTGCTCGCTGGCTACGGCCGAACGTGCGTTGCGTACGCTGGCCGGACCGTGTGACGGGTGTAGGCCCGCGACCGCGACCTGGGAGACGACATGGCGCGCATCTGCTTCCTCAACCCGTTCGGGACCGACGTCTACGACGACCTCATCGACGCATCGCTGCGACCGGCCTTGCGCGGCGAGACCGACGTCGAGATCCGTCACCTTCGCCACGCCCCGGCCGACATCGACTACTACGCGCCGAAGCACCTCGTCGAGACCGAGATCATGGCGGCTGCGGTCGCCGCCGAGGCCGAGGGGTTCGACGCCTTCGTCATCGGGTGCTGCTACGACCCGGCCCTGACGCAGTGCCGCGAGCTCGTCGAGATCCCGGTGATCGGGCCGCTGGAGGCGTCGGTGCTGCTCTCCCGCCTGTTCGGTCACAGCTTCGCCGTGCTCACCGACCACCACAAGGCGATCCCGGAGCTGCGCGACCGAGTCCGCCTCTACGGCCTCGAGGGCAATTGCCGAGCCGTGGAGGCGATCGACTGGTTCGTCGACGACATGGTCCTCGACCCGCCAGCCGTGGCCCGCGACACGTTCGCCAGGGTGCAGGAGGTGATGCGCACGAGCGGCGCCGAGACGGTGGTCATCGGCTGCACGATCGTGTCCGCGTGCTACGAGATCGTCGCCCTCGAGGGCGATCACGAGTTGGCGGCGACGTCGGTCGTCAACCCGAACCTCGTCGCGGTCAAGCTGGCCGAGCTGTTCGCCGACCTGCGGGCGAGCGGGCAGTACCGGATCAGCCGCACCGGGTACTACCAACGCCACGAGTCGCACCACCCCGGGCAGGCGGCCGACATCCGCGCCCGGCTCACCGAGCGCGACCCGATGGGCACCAAGCGCGCCGTGGCGGCGAGGTGACCCAGCGCGTCCTCGTCATCGGCGGTGGTCTGGTCGGCACGGCGACGGCGTACTTCGCCGCCCGCGAGGGCCTCTCCGTGACGCTGCTCGAGCAGGAGCAGGTCGGGTTCGGCGCATCCGGCCGCAACCCCGGTTTCGTGTGGCTGCAGTGCCGCAACCCCGGCTGGGCGCTCGACGTCTCGCTGGCCGGACGGCGCCTGTACGACGAGCTGGCGGCTGACCTCCCCGAGCCGTTCGAGTTCCGCGCCGAGGGCGGCATCATCTACTTCAACACGCCCGAGCAGGGCCGCGTCTTCGAGGAGTTCGTCGAGCGCCGCCAGGAGGACGGGCTCGAGATGGAGCTGATCGACGGCGCTGCGGTGCGCCGCCTCGTCGGTCCGATCCGCCCCGACGTGCTCGGGGCCAGCTTCTGCGCCGACGACGCCCAGATCAACACGCCGACGGTCGTCGCCGCCCTCGCTGCCGGCGCACGCGCCGAAGGCGCCGACGTGCGCGAGGGCGTTGAGGTGCGTCAGCTGGTCGAGTCCGGCGGCCGCGTCGTCGGCGTCGAGACCGCCGAGGGCCGACTGGACGCCGACACGGTCGTCGTCGCCACGGGCGCCTGGACGGGCAAGCTGATGGCGGGCAGCGGCATGGACGTGCCGGTCGGCATCGAGCGGTTGCAGGTGCTGGCGACCGTGCCACGACCGCTCGACATCCACCCCGTCGTCTACGGGCCGCTCGCCGCCAAGCAGTACACGCTGTTCCACGACCTGCAGTCGTGGGACGAGGCTGCGTTCCTCGCCCCCTACGAGATCGAGACCGGTCGGTGGATGCTGCAGCTCGTGTCGCAGCGGGCCAACGGCGAGGTGCTGCTCGGTTGCCCGATGGACTACCCCGTCGACGTCACCCACGAGGTCACGCTGTCCGGTCTGCACGCCACCGCCCAGGCGATCATCGACGACTTCCCGGGGTTGCGCGATGTCGGGATCGACCGCATGTGGGCGGGCGTCCTCCCGTTCACGTCGGACCTGGTGCCGATCATCGACGAGGTCCGCCCAGGGCTCGTCGTCGCCGCCGGGCACGTCTTCGGCAACGCCTCCGGACCGATGACCGGCAAGCTGGTCAGCCAGCTGCTGCTCGGCAGTGACCCCGAGCTCGACCTCACGGAGTGCCGATGGGGGCGCCAGCTGCAGCCCATCGCCGCCGGCCAAGAGGTCCAGTGGTGATCAGCGACATCGTCGAGACGGCGACGGACGCCGAGCACGATGCGCTGCGTGACGCCATCGCCCGCTTCGTCGACCGGGAGGTGATCCCCTCCGTCGCCGATCGGGAGCGCAACGCCGACTATCCGAGCGACCTGCTGCCGGCGCTCGGTGAGCTCGGCGTGCTCGGGATGTCGATCCCCGCCGCGCATGGCGGGTCCGAGCTCGACCTCGTCGCCTACTCCATCGTGTTCGAGGAGCTGGCCCGTGGCTGGATGGGGCTGGCCAGCGTCGTCGGCAGCTCGAGCAGCGGTTGCTGGCTCATCGGGCGCTACGGCACACCGGAGCAGCGTGACCGGTTCCTGCCCGACCTCGCCGCCGGTGCCAGGGTCAGTGGAATCGCGCTGACCGAACCGTCGACGGGCAGCGACCTCAAGGCGATCCGCCTCCGCGCCCGACGGGAGGGTGACGACCTCATCGTCGACGGCACGAAGACGATGATCACCCACGCTCGCCACGCCGACCCCCTCGTGGTGCTCGCCGTCACCGATCCCTCGGCCGACCCGCCGCATCGCGGGATGAGCCTGCTGCTCGTGGAGCGAGGCACGCCAGGGTGCTCGGTCAGCCGCGACATCGGCAAGCTCGGCCACCGTGGCGTCGAGCTGTGCGAGGTGCAGTTCGACGGCGCGGTCCTCCCGGCGGGCAACCTGCTCGGCGGCGTTGCCGGTCAAGGGCTCTACCAGATGCTGTCAGCGCTCGACCGCGGCCGCATCTACATGGCGGCGTCGAGCGTCGGCATCGCCCGCGCCTCGCTCGAAGCGGCGGCGCGCTACGCCACCGAGCGTGAGGCGTTCGGCAAGCCGATCGGCGAGCACCAGGCCGTCAAGCTGGCGCTCGCCGGGATGGCGATCCAGGTTCGCGCCGCCCGGCTGCTGACCCACGACGCCGCCGCGCTGATCGACCGCGACGGGCGGGCCAGCAGCGATGCGGCGATGGCCAAGGTGTTCGCCTCCGAGGCTGCGATCCGCTGCTCGCTCGACGCCATGCGGGTGCTCGGCGGCTACGGGTTCACGACCGAGTTCCCCGTCGAGCGGTTCTACCGCGACGCGCCGCTGATGGCGATCGGCGAGGGCACCAACGAGATCCTCCAGCTGCTGATCGCCGACGAGCTGCTGGCCCGGACCGCCGGAGCGACGGCGACGTGACGGCGACGCCCGAGCCGTACTGGCGCACGTCGGTCAGCCGCGTCGAATCCGACGCCGTGCTGGTTCGCGGGTACGACCTCGAGTCACTGATCGGCGGTCAGACGTTCACGGCGTCGTGCTTCCTGCTGCTGCGAGGGCGACTGCCGACGCCGGGAGAGACCCGGACCCTCGACGCGGTGCTCAACGCCGTGCTCGACTACGCGCTGCTGAAGCCGGGCACCGTCGCCGCCCGCTACGCCGTCTCGGCCAACCCGAGCATGGCCGCGGGTCTGGCGGCGGCCGTTTTGTCGGTGGGGAAGCTGACGCTGGCCCCCGAGGACACGGGGCGCTTCGTCCTCGACGCGCACGCCCGCCTCAAGGCTTCGGGGCAGGACCTGGCGACGGTCGCCCGCGAGGTGGTCGCCGACGCGCGGGCGCGACGCCAGCGCATCCCCGGCCTCGGCCACCCGCGCTTCCGCCACGTCGACCCGCGGGCGCAGCGGCTCAAGCAGGTCGCCGTCGCCGAGGGGCTGTGGGGTGAGCGGGCGCAGCTGTACGAGGAGATCCACCGTGCGTTCGTCGAGGAGGTGGGGCGCCCGGAGATCCCGATCAACGACGTCGGAATGATGGCCCTTGTCCTCGTCGAGCTGGGGTTCACACCCGACGAGATGACCGGCCTGGCCGTGCTGTCGACCATGCCCGGTGTGATCGCCCACATCTCCGAGGAGCTGCAGTCGGGCGTGTCGATCCGGGTCGTGCCCGACGAGTCGGTGGAGTACGCCGATCAGCCGCGTCGTGACTTCGAAACCGATCGTCAGGAGGCGGGTTGGCACGTCGATCAGTAGCGGTCACCGGCGGTGGATCCGGGATCGGGCGGGCCATCGCCACGGCGTTCGCCGAGCGCGGCGACGTCGTCCACGTCGCCGACATCTCGGCGCAGCGGGTCGACGACACCGTCCAGGAGCTGTCGGCGGTCGGCGAGGCCCACGGGCACGAGCTCGACGTGACCGACCTGCGACACGTCGAGCGGTTCGTCGCCGCCGCCGACGCCGGCGGCGAGCTGGCGGTGTTCGTCAACTGCGCCGGGGTGTTCGACGGCTATGCCGGCATCGGCGAGACGTCGGCCGAGCTGTGGCGACGGATCATCGACGTCAACCTCACCGGGTGCTTCCACGGCTGCAAGGCGGCCAGCGCGGTGATGGTCCCTCGCGGCGTCGGCCGGATCGTCAACATCGGCTCGGTGGCCGGCCGCCACGGTGGCGCCGACGGGTTGTCGTACGCCGCGTCGAAGGCCGGTATCGAGGGCATGACGCGCCGGCTGGCGATCGACCTCGGGCCGCACGGCATCACGGCGAACGTCGTCGCGCCGGGCGTGATCCGCACGGACATCCGGCGCAACTCGGCCGAGGTGCTCGGCGACCTCGTCGACGTCGATCGCGGCGTCGGGGCCTCGCAGCAGAAGATGGACTGGCTGATCCCAGTCGGCCGCCCGGGCGGCGCCGATGAGGTGGCGGCGACGGTGCTGTTCCTCGCCAGCGACGCAGCGGCGTACATCACCGGCCAGGTGCTGCGCGTCGACGGCGGCTGGGACGCCACCTGATGGCGCTCGTGCTGCCAGCGGGCAAGCGGCTGGCCGTGTCACTGGCCGCCGACTTCGACGCCCACTGCCTCTGGATGGGCACGTTCGGGCTGTCGTCGCCCGGCTACCTGTCGCGGGGCGAGTTCGGCGCCGAGGTCGGCGTGCCGAGGTTGCTGGAGGTGTTCGCCCGCTACGACATCCGCACGACGTGGTGCACGCCGGCGCACACCCTGCAGACGTTCCCCGAGCAGTGCGGCCGGATCGTCGACGCCGGCCACGAGATCGCCGCCCACGGCTGCTACCACGAACAGGTCCCGAAGCTCGATCCCGACGAGGAGCGACGGCTCCTTGCACTGCAGCTCGCCGAGCACGAGCGGCTGCTCGGGCGTCGCCCGACCGGCTACCGCTCACCGGCGTGGGACTTCTCCGACGCCACGCTCGGGCTGCTCGAGGAGTTCGGGTTCGTCTGGGACTCGTCGCTGATGGGACGTGACTTCGAGGCCTACCACCCGAGGCCCGTGGTGACCGTCGACCGTGAGTCCGGCAACCGGTTCGGGCCGCCGAGCCGGATCGTCGAGATCCCGGTGTCGTGGTTCCTCGACGACTTCCCGGCGCTCGACCTGCTGCCGCGTGGCGGGACGATGGGGTCGGCGGAGGCGTTGTGGGACCGGTGGAAGGCGCACTTCGACTTCGCCTACGAGCGGGTCCCGGGTGGCGTGTTCGCGCTGACCGTGCACCCGCAGACGATCGGGCGGGCGCACGCGCTGGTGATGTTCGAGCGCTTCGTCGAGTACGTCGCCGGTCACGCCGGAACGTGGATCACGACGCTCGGCGAGATCGCCGCGACGTGGCGGGACGAGCCAGCGCCGGCCTGATCGCCCGAGACACGTACCCCCATCTGGGCGCGGACGTTCTCAAACCCTCAACTGGGCGCGGACGTTCCCGGAATCGAGAACGTCCGCGCCCAGAACGGCGATGGAGCGAGCGCGTCGTCGCCGTCTCGCTGAGCGGGCGGGTCGTCAGATCGAGTTGCGGCGGTAGCGGGCCACGCCGGCCAGGCCGACGCCCGCAGCCAGGACGATCCCGCCGACGAGGGCGATGGTCATCGCGCTCTCGGGACCCGTGTTCGGCTGGCTGACGACGATCGTGCCCATCGCCTCGTCGTCCTCGTTGCTGGAGGCGACCACCGTGTACGTGCCGGGCTGGGACGGCGTGTCAAGGCTGGCCAGCGCTGCACCGTCGGAGCAGGTGGAGCTGGTGGTCGCGTTCGTCTCGAGGATCGTGAACTCCACGAGGTCGCCCTCCGTGCACGGGTCGTACTGCAGGGAGAAGCCGGGGTCGCCCACGTCGAGCTGGTTCGGCAGGATCGTGAGGTTGAAACCTCCGTCATCGCCGGCGTGGGCGATGCCCGCACCGACGAGCGGTGCGGCAGCGAGGCATGTGAACGCGACGAGCTTCTTCATGAGGGCCCTTCTTGTGGCTAACGAACAGCGGGCCGACAGTAGCGGTCGGAGACGGGTGCGATGACGGATGCTGCGCAGGCTCGATCGACCATCTGGGCGCACCGCCTGCGGCCCCCACGCACCTGGCGTAGCGTGCGGCCGGTGTTGATCCTCGCCATCATCCTGTTCGGCATGATCGTCGGCGCCATCGCCCAAGTGATCCTCGGGAAGAAGGGCCTGGTCGGAGTCGACTGGGGGATGGCGCTGGTCGCCGGCATCCTCGGCTCGTTCGTCGGCGGGTTGCTGTTCAGCCTCATCGCCGGTGACGGGATCAAGCTGCGGGCCAGCGGGATCATCGGCTCGCTGATCGGGGCGATCCTGGTGACGCTGTTGTGGCAGTGGGTGGCGTCGCGGCGACCGGCGACTCGTCGCCGCTGAGACGCTCGGGACGGTGACGCCGCGGCCGGCCACCGTGGTGATCGCCCACCGCACCTGTCCACGCGACGCGCCGGAGAACAGCCTGCAGGGCGTGCGGACGGCGGCCGGGCTGGGTGCCGACTACGTCGAGCTGGACGTGCGCCGATCGCGCGACGGCGTGCCGGTCGTCCTCCACGACCTGACGCTCGGCCGCACCACCGACCACCGGGGACCGGCGCGGGCCATGTCCTCACGGCGACTGCGCGCCGTTCGCTTGCGGGTCAACGGTGAGGCCCTGCCGTTCCTGGCCGATGTGCTCGACCAGCTCCCGATCGGCCTCGGCGTGGCGATCGACGTGAAGGACGCCAGCGCGGCGTCCGCTGTGCTGGCCGTCGTGCGCCGCCACGCCGTCACCGACCGTGTGCTCCTGTGGTCGCAGAAGCGCCGGGCCGTGCGGTACTTCGCCGGCGCCGCCCCCGGCATGGAGGTGGCGCTGCTGCGCGACACCCGCACGGCGCGGCAGGAGGACCGATTGCTGGACGACGCCGTGAACTGGGGCGCCGCCGCGATCTCGGTGCACCAGGACGCGGCGCGGCCCGAGCTGTGCGATCGAGCGGCACGGCGAGGGCCTGCGCACCTACACCTGGTTCCAGGACCTCGACACGCAGCGCAGCAGGTCATGGTCCGGGCTGGCCGGGGTGGTCACGGACTGGGTCGGCGAGGCTCGCCGTGAGCTGCCCCGAGGCCGTGAGTCGCCGGCGCCGCCCCCACGCTGATTCCGGAACTCGGAGCACGGCGTTCACGGCATCCAGACCAGGGCGACGCAGCATCCGAGGGCGATCGCTGCGGCCAGCGGGTCGGGGTGCGACAGCTGGGCGCTGGGCATCCAGCCGGGTCCGCCCCAGGTGAAGTCCCACTCGAAGTCCTCGATGAGGTGGGCCCACGACGTCCAGGCCACCAGCCGGCACACGGCGTAGAAGAACCACGCCCGGTACAGCGTGACCAACGCCCGCTCCGGCATGCGCCGCCCCAGCCACCCCCAGACCGCCGGGTCGGCGGTGACGACGTGGTTCTTCCAGTACCCCATCCGCAGGCACCGCCATCCGGCCAGCGCGATCACCAGCCACAGGGCGTCCATCGCGAAGCCCCAGCTGCTGTAGTACGCCCGGCGTCGAGGTACTTGCCGCCGTCGGCGGTGGCGGCGTACGCCCAGGCGCCGGTCGAGAACGTCTGCGTGCTGAACGGGAAGGCGAGCATGGTCCCGACGCTGTCGCTGATGTCGGTCATCGCATGCACCGCCGCCCCGAGACCGACGCCGAGCGTCCAGGCCCGGTTGCGGGTGAGCAGGAACACCAAGCCGGCGGCGACGAAGGCCCACAGCAACGAGTGCGACGGGCCGAGGCCCGGCCAGCCGCGATGCCACTGCGCCGGCTCCTCCGGGCCGTAGTGCGTGCCGCCCAGGTCGAAGCCGTACGCCCAGAGCTTGCCGATCAGGTCGCACGACTGGTCGCCGGCGACGATGCCGAGGAAGCTGATCTTGCCGAGCCAGCGGCGAGGCAGGTGGGCCTGCAGGGCGTAGTACTCGAACTGGTGCGCAGCCCAACTCACTGGTGCACCATCGACTGGGCCTGGCTCATGGCAGCGGCGTCGTCCAGCCGGTGATCCTGCGCACGAGGATCGGGCCGCCCCACATGAACACGATCGGCCACAGTGGACCGACGATCCAGTTCAGCAGCACCTTGAAGTGCAGCCCGATGAACGTGTAGCTGATCGCCGCGACGGCGTACACGACGCCGTACTCGTGGCGCACGTAGAACCGCCCGATGCGTCCCGGTCGACGCGCCCGTCGAAGTGTTGTCTCGCCCACCCGGGGATCGTTGGCAGTCCCGGCGACCTGCCTGGAAGGGATCGGCGTCCCGATCGATCTCGGGACCGGCTCGGGCAATCGGGACCCACGGCCATCACCATCTGGGCGCGGAGATTCTCACTTTCGAGAACGTCCGCGCCCAGATGTGGGTTTGAGAACCTCCGCGCCCAGATCTCAGAGGTTGGTCTCGTCGGCGGGGACATCGGGAAGGGCGGGGGCTCCCGCTCCGTCAGCGGCGCCGCCGGTGTCGAGCGCGCCGAGCCCGACGGTGTACGAGACCATCGACAACGAGCCCATGGCGTACCCGTCGACCAGCACGCTGGCCGTGTCACCGGCGGCGGCCGCCAACCCGGCCACGTACAGCAGCGGCAGGAAGTGGTCCGGCGTCGGAACGGCCAGGTCGACGTCTCGGTGCTCCTGCAAGCGCAGGATGTCGCCCGGGGCACCGGTCATCAGATCGGCCGCCGCGCCGTCGAAGCGCCGGGCCCAGTCGAAGCCCGCATCGGGCTGCTTCCAGTCGATCATCCCGAGGTGGTGGACGACGTTGCCGCTCCCGACCACCAGCACGCCGCGTTCGCGCAGCGGGGCCAGGGCGGCGCCGAGCTCGAGGTGGTACTCGAACGGCTTGGCGGCGTTGATCGCCAGTTGCACCACTGGGATGTCGGCGGCGGGGAAGGCGTGCACCAGAACGGACCACGTCCCGTGGTCGATCCCCCAGCTGTCGTGGTCCAGCCCGATCCAGGTCGGCTCGACCACCTCGGCCACCTCCGCGGCGACCTCCGGGGAACCCGGCGCCGGGTATTCCATGGCGAAGAGCTCGTCCGGGAAACCGTAGAAGTCGTGGATCGTCCGCGGCCGCGCCATCGCCGTGACGGCCGAGGCGTTGATGTACCAGTGCGCCGACACCACCAGGATCGCCCGGGGACGTGGCACCGACGCCCCGAACGAGCTCCACGCCGCGGTGTAGCGGTTGTGGTCGAGCGCGTTCATCGGCGTGCCGTGTCCGAAGAACACCGCCGGCATGACGTCCGTGGTAGCCACGGTCCGAGCTTCGCGCCCCGACGAACCGGTCCGATAGCGGGCGCTCGGCCGGTCGCCTCCACAATCGGCCGGTGGAGCTGTTCGCCAACCTCACCTCGGCCGGCCCGGATCCCGCCGGGTTCGCCCGCGACTGCGAGGAGGCCGGCTTCGACGGCGTCACCTGCTCGGACCACCTCTGGTTGCGCAGCGCCTTCCCGCACCTGTGGGTCAGCCTGGCGGTGATGGCGGCAGCGACGGAGCGGGTCACGGTGGCGCCGTCGTTCGCCAACAACCTGTTCCGCTCGCCGGTCGAGTTCGTCCAAGCCAGCCTGACCATGGACCGCGTCTCGGCCGGCCGGTTCGAGGCCGGCCTCGGCGCCGGCTGGACCGAGGGCGAGCTGCTGGCGACCGGCCGCGCGTACCCGGACGGTCGAACGCGGGCCCGCCAGTATCGGGAGGCGCTGCTGATCGTGCGTCAGCTGCTGGAGACCGGCGCCTGCTCGTTCGAGGGCGAGCACTACTCGATGGCCGTGCCGCCGGTCTTCGAGGTGCTCGCCGACCCGCCGCCGCTCGTGGCGTCGGTCGGCAGCCCGTGGACGATGCGCAACATCACCCCGCTGGTCGACCGGGTCGAGCTGAAGTTCGGCCGCACGACGCGTGGCGGCGCACTGGACCTGGTCGCGCTGGCCAGCGTGACGCGTGACGAGCTGGCGTCGATGGTCGCCGTCGTGCGGGAGGTCGCCCCCGACATCCCCATCGGGCTGTTCACGCTGGTGGGTGCCGGCGATCAGGCCGCCATCGGTGGCCTCGCCGAGACGCTCGGCGACAACCTCTGCGGCTCGTTCGTCGGCGAGCCGCAGCGGGTGCTCGACAACCTGCGGTCACTGGAAGACCTCGGCATCGACCGGGTCCAGATCACCGAGCTCGTCCTCGGCTCCACCGGCCGTTTGGCCACCGCCATTTGATGGCTCGCTTCGCTCGCTGGGTCGGGCAAGGCCGACCTGACCATTCACGCTCGCTGCGGTCGGGGCCAAAGCGTCGGGAGATTGAAGCGAGCGATGGTGAGCGGTCAGCCGACCATCTCTTTGGCGATGTGGTACCAGAAGTCGGTCGACAGGCCGAGGGACTCGACGTCGATGCGCTCGTCGTTGCCGTGGAACCGGCTGCCGAACTGCTCCAGCGTCACACTCGGCGAGAACAGCGCTGCGCCGTACGCCACGGAACCCTTCTCACGGTAGAAGCGGGAGTCCGTCCCGCCCGTGATCAGCCCCGGCACGAGCTCGGCTCCCGGGTAGGCGACCTGGGTCCGGGTGCGCAAGGCCTCCCACAGCGGGTTGTCGACGGGGGAGCGGGTCGGCTCGTGGGCCTGCAGCGTGCTGATCTCGACCCGGTCGGCCAGGTCGCCGAGCGCCTCGGCGAGGTAACGGTCGACGACCTCCTGGGTGTCGCCCGGCACCGTGCGCATGTCGACGTCGATGTCGATGACGTCGGGAATGGTGTTGGTCTTCTGCCCGCCGTGGATCACGTTCGGCGAGATCGTGGTGTGCGAGCAGGCGTGCGCCACGCGGGCGTAGGCGGGCGGCAGCGACGCGATGGCGCCGTCGATGGACTCCGGATCGGACAGCGCGGCGCGCAGCTCGTCGGGCAGGTCGAGCGCGCCGAGCCGGGCCTGCCACAGGTCGTCAAGGTTCGGCGTCGGGCGATAGGCGACGAGCCGCCGCACGACCTCGGCGGCGGTGATCAGGGCGTTGTCCGCGCCGTACGGCATGGAGCCGTGGCCTGGCGTGCCGGCGATCCGCAGCCGCCGCCACGAGATGCCCTTCTCGGCGATGTTGAACGTGACCCGCCGCCGCCCGTCGTGGCCGACGTTGGACCAGCCGCCGCTCTCGGTCAGCACGTACTGGGCGCCGACGGCATCCCAGTGGTTGTCGATCATGTACTCGGCGCCCCAGTGTCCGCCGGCCTCCTCGTCGGCGACGCCGAAGTAGATCAGCGTCCCCTTGGGCGTGAAGCCCTCGGTGGCCAGCTGGCGGAAGGCGACCGCCATCGACGATGTGATGTTGAGCATGTCGATCGCTCCGCGGCCCCAGACCTCGCCGTCGATCACGTCACCGCCGAACGGGTCGTTGGACCAGCCGTCGGGGTTGACCGGCACGACGTCGGTGTGGCCCATCAGGCAGAGCGCCGGAGCATCGGGGTCCGACCCCTCGATGCGGGCAACGACCGACGTCCGTCCGGGGAGGCTGTCGAAGCGCTGGACGTCGAGCCCCGCACCCTCGAGGTAGCGCTGGAGGAGATCGGCGTTGCGGACCTCCTCACCCGATTCGGGGGTGCCGTCGTTGACGCAGGCGTTGCGGATCAGCTCCTGCAGCAGCTCGGTGGTCGGTCCGGTCAGCGCTTCGGTGCTCATGTAAGGACCTCGCCGTGAGAGGTGACGCCAAACAAGCGCACAGCAGGTGCTCGGCCATGAGCGAGAAGACCGTGTCGATGATTCGCTCGCTCGAAGACTCTCTCGCTCATTGGTGCACCCTCGCGTCATTCGACGGATCACATGTAGAGCTGGTGCACCAATGAGCCGAAGACCGTGCCTGATGGTTCACTCGCTCGAAGACTCGCTCGCTCACTAGGTCGACGCTACGTCGCTGGCGCGGTGAACGGTTCGAGCACGGCCAGGATGTCGTCGCCGTAGCGCTCGAGCTTGGCCGGGCCGATGCCGTCGCAGGCGATCAGCTGCGTGGGTGTCTGCGGCATGGCGGAAGCGATGCCGCGCAGGTGGCGATCGTTGACCACGACGTAGGCGGGCACGCCGTCGGCCCGGCACCGGCGGGAGCGCCACTCGCGCAGTGCCGCCTCCGCATCGGCGGCCAGGCCGGTCAGGGCCTCGACCGGTGCGGTCGGCGGCCGAGTCGTCGTCACCGACGACGATCTCCGGGCCGCCGGCGGGGGGACGTGCGCCGCCGTGCCGGCCAGTTCGGCCAGGAACACCGACGGCCGGGTGCGGTCGGCGAGGACCGTCACGCGGTGCCGACCACGCGTGATCCCGACGTGTAGCACCCGCCGCTCCTCTTCGACGTCCTCAGCCAGCCGGTGGGGGAGGATGCCGTCGGTGGCGCCGAACACGACGACGCGATCCCACTCCCGTCCCTTGACCCGGTGGATCGTCGACAGCGTCACGCCGGTGGGATCCGCCTCGCGCTGGAAGGCCCGCCGCAGCCACCCCTCGAAGCCGCTCGGCTCCGGGTGCAGGTCGGCCACGCCGAGTAGCCCCTCGAGGTCGTCGAGGTGGCTGGAGCCCTGGCCGCCGCCGGTGCGGTCGAGCAGGTTCATCGCCGTGCCCAGCCCGACGTCGTCGCGGACCGTCTCCAACACCTCCCGCGTCGAACCGCGCCGTCCGGCGTCGACGACGACGGCGATGTCGTCGACGAGCCGCCCAACCTTGTGGGCCTCCTTGTCGGGGACCTGCTCGGCGATGCGGGCCAGCTGGTCCAGCGGCCAGGTCGCCCGTCGCGCCAGCCGATCCGGGAACCACTGCGGGAGCCCGCGAGTCGGCCGGCGCAGGACCTCGACCAGATCGCCGGCAGCGGGCCGTCCACCGGCGGTGGCGATGCGCAGGTAGGCCAACGCAGCGCGCACACCGGTCCGCTCGAGGACCTCCGGCCGCAGCACCGACGACAATGGGATCCCGGCGTCGTGCAGGGCGACGTGCGGGGCGAGGAGCAACGAGTTGACCCGGGCGAGGACGGCGATCGACGCCGCCGTGACCGCCGGTTCCGCCAGCCAGGCGCGGACCTGATCGACGAGCGCCACCGCCGCGTCGTCGGCGCCGTGGTGCACGACGCGCAGCGCTCCTGGCGAGGCGTCGTTGCCCGGCCCGGCGTCGATGCGCTTCGGGACGCGCCGATGGTTGTAGCCGAGCAGCGTGCGGGCCCCGTCGACGACCTCGACCGGGCAGCGGTAGTTGACGGTCAGGGCGTGCTCACCGGCGCCGGGGAACAGGCTGGCGTAGTCGATGAGGAAGGCCGGGTCGGCACCGGCGTGGCCGTAGATGGTCTGGTCGTCGTCGCCGACGCCGAACACGTCGAGCCCGGGCAGCGCCAGCAGGCGCAGCAGGAGCACGTGGGCCGGCGTGAGGTCCTGGAACTCGTCGACCAGGAGGTGGCGGCACGAGCGTTGGATCGAGCGACGGAACGGGCCGTCACCGAGCAGGGCGACGACGGCGGCATAGATCTGGTCGTCGAAGTCGACGGCGCCGCGCTGGCCGAGCTGATGGCGGAACGCCGGGAACACCTCGGCCAGTCCCGGCACGTCGTCGCGGTCGGCCTCCACCTCCTCCGGATCGCGCAGCCCCAGCCGGATCGCCGACAGCCCCTCGACGTACGGGCCGATCGGATCGGTGTTGGCCCGCCTCGGCCGGCGACCCGGGATCAGCGACTCGACGATCCGACGCACCTCGCGCTCCTCGACCAGTGTCGGCGCGGCGCCACGGTGCTCGGTCAGGACCCACAGGCCCAGCGAGTTGAGCGTGCGGACGCGCGGCCGGAAGTCCGCCGTGCGCGCCTCGAGCTCGAGCTGGGCCTGCTTGTTGTAGGCCACGGCGAGGACGGACGCCGTCTCGTAGCCGCGATCACGATGGAGGTGGCGGAGACGTTCCGTCAGCACACGGGTCTTGCCGGACCCGGCCGGGGCGATGACGCGGGCCGGCCCCTCGACGTGGCGCACGGCGGCCAGCTGATCGGCCGCCAGCGCCGCGTCCGGCTCGACCGGGGCCGGCACCGGCTGGAGCGCGCCGAGGTCGACGGTCTCGGCGTGGACGACGATGCCGCCGCCGAGCGCCGGCCACGGGCGCCGGGGCCCATCGTCGATCCACGCCGGGCGGCCATCCGGCAGGACCAGGTCAGCCGCGCCGCCGACCGTCGCGCCGTCGGCGAGGCGGGCGGCCTTGACCGCCCACCACCACACGGGCTCGATCCCGGCGCGGGCGTCGTAGTGGTTGGACCAGACGAGGAAGTGCAGGCGGTCGAACGTCGGCTCGGCGTTCGGCGCCAGCCGCCACGGTTCCACGTCGATCGATGGCGGGTCGCGGAACCGGGCCGGATCGACGACCAGTTCGACCACCACGGGCTCCCGGCCCGACCACGCCGCGTGCAAGCGGGCGACCACGTCGGCCGGCTCGGCCAGGACGGCCTCGTCGACGACGACGATCGGCGCTTGCCGCCACGGTGCTGGCGGCGCTTCGCCGCTGGTGACGACGCCGCGCCCGAGCTCGACGGGTCCGGGGGCGGTCACCGGTTGCCGGCCGTCACGTCGCGAAGTCGATCGGCGAGGTCGTCGACCAGGTCGACGACCTCGCGGGCGCAGGCCGTGAAGGCCTCGACCTCGCCGCCGCCGGGGTCGACGACCTCCTCCCACGGCGCCAACTCGGCCTCGGCGAGGTGCAGGCGATCGACGCGCTCGGCGAGGGACGCGTCATCGTGGTCGAGCTCGCGCACCAGGCGCCGGAGCGTTGCGGTCTTCGCCGCCGCCGCCGGATGCTCGCGTCGGACCCAGTTGACGTGCTCGGGAGCCAGGGCGATGACGAGCGTGGCATCATCGAGGTCGCCGGGCTGCACCTGGCGGCTGCGGTGTTTCGGGGTGGGGAGCCCGACGAACTCGAACCCGGCGCGCGTCCGCCAGCTCATCGGCAGACCGTCGATGGACATCGTCCCGGCCGTCACGACCTCGACGTCCGGTAGATGGTTGCGCAGCACCGCACCGGCGATCACCGAGCGCGTCGCGTTCCCCGTGCACAGCACGAGGATCGAGTCTTGTGGCGAACGCCCCCTCCGGTCGTCGATCGTTCGCTCGCCTGCCTTCGCTGCTGGTGCGGGCCTTCGCCGTGAACGCTCGCTCACACTGTTCGTTCTACAGTGCGGCCGTGCTGCGGTCCTTGCTCGCCGGCGCCGGTGCGACCGACGCGGACGAGGGCGGCAACAACCTGCTCCTGATCATCATCCTGATCGCCCTTGCCGTGGTGGTCGTCGTCGTCGTGGCCTACTTCGTGCGCCGCCAGCGGGCCGGGGTCGTCCGGCGGGAGGTCACGAGCGCCCCTCCACCGGACAGCTGACGTGGCGGACCCGTACGCCCCGTTCGGCGAGCTGGTCCTCGACCGCCCCGCCGACGGAGTGCTGCGCATCACGCTCGACGGGCCAGGGCTCAACGCCGTCGGACCGGCGGCCCACCGGGAGCTGGCCGACATCTGGCGGGTGCTCGACCGCGACCCCACCGTGCGGGCGGCAGTGCTGCAGGGCGCCGGCAAGGGGTTCTCGGCCGGCGGCAGCTTCGAGCTGATCGACGAGCTGGTCGACGACCACGCCCGGCGGGTCGAGGTCGCCCGGGAGGCGCGGGAACTCGTCGTCAACCTCGTCGAGTGCGGCACGCCGATCGTCTCGGCGATGCACGGGCCGGCCGTTGGTGCCGGGTTGGTCGCCGGGCTCCTCGCCGACGTGTCGGTCGTCGGCCGCACGACGCGGATCATCGACGGGCACACCCGCCTCGGGGTCGCCGCCGGCGATCATGCGGCGATCTGCTGGCCGCTGCTCTGCGGCATGGCCAAGGCGAAGTACTACCTGCTGACGTGCGACACGCTGACCGGCGAGGAGGCCGAGCGGATCGGCCTGGTGTCCCTGTGCGTCGACGACGCCGAGGTGCAGGAGCGGGCGCTGGCGGTGGCGGTGCAGCTGGCGGCCGGCGCGCCGGCGGCGATCCGCTGGACGAAGCAGACGCTGAACCACTGGTACCGCGCCCAGTCCGGCGCCTTCGACGCCAGCCTGGCCTACGAGTTCCTCGGCTTCGCCGGGCCCGACGTCCAGGAGGGCCTGGCCAGCCACCGGGAGCGTCGGCCCCCACGCTTCGGCGGTTGACGGGCTGATCGGGCCCGGCCGAACGGCCATACGATCCTCCCGTGGCGTCGTGGTTCCAGCGGGAGATCATCGACAACGACCGGTTGGCGCTGCTCCTGTGCTTCGTCGCCTTCATCGTCACGTTCGTGAGCACTCGCGTCATCACGCGCCTGATCCGCGCCGGCCGGGGCCCGTTCAAGAACAACGTCGCCGGCGGCGGGCTGCACATCCACCACGCCGTGCCGGGAGTGATCCTGCTCGTCGTCGGTGCGTTCCTGTCCGTCGGCAGCGGGTCAGATGTTCCGTGGGCGGAGATCGCCGCCGTCCTCATCGGGGTCGGAACGTCCCTGGTCCTCGACGAGTTCGCGCTGATCCTCCACCTGCAGGACGTGTACTGGGCCGACGAGGGCCGCATCTCGGTGGAGATGGTCAGCCTTGCCGTCGCCTGCATGGGGCTGGCCCTCGTCGGCGTCAGCCCGGCCAACTTCTCGGGCGATCCGCAGGACAACGCCACGATCGGAGCGACGATCGCCGGCATCGTCGTCCACCTCACCTTGATCGTCGTGTGCGTGCTCAAGGGCAAGTACAAGTGGGCGCTGTTCGGGACGTTCATCCCGGTCGTGTCCGTGATCGGCGCGGTGCGGATGGCCCGGCCGACGTCGCAGTGGGCCAAGCGGCGCTATTCGACGGAGCGGCTGGCCAAGGCGCAGCTCCGGGCGGAACGGATGGATGCCCGCTGGGGCGGGCTGTTCGATTGGGTCAGCGACTTCGTGGCGGGCAAGCCGTCCGAACCGGATCCGACGCCCTCGACGAGTTGACCCGTCACCTATCGTGGACGGAGTCCATGATCTGTCGGGAGGTGGAGATGGGGCAGCGCGTCGAGACCGAAGCGACCGAGGCGGTCGCCCGCGTGCGGGCCTTCAACCGGCGGTGGACGGAGATCCTCGGCCTGCTCGACCGCGGGTTGCTGGAGACGGACCGCTCGCTGGCCGAGGCGCGCCTGCTCTACGAGCTGGCCGGGCGACGGTCGTGGGAGCGCGTCGACCTGCGCGACCGGCTGGGGATGGATGCCAGCTTCCTGACGCGAGTGCTGGGGCGACTGCAGGCAGCCGGGCTCGTGCGGGCCGAGCGCTCGCCGGTCGACCGCCGCCGGCGGCGAGTGGAGTTGACGCCGGCCGGACGAGCGGCCGCCGCCGAGCTGGACGAGCGGTCGGCGGCCCAGGTGGCGGACCTGCTGACCTCGCTGCCGCACCTGCCGCGGCGGGCGCTGGTCGACGCACTCGTCACGGCCGGGCACGTGGTGGCGGTCGACGCTCCGTCGACCGTCGTCGTCCGAGACCTCCGGCCAGGCGACCTGGGATGGATGGTCCAGCGCCACGGCGAGGTCTACGCCGCCGAGTACGGCTGGGACGAGTCGTTCGAGGCGCTGGTGGCGCGCATCGTCGCCGACTTCCGGGACGACTTCCGCGAGGGCGCGGAGCGGGGGTGGATCGCCGAGGTCGACGGGGCGCGCGCCGGGTGCGTCCTGTGCTGCCGCCGTGACGACGAGACAGCCCAGCTGCGCATCCTGCTCGTCGAGCCGTGGGCCCGGGGGCTGGGGCTGGGCCGGCGGCTCGTCGACGAGTGCGTGGCGTTCGCCGCCGGTGCCGGCTACCGGTCGATCGTGCTGTGGACCAACGACGTGCTGGTGGCGGCGCGACGCATCTACGAAGCGGCCGGGTTCGCGCTCGTCGACGAAGAACCGCACCACAGCTTCGGCCACGACCTGGTCGGCCAGACGTGGCGGCTCGAGCTCGACGGGCCGTGAGCGCCGGCCAGCTGTCCACCGCCGTGCTCGTGCGCCACGGCGAGACGACGTGGAGCCGGCAGCGGCGCCACACCGGGCGGACCGACATCCCCCTCGACGACGAGGGGCGCCGCCGGGCGGCGGCGCTGGCCCCGCTGCTCGCCGACGTCCCGGCCGACGCGCTCGTGCTGACCAGCCCGCTGCGCCGAGCCCGCGACACTGCGGAGCTGGCGGGCTTCGGTGACCGGGCCGAGGTGTGCGACGACCTGCTGGAGTGGGACTACGGCGAGTACGAGGGTCGGCGCACGAGCGACATCCAGCGGGACATCCCGGGCTGGACGGTGTGGACCCAGCCGATCGTCGGCGGCGAGTCGCTGCAGCAGGTGGGGGAGCGGGTCGACCGCGTGATCGCCCGGGTCGTCGACCACGGCGGGCCGGCGGTGCTGTTCGCCCACGCCCACGTGCTGCGCATCCTCGGCGCCCGCTGGTGTGGCTGGCCGCCCGGCAACGGCGCGGGGCTCACGCTCGAGCCGGCCAGCATCTCCCTCCTCGCCCACGAACGCGCCACCCCCGTCATCGCCCACTGGAACCACACCCCCGCCGACCCCTCGTTCTGAGTCATGTTCGACATCGAAGACGATGGCGATCCGACCAGGGAATCGCCAGCACCTCCGCAACGAGGGGTTCGACCGTGTGGGGCGAGGCAACCGCTACCATCGCCGCGGTGACCGCTGACGGCTCCGCACAGCCCGTCTGCCTGCCGACCGCATGACGTCGACCGAGACCACGACCATCGTCGTCGTCCCCGGGCTGCACCTCATGGCCGCACTGGTCGGTCCCCGTGATCGCCACCTGCGCCAGATCGAGGAGGCGTTCCCCGACGTCGACATCCGGGTGCGCGGCAACGAGGTCACCGTGCAGGGCGAGCGGTCGGGCGACGTCGCCCGGCTCTTCGAGGAGCTGATCGGCCTGCTCGAGCGCGGGCACGAGCTCGACGAGCCGAGCCTGCGGCGGGTGATCGGCATGGTCGACGACGACGAACGCCCGAGCGAGATCCTCACCCAGGACGTGCTGCGTGGCGCCAAGGGCCGCACGGTCCGCCCCAAGTCGGCCGGGCAGAAGCGATACATCGACGCCATCGCCGAGAACGTCATCACGTTCGGCATCGGACCCGCCGGCACGGGCAAGTCGTGGCTCGCCGTGGCGATGGCCGTCAAAGCCCTGCAGGCCAAGCAGGTCCAGCGGATCATCCTCACCCGCCCGGCGGTCGAGGCCGGGGAGCGCCTGGGGTTCCTCCCGGGGGATCTGATGGCCAAGATCGACCCCTACCTGCGCCCGCTGTACGACGCGCTCTACGACATGGTCGAGGTCGAGGCGGCGCAGCGCCTGCTGGAGCGTCAGACCGTCGAGGTCGCCCCGCTTGCGTTCATGCGCGGTCGCACCCTCAACAACAGCTTCATCATCCTCGACGAAGCGCAGAACACGACCCCGGAGCAGATGAAGATGTTCCTCACCCGCATCGGGTTCGGGTCGCGCGTCGTCGTGACCGGTGACGTCACGCAGGTCGACGTCCCCGACGGCCGCAGCGGCCTGGCCGGCCTGGAACGGGTCCTCACCGGCATCGACGGGCTGACGTTCGTGCACCTGTCGGGTGCCGACGTCGTGCGGCACCGCATCGTCGCCGACATCGTCGCCGCCTACGAGCGCAGCAGCGACGGCAGCCGGCGGTCGTGAACTCGTTCGTCTTGCAATGAGTGAGCCTCCGAGTCCCACCTCGACGGCCACACGAGCCGTCGTGGTGGCAGCCGACGAACAAGTCGAGGTCCCGGTCGACGTCGACCGTTGGCGGCGCCTGGCCACCGCCGTGCTGGACGACGAGGGCGCCCGTGGCGAGCTGACGCTGACGTTCGTCGATCGCGACGAGATCGCCGCGCTGAACGTGGAGCACCTCGGCCACGAGGGTCCGACCGACGTGTTGTCGTTCCCGCTCGACGCCGACGGACCGCCGGCCGCCGGCGCCGTCGTGCCGGTGCTCCTCGGTGACGTGGTCGTCTGCCCGGGCGCCGCCGCCGACCAATGCGCCGAGCACGCCGGCACGCTCGACGACGAGCTGGCCCTGCTGGTGGTGCACGGCGTCCTCCACGTGCTCGGCCACGACCACGTGGACACGGCCGAAGAGGCGGCGATGCGCGAGCGCGAGCTGGCCCACCTCCAACGCCACCACTGGCACGGGCCGCCGCCCGCTGGCTTCCGTCAGGACCAGACAGCATGAGGGAGCGAGTCTTCGAGCGAGCGAATCATCGTCACGGTCTTTTCGCTCATGGCCGAGCTTGTGCTGCGCTCCTGCTCGGCGTCTCCAGCCCCGTCGAGGTCGGATCATGAGCGGCGTCGACATCGCGATGTTGCTGGGGATCATCGTGCTGCTGTTGCTGCTCGTCTTCCTGGCCGCCGCCGAGACCTCGCTCAACCGCATCTCGATCGTCAAGGCCAAGGCGCTGGCCGACTCGATGGACACCAAGTCGGCGCACGCGCTGTACCGCCTGGTGCGCCACCCCGAGCGGTTCATCAACCCGGTGCTCGTGACGATCACGTTCCTCCAGACGGGTCAGGCCTTTCTGACCTCGTTGCTCGCCGACCGGCTGTTCGGGCCGACCGGGATCGCCATCGGCTTCGTGCTCAACGTGGTCGTGTTCTTCGTGCTCGCCGAATCGATGCCCAAGACGTGGGCCGTTCTGTCGGCCGAGCGAGCGGCGTTGGTCACGGCCCGCCCGACCGAGCTCCTTGTGTCGTTCCCGCTCCTGCGCCTGATCAGCCGGGGCCTCATCGGGCTGACCAACGTGCTGCTGCCCGGCAAGGGCCTGAAGGAGGGCCCGTTCGTCAGCGAGCAGGAGCTGCTGCACATCGTCGAGGCCGCCGCCGAGGACGAGGTCATCGAGCACGAGGAGCGCCAGCTCATCGAGAGCATCATCGAGTTCGGTGACACCGTGGCGCGCGAGGTCATGGTGCCCCGGCCCGACATGGTCGCCGTGCCGTACGAGTCGACGATCAGTGGCGCTCTCGACCTGGCCATCGCCCACGGCTTCAGCCGCCTCCCGTTGCACGGCGAGGACGGCGACGACGTGGTCGGACTGCTGTACGCCAAGGACCTGATGGGCTCCGAGCGGGAGGGTCGGGGCGACACCCCGGCGCTCGACCTCGCCCGGCCCGTCCGCTTCATCCCCGAGAACAAGCCGGTCAGCCGGCTGATGCGGGAGATGCAGGCCGGCAAGTTCCACCTGGCGATGGTCGCCGACGAGTACGGCGGCATCGTCGGGCTGATCACCCTCGAGGACTGCCTCGAGGAGCTGGTCGGCGAGATCGTCGACGAGTACGACATCGAGGAGCTGCCCGTGCAGCGGCTGCCCAACGGCGACTACCTCGTCGACGGTGGCCTGCAGGTCGAGGACCTCAACGACGTGCTCGACTCGGACCTCCCGGACGAGGAGTGGGACACCGTCGGTGGCTTCCTGTTCGGCACGCTGGAGCACGTCCCGGCTCCAGGTGAGGCCGTCGAGCACGGCGGGTGGCGGTTCGCCGCCGAGGAGGTCGACGGCCGGCGCATCCGCCAGGTCCGCATCACCCTCGTCCCGCCGGAGCACCGCGGCCACCGCGAGCCCGAACCGCAGCCCGACTCCGCCCACCGCTCCTGACCCCCGGGTTTCCGATTCTGAGCAAGGATTCCCGCCAGATCTGGCGGCGATCGCGCCATGGAATCGCGGCGTGACTACCGTCCGGCCGATGGAGATCACCCTCGAGGGCAAGGTCGCACTGGTCACCGGGGCGTCGAAGGGCATCGGGCGGGCGATCGCCGCCGGGTTCGCCGAGGCCGGCGCCAAGGTGATGCTGAGCAGCCGCAAGCAGGACCAGCTCGAGGCGGCATCGGCCGAGATCGACGGTGAGACGGCCGTGTTCGCCGCCCACGCCGGCGACGTGGACGCCGCCGCCGCCTGCGTGGACGCGACCATCGAGACGTTCGGCGGCCTCGACATCCTCGTCAACAACGCCGCCACCAACCCCCACTTCGGCGCCACGCTCGACATCGACCAGGGCAAGTACGACAAGACGTTCGACGTCAACGTGCGCGGGCCGCTGTTCTGGTCCCAGGTGGCCTGGCAGCGTGCCTTCCACGAGCAGCCTGGCGTGATCATCAACATCGCCTCGGTCGGCGGCATGCGGGCCGAGTTCGGCCTCGGCGTCTACAACGTCACCAAGGCGGCGCTGATCCACCTGACCCGCCAGCTGGCGTGCGAGCTCGGCCCGACCCGCGTCGTCGGCATCGCCCCTGGCCTGGTGCAAACGGATTTCGCCGCCCTGCTCGTGGCCAACTTCGGGGAGTCGCTGGCGGCGAGCATGCCGACCAAGCGACTCGGCGAACCGGAGGACATCGCCAACCTCGCCGTGTTCCTGGCCAGCGACAAGGCCAGCTGGATCACCGGCGAGACCTACGTCATCGACGGTGGCGCCGGCGTCCGAACCACTCGGTGAGGTCTCGCTTCGCTCGACATCGGTCAATTGCTCACTGCGGTCGGGGGCCGAAGCGTCAATGCCTAGACGTGCTCGGCGCCGAGGCGGTGGCGGGCGACCTTGCCGAGGGACGTGCGAGGCAGCTCGGTGACGAGCACGACGCGGCGCGGGGCGCACCACGGCGGCAGCTGCTCCCTGACCGCCGCCCGCAGCTCGTCGAGCGTCGGCGTAGCGGCCGGATCCGACGGCACGACGAACGCCGTGACCGCCTGACCCCACTCGGCGTCGTCCGCGCCGACGACGGCGACGTCGGCGACGCCCGCGGCGTGGCGCAGCACCGCCTCGACCGAGGCCGGCCACACGTTCTCGCCGCCGGTGATGATCAGCTCGGCGCGCCGACCCTCGACGTGCAGCCGCCCGTCGTCCAGCCACCGGCCGAGGTCACCCGTGGCGAACCAGCCGTCGACGAGCGGAACGCTCCCGTCGCGGTAGGCCCGCAGCAGCATCGGCGCCCGCACGTGGATCTCGCCGTCGGCGGCGACGCGGACCTCGACCCCGTCGAGCGGCCGGCCGTCGTACACCACGCCGCTGCCGGTCTCGGTCATCCCGTACGTCGTCACTGCGTTCGGCGGGCGGTCGGCCGGTGCCGGGCCGCCGCCGAGCAGGATCGTGCGGAAGGTCGTCGGGTCGATGCGGCGCAGCGCGGTCGCCACCAGGGAGACGAGGGTCGCCCCGGATGACGTCGCGGCGACCGGGTCGAACCGGTCGTGGACCGTCAGGCGGGTGCCGGTGAGCAGCGCTCGGGTCACGACGGACAAGCCGCCGATGTGGGCCAGCGGCAGGCAGGCCAGCCAGTGATCGTCGGGCCCGACGGCCAACCGGGCGTTGCTGGCCTGCGCCGACGCCCGCACGGCGTCGTGCGTCAGGACGGCGCCCTTCGGCGCGCCGGACGAGCCGCTGGTGGCGACGACCAGCGCGTCGCCGGGCTCGACCGGCCGCCCGCCGTCGAGGGCGTCGGTGCCGGCGGCCGAGACGACTGCCGTCGGCGCCATGTCCGCCAGCAGGCGGCGGCGGGCAGGTGCGGGCAACCGGCGGTCGACCGGGAAGGCCGCGTCGCCGTCGTCCCACGTCCGCTGCAACGCATCGACGAACGCCCGCCCGCCCGGCAGGTCGATGGCGACGAGACGGGCGGCCACGTCCGGGCCGTCAGGTCCGCGGGTCGATCGGCGTGATCGTCCCGAGCGCGTCCTCGACGGCCTGGGCGGCGTCGAGGACCACCAGGTCGGCGAACCGTCCGCCGGTGAGCTGGGCGCCGACGGGCAGCCCGTCGGCCAGACCGGCCGGGACGACGGCGGCCGGCAGGCCGAGCAGGTTGGCCGGCAGCACTGGACGCATCGTGTCCAGTGTCGCCAGCGCGGCGTCGACCGACGCCACGTCCGCGCCGTGGGCGAACGCCGGGTGCGCCCACGTCGGCGTCAGCAGCACGTCCCACCGGTCGAAGAAGGTGCCCCAGTCGCGCAGCACGCCGTGGCGCTCGGCGAAGAGCGCAGCCCACGTCGCGGTGTCGATCGGCGGGTACTGGTCGGCGGCGTGGTCGAGGAACCGGCGGGCGTCCGGGCCCATGACGGCGTCGAACAGCGGGCGCACCGACCGGATGTCCGGCATCAGCAGCTCGGCCCACAGCTCGATCGACCGGGCGTACGTCGGCGGGACGGCGTCGTCGACCTCGTGGCCGGCATCGGCCAGCACGTCGGCGGCGCGGCGGACCGCAGCGGCGATGCCCGGGTCGGTCGACCCACCGGGCGGATCGGTGGCCACTGCGATGCGCAACCGCGTGCCAGTCGGCGCGCCCTGCAGGACCACCGGCAGGCTCAGCGGATCCCGGGAGTGCATCCCGGCCATCGCCAGCAGGGCGACCCGCAAGTCGGCGACGCGGCGGGCCATCGGACCCTCCACCGCCATCAGCTGGAACATGATCAGCGGGTCCTCGGGCGGGTGGTACGACGCGTGGGGCACCACGCCCGTCGTCGGCTTGATCGAGGCGATGCCGCAGCAGTGGGCCGGGTTGCGCAGCGAGCCGCCGAGGTCGTTGCCGAGGCCGAGCGGTGACATGCCGCTGGCCAGCGCGCTGGCCTCGCCGCCGCTCGACCCGCCGGCCGTGACGTCCCGGTTCCACGGGTTGCGGGTCAGCCCGCGCAGCGACGAGTCGGTGTGCACGCGCAGCCCGAGGTCCGGGAGGTTGGTGCGGGCGAAGGGGATCGCGCCGGCGGCGCGCATCCGCTCGACGTTCGGTGCGTCGACCGGCGACACTGCGTCGGCCAGGGCGGTGACGCCCTGGGTCGTCGCCCAGCCCGCCACGTCGATGTTCTCCTTGACGGAGATCGGTACGCCGTGCAGCGGGCCGATCGTCGGCGCCGTCGGCGACGGCCTGGTCGGCGGCCTCGGCCGCCTTCTCCGCCTCCTCGCCGAGCAGGACGACGACGGCGTTGAGCGCGCCGTTGACCTGCTCCACGCGCCCGACCAGCGCATCGAGCACCTCGCGGCTCGATGACGTCCCGTCACGGATCGCCGCCGCCAGCTCGACCGCCCCCATCGCCCACAGCTCGCTCATCTCGGCGGAACCTATCGTCCAGCGGATGCCAACCCAGTTGCGTGCCTTCCTCCTCGGCGCGCGGCCACGCACGCTGCCCGCCGCCGTCGTCCCGGTGGCCCTCGGCACGGGCGCCGCCGTCGGGGAGGGCGACGTCAGCTGGTGGCGAGTGCTGCTGGCGCTCGTCGTGAGCCTCTCCCTGCAGGTCGGCGTCAACTACGCCAACGACTACAGCGACGGGGTGCGGGGCACGGATGACCGCCGGGTCGGTCCGGTGCGCCTCGTCGCCTCCGGACTGGCCTCACCGGCGGCGGTCAAGCGGGCGGCGATCCTGGCGCTCGGCGTGGGTGCCGTCGCCGGCCTGGTGCTCGCCGCCACCACGTCCTGGTGGCTGCTGCTCGTCGGTGCCGCCTCGATCGTCGCCGCCTGGGGGTACACCGGCGGTCCTCGCCCCTACGGCTACATCGGGCTCGGCGAGGTGTTCGTCTTCGTGTTCTTCGGCCTCGTCGCCACCATCGGTACGACGTACGTGGCCGTCGGTCACGTCACCGGGCCGAGCATCGTGATGGGCGCCGGAGCCGGCGCGCTGGCCTGCGCCCTGCTCGTCGTCAACAACCTGCGCGACATCCCGTCGGACACGGTCGCCGGCAAGCGCACCCTGGCAGTGCGGCTCGGCGACGAGCACACCAGGCAGGTGTACGAGGGGCTGCTGGCCCTGGCGTTCGTGCTGCTCGCCGTCACCGCGCTCTGGCGGGTGTGGGTCCTGCTCGGCGTCCTCGCCGCCCCGCTCGTCCTCGGCCCGGTGCGGGCGGTGCGCTCCGGCGCCCGTGGACCGGCCCTGATCCCGGTGCTCGGCGCGACGGGTCGCCTGCAGCTGGCCTACGGGGCGCTGGCGACCCTCGGCCTGGTGATCAGCGGCTGAGCCAGCGACGCAGCAGGTCGACGAAGGCGTCCGGCCGCTCGAGGTGGACCGTGTGGCCGGCGCCCTCGACGACCTCCAGCTCGGCGCTCGGGATCCCGGCAGCCAGGCGCTCACCGACGCCGACGAACTTGGCGTCGAGAGCGCCGGCGACGACGAGGACGGGCTGCGCCAGCTCACCCAACCGATCCCACACGGGCTCCATGGACCCGGTGCCGGCGAGGCGCAGGCTCGATGACAGCCCGTCGACCGTGTTGCGTCGCCGGTCGTCCAGTCCGGGATCGGGGAGGCCGGCGAACAGCGGCTGGTCCACCCACCACCGCACGAACGCATCGACGCCGTCGCGCTCGATCCGCGCCGCCAGCTCGTCGTCGTGGCGACGTCGCGCGGCGCGCTCGTCCTCGTCCTCGAGGCCCGCCGTCGCACTGACCAGCACCAGGCGTTCGACGAGCGCCGGCTCGTCGAGGGCCAGCCGCAGGCACATCCGCCCGCCCATCGAGTAGCCGACGTACGTCGCCCGCCCGCCACCGGCGCCGATCAGCGCGGCTGCGCCTGGCACGTCCGCCCGCACCGAAGCCGAGTCGCCGTGGCCCGGGGCGTCGACGGCAACGACCTGGTGGTCGCCGGCCAGCGCGGCCGTGACGGCGGCCCAGGATCGTCCCGTCTGGGTGAACCCGTGGACCAGGACGAGCCGGTCGCCATCCCCGGTGGCGGTGGTGGCGAGCTCCTCCTCAGCCGGCACGTTCGGCCAGGCGGCGGATCACCTGGACGAAGACGTCCGGGTCCTGGGCGCCGGGGATCGAGAACCGTCGGTCGATCACGTACGTCGGGACGGCGGCGATCCCGGCCTCGGCGGCGGCCGCCAGCTCGGCCTGCAGCTCGGCCAGCCCAGCGGTGCCGTCGAGGAGCTGGCGAGCCTCGTCGACGTCGAGCCCGGCGTCGCCGGCCGCCGTGGCGAGCAACTCGGGATCGCCGATGTCCTCGCCGTTGACGAAGTAGGCGGCCAGCAGCCGCTCCTTCAGCGCGGCCTGGGTGCCCGGCGGACCGTGCTCCAGGGCGTAGTCGAGCAGGCGGTGGGCGTCGCGGGTGTTGGCCCGGCGCGCCCGATCGAGGCGGAACTCGAGGCCCTCGCCGGCGGCGACCGAGGTGATGTGGTCGATGATCGCCGTCGCCTGTTGCGGCCCACCGAACTTGCGGGCGTACGCCTCGGCCACCGGCATGGAGGTCCCCGGAGGTGCCGTGGGGTCGAGCTGGAAGGGCCGGAAGACCACGTCGAGCTCGTCGCTGAACGACTCATCGTCGGCCAGCCGTCGCTGCGCCGCCTCGAACCGTCGCTTGCCGATGTAGCACCACGGGCAGACGACGTCGGACCAGACCTCGACCAGCATCTACCCGGCACGCCCGGCGCGCTCCTCCTCGTAGGCGGCGATCGAGGTCAGCTGGGCGCCGAGCGTGGCATCGACCCAGCGGGTGCCGGCGCCGATGACCTTGTCGTAGCTGGTCTGCACCGGTGCCAGCTGGCCCGTGAAGTGCGGCATGACCTCCTCGGCGAACAGCTCGTAGCTGCGCTTGGTCGCCGACCAGTTCGCCAGGTCCGCCCCGAGGAACAGGAAGGCGCCGAACCCGCCGGTCTTGTCGACCAGCCGTTCGAGCTGGGCGACGGCCATCTCGGGCGTCCCGATGACCATCCGGCCGGACTCGTTGGCCCAGTCGACGAAGTCGTCGTAGTCGCTCGGCGGCGGCGGGTCGTTGGGGTCGCCGATCGGGATGATGTGGCTCAGGTAGTCGAACACCCAGAGCAACCCGTATCGGCAGTTGGCCTTCGCCTGCTCCACGGTCTCGGCGAGGTGCATCGGGCCCATCAGCCGCCACTTGTCGCGATCGGCGGTGTGGCCGTTGAGGGCTGCCTCCTCCGTCCAGACGTTGAAGTTGTAGTCCAGGACCCCGAACCCGGCCGGTTCGGTGGCGGCGATCGAGAGCATCCCGGTCCCGTAGCGGCCGGCCAGCTTGGAGCCCGACGGCGACACGCTGGAAGCCACGGCGACGTCGAAGTTGCTGTACGGGCGGATCTGCAGCACCGCCTCGTCGCACGTGAACCAGTCGGTCTTGGCCGTGACGGTCTCGCCCGCGAAGAGCCGCATGATGACGTCGAACGCCTCCTCCATGCGCGGCCGCTGGTCCTGCGGGTCGATGCCGAGCATCGCCGCGTCCGACGTGAGCTGACCCGGCCCGGCGCCGAACATCATCCGGCCCTGCGTGAGGTGGTCGAGCATCACGATGCGGTCGGCGAGCACGAACGGGTGGTGGTAGGGCAGCGAGTTGACGCCCGTGCCCAGCTTGATGTTCGTCGTGCGCTGGGCGGCGGCGGCGATGAACACCTCCGGGCTGGCGATCAGCTCCGACCCGGCCGAGTGGTGCTCGCCGACCCACGCCTCGGCGTAGCCCAGCTGGTCGAGCCACTGGACGAGCTCGAGGTCGCGGTGCAGGGCGAGCGTCGGGTTGAGGCCCGTCTTGTGCATCGGAGGCAGGAAGACCCCGAAGCGCATCGGCGACGGGTGCGGCTGGAACGTCGGCACGGGGCGTTCGTACCACAGCCCCGGCGGTTTGACCGCTGACGGGAGCGCGTCGGGGCTGGCGTCGAGGGCCTCGGCGGCTGCGGCCCGTTCGGCCTCGGCCTGCTCGACGGCGGCGTTCGCCTCGTCGACTTCCGCCGCCGCATCCGCCCGCAGGCGCTCGGCGGCCTCGGCCGCCTCGACCGCCGCGGCGAGGTCCTCCTCGGCGCGCGTGGCGACGCGCCGGGCCCGCTTGAGGTCTCGCTCGGCGTCGGCCAGGGCGCGCATCAGTCGCCGCCGCTCGGCCGCCGTCGGTGCCGGCGGATCGGGGGCTTGCGGCCGGTTTGTCGGCGCTGGCGGCCTTGCTTGCCGCCCGCGGCACGTGCGGGACGGGGCGCGGACGCGGCGGCGAGGCCGGCGAGCAGGTGGCTGTCGGCGGCCTACCCGGTCCCGACCGTGCCGTTGCGCAGGCGCTCGACGGCCGCGGCGCTGCCGGCGATCTCGGCGAGCTGGGCCATCAGCGCCGGCAGGTCACCTTTGGCCGCCTCCGCCTGCAGCGCGGCATTCGCCGGCGTTGCCACCGCCGTCGTGCGCTGGCGGAGGTCCTGCAGTGCCGAGCGGATCTCGACCGGCCGGCCGTCGACCGCAGCGTCCTGGGCGTCGCGCACCGCCGCCGCCGCCTCGGCGAAGGCGGCGATCTCGTCGGGATGCGATCCCGACGTGACATTGAGGGCCCACTCGGACCAGGCTGGGCGGCGGATGGCTGCCACCGTTGCCGCCGACTCGCGGTCCTTCTCGGCGCGCAGCGCCTTGACCAGGGCGTTGCGGGCGGCCACGAACCCTGGGGGTGGGGTGGAGAGCAGCGAGCGGAGGGCGGCGGGGTCCAGAACAGCGACGGTAGCTGGGGTTCGGCGAGGGGAGCCCGACGGGTATCGGGCACGGCGATGATCGAGCGGGTGTCCCACGACGACGGGGTGGTCGAGTTGCGCTTCGTGCTGCCCGCCCACCATCCCGCCCGCCCGATCGGCGTGGCCGGCGACTTCAACGATTGGGACTGGAACCGGACCTTGCTCGAGGCGCACGGTGAGCACCTCGAGGCGAGCGTGGAGGTGGAACGGGGCCGTACGTACCAGTTCCGGTATCGCGGCGGCGATCAAACGTGGTTCAACGACGACCAGGCCGACGACTACGTGCCCAACGAGTTCGGCGGCGTCAACTGCCTGATCGACCTCTCCGCCAACTGAACGCGTTCGCGCACTGACGGTCGCCCGGCCGCGCGCCAGCGAACAAACGCGGTGACGGGGGTGGGCCGTATCGTCCGGGCGGTGTCCGGTGCCGGCGGCGACGCCCAGGCCACGTTCTGCGCCACGCTCGTCGACGAGTGGGTCGATCGGGGTGTGCGTCACGCCGTCGTCGCACCTGGTTCGCGCAGCACGCCGATGGTGCTGGCCCTCGCCGACCGGTTGCCGATCACGGTCGTCCACGACGAACGGGTCGCCGGGTTCGTCGGGCTCGGGCTGGGGCTCAGCGGCACGCCGGCGGTGGTGCTGACGACCAGCGGCACGGCAGCGGCCAATCTCGCTCCGGCCGTCGTCGAGGCGGGGTTGTCGGCGGTCCCGATGATCGTCGTCACCGCCGATCGGCCGCCCGAGCTGCGCGACGTCGGCGCACCGCAGACGATCGACCAGACCCACCTGTTCGGGCGGGCGGTGCGGTGGTTCCACGATCCGGGTGTGCCGGACGCCGAGCGCGCCGCCACGTGGCGCTCGCTCGCCGCCCGGGTTCTCGACGCTGCGGCCGACGGCCCGGCGCACCTCAACCTGCCGTTCCGGGACCCGCTCGCCGGAGCGCCCGGACCGCTGCCGCCGTCTCGTCCTCGGCGCGCCCCCGCAAGGCCGGTCGCCGGCGCGGAGGCTCCGGTGGGCCCGACGGAGCGGGGCGTCATCTTGGCCGGCGGTCGCAGCGGCGTCGCGCCGGCGAGGGTCGCCGCGCTGGCCGCGGCGACCGGCTGGCCGGTCCTCGCCGATCCGACGTCCGGCGCTCGCCACCTCGAGGGCACGATCACCAGTGCCGACAGCTTGCTGCGCCACGCTGGGTTCGCCGCCGACATGCGTCCAGACGTGATCGTGCGGCTCGGTCGACCGGCGGCGTCGAAGGTGCTCGCCCAGTGGGTCGGTGCCGCCGCCAGCGCCGGCGCTGTGCTCGTGCAGGTCGGCGGTCCGTCGACCATCGACCCGGACCACCAGGTGGCGATCACGATGCGCGCCGACGAGCTCGATCCGACCGGGTGGGACGGCGGTGCGGACCAGTCGTGGCGCGACCGGTGGATCGCCGCCGACCGTGCCGCCGAGGCGGCGATCGACGCCGTGCTCGCCGATCAGCAGCGATTGACCGAACCGGCGGCCGCCCGCACCGTGGCCCGGTGGTTGCCCGCCGACGCGGAGCTGGTCGTGGCGTCGTCCATGCCGGTGCGCGACCTGGAGTGGTTCGGCGGACCGTGGGCCCGAGCGCACGCCAACCGCGGCGCCAACGGCATCGACGGTGTCGTGTCGACGGCGCTCGGCGTGGCGATCGGCGGCACCACGACCGTGGCGCTGGTCGGTGACGTGGCGCTGCTCCACGACGGCGGCGCCCTGACGGCGCTGACCGAGCGCCGCGCCGACTTGCGGATCGTGGTCGTCGACAACGACGGGGGCGGGATCTTCTCGTTCCTCCCGCAGGCCGACGTGCTCCCTGGCGACCGGTTCGAGCAGCTGTTCGGCACGCCGCACGGGACGGACCTCGTTGCGCTGGCCCGCGCCCACCACCTCGATGCGGTGGACGTCGTGACGGCCGACGATCTGACTGCTCGCCTCGACGTCCGCGGCCCGACCGTCACGAGGGTGGCCACGGACCGAGCGGCCAACGTGGCGCTTCACGCCGAGCTGCACGCCGCCGTTGCCGCTGCGGTGGACGGGATTTGACTCCGGGAACGGGCCGGGCCCTTGACAAGACTGGGCCGGTGCGCCCCGCCGCTACGCCCACGCTGACGGTGACGTTCCACAAGGTCGACGGGCGTTCACCGCACGCCTGGTGGGAAGCGGTGCGCACGACGCGCGGGCGCGTGACCGGTGGCTACATGCCGATCGGTCGGGGTCGGATCCCGCACGACCTCGGCCACCTGGTCACCGAGTCACAGCTCGGCATCACCGACGGGTTCTGGGGACTGCTCGCCCGTGGTGCCACGTTCGACCATGGGACCCAGCAGCGGCGCACCAAGCCGGGCCGCCAGCTGATCCGCGACCACCGGGCCGCGCTGGTCGCCGCCGAGGAGCTCGGGAACCGCCACCACTTCGCGTGGGCGCGCGGCCGGCCCACGCCGATCGGGCCGACGTTCGACCGCCTGGCCGCCCGGTGGGAGGCCCTGCCGGACGGCGGGACGCTGACCATCCGTTGGCCGTCGCTCGACGTCGTGGCTACGGCCTGATCAGCGCCGACAGCATCGCCTGGAACTTGGCTTGCGTCTCGGCCAGCTCGGCGAGCGGGTCGCTGTCGGCGACGATGCCGCCGCCGGCGTGCAGTCGGGCGCAGCACCGATCGGCGGTCAGCTCGGCGCAGCGGATGGCCACGGCCCACGTGCCGCTGCCGCGCCCATCGACCCAGCCGACGGCCCCGCCGTAGCGGCTGCGATCGACCTCCTCGACGTCGGCGATCAGCCGGAGGGCGGCGTCGGTCGGGTGACCGCCGAGGGCCGGGGTGGGGGACAGGGCGCGCACCAGCTCGACCACGTTGGGCGGCGGCGCGGACAGCCGTCCCTCGATGCGGGTGCCGAGGTGCTGCACGTTGGCCACCGTGACGATCGAGGGATCTGGCTCCCAGTCGAGGAAGCTGCACCAGGGCAGCAGCGTGTCGTGGATCACGTCGATGACGACCCGGTGCTCGACCTGGTCCTTGGTGCTGGCGACGAGCTGCTCGGCGATCGCCGCGTCGAGATCGACGTCGCCTGTCCGCGGGGCCGTGCCGGCCAGCGGGTGCGAGCGGACGTCACGATCGTCGACCTCGACCAGCAGTTCGGGGGAGGCACCGATGAAGCCGTCGAGCGCGAACCGGTAGCTCGACCCGAACGTGTCGCGCAGGCGACGCAACACGCCGTGCTGCCCGATCGGGTGGTCGGCTTCGACGACGATCTCGCGAGCGATGACGGCCTTCGTGAGGCGCCGGTCGCGCACCGCCTGGCGGGCGGCCTCGACGGCGCGCAGGTACGTCTCGATGGGCGTGACCGGCCGGATGACGTAGCCCGCTGCGGCCGGTGCCGGGTCGCCGGCCGGCGGCACGTCGTCGGGCGCGCCATCCACCGCCACGACCCACGTGTCACCGCCGGCCGATCGGCGCACCGTCGTGGCCGGGATCACCATCTCGCCGGGACGACCGGGGACGAACGGCAACCCACCGACGGCGACCGGACCGACGTCACCGTCGCCGACCTCGATCGCCGCCAGCACGGCGGGCGCCTCGTCGACGGGTCCTCGCCACGCCACGCCCCGGCCGGCGATCCCGGTGTCGTTGCGCACGAACAGGTAGCCGTCGTCGCCGGCGACGTCCTCCAGCGCGATGGGCGTCGACAGGCGGCGGCTGACGGCGCGCATCAGCGGGTGGCGGTGAGCAGTTGGGTGATGCCGCCGCTGAGCTCGGCGTGGGCGACCGACCCGAAGCCGGCGCGCTCCGCCATCGCCACCAGCCCGGCCGGCGGCGGGAGGTAGGCGACGCTGCGCGGCAGGTAGCGGTAGGCCGCGGGGTCCGACAGCCAGCCGCCGATACAGGGCACGACGCGCCCGAAGTAGACGCCGTGACCCCAGCGAACGATGCGGTTCCGCGGAGTGCCGACGTCGAGCAGGGCGATCCGCCCGCCAGGGCGCACGACCCGGGCCAGTTCGGTGACGAAGCGCTCGAGATCGACGAGGTTGCGCAGCGCGAAGCCGCACGTGACGCCGTCGGCGGCCGCGTCGGCCAGCGGGAGGCGGAGGATGTCGGCCTGCAGGCGGGGCGCACCGCTGCGGTCGGCGCGCAGCATGCCCAGGCTGAGATCGACCGAGATGGGGACGTGCCCGGCCCGCTCGAGGTCGATGCACAGGTCGCCGGTGCCGCTGGCCAGGTCGAGCACGCGGCTGCCGGCCGGCAGCCGGAGCTCGCGGACCGCCCGCCGCCTCCAGCGCACGTCGAGGCGGAACGTCATGATCCGGTTGACCAGGTCGTAGCGCGGCGCGATGGCGTCGAACATCTCGCGCACCGCGGCCTGCTTCTCCTCGCCTTCGGGAAGGGTCGTGCGATCCCAGCGCGCCGGCGCGGTCATCGCCGCCGAGGCTACGGCCGCGTGCGGCCGGGCGGTCAGGCGCCGGGGCCCTCGATGGCGACGACGGTGGCGTCCCACGGGCAGAAGAACTCCGAGGTCAGCGACCCGTCCTCGACGGACGACGGCAGCCCGTCGCAGACCTCCGTCGTGAGGTCGGCGAACTCGATCGTGGCCGGGTCGATGTGCCACGACCAGGGCTCGTTGACGCTCGGGGAGCCTCGGTCGATCTTGCCGTTGGGGATGCTCTCGATGTCCTCGCCGTCGAGCAGCCGGCGGGCGTGATCGACCAGCTCGGGCGTGGCCAGCTCGATGCGGTACGTCTCGTCGACGACCTCGATCACGGCGACCGTCGGCTCGGGCCCGGTGTCCGGCTCCTCGCGAGCGCACGCCGAACCGCCGACGACCGCAACGACCGCGACGACCACCACGCGACGCATCCATCGCACCGTACGCGTCCTCAAGCGTTTTCAGGGGTCAACAATGACCCCAAATCCTCAGGAGAACTGCCGTCGGGTCCGACCGCTACGTTGCCGCCATGCCGAGTGACGACCCGACTGACGACACGGTGTTCGGGGCGTTCATGCCCCAGGGGTGGAAGATGGAGCTGGCCTCGATCGACGGGGCGGCGGCGAAGTGGGATCGGGCCGTCGAGATCGCTCAGCTGGCCGAGGAGCTGGGCTACGACTCGATCTGGGTCTACGACCACTTCCACAACGTCCCCCGCCCGGCCCACGAGGCGGTGTTCGAGTGCTGGACCACGATCGCCGCGATCAGCCAGCGCACGAGCCGCATCCGCCTCGGCCAGATGGTCGGCTGCAACAGCTACCGCAACCCCGGCGTGCTGGCCAAGATCACCTCGACCGTGGACGTCATCTCGGGCGGCCGCCTGGACTGGGGGATCGGCGCCGGGTGGTACGAGAACGAGTACCGCGGCTTCGGGTTCGAGTTCCCGCAGCCCAAGGACCGCATCGGCATGTTGCGCGAGACCGTCGAGATCGTGAAGAGCATGTGGACGCAGCCCGAGACCACGTTCCACGGCGACTACTACAACCTGTCCCGCGCCAACTGCGACCCGAAGCCGCTGCAGGACCCGCACCCGCCGGTGTGGGTCGGCGGCGGTGGTGAGCAGCTCACGCTGCGGGTCGTCGCCCGCCACGCCGACTGCTCGAACTGGGGCGGTCAGCCGGAGCAGTGGGCGCACAAGCGGGAGGTGCTGCAGGGCCACTGCACGGAGGTCGGGCGGGACGAGGACACGATCCGCAAGACGTGGTCGCCCGAGGTGTTCATCCGCTCCACCGAGGCGGAGGTGGAGGCGGCGGGGTCACGCAGCCTGTGGGGCGAGCCCGTCGACAGCTGGCGGGCCGGCAACCTGGTCGGCACGCCGGAGCAGGTCAGCGAGAAGATCCAGACCTACCTCGACCTGGGCTGCCGCGGCTTCATCCCCTGGTGTGCCGACTACCCCGACACCGAGACGCTGACCCTCTTCGCCCGCGAGGTCATCCCCAACTTCCGGTAGGCACGACCATCGGAGGGTTCGTGCATCGAGGGTTTCCGGCGCCCCGTTCGGCACGTAAACCCTCCGGGTGCGATAGCGAAACCCTCGGATGGGCGATTACTCGTAGAAGCGGAAGAGGACCTGGGCGACGCAGCTGGGTTTGGGGGCGCCGTCGACCTCGAAGCTGAACTCCATGGTCATCTGGATGCCGCCCGCCACGTCCGTGAGCTCGAGCAGCGTGGCGCCGAGGCGCAGCTTCGAACCGACCGGCACCGGCGCCGGGAACCGGATCTTCTCGGCCCCGTAGTTCACGCCCATGGAGAACCCGCTGACCCGGTAGATCTGCGGCGACAGCATCGGGCCGAGCGACAGCGTCAGGTACCCGTGGGCGATCGGCGCCCCGAACGGCCCGGCCTTGGCCCGCTCGACGTCGACGTGGATCCACTGGTGGTCGCCGGTCGCTTCGGCGAACTGGTCGATGCGCTCCTGGGTGATCTCGACCCAGTCGCTGTAGCCGAGGTGTTGACCGATCAGCGCACGCAGCTCGTCGGTTCCGTTGATCTCGCGCGGGTCATCGGTTGATCCCATCGAGGCTGTGAGCGAGCGAGCGCCAGCGAGCGAGCGGCCAGCATCGGCCTGCGTGGCCGGGGAACGCAGTGAGAGGCATGGCCGCAGCATGGCAGACGGTCGCTGCGTTCCCCGGCCACACCAGGCGCGAGTCGGCCGCTGACTCGCTGGCGCTCGCTCACTCGCGTGCTCCCAGCATCGACGTCGCCTGCTACCAATGACCCGATGCCCGACCTGTTGACCGTCTACGCCCAGGCCCACCCGGACAAGGTCGCGGTGGTCGACGACCGCCCCGGCGCCGACGTCCGCACCGTCTCCTACGCCGAGTTCGAGGACGTCACGAACCGCCTGGCCAACGTGCTCGTCGGCTACGGCGTCGGCCCCGGCGTCAAGGTCGTCTGGTGCGGCCAGAACTCCGTCGGCGTGGCGACCCTGATCGTCGCCGCCCGCAAGCTCGGCGCCACGGCCGTCCCCCTCAACTACCGCCTCTCCGACGACGAGGCGGCGTACGTCACCGACCACAGCGACGCCAGCCTGGTGTACGCCGACGTCGAGTTCGCTCCCCTGTTCGATCGCATCCGGTCGGCCATCCCGAAGGTCTCCGACGTGCTGGTGTTCGACGGCGCCGCGCTGGACGGGCAGACCGCCGCCGACCCGCTGATCGCTGCCGCCTCCAATGAGGTGCCGGAACTGCCGACCGCCGACGAGGTGGCGGCCACGATGATCTACACGTCGGGCACCACCGGCAAGCCGAAGGGCGCGCTGCGCCGCAACGCCCTCGACCCGGCCCAGGTCGGCGCCATGCTGCAGTACATCGGCTACGCCCCCGACGACGTGTACCTCACGTGCGGGCCGCTGTACCACAGCGGCCCCGGGGGGTTCATGGGCATCGCCATGGCGCTCGGCCAGACCGTGGTGCTGCAGCACAAGTTCGACCCGGAGGACTGGCTGCGCCTGCTGCAGACGTATCGCGCCACGTCGACGTTCGCCGCCCCGACGCCGATCCGGATGATCTGCAACCTGCCGGCCGAGGTCAAGGCCCGCTACGACCGTTCGTCGATGCGGGTGATGATCGCCAACGCCGCGCCGTGGAGCTACACCCTCAAGCAGCAGTACGTCGCCGACTTCCCACCCGACTCGCTGTTCGAGGTCTACGGCTCGACCGAGCTCGGGGTGAACACGATCCTGCGGCCGGAGGACCAGCTGCGCAAGCCGGGCTCGTGCGGCAAGGAGGCGCCGATGGTCGAGATCCGCCTCTACGACGTCGACGGCAACGTCGTCACCGACACCGGGCCCGACGCGACCGGCGAGCTGTTCGTCCGCAGTGCCTCGGTCTTCTCCGACTACTACAAGCAGCACGACAAGTTCGAGGAGGACCACCGCGAGGGTTTCCAGACGGTCGGGGACATCGCCTACCGGGACGACGAGGGCTTCCTCTACATCTGCGACCGCAAGAAGGACATGATCATCTCTGGCGGGATGAACATCTATCCCGCCGAGATCGAGGCCGCCCTCGAGCAGCACCCCGACGTGTACGAGGCGGCCGTGTTCGGCGTCCCCAGCGAGGAGTGGGGCGAGAGCGTGCACGCCGTCGTCGTGCGCCGCCCCGGCAGCGAGCTCGACGACGCGGCCGTCACGGAGCACGCCCGCCAGCACCTCGCCCGGTACAAGGTGCCGCGCTCGATCTCGTGGTCTGACGAGCTGCCGAAGACGGGTTCGGGCAAGCTCCTGAAGCGCGAGCTGCGGGCGCCGTTCTGGGCCGACCGATCCGTCAACGTCTGATGCACGTTTACGTCCGGATCCTGGTCGCGCGGGTAACCAGGATCCGGACGTAAACGGGGGATTCGTGCGCTCTGGCTTCGTCACGTTGGTCGGGCGGCCGAACGTCGGCAAGTCGTCGCTGGTCAACGCGATCTGCGGCGAGAAGGTGTCGATCGTCTCGGACAAGCCGCAGACCACGCGCCACCGCATCCGCGGCGTGCTCACGCGGCCCGATGCCCAGCTGGTGTTCGTCGACACGCCCGGCCTACACAAGCCGGTCACGGCGCTCGGCCGGCGGGTCAACGCCACCGCCATCGACAGCGTCGGCGAGTCCGACGACCTCGACGTCGTGGTGCTGGTGCTGGACGCCACGGCGCCGTTCGGGTCGGGTGACCGCTGGGTCGCCGGACACCTCGACCTGCCCCGGGTCGTGGTCGTCGTGAACAAGGTCGATCGGGCCCGGCGCGAGCAGGTCGTCGCCCAGCTCGGAGCAGCCGCCGAGCTCGGCGCCGAGGCCTACTTCCCGGTGTCGGCCCGGACCCGCGCCGGGCTCGACCCACTCGTCGACCACCTCGCCGCCCGCCTGCCCGAAGGCCCGTTGCTCTTCCCGGACGACGTGGTGCGCGAGGGGCCCGACGAACAGTGGATCGCCGAGCTGGTGCGCGAGCAGCTGCTGGCCGTGACCCGCGACGAGCTGCCGTACTCGATCGCCACCCAGGTCACGGAGTGGGAGGGCAATCGCATCACCGTCGAGATCCTCGTCGAGCGGGCGAGCCAGAAGGGGATGGTCATCGGGAAGGGCGGCCAGGTCCTCAAGCAGGTCGGTCAGGCCGCTCGCCAGCAGCTGCCGCCGGGCACGCACCTCGTGCTGAGGGTCAAGGTCGACAAGGACTGGCAACGGCGCCCCGAGCGCGTGGAGCGGTTGTACTGAACACCGACCGGCCACTGGCGATCGTCGACATCGACGGCGTGATCGCCGACGTTCGCCACCGCCTCCACCACCTGGAGGCGCGGCCCAAGGCCTGGGGCCGCTTCTTCGCCGCTGCGGCCAACGACGGCGTGCACCCGGAAGGCATGGCGATCGTCGAGACGCTGGCCGCCGACCACGACATCGCCTTCGTGACCGGGCGCCCGGACGACCTGCGGACGGTGACCGAGGCCTGGCTCGACGAGCACGGCTTCGCCGCGCACCAGCTGATCATGCGGCCGCGTGGTGACCGCCGGCCGGCGGCGCAGGCCAAGGTCGAGCTGATCGCCGAGCTGGCCGCCGACCGCCGCATCGGCATCGTCGTCGACGACGACCTCGGGGTCCTCGAGGCGGCGCGGACCGCTGGGTACCCGACATTCCACGCCGACTGGGAACGTCGTGCGCCCGCGGCCGAAGCGGCCCGCCACGAGGCCCAGGACGTCGAAGGCCGCACGTGAGCGAGCGTTCGGGCCGGCCTCACACACAACGGCCCGAGTGAGCGAGCGAACAGACAGCCACGTCTGAGGAGCTCAGGTCGACGGCGTCGTCGGATCCGAGGGCGGTGGCGTCTCGACCAACGTCGACGGCACCGCCGGATCCGACACGTCGGGCGTCGTCTCGGGTTGCGAGTCATCGGGCCCGGGATCGCCGAGCAGATCCTCGTAGTCCGCCCGAGACACGGGCTGCCCGGGCTCCGTCTGCACGCCGTCGCCGCCGGGCACCGCCAACGGCTCGCCCTCCAGGCTGAACTGGACCTGTCCGATGCCCGGCCGCCGGGTCAGGGTCAGCACGATCTGGCCGATCGCCAGGCGCTGGTCGCGATCCTCGATGTCGTCGAAGGCCTCGCCGGCCAGGTCCACGGCGGCGAACCCGGCGCCGGACTCGCGCACACTGGTGATCAGCCCGGGTTCGACGAACGTGCGCAGGCCAACGCCAGCATCGCCCGATGGCGGACCGTCCTCGAGGAGCGCCACGACCCGCGTCGCAGACGGGTCGCGGGACAGGTTGCCGACCACGACGTCGAGCTGGTTGCCACTGGCGAAGTACAGCTCGATCGGTTCGGTCGGCACCGTGGTCGGCGGCATGCTCGTCGACGATGGGACGGGCACCGACGACTCCGGGATCGTGGTCGTCGTGGTGGTGGTCGTGGTCGAGGTGGTGGTCGTCTGGTCGAGTCCGAACAGTTCCTCGCTGTCGATGCGCTCGAACGCGCCGTCGTCACCCGTGCCGCACGCCGCGCCGAGGACGAGGCCGACGGCGAGGACGATCGCCACGACGAGCCGTCGGCGCGACGGACCCGGCGTCATCGGCGCGCTCCGGTCGTGGGCACACGCACCACGAACCGGGCTCCACCGCCGGGCCGGTCCTCGACCCACGCTCCACCACCCTGCGCCGTGGCGTGCTCGGCGACGAGCGCCAGGCCGAGGCCCGTCCCGACCCGGTGGCGGGCTGCGCTGCCCCGGGCGAAGCGTTCGAAGATCCGCAACCGCTCGCCGCGGGCCACGCCCGGTCCGGCGTCTTCGACGGCGACCAGCAGGAACGGGCCATCGGTGTGCTCGACCGAGATGCGCGTCGGCCCCCCGCCGTGGTGCTGGGCGTTGTCGAGGAGGTTGGTCAGGATGCGCTCGAAGCGGAGCTTGTCGACCACCGCGCTCGAGCCTGGTGCGGGCGCCGTTGCCGGAGTGTTCCGGCACGGCGATCGGCAGGTCGCTGAACCCGCCGCGATCGGCGATCCGTCGGCACAGCGCGACGAGATCGACCTCCTCGGTGTGCACGTCGGTGGCGCCGGCGTCGATGCGCGAGAGCTCCAGGAGGTCGATCACCATCGCGTCGAACCGGCGCACCTGGCCGACGACGACGTCCAGGGCCTGCTGGGTCCGCTCGGGCAGCTCGTCGCGGCGACCGTCGATCACCTCGGTCGCCGCGGCCAGCGCGGTGATCGGCGAGCGCAGCTCGTGGCTGACGTCGGAGGCGAAGCGGGCCTCGCGCTCGATGCGGGTCTGCACGGCGTCGGCCATGTCGTTGAACGAGTCGGCCAGCCGGTCGAGATCGGGGTCACCGGCGGGGATGAGCCGCGTGCCGAGATCGCCGGCGGCGATCTCGCCGGCGGCGTCGGTGATCTTGCCCAGCGGCTGCAGCAGGCGACGGCTGGTCCACCAGCCGACGCCGGTCGCCAGCACGACGGTGATCACCGACCCGATCGCCAGCGCCAGCAGGATCGACCGCAGCGTGTCGTCGGTCGAGTCGAGCCGGAAGGCCTCGTAGTACGCCGCATCGACCTCGGCGATGTGGATGGCGACGCCGACGTAGCGATCGTCGTCGAGCGCGAAACGTTGGATCCCGGAGATGCCGGCCGTCGTCGCCTCCCGCAGCTCTTGCGGGAAGCTCTCGTCGGAGTAGCGCGTGTCGGTGGCGAACGGTAGGCCGTCGGCCAGGCGGACGGACGCGAACCCGCCCGGCTCCGTCTGGGTCGTGCGCACGAAGTTGTCGCCGAAGTCCTCGGGCCCGCCCTGGAGCAGGGTGAGGACGCGCCCGGCGTTGAGCACGGCCTGCTGGCGGGCGACCTCGGTGCGTTGCTCGAGCAGCGACGAGCGGGCGAAGGCGTAGGTGGCGATCGTCAGGGTGACCGTGGCGACCAGCGCGATCAGACCGAAGAAGAGGGTGACCTTGGTGCGCAGACGCATCTGACGGCGACGGGGCACGGCCAAAGTGTGGCAGGGTCGTTGCCCGACTCGATCCCGCGACGCCCACGACACGGGGGCTCAGGGGTTCACCGCTGCCGGTGAGGCACCAGGGGGAGGAAGGTACCCCACCGGGGCAGCGTGAACGATCCTCACTGTGCCCATGCCGTGTGACGGCCCGAGCCCAGCAATGCGCGATTTGTGTAACAAGTGTGAGTGAACTGGTCGGGATTACCGGGCCGGATCTCCTGGGCCAGAATGCTGCCTGGCGTGCACTCCCTACTGTTCATCGAGGACGACGACCAGATCCGCCTGGCGCTCAAGCTGGCCCTGGAGGACGAGGGCTACCAGGTGCGCGAGGCGCCCGACGGCGCCAGCGGCCTGGCCGCCTTCGTCGAGCGGGAGGCCGACCTCGTGCTGCTCGACCTGCGCCTGCCCGACATGTCCGGCTTCGACGTCTGCCGGTCGCTGCGGGCCCGCAGCATCGTGCCGATCATCATGATCACCGCCCAGACCGACACGTACGACCTGGTCGCCGGGCTCGAGGCGGGGGCCGACGACTACATCACGAAGCCGGTCATCCCGAAGGAGCTGGCGGCGCGCATCCGGGCGCTGCTGCGGCGGGTCCAGCTGCATGAGACCTCGGCGCCGCACGTGTCGCGCTTCGGCGACCTCGAGGTGCTGCGCGACCAGGGACTGGTGCGCAAGGCCGGCAAGGAGCTGAGCCTGACGAAGACGGAGTTCCGGCTGCTGTGCGAGTTCGCCGACCACGCCGGGGCGGTGCTGTCGCGGGACCAGCTGCTGGAGCGGGTCTGGGGCTACGAGTACCTCGGCGACTCCCGCCTCGTCGACGCCCACGTCCGGCGCCTGCGGGTCAAGGTCGAAGACCAACCCGACGACCCGCGCCACATCGTCACCGTCCGCGGCCTCGGCTACCGCCTGCTGGGTTGACGGTGTCAAACCATCCGAGTGTTTGCTGCATTCGAGTGTTTGGCGAGGGGCCTCCATGCACCAAACACTCGGATGCACGAAACACTCGGATGGAGGCGGGTCACGGGGCGGCGTGACGTTCGGTGCGCGACGAGTGGCGGGTGGCTTCGAAGGGGTCGAAGTCGACGACGCCGACGGCCAGCAGGCCGCGCTGGGGGATGCGGAAGTCGCCGATCGTCGCTTGCTGCGCCAGCGGCGTCGGCACGCCCAGATCCTGTCCATCCAGGACCGCGGTGCTCGACGCAACGGGCCAGATCGCCGACGGGACCAACCGGAACTGCTGGCCGTTTGGCATGTCGCCCGTCATCGCCAGCCGACCGGCACCGAGCACCAGGCCAGCCGTCGGGCCCATGACCCGCAGCACGCCGCGACGGTCGGTGACCCAGGCCGGCAGGCGGCGGGACATCGCGCTGAGCGCACGGCTCGTGGTCGTCGTGCGGAACGTGAGATCCCACGTCAGCTCCGGGTCGGCCGAGCGGACGGAGAGCTGGTCGGGGGCCGGCCAGCTCACGTCGATGTCGGCCTGCCGGGTGTCGTCGGACAGCTCGCCGGTGTAGCGCGTGCAGCTCACCTCGGCCGGCACCGTGGACCAGAAGCGCCATCGCCCGTCGGGCGCCCGGTGCCACACCGACGTGTACGGCGGTCCGACCGACGATCGTGACCAGCAGCGCAGGCCGAGCACGTGGCCGGACGAGAACGGCAGCGCCCATGACGCCGAAGCCGGCGAACCACTCCTGCCCGGCGCCCGCCGGCCCCGGCTGGCCGACCTCGGCCACCGCGTCGCGAGGCGCGATCACGCCCACACCGGACGGGAGCGCAGGTACTCGCCGAGGCCCTTGGCCTGCGGATCGAAGGCGGTCGACGACGCCACGCCCTCGCCGAGGTAGCCGACGAGCACGAAGTTCAGGGCCCGCAGGTTGGGGAGCTCGTAGCGGCGCACCTCGAGGTCCCGGGCCTCCGGGAGCAGCCGGCGGACCCGCTCGGCAGTGAGGTTGGCCGTCAGCCACGCGTAGCCGGCGTCATCGCGGGCCCACACCCCGAGGTTGGCGTTGCCGCCCTTGTCGCCCGACCGGGCACCGAACCAGGTTCCGAGCGGTCGGCCGGCCTCCAGTTCGGCCGGAGCGACGTCGGGCGCGGGCGGCGGATCGATCGGCTCGCCACTCGCCTCGGCCGGCGGCGGGTCGACGCGGATCCGCCGACCGTCCTGCAGCACGACGACCTGGTCGATCTCGTCGGCCGGCACCAGCGCTGGCCAATAGACCCCGAACGACTGCGCCGGTCCCGGCGCCGAGGTGGCGAAGAAGCCCGGGATGTTGGCCAGGGCCAGCTCGATCGCCGTCGACGAGAACGCCCGCCCGACGAGCCGCTCGTCGGCGGCGCGGGCGAAGACGTGGAGCCGCCCGCTGCACTGCTCCTGGTCGGCGCCGTCGCTGGGCGCCGGCACGAACCTCGTCTCCAGCGTGACCCCGGCGTCGCGCAGCCGATCCGTTCCGCCCATGCCGTCCCGGACGGCGTCGGTCAGCCAGGCCGCCTTGGCCTCCTGCTCCAAGCCCGTCAGGACGAACGTCATCCGGTTGCGGTAGCCGCCGTCGTAGTTGATGGCGACCTTCGTCGTCGGTGGCGCCGGCTCGCCGCGCGTGCCGCTGATCCGCACGCGGTCGGTGTCGACCTGATCGAGCTGCATCGTGTCGAACCGCGTCACGACGTCGGGGTTGGCGTAGGCGGGTGGCCCGATCTCGTACAGCAGCTGAGCGGTCACGGTCTCGACGGTGACGGCGCCGCCGGCGTCCGGGTGCTTCGTGATCACGCTGGACCCGTCGTCGTCGACCTCGGCGATCGGGAACCCGAGCGGCTTGGTCAGGTCCGGGAGCTCGGTGAAGAAGGCGTAGTTGCCGCCGACGGTCTGGGCACCGCACTCGATGACGTGCCCGGCGGCGACCGAGCCGGCCAACCGGTCCCAGTCGGTCGGCGACCAGCCCCACCACCACGCCGCCGGGCCGACGACGAGGGCGGCGTCGGTGACCCGCGGGCACACGACGACGTCGGCGCCGGCGTCGAGGGCGGCCTTGATGCCGAAGCCGCCGAGGTAGGCGTTGGCGCTGATCGGGTCGGCCGTCAGCGGCTCGCCCGTGTCGAGGTTGGCGAGGTGGGGGCGCAGGCCGTCGATGCGCCCGATCAGGTCGTCGCCCTCGATGTGGGCGACGTCGACCGTGACACCCCGAGGCGGTCGGCGATGTCACGCACGCGTTGGGCACAGCCCGCCGGGTTGAGGCCGCCGGCGTTGGTGACGACCTTGATCCCCTTGTCGACGCAGGTCCCGAGCACCTGCTCCATCTGGGTGAGGAACGTCCGGGCGTACCCGCCCTCGCTGTCTCGAGCCTTCGTCTTCCAGAGGATGAGCATCGTCAGCTCGGCCAGCCAGTCGCCCGTCAGCACGTCGATCGGGCCGCCCTCGACCATCTCCTTCGCCGCCGACAACCGGTCTCCGAAGAAGCCCGAGCAGTTGGCGATCCTGACCGGACGGGTTGCCGTCACGTCGTGTCCTCCAGTCGCAGCAGCACCTGTCCCGTGTCGACCTGGTCACCCTCGTCGACAAGGACCTCGGCCACGGTGCCGTCGGCCGGGGCCTGGATCTGATGCTCCATCTTCATTGCCTCGACGACGACGAGCGCCTGCCCGGCGAGCACGGCGTCTCCGGGTGCCACCATCACGCGCCGCACTGCGCCGGGCATCGGGGCGACCAACGAGCCGGCGGCGACCAGCGCGCTCGGTTCCGGATGGCGGGGCAGCACGGTGAAGGTCACGTGACCATCGGTGGCGTCGACGTAGCGGCGGGCATCGTCGGCGGCGACGGCGAACGTGTGGCGCACGCCGCCGCGTTCGACGACGACCTCCGACGGCCCGGCGCGGACCACCTCGACGTCCTGCGCCACGCCGTCGACGGTCACGTGACCGTTGCGGCCCATCCGGTACGTCACCGTGCACATGGCCTCGCCGTGGGCCATCGAGAGGGACTGGTCGACGGCCGGGTTGTTCCGCCAGCCGGACGGGACGTCGGCCCACGCCGGTGCGGCGCGCCGGTTGGCCGCCTGCTCGGCCAGTGCGACCGCCGCCGCGGCCAGCGCGATGTCGCCCTCGATCGGCTCGGCGCACGGGTGCTCGTCGAGGAAGCTCGTGTGCAGGTCGCCGGCCAGGAAGTCCGGGTGCCGTAGCACCCGCACGAGCTGGTCGCGGTTGGTGTCCGGGCCGTGGAGGCGGGCCCGCTCCAGCGCCGCCGCCAGCGTCCGGGCCGCGCCGGCACGGGTCGGGGCGTAGACGATCACCTTGGCGACCATCGAGTCGTAGTAGGGCGGCACGGTCGAGCCCGACGTGACGCCGGTGTCGACCCGCACGGCACCGCAGAGGTCGTCGATCTCGAACATCTGGAACGTCCCCGTCGACGGGCGGTAGTCGGCGGCCGGCTGCTCGCAGGTCAGCCGGGCCTCGATGGCGTGCCCGACGAGCGGAGCATCGAGCGCCCGCATCGGGAGCGGTTCACCGGCGGCGACGAGCAGCTGCAGCTCGACGAGGTCGAGTCCCGTGACGAGCTCGGTGACCGGGTGCTCGACCTGCAGGCGGGTGTTCATCTCGAGGAACCAGAACGAGCCGTCGGGTTCGAGCAGGAACTCGACGGTGCCGGCCCCGACGTACCCGACCGCTCGGGCCGCCTCGACGGCTGCCGCGGCGAGCCGGGCCCGGAGCGCTTCATTCGACGGCCGGAGACGGGGCTTCCTCGATGATCTTCTGGTGCCGGCGCTGGATCGAGCACTCCCGCTCGTGCAGCGACACGACGTTGCCATGGCTGTCGGCGAAGACCTGGATCTCGACGTGGCGGCCGCGCTCGACGTAGCGCTCGACGAACACGGTGCCGTCACCGAACGCGGCGGCCGCCTCACGTTCGGCCGAACCGATGGCCTCGTCCAGGTCGCCGAGCGTTCGCACGACGCGCATGCCCCGGCCTCCGCCGCCCGCCGACGCCTTGACCAGCGCCGGCAACCCGATCTCGCGGATGTCGGCGATCGTCGAGTCGAGCAGCACGGCCACGCCGGCGGCACGGACCAGCGCCTTGGCCTCCACCTTGGACCCCATGGCGTCGATGGCCACCGCCGGCGGGCCGATCCAGGTCAGGCCGGCGGCGTCGACGGCGCGGGCGAAGTCGCCGGACTCGGCGAGGAACCCGTAGCCGGGGTGGACGGCGTCGGCCCCGCTGCGGCGCGCCGCGTCGACGAGCAGGTCGGCGCGCAGGTACGTGTCGGCGGCCGCGGTGCCCGGCAGGCGCACGGCCCGGTCGCAGGCGGCCACGTGGAGCGCGTCTGCGTCGGCGTCGCTGTGCACCGCGACGGTCCCGATGCCGAGACGGCGGCAGGTGCGGGCGATGCGCACGGCGATCTCGCCGCGGTTGGCGATGAGAAGTTGTCGGATCATGTGTTGCGCTCCCGCCTCTTCGGGGGGTCCACGGGGGGCGGAGCCCCCCGTGTGAGATCACATCCTGAACACCCCGTAGCCGCGCTGGCCGTTGATCGGCTCCTTGGTCACCACGGACAGGCAGATCCCGAGGATCGTGCGAGTGTCGCGCGGGTCGATGATGCCGTCGTCGTACAGCCGGCCGGTCATGAACATCGCCAGCGACTCCCGCTCGATCTGTTCTTCGACGGCGGTGCGCATCGCCGCGTCCGCCTCTTCGTCGAACGGCCGGCCCATCGAGGCCGCCGACTGCTTGGCGACGATCGACAGCACGCCGGCGAGCTGCTGTGGACCCATCACCGCCGTCTTGGCGTTGGGCCACGTGAAGAGGAACCGAGGGCCGTAGGCCCGCCCGCACATGCCGTAGTTGCCCGCCCCGTAGCTGGCCGCCATGTTCACCGTGAGGTGCGGCACCGTCGAGTTGGTGACGGCGTTGATCATCTTGGCGCCGTCCTTGATCATGCCGCGCTGCTCGTACTCCCGCCCGACCATGTAGCCCGTGGTGTTCTGCAGGAACACGAGCGGCGTGTCGCTCTGGTTGGCCAGCTGGATGAACTGCGTCGCCTTGTTCGACTCCTCGTTGAACAGGATCCCGCGGTGGTTGGCGAGGATGCCGATCGGGTGGCCGTGCAGCTCGGCGAAGCCGGTGACGAGCGACGTGCCGTACCGCGGCTTGAACTCGTCGAAGTCGCTGTCGTCGACCAGCCGGGCGAGGACGTCTCGTGGATCGAACGGGACGCGCAGGTCGGCGGACACGATTCCGAGCAGCTGCTCGGGGTCGTAGCGGGGAGGCGGGCTGGGCGGGCGGCCGGCGGCCGGCCTGGCGCGGTTGAGCCGGGCGACGATGCGCCGGCCGATGCGCAGCGCGTCGAGCTCGTCGACGGCGAAGTGGTCGGCGAGGCCGCTCACGGTGGCGTGCATCTCGGCGCCGCCGAGGCTCTCGTCGTCGCTCTCCTCGCCGGTCGCCATCTTGACCAGCGGCGGTCCGCCGAGGAACACCTTGGAGCGCTGGTCGATCATCACGACGTAGTCGCTCATCCCGGGTACGTAGGCCCCGCCGGCGGTCGAGTTGCCGAACACGAGGGCGATCGTCGGCACGCCCATCGCCGACAGCTCGGTGAGGTCGTGGAAGCCCTGACCGCCGGGGATGAAGATCTCGCTCTGGTGCGGGAGGTCGGCGCCGCCGGACTCCACCAGGTTGATCACCGGCAGCCGGTTCTGGCGGGCGATCTCCATCGCCCGCAGGTTCTTGCGCAGCGTGGCGACGGTGCTCGTGCCGCCGCGCACCGTTGCGTCGTTGGCGATCAGCACGCACTCGGTGCCCTCGACGACGCCGACGCCCGTGAACATCCCGGCGCCGACCGGGAAGTCGGTGCCCCAGGCGGCCAGCGGCGAGAGCTCGAGCAGCGGCGAGTCGGCGTCGATCAGCAGCTCGACCCGCTCGCGGGCCAGCAGCTTGCCGCGCTGGCGGTGGCGGGCGACGTACTTCTCGCCGCCCCCGCCGTTGACGAGGGCCAGCTGGCGGTCGTGCTCGGCCAGCAGGGCCAGCAGGTGGGTGCGGTTGGCCTGGTACGCCTCGCTGCGCGTATCCACGTTGTCGCGGAGGACGCTCATCGGTCGGCCACCGTAGGGCTCCCTGCTTCTGGCCGTCGCAACCGGCTGCTGTGAGTCGGTTGCGACGGCCAGAAGCGGGGTACCGTCCGGCGCCTTGATGGAGAACGTGTCGCTGGGGCTGGCCATGTGCGCCGAGCGGGTGGCGCTGTTCGGGGCGATGGCGGCGGGGGAGCAGCCGGCGATGGTGGCGCTGGTGTCGGAGCGCACCGGCGGCGAGCTGACGTGGCCGTGCGGCGCCTGTCTGCAGGTGGCGCTGGAGTTCGGCGGACCGGAGCTCGTCGTCCACGTGGCCGACCCGGCCGGGGAGATCGCCACGTCGACCGTGGCCGAGCTGCTGCCACGCGGCCCGAAGATCACCCGCTGACGCGCCGATCTGTGAGCCCAGCGGGCGGATGTGAGTCGGTTCAGCTCACCGTTCGCCGCAGTGAGGCCAGTTCCCGAGCGTTCGTTGCGCAGCGGGCATGAGAGCGCAGGCCGGCCTTGCCCGGCCCAGGCCGAGGAGCGGAGTCTTCGGAGCGAGCGAGGCCATCAAGAAATGTCGAACTTGACGCCTTGGGCGAGGGGGAGCGACGTCGAGTAGTTGATGGTGTTGGTGGCCCGGCGCATGTAGCCCTTCCACGCGTCGGAGCCGGACTCGCGGCCGCCGCCCGTCTCCTTCTCGCCGCCGAAGGCGCCGCCGATCTCGGCGCCGGACGGTCCGATGTTGACGTTGGCGATGCCGCAGTCCGACCCGTCGGCCGACATGAACCGCTCGGCCTCTCGCACGTCGTTGGTGAAGATGCTCGACGCCAGGCCCTGCGGCACGCCGTTGTGCAGGGCGATCGCCTCGTCGAGGTCGTCGTAGCCGAGGACGTACAGCAGCGGGCCGAACGTCTCGGTGCGCACGATCTCGCTCTGGGCCGGCATGGTCACCAGTGCCGGCTGGACGTACCGGGCGTCGGGAGCCTCGTCGGCCAGCACCCGTGCACCGCCGACGACCAGCTCGCCACCCTGCTCGCCGGTAGCCGTGGCGATGGCCGCGGCGATCCGGTCGAAGGCCGGCGAGTCGATCAGCGGGCCGACCAGCGTGCCGTCGGCCAACGGGTCACCGATCGGCACCGAGGCGTAGGCCTTGGCCAGCCGCTCGACCAGCTCGTCGCGCACCGACCCGTGGACGATCAGGCGGCGCAGGCTGGTGCAGCGCTGGCCGGCCGTGCCAACGGCGGAGAAGGCGATCCCGCGCGTGGCCAGCTCGAGGTCGGCGCTCGGCGCCACGATCGCCGCGTTGTTGCCGCCCAGCTCGAGGATCAGGCGGGCGAACCGGCCGGCCACCGCAGGAGCCAGCTCACGACCCATGCGAGTGGATCCGGTGGCCGAGACGATCGCCACCATCGGGTGGTTGGCCAGCGACGAGCCGTGCTCCGCCCCGCCGAGCACCAGCTGCGTCAGGTGATCCGGCGCACCGACGTCGGCGGCGGCCCGGCGGGCCAGCGCGTCGCAGGCCAGGGCGGTCAGGGGCGTCTTGTCGGACGGCTTCCAGATCACCGGGTTTCCGGCGACCAGCGCCAGCGCGGCGTTCCACGACCACACGGCGACCGGGAAGTTGAACGCCGTGATCACGGCGCACGGACCCATCGGGTGCCAGGTCTCCATCAGCCGGTGGCCGGGTCGCTCGCTGGCGATCGTCAACCCGTGCAGCTGCCTCGACAGCCCGACGGCGAAGTCGCAGATGTCGATCATCTCCTGGACCTCGCCCAGGCCCTCGCTGCGGATCTTGCCGGCCTCGATCGAGACCAGCTCGCCGAGCTCGTCGCGGTGCTGGCGCAGCAGCTCGCCGAGCCGGCGGACCAGGTTGCCGCGCGCCGGGGCCGGCGTCACCCGCCACTCGGCGAACGCCGCCAGCGCCCGCTCGACGGTGCCGTCGACCGCGGCGGTCGTGTCGGGCTGGCCGGACGGTCCGAGCGATCCACCGGTGACCGGCGTGCGCGCCGAGAGGTCGCCATGGCGCTCGCCGACGCCGAGAGCGGTGAGCAGCGCGTCCGTGCGGGCCGCCAGTTCGGCGGTGGCGGGCAGGGCCATCACTGATCGGCCAGCACGGCAGTCAGGATCTCAGCGGCGACGTTGGCCTGCGCCGGCGTCACGACCAGCGGGGGAGCGAGGCGGATCGACCGCTCGCCACACGTCAGCACGAGGAGGCCACGCTCGAAGCACGCTCGCTCCACGGCGACCGCGGCGTCGTGGTCGGCGAGGTCGAACCCGATCATCAGCCCGCGCCCGCGGACCTGACCGAGGTGGGGTGACTCGATCGCCCACAGCGCGGTGAGCAGCTGCTCGCCGACCATCGCGGCGTTGGCAGCAAGCTCCGACTCGACGAGCTCGAGCGTGGCCAGCGCGGCGGCGCATGCCACCGGGTTGCCGCCGAACGTCGAGCCGTGGCCGCCCGGCTCCCAGTCCATGACGTCGGACCGGGCGACGATGCCGGCGAGCGGCAGCCCGCTAGCCAGGCCCTTGCCGATGCACATGATGTCCGGCACCACGCCGTCGTGTTGCGCCGCCCACATCGTGCCGGTGCGTCCCACGCCGGACTGCACCTCGTCGTGCACGAGCAGGATGCCGTGCTCGTCGCACAGGGCCCGCAGGTCGGCCAGCCACCCGGCCGGCGGGACGATGTACCCGCCCTCGCCCTGGATCGGCTCGACGAAGATCGCCGCGACGTCGCTCGGGTCGGTGAGTCGCTTGAACAGCACCTGTTCGATGTACGCCGCGCCGGTCAGCGCGCTGTCGTCGTACGGGTCGAAGTAGGGGGCGTGGAGGCTGCCCGGGGTGGCGATGCCGAAGCCGGCTCGCTGGCGGGCCTTGCTGGCGGTGAGGGAGAGGCTGCCGAGGGACCGGCCGTGGAAGGCGCCGAGGAAGGCGATGACGTTGGGCCGGCGGGTGTGGTGGCGGGCCAGCTTGAGGGCCGCCTCGACGGCTTCGGTGCCGGAGTTGGAGAGGAACACCCGGGGGTCGGGCATCGGCGCCAGCGCGGCGAGGCGCTCGCACACGTCGGCGTGGGCCGGCAGGTAGAAGTCGCTCGAGCAGTAGTGCAGGACGTCGTCGACCTGGGCGTGGATGGCGGCGTTGACGGCCGGGTGGGCGTGGCCGGCGGCGACCACCGCGATGCCGGCGTTGAAGTCGAGAAAGCGGTTGCCGTCGACGTCCTCGATCACGCAGCCCCTGGCCCGCTGGACGACCAACGGGTAGACCCGGGTCAGCGACGGGCTGGTGACGGCCTCGTCGCGGGCGATGATCGCCTGCGCGTTCGGTCCGGGCAGCGGTGTGCGCAGCTCCGGCGCGAAGGTGTCGGGCGTGAGCTCGGTGGCTGCGCGCTCAGCGATGATCGTCATGGTGACCGCCTCCGTTCCAAGTCGTCTGCACAGCGTAACATCTGTTCCATGGTCGTGAACGGGCCGGACGACCTCGCGGAGGTCCACGACCTCGACGAGCTCGAGCTGGCGCTGCTCGACGGCATCGAGCGGCTGACCGCGTCGCCCCAGGGCGATCCGGCGCGGCCACTGGCGCCGGGTTCGGCCCTGACGGCCAAGGACCTCGACGACGTGTTCGAGGCGCAGCTGGACAGCCGGCACCTTGACCACACCGCCCGATGGCTGCGCGCCCAGGGCGTCGGGTACTACACGATCGGCTCGGCCGGCCACGAGGCCAACGCGCTGGTCGCCAGCGCGCTGCGACCCTCCGACCCGGCCCTGCTGCACTACCGCTCGGGTGCCTTCTACCTGGCCCGGGCCCGCCAGGTGACCGGCCACGACGGCGTGCGCGACGTCCTGCTCGGCCTGCTGGCGTCGAGCGACGAACCGATCGCCGGCGGACGGCACAAGGTGTTCGGCCACGCCGACCTGTCGATCATCCCGCAGACGTCGACGATCGCCTCCCACCTGCCGCGGGCGATGGGGGTCGGCTTCGCCCTCGGGCGGGCGGCTCGGCTCGGCGCCGAGCTGCGGTGGCCGACCGACGCCATCGTCGTGACCAGCTTCGGCGACGCCTCGCTCAACCACTCCACGGCGCAGGGCGCGCTGAACGCTGCCGCCTACACCGCCCACCAGGGTCTCGGGATGCCCGTGCTGTTCGTCTGCGAGGACAACGGGTGGGGGATCAGCGTGCCGACGCCGGCCGGCTGGGTGCAGGCCTCGCTGGAAGGGCGGGCCGGGCTGCGCTACGAGCAGGTCGACGGCAGCGACCCGGTCGCCGTGCACGACGTGACGGAGGACCTCGCCGAGTGGGTGCGCGGCGAGCGCCGGCCGGCCGTGCTGCACCTGCGCACCGTGCGATTCGGCGGTCACGCCGGGACGGACGTCGAGAGCGGCTACCGCAGCGTCGCCAGCGTGCGCGCCGACCGCGCCCGCGACCCGCTGCTGGCCACGGCCCGAGTGCTCGTCGAGGCCGGCGTCGCACCCCCCACCGCGTTTGTGCAGCGATACCTCGCCGGGCGATCACGGATGCGCGAACGCGCCATGGAGCTGTTGGAGCGGCGGCGGGCGTTGAGCAGCGCGGCGGAGGTGATGGCGCCACTGGCGCCGCGACGGCCCGACACGGTGGCCACGGTGGCGGCGAGGGCCGCCGACGACGAGGCGCGGACGGCGTTCTTCGGGCGCCTCCCCGCAGGCCAGGGGCGGTTGACGCTGGCCGAGACGATCGACCGGACGCTTGGCGAGCTGCTGTGCGCCGACAACCGGGTGCTGGTGTTCGGGGAGGACGTCGGGGCGAAGGGCGGCGTGTACGGCGTGACCCGCGGGCTGCAGCGCAAGGCCGGTGCCAGCCGGGTGTTCGACACGCTGCTCGACGAGCAGTCGATCCTCGGGCTGGCGCTTGGCGCGGCGGTGTCGGGGCTCGTGCCGATCCCCGAGATCCAATACCTCGCCTACCTGCACAACGCCGAGGACCAGCTACGCGGGGAGGCGGCGAGCCTGTCGTTCTTCTCCAACGGGCAGTACCGCAACGGCATGGTCGTGCGCGTCGCCGGCTACGGCTACCAGCGCGGGTTCGGCGGCCACTTCCACAACGACGACGCCGTGGCGGTGCTGCGCGACATCCCCGGACTCGTCATCGCCTCGCCGGCGCGGGCGGCCGACGCCGGGCCGATGCTGCGCACGTGCGTCGCTGCGGCGGTCGTCGACGGCACGGTCAGCGTGTTCCTCGAGCCGATCGCCCGGTACCACACGCGCGATCTGCACACCGAGGGCGACGACGCATGGACGGCGGCACCCCCGCCGCCCGAGCGCTGGCCGCAGGAGCACGTGGCCATCGGTGCGCCGCTCGTCGCCCGTGACGGCGACGACGTGCTCGTCGTCACGTGGGCCAACGGGCTGTTCCTGTCGTTGCGGGTGGCCGAGCGATTGGCCGCCGACGGCGTGTCGTGCCGCGTGCTCGACCTGCGGTGGCTGGCGCCGCTGCCGGTCGAGGAGGTCGCCCGCCACGCCGCCGACGTCGGCCGGGTGGTCGTCGTCGACGAGACGCGCCGTTCCGGCGGCGTCGGCGAGGCGGTCGTCGCCGGACTCGTGGACCACGGCTTCACCGGCCCGGTGCGTCGCGTCGCCGCCCACGACTCGTTCATCCCACTCGGCGACGCCGCCGACCTCGTCCTCGTCAGCGAACCCGACATCGAAGCGGCCATCCGCGCCCTGCTCTGATCCATCCGAGGGTTTCAGCGCACCGGAGGGTTTGCGCACGGATAGGCGCACGAAACCCTCCGATGCGCTCGAAACCCTCCGATGGATCGGGGGCTGGTCAGGTCCAGGTCGGGGGGCGCTTGGCGGCGAAGGCGGCCATGCCCTCGGCGGCGTCGGGGCCGGCGAACAGCTCGTCGGACAGCGCCCGCATGCGCTCGAACGCCGTGGCCGTGTCGAGCGACGGCACGTCGCGCAGCATCCGCTTCGTCTCGGCGACGGCGCGGCGGGCCCCGGCCCGGACCCCGGCGCACAGCCCGGCGACGGTGGCGTCCACCTCGTCGGCGGGGACGGCGTGCGTCACGAGCCCGACCTCGCGGGCGAACGAGGCGTCGAACGGCTCGCCCGTCAGGAACGCGGCGGCCAGTCGCGACCCGCTGGCCCGGCGCAGGATCGGCACCGAGATGATCGCCGCGGCCACCCCGATGCGCACCTCGGTCAGGGCGAACGTGACCGCCTCGTCGACGACCACCAGGTCGCACGACGCCATCAACCCGATGCCGCCGGCCCGCGCCGGGCCCTTCACGGCGGCGATCGTCGGCACCTCGGCGTCCATCAGGCGGGTCAGCACGGCGACGAACGGCCGAGAGTCGGGCGGCCCGTCGCGCCGCTCCTTGAGGTCGGCGCCGGCGCAGAACGCCGGCGGCGTGTGGGTCAGCACGATCGCCCGTGCGGTCCCGTCGGCGACCGCCGCCTCGGCGGCATCGAGGGCGGCGATGAGGTCGGTCACCAGCCGGGTGGACAGGGCGTTGCGGTTCCCGGGGGAGTCGAGCGTGATGGTCGCCACGCCATCCGCCACGGCGAGGCCGACGACTGGCTCCTGCCCGGACATCGCCGCCGAACGTACCTACTCGGCTGCGGACGCGGCGATCTCCGCCAGGAACTCCTCGACCACCGTGCGATCTCGGGTGCGGCGCATCGGGGGCAGGGCGCGGATGACGTCCCAGCGGTAGCGGGCGGTGCCGAGGCGGCGGTCGAGCACCGCCACCACGCCCCGGTCGGTGCTCGAGCGGATCAGCCGGCCGGAGGCCTGGGCGAGCAGCATCGACGCCCGAGGCAGGTCGATCTCGGCGAACGCCGTCCGCCCCAGCAGCTCGCGCCGCGCCGACAGCAGTGGATCGTCCGGACGGGGGAACGGCAGCCGATCGATGACGACCAGGCTGAGGGTGCGCCCGGGGACGTCGACGCCCTGGAAGAAGCCGGCGGTGGCGAACAGCGACGTCGCCTCGTCGGCGGCGAAGCGGGCGATGAGCGCCGGCTTGGGCAGGTCGCGCTGGGTCAGGATCGGTGTCGACACCCGCTCGCGCACGGCGGCCGCACCCAGGTCCATCGCCTTCCAGCTGGTGAACAGCGCCAGCGTCCGCCCGCCGGCGGCCTGCACCAGCGCCGTGAGCTCGTCGTGCACGGCGTCCCGATAGGTCTCGAGGCGCGGATCGGGCAGGTGTAAAGCGCAGTACAGGAGACCCTGCCGGGCGAAGTCGAACGGGCTGCCGACGTCGGCCACGTCGGTCCGCTGGCGCGGCAGCCCGACGCGAGCGGAGAGGGACGACGGGATCGTGGCGCTCGTCAGCACCGCGGTGCGCTGGTCCCACACACCCTCCCGCAGCGCGGGGCCGACGTCCAGCGGGGCGATCTCCAGGCGCGGGCTCTCGGGCAGCCCCGACACGAAGTCGACGTAGCCGGTGTGCTCGCCGAGCGCCAGATCGAGGTGCTCGACGGTCCGCCCGACCATCACCTGGGCGCGCAGCTTGCGTTGTTTGGCGTCGTCGATCGGCGTCTCGATGTTCGTCAGCGCGCTGCCGGCGCGGTCCAGCCGTCCACGGGCTTCGACCAGCGCGTCCTGGACATCGGTCGGGTAGGGGGTTGGCAGGCGCTTGCCGGCGTGCGGGCCGAGCGCCTCACGCAGCAGGTCGGCGACGTCGACCACGGCGGCGATGAGGGTCGGGTCGTCGAGGATGCGCCGCAGGACGCCGCCGAGCAGCACGAACCGCCCGGGCGCCAGCTGGGCGCCGACGGTGTCGCTCATGACGTCCTCCAGGACGTGGGCCTCGTCGAACACCACGACGTCGTGCTCGGGGAGGATGGCGCCGCCGCTGGCCACGTTGAGCCCGTACAGATGCGTGTTGACGACCACCACGTTGGCTGCCGCGGCCCGTCGCCTGGCGTGCTCGGCGAAGCAGGGTTCGCCCATCGGGCAGCGGTCGGCGCCTGGACATTCGTCGCTGCTCACGCTGACCGCCCGCCACGCCGAGTCCGACGGCGACCAATCCAGCTCGGCCGAATCGCCGGTGCGCGTCTCGCCGACCCATTTCGAGATCCGGCTGATCTCGGACTGCGTCGTCGGCGCCAGCCCTTCGAGCTCGAGCTGGGCGGCGTCGCCGCCAGCCGCCGACAGCTCGCGCAGGCGCTGCAGGCACACGTAGTTGCTGCGCCCCTTGAGCACCGCCCAGTCGAACGGTTCGGCCAGGTGCTCGGTGAGGAACGGCAGGTCCTTCGTGGCCAGCTGGTCCTGCAACGCCTTGGTCGCCGTCGACACCACCACCGTGCCGCCGGACTCGATGGCGGGGATCAGGTAGGCCAGCGTCTTGCCGGTCCCCGTGCCGGCCTGGACGACGAGGTGCCGGCCTGCCGCGATGGCCGATGCGACGGCATCGGCCATCTGCTGCTGCCCGGGCCGCCGCTCGGCACCCGGCAGCGCAGCCGTGACGGCGCCGAGCGTCCTGGCCGTCGCGCTGAGCACCGCCGTGCCGTCGATCTCGGGCTCGCCATCGCCGAATTCGCCGCCTGGCGACGCTGTTGGGTGGAGCAGCGGATCGCCGGCGATCGCCGGCGGTTCGACGACGCCGTCGCTCACGTGACGAGGGCGAGGGCGGCGTCGAGCTCGGCGGCGTCGAACTCGGGCCAGGTCCGCTCCGTGAAGTGGATCGCCGCGCCGGCGCTCTGCCACAGCAGGAAGTTGGAGATGCGCAGCTCGCCCGACGTGCGGACGAGCACGTCGACCGGCGGCAGCTCGGGGAGGTAGAGGTGCTCGGCGATCGAGGCCTCTGTCACGTCGGCGCCGCCGGCGCGAACGTCGCGCACGGCGTCGATCAGCTCCTGGCGGGCGCCGTAGTCGAAGGCCACGGTCAGCAGCATCCCGGTGTTCCCGGCGGTGTCGGCGATCGCCCGACGGATCGCCCGCTGCACGTACTTCGGGGTGCGTGCGCCCGGTGACTCGAACGGCCGGCCGATCCACTGCACGCGGACGTTCAGTTCGTTCAGCTCGTCGAGCCGCCCGAACAGCTTGTGGTGGAGGCCGAGGATGTGACGGACCTCCGTGCGCGGGCGAGTCCAGTTCTCGGTCGAGAACCCGAACACCGTGAGCCACCCGATGTCTCGGCGCACGGCGATGCGCACCAGCCGGGCGAGGTTCTCCTCACCCTCGGTGTGTCCCTCGGTGCGGGCCAACCCTCGGCGACCGGCCCAGCGACCGTTGCCGTCCATGATGCAGGCGACGTGGCGGCGGTGGATGGCTGGATCGGTCACGGCGCGCCAAGACTACGACTGGGCCATCCCGGCGCCTGTTCTGGCCGGCGGGATCGGCGGGATGGGGTCGGTTCCAACGGACAGGTGGCGTGGGAGACTGAGCGGGTGGCCAGCTCGCTCGCGCACGTGATGATCGTCGCGGGCACCCGGCGGGAGTGGGCGGAGCTGGATCCCGCCGGGTGGCAGGCCCTTGCCGACGAGCTGGGCCGGGTGATCGCCGCCGTCGGCTGCGCATGGCTGACGCTGCGGGTGTACGAGGCCGGCGTCGGTGGCCCGAACGACGCCGCGCTGGCCCGCCGCCACTTCGCCGCCGCCGACGGCCAGTGCACGGTGATCGTCGACCCGGTCGGTGACGGCCGGGGACGCTTCGCCGACGCGATGCGCCAGGTCCCGGCCGGCGCGCCGATCGACGAGAAGGCGGTGGCGACCGCGCTCTACGAGCCGGCCGATGTCGAGCCGGACCTGGTCCTCGTGCTCGGTCCGCCGACTCGCCTGCCGCCATCGCTGGTCTGGGAGCTGGCCTACGGGGAGCTGGTGTTCGTGCCGGCGACGTTCGCCGACCTGCGTCGCCAGCACCTCCTCACGGCGATCGAGGAGTTCCACGGCCGCCGCCGCCGGTTCGGGGGACTCGACGAATGACGACTGGGTCGTCGACGTGAGCGGGCTGTACCGGGACAGCGGCGTCGTACTGCGCCACTACCAGCTCGGCGAGGCCGACCGGATCGTGGTGCTGCTGACGGCCGAGAACGGCAAGGTGCGCGCCGTGGCCAAGGGCGTGCGACGGACGATGTCGAAGTTCGGCGCACGGCTGGAGCCGATGAGCCACGTCCGGCTGCTGCTGTATCGCGGTCGGGAACTGGACATCGTCAGCCAAGCCGAATCTGTGGAGCCGCTCGGCCCCCTCCTCGCCGACCTCGACCGGGCCTCACAGGGCATCGCCGTGCTCGAGGCCGTCGACCAGCTGGCGCTGGAGCGGGAGCCGAACCCGCAGCTGTACCGGATGCTGGTCGGGGTGTTGCGCACGATCGCCGAGCGGCCGTCGCCGCTGGTGGTGCCGGCGTTCTTCTGGAAGCTCCTCGCCGCCGAGGGGCTGCGCCCCCAACTCGATGCCTGCGTGCGCTGTGACGGCGTCGAGCCCGACGTCACGCTCGTCGCCTTCGACCTCGCCGAGGGCGGGGTGCTGTGCCGGGCGTGTCGATCCGGCACGCCGCTGTCGGCCGCCGCGCTGGCGTTGCTGCGCGACGTCCTCGGCGGGCGCCTCAACGAAGCTCTCGCTGCGCCCGAGTCGGCGACGACCCACGAGGTCGCCCTGCTCGCCACCCGGGCGATGGAGCACCACCTCGAGCGGCGCCTGCGCACCGTGGCCATGTTCGAACGCCACTGACACACCGTCACCCGAGCCCTGATTCTGCGCCCCGATCGATACGGGTTCCCGTACCGGATCTTCGTCAGAACCTGAGGGGGTGGGTCCGTAGCCTGGTCCGTCATGCCGGCGAAGGACCTCGACCAGATCGTCAACCTGTGCAAGCGGCGCGGGTTCGTCTACCCGTCGGCGGAGATCTACGGCGGCTTCCGCAGCACCTACGACTACGGGCCCCTCGGCGCGCTGATGCTGCGCAACGTCAAGGAGGCGTGGGTGCGGGCGATGGTCCAGGAGCGCGACGACATCGTGCTGCTCGACGCCGCCATCCTCGGCCCGCCCCAGGTGTGGGAGGTCAGCGGGCACCTGGCCAACTTCACCGACCCGCTGGTCGACTGCACCAACTGCAAGAACCGGTTCCGCCTCGACAAGCTCGACGATCCGGACACCTGCCCGAGTTGCGGCAAGCACGGCACGTTCACCGAGGCCCGCCAGTTCAACCTGATGTTCAAGACCTACGCCGGACCGGTCGAGGACTCGGCGGCCGTCGCCTACCTGCGTCCCGAGACGGCGCAGGGGATGTTCGTCAACTTCGCCAACGTGCTGCAGACGACGCGCAAGAAGCCGCCGTTCGGCATCGCCCAAGTCGGCAAGGCGTTCCGCAACGAGATCACGCCGCAGAACTGGATCTTCCGGACCCGCGAGTTCGAGCAGATGGAGATGGAGTTCTTCGTCCCGCCGGCCGACGGCGCCCGCTGGTACGAGTACTGGTGCACGGAGCGGCTCGACTGGTACGTGCGCCACGGCATCCCGGCCGAGATGCTGCGCCTGCGCCCGCACGGCGACGACGAGCTGTCGCACTACTCGTCGGGCACCTCCGATGTCGAGTTCCTGTTCCCGTGGGGCTTCGACGAGCTCGAAGGCATCGCCCAGCGCACCGACTTCGACCTGAACCGCCACGCCGAGGCCTCCGGCGAGCGGCTCGACTACTTCGACCAGGGCACCGGCGAGCGGTACACCCCGTACGTCGTCGAGCCGGCCGCAGGGGCGACGCGCACCATGGCTGCATTCCTCCTCGCCGCCTACGACGAGGACGTGGTGAACGACGAGACGCGCACGGTGCTGCGCCTGCACCCGCGCATCGCCCCGTACCAGGTGGCCGTCCTCCCGCTGTCGCGCAAGGACACGCTGACGCCGCTGGCCCACGAGGTGCGCAAGCTGCTCGGGCAGCGCTACTTCGTCGACTACGACGAGACCCAGGCCATCGGTCGGCGCTACCGCCGGCAGGACGAGATCGGGACGCCGCTGGCCGTGACGGTCGACTTCGAATCGCTCGACGACAAGCAGGTCACGATCCGCGACCGGGACACGACCGAGCAGGTGCGGGTCCCCATCGACGACGTGGTGGCGGAGGTCGCCGACCGGCTCGGCTTCTAGGGCACCCCGTTTACGTCCGGATCTTGGTTACCCCGGTAACCAAAATCCGGACGTAAACGGGGTGCGGGGCTACGTTGCGGCGCCATGAGTGCTGTCGCCTGCATCGCCAAGGTCCCATCCGCGCCCGGGAAGCGGGCTGAGCTCGCCGCCGCCCTGCAGGTCGCCCTCGACAACGTGGAGCGCGAGGCGGGCACCCGCTACTACATCCTCCACGAGGACGACAAGGACGAGAACGCCCTGTGGATGTACGAACTGTACGAGGCGAAGTCGGACCTCGAGGCACACATGGGCGCGCCGTGGTTCGCTGAGCTCGGGCCGCAGATCAGCCCGTTCCTCGGTGGTCGTCCGGAGCTGACGTTCGTCACGCCGATCGGCGGCAAGGGACTCTGACCTGACGACGTACCTCGATCGGATCGTCGCCCAGCACCGGGCTGCCGCGGCTGCCGACGACCGGTCGGTGGACGACCTCGCAGAGCGAGCGGGCGGGATGGCGCCGACCCGCGGTTTCCGCGCCGCTCTCGGTGCCACGACGGAGCTGACGGTCATCGCCGAGATCAAGCGCCGCTCACCGTCGAAGGGCGCGCTGCACGTGGATCTCGACCCGGCGGACCTGGCGCGGGCCTACGCCCGTGGTGGCGCGGCGTGCCTGTCGGTCCTCACCGACGAGGAGTTCTTCGGAGGATCGACCACGGACCTCCAGGCCGCCCGAGCGGCGGTCGATCTGCCGGTGCTGCGCAAGGACTTCACGGTCAGCGGCCACGACGTCTGCGACGCCCGGCTGATGGGCGCCGACGCGGTGCTGCTGATCGCCGCCGCGCTCGCTCCCGACGAGCTCGTCGAGTTGCACGACCTCGCCGCGGCGGTGGGACTCGACGCGCTGGTCGAGGTGCACGACGAGTCCGAGCTGGAGGTCGCCCTGCGCGCCGGCGCGACCATCGTCGGCGTCAACCAGCGTGACCTCGTGACGTTCGAGGTCGATCACGACCGTGCGGCCCGCATGGCGCCGGCGATCCCGGCCGGCGTCGTGCGCGTCGCCGAGTCCGGAGTGCGCGACGCCGCCGACGCCGCCCGGCTGGCCGCCGCCGGCTACGACGCCATCCTCGTCGGCGAGTCCCTCGTCACCGCCGACGACCCCGCCGCCGCCCTGCGCGCCCTCCTCACGCCCTAGCCCATCGGAGTGTTTGCCTGCACCGGAGGGTTTGGCGAGGGGACAGCCGGGCGCAGCAAACCCTCTGATGCCGAGAAACACTCGGATGGGGAGGGCGTGGGAGCATCGGGGGCGTGGGGGAGCGCGACGAGCGGGATCCGGGGCTGCCGCTGAAGTTGGGGCCGTGCTCCAACGGCGAGTACCTGCCGCCGGCACTCGACGACCTGCGGGCCGAGGCGATGCGCCGGGCCCGAGCGGCGGCCGACCACCACGCCCGGCGCCACGGCTGGTCCCGGCGGCGCTTCCTGCTGTCCTCGGCCGGGATGGCGTCGGGCCTCGCCGCGCTGCAAGCGTGCAGCGACGAGCAGTCCCGATCGGACGGCACCGAGCCCGGCGGCCGGTTCACCGTGCCCGAGTCGGCGGCGACCGATCCGGAGGAGGCGACGACCACCGTCCACGGCTCATCGACCGCGACCGTCCACGACGGCCGGGACGACGAGCACGACGGCGGGCGAACCGCCCGAGGTCGACCTGGTCGTCGACGTGCAGACCCACTTCCTCGAGGGCGGCGAGTTCGGCGCCAACTTCCCCCAGGCCGAATGCACCGACGACGAGTCCGTGAACTGCTTCGCCCCGGAGTACTGGCGCGACCTCGTGCTCGCCGGTAGCGACACCGCGGTTGCGGTGATCTCGGCGATCCCGGTGGTGGGAGCGGCCGACCCGCTGTCGATCGACGCCATGGAGCGCGGCAAGGCGCTGGCCGCCGAGCTGTGCGGCGACGGCCGGGTGCTCATCCAAGGGCACGCCGTCCCCGACGTCGGCCCGCTCGAAACGGCGCTGGCGTCGATGGCCGACGTCGCCGCCGCCCACGACCTGTGTGCCTGGAAGGCCTACACGCACGCGCCGAGCGGCTGGTACCTCGACGACCACGATCCCGCCGTGCCGCAGATCGGCGCGGCGTTCATCGCCGCTGCCCGCGACACCGGCGTGCCGGTGATCGCCGTGCACAAGGGCCTGTCGGACGGCAACCCGTTCGCCTCGCCCGTCGACATCGGACCGGCCGCCGTCGCCAACCCCGACATGGCGTTCCTCGTGTACCACTCGGGGTACGAGCGCGGGTCCAGAGAGCGCGAGTACCTGCCCGACGGGCGAGGCGTCGACCGCCTCGTGCGCAGCGTCACCGAGTCCGGCATCGGCGCCGGTGGCAACGTCTACGCCGAGCTCGGTTCGACGTGGCGGACCGTGATGGGCAACCCGACCGAGGCCGCCCACGTGCTCGGCAAGCTGCTCGTGGCGCTCGGGCCGGAGCGGATCCTGTGGGGCACCGACTCGATCTGGTACGGATCGCCGCAGGACCAGATCGCCGCCTTCCGCACCTTCGAGATCACCGAACAGTTCCAGGACCAGTTCGGCTACCCGGCGCTGACCGCCGACGTGAAGCGGCGGATCCTCGGCGCCAACGCCATCGAGCTGTTCGGCATCACGCCGCCCGTCGGTGTGTGCTCGCCGGCCGAGGTGCAAGGCTTCCGCGCCGCCCATCCGGAGGTCAACCGGACCAACGGACCCGTGTCCCGCCGAGACGTCGTGGCGACGTTCCTGCGCGAGCACCCCTGGATGCGAACTTCCTCCTGACGCAACAGCTCGACCGGTAGGTTCGCGGACGCATGTTCGTCAAGATCTGTGGCGTCACGAACGAGGACGACGCGCTGCTCGCCGTCGCCATGGGGGCCGACGCGGTGGGGTTCATCTTCGCCCCCTCGCCGCGCCAGGTGGCGCCGCAGCAGGTCTACGACATCACCCGCCGGCTGCCGGCCGAGATCCTCACCGTCGGCGTGTTCCGTGACGAGCACCCGAAGCGGGTCGTCGAGCTGGTCCGCCGGTCCGGGGTGAAGGCGGCGCAGCTGCACGGTTCGGAGAACGCAGCCGTCGTCGCCGAGGTCGCCCAATCGGTCCGGTGGGTGATCAAGGTGTTCCCCGCCGGCTCTCCGCACGTCGCCCAAGCCGGTGACCTCGTGACGGACCTGATCATGCTCGACGCGCCGAACCCCGGCTCGGGTCAGGTGTTCGACTGGCGGCTGGCCGGCGAGGTGCCCGAAGGAGTGCGCTTGATCCTCTCCGGCGGCCTGGACCCGGACAACGTGGCCGACGGCGTGCGCGCCGTCGAGCCGTGGGGGGTCGACGTCGCGACAGGCGTCGAGCGCTCGCCCGGCCGCAAGGACCCGATGGCCGTCAAGCGCTTCATCGAACGGGCCCGCGAGGCGGCCCCCGTCCCGTACATCGGCGACGACGACCTCCCTACGACTGGAGCGACGAGTGATCGCGTTTGTGCAGCGGCTGCCGGGATGACGGTCGTCGGCGAACAAACGCTGATGGGGGAGCCGTCGGCGACGGGGCGGTTCGGGGAGTTCGGTGGGCGGTTCGTGCCGGAAACGCTGGTGCCGGCGTGCCAGGAGCTGGAGGCGGCGTTCCGCGAGGCGTGGGCCGACGATGCCTTCCGGGCCGAGCTCGACGGGCTGCTGCGCGACTACGCCGGGCGACCCTCGATCCTCACCGAGTGCCACAACCTCGGTCGCCGGCTCGGTGTCCGCCTGCTGCTCAAGCGCGAAGACCTCAACCACACGGGCTCGCACAAGATCAACAACGTCATCGGCCAGGCCCTGCTGGCCAAGCGGATGGGCAAGACCCGGCTCGTGGCCGAGACCGGCGCCGGCCAGCACGGCGTCGCCACGGCGACCGCGGCGGCGCTGCTGGGCCAGGAGTGCAAGGTGTACATGGGCGCCGTCGACGTCGAGCGCCAGGCGTTGAACGTCTTCCGCATGCGCCTCCTCGGCGCCGAGGTCGAAGCCGTCGAGAGCGGCAGCCGGACGCTGAAGGACGCCGTCAACGAGGCCATGCGCGACTGGGTGGCCACCGTCGCCGACACGCACTACTGCCTCGGCTCGGTCATGGGCCCGCACCCGTATCCCTGGATGGTCCGCGAGCTGCACCGTGTCATGGGCGACGAGGCTCGCGAGCAGTGCCGGGCGCTGACCGGCGGCGATCCCGACATCGTCGTCGCCTGTGTCGGCGGCGGATCGAACGCCGCCGGCATCTTCTCCGGGTTCGTCGACACGCCCGCCCGCCTCGTCGGTGCCGAGCCGGCCGGCGGCGCCGCCGTCGGGCGCGGCGTGCCGGGGGTCGTCCACGGCATGCGCAGCTACCTGATGCAGGACGAGCACGGCCAGGTCGAGGAAGCGCACTCCGTGTCCGCTGGGCTCGACTACCCCGGCGTCGGCCCGGAGCACGCCTACCTCAACGCCATCGGCCGGGCCGAGTACCCGCCCGTCGCCGACGCCGAAGTGCTCCAGGCCTTCCAGCTCCTGGCCCGCACCGAGGGGATCCTCTGCGCCTTCGAACCGGCGCACGCGCTGGCATGGCTCGTGCGCGAGGCGCCGTCGATCCAGGGTGCGACGGTGCTCGTCTGCCTGTCCGGGCGAGGCGACAAAGACGTCGCCCAGGCCATGGACCTGCTCGGCGACGACGGCTGATGGAGGCGCAGTTCCGCGCCGCCCGGGCGGCCGGCCGCAAGCTGTTGGTGCCGTACGTGACCGGCGGCTACCCCGGGTGGGAGGACGCCGTGCGGGCCGCCGCGGCGGCCGGTGCCGACGGGTTGGAGATCGGCATCCCGTTCTCCGACCCGGTGATGGACGGTCCCATGATCCAGCGGGCGTCGCAAGTCGCCCTCGATGCGGGGGCCACGCCGCCCTCGATCCTCGACGCCGCAGCCGGCCTCGACGTCGGCATCCCGCTGTCCGTCATGACCTACTACAACCTCGTGCACCACGACGGCCATCGCCGCTTCGCCGGTCGCCTCGTCGCCGCCGGCATCGAGGCGTGCATCCTCCCCGATCTGCCGCTCGAGGAGTCGGAGCCTTGGTGCGCGGCGGCCGACGACGCCGGCGTGGAGACGGTCATGCTCGCCGCGCCGACCGCCCCGGATGATCGGCTGCCGCGCGTCGCCGCCAGGTCTCGCGGGTTCATCTACGCCGTGGGCCTGCTCGGGGTGACCGGCGAGCGGTCGTCGCTGGCCGCTTCGGCCACCGCGCTGGCCGCCCGGCTGAAGGCCATCACCGACCTTCCGGTGCTGGTCGGGGTCGGGGTGTCGAATGCCGAGCAGGCCCGCCAGGTCTGCCAGGTCGCCGATGGCGTGGTCCAGGGCGCGTCGGTCGTCCGGCGGTTGGTGGAGTCCGGCCCCGACGCCGTCGGCGCCTACGTGGCCGAGGTGCGGGCGGCCATCGACTCGTGACCTCGCCGACGTGCGAGCTGTGCTCGGCGGCTCGGTTCACGGAGTGGTTCCACGAGGACGAGCAGTGCTGGATCGCCGAGTGCGAGTCGTGCTCCGTGCCGATGGTGGTGTGGCGGGAGCACGACCCCGACCCGCCGGAGCCGGTCAAGGCTGAGCTGCACGCCAAGCTGCTGACGGTGGTCGGCCGTCACTTCGACGGTGACGTGCGCATCGACGACGACCTGCGCACGATCCCTGACCACTACCACGCCCACGCCAGGCCGCGACGCTGGGGCGAGCACCTCCGCCGGCGGTGATCGACCATGATGCCGGCATGGCCGACACCACCACTCGCATCGAGGTCGCCCGCACGATCCGGGCCGCGCCGGCCGAGATCTTCGCCGTGCTGTGCGACCCTCGGGGCCACGTTGCCATCGACAGCTCCGGGATGCTGATGGGCTCGACCGGGGACCCGGTGCGAGCGGTCGGCGACCAGTTCGTCGTGCACATGGATCGCGAGGCGCTCAACGACTACCCGCTCGGCGAGTACGACGTGACGGTGCACATCGTCGCGTTCGAACAGGACCGGGAGATCGCCTGGAAGATCGTCGGCGTGATCAAGCCGCCGCTCGGCCACGTGTACGGGTACCGCCTCGAGCCGATCGACGACGGCACGCTGGTCACGTCGTACTACGACTGGTCCGACATCGACCCGGCGTGGAAGGACGCCGACATCTTCCCCGTGCTCTCCGAGGGCGCGCTGCGGGCGACGCTGGGCATCCTCGCCCGCACCGTCGCCGCCCGGGCGGAGGCGGCCCCGAAATGATGTGCCAGCACGGGCGGCGGGCGCGATCATGGCGCTGATGTTCGACGTCGACGACTTCATCGAGCGGTGCCGTGCAGCGGGCGCGGAGACGGAGCCGCGACGAGCCGTGCGTGAGGTCGTCGAGCGGGCGGTCGCCGACCCGGGTCCGATCGGCGACGCGCTGCAACCGACCGAGGGTGGCATCACGATGCTCCACGAGGCCAAGGACCTCACGGTGCTCCACGTCGTCTGGGCGCCGGGGATGACGATCTTCCCCCACGACCACCGCATGTGGGCGGTGATCGGCATCTACGCCGGGCAGGAGGACAACGCCTTCTACCGCCGGGCGGGCGCCGATGGGCGCGGGCTCACCGAGTCGGGCGGGAAGCAGCTGCGCGTCGGCGACACGGTCCTGCTCGGCGACGACACGATTCACGGCGTGACCAACCCGCTCGACCGGCTCACGGCGGCGATCCACGTGTACGGCGGTGACTTCGTCAACCAGCCGAAGAGCCAGTGGGGTCCTGGCCCTCGTGAGGAACGCCCCTACGACATCGAGGTGACGCGCCGGGAGTTCGCCAAGGGCAACGCCGCCTGGCGCGCATCGCTGTCCTGACCTACTGCTCTCACGGGCCCTGGCACTCGTCGTCGGCACCGACCAGTGCGGACCACTGCTCATCGGTGAGCTCTCGTGATCGGTCCGCCACTTCCCGGACCGTCTCGAACGGGACGCCGAGGCCGACGATCCGCACGACCAGGGCATCGGCCTCGCGCCACGTGACGACGGCGGGACCTGCGGCGTTCCAGGCGTTGCCGACGAGTCCGGCGCGCCCGCCGACATCGCCCTGATCGACGTCGAGCGTGAAGAAGCGAAACGCCTCGAACTCGTCAGCGGACATCTGCAGACCCTGGACGTCGAGCAGGCCGCTGTCGCCCTGGTACCGCAGCGAGTACCGAGCGGCTGGTGGGAAGACGAGCGACGCGACCGCCGGGCTGCCGGTGAACACCTGGGCGTAGCCATCGGGCAGGGCATCGTCGGCGAGCCGGAGACCTCCATCGACCTCCTCGAGACGATCGGCGAACGCCACCAGCTCGTCGGCGCGGTCGATGGGCCAGCCGCGCCCGTACAGGCCGATCGCCGTGTCGCCCTCCTCCCACGCGATCACGGTCCCGAGCTCGGGGAGGATCGTCTGCTGGAAGACGGTGATCGGAGCGGCGACACCGTCGTGCCCACGCACCGTCACCGGCACCGGCTCGCCATCTCCACGGTGGGTACCGTCGGCAGCCGGGTTCCAGAGCACCCCGAGCATCGGTCCGTCGTATGGGTCGTCGGCATCGGCGGCGCCGTAGAGCACCATCCCTGAGTCGCCCCCGACGGGCATCGCCGGGAAGGTCGTGGTGCCGCAGAACACCAGGCCGTCGAAGACCGCGTCGAGCGGCGGGGCGACGTGTCGTCGGCTCTCGCCGGGCTGCGCGGACTGGCAGTTGAGCTGCACCCAGTCCACGATCTCGGCGACCGCGGCCTCGGCGTCGGGCGACGGAACGTCAGGATCCGCCGCGGTGACGACGGCGGCGGCCTCCGAGAGCTCGGCCGGCGCCTCCCTGACCGCGGCCTCGAACGCCGCGTCGTCCCCGGCGATCATCGCTGCGTTCCAGGACTGGCAGAACCCCGAGCCCGGCCGTTGCGGGGTCGACGCGCCGGTCGTCTCGGCTCGCGTCGCGTCGTCGCTCCGACACCCAGTCGCCCCGACGACGAACGCCATCACCGCGACAAGACAGGTCCGCCGCCGCGACCGCGCCATGATGACTGATCACGGCCGGGGAGCCGGGCCACATCGCGAGGACGACCTATCGTCGTCGCATGTCGCTCAAGCCCGGAGACAAGGCCCCCGACTTCGACCTGGCGGATCAGTACGGCGACCAGGTCGCGCTCGCCTCGTTCCGGGGCCGGCGGGTGCTCGTGTACTTCTACCCGAAGGCCGACACCCCGGGCTGCACGAAGCAGGCCTGCGGGCTGAACGACATCCTCGGCGACATCGGCGACACGGTGGTGCTCGGCATCAGCCCGGACAAGCCGGCCAAGCAGCTCAAGTTCGCCGAGAAGTACTCGCTGGGCTTCCCGTTGCTGTCCGACCCCGACCACACGACCGCCGAGGCGTTCGACGTGTGGAAGGAGAAGTCGATGTACGGGCGCACCTACCTGGGGATCGTGCGCTCGGCGTTCCTCATCGGCACCGACGGCAAGGTCGAGGAGGCCTGGTACAAGATCAGCCCCGCCGACACGCCGAAGAACCTGCTCGCCGCCGTCGGATGACGGCGACGCGTGGCAGCGGGCTGCCGGCCCCGGCCGAGGTCCTCCCGCACCGGCCGCCGTTCCTGTTCGTCGACGAGCTGGTGGCGTTGGAGCCCGGCGTGTCGGCCACGGGCACCTGGCGCTTGACCGGCGACGAGTGGTTCTTCCCCGGCCACTTCCCGGGGCGGCCGACGCTGCCCGGGGTGCTGATGTGCGAGGCCATCGCTCAGGTCGGGGCCATCGCCGTGCTCACCGACGAGCGCTTCGCCGGCAAGCTGCCGCTGTTCGGGGGCCTCGACTCCGCCCGGTTCCGGCGCCAGGTCGGCCCGGGCGACGAGCTGACGCTCGAGGTCTCCCTCGGCCGGATGTCGGCGCGGGCCGGCAAGGGCTCGGGCCGGGCGCGCCTCGGCGACCAGGTCGCCTGCAGCTGCGATCTCCTCTTCGTCGTCGTCGACGCCTGATCCATCCGAGGGTTTGGGCGCGCCGGAGGGTTTGCGTACCGGGGGTGGTGCCGGAAACCCTCGGGTGCCGCCAAACCCTCGGATGGATCAGGGTGGGGTCAGGATGACCGAGCCGTTGTGGCCGCCGAAGCCGAAGTTGTTGGAGATCGTCGGGCCGGGCTCCCACGGGCGGGCCTCGCCGATCACGACGTCGATGCCGAGGTCGACCACCTTGGTGTTGGCGGTCGGGGGGATCGCCCGGTGCTCGATCGACAGCAGCACGGCGGCGGCCTCCAGCGCCCCGGCCGCACCGAGGGCGTGACCGGTCACCCCCTTCGTCGACGTGACGGGAGGACCCGGCTCGCCGAACACCGCCTTCACCGCCTCGGCCTCGGCGGCGTCGTTGAGCGGGGTCGACGTTCCGTGGGCGTTGATCTGGCGGATGTCCGCGGCGTCGAGCCCGGCATCCTCCAGCGCCAGGCGCATGCAGGCGATGGCGCCGGTCCCGCCGGGCGCTGGTGCCGTGATGTGGTGGGCGTCGGCGTTGCTGGCCGCGCCGACGACCTCGCCGAGGATCGTGGCGCCGCGCTCGGTGGCCCGATCCCACTCCTCGAGGATCAGCACGGCCGCGCCCTCCCCCATCACGAACCCGTCGCGATCCACGTCGAACGGCCGGCTGACGCCGCTCGACGTCAGCGCAGTCATGTTGGAGAAACCAGCCAGCGACGTACTCGTGGCCGCCGCCTCGCTGCCCCCGGTTGCCACTGCGTCGCACCGGCCGTAGGCGATCAGTCGGGCGGCGTTGCCGATGGCGTGGGTCCCCGCGGCGCACGCCGTGCAGATCGTCTCGTTCGGTCCCTGCAGCCCCCAGCGCATCGAGATCGCCGCGCCGGCGGCGTTGGCCATCATCATCGGCACGAGGAACGGCGACACCCGGCGCTCGCCGCGCTCCATCCGCACGACGACCTGCTCCTCCAACGTGTGCAGGCCGCCGACGCCGGTGGCGAAGATCGTGCCGAAGCGGGCCGGATCGACCCCGAGGTCGCCAGCCTGCTCGAACGCCTCGGTCGCCGCGGCGATGGCGAACTGCTCGACACGATCGGCGCGGCGGGCCTCCTTCGGCGACGAGTACCAGGCCGACGGATCCCACGACTCGATCTCGGTCGAGCGCCCTGCCGTGACGCCGGGCCCGAGCAGGCCCTCCCAATACGCCTTCGCCCCGACGCCGCATGGCGCCACCACTCCCAGCCCCGTCACCGCCACCCTGCGGCCGTGCGGTTCCATGGGCGCGCTAGAGCTTGCCGGCGACCAGGTCGTAGGCCTGGCCGACCGTCTCGATGCCCTCCAGCTCCTCCTCTGGCACCGAGATGTCGAACTCCTCCTCGAGCGCCATCACCAGCTCGACGAGGTCGAGGCTGTCGGCGTCGAGGTCGTCACCGAAGCGAGCGTCAGGGACGACCTGGTCTTCGGACACCGACAGCACCTCGACGGCGCACTTCTTGAATCGACCGAACAGCTCCTGGTCCACGGGTGGCCTCCTTGTAGGTCGCGGGCGGACGTGGCAAGAGCATGGCACACGATCCACGCGAAACGTTCTGGCCGCTAATGCCCCATGCCCAGGCCGCCGTCGACGGGGACGACGGCGCCGGTGATGTAGCCGGCATCCGCGCCGGCGAGGAAGTGCACCACGCCCGCCACCTCGTCGGGGCTGGCCATCCGCCCCAGCGGCACGGCGGCGACCAGCTCGGCGAGCCGCTGGTCCCCGAGCACGGCGGTCATCTCGGTCTCGACGGGGCCGGGTGCCACGACGTTGACGGTGATCCCGCGCGAGCCGAGCTCCCTGGCCAGGGACCGGGCGAAGCCGACGAGCCCTGCTTTGGACGCCGCGTAGTTGGCCTGACCTGCGGAGCCGAGCAAGCCGACGACCGATGACATCAGCACGATGCGACCCCGCCGGGCCCGCAGCATGTCCCGGGCCGCCCGCTTGCACACCCGGTAGGCGGCGGTGAGGTTGGCGTCGATGACGGCCGTGAAGTCGTCCTCGCCCATCCGCAGCAGCAGGCCGTCGCGGGTCACCCCGGCGTTGGAGACGAGCACCTCGACCGGCCCTGCGAACTGCTCCTGCACGGCGGCGAACGCGGCGTCGACATCGACGCCAGACGTGACGTCGCAGGCGACCCCGAACAGCCCCTCGGGCGGGTCCGACGAGCGGTAGGTCACGGCCACCCGGTCACCCCCGGCGGCGAACCGCCGGGCGATGGCCAGGCCGATGCCGCGCGATCCTCCGGTGACCAGGACGACCCGGCCGTCCCCCATCAACCGCCCCAGCGGATGACGGCGCTGGCCGCCGTCATCCCGGCGCCGAACCCGACCAGCAGGACGAGGTCGCCCTCCTTCACGCGGCCGTTGTCGAGCGCGTCGACGAGGGCAAGGGGGATGGAGGCCGACGACGTGTTGCCGGTGCGGTCGAGCACGACGGCCGCTTTGTCGATCCCGATCCCGAGCCGGTCACAGGCGGCCTGGATGATCCGCGTGTTGGCCTGGTGCGGCACGACCAGGGCGACGTCGTCGATCGTGATGCCGGCGTGGTCGAGCGACTTCTGGGCCGAGTCGACCATGATCCGCACCGCCCGCCGGAACACCTCCTTGCCGTCCATCTGGATGAACCCGCCGACCTCGGCGTAGAGGAACCGCTCGGCGCTGCCGTCGGCGTCGAGGTCCCAACCGAGCAGCTGTCCGGGCCCGTCCACGGCCTCCAGGACGACTGCTCCGGACCCGTCGGCGAACAGCACGGCCGTGTTGCGGTCCGTCCAGTCGGTGATGCGGGCCAGCGAGTCGGTGCCGATGACCAGCAGCTTCCGGGCGCCGATGGCGACCAGCCCGTGGGCGACGACCAGGGCGTAGGTGAAGCCGGAGCAGGCGGCGTTGACGTCGAAGGCGCCGCAGCGCAGCCCGAGCTCGGCGGCCACGGTGGCCGACGTGGCCGGCACCGTGCGGTCGGGCGTCGTCGTGGCCAGCACGATGGCGTCGATCTCGGCCGGGTCGAGGCCGGACATGCCGAGCGCCTGGCGACCGGCCTCGGCGGACAGCCCGGCCGTCGTGCCGCCGACGCGCCGCTCACGAATGCCCGTGCGCTCGCGGATCCACTCATCGCTGGTGTCGAGACCCATCTCTCGCAGGTCGTCGTTGGTCAGGGTCTTGGTTGGGAGCGCGGCTCCCCAGCCGCTGATGACGGCCCCACGGGCTCCCGGTTGGACCTTGGGCATGGCGACCTCCTCGATGCTTCAGCTGCTGCGCAGCCAGGCGACGGGTTGACGGGCCGTGAGCCGTTCGGTCTCGACGGCGATGTAGCTCTGCAGGATGCCGGCGAACGGCGAGCGGACCTCGTGGTCGCCGACGTGGCCGAGGACGGCGCCGACCTCGATCATCGTGCCGTCGTCGACGTCCGCGGCGCGCCGGAACACCCCGGCGGCCGGGCTGACGACGAGCCGCTCGACGGCGAACAGGTGCTCGCCCTCCAGGCGCACGGGACCCGCCGTGGCGTCGGCGCTGACCCACTCGAGCAGCTTGTCGAGGTCCTCCGGCGTGGCGACCGAGATCGTGCGACCCCCGGTGGTGCGCTTGGCCATGCCGGTCAGCACGCCGCCAGGCCCCAGCTCGGCGTAGTCGGTGACGCCGAGGTCCTCCAGCTCGAGCAGGCAGTGCTTCCACCGCACGGGCGACGACAGCTGGGCCGACAACAGGCTCGCCCACTCCTTGCCCTCGTGGTGGGGGAGCGCATCGACGTTGGAGACGACGGGCACCTCGGTGTCGCGAGGGTCGGCCTCGGCGATCGCCGTGCGCAGTCGGCTGCGGGCGGCCGTCATGTACGGCGTGTGGAAGGCCCCGGACACCTGCAGCGGCATGATCCGCTTGGCGCCGAGCTCCTTGGCGTGGGCCGTGGCCGACTCGACGCCCGCCGGCGATCCGGCGATGACGACCTGGCCGGGAGCGTTGTAGTTGGCCACCCACACGTCGGCGTCGGCCCGCCGGCAGGCGACATCGACCTGCTCGTCGTCCAGGCCGAGGACGGCGGCCATGGTGCCGGGCTGGGCCTCGCCGGCGTCGTGCATCGCGTCAGCGCGGGCCGAGACGAGCCGCACCCCCTCGTCGAACCCGAGTGCGCCGGTGGCCGTCAGCGCGGTGTACTCGCCGAGGCTGTGGCCGGCACAGAAGCTGGGGTCGAGGCCGATCCGCTCGACGGCGTCCAACACCATCAGGCTCGACACGAACGTGGTCAGCTGGGCGTTGCGCGTGTCGCGCAGCTGTTCGGCATCGGCGTCGAGGAGCAGCCCGGCGACGTCACGTTCGGCCAGCTCGCTGGCCTCGTCGACGAGCTCCCAGCTCTCGTGGTCGACCCATGGCCGCCCCATGCCGGGGCGCTGCGAGCCCTGCCCGGGGAACGTGAACGCCAGCACTGGGATCACCGTAGACCCTGTCGAATGTCGGTCCGACGCTTGCCGACGGGACCGGGGCCCCGACGGTTCGGCCCGTGCCGCAGTGGGCCTGGATCGTCAGGTCGGCCGTCGGGCCGCCAGGCCCAGGCCGACACGCGCCGCTTCGGCGCCATCGACACAGTGCCCCGGGCGGGACTCGAACCCGCACCGTACGGATTTTGAGGCCGTTGCCTCTGCCAATTGGGCTACCGGGGCGATCCCCCGACGCTATCCAGCGCCGGACGCGCCGACGGCGGGCCCGGCACGTGGCCGGGCCCGCCGTCGTCGGGGGGATCAGTAGCGAGGCGATCGATTCAGGAGGCCTTGCGCAGGGCGGCGATGAGCTGCCGCTTGTTCATCTGCGAGCGGCCCTCGATGTCGAGCTCCTGGGCCCGCTCGAGCAGCTCGGCCTTGGTGCGGTCCTCGTAGCGACGGCTCGTGCGGTCGGTGCTGCCGACGGCCTGCTCGGCACCCTCGACGGCGTCCTCGATGTTGTCGATGGCCCCGTCGAGCAGCTTCGTGGTCTCACGGGACGCCGACTTGGCGACCTTGCGGCCCTGGGCCGAGGTCTGGCCGGCGACGGTGTTGGCGGCGGTGCGGGTCGTGCCGGCGACCTGGGTGCCGGCGGCGCGTGCCTGGCCGGCGACCGTCTTCGCACCCGTGCGGGTGGCCGTGGCGACCTGGTCGCCGGCGGCCTTGGTCTGGCCGACGACGGTGCGACCGGACAGGCGGGTGGTCTCGAAGAAGTTGCGCGTCGACTCGGAGACGGCGCTCCAGAAGTCGACGGTGCGCTCGTAGGTCTTGGTGGCGACGGCGCGCTGCAGGCGAACGACGCGGGCCGGGACGGCCGGCAGGTTGGCCTCGAGCTTGTCGAGCTGCTCATTGATCTGGGCGGTGACGGTGTCGGTGATGGTGGGCATCGGGGGTGCTGTCTCCTGTGTGATGAGTGGGAACTATTGCAAGCATTCCCGATAAGTGCGGCGACGACACCATGACCTCCGTCACAGGCGACGGGTCGCTCGCCGATGCACTTGAATGGGTGTCCCCGCTCGAAAGGACGCTGCGTGACGATCCGGGTCGTGATCGCCGAGGACGAAGCCATCATCCGCATGGACCTGCGCGAGACGCTGGAGGAGGAGGGCTACGAGGTCGTCGGGGAGACCGGGCGCGGCGACACGGCCGTCGACCTCGTCCGCGACCTGTTGCCCGAGCTGGCGATCCTCGACATCAAGATGCCGGGGCTCGACGGGCTCGAGGCGGCGCGGATCATCAACCGGGAGAAGCTCTGCGGTGTCCTGATCCTGACCGCGTTCAGCCAGCGCGAGGTCGTCGAGGACGCCCGCGACGCCGGCGCACTGGCGTACCTCGTCAAGCCGTTCCAGAAGAGCGACCTGATCCCGGCCATCGAGGTCGCCATCGGACGGTTCCGGGAGCTGCGGGCGATGACCGGGGAGATCGACGCCCTCGGCGAGCAGCTGGAGGCGCGCAAGGCGATCGAGCGGGCCAAGGGAGTGCTGATGACCGAGCTCGGCTACACCGAGCAGGACGCCTTCACGTTCATCCAGCGCACGGCGATGAGCCAGCGCTCCAAGATGCGCGCCGTCGCCGACCGCATCCTCGAGGGCAGCCTGCGCCCATGAGCGGGGTGACCGCTTCGGCCCCCGACCGCAGTGAGCGTGACACCCACGGTCGAGCGCTCAGCGAGACACGCGAGCGAAGCGAGCCATCATGAACAAGCTGTTGCTGCTCGATGGCAACTCGCTGACCTACCGCGCCTTCTTCGCCCTGCCGGCGGACATGTCGACGGCCAGCGGGCAGATCACCAACGCCGTGTTCGGCTTCACGTCGATGTTCATCAACGTGCTCAAGGAGCAGCGGCCCGACGACGTGCTCGTCGCCTTCGACCGTCCGGAGCCGACGTTCCGCCATGAGGCCGACGAGACGTACAAGGCGAACCGCGAAGCGGCCCCCGACATCCTGCGCCAGCAGATGGGACTGGTGCGCGAGGTGCTCGAGGCGCTCGGCGTGAAGTCGTGCGAGCTGGCCGGCTGGGAGGCCGACGACCTGATCGCCACCGCCGTCGAGCAGGCCGTCGGCCGCGGCGACGACGTCGTGATCGTCACGGGCGATCGCGACGCCTACCAGCTCGTCCAGGACCCGCACGTCAAGGTCCTCTACAACCGGCGCGGCGTCAGCGACTACGCGCTCTACGACGAGGCCGGCATCAAGGAGCGCACCGGCGTCACGCCGGCCGAGTACGCCCAGTACGCCGCGCTGCGCGGCGACCCGAGCGACAACCTGCCCGGCGTCCCGGGGGTGGGGGAGAAGACGGCGGCCAAGCTGATCAACACCTACGGCGGGTTGGACGGCATCTTCGAGCACCTCGACGAGCTGACGCCCAAGCTGCGGGCCTCGCTGGCCGAGCACGAGGAGCGGGTGCGCAAGAACAACGACGTGATGATCCTGCGCCGTGACGCACCGATCGAGCTGCCCGAGTCGCTGAAGATGGAACCGAACATGGCCGAGGTGCAGCGGCTGTTCGACTTCCTCGAGTTCCGTACGTTCGCCGAGCGGTTGGCCGAGGCGCTGGGTCCCGCAGCCGTGGTGCTGTCCGCCGACGAGCGCCAGGCGCTGGAGCCGGAGGTCGTCGAGAGCGAGTCAGCGGCGGCCAGCGCCGAGCTCCTCGCCGCGCTCCCAGCGCTGGATCTCGCTGCCGCATGGGACGGCGAGCCGGGCCGCAGCCCGCTGACCGGCGTGGGCGTCGTGACCGACGGCGCCTCGGCGGCAGTCACCTGGATCCCCGCCGAGCATCTGGCCGACCCGGCCGTGGTCACCGCGCTGTCGACGACGCCGCTGCACGGCCACGAGACGAAGTCGCTGATGCGCTCGCTGCTCACCGCCGGCGTCGACCTGACCAACCTGGCGCTCGACACGGCGATCGCCGCCTACCTGCTCGACCCGGCCGAGGCCCGGTACGACCTGGTCCACCTGGTGGAGCGGTACACGGCGTTCTCGATGCCGGTCGACTCGCCGGCCGCCAAGGGGCAGCTCGACCTCGACGGCGCAACGGCCGAGCCGTCGACGGTCGCCGGCCGGGCGGCGCTGGCCGTGCACCACCTCGTGGCGCCGATCTCGACGAGCCTCGCCGACCAGGGCATGGCCGACCTGTACGCCACGATCGAGAACCCGCTGGTGCGCGTGCTGGCGCGCATGGAGCACGCCGGGGTCGCCGTCGACCTGGTCGAGCTGCGCCGGCTCTACGAGCGGCTCACCGGTGAGGTCCAGCGCCTGCAGGCCGAGCTGAAGGAGGTCGTCGGGCGCGACGACCTGAACATCAACTCGCCGATCCAGCTGCGCGAGCTGCTGTACGCGGCGCCGCCGGCCGGGCGTGGGCTGACGGCGGTGAAGCGGACCAAGACGGGTGCGTCGACGGACGCCGCGACGCTGGAGAAGCTGCGCGACGAGTGGCCGGAGTTCATCGGCCCACTACTGCAGTACCGGGAGGTCGAGAAGCTGCGCGGCACGTACGGCGAGGGCTTGATCGCCGAGGTGGCGCCGGACGGTCGCATCCACGCCACGTTCAACCAGACCGTCGCCCGCACCGGGCGGCTCAGCTCGGACCGCCCGAACCTGCACAACATCCCGGTGCGCCGCGACGAGGGCCGGATGTTCCGCCGGGCCTTCATCCCCGGCCCCGGCAACCTGCTGCTGGTCGCCGACTACAACCAGATCGAGCTGCGCTGCATCGCCCACCTCGCCGCCGACCCGGGCCTCGTCGCCGCGTTCACCGGCCGCCAGGACATCCACAACGCCACGGCGTCGCGCGTGTTCGGCGTGGCCCCCGCCGACGTCACGCTCGACCAGCGGTCGAAGGCGAAGATGGTCTCGTACGGGTTGGCCTACGGCATGGAGTCCTACGGGCTCGGCCAGCGCCTGAACATCCCGACCGAGGAGGCGGCGCAGATCCTCGACGCCTACTTCGTCGCCTTCCCCAACGTGAAGGCGTACATGGACTCGACGGTCGTCGAGGCCCGCAAGCGGGGGTACACCGAGACCCTGTTCGGTCGCCGCCGCCCGATCCCGGAGCTGCTCAACGGCAACTGGCGGATCCGCCAGGCCGGTGAGCGCCAGGCGATGAACGCCGGGATCCAGGGCCTGGCCGCCGACATCTTCAAGGTCGCGCTGGTGCGCATCGACGACGCCCTGGCCGAGCGGGGCTCGTCCAGCCGGCTCGTGCTGCAGGTCCACGACGAGGTCCTCGTCGAGGTCCCGGACGACGAGCGCGACGAGGTCGGCGGCCTCGTCGTCGACCTGATGCGCAACGCCGCCGAGCTCGACGTCCCCCTCGAGGTCAACGTCACCTGGGGCACCACCTGGGCCGACGCCAAGGTCTGAAAATCCGGTTCTCAATCGTGTTCAGGGGTCAACGTTGACCCCGGATCCTCAGGAGAACGGCCAGCACTGGTTCGAACCGATCGCCGAGCACCTCGGCTCCGCGTATCTGCGCTACTCGTTCACCAAGGGGACGGTCCAGGAGGTCGACCACGTCGTCGCCGCCCTTGACCTGCAGCAGGGGGAGCGGGTGCTGGACGTCGGGTGCGGGCCGGGGCGCCACGCCCACGAGCTGGCCCGGCGCGGGATCGTCGTCCACGGCGTCGACATCTCGGCGCCGTTCGTCGAGCTGGCCCGCTCCGATGCGCCGCCCGGCGCGACGTTCGAGCGGCTCGACGCCCGCCACCTCTCGTACGAGGCCGAGTTCGACGCCGCCATCTGCCTCTGCCAGGGCGCCTTCGGGCTGATGACCGCCGGCGACGACGACGCCACCGTCCTCGGCGCCATCGCCCGAGCGCTGCGGCCCGGCGGGCGCCTGGCCCTCAGTGCGTTCAACGCCTACTTCGCCGTCCGCCACCACACCGAGGCGACGTTCGACGCCGCCACCGGCGTTTCCCACGAGCGCACGGAGGTGCGCGACCCAGACGGTGTGGCCAAGGAGGTCGACCTGTGGACCGGCTGCTACACGCCGCGCGAGCTGCGCCTGCTCGCCACGGCCGTCGGCCTCGACGTCGAGCGGATCTCCAGCGTCGAGCCCGGCCGCTACGGCGACGAGCCGCCGACCACCGAGTCCCCCGAGTTCCTGGTGATCGCCCGGCGCCGGTGACGATCGTTCGCTCGCTTGTCTTCTCTGTTGGCGAGGTCCTCTGGCCCGGACGCTCGCTCACATCAACGGATCCCGGCAGCCGGGGCCGGTCCGGCAGGCGTTGCTGGCGTTGTCGCCAGCCCCCGCTGCTAGCCTCGTCACCCGCGTCGCGCCCGGTAGCGGGCCGCGTCACGTGAACACCCCACGTCCGTCGAAAGCAGCCTGTTCCTTGTCCGACACCATCGCCGCCCCACCCGCCGCCGACCCCTCCCCGCCGACCACCGGGGGCATGGGAACGTTCGACGAGGAGGGCAACTACACCCCGCGTGAGGTCGCCGTCGACGACCTCGGCATGTCCTTCGCCGATGCCATCGACGGCACCATGGTCGAGGTCGAGGACGGTCAGATCGTCAACGGCACGATCGTCAAGATCGACAAGGACGAGGTCCTGCTCGACATCGGCTACAAGAGCGAAGGGGTCATCCCGTCGCGTGAGCTGAGCATCCGCAACGACGTCGACCCCAACGAGATCGTCTCGCTCGGCGAGAAGGTCGAGGCGCTGGTCCTGCAGAAGGAGGACAAGGAGGGTCGCCTCCTGCTGTCCAAGAAGCGGGCCCAGTACGAGCGGGCATGGGGCACCATCGAGCGCCTCAAGGAGGAGGACGGCGTCGTCGAGGGTCCGGTGATCGAGGTCGTCAAGGGCGGCCTGATCGTCGACATCGGGCTGCGTGGCTTCCTGCCGGCGTCGCTCGTCGAGCTGCGTCGCGTGCGCGACCTGCAGCCGTACGTCGGCCAGCGGATCAGCGCCAAGATCATCGAGCTCGACAAGAACCGCAACAACGTCGTGCTCAGCCGCCGGGCCCACCTGGAGGAGACCCAGAAGGAGTCCCGCGACCAGTTCCTCAACAACCTCAAGGTCGGCGAGGTCCGCCACGGCACCGTGTCGTCGGTGGTCAGCTTCGGCGCATTCGTCGACCTCGGCGGGATGGACGGCTTGATCCACGTCAGCGAACTGTCGTGGAAGCACGTCGACCACCCGGGTTCGGTCGTCGCCGTCGGCGACGAGATCGACGTCCAGGTGCTCGACGTGGACATGAGCCGCGAGCGCATCAGCCTGTCGCTCAAGGCCACCCAGCAGGACCCGTGGCAGGAGTTCGCCTCCACCCACGAGGTCGGCCAGCTCGTCTACGGCCGGGTCACCAAGCTCGTGCAGTTCGGCGCCTTCGTCCAGGTCGGCGACGGCATCGAGGGACTCGTGCACATCTCCGAGATGTCCACGCAGCACGTCGACTCGCCCGATCAGGTCGTCACCCCCGGCGAGGAGCTGTGGGTCAAGATCATCGACCTCGACCTGGCCCGGCGACGGATCAGCCTGTCGATCAAGCAGGCCGCCGAGGGCGGCGAGCTGGCCGAGGAGTACCGCGAGCACTTCGAGGTCGACGAGCACGGCAACTGGACCGCCGGCGACACCGACGCCGAGCGCGAGGCGGCGTGGTCCGAGTACTACGGCGACGAATCGCAGCGCCCGGGCACCGATGCGCCCGCTGCGGACGGTGCCCAGGCCGCCGACGCCGCCGAGCCGGTCGTTGACGAGGTCGCTGCGGTCGTTGACGAGGTCGCCGCGGCAGAGGTCGTCCTGGCCGACGAGCCGTCCGCCGACCCCACCGAGTAGCCCCTGCCGTGAAGCTGGTCGCGCTGACCGGCGGCATCGGCAGCGGCAAGTCCGTCGTCTCCGGCCTGCTCGCCGAGCGCGGCGCGATCGTCATCGACGCCGACGCCATCGTCCACGAGCTGCAGGTCCCCGGCGCGCCCTTGCTCGGCGCGCTGGCCGAGCGGTTCGGCGCAGGGATCATCCGTGCCGACGGGTCCCTGGACCGGCCCGGCCTTGCGGCGATCGCCTTCCGCGACGACGCCGCACTGGCGGACCTGAACGACATCGTCCATCCCGCGGTGAAGGCGGAGATCGCCGCCCGCATCGAGGCCGAGCAGGGACACCGACCACGTCGTGGTGCTCGACACCCCGCTGCTGACGGTCACGGAGGGTCACAAGTTCGATGCCGTCCTCGTGGTCGACCTCCCCGTCGAGCTTGCCGTCGAGCGCCTCGTCGGGCTGCGCGGCATGGACGAGCAGGACGCCCGGGCCCGCATCGCCAAGCAGATGACCCGCGAGGAGCGCCTCGCCAAGGCCGACCGCGTGATCGACAACAGCGGCGACCTGGCTGCGCTGGCCGGCCGGGTCGACGAGGTGTGGGACTGGCTCCAGGAGTTGCCCTCACCTCCCATCGTGCGCTGGCTCACGGTGTTCATCGATCGGCCGGCGGCCACGTTCGATGTGGCTGCGCAGTTCTGGCTCGCGGTCATGGGCTCGACGCAGTCACCGTCGCGCGGCGGCCACGGCGAGTTCGCCACCGCCCTGCCCGGCGACGGCGACCCGTACGTTCGCCTGCAACGCCTGGAGGACGGTCCGGCGCGGTTGCACCTCGACGTGCACGTCGACGACGTGCGCGCCGTCGCCGACCTCGCCGTGTCGCTCGGTGCGACGCAGCTGGCTGATGTCGGTGACGTCGTCGTCATGTCGTCGCCGGCCGGTCTCACCTGGTGCGTCGTCGCTCACGACGGTGAGTCGGTGGTGCCGCCGCCGACCAGCTGGCCCGACGGGTCGCGCACCCGCGTCCAGCAGGTGTGCATCGACGTCGCCCCGGAGCGCTTCGACGCCGAGTGCGCGTTCTGGTCGACGCTCACGGGCTGGAGCGCTCGGCCCGGCGCTCGGGCGGAGTACCGCGGCCTCGACGTGCCGACCGAGATCCCGCTGCGCGTCCTCTTCCAACGTCAGGACGAGGTGCACCCCGATCACGACGTCAGCGCCCACCTCGACGTGTTCTGCTCGGACGTCGATGCCGCCGCCGAGCAGCATCGCCAGCTCGGCGCCCAGCTCGTCGCCGAGTTCCCGTGGTGGACGGTGATGCGCGACCCGTCCGGAGTCGAGTACTGCCTTGTCCGGCGGGACCCCGCGCCGCCCGCCTGATGCCGAGATCTGTGAGTCCAATCACCTCACATCCGCCCGCTGAGCTCACAGATCTCCCGCTGTGAACAGCATCGCCGTCGGGGCACTGATCGGCGCCGGCCTCGCCGCGACGACCAACTGGTGGGCGCTGGTCACGCACCGCCCGCAGGTCGAGCGGATGGCCAAGCCCCTGGCCACTGCGCTGCTCGTCGTGGTCGCGGCCACGGCCGGGTCACCGGAACCGGTGGTCCGCGTCGCCCTCGTCGTCGCCGCGCTGTTCGGGCTACTCGGTGACATCGCCCTGCTCGGCGATTCCGAGGGACGGTTCATGGCCGGCCTCGGCGCGTTCGCGCTCGGTCACGCGGCCTACGTCGTCGCCGCCCTTGGCGTCGGCTGGTCGGGGCCGCACGCGCTGATCGCCGTCCCCTTCATGGTCGTCCTGCTCGGCTGGCGGTTCCTCCCGCAGACGGTCCCCGGAGCCCGCCGCGCCGGTGGAACGGTCCTGTTCGCCGCCGTGCTCGTGTACGCGGCGATCATCTCGGCGATGGTCGTCACGGCGACCGGCACTCGCTCGATCCTTGCCACCGCCGGGGCGATGCTGTTCGCTGTCAGCGACTGGGTACTGGGCTACGACCGTTTCGTCCGCCCGGTCCGCCACCGCGACCTGCTGGTGATGGTCCCGTACCACGTCGGCCAGGCGCTCCTGATCGTCGGGCTCGCCAGCGCCTGAGCCCGCCGTCCGGCCTTCCGCTTCCGCTCCCTCGCCGCGCCCAGGGGGAGTGGAGGTGACCGATGACGCTGATCGGCTACGACCCGGAACGGGTCAGAGTCTTACATCGTCTGGCCGGCCGGACCAGCGACGCACTCGATGCCGTTCGCACTGGCGATCCGGCCGCGGTGGGCGCGATGGCGACGGTGCGCGCCGTGCGGCGCGACCTCGACGAGCGGTGCGCGGCGCTGGCGCAGCGCGTCCTCGTGTCGGACGCGATGTTGACGTTCGGCACGATCGGGCTGCCCGCCGGCATCGTGCAGTCGGTGCTGGGTCTGGCCCGCGGCTCGGGCGGAGACCTGTCGACCACCGACCGGGCGTTGATCAGCCTTCTGCACCACTTCACCACGCTCGACGTCGACGGTGACGGTGAGCTGACGGGCGAGGAGCTGGCACTCGGCCGCGCCCACCTCGACGCCGAGGTCCGGGCCGCCTGCGATCACCTCCTCGACCGCCCGCTGATCCTCGTCAACGTGGCGCTGGCCGGCCAGCGGCTCTCCTTCCACTCGGGGATCGACGTCGGGGACGTACGGCACGTCGCGATCGACGCCACGGCGATCTCGCACGCCCTGGCCCAGAACCAGGTCCTCCGCGTCCTCGCCGACCCTGCCACCTTCGCCGCCCTCGACCGCCAGCGGACCAACGAGATCGACGGGCTCGTGTCCGCCGACGACGTGCGGGGCCGGCTCGTGCACGAGGCCGACCCGGCGGTGCGCGGCGTGCTCGAGGTGATGCTGGCCACCGACTTCCTCGGGCGCATCGACCGTCAAGGGATCTTCGAGACGAGCAACCGCACCATCGCCTACGACCAGGTGTACGCCCTCGGGGTCCACCAGGGCGCGTTCGACGGATTGCCCGACCCGGCCATCCCGCCAGCGCTGCGCGACCAGTTCGGACCGCCCGAGCCCACCGGCGATCGCACGCCCCAGTTCTTGCACCACCCGATCGAACCCCAGCCCGGCATGGGCCAGATGATGATCGCCCTCTTCATCGAGTCCGACATCGCCGGAGCCCCGGGCCTCGGACACTGGGCCAAGAGCCGCGGCAACGACCGCGGTGCGGATCCGCACGCCCATCCCAGCGATTCAAAGGGCTGGGCCGTCGTCGACTACGAGACCGGACTGGTCACCGTCCGCGTGAACCCGAGCTGCAGTGCGTCGGGCACCGATGTCTGCCACGACCCGCTGGCGATCGAGATGGACGAGTTCGAGGCCGAGATCCTCGACCGCAACCACGTGGGCATCTCGGTCCGCCCGGACGACACCGAGGTGGTGTTCGGGATCATCAACTCGGACAAGCGCCATGTGGCGCCGCGCCTCGACGCCAAGTTCCAGGTGCGCAGCCACTCGGATGGCACGGCGTCGGTCGAGTGGGAGCGCGACGACTTCCCGGACCTCGAGATCTACCACGTGTACCCCGACGGCCGGATCGTCCAGCTCGTGCACGGCCACTCCGGGCCCGTGCCGGGCCTGCTCGGGTTCGACAACGCGTTCGGGAGCGCGCGTGGGTGACGACGGGACTCCCGTGCTGCTCCCGCCGCCGCCCCCTGGCTCCCGTCCGCTCGCCGCCTGGCCGCCGCCACCACCACCTCGGCGCCGTGACGGCGTGGGCATCGTCGGGCAGCTCCTCTGGGCGCCGCTGGTGTTCGTCGGCGCCGTCGGCGCGGCGTCGATCTGGCTCACGGCCTTCGGGCTCCCGCTGCTGCTGATGTCCCTTCCGCCCTTCCTCGCCTGCGGTGAACGCCGCGGTGGCCGTCCGGCTCCGCGCAGCCTGGTCGTCGCCGGCCTGGTGGCGATCCTCATGATCGACGTGGGCGCCGTGATCGCCGTCGCCTTCGCCGACGGCGATCCAGCGGCGTACGCGGGGTTGGTGGCCGTCGCGGCATGGAGCATCGCCGCGACCGCGGTGCTGCTGCGACTTCGCTCGGCTGCGGTCGACGTCACCACGGCCCTCCCCGAGGTACTCGGGCTGTGGCTGCTGGTGCTCTGGTTGCCGATGGCGGCGGCGTTGCTGTGGCCGACGGTGTTCGTCATCGGAGCACCGTTCATGGCGCTGGCGCTGTGCCCCTGCCAGGCCGGACGACTGCGCCATCGGGGCCTCCTCATCCCCCGTTGGCTGATGATGGGGTCATCGGTCGCCGTCGCCACGTGGACCATCGCCGCAGCCGTCGCCGTGGTCAACCAGGACGGGGTGCTGCTCACCGTGCTGACGGTGGCGGCGCTGGCGCCATGGGTCGGGGCCGCCGCCGTGACCAACGTCCTGCTCTGGCGCCGACCGGTGTTTCGATCGCCCAACTGAACGACTGTTCGACCGTTAGACTCGGCCGGCAGTGACCGACACCGTCTCGACCCCCAACGACGAGAAGCCGCCCGGCCAACCGGTTCCCGACCTGGCCAGGGACGTCGCGCTGGCCGGCGGCCCCGACGACCGAGCGACGAGCGACGGCAAGAGTCGTCCGTTCCGGGTCGTGTCCGACTTCGCGCCGGCGGGAGATCAACCGACCGCCATCGCCGGGCTCAGCGAGGGCATCGAGCGTGGCGATCGCTTCCAGACGCTGCTGGGCATCACCGGGTCGGGGAAGTCGGCGACCATCGCCTGGACGATCGAGCGGACGCAGAAGCCGACGTTGATCCTCGCCCCGAACAAGAGCCTCGCCGCCCAGTTGGCCCAGGAGATGCGCGAGTTCTTCCCCGAGAACCGGGTCGAGTACTTCGTCAGCTACTACGACTACTACCAGCCCGAGGCGTACATCCCGAGCAGCGACACGTACATCGAGAAGGACTCGTCGATCAACGACGAGATCGACCGACTGCGCCACTCGGCCACCGCCGCGCTGCTCACTCGCAAGGACGTCATCGTCGTCGCTTCGGTCAGCTGCATCTACGGCATGGGCAACCCCGACGAGTACCGGGGCAACATGATCGACCTCAACGTCGGGATCGACTACGACATGCGCAGCATCCTGCGCCGGCTCGTCGACCTGCAGTTCGACCGCAACGACGCCGTGCTCGGGCGGGGACGCTTCCGCGTGCGCGGCGACACCATCGAGGTGCACCCGTCGTACGAGGAGACGGTGCTGCGCATCGAGATGTTCGGCGACACGATCGACCGGCTGACCATCATCGACCCGATCACCGGCGAGACGCTGCGGAAGCTCGATCGCACGCAGATCTTCCCGGCCACCCACTACGTGGCCGGGACCGAACGGATGGCCCGGGCGATGGGCCAGATCGAGACCGAGCTGCAGGAACGGCTGGCCTGGTTCGAGGCCGAGGGCAAGCTGCTCGAGGCGCAGCGGCTGCGGATGCGCACCTCGTACGACCTCGAGATGATGGGGGAGCTGGGCTACTGCAACGGCATCGAGAACTATTCGATGCACATCGACGGGCGGGACTTCGGCGAGCCGCCGTTCACCCTCCTCGACTACTTCCCGGACGACTTCCTGCTCGTCATCGACGAGAGCCACCAGGCCGTGCCGCAGCTGCACGGCCAGTACGAGGGCGACCGCAGCCGCAAGGACATGCTCGTCGACCACGGGTTCCGGCTGCCGTCGGCGCGCGACAACCGGCCGCTGACGTTCGACGAGGTGCTCGAGCGGATCAACCAGTGCGTGTTCATGTCGGCCACCCCCAGCGCCTACGAGCTGCGGGTGTCGGCACAGGTCGTCGAGCAGATCGTCCGGCCCACAGGACTCGTCGACCCGGAGGTCATCGTCAAGCCGACCAAGGGCCAGATCGACGACCTGATCGAGAACGTCAACACCCGGGTGACCAAGGGCGACCGCGTGCTGATCACGACGCTGACCAAGAAGATGGCCGAGGACCTCACGGACTACCTGCTGGAGCAGGGGCTGCGGGTGCGCTACCTGCACTCCAACGTCGACACCATCCAGCGCATCGAGATCCTGCGCGCCCTGCGGCTGGGCGAGTTCGACGCGCTGGTCGGCATCAACCTGCTGCGCGAGGGCCTCGACCTGCCAGAGGTGTCGCTGGTGTCGATCCTCGACGCCGACAAGGAGGGGTTCCTGCGCTCGGAGACGTCACTGATCCAGACGATCGGCCGGGCCGCCCGCAACATCGATGGCCAGGTCGTGATGTACGCCGACCGGGTCACCGATTCGATGCGCAAGGCGATCGACCTGACCAACCGGCGCCGCGAGGCCCAGATCGCCTACAACGCCGAGCACGGCATCAATCCGCAGACGATCCGCAAGGCGGTGGGCGACATCCTGTCGTTGTTGCGGCCCGACGACTTGCCGACGGCCGTGCCCGGCGGGCGCGACCGGCGACGCCAGCGGGAGCGGGACAAGGTGCAGCGCGACCTCAAGACGCTGCCGCAGCAGGAGCTGGCCCGGCTGATCCAGACGCTCGAGGAGGAGATGCACGAGGCATCCGCCGACCTCCGCTTCGAGTACGCCGCCCGCCTGCGCGACGAGGTCGCCGACCTGCGCCGCGAGCTGCGCGACGCCGGCTGACCCCCGTTCTGGTCGTCGCAAACTGCCGTTGTGAGTCGATTCCGCAGGCCAGAAGACGTTCGGTGGCGCAAACGTACGTACGACGATGTGCCAGAATGCCAGGCATGTCGTTTCTCGCTAGGTTGACCGGCTGATGCCTCGCCGAGCCGCTGCCAGCGCACCGACGATCACCGTGCGCGGCGCACGGGAGCACAACCTCAAGAACATCAACGTCGAGCTGCCGCGCGACAAGCTGATCGTGTTCACCGGGCTGTCGGGTTCGGGCAAGTCGAGCCTGGCGTTCGACACGATCTACGCCGAGGGCCAGCGGCGCTACGTCGAGTCCCTGTCGTCGTACGCCCGGCAGTTCCTCGGGCAAATGGACAAGCCCGACGTCGACGTCATCGAGGGCCTGTCGCCGGCCATCTCGATCGACCAGAAGTCGGCCGGGCGCAACCCGCGCTCGACCGTCGGCACGATCACCGAGGTCTACGACTACCTGCGCCTGCTCTACGCCCGCGTCGGCGTCCAGCACTGCCCCGATCACGGCACCCGGTTGGAGCGCCAGACGCCCCAGCAGATCGTCGACCGCGTGCTCGAGCTGCCGGCGGGCACCCGCTTCCAGGTCCTCGCCCCGGTCGTCCGCGGTCGCAAGGGCGAGTACGACACACTCCTCGAGGACCTGTCGGGCCAGGGTTACGTCCGGGCGCGCATCGACGGCGAGGTCGTCGACATCGACGAGTTCCTCAAGCGCGACGAACGCCTGGCCCGCTACGAGCAGCACAAGATCGAGGTCGTCGTCGACCGGCTGGTCATGCGCGACGGGATCGAGCGCCGACTCACGGACTCGCTCGAGACGGCGCTCAAGCTGGCCGACGGGGTGGCCGAGCTGGAGATCGTCCCCCGCGAGGGCGAGGTCGCCGTCGACGGCGACAACCTGACGTTCAGCGAGCACCTCGTGTGCCCAACGGACGGGCGCAGCTTCGAGGAGCCGGCGCCGCGCAACTTCTCGTTCAACTCGCCGTACGGCGCCTGCGCCACCTGCGACGGGTTGGGCACCACGTTCGAGATCGACGCCGAGCTGGTCGTCCCCGACCCGGACCTGTCGCTGAACGACGGCGCCATCGCCCCGTGGCGTACGGCCCACACGCAGTACTTCACGCGCATGCTCGACGCCGTCGCCGAGCAGCACGGCATCGACCAGAGCGCGTCATGGTCCTCACTGACGGCCAAGCAGCAGAAGGTCATCCTGCACGGCACGTCGGGCAACCTGACCGTGAAGTACAAGAACCGCTACGGGCGGGCCCGGCAGTACAGCACGGCCTACGAGGGCGTGATCCCGTGGATCAAGCGCCGTCACGAGGGGTCGGACAGCGAGTGGTCGCGCGAGCAGTACGAGGGCTACATGCGCGAGGTGCCGTGCCCGGCGTGCGATGGCGCTCGCCTGAAGCCCGAGTCGCTGGCCGTCACGATCAACGACCACAACATCGCCGAGGTCAGCATGATGTCGATCGGCGAGTCGGCGAAGTTCCTCGCCGGGCTCGAGCTGAGCGAGCGCGACCGGCTGATCGCCGAGCGGGTGACGAAGGAGATCAACGCCCGACTCGGGTTCCTCCTGGACGTCGGCCTCGACTACCTGTCGCTGTCCCGGTCGGCCGGCACGTTGGCCGGCGGCGAGGCGCAGCGCATCCGCCTGGCCAGCCAGATCGGCTCCGGGCTGGTGGGCACGCTGTACGTGCTCGACGAGCCGTCGATCGGGCTGCACCAGCGTGACAACCGGCGGCTGATCGACACCCTGACCCGGCTGCGCGACCTCGGCAACACGGTCATCGTCGTGGAGCACGACGAGGAGACGATCCGCGAGTCGGACTGGATCGTCGACATCGGGCCTGGGGCCGGCGAGCATGGCGGGGCCGTCGTGTACAGCGGCGTGGTCAGTGGCCTCACCAAGGTCAAGGAGTCGCTGACCGGGCGATACCTCTCCGGCCGCCTGTCGATCCCGGTGCCGGCGACCCGCCGCCCGACCAACCCGATGGCCCAACTGGAGGTCCAGGGAGCGCGCGAGCACAACCTCAACGACCTCGACGTCGACATCCCGCTCAGCACGTTCGTGTGCATCACCGGCGTGTCGGGCTCCGGGAAGTCGACGCTGGTGCGCGACATCTTGCTGCCGGTCCTGATGCAGCGGATCTACAAGTCGAAGGTCCCGGCCGGCCGCCACCGGCGGATCAACGGCATCGAGCAGCTGGACAAGGTCATCGACATGGACCAGTCGCCGATCGGCCGGACGCCCCGATCCAACCCGGCGACGTACACCGGTGTCTTCGACAGCATCCGCAAGCTGTTCGCCTCGACCAACGAGGCCAAGGTGCGCGGCTACATGCCCGGCCGGTTCAGCTTCAACGTCAAGGGCGGCCGCTGCGAGGCCTGCGCCGGCGACGGGACGATCAAGATCGAGATGCACTTCCTGCCCGACGTGTACGTGCCGTGCGAGGTGTGCAAGGGCGCCCGCTACAACCGGGACACGCTGGACATCGAGTTCAAGGGCAAGAACATCGCCGACGTGCTCGACATGCCGGTGTCCGAGGCGGTGCTGTTCTTCGCCAACCAGCCGTCGATCGCCCGGTACATGGAGACGTTGATGGACGTCGGCCTCGGCTACGTACGCCTCGGCCAGCCGGCGCCGACGCTGTCGGGCGGCGAGGCTCAGCGCGTCAAGCTGGCCACCGAGCTGGCCAAGCGCCAGACCGGGCACACGATCTACCTGCTCGACGAGCCGACCACCGGCCTGCACTTCGACGACGTCCGGCGCCTCTTGACCGTGCTGTCACGGCTGGTCGACCAGGGCAACACCGTGCTGGTGATCGAGCACAACCTCGACGTCATCAAGACCGCCGACTGGATCATCGACCTCGGTCCGGAAGGCGGCCGGGGTGGCGGCACGATCGTCGCCCAGGGCACGCCCGAGCACGTCGCCACCGTCGACGGCAGCCACACGGGGCGTTACCTGCGCGACATGCTCAACACCTAATCACCGTTTACGTCCGGATCCTGGTTGCACCGGTAACCAGAATCCGGACGTAAACGAGTTCACGCCCGGGGGTCGGGCGTATCACCGAGTTCGAGCTGGAGTCGGCGCAGCTCGGCCTTCAGCTCGGTGATGAGGTCGGCGTTGGCCGGGTCGGCGATCACGTTGGTCAGCTCCTGCGGATCGGCGGCGAGGTCGTACAGCTCCCACTCGACCGGGTCCACCGGGCCGTTGGCACCGGGCTGGCCGAGCGGGTCGTTGTAGTAGCAGATCAGCTTGTACCGCTCGGTCCGCAGGCCGTAGTGGGCGGGCGCCAGGTGGGTGTCGTCGCGGTGCATCCAGTACCGGGAGTACACGGCGGTCCGCCAGTCGTCCGGGCGATCACCGCGCAGCAGCGGGACGATGCTGCGGCCCTGCAGCTCCGCCGGCACGGCGACGCCGCCGAGCTCGAGGAACGTCGGGGCGAAGTCCACGTTGACGACGAGGTCGTCGCACGCCGACCCCGGCGCGACGACCGGCGGGTAGCGCACCAGCAGCGGCATGGTCAGCGACTCCTCGTACATCAGGCGCTTGTCGAACCAGCCGTGGTCGCCGAGGAAGAAGCCTTGGTCGGAGGTGTAGACCACCACGGTGTCCTCGGCGAGGCCCTCGGCCTCGAGCCGATCGAGCAGCCGGCCGACGTTGTCGTCGAGCGAGGCGATGACCCGCAGGTAGTCCTTGATGAACCGCTGATAGCGCCAACGCGTCTCGGCGTCCGGGGCCAGCCCCGGCGGCAGCGGCGCCTTCAGGTCGCGTTCCGGCCGCAGCTGATCGAGGCCCATGCGCGCCCGCTGCACGACGGTGGCCCGGGTGGCGTTGTCGTCCATCAGCGTGGCTGGTTCGGGCACGTCGTCGTCGGCGAACAGGCCGAGGTGGGCGACGTCGGGTTCCCAGGTCCGGTGCGGCGCCTTGTGGTGGCAGAACAGGGCGAACGGACGGTCGGGATCACGACGGTCGAGCCACGCCAGGCAGTCGTCGGTGATCAGGTCCGTCACGTACCCGCTGCGCTCGACCACCTCGCCAGCGGGACCGAGCATCACCGGGTCGTGGTAGTGGCCCTGCCCGGGCAGCACCCGCCAGTCGTCGAAGCCGACGGGGTCGTGGGCCGGCCCGTGGCCGAGGTGCCACTTGCCGTACAGCGCCGTCTGGTAGCCGGCCTGCTGGAGGAGCCGCGGGAACGTGACGAGCCGGTTGTCCATCGGCGTGGCCAGCGTCGTGACGCCGTTGACGTGGTTGTAGGTGCCGGTCAGGATCGCCGCCCGGCTCGGCGTGCAGATCGAGTTCGAGCAGTAGCAGGCATCGAAGCGCATCCCACCCGCAGCGATGCGGTCGAGGTTTGGCGTGCTGTTGATCCGGCTGCCGTAGGCGGAGATGGCATGGGCGGCGTGGTCGTCGCTCATCACGAACAGCAGGTTCGGCCGGGTCGTCACCGGCCCATCTTGTCGAGCGTCACCTGGGCGGGAAGTCGGCGAGGGCGACGTTCTCCGTGCCCCGTCCGGGCGTGATGAACAGCGCGCGGCCCGGCTCGTGGACGCGGGCCGTGTGCCAGACCCCGACGGGGTTGACGATGGCGGTGCCGGGATCCATCGGCGTCACCCGCTCTTCGCCGTCGATCCACTGCACCAGGTCGACGCGGCCCGACAGCAGGACCACGACCTCCTCGCCGGCGGGATGCCGCTCCCACGTCGGCCAATCGGCCGTGTTGTCGAAGATCATCACCAGCCGGCCGTCGTCGCCGTCGTCGGCGAACCGGGCCTCATAGGCGTCGAGCGCCTCCGCGGACCACTCGAAGTCATCGAGCGGCGTGGCCGTCGCTCCGAGTCCGAGGTGGATGGGGGTTGCGGCGAGATCGATGGAATCGGTCATGCGCTCAGTGTGCGCTCCCGCAGACGAGCCGTCTTGGACGAACGGGAACCGCTACTTGCGATTGCGCATCCGCTTGGAGAGGTCGTTGAGCCGACGCTTCTCCTCGTTCGACAGGCCGTCCATGCCGAGGTCCGAGATCTTGTCGAGGAGGGCGTCGAGCTCGGCTTGGTCGCCGTCGGGCACCGGCGGGCCCGGTGGCTGGGGCAGCGACGCACCTGACGACCGGCGGGGTGACGACGGTGCGCCGCCCCACGGCCCGTCGACCACGCTGCCGCCCCCTGCCGAGCGTCGCCGGGCCGACCGTCGCCGGCGACCGCCGCCGCTGCCACCGCCGGCCGGCAAGGGGATCTTGGGGATCCACGGCAGGCTGGCGGCCAACCCGAAGCTGCGGGCGGTCAGGGCGGCCGTGGCGATGCTGACCAGCAGCAGCAGGATCCGCTCCTCGTCGCGCACCGACAGGTATTGCAGGACTTGGATGCCGACGATGACGGCGCCGATCGCCCACGCCGGGATGCCGAAGAAGAAGCGGGCGAACGGGTACTCGGCGATGAAGATCAGGAAGACGCCTAGCTCGACCGGCGCCAGCTCGAACAGGGTGATGTTCAGCAAGGTGGCGACGATGCCCGGGATCACCGTCAGCAGCAGGAGCAGCACGGCGAAGCGGGATCGGCCGAGCATGCCCTCGATCTCGCGCCCGAAGTACCAGAAGATCGCCAACGTAATGACGGCCCAGATCGTCGGCTCGTTGGCGATCGGCCAGGTGAAGATCCGCCACACCTGCCCGCTGCGAACCTCGTCGGGGAGGAGAACCAGCTTCAGCCAGGCGTCCGGGCTGATGGCGCGCAGCAGGATGCCGCCGACCGACAGCAGGATGACGAGGATCGTCGTGTTGACGTCCAGCGTGCCGATGCGGAACCACGGGTCGCTGGCGTTGCGGCGCTCCGGTACCGAGAACGAGAAGCGGCCAGCCACGAGACCCAACCGTATCCTCGATGCCGGATGCTGCCGCGTCGACCCGACCTCCTTGCGACCGCCGTCGCGACGGTCGCTGGACTTCCCGGGCACCGGAGCGAGCGAGCGAGCGCCAGCGAGCGAGCGGCCAACGGCTGCGCGGGCTGCGGGTGGCGTGGCCGGGGAACGCAATGCGGCCTGCGTGGCCGGGGAACGCAATGACGATGAGCAGGCCGCCGGCCGGCACCATCCCTGACGCTCCCGGTTCGTACCAGTTCAAGGACGCCAGGGGACGGGTGATCTACGTCGGCAAGGCGTCGAGCCTGCGCCAGCGCCTGTCCAACTACTTCGCCGACCCCAGGTCGCTGCACCCGCGCACCGCCCAGATGGTCGCCGCCGCCGAGTCGGTGGAGTGGACGACCGTGCGCAACGAGGTCGAGGCGCTGATGCTCGAGTACTCGTTGATCAAGGAGCACGACCCGCGCTTCAACGTTCGGCTGCGCGACGACAAGAGCTACCCGTTCCTCGCCGTGACCGTCGACGAGCAGTGGCCCCGGGCGCTCGTGATGCGGGGCCGCAAGCGCAAGGGGACTCGGTACTTCGGGCCGTACGGCCACGCCTACGCAATCCGCGACACCCTCGACGAGCTGCTGCGGTCGTTCCCGATCCGCACCTGCAGCCCGGCCAAGTTCCGCCAGCACGAGCGCCTCGGCCGGCCGTGCCTGCTGTTCCACATCGAGAAGTGCTCGGGGCCGTGCGTCGGCGAGATCGATGAGATGCCGTACCGCCAGCTCGTCGTCGAGCTGTGCGAGTTCCTCGACGGTGACACGGAGCCGATCCTCAAGCGCCTCGACGCCGAGATGCGCGAAGCGGCGACCGAGCTGGAGTTCGAGCGGGCGGCCCGGCTGCGCGACCGCCTGCACACGGTCCGCCGGGCGATCGAGCGCCAGCAGATGGTGGCTGACCGCCACGAGGACCTCGACGTGATCGGGCTCGCCGAGGACGACCTCGAGGCGTCGGTGCAGGTCTTCTACGTCAGGCGCGGCCGCGTCGTCGGGCGCAAGGGCTTCGTGCTGGACAAGGTCGAGGCGCTGACGCCAGGCGGCTTGATCGACCGCATCCTCGAGCACCTGTACGGCGAGGATCCGCCGCAGGGAGTGCCGAAGCAGGTCCTCGTGCCGGTGGAGCCGGACGACCTGGCCACGTACGAGGAGTGGCTGGCGCTGCAGCGCGGCTCGCGGGTGCAGATCCGGGTGCCGCAGCGCGGCGACAAGCGCTCGCTGCTGGCAACGGTGACGCGCAACGCCGAGGAGGAGTTCACCCGCCACCGGCTGCGGCGGGCCAGCGACCACAACACGCGCAGCCGCGCCCTGACCGAGCTGCAGGAGCACCTCGGCCTGCCCGAGGCGCCGCTGCGCATCGAGTGCTACGACATGGCCCACCTGCAGGGCACCGACTACGTCGGTTCGATGGTCGTGCTGGAGGACGGGCTGCCGAACAAGCGGGAGTACCGCCGCTTCAAGGTGCACGTCCCCGGCAACGACGACTACGCGGCGATGGAGGAGGTGCTGACCCGCCGGCTGACCGCCTACCTCGCCGACCAGCAGCGGCCAGTGGCCGAGCGGGGCGGCAAGTTCGCGTACCCCCCGCAGCTGCTCGTGGTCGACGGCGGGAAGGGCCAGCTGGGCGTCGCCGAGCGGGTCGTACGGCGACTCGGCCTGGAGCAGGCGATCCCTGTCGCCGGGTTGGCCAAGCGGTTCGAGGAGGTGTTCGTGCCGGGGCGGTCGGAGCCGGTGGCGATCCCGCGGGGCAGTGAGGCGCTGTTCATGCTGCAGCGGATCCGGGACGAGGCCCATCGCTTCGCCAACACGTTCCACGGTGAGCGGCGCAGCAAGCGGATGACGAAGAGCGTGCTCGACGACATCCCCGGGCTCGGCGAGACCCGCCGCAAGCGCCTCGTCAGGGAGCTCGGCAGCGTCAACGCCGTCAGGCAGGCCTCGCTGGAGGACCTCGCGTCCCTCTCCTGGCTCCCCAACCAGGTCGCCGCCGCCGTCCACACCAAGCTCCACCCATCCGAGGGTTTCACCGCACCCGAGGGTCTGGCGCCCCCCGTCCGGGCCGGAAACCCTCGGATCGACCCGGCATGAGCTCGCAAGAGGTGAGCTGGGAGGACCATGCGGCGTGGTGGATCGACGGGTTCACGGACGGGGCGGACCCGGAGTACGCCGAGCAGATCCTCCCGCTGGCCGCCGACGAGCTGGCCGGGTGCCGGCGGGTGATCGACATCGGCTGCGGCGAGGGCCAGGTGACTCGCCTGGCGGCCGGGCTGGACGGCGTGGGCGCAGCGGTCGGCGTCGACCCGACGCGCAACCAACTCGCCGTGGCCGCCGCCCACGCCGGGGTCACCGGGTTCGTGCGGTCGGTGGCCGATGCGCTCCCGTTCGCCGATGCGTCGTTCGACGCCGCGGTCGCCTGCCTCGTGTTCGAGCACGTCGACGCCGTCGACCAGTCGATCGCCGAGATCGCCAGGGTGCTGGCGCCCGGCGGCCGGTTCTGCTTCTTCCTCAACCACCCCCTGATCCAGACCCCCGACAGCGGCTGGATCGACGACCAGATCCTCGACCCGCCCGAGCAGTACTGGCGCGTCGGGGCGTACCTCCCCGAGGCGGTGACCGTCGAGGAGGTCGAGCCGGGCGTGCACGTCCGCTTCGTCCACCGCCCGCTGTCGCGCTACGTCAACGCGCTGGCCGGCAACGGCATGTTCGTCACCCGGATGGTCGAGCCGGCGCCGCCCCCCGGGTTCCTCGCCCTGGCCCCCGAGTACGCCGCCGCGGCGACCATCCCGCGCCTGCTCTACGTGCGGGCCGTCAAGTTCGACCCGGTGGTCTCGTGACGACCGTCGACGAACTGGTCGCCGACGACGACGCCCGCCGCGACCGGCTGATCGAGGTGTTCGGCGACGCCTTCGGGGAGCTCGGCGATGCCGACGAAGCGGCGCTGCGGCGGAAGTTCCGCAAGATGGCGGTCTCGCCGTTCGCCTTCTACCGCGGGTCGGCGTGTCTCTTCTACGCCGACGTCGTGCAGCTGGAGGACCCGTGGGCCGACGATCGGACGGGACGGGTGTGGATCCAGGGGGATCTCCACGCCGCCAACTTCGGCACCTACGTTGACGCCACCGGCATCCTGCTGTTCGACGTCAACGACTTCGACGAGGCCTACCTCGGGCACTTCACGTGGGACCTGCTGCGGCTGGCCGCCAGCATCGGCGTGCTCGGCGTCGAGAAGGCACTCTCCGATGCTGACATCGAGCGCCTCCAGCGGACGTTGGCCACGGCCTACGCCGAGCAGGTCGTCGCCTTCGCCACCGGCGACCGCGACGACGAGTTCCGGCTGACGCTCGACAACACCGACGGTGCCGTGCACGCCGCCCTCGCCGACGCCCGGCTGCGCAGCCGGATCGACCTGCTCGCCGGGATGACCACGATCGACGGTGAGCAGCGCCGGTTCCTCGACGGTGACGGCATCCGCCGGCTCGACGACGACGAGCGCGAGCTGGTGCTGGCCGGCTACCAGGAGTACCTCGAGACGATCCCGGAGGTTCGCCGGCAGCAGAGCATCTCCTACGAGGTCAAGGACATCGTCGGGCGGACCGGGTTCGGCATCGGATCAGCAGGCCTGCCGGCCTACAACCTGCTCGTCGAGGGGCGGACGCAGGCACTGGAGAACGACGTCGTGCTCTCGATGAAGCAGGGCAACGTGCCGGCCCTGTCGCGCGTCCGGCCGGACGAGTCGGCCGAGCGCTACTTCCGGCACCAGGGCCACCGCACTGCGGTGTCGCAGTTCGCGTTGCAGGCCAACGCCGACCCCTGGCTCGGCTGGTGCGAGCTGGGCGGCGTCGGCCAGGTGGTTCAGGAGCTGTCGCCCTACTCCAGCGACCTCGACTGGGAGTCCGCCGACGAGCTGGAGGAGATCGAGCCGTTGGTCCACCAGCTGGCACGGGCCACGGCCAAGATCCACTGCGTCTCCGACGCCACCAGCGAGGAAGACCTCGTCGAGTTCGAGACCGAGTCGGCGCTGGCCGACGTGCTGGCGGACCGGCACGAGGAGTTCGGTGACTGGATCGCCGACGTCGGCCACGCCTACGCCCGTGCGGTGCGCGACGACCACCGCCGGTTCGTCGACGCCTTTCGCAACGGCGAGCTCTTCTGATGGCCTCGCTCGCTCCGAAGACTCCGCTTGCTCGGCTGGGCCGGGCAAGGCCGGCCTGGGGTGTCATGCTCGCTGCGTCACGAACGCTCGGGGACTGTGCTGGCCTCGTGCCGAGGTCGGGGACAAGTCCCGGGGTCGGCTGACAGGCGCTGGCTACCGTTGCGTGCAGTGGCCGAGATCGTGCTCCTCACCGGCATGTCCGGTGCTGGTCGATCGGCGGCGGCCGACGTGCTGGAGGACCTCGGCTGGTACGTCGTCGACAACCTGCCGGCGTCGCTGGTGGAGAAGGTCGTCGACCTGGCGTCCATGCCGGGCAGCGAGATCGAACGCCTGGCGCTCGTCGCCGGGCGGGATTACGGCGGCGTGCTCGACAACGTCGCGGCGTTGCGCGTCGCCGGCCATCGCGTCACCGTGCTGTTCCTCGACGCGTCGACGTCGGAGCTCGTGCGGCGTTACGACGCAACCCGGCGCAAGCACCCGCTGGCCGGCGAGGTCGACGGACTCGTCGAGTCGATCGAGGTCGAGCGGACGATGCTCGAACGGACGCGGGACGCCGCCGACCTCGTCATCGACACGTCGTCGCTCAACGTCCACCAGCTGAAGCACCGCCTCGTCGGCGCATTCGACGAGGCGGCCACGGCGCAGCTGCAGCTGGCGGTGGAGAGCTTCGGCTTCAAGCACGGCCTCCCACTCGACGCCGACATCGTGATGGACGTCCGGTTCCTGCCCAACCCCCACTGGGAGGAGGCCTTGCGGCCATTGACCGGCCACGATCCGGCGGTGCGGGAGTTCGTCCTCGACCGGCCCGAGTGCGTGGCGTTCCTCGACCGGCTGGAGGACTTGCTCGGCACCGTGCTGCCCGCCTACCAGGCCGAGGGCCGCAGCTACCTGACGGTGGCGATCGGGTGCACGGGCGGCCGCCACCGCTCCGTCGTCATCGCCGAGGAGCTGGCCAGCCGGTTGCGGGCGCGGGGAACGGCGGTGCGCACGTCCCACCGCGACGTCTCGCGCTGACAGATCGCAACACGATCGTCGTGTGACACGTCCCCGTCTGCGTGACAGACCTGCCACCATGACGGCCCGGGGTTCGAGGGCGGTCGAGGAGGATTGATGGCCATCGTCGTGGCGGTCGTGTCGTCGCTGATCTACACGGGGTCGATCGCGATCCAGCAGGTCGGCAACCTGCGGGCCGACCGCAAGCAGGGATCGTCCGTCGTGCGCCTGCTGACGACGCCCGTGTGGTTGCTCGGCTTCCTGCTCGGCATGGTCGGGTTCGCACTGCACTTCGTCGCCCTCGGGCTCGGCTCCCTGATCGAGGTGCAGGTGGCCCAGACGTCGCAGATCATCTTCATGCTGCCGTTCAGCGCCTGGACGGCGAAGAAGGCGCTCGAGCGGCGCGAGCTGCTGGGGACGGGGATGGTCGCCCTGGGTCTGGTCGGCTCGATCGTGTTCGGCCAGGTGCGCAACGGCATCGACCAGCCCGACAACGGTGCCTGGACCCTGGCCCTGGTGATCACGATCGCCGTCGTCGTGGTGCTCGTCGGCGCCGCCCGCGCCGCGGCGCCGTTCGCCGCCGCCCTGTACGGCACGGCCGCCGGCATCGTGTACGGGTTCATGGCGGCGCTGATGAAGGACGTCACCGAGACCGTCTCCAACGACGGATTGTTCGCCGTGTTCGCCGAATGGCAGGTGTACGTGCTGTTGGCGACCGGGCTCGGGGCCATCACGCTGCAGCAGCTGGCGCTGCGCGCCGGTCATCTGTCGGCAGGGTTGTCGGCGCTCTCGGTCGCGACGCCGGTGATGAGCACGATCCTCGGCATCACCATCTTCGAGGAGACGTTCCGCACCAACGGGGTCGAGTGGCTCGGCTACGGCCTGGGGGTGGTGCTGGCCCTCGTCGGCGTCGTGATGCTGGCCCGCAGCCCGGCCATCGCCGCCGCCAACGACACTCCCGACGAGGAATCGCGTTCTCAAGCGTTTTCAGGGCCCAGATCTGGGCCCTGATCCTCAGAAGAATGCTGGCGGCGCTGGCTATGGTCGCCGGTCATGACCGTACGCGTCGGCATCAACGGCTTCGGCCGCATCGGCCGCAACCTGTTCCGGGCGGCGAAGGAGCGGGGGGCCGACCTCGACTTCGTCGCCGTCAACGACCTGGGGTCGCTGGACACGATGGCCCATCTCCTCAAGTACGACTCCGTGCTCGGCATCCTCCCCGAGAAGATCACGGCCTCGAAGAACGGCATCAAGGTCGGTGACGACGAGTTGCGCGTGCTCAGCGAACGCAACCCCGCCGACCTCCCGTGGGGCGACCTCGGTGTCGACGTCGTCGTCGAATCGACCGGCCTGTTCACGTCACGGGACAAGGCCGCCGCGCACCTCGAGGCGGGGGCGCCGCTGGTGGTCGTGTCGGCTCCCTCCGACGGCGCCGACGGCACGTTCGTGATGGGCGTCAACCACCAGGACTTCGACCCCAAGACCCAGCAGGTCGTGTCCAACGCCAGCTGCACGACGAACTGCTTCGTGCCGATGGTCAAGGTGCTGGACGACAACTTCGGGGTCGAGCAGGGCCTGATGACGACGATCCACGCCTACACCGGCGACCAGATGCTCGTCGACGGTCCGCACAAGGATCTCCGGCGGGCCCGGGGTGCCGCCATCAACATCGTCCCGACCAGCACCGGCGCGGCCCGCGCCACGTCGCTCGTCCTGGCCTCGATGAAGGGCAAGCTCGACGGCACATCGTTGCGGGTGCCCGTCCCGACCGGGTCGATCACCGACTTCAACGCCATCCTCAGCAGAGCGGCGACGGTCGACGAGATCAACGCCGCCTTCGCCAAGGCAGCCAAGTCCGGACCGCTGAAGGGCATCATCCGCTACACGGACGACCCGATCGTGTCCACCGACATCGAGGGCGACCCGCACTCGTGCATCTTCGACTCCGAGCTCACCATGTCGATGGGCAAGCTGGTCAAGGTGCTCGGGTGGTACGACAACGAGTGGGGTTACTCCAACCGGATGGTCGACTTCCTGCTCTTCGCCGGCAAGAAGGTCGGCGGACGGTCACGCAGGAAGAAGTGAGCAGCGGGTCCGTCCCCCGCCTCGAGGACCTCGAGCAGCAGCTCGGGTCGCTCGACGGCAAGCGGATCCTGGTGCGCACTGACTTCAACGTGCCGCTGCAAGATGATGGTGACGTCGAGGGCGGGCGACGGATCACCGACGACTTCCGCATCCGGGCCGCGCTCCCCACCCTCACGTGGCTGCAGGAGCGCGGCGCCCACGTCGTCGCGGCCAGCCACCTCGGCCGCCCGAAGGGCACCGTCGACCCGAAGTACTCGATCGCCCCCGTCCGCGCCCGGCTGGCCGAGCTGGCGCCGGGCGTCGAGCTGCTCGACAACCTGCGTGAGGACCCCGGGGAGGAGGCCAACGACGACGCCTTCGTCGCCCGGCTCGTCGACGGGATCGACGGCTACGTCAACGACGCCTTCGGCGCGTCGCATCGCGCCCACGCCTCGATCGTGGGACCGCCCCGAACGCTGCCGAGCGCCGCCGGACGGCTGCTGCAGCGCGAGGTCGAGGTGCTCACGGAGCTGCGCCAGCACCCCAAGCGACCGTTCGTCGCGGTGCTCGGCGGCGCCAAGGTCTCCGACAAGCTCGGCGTCATCGAGGCGCTGCTGGGCATCGTCGACGGCCTCGCCATCGGCGGCGCGATGTGCTTCACGTTCTTCGCCGCTCAGGGCCGCTCGATCGGCGACTCGCTGTTCGAGCCCGACCAGGTCGACACGTGCAAGGACCTCCTGGCCGGTGCCACGAAGCCGATCCACCTGCCGAGCGACATCGTCGGCCTCGACCCGGCCGGCCAGGTCGCCACGTACGGCACGCGACTGCCCGACGGGGCGGTCGGCCTCGACATCGGCCCGGGGACGGCGGCCGAGTTCGGCGACATCGTGATGGACGCCCGCACCGTGTTCTGGAACGGCCCGATGGGAAAGTTCGAGGACGAGCGGTTCGCCGCCGGTACGCGGGCGCTGGCCCAGGCGGTCGCCGACACCAAGGCGTTCACCGTCGTCGGCGGCGGCGACTCGGCGGCGGCGCTGGCCGAGTTCGGCCTCGACGACGACGTCGATCACGTCTCGACGGGCGGCGGCGCCTCGCTCGAGCTGCTCGAGCTCGGCGACCTGCCCGGCCTCCGGGCCCTGCGTGAAGGGACGTCGCAATGACCGACCGGCGACCGCTCATCTCCGGCAACTGGAAGATGCACCTCAACCACTTCGAAGCGATCCAGACGGTGCAGAAGCTGTCCTATCTGGTGCCGCCCGAGTCGATGGACACGGTGGACGTCAGCCTGCACCCACCGTTCACCGATCTGCGCAGCGTGCAGACGCTGATCGTCGCCGACGAGCTGGCCTTCCAACTGGGCGCCCAGAACTGCTCCTCCGAGGACAGCGGCGCGTTCACCGGCGAGGTGTCGCCGGCGTTCCTGGCCAAGCTCGAGGTCCGCTACGTGATCTGCGGGCACAGCGAGCGCCGTGAGCTGTTCGGCGAGACCGACGAGATGGTCGCCGCGAAGATCACCGCGGTCCAACGCAACGGGATGACGCCGATCGCGTGCGTCGGCGAGACGCTGATCGAGCGGGAGGCGGGCTCGACCGAATCGAAGGTCGTCGGCCAGGTCACCGCCGCGCTGGCCGGTCGGTCGTCGTCGCAGGTGGCCACGATGGTCATCGCCTACGAGCCGATCTGGGCCATCGGCACCGGTCGCACGGCGACGGCCGAGGACGCCCAGTCGGTGTGCGCCACGATCCGCACCCACGTTGCCGAGCTCTCCGACGCAGCCACCGCGGCGGCGGTCCGGATCCAGTACGGCGGCTCGGTCAAGGCGGCGAACATCGCCGAGCTGATGGCCCAGCCGGACATCGACGGGGCGCTCGTCGGCGGCGCCAGCCTCGACCCCGACGAGTTCGCTCGCATCGTGCAGTATTAGATCGATCGCCTCGCTCGCTCCGAAGACTCCGCTCGCTCGGCTGGGCCGGGACCCGGCGAAATTCGCTTGACGCAACGGATCCGTAACGGGTGTTCCAGCACAGATCATGTGTGGAACTGTTACAGTCCGGGCACCCCATCGATCGGGGAGGACGATGTGGGCGCACGAACTGGTGAAACGACGATCAGCGAGGCCGAGCGGCAGCGTGTGGCCGGGTGGTTCCCAGTGGGCTTCAACTTCCCTCCCATCCATCCCATGAGGAGGACCATCACGTGAGCAACATGAGGCGCACCAAGCGACTCGTGGCCCTCGCCGCCGGCCTGTCTCTCGTCGCTGTGGCCTGTGGTAGCGACGACGACGGCGACAGCGGCGACGCGACCACGACCGCCGGCGGCGCTACCGAGACCACCGCCGGTGCAGAGACAACTGCCGGTGCGGAGACCACCGAGGGTGCCGAGACGACCGAAGGGTGGCGAGACGACCGAAGGTGGCGAGACGACCGAAGGTGGCGAGACCACCGAGGCCGAGACGACCACCCCTGGCGACGGGACGACCGAAGGGACCGAGGCCGCAGGTGGCGAGATCCCGACCGGAGACACCGCCATGACGGTCACGGTCAACCTCGCCGAAGAGGCGGTCTGGGAAGACGGTACGCCGATCACGGTCGCCGACATCGAGTGCACGTGGCGGGCGCAGCTGCTGACGCCGGGCGCCATCGACACCATCGGGTACGACGTGATCAAGGCCGTGTCCGCCGGCGAGTCGGACAAGCAGGCCGTCATCGAGTTCACCGAGCCCTTCGGTCCGTACAAGACGCTGTTCGACACGATCATCAAGGCCGACGCCGTCGAGAACTGCGACGACATCTCCGGCGACTTCCAGACCGAGTTCCCGTTCTCCGGCCGGCAGTACGTGCTGCAGGAGTGGAACGAGAGCCAGAGCATCATGGTCCCGAACGAGAACTACTGGGGCGACGATCCGGCCGTGAACGAATCGGTCGTCATGGTTCCCCAGACGGACGTCGACACGGAGCTGGCCTCGATCCTGGCCGGGCAGGTGGACTACATCTACCCGCAGTTCAGCGACGCGCTCGGCACCACCCTCACGGGTGAGGAGTTCGAGTTCAGCATCGAGAACGGCAACGACTACGAGGCGATCTACTTCCAGCAGCTCGAGGGCCCGTTCGCCGACCCCGTGTTCCGCGAGGCCTTCTCGATGTCGATCGACCGCGACGCGCTGTTCGCTCAGATCTACGCCCCGATCTTCGCCTCCGCTGGTGAAGAGGGCGAGCTGCTCAACTGCGGCCCGATCGTCCAGGGTCCGTACTGCCCCGAGGACAACTTCCAGAACACGTTCGACGCCGCTGCGGCCGAGGCCCTGATGACGGAGAACGGGTGGACGAAGGACGGCTCCGGCTTCTGGACCAAGGACGGCCAGCCGGCTCCTGAGATCCGCTGGATGGTCAACGCCGGCAACACCCGCCGGGAGAACGCCCAGGCCTACCTCATCCCGCTGCTCGCCCAGGCTGGCTTCAACGTCGTCCCGGACAACGGCACGGCCGAAGAGGTCTTCCAGCAGCGGCTGCCAGCGCTGGACTACGACATGGCCATGTACATCTCGACCGCACCGCCGGACCCGACGTACCTGACGCCGTCGTTCACGTGCGCGCAGATCCCGACGGAGGAGAACAACTTCCAGGGTCAGAACCAGCAGGGCTGGTGCAACGAGGAGGCCTCGGCCGCACTCGAAGAGGCTGACCTCGAGACCGACCAGGCCGCCCGCGAGGAGCTCGTCAAGAGCGCCCTGCTGGCGATGGACGAGGACAACGTCCTCCTGCCGCTGGTCAACTACCCGAAGTCCGGCATCTGGCGCACCGACCAGCTCGGTGGACCGGTCGCCGAGCAGACGTCCAACTACCGGGCGTTCAGCAACTTCTCCCAGTGGGAGGACGTCAACGGTGACGGCCAGATCGTCATCGGTGCCGAGCAATGGCCGGGCTGCCTCAACCCGGTGACCGAGTGCGCCAACTCGTCGTGGTACGTGTGGACGGTCTCGTTCCCGCTGCAGCCGGCGATCTGGGACAGCACCGCGGAGCAGACCTTCGAGATCACCAACCTGGTGACCGAGGAGCCGACCGTGGAGCTGGCGGAGTAGGGCTCGTTCCGAACCACCTAATGTGATGGCCATGGGGCCGGCCAGACGGCCGGCCCCATGGTCGTTCCAGGACGACGGGGTTCTCCCCGGGGAAGCGAGGGGTCGTGATCAGGTTCGTGATCAGGCGACTCGTGTGGGCCGTTCCGACGCTGATCATCGTGACGTTCCTCGTGTACTGCGCGATCCGCATCGGGACGGACCCGGTGGCCAGCTACTGCCGCTCCAACCAGCGGGCGTGTTCCAGCCCGGAGCGGCTCCAGCAGTACATCGACGACAACAGCCTGTACGAAGGCTTCGGCGGCTTCGTCCGCGGCTACTTCTCGTGGCTCGGAAGCTTCGTCACCGGTGACTGGCCGAACAGCATCAAGGGCAACCGCGAGGTCTGGCCGGTGCTCAAGGATGCGACGGCCAACTCGCTGCGGCTGGCCGGCATCGCAGTCATCATCGGCATCAGCATCGGTTGCACGTTGGGGGTCTTCGCCGCGCTGAAGCCCGGCTCGCTGCGCGACGGCACCGTCAACACCGCCGCCCTGGTGGCGCTCTCGATCCCCCCGTTCGTCTCGGCGATCATCCTGCAGATGGTGTTCTCCGTGTACACCCGGCAGTGGTTCCCCAATCAGGAGTGGCTGCACTTCCCGACGTCGGGCGTCTACCCGCCGGGCCAGCAGGGCTTCAACCTCGTCGAGATGCTCCGTCACCTCACGCTGCCGGTGATCGTCGTCGCCCTCCAGACCGTTGCCATCTACAGCCGATACATGCGCGCCTCGCTGCTCGACGTGCTGAACAGCGACTACCTGCGCACCGCTCGCTCCAAGGGCGTCAGCGAGCGGACGGTCCTCGTCCGCCACGCCATGCGCAACGCGATGCTGCCGATCGTGACGCTGGCCGCGCTCGACTTCGGGGCGCTGTTCGGCGGGCTGATCATCACCGAGAACATCTTCGAGTACCCGGGCTTGGGGTCGTTCTTCCTGAACGCCTACAGCAACGGTGACTTCCCCGAGCTGATGCCGTGGATGGTCATGGTCGTGCTGGCCGTCATCATCTTCAACCTGATCGCCGACCTCGCCTACGCCATGCTCGACCCGAGGATCCGGCTGTGAACGTCGCAGAGAGGGGCATTGCCCATGACTGACCTCGTCACCCCGCTGATCCCCGAGGCCGGCGGCGCACCGGAAGCGCCGGTCGCCGACGTCGAGGGGCTGTCGACCAAGTCGCTCTCACCGCGCCAGATGGCGATGCGCCGCTTCCTCAGTCACAAACCGGCCGTCATCGCCGCCGTGGTGCTGGTGCTGATGCTCCTGTTCGTGCTCCTGGCCCCGCTGACCGCCCGCTACGGGATCAACGAGCCGGTCATCCCGCCGCCCAACCGGTACCTCTCGCCACGGTCGGAGGCCTGGTTCGGGACCGACGAGATCGGCCGCGATCTGTACAGCCGGCTGATCTACGGCACCAGGGTGTCGTTGGCCATCGGCCTCGCCGCGGCGGTGATCGGCGTCGTCATCGGAACGGCGATCGGCTCGTGGGCCGGGATTCGGGGTGGGTTCTTCGACGACATCATGATGCGGGTCACCGACATCTTCCTCGCCTTCCCGTTCCTCGTCGCCCTGCTCGTCATGCGCAACATGCTCGGCGAGATCGGCTGGCTGGAGCCGGTGGTCGGCGACCGCACCTCGATCCGGTTCGTCGTCGTTCTGCTCGCCGTGTTCGGGTGGATGCCCGTGGCCCGGATCGTGCGCGGGCAAGTCTTGGCGTTGAAGGAGCGGGAGTTCATCGAAGCGTCGCGTTCGCTCGGCGCGTCGACGTGCCGGATCATCGTGCGCCACCTGCTGCCGAACGCCATCGGACCGATCCTCGTGGCGCTCACGTTCTCCGTCGTCGTGGCGGTGATCGCCGAGTCGACCCTCGGGTTCTTCGGGTTCGGTCCGCAGGTCGGCGCCGGCCAGACCTCGCTCGGCATCCTCGTCGGCACGTCGAAGGCCAACGTGCTGACCGGCAACTGGTGGATGGTCGTGTTCCCGTGCGCCGCCCTGCTGCTCGTGGCCCTGACGATCAACATGTTCGGCGACGGCCTGCGCGACGCCACCGACCCCAAGATGATCCGGCACTGATGGTCCACGACGTGTCGAACGACGTCGCGCCGATGGATGGGGATGCGCCGAGGGACGAGGACGACGTCGAGCGACCTCGTCCCGATGGCCGACGAGGCCGTGCTCCAGTTGCGCGACTTCCGGGTGACGTTCCCGACCATGTTCGGCAAGGTGCAGGCGGTGCGGGGCATCGACCTCGACGTGCGGGCCGGTGAGCTGGTCGGCATCGTCGGCGAGTCGGGCTCCGGGAAGTCCGTCACGTTCCTCGGGCTGATGGGCTTGCTGCCGAAGTCGGCGATCATCGAGGGGTCGGGGCGCGTCGACGGCGCCGAGCTGGTCGGGGCATCGAAGAAGAAGATCAACCGCGTACGCGGGCAGCAGGTGGCGATGATCTTCCAGGACCCGCTGTCGGCGCTCAACCCGGTGCACAAGATCGGCGATCAGATCGTCGAGATGATCCAGTCGCACCAGGACCTGCGCAAGAAGGCGGCCTGGGAGCGTTCGGTCGAACTGCTCGAGATCGTCGGCATCCCGCAGCCCCGCGACCGGGCCAGCCAGTACCCACACGAGTTCTCGGGCGGGATGCGCCAGCGGGTGATGATCGCCATGGCGATCGCCAACGATCCCAAGGTGCTGATCGCCGACGAGCCGACCACGGCGCTCGACGTGACGGTGCAGGCCCAGATCCTCGAGGTGCTGCAGCGGATCCGCCGCGAGATGAGCACGGCCGTGGTGCTCATCACCCACGATCTCGGCGTCGTCGCCCGCGTCGCCGACCGGGTGCAGGTCATGTACGCCGGCCGGGCCGCCGAGCGCGGCGACGTGCGGCCGATCTTCGACCATCCGAGCCACCCGTACACACAGGGGTTGCTGGAGAGCCTGCCGGCGCTCGGGCGGGAGCGGCTGCATCCGATCCCCGGATCGCCGCCGAACATGCTCAACCCGCCGTCCGGCTGCGCGTTCCGGGCCCGCTGCACGTTCGCGATCGCGGAGTGCGCCGGCGATCTCCCGGAGCTGCGTCCGTTCGGCGACCTGCAGACGGCGTGCATCCGCGCCGAGGAGCTCGCCCTCTCGGATTCGAGGAGCGTGTCGTGACGAGCGCTGCGATTCCCGGCCGCGCCGAACGATTCCTTGGGCGGGTGCCCCGGTGACCGTCCCCGAACTCGAGGACTGGCTCGACGCCGCGCCGGCTGATGAACGACCGACGCCGGTGCTCGAGGTCACCGAGCTCGTCAAGGTCTTCCCGGTGCGGCGAGCGAAGGGGCTGCGGGTCACCAAGCGGTTGGTGCAGGCGGTGTCGGACGTGTCGTTCACGATCGGGCAGAACGAGACACTCGGTCTGGTGGGGGAGAGCGGTTCGGGCAAGTCGACCCTCGGGCGCTGCGTGCTGCAGCTGCTCGAACCGTCGGCGGGCTCGGTCAAGTACAACGGGACCGAGTTGGTCGGCATGGGCCGCGAGGACCTCAACCCGCTGCGCAAAGAGATCCAGATGGTCTTCCAGGACCCGTACGCCTCGCTCGACCCGCGACTCACGGTCGGCAGCGCGATCGCCGAAGCGCTGCAGATCCACAAGGTGCCGGGGGATCACCAGCAGCGGGTGAAGGAGTTGCTCGACCTCGTCGGCCTATCGCCTGATCACGCCAGCCGGTACCCGCACGAGTTCTCCGGCGGACAGCGCCAGCGCGTGGGCATCGCCCGTGCCCTCAGCCTCGACCCCAAGTTCATCGTGCTCGACGAGCCGGTGTCGGCGCTGGACGTGTCCATCCAGGCCGGTGTGATCAACCTGTTGCAGGATCTGCAGAACGAGCTGGACCTGTCGTTCCTGTTCATCGCCCACGATCTGTCCGTGGTGCGCCACATCTCGGACATGGTGGCCGTGATGTACCTCGGCAAACTGGTCGAGGTCGGTCCCGCCGAGGCGCTGTACACGACGGCCGCCCACCCGTACACGCAGGCGCTGCTGTCGGCGATCCCGGAGCCGGACCCGGTCATCGAGCAGGAGCGCGAGCAGCTGATGCTGGTCGGCGACATCCCCAGCCCGATCGACCCGCCCTCGGGGTGCCGGTTCCGCACCCGCTGCCCGAAGGCCCAGCCGCGCTGTGCCGCCGAGGAGCCGGAACTGATCGATCGCGGGTTCGGCCACCCGGTGGCCTGCCACTACCCGGAGCGGATCGCCGAGGCGGTCACGGCGGTCAGTTTCGAGGACGGCTCGGTAGCCTGACCGGTCGTGCGCGACCTGGTCCTCTACCTGGTGTTGGTGATCAACGTCCTGTCGCTGATCGGCATGGTGTCCGGGATCCTGATGCACAGCGGGCGGGGCGGTGGCCTGTCGGACATGTTCGGCGGCGGCGGCGGCGCGGCCCTCGGGTCGAGCTCGGCGGAGCGCAACCTGACCCGCATCACGACCGCCTTCGCCCTCTCCTGGATCCTGACGGTCGTCGCGCTCGGCTTCCTGCTCGTCCGCGAGTAGCCGCCATCCCAGCACCCCGCCCCATCTGGGCGCGCACGTTCTCATCGCCCCTTCTGGGCGCGCCAGTTCTCGATTTTGAGAACCTCCGCGCCCAGGTCGTCCTCGGCACGCCGGGCCGAAGGGGGTATCGTCGAGGGCCCACGTCGGAGTGGCGGAATGGCAGACGCGCTAGCTTGAGGTGCTAGTGAGGTATTAATCCTCGTGGGGGTTCAAGTCCCCCCTCCGACACGACTACACGGTGTTCTCCCTGCTCAGAGCATGTGGATAAGTTCGAGACCGACTTGAACCCCCACGGCTTCCCGCGAAGTGCCTGGTGAGTGACTCGCGAGAATCGCACGACCTGAGCCACCGACTTGAACCCGCACGGCGACGTCACAGGCTCTGGGATAGTTCCTCGCCCGTCCTCGGTGTGGAGGGTCTCGGCACGTCGCCAGGTCGGCCGCCCCGATCCGCGAGGCATCGGGCGCGCCAACGATCGTGGGCCATCGAGCTTGGAGGGCGCGGCGGATCGGCCGCAGCGGCGCACTATCGAGCGCGCGCTATCGGGCGAGCTCGCCACCGATTTCGCCGGTTGCCGCGCGCCTCCGCTCCCGTCGCGAGCCGGAACTATTGGGCACGTCGCGAACGATGTCGACCTGATCCAGGACGCGAGCTGTGAGAGTTATCCCGTGGTGTTCGGGCGCGTGGAGGCGGTGTGCGGGATTGCTTTACGAGGGCGGCTCTATCAGTCGGTGACGGCGACCATGTCGACTTCGATGAGTGCGCCGTGTTGGAGCGAGCTGACCCCGACCATGGTCGTCGCAGGCATCTGGCCGACCAGTACGCCACCGCTCTCGGCGTAGCGGACGGCCGCCGCGAGCACCTGGTCCAGTCCGGCCTGGAAGTCGTCGGTAACGATGTGAAAGCGGAGGTGGGCGATGTCGGAAGCGGTGACCCCGACGGCGGCCGCGGCCGCCTCGAGGTTGCGGAACACTTGCACCGTCTGTTCCTCGATGGTGTCGCCGACGAGCCGACCATCGGTGTCGAGCGCGATCTGGCCAGTGAAGTACAGCGTCTGCTGCCCGGTCGCGACGACCACGGGGGGCATGCCCTCGACGCCGCTCGGCACGCCTCCCGGAAATCGCTGTTCGACTGGCACGTCTGTGTCCTCCATGCAGGGGGTCGCCGGGATCGTAGGTCTGTCAGGATCCGCTGCGGGCCAACGCGTCCGCCCACTCTGACTCTGCCCCGCAGCAGCCGCTGAGAGCGCTGGATGCGACAGCATCGATGTCTGGCGGATGCTGGTAGGCGGCGTCCCACGTAGCGCGGTCGACGAGTTCCGCTCGCGGGGATCCCGAGGTCCTCGTCCGCCTCGACGTGCCCGAAGCGCGCCAAGAACGGTCCGACATTGACAACTGCGCGGTTGTTCCGCGAGCAGCGGCTCCGGTGCTGTCGACGGCACGCGATGGTGTTGCGTTAGGTGACGGTGAACTCGGCCACCATGCCGGGGGTGTGGTGGCGTGGGCCGAGCTCGGGCACCTTGCTCCCAGGCGCAGCGGTGGCGTCGGGACATGGGAACTGCTCTACCACGTCGGGGGTCAGGCCTCCGGGAAGCTCGCACACGGCCACGTAGCTCCCGGCTCGAGCGACGCCGTGGGCAGGTCGACGGCGACGGTGAAGTCACCGCGGACGAAGCCTCGGGCGCCGGCGACGCCCGCCATGGTCATCTCCCACCGCCACCGTGAGGGCCACAGCGACGGCGGCAGCGCCGAGACGGCGGCCGGTCGTTGGGTGGTGATGCTTGCTGTTCATGTGTTCCTCCATGGCGGGGCTCCCTTCACGACGGCGGGCAGGTGGTGACGGGCTGGTCGCCGGCGAGTCGCTGTTGCATCCAGTCGTAGCCATCGGCGGTGGCGAGGTTGAAGGAGGCGTCGTGATCGCCGCCGTCGATGACCCGCAGCTCGACCTGCTGACCGAGTGTGCACATTCGTGCGTTCATCCGTTCGACGGCTGCGATGGGGAGGAAGTCGTTGGTGCCGTGGATGATCAGGATGGGCGCGTCGACAAGGGCTTGGCCGGGGTTGTTCTCGTTGAGCAGGCTGGTCCATGGCTCGGCCGAGTCGAGTGGCTGCAAGAGTTCGGCGGGGTCGATCTCGGCGAAGCGGGCGAGCACCTCCCGGGCGCATTGCTCGTCGACGATGCCGAGCGCCGCCTCCCCGGCCGGGGTCAGTACCGATGACGGTTCCAGTTGCGGGTAGGCGGCGGCGTAACCGGCGATCGTCAACACGATGGATCCCTTCCCCGGGCCGATCTCGATTGCCTCGCCGGTCGCGCTCAGGTCACTCACCGTCCGAACTTTCGAGTCCTGTACGGCAGGGAGCCTCACTAGGTGTCATCTACGGTGGACGCCGTGCAGGCCGCGCTGGACGCGTTTGCCCGGCACTCGTGGCACGAGGCGTACACGCTGCTAACCGACGCGGGCGCGGGCCTCGACGCGGACCAGTTCGAGATGCTTGCTGTTGCCGCGAACCTGATCGGGCGGGATCAGGACAGCGTCCGTGCTTGGGAGCGGGCCCACGTCGATCACCTGCGTGGCGGTCGGCGCGACCGGGCGGCGCAGTGCGCGTGCTGGGCGGCGCTCATCCTGCTGCTGCGCGGCGAGATGGCGCAGGCAGGCGCGTGGATGGCACGGGCTGAGCGAATCGTCGAGGAGCTCGGACCCGACGTGCCGGTCGCGGCCCGGGGGATGTTGCTCATCCCCGCCGTCCTCGCTGCTCTCCACGGTGGCGACGCTGAGACCGCGCACCAGCTCGCCGATCAGATCGTCACCATCGCCACCACTGTCGATGAGCCTGATCTACTGGCCTTCGGTCGGCTCTCGGCTGCCCAGGCGGCGCTGGTCGCAGGCGACGTCCGCGGAGCATGCGGATGTTCGACGAGGTGATGCTCAGCGTCACGATGGGCGACGTGTCGCCGATCCCGGCCGGGATCATCTACTGCGCCGTGGTCGACGGTTGCGTCGAGGCGTGCGACCTACGGCGTGCTGCTGAGTGGACCGAGGCGCTGCGGCGCTGGTGTGACGATCAGCCCGACCTCGTCCCGTATCGCGGCCAGTGCATGGTCCACCGGTCACAAGTGCTGCTCGCCCAGGGGTCCTGGGCCGACGCGGCCACCGAAGCCGAACTGGCGTGCCAGCGACTGGCCGACCCCCTCCACCCTGCGCTCGGCCTCGCCCACTACCAGCGCGGCGAACTGCACCGCCTGCGCGGCCAACTCGATGCCGCCGCCGGGGCGTACCGCGAGGCGAGCCGGTGCGGGCACGACCCCGTCCCCGGCTTCGCGTTGCTGCGGCTGGCGGAAGGCGACGTCGACGGGGCGGTGCGCGCCGCCCGTCGCATGCTCGACGAGCATGGCCCGGGGCCGGCACGGTCCGCACGCCTCGCGGCCGCAATCGAGGTGAACCTGGCGGCGGGCGAGACCGCAGGGGCACGCCAGCTCGCCGACGAGCTCGCGTCGCTCGCAGCCGCGATCGGCACCGAGATGATCGCGGCATTCGCCGAATACGGGCGCGGGACCGTCCTGCTGGCATCGGGAGACGCCCCCTCTGCCATCACCGCGCTGCGCGCCGCCTGCAAGGCGTGGCGCGACTTGCAGATGCCGTACGAGGTCGCCCGAACGCGCTTCCAGCTCGGACTCGCCTACCGCGCCGCCGGCGACAACGATGCCGCCGATCTCGAGCTCGACGGCGCCCGAGCCACGTTCGAATCGCTTGGCGCCGCCGTCGACCTGGCCCGGATCGAGTCCCCGACGCCGGACGAGCCCGGAGTCCTCACCGAGCGGGAATGCCAGGTGCTGCGACTCGTCGCCGCAGGCAAGACCAACCGCGAGATCGCAGCCGAGCTCGTCATCAGCGAACACACCGTGTCCCGTCACCTGCAGAACATGTTCATGAAGCTAGGGGTGACGTCGCGCGCGGCGGCGACCGCCTACGCCTACGAGCACCACCTGGTCTGACCTCGATGGCGCGTGGTGTGAACGCACCAGCACGGGCACGGCCGAATGGGGGATCCTGGCGATGCGGGGCGATCGAGGAGTTCCGTACCGTCCACAGCATGACCATCACACCTGTCCGACAAGGACCCGACACGGCGACGGTCGAGCACCTCTCCGCCGCCTTCAACCGCTCCTTCGAGACGTGCGAGGACCCCGACCAGATCCTCAGCCCCGACGTCTTCTTCGATCTGTACCCGCCGTTCTGGCGTTTCCAGCTTCAGGGGCGCAACGCGATCCAGCAGCAGTTGCGCAAGCTCAACGAGGGCTGCGAGATCACGTCCCGGATCCTGCGGGTCGTCCCCACCTCCGACGGCTTCCTCCTGGAGCACGAGGAGACCTCCCGCGGCGAGCACACCGAGATCGCCCGCAAGCTCTGGCACTGCGTCGTGCGCGACGGCCAGATCGTCGAGGCCACCTGCTACTGCAACGGCGGATGGGACGACGAGCTCCGCGCACGCCACGCGGCCGAAGCCCCGATGCTGCGACCCTGACACGAGGCGACGATGACGATCACCCACGACACGATGACCGTCGAGACGGTGCTCCACGCCGTCCGCCAACTGGCGCCGTCGATCCTCGACCGAGCAGGCGAGATCGAGACTGGCCGCCGACTGCCGCCCGACCTGCTCGACCAACTGCGGGCCGCCGGCTGCTTCCGCCTCGTGCGTCCCGCGACGCACGGCGGTCTCGAGGCCTCGATCGCCGACGCGATGCACGCCCTCGAAGCGCTCGCCCGCGCCGACGCATCGGTCGCCTGGACGGTGATGATCGGTGCCGGATCGTGGATCGACCTCGCCCACCTTCCCCGGGAGACCTTCGACGCGCTCTACGCCACCAACCCCGACGCCATCACCGCCGGCGTGTTCAACCCGACCGCATCCATCGTTCCGGTTGACGGGTGCTACCGGGTCGACGGTCGCTGGAGCTTCGCCAGCGGGTGCGAGCACGCCGACGTGATCTTCGGCAACGGCGTGGAAGGCATCGTCAACGGCATGCCGCAGCTGCGCGGCGCCGTGTTCACCCCAGACGAGGTCACCATCGAGGACACCTGGTCGGTGTCCGGGCTGTGCGGCACCGGGAGCCACCACATCCACGTCGACGGCGCCGTCCTCCCCGCCGAACGCACCTACGACCCGATGGGCGGCGAGCCCTGCATCGACTCGCTGATCGTGCACCTGCCGCCACCGGCTGTCTTCTCGCTGGTGATGGCGAGCGTCGCGCTGGGCATCGCCCAAGGCGCGCTCGACGACATCACGCTGCTCGCGTCCGACAAGGTGCCGATGCTCTCACCGGTCGCGCTCGGCGGAAACCCGCTGTTCCAACTCGAGCTCGCCACCGCCGACACCGACCTGCGCGCGGCGCGAAGCCTCCTCTACGACGAAGCGGCTCAACTGTGGGCGACCGCGACAGCGGGCAACCCCCCGACGATGGAGCACCGAGCGCGCGGACGGGCTTCCGCAGTGTGGGCTGTCGATCTGGCCATCTCGGTCGTCACCACCGCGTACCGACACGGAGGTGGAAGTTCGCTGTACTTGGACTGTCCGCTCCAGCGCCGCCTCCGCGACATCCATGCGCTCGCCCAGCACTTCATCGTTCGCCGCGACACCCTCGTCACCGCGGGCGCGATCCTCGCCGGTCAGGACGTCCAGCTCATGGTCTTCTAGACCTCGGACGCTGGCTCCGGGCGCTGCGTCGCCGCCGCGGCTTGCGAATGGCCACCACGGTCCCGCGGGCACGTGAGGGCTCGACTCCTACCAGCTGCGGGCCCGCGCCCGGACGCCGACGACGAGGAACAGCGTGATCGCCCAGAAGAACGAACCGTCGGTGCTGGCCTAAGCGAGCTGCTGGTGTCGGTTCTGCGGCAGGATCTGTGCATGGAGCACGTCGACCTCGGCGGGATTCGGATCGCCTACAACCGTGCGGGCTTCGGCCCCTCGCTCGTCATGGTGCACGGTGCACCGGCCGACAGCCGCACGTGGCAGTGGATGCTCCCCGATCTCGCACGCGACCACACGGTCCTCGCCTGGGACGCGCCGGGCTTCGGTCAGTCGTCAGACATCGACGACACCTGGCGAGTCGCGCAGTTTGCCGACGCCCTTGCGGCGTTCATCGCCGCGCTCGGCCTCGAGCGGCCGCACCTTGTGGGCCACTCGTTCGGGACGATGGTCCTTCTCTCACTGTTCGAGCGCCATCCGGTGTTACCTGGAAGTCTGGTGCTGGTGGGGGGCTACGCGGGTTGGGCTGGTTCGCTGCCCGCGGGTGAGGTGGCACGGCGGCTGGAGATGTTCCTCGGCATGGCCGACCTGGGCGATGCGTTCGACCCGAGGTCCTATCCGGGCCTGTTCACGGACCTCATACCGGCCGATCGCGACGCCGAGCTGGTCACGATGATGCGGGAGAACATCCGCCCGGCAACCATTCGGGCGGCGGGCCACATCGGGGCGGAGAGCGATCTCCGTCCAGTGCTGCCCACCGTCGACGTACCGACACTCGTCCTGCACGGCGAGGCGGACGCTCGGTCGCCGCTCGCGAACGCCGAGACGCTCCATGCATTGATCTCGACATCCCAGCTCGCCGTGCTCCCCAGGCTCGGCCACGCCTGTGTGGTCGAGGATCCCGAGGCGTGCGCCGCCGCGATCCGCCGGTTCGTGCAGGACGTGGGCTGAGAGTCCCAGCCGCTAACCGACGTCGCGCTCGATTCGGCGTGAGCCCACGGTGGCGGCTGCTCGTCATACGCCGTTCGCGTGACGACCCGGCTCAGGGCAGCTGATGGATCGAGCTACCGTCCGCGGGCGTTCGGGTGCCCGACTGCCTGGTCCGACAGCGGGCCGATGGGCTTCTCGACTGTGGTTACAGTCCCGCCATGGAACCGGGCGACCTTCATCCGCTCGTTCAGGCGGCGTTCAATGCCAAGGACGTCGACGCGCTGGTCGGGTTGTACGCGCCTGACGCGTGGCTGTTCGGACCAGACGGCCCGGTGCAAGGACACGACGCGATCCGCGCGGTTTGGGACGGATTTGTCGCGTTGGACGGGCAACTCGAGATGATCACGCAGTACGCGGTCGTCCACGGTGAGGTCGCGTTGCTCAGCAACCGGTGGACGATGCGGATCGGCGACGACGAGATGTCGGCGACCACCGCCGAGGTGGCTCGGCGGCAGCCCGACGGCTCGTGGCGGTACCTCATCGACAACCCTGACGGAGCGGGCGTTCTGGCCGGCGAGGCCTGACTGGTTCAGACGACCGGCCTTGCCCAACCAAGCTGTGCATGGCGCTTCATTCCGGCGTTCCATGACGGTCGGAGTGTGGTGGTAGACGCGATACTCCGACAGTCCTGCACGGTGTCACGCAGATAGGTCCGCACGGCGGCCGATGTCGGTGGGCGAGAGCGGTACCTGGCCCGGGGGAGGAGCCTCGTCCTACCGACCCGTGGTCAGGCGGGGTCGAGCAGGTGCGCTCATGCGGCGATGAACCAGCGCTCGAGCGGAGCGGGGGAGGGTTCGGCGCGTGTAGTCCGGTGTGGTGTCGGTCCTCCGACACATCTACACGGTATTCTCCCTGCTCAGAGCATGTGGATAAGTTCGAACCCGACTTGAACCCCCACGGCTTCCCGCGAAGTGCCTGGTGAACGTCTCGCGGGAATCGGACGGCTGAGTCACCGACTTGAACCCCCACGGCGACGTCAACCTACGGGTATGGGCCGCTGGCGGCTTCGGGCCGCGGCGACGAGCCTGGGGGGTTCGTTTGTGCGGGCGAACCGAGGAATGTGGCGATTCGCTCGGACACCGGTTCGGCGTGCTCCATCAGGAGCAGGTGCCCGGCGTCGGGCACGATCTCGAGTTCGGCGTTGGGCATCCGCCGGGCGAGAAGGCGGGCGTTGATCGGCGGCACGATCGGGTCCTCCGCGCCACTGAGCACCAAGGTCGGCTGGCGAATGCGATGCAGCCACGGAAGGCTCGTCCAACCGATCCCGGCGGCCAGCTGGCCGACATATCCCCAGATGCTCGGGGGCCGGGCCCGGCGAGCGTTGATCTGGTCGCGCAACAGGCCCTCGTCGTTCTTGGCGCCCGGGCCGTAGAGCACGTTGGCGGTGAGGCGGAGGAAGGCGGGGGAGTAGTAGCGCAGCGGTGTGGCCAGCAGGGCCAGCGCTAGCGGGTTGCCGGGCACGCCACCGAGGCCGCACATCGTCGACGCGAGCACCAGGCGCCGCACCCGGTGCGGGTTGGACAGGGTCAACTCTTGGGCGACCGCACCTCCGAACGACACGCCGAGGACGTCGGCGTCGGGGTGGCCGAGGGCGTCGAGGACGTGGGCGGCTTGGCGTGCCAGCCCGTGCATGCGCTGGGGGATGAGCCGTGGCGGCGAGTCACCCGTGCCCGAGGCGTCGTAAGCGATGGTCGGGATGCCGCGGTTGGTGAGGGCCCGCTCGAGCGGACCCCACATCTCGATGTTGCCGCCGAGGCCCATGATGAGCAGCAGCGGTCGGCCCTCGCCGCGAGTGGAGACCCGCACGAGGTGCCCGTCCACGCGGACGAACGTTCGGACGCGTGCCTTCATGTGAGCTGCACGTAGCGGCCCGGGGCGGGGTCGAGGGGCGGGTGCGCGGCGCTGCCGAGCTTGCGCGGTGCGGCTTGTCGGTCGCCGGAACGGGCGCTGAGCCACGCCGTCCAGTGCTCCCACCAGCTGCCCCCGTGCGTCTCGGAACCGTCAAGCCAGGCTTCGGCATCGGCCGACGGCCCGCCGGTGCCGGTGCGGTAGGACGATTTCGGGTTCCCGGGTGGGTTGACGATGGCCTGGATGTGGCCGCTCGAGCTGAGCACGAACTCCGTATCGCCGCCGAGCAGCTGGGTGGTCTGGTAGGCCGTCTTCCAGGGCACGATGTGATCGGTCGAGCCGGCCACGACGTAGGCGTCGAGTTCGACTTTGGCGAGATCGACCGGTGTGCCGAGCACCGGCAGGGTGCCTTCGGCGAGCCCGTTGGAGATGGACAGGTCGAGGAAGTCGGCGTGCAGCCCCGCCGGCAGGCGGGTGGTGTCGGCGTTCCAGTAGAGGATGTCGAACGCGGGCGGGTTCTGGCCCAGCAGGTAATTGTTGACCCAGTAGTTCCACACCAAGTCGTTGGGGCGGAGCCAGGCGAACACCTTCGCCAGGTCCTTGCCGTCGAGGTAGCCGGCGCGCTGCGACCGGATGCGGGCGGCCTCGACGGCGGGCTTCGACGCGAGCATCCCGATCTGTGACTCCTGGGCGGTGTCGAGCCCGGCGACCATGAACGTCGCGCTGTTCACGAGTGCCTCGCCGGTGACGGCGAGGTGGCCGAGCAGGCACGCCATCGTGATCGCGCCGGCACACATGCCGACCACGTTGGTGTCGGCGCTGCCGGTGATCTCGCAGGCTGTCTCGATCGCCTCCTTGCACGCTTCGACATAGGTGTCGAGGTTCCAGTCACGCTGGGCGGCGGTGGGGTTGCGCCAACTAACCGCGAAGTAGGGCACGCCGGCGCCGACCATGTGCTCGATGAGGCTGCGGCCGGGCGCCAGGTCGGCGATGTAGAACTTGTTGATCTGCGGCGGGATGGCGACGAGCGGTCGCGCGTACGTTGTCTCGCGGGTCGGCGTGTACTGGATCAGCTCGAACACCTCGCTGCGGTACACGACCTGGCCTTTTGTGACGGCGAGGTTGCCGCCAACCGTGAACGGGCGGGTGTCGACCGTCGCCGGCAGGCCACCGTTGTGGCGCACGTCATGCGCGAGGTGCCTTGCGCCGTTGAGGAGGCTGCGGCCCCGCGTCTCGACCGCCTTGGCGAGGGCGCTTGGGTTGCCGAGCAGAGTGTTGGTCGGTGCGGCCGCTTCGGTGAGCAGCGACACCGCGAAGCGGGCCCGTTCGCGGCTCTTCGCGTCGAGCTCGACCTCGTCGACGACGCCGAGCACGGCGCTGGCGTCAACGAGATAGGCCTGCAGGAGGCGCCGGTAGACGGGGTTGTCGCGCCACGCCGGGTGGGCGAAGCGCTTGTCGCCGGGTTCAGGGGCGACGTCGCTTCGTCCGGCCAGCACCTCCAGTAGCTGGCCCGCGGCATCCAGCGCCGTGGCTGCGGCGACGCTCGGTTCGACGGCCACTCGCTGGAGCAGTCGACCCAGCGCCGCGGCCACGTGCTGGCGGCTCAATCCGACCAGCGGGTTGGCGCCCAGCACCACTGGATCCGTCGCACCGAACGGGTCGGCGACCGCAACGGGCGGGCTGTCGGTCTTGGAGGTCTTGGTGGGCATGGCGGTTCTCCTGTTGTGAGGTGGTGACCGGAACTCAGGCGACGAGCGCAGGCTCGGACGGGGTGATCTCGATCGGCTCGACGTTCCGGCGACGGTCTGAGGCGATGGCGCCGGCGGCGCCGGCCACGATCAGCGCGCCGGCCGGCGACGCCAGCTGCCACGTCACCGCAGCGGTCGGGATCCCAGCGGCGGCCACGCAGTTGTTGCGGCGAGTGCTACTGGTCATGTCGAGTCGCCAGCTGATCCTGCGGGAACCGCGCGCCGAGGACATGTCCGTGGAGCTCGGTCGTCAATGTGTGGATCTCACGGGTGAGCTCGGTGTTGAGCCGCAGCTCCTGTTCCTGGGACGCGAAGTCATGGTCTGCCTTGGCGCGCTGGAACTCGGCTTGGCGGTTCTGCCCGATCATGACGAACGTCGACAGGAAGATTGCCTCGAGCGACACGATGAGGGTGAGCTTCGGCCACGGGTCGGATTCGATGAACAGCATCCAGCAGGCGAAGGCGACGGCATGGATGTAGACGAACGGCATCGAGCCCGCGAACGTGGTGATCGCATCGGCGATGCGGAGCTGGATGTCCGCGGCGCGCCGAGCCGCATGCTCCACGACGACCGGATGGTGGGGAGGCGAGGGTGGCATCTACGCCGCCTTCCCCAGCGAGCGGTGAACGGCTGCGGCGACGTCGGTGTCCACGTTGACGTGGATAAGCCGGTCGTCATGCTCGGCGCTGCCGAGTGCGTACGCCGCGTTGGCGCGGATGCGCTGGATCTCGAGGTCGGACACGGTGACGGTCACGGTGTGGGTGGCGGCGCCGAACCGGGCCGCGAGCGCACGGGCGGCGGGCAGCGCGCCGTCGACAAGGTGCGAGCCGTCGACTGGGACGAGGATCGTGCGGTGGACGGGCTCGGGAGCCCGATGGGCCGACGTGTTCATGAGCCTTCCTCCGAGAAGATGATGTCGTCGCCGCGCACGATGGCCCGCGCCAGCGCGACGACCCAGAGCGCGCCGAGAAACCACGCGCCGGCCGGCACGGCTTCGCCGGGTGCGAGCCAGTCGTGGTCGACGAAGGACGTAACGCTGGCGACCACGGCGCGGGACGCGACTTCGATGTCGAAAGGGATGAGCCAGCACATCGCGATGACGAGTGCGCTGGCCCCGACGGCGCCCGACACGGCACCGCCGTGCTCCCACGCCGCCGGCCCATGGGGCCGACGGCGGGGAGAGCGCAACGTGCGG
>CAVUCK010000004.1:0-12389 GCA_963739975.1 uncultured Acidimicrobiia bacterium
CAGAGGTGGACGAGACGACCCCGCCGGCTTCCTCCCGGGTGATCACCAGGGCCACGACGTCGTCCTCGGCGCTGAACGGCTCGATGCCCGGGCGGTTGCCGATCACCCCGAGCGAGATCACGTCGTCGTCGCCGTACACGCCCCACAGCTGGTAGGTCTCGTCGGTCGGGATCTCCGGCAGCGTCGCCGCCGACAGGAACCCGACGCCGGCGGGTGTCACCACGGCGTCGGCGGTCATGGTGCCGTCCTCGGACTGCAGTTGGGTCCGGCGGCCGGCCGGGTCGGCCCATGCCTCGCCGTACGCCATCGCAACGGCGTCACTGATCTGCGCAGGGCCGTCGTCGTCGCGCACCACCACGATCGTGACGGCGACCGCGGCGGCCGCGGCGGCCAGCGCACCGGCCACGCCGACCACCACGCCACCCGCCCACCGCCGCTTGGGTTGCGGCATCACCCTGGACAGCGCCGGGCCGGGGGCCGGCGGCGGTTCGTCGAGCGCGCCGGCGATGCGATCCCACAACCCCTCCGGCGGGCGCTCGCTGCTGAACGAGAGCATCGACGTGACCTCGCGCAGCTCCTGCACCTCGGCCCGGGCTCGCGGGTTGGCCTCCAGGTACGCCTCGACCTGGCGCCGCTCGTGCTCGTCGAGCGCGTCGAGCACGTAGGCGCCGAGCAGCTCCTCGATCGGGTCCTGGGCCATCAGGTGCCCTCCGTCACGATGCCGGTCGCGGCGAGCTGGCGCCGGAGGCGTTGCAGCCCGCTGCGGATCCGACTCTTGATCGTGCCCTCGGGCGTGTCCAGCTGCGCAGCCACCTCGCGATACGTGAACCCCCCGTAGTACGCCAGCTCGATCGCTTGGCGTTCGTCGGGCGGCAGTGCGTTCAGGGAGTCACGAACGGACTCGGAGGCAGCCAGGTCCCACACCTCGCGCTCGAGGTCGTAGCCGCCCTCGGCGGTGCGCCGCGCGTCGCGCTCCTCGCGCGCCCGCCGGGACGTGTCGGCGCGCAGCATGTCGACGGCTCGACCGTGGGTCTGGGTGAGGAGGTAGCTGCGCATGGTTCCGCGTTGTGGGTCGAATCGTGTCGGATCGTTCCAGAGGCGGAGGAACACCTCTTGGACGATCTCCTCGGCCACCGCCTGCTCCCGCAGCAGTCGGCGAGCGAGCCCGAACACCGCCCCGGCATGACGCCGGTACGCCTCGGCCAGGGCCTCCTGGTCGTATCGGGCGATGGCGACCGCCAAGACGCCATCTGAGACTGCCGCCAACCGATCTCGGAATCGGTCCGGCACAACGTCCATTCGTAGCCGCCGGAGACCTGGATGGGACAGCCGGGACGCCGTCAGGTTGCGTCGGCGGCGGCGCCGTACCGGGCGACCAGTGACTCGCCGATCTGGCGCAGCTGCTCACGGACGTCGACGGGCTCGAGGACCTCGATGAGGTCGCCCCACCCGGCGAGCTGCTCGGCGAAGGACGACCTGGTCGGCGCGCCGAGCTCCACCTCGACGCGCTCGTCGTCGATGGCTCGGCGCACCTCGACCGACGCGCCGAACTGGGCCCGCAGCCCACCGACGGCCCACCGCGGCGCCCGGACGACGGCCCGGGCCGTGGTCCGCTTGGCCTCGATGGTGTCGACCACGGTCTGCCACTCGCCGGCCAGGTCGAAGTCGGCGGGACGCTCGACGGGATCATCGGTGACGGTGACGTCGCGCACTCGGTTGACCCGGAACGTGCGCATCCCGGCGTCGGTCCCGGCCACGAGGTACCAGGCGACGCCCTTCTGCACGAGGCCCAGCGGGTGCACCGTGCGCTCGGTCTCCGCTCGGCGGCGGTCGGCATAGGCCAGCCGGACCTGCACACCGTCGACCACGGCCTGCTGCAGCACGTCCAGGTGCTCGGGTCGCGGCACGACGGTCCCGCCCCAGCCGGCGGGATCGAGGACGATGGCCGACGCCGCCGCCTCGGCATCGGCGCGAAACGTCTCAGGGAGCGCCTGGACGAGCTTGCGCAGCGCGGCCTTGGCCTCCGGCGTGGCCGTCGACGACGGCCCGGCGATCATGAACAGCGTGCGGGCCTCGGGTCCGGTCAGCCCACTGAGGTCCGTCCGGGCGCCCCCGATCAGGGACCACCCGCCGCCCTTGCCGGGCTGGGAGTACACCGGGATGCCGGCGATGGCCAGCGCCTCGAGGTCGCGACGCGCCGTCTTGACCGACACCTCCAGCTCGTCGGCCAGCTCGGCGGCGGTGACCCGACCCTTCGCCTGCAGCACCAGCAGGGTGGCCACCAGGCGGTCGGCTCGCATGCCGTCAGCTTCGCAGCCGAAGTGGACACCAGGTGACCACTTCCGGCGCGGATGATGGCGACATGACCCATTCCACCTCCCACCACCGCCACGACCCGGCGATCGAGGCGATCGGCGTCCGGCGGTCGTTCGGCGACGTCGTGGCCCTGGACGGTCTCGACCTCGTGGCGCCGGCCGGCGCCGTCACTGCCGTGCTCGGTCCGAACGGAGCCGGCAAGACGACGTTCGTCCGGGCGGTCGCCACCCTGCTGCGCCCGGACGGCGGTGAGCTGCGGGTGAACGGCATCGACGCCGTGGCCCGGCCGGGGGAGGTCCGCCGCTCGATCGGCCTCGCCGGACAGGCGGCAGCGGTCGAGCCCGCGCTCACCGGCCGCGAGAACCTCGTCATGGTGGCGCGTTTGTTCGGCCACGACCGGCGGACCGCCCGCCGGTGCGCGAACGCGGTGTTGGAGCAGCTCGGGCTGACGGACGCCGCAGACCGTCTCGTGCGCAACTACTCGGGTGGCATGCGCCGGCGGCTCGACCTCGGCGCCAGCCTGGTCGGCGCCCCGCGCCTGCTGCTCCTCGACGAGCCGACGACCGGTCTCGACCCGCGCAGCCGGATCGAGCTGTGGGCGGCCATCCGGGCGCTGGTGAGCAACGGCACGGACGTGCTGCTGACCACCCAGTACCTGGAGGAGGCCGACCAGTTGGCCGAGCATGTGGTGATCATCGACCGTGGGCGGGCCATCGCCACCGGGACCCCTGCCGAGCTCAAGGGACGGGCCGGGAGCGATGTCGTCGAGTTGCGCGTGCGGCACGCCGACGACTTGCCGGCCGCGGTTGGCCTCGTCGCCCCCCTGGGGACCGAACGTCCCCGGGTCGACGAGCCGGGCCGGCGCGTCGCCGTCGCCGTCGACACCGGCCCTCGGGCATTGGCCGACGCCGTGCGCGCCCTCGCCGACGCCCGCATCGACATCGATGACGTCGGGCTGCGGCGCCCGACCCTCGACGAGGTGTTCCTCGGCCTCACCGGCCGCTCGACCACCGACGCCGAGACCGACCTCGACACCGACGCCGCTGGCGTCGCCGCCTGAACGGAGCCATCGCCATGACCATCACCACCGCTGCCTCGACCCCGACGATCACGGCCGTCGACTTCTCCGCCGATGCCCTCGTGGCGCCACACCGGACGGCCGGCATGGTCGACACGGCGCTCACGTTCGCCGGCCGCACCCTGCGCCAGTTCCGCCGCACGCCGGCGCTGCTGGTCGTCGGCGCGTTGACGTCGATCATGTTCTTGCTCATCTTCCGGTACGTGTTCGGGGGCGCCATCGGCACCGGTTCCATCTCGTACGTCGATTTCCTGATCCCCGGGTTGGCCGCCGCCGGTGCCCTGTTCAGCGGGACCGGCGCCGCCGTCGGCGTGGCCGAGGACATCGACAGCGGGCTGATGGACCGCCTGCGGTCGCTGCCGATCCCTCGGTCGGCGGTGCTCCTCGGGCGGTCGATCGCCGACACCGCACTGGTCGCATGGGCCACCTTCATCACGCTGACCGTCGGCGCGTTGACGGGCTTCCGCATCGGCGGTTCGGTCGCCGAGGCGGCGCTCGCCGTCGCGCTGTGCCTGGTGTACGGGTTCGCCTTCACGTGGCCGTTCATCTACATGGGGTTGACCGCCGGTGGCGTCCAGGCTGCCCAGGGCATGTCGTTCCTGGCCTTCCCGTTCGTGTTCGTGTCGAGCGCCTACGTGCCGGTCGAGTCGATGCCGAGCTGGTTGCAGCCGATCGCCGAGCACCAGCCGATCACGCCGATGGTCGGGTCCGTGCGGGCGCTGTTCCTCGGCGACGAGGCCGAGGCCGTGCTCGGCCACAGCGCCGGCTGGTTCGCCGTGCGGGCGCTGCTGTGGAGTGTCGCCATCGTCGCCGTCTTCCTCCCCCTCTGCACCCGCCGCTTCGCCCGGCGCTAGTCATCCGCAGAGTTTCAGCCCATGGTGACGGCGCGGACGGGGGTGCAGGTGGCGATGCGCCGGTCGGCGGCGACCGTGTCACCGAAGGCCGCCGGGTCGGCGCCGTAGCTCTCGATGATCCGCTTGGTCATCGTCCGCTCGTCGTCGTCGGGGGCCAGCTCGACCCGGCAGCGCAGCTCGAGCGTGCGCCAGGCGTTCTCCCGATCGAGGTAGAACAGCGTCGCCCACGGGTGGCGGGTGAGGTTGGGGAACTTCCGCCCGCTGGTCTTGAACGACACCTTGACCGTGCCGTCGTCGGCCAGCATCGACCACACGGCGGTGGATTGCGGGGTGCCGTCGGCGTTGAGCGTGGTGAAGACCACCGTCGTCGGCGCCTCCACCAGGTCGCGGTGGCTGTCGGGGATGGTCGCATCGGCCATGCGAGAAACATAATGCCCGTTGTGTTTCACCCCGGCACGGCGTACGGTCGACGGCGTGACGATGGGGGATGTCGCGACCACGCCGTTCGGCCTCGACCCGGCCGCGCTGCGCTGCCCGTACCCGTTCTTCGACCGCATCCGCGAGGAACAGCCGGTCCTCTACGTGCCCGAGATCCAGTGCTGGCTGGTCACGAAGTACGCCGACATCGTGCACGTCGGCCGGCACCCCGACACGTTCTCGTCGATCATGCCGACCGGGCCGATCCTCGCCCACCAGCAGCAGGAGGCCGTCAGTGCCCTGCTGGCCGACGAGCCCGAGCTGGCCCAGCGGCTCAAGCGGATGCGCGGCGGCGTGCGCGTCCTCCTCTCGGCCGACCCACCCGATCACGTGCGCCAGCGCAAGCTCGTCAACCGGGCCTTCACGCCGCCCAAGGTGCGGGCGCTGGAGCCGCGCATCTACGAGGTCGCCCACCAGCTCGTCGACGGCTTCGCCGCCCGCGGCCACGCCGAGCTCGTCCACGACTACGGCGTGCTGCTGCCCCTCACGATCATCGCCGAGTGCCTGGGCGTCGCCGACGACGAGCTGCCCAAGTTCAAGCAGTGGTCGGACGACTTCGTGGCGATCATCGGCAACCACAACATGAGCCGCGACCAGCTGCGGGCCCTGCTGTTGTCGCAGAACGAGTTCTTCGTCTACTTCGGTCAGAAGGTCGAGGAGCGCCGGGCCGACCCGCACGACGACCTGATCTCCGACGTGGTCCACGCCACCCTCGACGGCGAGCCGCTGCCCGACGAGGAGGTGCTGGCGATGCTCAACCAGTTCCTCGTGGCGGGGAACGAGACCACGACGAAGCTGATCGCCTCTGCCGTGCGCATCCTGCTCGAGCAGCCGGACACGATGCAGCGGCTGCGGGACGATCCGGCGCTCATCCCGGGCTTCGTCGAGGAGGCGCTGCGCCTGGAGACGCCCGTACAGGGCCTGTACCGCACGGCGGTCGAGGACACCGAGGTCGGCGGGGTGCCGATCAAGGCCGGCGATCACCTGATGCTGATCTACGCCGCCGGCAACCGCGACCCCGACCGCTTCGCCGACCCCGGCGCCGTGGACCCATGCCGGCCAGGGCTGATGAGCCACCTCTCGTTCGGTCACGGTGAGCACTTCTGCCTCGGCGCGGCGCTCGCTCGGGCCGAGGGTCGCATCGCCCTCGAGGTGCTGCTCGAGCGGCTCGACGACCTCCGCCCCGCCGACGGCGTCGAGCTGACCGAGCTCGACTACGAGCCGAGCTACGTGCTGCACGGGCTGAAGACGCTCCCGGTGCAGTTCACGGCGGTCCCCGCGTGAGGACGTTGGACGAGGCCATGGCCACCCGACCCGAGCTGGCCGAGCCACTCGACGACTACCTCGCCACTGCGTTCGCTGCCGTCGACCCGGTCGTGCTCGAGCTGTGCCGGTTGCGCATCGCCACCCTCCACGGCGACGCCCAGCAGCGGGGCCTGCGCACCGAGTCAGCGCTCGCCGCCGGGCTCACCGAGGACAAGATCGCCGCCCTGGCCGACCACCACCGGTCACCGGCGTTCACGGACCACGAGCGGGCCTGCCTGGCCTACGCCGAGCAGTTCGTGATCGACGTCCACGGCCTGACCGACGCCGACGCCGACCGGGTGAAGGACGGGATGACCGACGCCGACTTCGTCGCCTTCACCGTCGCTCTCGGCCTCCTCGACGGCGTCGGCCGCATGCGCCTCGCCCTCGACCTCCAAGCCTGATCGGAGCACCATGTCGACCGTCCCCCGCGTCCCGTCCGCCGTCCCCGGGCAGCCGGCCACGCTCGGCACCGCGCTGGCCCACTGCCCCGACCTGGCCCGCGCCTTCCGGCGCCTCTACGGGACGCTGTGGAGCGACGGCATCGTCCCGCAGTCGATCAAAGAGACGGCGCGCATGCGCAACGCCCGCGTCACCGATTGCGGGTTCTGCAAGAACGTCCGCTTCGACGGTGCGACCGCCGACGGGCTGGACGAGGCGCAGGTCGAGCTGATCCACGACGGCTACGAGGACTCCGCGCTGTCCGACCGCCAGAAGGTCGTGCTGCGCTGGACCGACGCCTACCTGACCGACCCCGCCCACGTCGATCCGGCGCTGCGCGCCGACCTGGCCGCTCACTTCGACGACGCGGAGATCGTCGAGCTGACGCTGGCCCTGGCCATGTTCCTCGGCATGGCCAAGGTGCTGATCTCGCTCGGCACCGAGCCTGAGCAGATGGACGTCACGGTGGTCCCGACGCCGGCGTTGGCCAGCGCATCGTCGTGACCAACACCGCGGCGCCGCCGCGCCGGCGCGGCCGACCGCCGAAGGATGCGCGGCCACCCGGCTCCCCGTCGACGAAGGAGCTGATCGTGCTGGCCGCCGCCGAGGCGTTCGCCGGTCGCGGCTTCGACGGCGCCAACCTCGTCGACATCGCCGCCGCCGCCGGCGTCACCACCGGCGCCGTGTACAGCCACTTCCGCGGCAAGCCCGAGCTGCTCGCCGACGTCGTGACCTCGACGCTGGAGGCGATCGACCCGCTGCGCCGCGCCGACCCGGCCGTCGGCCCGGAGGCCTTGCACGACTGGACGTCCTGGCTGCTGGAGCCGGACCAGACGTCGCTGCGCTCGCTGATCGCCGAGATCAACCACGCCGCCGCCCGCGACGCCGAGGTGCGCTCGCTGCTGCTGGCCTACAGCACGCAGTACGGCCAGATGCTGGCGGCGATGATCACTCGTTGGCAGCGCGACGGGCTGATCACGGCCGACCGGCCGCCGGCCACCGTCGCCCAGCTGTTCCTCACCGAGGCCAGCGGGCTGTGCGTCAGCGGGGCGCTGCGCCCCGACGTCATCCGCCAGCCCCCGTTCCTGGAGCTCGTCCACCGCCAACTCGCCGCCCTGCTCGGCGAACCGGAGACCCCACGATGACCATCACGACCACCCGGACGTTCTGCCGGTTCTGCCACGCCGCCTGCCCGGTCGAGGTGGACGTCGACGACGGCAACCAGGTCGTCGGCGTGCGCGGCGACGCGGCGGACCCGATCTTCGGCGCCTACACGTGCATCAAGGGGCGCCACCTCGGCGATCAGCACCACCACCCCGAGCGGCTGCGCACGGCGTTGCGGCGCCGAGCCGATCGGTCGGGGTTCGACGAGATCCCGACGGCGCAGGCGCTGGACGAGATCGCCGAGCGGATGCAGGCGATCCTCGCCGACGGCGACCCGCGGGCGATCGCCAGCTACTGCGGGACGGCGACGTTCCAGAACGCGGCCGCGCACCCGGTCGCCAGGGCGTTCCACAAGGCGATCGCCTCGCCGTCGTTCTACACGTCGATCACGATCGACCAGCCGGCGAAGATGGTCACGCCGGTGCGCCTCGGTTCGTGGGCCGCTGGGCCGCAGCCGTGGTCGACGGCCGACGTGTCGCTCGTCGTCGGCATCAACATCGTCGTGTCGATGCTCGGCATCCCAGGTGGCCCGACGTTCGTCAACCCGCTCGCCTCGCTGCGGGCGGCGAAGCGGCGGGGCCTCCAGCTCATCGTCATCGACCCGCGGCGCACGGAGACGGCGGCGATGGCCGACCTCCACCTGCAGGTCAAGCCCGGCGAGGACCCGACGTTGCTGGCGGGAATGCTGCGGGTCATCCTCGACGAGGGACTCGAGGACGCCGAGTTCTGCGACCGCTGGGTCGGCGGTCTCGACGAGCTCCACCGCGCCCTGCGGGGCTTCGATCTCGGCCACGTCGCCGAGCGCACCGGGGTGCCGGCCGACGACGTCGTCCGCGCCGCCCGCATGTTCGCCGGGGCGCGGCGAGGGTCGGCCACGTGCGGCACCGGTCCGAACATGGCGCCGCACGGCACCTTGATGGAGCACCTCGTCGGCGTCTTCAACGTCGTGTGCGGTCGCTTCCCGCGAGCGGGGGAGCAGGTCCAGAACCGCACGGGCGTGCTCGGCCTGTCCGGCGCCGAGTCGACGCCGAAGGCCCAGGTCGTCGCCCCGCGTCCGGAGCTGCTGACGTCCGGACCGGCGGCCCGGGTCCGGGGGTTGCACACGATCCTCGGGCAAGCACCCACGGCCGCCCTCCCCGACGAGATCCTCGAACCGGGCAACGGCCGGGTGCGGGCGCTGCTCACCGTCGGCGGCAACCCGGTGCTGGCGTGGCCGGACCAGGCCAAGGTCGTGCGGTCCCTCGAGGCCCTCGACCTGCACGTGGCCTTGGACATCCGGTTGTCGGCGACGGCCCGGCTGGCCGACTACGTGATCCCGTCGCAGCTGTCGCTGGAGCGGCCCGACGTGCCGACCAACGTCGATCGATGGTTCGAGGACCCGTACGTCATGTACACGCCGGCCGTGCTGGAGCCGGATCTCGAGCTCGTCGACGAGGCGGGGCTGTACCTCGAACTGGCCAAGCGGATGGGCGTCACGATCGAGCTGGCCGGCGGGGCGTTGGCGCCGGATCACGACGCCACCGCGCAGGAGGTCCTGGAGCTGAGCTATCCGGCGGTGCGCGTGCCGTGGGACGAGCTGCGGTCGGCCGTCGGCGGCGCGCTCCGCCCGGACCTGACCCAGACCGTGCAGCCGGCGGATGATGGCGCGGCCGATCGGTTCCAGGTCGCTCCGGACGGACTGGTCGACGAGCTGGGTTCGATCCGCAGCGAGCTCGACCCGTACGGCTCCCTGCGCGGCTACGACCCGGACGTGCACACGGCGCGGATGACGTCGCGCCGCCTGAAGGGCGTGTTCAACTCCAGCGGTCGGGAGATCGAGAAGCTCCGGGCCAAGGAGGGCACGTCGTACGCCCACGCCCACCCGAGCGACCTCGAGGCGTGGGGCGTCGCCGACGGCGACCTGGTCGACATCTCCTCACCGCGTTCGACGGTGCGCACGGTGATCAAGGCGGCGCCCGACGTCCGTCCGGGCAGCGTCTCGATGGCCCACTCGTGGGGCGACCTGCCGGGGGAGTCGGGGCCGCCGGCCGACCCGCGTGTGTTGGGCGACACGACCGGACGCCTGTCCGACAACGCCAGCCTCTACGACCCGATCACGGGCCTGCCGGTGATGAGCGCCATCCCGGTTGCGGTTCGTCCCGCCAGCGTCTGAACCCGTTTACGTCCGGATCCTGGTCGCATGGGCGACCAGGATCCGGACGTAAACGACAGCGCGTCGGTCAGTCCTCCACGTACTGCGTGAGCAGGTGGTGGAAGTGGCGGATCTTGGTCTCCTGGTAGTTGGCCAAGGTGATGTCCTTCTTCAGTGAGGCCAGGCCCTTCTGCACTTTGGGCAGGTTGAAGGAGTCCTGGTTGAAGACGCGGGCCAGCATCCCCAGCTCCGGGGCCTCGGTCCAGTCGTCGTCGACGCCGAGCCAGTGGATCGGGACCGCCGGTGGCTTCGGCTCGCCCTCGGGCCACGGATCGAGGAACATGCACTCCATGATCGCCATGTCGTGGTGGTCGCCGTACGGGCGGAACCGGTACGTGATGCGGTTGTACGCCCCCCACGGGTGCAGGTTGGGGAACAGCGTGTAGTAGATCGAGTCCGACAGCTCGGCGTCCGAGAGCTGGTCGGCGTCCGGGCCGAGCACGTCGCCCATCCGGAAGCGTCCGCCGTTTCCGGCGGTGGAACGGGCCGTGTCGTCGTCGCCGAGGACGACGAACGGGTCCTCGTCGAGGCGCCGGTCGCTCATCGCGTCGAACATCTGCTGCTGGCTCGGCTCGAACTTGATGTGCGGGCTCGGCGTGCCGTTCGGCGTGATCGCCCGTGACCAGTTGCCCTCCCAGTCGTACTGGCTGTTGGCGTCCCCGATGCCGGCGAGCAGCTGGGGATGGGTGGCGACGACGTGGAAGGCCTCCATGAACGCCTCCTGCACGACCTTCCAGTTGGTCGGGAAGATCTTGGCCACGTGCACGGCCTTGTACCGCTGCTCCAGCGGCCACTTCTCGAACTGGCTCGGCAGGTCGCCGAGGAACGACTCCAGGGGTTCGGCGTCCGGGTCCGGGTTGACGAACACGAAGCCGCCCCAGGTGCCGACGCGCAGCTCGGGCAGGGACCACTCGGCGGGGTTGACGTGCGGGAAGTCCCACTCGCACGGGATCTGCTTCAGCGAACCGTCGAGGTTCCAGCAGTAGCCGTGGAACGGGCAGCGCAGCTCGTAGTGGTTGCCGTCCTCCTCCTTCAGCTGGCGGCCACGGTGGAGGCAGGCGTTGTAGAACGCCTTGATCTCGTCGGGCGCCGAGCGGATGACGAGGATCGACTGGTCGCAGATCTCGTAGACCAACGTGTCGCCAACGTCCGGGATGTCCTCCTCCCGGCAGGCCATCTGCCACACCCGACTCCAGAGCTTCTCCTTCTCCAGCTCGTGGAAGGCGCGGCTGACGTAGCGCTCACGGGGGATGTCGGCACTGCCGAGGTGGTCGTTGTGCCGCCAGCGCAGCGCCACCGGCACGTTCTCCGGTCGGCTGTCGTTGTCGAGCAGGTCCTGGTAGCTGGCGCCGGGGGAGCGGGCCTCGCCGGCGGGCCCTCGGGACGGGGCGGTGATGGTCATTGCGTGAGCTCCTCGGGTGGGACGGCGCCCTCTGCCTTGAGGGCGGTTGCGGCCTGCTGGAAGCGGTTGGGCAGCTCGATGCCGCCGATCCACAGGCAGAGGTGGGGGTCGGCCTGCTTGGCGTCCCCCGACAGCCAGTGGCCGTGCTTGTCGAAGACCCCGGTGGCGCCGTCCTTCGTCACGACCTGGACGTTGCCGTCCTCGAGCAGGTCGTAGGTCGCTCCGGACAGCGGGTGCTGGATGGTGCGCAAGGCGGGCTTCTCCTGATCGAACGGGCCCCTGACAGAACTAACCGGCCGATCAATTAGTGTACTCATATGCCGGTCGCCCTCGACCACCTGGACACGCTGCACTACGAGGTGGTCGAGCCCGGCGAGTCCGGGGTCGCCGTCGTCACCCTCGACCGCCCGGAGACGCGCAACGCGCAGAACAAACGGATGACCTACGAGCTCAACGCCTGCTTCGACGACGCGGCGCGGCGCTCGGACGTCAAGGTGATCGTCCTGCAGGCCGACGGGCCGCACTTCTGCAGCGGCCACGACATGCGCGATCGCGAAGGCTTCTCCGAGTTCGACCTGGTGTCGGCCCACGGCGGCTTCTCCCGCGAGGGCCAGGAAGGCCACATGGCCTTCGAGGAGGAGCTGTACTTCCAGATGTGCTGGCGGTGGCGCAACCTGCCCAAGCCGTTGATCGCCGCCGCCCAGGGCAAGACCATCGCCGGGGGTCTGATGCTGCTGTGGGTCGCCGACGTGATCCTCGCCGCCGACGACGCCCAGTTCTCGGACCCGGTGGTCGGCATGGGCGTCAACGGCGTGGAGTACTTCGCCCACCCCTGGGAGCTCGGCAGCCGCAAGGCCAAGGAGCTGCTGTTCACCGGCGACTGGGTCACGGCCGAGGACGCCAGGCAGCTCGGCATGGTCAACCACGTGGTGCCGCGTGACGAGCTGCGGGCGGCGACCATGGCCATGGCCGGCCGGATCGCCACGAAGCCGAGCTTCGCCTTGAAGCTGGCCAAGGAGAGCGTCAACCAGACGCTCGAGGCGCAGGGCCAGTTCACCGCGCTGCGGGCGGCGTTCAGCCTCCAGCACCTCGCCCACGCCCACAACCGGGCCAAGTACGGCATCCCCGTCGACCCCGGCTCCCAACCCGGCACCTGATCCG
>CAVUCK010000005.1:0-598911 GCA_963739975.1 uncultured Acidimicrobiia bacterium
GGCGATGGCCACTCGACCCGAGCTGGCCGAGCCGCTCGACGACTACCTCGCCACCGCCTTCGCCGCCGTCGACCCGGTCGTGCTCGAGCTGTGCCGGTTGCGCATCGCCACCCTCCACGGCGACGCCCACCAGCAACGAGTGCGCACCGAGTCCGCCGTCGCCGCAGGCCTCACCGAGGACAAGATCGCTGCGCTCGCCGACCATGCGCGCGCGCCGCAGTTCACCGACCATGAGCGAGCGTGCTTGGCCTACGCCGAGCAGTTCGTGATCGACGTCCACGGTCTCACCGACGCCGACGCCGAACGGGTGCAGGACGGGATGACCGACGCCGAGTTCGTCGCCTTCACCGTCGCCCTCGGCCTGCTCGACGGCATCGGCCGCATGCGCCTCGTCCTCGACCTCGAAGCCTGATCGGAGCACCGTGTCGACCGTTCCCCGCGTCCCCTCCGCCGTCCCCGGGCAGCCGGCCACGCTCGGCACCGCGCTGGCCCACTGCCCTGACCTCGCCCGCGCCTTCGGCCGCCTCTACGGGACGCTGTGGAGCGACGGCATCGTGACGCAGTCGATCAAGGAGACGGCCCGCATGCGCAACGCCCGCGTCACCGATTGCGGGTACTGCAAGAACGTCCGCTTCGAGGGCGCCACCGCCGATGGTCTCGACGAGGCGCAGGTCGAGCTGATCCACGACGGCTACCAGGACTCCACCCTCTCCGACCGCCAGAAGGTCGTGCTGCGCTGGACCGACGCCTACCTGACCGACCCCGGCCACGTCGATCCGGCACTGGGCGCTGATCTGGCGGCCCACTTCGACGAGGCCGAGATCGTCGAGCTGACGTTGGCCCTGGCCATGTTCCTCGGCATGGCCAAGGTGCTGATCTCCCTCGGCACCGAACCCGAGCAGATGGACGTCACGGCGGTCCCGACGCCATCACTGCGTTCCCCGGCCAGCGCCCGTGGCTGACGTGCGCTCCGAAGCGCCGCCGCGCCGCCGCGGCCGGCCGCCCAAGGACGCCCGCCCGCCCGGTTCGCCGTCGACCAAGGAGCTGATCCTGCTGGCCGCCGCCGAGGCGTTCGCCGGGCGGGGGTTCGACGGTGCCAACCTGGTCGACATCGCCGCCGCTGCCGGCGTGACGACCGGAGCGGTGTACAGCCACTTCCGCGGCAAGCCCGAGCTGCTCGCCGACGTGGTGACCTCGACGCTGGAGGCGATCGATCCCTTGCGCCGCGCCGACCCCGACGTCGGCCCGGAGGCCCTGCACGAGTGGACGGCGTGGCTGCTGGCGCCGGGCCAGACCCAGCTGCGCTCGCTGATCGCCGAGATCAACCACGCCGCCGCCCGGGACGCCGAGGTGCGCTCGCTGCTGCTGGCCTACAGCACGCAGTATGGGCAGATGCTGGCGGCGATGATCGAGCGCTGGCAGCGCGCCGGGTTGATCACCGCCGATCGGCCGCCGGTCACCGTCGCCCAGCTGTTCCTGACCGAGGCCAGCGGGTTGTGCGTCAGCGGCGCGTTGCGCCCCACCGTCATCCGCCAGCCCTCCTTCCTCGACCTCGTCCACCGCCAACTCGCCGCCCTGCTCGGCGAACCCCCCGTTCTGGCCGTCGCAAACAGCCGCTGTGAGTCGGTTGCGACGGCCAGAACGGCCTCTTCGTCAGGAGCGCCATGACGATCACGACCACCCGCACGTTCTGCCGGTTCTGCCACGCCGCTTGCCCCGTCGAGATCGACGTGGACGAGGAGCGCAACGAGGTCGTCGGCGTGCGCGGCGACGCTGCCGACCCGATCTTCGGCGCCTACACGTGCATCAAGGGCCGCCACCTCGGTGATCAGCACCATCACCCCGAGCGGCTGCGCACGGCGTTGCGGCGCCGAGCCGACCGGTCGGGGTTCGACGAGATCCCGACGGCGCAGGCGCTCGACGAGATCGCCGAGCGGATGCAGGCGATCCTCGCCGACGGCGACCCGCGGGCGATCGCCAGCTACTGCGGCACGGCGACGTTCCAGAACGCCGCCGCCCACCCCGTCGCCCGGGCGTTCCACACGGCGATCGGCTCGCCGTCGTTCTACACGTCGATCACGATCGACCAGCCGGCGAAAATGGTCACGCCGGTGCGGCTCGGTTCGTGGGCCGCCGGGCCGCAGCCGTGGTCGACGGCGGACGTGTCGCTCGTCGTCGGCATCAACATCGTCGTGTCGATGCTCGGCATCCCCGGCGGCCCGACGTTCGTCAACCCGCTGGCCTCGTTGCGGGCCGCCAAGCGCCGCGGCCTGCAGCTGATCGTGATCGACCCGCGGCGCACCGAGACGGCGGCCATGGCCGACCTGCACCTGCAGGTCAAGCCGGGCGAGGACCCGACGCTGCTGGCCGGGATGCTGCGGGTCATCCTCGACGAAGGGTTGGAGGACGCCGAGTTCTGTGACCGCTGGGTCGGCGGCCTCGACGAGCTGCACCGCGCCGTGCGGGGATTCGATCTCGGGCACGTTGCGGAGCGGACCGGGGTGCCGGCAGACGACATCGTGCGCGCCGCCCGGATGTTCGCCGGGGCCGGGCGGGGGTCGGCCACGTGCGGCACCGGTCCGAACATGGCGCCGCACGGCACGTTGATGGAGCACCTCGTCGCGGTGTTCAACGTCGTGTGCGGTCGCTTCCCGCGCGCCGGCGAGCAGGTCCAGAACCGCACCGGCGTGCTCGGCCTGACGGGTACGGAGTCGACGCCGAGGGCCCAGGTCGTGGCGCCCCGTCCTGACCTCCTCACGTCCGGGCCGCCGGCCAGGGTGCGCGGCTTGCACTCGATCCTCGGCCAGGCGCCGACCGCCGCCCTCCCCGACGAGATCCTCGAACCGGGCGCCGGCCGGGTGCGGGCGCTGCTCACCGTCGGTGGCAACCCGGTGCTGGCGTGGCCGGACCAGGCCAAGGTCGTGCGGTCGTTGGAGGCCCTCGACCTGCACGTCGCACTCGACATCCGGGTGTCGGCGACGGCCCGCCTGGCCGACTACGTGATCCCGTCGCAACTGTCGCTCGAGCGGCCCGACGTGCCGACCAACGTCGACCGGTGGTTCGAGGACCCCTACGTCATGTACACGCCGGCCGTGCTCGAGCCGGATCCCGAGCTGGTCGACGAGGCAGGGCTGTACCTCGAGCTGGCCAAGCGGATGGGCGTCACGATCGAGCTTCCCGGCGGCGCGCTGGCGCCGGACCACGACGCAACGGCCGACGAGGTGCTCGAGCTGAGCTACCCGGCGGTGCGAGTGCCGTGGGACGAGCTGCGTTCGGCGGTCGGTGGCGCCCTGCGTCCGGAGCTGACCCAGACCGTGGCACCGGCCGACGAGGACGCCGCCGGCCGGTTCCAGGTCGCGCCGGACGGGCTGGTCGACGAGCTGGCCTCGATCCGCACCGAGCTCGACCCGTACGGCACCCTGCGCGGCTACGACCCGGACGTGCACACGGCCCGGATGACGTCACGGCGCTTGAAGGGCGTGTTCAACTCCAGCGGCCGGGAGATCGAGAAGCTGCGGGCCAAGGAGGGCACGTCGTACGCCCACGCCCACCCGAGCGACCTGGAGGCGTGGGGCGTCGCCGACGGTGACCTGGTCGACATCTCGTCACCGCGCTCGACGGTGCGCACGGTGATCAAGGCGGCGCCCGACGTGCGGCCGGGCAGCGTCTCGATGGCCCACTCCTGGGGTGAGCTGCCGGGCGAGTCGGGGCCACCGGCCGACCCGCGAGTGTTCGGCGACACGACCGGGCGCCTGTCCGACAACGCCAGCCTCTACGACCCGATCACCGGCCTCCCCGTGATGAGCGCCATCCCCGTCAGTCGTGCGGCCCGCCGGCTGAAAACGCACGTTCTGGCCGTAGCAACCGACCGCATCCGGCGTATTGCGACGGCCAGTTCAGCGCTTCGTCGTGAGGTGTCGCGGTAGACCCGGAACTGGCCGTCGCAATCGACCCGGATGCGGCCGGTTGCTACGGCCAGAACGCTCTTACCGCTCCACGTATTGCGTGAGCAGGTGGTGGAAGTGGCGGATCTTGGTCTCCTGGTAGTTGGCCAGGGTGATGTCCTTCTTCAGTGAGGCCAGGCCCTTCTGCACCTTGGGCAGGTTGAACGAGTCCTGGTTGAAGACGCGGGCCAGCATCCCCAGCTCGGGAGCCTCGGTCCAGTCGTCGTCGACGCCGAGCCAGTGGATCGGGACGGCCGGGGGCTTCTCCTCGCCCTGCGGCCATGGGTCGAGGAACATGCACTCCATGATCGCCATGTCGTGGCGGTCGCCGTACGGGCGGAACCGGTACGTGATGCGGTTGTACGCGCCCCACGGGTGCAGGTTGGGGAACAGCGTGTAGTAGATCGAGTCCGACAGCTCGGCGTCCGAGAGCTGGTCGGCGTCAGGGCCGAGCACGTCGCCCATCCGGAACCGCCCGCCGGTGCCGGCCGTGGAGCGGGCCGTGTCGTCCTCGCCGAGCACGACGAACGGGTCCTCGTCGAGGCGCCGGTCGCTCATCGCGTCGAACATCTGCTGCTGGCTCGGCTCGAACTTGATGTGCGGGCTCGGCGTGCCGTTCGGGGTGATCGCCCGTGACCAGTTGCCCTCCCAGTCGTACTGGCTGTTGGCGTCGCCGATGCCGGCGAGCAGCTGGGGATGGGTGGCGACGACGTGGAAGGCCTCCATGAAGGCCTCCTGCACGACCTTCCAGTTGGTCGGGAAGATCTTCGCCACGTGCACGGCCTTGTAGCGCTGCTCCAGCGGCCACTTGTCGAACTGGCTCGGGAAGTCGCCGAGGAAGGACTCGAGGGACTCGGCGTCGCGGTCGGGGTTGACGAAGACGAAGCCGCCCCACGTGCCGACGCGCAGCTCGGGCAGGGACCACTCGGCGGCGTCGACGTGCGGGAAGTCCCACTCGCAGGGGATCTGCTTCAGCGATCCGTCGAGGTTCCAGCAGTAGCCGTGGAACGGGCAGCGCAGCTCGTAGTTGTTGCCGTCCGCCTCCTTCAGCTGGCGGCCGCGGTGGAGGCAGGCGTTGTAGAAGGCCTTGATCTCGTCGGTGCCGGTGCGGATGACGAGGATCGACTGGTCGCAGATCTCGTAGACGAGGGTGTCGCCGACGTTCGGGATGTCCTCCTCCCGGCAGGCCATCTGCCAGACCCGGCTCCACAGCTTCTCCTTCTCCAGCTCGTGGAAGGCGCGGCTGACGTAGCGCTCGCGAGGGATGTCGGCGTTGCCGAGGTGCTCGTTGCGCTGCCAGCGCAGCGCCACCGGCACGTTCTCGGGCCGGCTGTCGTGGTCCAGCAGGTCCTGGTAGCTGGGCCCGGGGGAGCGGGCCGCGCCGGGTGCGGAGCCTCTGGACGGGGCGGTGATGGTCATTGCGTGAGCTCCTCGGATGGGACGGCGCCCTCGGCCTTGAGGGCGGTGGCGGCCTGCTGGAATCGGTTGGGCAGCTCGATGCCGCCGATCCACAGGCAGAGGTGGGGGTCGGCCTGCTTGGCGTCGCCGGACAGCCAGTGGCCGTGCTTGTCGAAGATCCCGGTGGCGCCGTCTTTCGTCACGACCTGGACCGTGCCGTCCTCCAGCAGGTCGTAGGTCGCTCCCGACAGCGGGTGCTGGATGGTGCGCAACGCAGGCTTCTCCTGTTCGAACGGCCGCTGACAGAACTAACCGGCTGATCAATTAGTGTACCCACATGCCGGTCGCCCTCGACCACCTGGACACGCTGCACTACGAGGTGGTCGAGCCCGGGGAGTCCGGGGTCGCCGTGGTCACGCTCGATCGGCCCGAGACGCGCAACGCCCAGAACAAGCGGATGACCTACGAGCTCAACGCCTGCTTCGACGACGCGTCACGGCGCACGGACGTCAAGGTGATCGTCCTGCAGGCCGACGGGCCGCACTTCTGCAGCGGCCACGACATGCGCGACCGCGAGGGGTTCTCCGAGTTCGACCTCGTCTCGGCCCACGCCGGCTTCTCCCGCGAGGGCCAGGAAGGGCAGATGGCGTTCGAGGAGGAGCTGTACTTCCAGATGTGCTGGCGGTGGCGCAACCTGCCCAAGCCGTTGATCGCTGCCGCCCAGGGCAAGACCATCGCCGGTGGACTGATGCTGCTGTGGGTGGCCGACGTGATCCTCGCCGCCGACGACGCCCAGTTCTCGGACCCGGTGGTCGGCATGGGTGTCAACGGCGTGGAGTACTTCGCCCACCCGTGGGAGCTCGGCAGCCGCAAGGCCAAAGAGCTGCTGTTCACCGGCGACTGGGTCACGGCCGAGGATGCCCGGCTGCTCGGCATGGTCAACCACGTGGTGCCGCGTGACGAGCTGCGGGCGGCGACGATGGCCATGGCCGGGCGCATCGCCACGAAGCCGAGCTTCGCCCTGAAGCTGGCCAAGGAGAGCGTCAACCAGACCCTCGAGGCCCAGGGCCAGTTCACCGCGCTGCGGGCGGCGTTCAGCCTCCAGCACCTCGCCCACGCCCACAACCGGGCCAAGTACGGCATCCCCGTCGACCCCGGCTCCCAACCCGGCACTTGACCCCCGCGATCCGTCCCGGTCAGGAAACGGCTGGAGGTCCAGCCATTTTCCTTGCCAGGACGGACGTCAGCCCGTGCAGCGGACCGGATCAGTACCATCGCCGGCGTGCAGGCCCGGGCGGAGACCACCCCCGTGCCCGCACGGGGGAGCACGGTGTCCGGGCCGTTCGCCGTCTTCGATCGGCAGTTCGTCGTCGAGTCCCAAGAGCGCGACCTCGTTGACACGATCGCCGACGGCTACGTCGATCTCGCCGTCGCCGACGACCTGGTCGACCCGGTCACCTATCGCGTCGAGCGAACCGGTCCGGCGTGGTACCCGCACGGCTGGAGGATCACCCGTGGTGGCGAGCTCATCGGGGGTGAGGCCCTTGGCACCTTCCTGCCCACGTTGATCGCGTCGGACGCCGCCCGCCACTTCAGCCACGGCACCGCAGGCGCCACCGTCAACGGTGTGGCCGTTGCCCGCGGCGATCGGGCCGTGTTGCTGGTCGTCGACGTCATCGCCCGAGGCGCCCACACCCACGATGCGCCGCTCGACCTCCCGGCCCTCGCCGCCCTCTCGATGCGGCATGGATGGGGGCTCGTGGCGCTCGACGTCGTCGCCGTGGCGAGCACCGGGGACGGAGCACTCCTGCGCTCCTTCCATCGCCCGTTCGCGCCTGAGCCGAAGTCGCCGCTGGCGACGCTGCTCGGCTCCGCCGGTCGCCCGCTCGTCCCCGCATCGCTGGTCGGAGCACTCGTCGACGACACGCCGGTCTCCGCCATCGTCGCGGTGCGGGCTGCGGCCGACGGCGTAACTCGCCTCGAAGCGGCATCGCCGTCGGCGATGCTGCGGGCACTCGCCGCGCAACTGACCGGAGACGCCGATCGACGCCGCCACGAGTTCCGCCGGCTCGCCGACGTCGTCGAGCAACTCCCGGGTCGGACGCTCCACCTTGGCCACGACCACGACGCCGCCATCGCGGAGTTGGCGGGGGCGACGTGACCACCACGGCCGCCAGGCCGCACCCGAACATCGAGACAGCCTTCGTCGGCAACGAAGCGGTGCTGCTGAACGTGGACAGTGGCGAGGTCTTCGCCCTCAACCCGTCGGCATCGGCGGTCTGGCTGCTGCTCGACGGTGAGCTGCCGGCGACGGCCATCGCTGACGACCTCGCCGACATCGTCGGGCTGCCTCGATCGGCACTGCTGCCCGACGTCGAGGCGGCGATCGACCGCTTCGCCCAGCAGGGGCTGCTGGAACCGCCGGCGCCGCTCGACGATCCGGTCCACGGCCCGATCCCGCTGTACCCGCCGCCCGACACTTGAGGCAGTCGGACGTTCCGCCCCGTGTGGGCGGGCCAACGGACGATGCTCGTCGGCGATCGCGTCGTGGCCGTCGGCTGGGACGACGACGCCACCGCGGCAGCGATCCACCAGGCGACGGCGGCGTGGCCGGACGCGGACGCGGCCGTTCGACCGCCGGTCGCCTTCGGCATCCGTTCCGTCGGCGTCGGACTGCTGCGTCGAAGGATCTGGCTGGTGCACTTCGGCACCCCGGTCCGTCATCGGGCCGACGACCTGACGAAGGCCGCCGACTTCGTGCGCGGCTTGCTCGAGGGGTTGGACTCGACGCCAGGCGACGGCGAGGTGTCACTGACGTGCCGGGCGTATGTCGCCCGGGAGCGGGCCGTGCTCGTGCACGTCCTCGACGACGTTGATGTGGACGAGCGCCCGCTGCGCAAGCGAGGCATCGAGCAGGTGCCGGCGCTGGCGACGGTGCTGCGGCCGGCGTCGTCGACGGTGGTCCACTCCGGTGGCCGCGCCGCGCTGGTCGGTGCCGTCGTCGATCGGCGGCTGCTCCCCGACCGAGCCTCGCCCGATGACGTCCGGCGGCACCTCGTGTCGCTGGCGCCCGCCGAACGCCCGGACTGGGCGTGGGCGGTCGATCGCCTGGGAGACCGGGTCGTCGCGGCCGACGACCTCGCCGCGGAGCTCCGGCGGCTCCTGGCGTGATGTGACGGTTCGCTGATGTGTGGGATCGCCGGATTCGTGGTCGGCTCGCACCCGATGGCGCGGGACGAGCTGCACCGCGTCGGCAGGGACATGGCGGACGTACTGCAGCATCGTGGACCCGACGACGAGGGTGTTTGGGTCGACGAGCGCGAGGAGGTCGTTCTGGCCCACCGTCGCCTCGCCGTGGTCGGGCTCGGGCCGATGGGCGCCCAGCCGATGCGGTCGCGTTCAGGGCGCCACGTCATCACGTACAACGGCGAGCTCTACAACGCTCCAGCCGTCGGGCGGCGCCTGGAGGATGCCGGTGTCGTGTTCCGCGGCACGTCGGACACCGAGGTGCTGGTAGAGGCGATCGATCGGTGGGGTGTGCACGCCGCGCTGGTCGCCGCCGACGGGATGTTCGCCCTTGCCGACTTCGATCAGCAGCTGCGGTCGTTGACGTTGGCGCGGGACCGGATGGGCGAGAAGCCCTTGGCGTACGGACTCGTCGGCGGTGGGCTGGCGTTCACGTCCGAGCTGTCGGCGCTGCGGGCGGTGCCCGGCTTCCGTCCCGAGCCCGACCCGGCGGCGATGGAGCTGTACCTCCGGTTCGCCTGCGTCCCGGCGCCGTTCAGTGCGCTTCGCGGCGTGCACAAGCTGCCGCCGGGCACGTTCCTGCGCGTCGATGTGTCGATGCCGTCGGTGCTGGGCGAACCGGAGCCGTACTGGTCCACGATCGACGAGTGGGAGGTGGGGTCGCAGGCACCGTTCGTCGACGAGCGCGACGCGTTGGACGAGCTGGACGTCATCGCGGCGGACGCCGTGCGCAGCCGGCTGCGTTCCGACGTCCCGCTCGGGGTCTTCCTGTCGGGCGGCATCGACTCGACGCTCGTCGCCTCGTTGGCCGCCGAGCAGCTGTCGCGACCGGTGCGGACGTTCACGATCGCCAGTGACGATCCGGACCACGACGAATCGGCGCAGGCTCGTGTCGTCGCCGAGCGACTCGCCGCCGACCACACGGAGCTCGAGATCACTGCCGCTGATGCCCTCGCCGAGATCCCCACGCTGGCGGGTGTCTACGACGAACCGTTCGGCGATTCGTCGGCCCTGCCGACGTTGCTCGTCGCCCGGCTGGCGCGGCAGTCGGTGACGGTCGCCCTGTCGGGCGACGGCGGCGACGAGCTGTTCGGTGGGTACAACCGCCATGTGTGGCTGCCCGCAACGTGGCGCCGTGTGGGCCGTTGGCCGGGACCCGTGCGCCGAACCGCAGGCGTCGTGCTGTCGCGACCGGCGCCGCGCCGCTGGGATCAGCTGGCGCGGATCGTCCCCGAGGCTCGGCGTCCACGTCTGGCGGGGGTCAAGGTGGAGAAGCTGGCACGGGTGCTCGCCGCGGCCGATCCCGACGATGCCTACCGCCGTTTGGTCTCCACCTGGCCGGAGCCAGGTTCGGTCGTGCGGCGACCGCCGCCGCCGGGAGCAGCGATCGACGGGCGACGTCCCGCCAGCGCATCGTTGACGGGGCAACTGATGGCAGCCGACGCGATGACCTACCTCCCCGACGACGTGCTGACGAAGGTCGATCGGGCCACGATGGCGGTGAGCTTGGAGGCGCGCGTGCCGCTGCTCGCTCCGGCAGTGGTGCGCCATGCCGCGCGGCTGCCCGACGGCATGCGGGTGCGCCATGGCCGCGGGAAGTGGGCGCTGCGCCAGTTGCTCCTGCGACGGCATCCGGCGGACGTGGTCGAGCGTCCGAAGTCGGGGTTCGGCGTGCCCATCGCGGCGTGGCTGCGTGGTCCGTTGCGCCCGTGGGCCGAGGACCTGCTCTCCCCGGCGGCCCTCGACGCGGCAGGCGCCTTCCGGGTCGCGCCGGTGCGAGCAGCGTGGAACGACCACCAGCGGGGCCGGCGCGACGCGTCCTACGAGCTCTGGGCGGTGCTGATGGCGCAGGACTGGCTGGCCGGCCTGACGTCGTGAGGGACCTGCGGGCGCGCACGGGCCGGGTCGAGCTGGCCGCAGTACCGTGGCGCCGGTGATCGATGGTGTCGGGGCGGAGCCGTCAGATCGGATGCTCCCCGAGACCATCGGTACCGAGCTCCTGGCGCCGGCGTTCCGCCCCCAGCTCACCCCGACCTGGCTGTCGGCGACGGCGCTGCTCGCCGGGTATCAACCGCCGGATCCTGACCGACCGTTGCGGGTGCTCGACCTGGGCTGCGGACCGGGCGTCACCGCGGCGGTCATCGCCGCCGCCCATCCGCTGGCGGAGGTCTGGGCCGCCGATGGCGAACCGACCAACGTCGAGCGCGCCGATCGTCTGGCGACGGCGTCCGGGCTGGCGAACCTGACGGTCCTCGAGGCGAACCCCACCGCCCGCACCGACAGCTCGGCGCTCCCGGCATCCGTCGACATCGCCATCGTCGACGACCTGGTGTCGACGACCGACGAGGCCGGTCGCGCCGCGCTGGCCACGCTCCTCGCGCAGCGCGTCGATCCGGGGGGGCTCGTCGCCGTCGTCTACCGGACGAGGATCGGGTGGTCAGAGGTGATCCCGCTGCGCCGTCTCGCCCTCCTCTTCGCGCCGGCGGGGCGGTCGCCCGCAGGGTGGCAAGCGCGGGCGATCGTCGATCTGCTCGAGCAACTGCGGGCGGGAGGCGCTGGGTACATCGCCGAACGGCCGGCCGTCACCACGTTCGTCGATCAGGTCGCAACGATGGGTCATCAACAACTGACCGACGTGCTGCTGACCGAGCATCTCGAGCCGATGGCCCTCGTGGACGTCGCGGAGTGGCTGGCGCCGACCGGCGCAACGTTCATCGGCAGCGCTGCGCTCGGCGACCAGGGTGCTCCTGCCGACTCACCCCTGCTCGACCTGTTGGACGACACGCAGGACGAACACCTGCGGGAGGCGCTGCGCGATCTCGTCGGCCGGCCGACCTTCCGCATCGACGTGTTCCGTCGCGGCGGTGCGGCGATGTCCGCCGAGGCGTGGCGGTCGACGCTGATGGACCTCGAGCTGGTCGGCCTCGGCGAGGCCGGTCGGGCGGCGGTCGACGCCGGCGTCAACCCGGTCGATGACGAGTCCGTGGCCGACGCCGTCGAGCGTCTGGGCGCCGGCCCTCGGCGCGTCGGCGAACTGGTCGGCGACGGGCCGCTGAGCGTGCCGCGCGCTCAACACCTCGTGCGGCTGCTCATGGGACGGCGGCTGGCCCACCCTCGCTCGGCGGGTTGGGCGACGGCAGACGCCTCGGCATCGTGCTGCGCGCTCAACAGGTGTCTCAGCGCCGTTGCACTCGCACCGGATGCCGCAGTGCTGGCGTCGCCCGTGATCGGCTCGGCGATCGGCGTGTCGGCTGACGACCCGGCTGAACGGGAGCTCCTCGCTCGCCTTGGCATCGTGCACGGCGACCACTCGTGACGGGGGTCGGCAGATGACGTGGAACGAGGGCTACGTCGTCGACGTCCCGTACACGGAGCAGGTCTTCCGGCAGATGACACCGCCGTGGTTGTCGCTGACGAGCGTGCTCAACGGCCAGCCACCGATCGACACGACCCGACCGTTCACGTACCTGGAGCTCGGATGTGGCAACGGCCTCACCGCGAACACCATCGCCGCCACCAACCCCTCGGCGACCGTGTGGGCTTGCGACTTCAACCCTGCCCACGTCGAGCGCGCCCGGCAGCTGGCGACGGCCGCTGGGCTGGTGAACTGCTCGTTCTCCGAGGCGTCCTTCGAGGAACTGGCGCGTGACCCGGCCATCGGACCGGACCGGGCCGATGTGATCGGCCTCCACGGCATCTACAGCTGGGTCACTCCTGGCAACCGGCAGCATCTCCTCGACATCATCCGCCAGCGGCTCGTGCCGGGTGGCCTCGTCTACGTCAGCTACGACGTCCCGACCGGGTGGGCGGCGATGCTGCCCGTCCAGCAGGCGCTGCGCCTGCAAGTCGGCACGGACCGGCGTCGTTCGGACGTGGCGATCCGCGCCGCGGTCGCAACGATCGAGCAGCTCGCCGAAGACGGCGCCGCGGCCTTCCCCCTGCCGCCGCGGGAGCAGGCGACCCTGGACAACATGCATGAGCACGACCCGGTCTACGTCGCCCACGAGTACCTGGGCGGCTCGTTCACGCCCCTGATGTTCGCCGACGTCGCTGCCGATCTGGCCGCCGCGAAGTGCGCGTACGTCGGCAGCACCTCCATCATGGCCGCTCTCCCTGACCTACGCGTGCCCGCCCAACTCGTGCCGCTGATGCGATTGGCGCCCGACGTGGCGCTGCGCGAGACGATCTGTGACCTGGCGGGCCAGACGATGTTCCGAGCGGACGTGTTCCGCCGCGGGCTGGCGCTCGTCACAACGGTGGATCACCGTCGCCACCTGGACGACGTGCAACTCATCAGCGTCGGACTCGCCTTCGACCCGTCCAGGACGGTACCCACTGGTTCTGGACCGGTGCAGATGTCGAGCACCACCTACGCCGATCTCGTCGAGCGCCTGCTCGAGGGTCCGCTGCCCGTCGGTGAGCTGCGCCAGTCGCCGGCCCTGCGGGAGCACGCAGATCACGAGGTTCGAGCGGCGGTGACCATGCTCGCCGCAGCTGGATACGGCTTCCCCGCCCTCCCCGACTGGCCGCGCAACGGCAGCGTCGAGAGCGCATGGCGGATGAACCGTGCGCTCGTGGACGCCGCCCGTCGCGGTGACCACCGCGGGGTCTTCGTGAGCCCGGCGACCGGTGGGGTGATCAGCGTTCCAACGCTCGTCGGGCTGGCGATCGGCGAGCACTGGGATGGCGTGCCGCTCGAAGAGCGGCCGCTGAGCGACGCCGTCGAAACCCGCGCCCGGGTCCTCGCTGGGCCGTCGGCGTCCGATCGGGACGCTGGTCGCGACGCCGTCGTCGGCGCAGTGCGACATGCGAGCCACCTGCTGACCGGACTCTTCGCCAGCCTCGGGATCCGCGCTCCCGACACCGGCAGGCGGAGCGCGGCCGCCGGCCGACGGCGCCGTGGTTAGCGTCGACGTGGTGACGGATGGCGATGCCCCAGTCGTCGCCGAGCGAGCGCCCGACGTTGCGTGGGTCTCGGTCGGCGCCGAGATCGTGGCGCTGGACCCGGCGGGTCGGGCGCACGTCATCACGGACACGGGTGCGCTCCTGTGGCCGCTCCTCGATGGCGTCGACGGCCGACCAGGACCTGGCCACCGACGTTGCTGCTGTCTTCGGCGTCGACGTCGATGTTGCGCTCGGCGATGTGCGCCGGCTCCTCGGCGACATGATCGCCGTCGGCCTCGCCCTCGCCGCAGACGGTCGCCGGACCGCATCGTGACGGCCGAGGTCGAATCTCCGGCGCGGCGACATCTCGATCCACCTCCGCCGCCGCCGGCGATGGCGCCGCCAGATCCCGACTGGGTGGGCGGCGTGGAGCTCGATGTCGGTTCGCACCGGGTGGGTGTGCAGGCTGACTCGACGGAGGTGCTCGAGCTCGTCCGAGCGGTGTTCCATCGATGGATCGTCGGTGATGGCGAGCCGCGCAGTGACTTCGGCATCAGCATCGAGCGGCGAGGTGGGGCCGGGCCCCGACTGATGCCGCAGCTGTTGCACGGTCGTGCCAACGTGCTCCGCTCGCGGTCGCTGCCGCGCTTGCTGCGCCGGCTCGACATCGCGCTCGGCGACCTGGCTGCCCCTGCCGAGGGCACGGCCATCGGCATGGCCGCCTTCGTCGGGGCCGGCGCGGCGGTGCTCGTGCCGACCTCCGTCGCCGAGCGATCGACGGGCGTGGAACGGGCCGTCGCCACCGCCGGCGCCAGGATCGCCGAGCAGGCGGCGCTGCGCATCGATCTCGACCGCCCAGGAACTGGTCGTCGTGCCGGGGTTGACGGACCCTCGACCGGTGCCCCAACTCGTCGACGACCTCGGCACTGCGCCGGGTCGCTACGCCTTGCGGGCGATCGTCTGGGCCGAGGAGCAACTCGTCGCCGACGAACGGCCGGCGGCTGCCGTCGCCCGCCTCGCCGAGCACGTCGACCTGCGCGATGTCGACGACCGGCAGGCTGCGCTGGAGCACATCGCCGCCCTGCAGGATCGCTTCACCTCGTCCACCATCCCCCGCCGAGGCGCCGACGTGACGGCGGCGCTGGCGTGGCTGGACGGCACGTGAGATGAGGCGCCCGCGTGCGTCGGCGCGTTCCAGGTGCATCGCGGGCGCGACATGACCTACACTCCCGAGTCGGCGCGTCGGCACGGCGCGGGCGATGAGCTGCAGCGAAACGAACACGAGGGGTCAAGGTGGACGACCAGATGTCCGAAGATGTCGCAACCGGCACCGACCGTCGCACCGCGCTGAAGAAGGCGGCGATCGCCGCCGGCGTCGTGGCATGGACGACGCCCGCCGTTCAGGCGGTCACCGCGAGGACGGCAAGCGCGCAGACAGTCACCGGCTGCAAGGTGGATGTCATCGTGACGCTCAGGGACACGGGCAAGAGCTGTGAATGTGTCCCAGCTCCGCCGAGTTGCTGCAGCGAGGCAACCTTCTTCGCAACGGCGCGGGTCGAGTGCGGGCCGATGTGCGGGGGCGGTCGCTTCATCGAGCTGGACTACGGCACGTTGGTGAAGCCCGGCTGTGGCGACCCGGCCGCCGGCCAGTTCCTCGAACTGAAGTCCGGCTGTGGCGGGACGATCCCCGTCAGTGGGACGGTGACGTGCGGCGACGTGACGAAGGTCTTCGATGACGACCCGGTGCCGACGAATTGCATCCTCTGCGCCGACGATGACGCGGGCTTCACCGCGACGGGTGACTCGAACCTCTCCAACGAGCCGTCACTCGATGCGGTCCCGGAGGTGGAGACTCCCACGGATGGCGAGACACCGACGGAAGAACCGTCGTCTGGCGAGTCGCCACCAGCAGAGGAGTCGCCGCCCGAGGGTGAGTCTCCCCCGGCCGACGAGTCGCCGCCGGCCGAGGAGGCGCCGGCCGAGGGCTCCGAGACCGGCGGCGAGTCCGAACCGAGTCCGTAGGGGACGTCCCGTGCACGCGTCGAGCGGTGAGTGGGCTCCTTGCCGTCATCGCACACCTTGATCGACGTCAGCGCCGGAGCTTCGTGAACGCTCGGCGCACGTGATCGCCGAGCTGACCAACCCCTGGCGTCGCGGTACGCCCGCTGCGGGAGCACGAGCGCGTGCGCGAGCGCGAGGCGGTCCGACCAGCGGGGCAGGGCGATGAGCGTCGCCAGCGTCGACCGGTAGCTGCGGGCCGAGCTCGTGTAGCAGCGCATGTAGAACCGATCGAGGCGGAGCGGCTGGAGCTGCTGGGCCCAGGACAGAAGGCCCGGCGGGTCATCGGCGGGCAGCCGGTCGGCGAGCACCTCGAGGCCCCGTGCGACCGCCGCCTGCACTCCCCATCGGGCTGCGGTGCGCAGCACGCTCGTCGCCGTCGAACTCGTCGGCCCGTTCCAGCTCGAGCAGGTCGCGCAGCGTGATCAGTCGCGCCGGGACGTCGGCCGCGCCGGCGGTCAGGGCGGCGAGCACGTAGGCGTCGGTCGGGTCGAGCACCTGGATCGTCTGCCCCCCCAGCTCGATCGGCCGACTCCGTTCGATCAACGACGGGACAGGGATGCCCTCGCCGAAGGGCCCTTGGATCAGCGTGCGGTGCAGGTCGACGGTCATGCCGTCGACGAGCACCGGCACGTCCTTGGCGAAGCGGCCGTCGAACCCGGGACGGACCTCCGGCAGCGGGCGCGCCGCGCCCGCGGCGACGAGCACCTCGATCGCCGCGACGAGGCGACCCGGTTGGACGAGCACGTCGACGTCACCGAACGATCGCCACGCAGGGTCCGCGTACACCGTGTTGGCGAGGGCGATGCCCTTCATGAAGACGGCGGGGATGCCGGCGCCGCTGAGCAGCTCGGCGACGTGCAGCGCGGCCCGCTCGAGGCGCAGCACCTGCTCCATGTCGTCGCGATGGGCGCGGGTGAAGACCTCGGCTCGATGGTCGGTGAGCTCGAGGTCTCCGTCGCGCCACATCCGCAGGAGCAGTCCGTCCAGGCGCTCGCCGCGGACCCGCCCGTAGAACGCCGCGAACTCGGTGGGCTCCACCGTGAGCGGACCGGCGAATGTGGCGTGGCCGTGGGTGGCGATCTGGCGGACGACGTGCTCAACCGGCGGTGGCACGGCCCGGCCCCCAGTGCTCGAGAACGGCTCGTGCCGCGCCGCGCCCGCCGCCATGGCGGACGACGGCCGACGGCACTCGACCGACCAGTGCCGCCAGCTGGCCGAGCACCGGTTCCGTGAGCTGGCCCCGGTTGAAGGTCAGCGCGCACAGCTGGCCGAGCGCCTGCAGCGGCTCGAGCCGCTCGACCTGCGGGGGGTCGGCCGATGTGAACTCGAGGTCGACAAAGAGGCTCAGGTCGCCGTGATCCGTGACCTTGCCGACCGCCATCGGCGCGACGGCCCAGCGATCGGCGTCGTCGTCACCGTCCAACCACGGCGGTCGGAGCTCCTCGTGCCACGACCGCGCCGGCCCCTCGAGGCCGATGGCCCGGGCCAGGCCGCGCACACGACCGGTGGCCGGATCCAGCTCGACCACCTCGTCCGTGAGGAACTGCAGGCCACCGACGACGAGCTCGACCGTCGTGGTGGTCTTCCCGGCGCCGCTGCCCCCGCCGATCAGCACCGCCCGCCCGGCGTGGACCACCGCGCCGGCGTGCAGCAGCACGGTCTGGCGGGGGGCGAGGATCGCGTCCACGGTGACGCCGGCGATCAGTCCGTTGACGGCAGTGTCCAACTGGGCACGCTCGTGGAGCAGCCGACCGTCGTGCAGCACGGTGACGCCGCCGCTCTCGTCCCAGAGGTCGAATCGGTGGACGGGCGTGGCGGCGGCGGGATGGGCGGCGAGCAGGGGAGCGATCACGTCGTCGAGGCCGGCCCCGTGGCAGCGCACCTCGATCGGCACGCCGAGCGCCTCGAACCGCCGCACGACCGGTGGGTGCGCCGACGAGGGCGGATCGCGTCGCTCGCCGATCGTCGGGTTGATCGTCGGAGGGAGCTCGTCGTCGAGCTCGTCCAGGAGCCCTTCCAGTGCGATGAGGTCGGCCTCGACCTGCGCGGCGTCGGCGTCGAGCAGACCGGTCAGCTCGGCGGCTGCGTCGGCGTGGTCGGCTGAAGTGGTCGCGGTGGTGGAGCACGAACGCGCCGACGGTGTCGACGCGGGCCAGCATGCCGGAGCGCTGGCCGAACACGACGGTCGTCCCGAGCACGTCGGCGACCACCGTCGAAGCGGGAAGGTCGGGCCAGGTCATCGCTGCAGCAGCCCGGCCCGCTCGAGGTCGGCGGTGAAGGCGGCGACGTCGGCGGCGATCGCCGTCCGGTCGCCGTCGAACTCGGGGGCGAGCGCGTCGACGAGCTCGTCCACCGTCCTGGGTTGCTCGAGGAGCATCCAGATCGCGTCGCCCGGTGACGCCAGGAACACGGGCTCCGGCGCCTCGGCAGCCATCACGACCACGCCGTCGACGCACTGGCGCCAGCGGGCATGCGGATGGCGGACGAGGCGGTCGCCCGTCACCGCGCCGACGTGCCGATCGGGGCCCGCTGGTCCGCCGGGCGCGGACGCTCGTCGCGGGAGCACGACGGGGAGCGCCAGGAGCAGCAGGACGAACGGCCAGACCTGGACGCGCTGGCGCACGAGCGCGCCGAGGTTGGAGAACGACGACCAGGCGAACGCGAACACGCCGATGTACACGACGCAGAGGATCAGGTACGGCCGGCGGAACATCAGCGTCGGAAGGTTCTTGAGGCGCCGCCACGACAGCACGGCGATGATCAGCACCAACGTCGTCTCGGCGGCGGCGACGGCGTTGCCGGCCGACGTCGCATCGAAGATCGTCGGCCGGAACAGCACGGAGAACACCGCCTGCGGGTACTCGAACGGTGAGTTCGGCGTCTGTCGGGCGATCTGGGACCCGCCTGCCGCCGTTCCCGACTCGGCGCGATCGAGCAGGTCGCCGACGGCTTCGACGCCGGTGGCCTCGTTGCTGACCGGGAGCAGGCGGTCCACCGCCTGGCCGAGGGCGAACGCCGCGGCGATGGCCAGGCCAACGACGATCAGCAACCGCCCGAACGGCCCGAACGTCGGCTGGCCGGTCCGTTGCCGCCGGCGGAAGAGCAGCGCAACGGCGAGCGCCAGGAGCATCACGAAGGCGACGTGCGGCCGGATCAGGTAGGCCAGGCCGATCCCGGCCGCCAAAGGGAGCACTGCCGTTCGTCGCCGGGCGAGCAGGCGGGCGGACCCGTAGGCGCCCAGCCCGAGCGCGAACAGCATGACCGCTTCCTTGCCGATCGAGGAGGGCCAGAAGATCAGCGTCGGCATGAAGAAGAGGAGGATCGCGTAGCGGCGCTCGGCGAGCTCGGGGACCCCGATGCGGGCGGCGCGGTGGAACAGGATCAGCCCGCCGAAGCCGATGAACGAGAAGACCAGGAACCCGCCGAGCCGGCTCGGACCCATGATCGTGTAGATCAGGCCGGTCAGATCGTCGATGAACTGGGTCTCCTGGCGGAACGACACGATGTCCAGCACGCCGAGGTCGCCGTTGTGGAAGGCGTTGGCGATCTCGGCGCCGTGCTCGTCGTAGAGCGCCGAGTCGCCGTAGCCGTACAGCTCGAACGTCACGAAGTAGCGGACGAACGTGGCGCCGAGCTTGGCCAGCAGGGCGACGGTCATCAGCGTCGTCAACGGTCGGGCATCGTTGCGGGTCACCGCCCTGATGATCAATGCGCCGACGAAGGCCAGCAGGGGCAGCAGGATGAGCACCATCCACTGGTCGTAGTTCCACACGGTGATGGCCCGAGCGAGCACGGCGAAGTAGCCGGCGATGACGGCGAGTCCGAGCGCGGCGATGACGTTGGCTCGATCGACGTGGAACCGGAGGGGCGCCGTCACGGACGCCGAGCGTACCGACCCGGTCCGGCGTCGGGTCCCGACGTCCCACCGTCATGGTCAGACTTCTGGCGACCCGTCCCGCCAGAAGTCGGACGAAGAGGGTCAGGCGAGGGTGGCGGGGTCGGCGAGGTTGGTCACGATCGCCCGCGCGAACTCGGCGGCGGGGGCGCCGTCGAAGGCGCGGTGGTCCCACGTCAGGCTGAGCGTCAACCGCGTGACCGTGGTGATGCCGTCGTCGGTGAGCACGAGGTCATCGCGCAAGCGGCCAACGCCGAGGATGGCGACGTTCGGCGGGTTGATCACCGGCGTGAACACGTCGACGCCGAACATCCCGAGCGCGCTCACCGAGAACGTGCCGCCCTCCAGCTCGTCGAGCGTCAGCTTCCCGGTCCGCGCCGCCTCGGCCAGCCGCGTCGTCTCGGCAGCCAGGTCCTCCAGGGACCGTCGGTCCGTGTGCCGGACCACCGGCACCACCAACCCGCCGTCGAGGGCGACGGCCATTCCGACGTGCACGTCGGGCAGGTGGGCCACGCCGTCCGGCGTGATCTGGGCGTTGACGTGCGGGTGCTCGCGCAACGCCTTCGCCGCCGCGGCGATCACGTAGTCGGTGTAGCCCGGCGCCGTCCCCTGCAGCTTGCGGGCGGCGCGGTCGGCGACCACGGCGTCGACGTCGGCGTCCATCGTCAGCGTCAGCTGGGCCATCTCGCGCAGCGACTGGTGCATCCGCTTGGCGATCGTGGCGCGCATCCCGCGCATCGGCGTGACCGTGGTCGGGGGCTGGATCGCCGCCTGGGTCGGCCCGCCCGACGCTCCGAGCAGCGAGCGCACGTGGCCGGCGACGTCCTCACGGGTGACCCGACCGTCACGGCTGGCCGCCGGCACCGACGAGATGTCGATGCCGAGCAGGTCGGCCAGGCTGCGGGCGGCGAACGTGGCCGACGTGTGGGCGACGGTTGGCGCCGGCGTCGCCAGGTTCTCTGGTCGAACCGCCGTCGATTTCGATGGGGCGGGCGATGGTGCCGCAGAAACGGCGGCCGCAGCCTCCTCGACGTCCTCGGACACCACCCGGCCGCCGGGGCCGGTGCCACGCACCGTGGTGACGTCGACACCCAGCTCGGCGGCCACCCGGCGGGCGTTGGGGGAGACGAACTGGCGGCCGCCGGCCGGCGGCGGCGACGGGGGTGCGGTCCGAGCCGGCGCGGCAGCGGCCTCGGGCTGGGGCGCCGGCTCGATGGCGGCCGGCGCCGTTGCGCCACCGTTGCCGGCGGGCGCGTCCTCACCGGCGCCGAGCAGCACACCGACCACGTCGCCGCAGGCCAGGGTGTCACCGACACCGGCGCGCTGCTGCAGTCGGCCCGAGGCGGTGACGTTGACCTCGGTCTCCACCTTGTCGGTCTGGATCACCAGCACCGGGCTGCCGTCGACGACCTCGGTGCCGTCGGGCACCAGCCACTCGACGATCGTGCCTTCCTCCATCGTCAGGCCGAGCTTGGGCATCGTGAACTCAGTGGGCATCGAACTCCTCCTCGCCGGACACGTCGAACTGCCTGGCCTCGACGGCGACCTGCAACGTCCGCTCGACGTCGATCACGCTCGGACCGTCGTGGCGCACCGTGATCGTGGCCCGATCGCCGCGGCGCAGCACGTGGGTGCGTTCGCCGTCGAGGGCCAACACGCCGGGCCCGTCCCACACGACCGGCTGATCCATCGCCAGCGCCGCGCTGCGCAGCACATCGACAGCGGCGAACGTGCCCGGCAGCAACGGCAGTCGCACGCAGCGGCCACCCGGACCGAGGTCGATGACCGCCGCCGCAGTGGCCCAGCGGTCGACCGGGTGCACGCGACCGGCGATGCTCGACAGCCCGCTGCTGGCCGGCGTGGCGATGGCGGCGACGACGCTGCGGATGCCGTCGGCCTTCCACACCGCCCGGCTGCCGACGAACGAACCGGCCACGAGCGCTACATCGACCAACGCCACGTCGTGCACCTCGGGGCGGTCGTCAAGGCCGGTCACGTGGACGAGGATCCGCTTGGCCCTCCTGGCGACGAGGCCGACATCGACCGCGCCAGACGCCACCAGGCCGGCCGCAGTGCCGGCGGAGGTGGCGTCCCACGCCAGCGGGAACACGTTGTTGGTCCCGGTCGACACGGGGACCAGCGGCGCCTCCGGCCACCCGCCGACGACGTCTCGGTTGGTCCCGTCGCCACCGAACACGACGACGGCGCCGGCGTCCACCTTGGCGAGGTGGGCGGCGGCGGCGACGGTGTCCAGCCGATCGCCCGACAGCGGCTCGGCGATCACCGTGGCCGCCACGCCGTGCGGCAGGTCGAGCCGGTCGAGCGCACGGTGGCCGAGGTGGTGGTGGTCGTCGCTGACCAGGATCCGTCGCGCCCCACCCTCTGCGGCGCCGACGACGGCCCGCCGGACGAGCCCGACCTTCGCCGCGTCCGAGACGGGGCTGGCGTTGCCGACCAGCCGCCGGATGTCCTTGCCCGCCAGCGGGTTGACGACGATCCCGACGGTCGTCACGAGTGGTACGGGTGACCGTCGCCGATCTGGGCGCGGACGTTCTCGATATCGAGAACGTCCGCGCCCAGATGGGCGTTTGAGAACGTCCGCGCCCAGATGGATGAGGCGCTCACGGCGGTCAGGCGCCCGGTCTGGCGAGGACCTCGCGGATCCCGGCAGCGATCCGCTTGGCGTCCGGCACGTAGTCGGCCTCGAGGACCGGGCTGAACGGGACCGGCGAGAACGGCGCCCCGATGCGCGCCACCGGCGCGTCGAGGTGGTCGAACGCCGCCTCTTGCACCTGGGCGGCGATCTCGGCCCCGAACCCGGCGAACCGCACGGCCTCGTGGACCACGACGACCCGGTTGGTCGTGCGCGTCGACTCGACGATCGTGTCGAGGTCGAGCGGCTGCAGCGTCCGGGGGTCGATCACCTCGGCCGAGATGCCCTCTGTCTCCAGCTGCTCGGCGGCGGCGACGGCCTCGTTGGCCATCCGGCCGTAGGCGACGACGGTGACGTCCGAGCCGGCGCGGGCGATGGCGGCCTGTCCGAGCGGGATCTCGTAGCGCTCCTCCGGCACGTGGCCGGACATGCCGAGCAGCCGCTTGTGCTTGACCATCACGGTCGGGTTGTCCTCCTTGATGCACGACCGCATCAGGCCCTTCATGTCGTACGGGTTGGAGGGGTACACGACCTTCAGCCCCGGGATGTGGCAGAGGATCGCCTCCAGGCTCTGGCTGTGCTGGGCGGCGGCCGACAGCCCTGCGCCCCCGGTCATCGTGATCGTGAGGGGCAGCGTGGCGGTGCCGCCGAACATGTACTTCAGCTTGGCCGCTTGGTTGACGATCTGGTCCAGCGCCACGCACATGAAGTCCATGAACATCAGGTCGACGATCGGTCGCAGTCCGGTGACGGCGGCGCCGATGCCCAGCCCGATGATCGCCTGCTCGCTGATCGGCGTGTCGACGACGCGCTCCTTGCCGAACTGCTTCTGCAGCCCGCCGAACGTGCCGAACACGCCGCCGAAGGCGCCGACGTCCTCGCCGGCCACGAACACGTCGGGGTCGTCCTCCATGGCCTGCCTGACGGCCTCGTTGAAGGCCATCACGTAGGCCAGCGACCGCTCCGTCTGCTGCTCGGCGGCCGCCGGTTCGGTCGACGCCGGCACGGTGTCGGAGGTCTCGACCCGGGCGTCGTTGTCCTCAGCGACGCCCGGGGCGTCGTCGGTGGCGGGGCTCTTGATGTCGGTCATGTCCGTGCCCCTTCGATGGTGCGAGCGAGCGAGCGCCAGCGAGCGAGCGGCCAGCAACTGCGCAGGCTGCAGGTGGCGTGGCCGGGGAACGCAATGACGGTCATGAGTGCGATCCGTTCCCGCCGAAGCTCGAGGTCAGCGTGTAGACGTCGGCGAGGATCTGGTCGGCCGTCGGCACGGGGCTGTCCTCGGCGAACTGGATGGCGGCGTCGATGTCGGCGCGCAGCTCGGCCCAGATCGTCTCGAACTCGTCGGCCGTCGCCACCTCGGCGTCGATCAGGCGTTGCTCGAACGAGAAGATCGGATCACGCTCCTTCCACTGCGCGACCTCGTCGTCGGTGCGGTACTTGAGCCCGAGGTTCTGCACGCCGTGGTGGTTGTAGAAGCGGTACGTCTTGCATTCGATGAGCGACGGGCCGCCGCCCTTGCGGGCCCTGGCGACGGCCTCGACCGCCGCCTCGTGCACGGCGACGACGTCCATGCCGTCGACGATCACGCCCGGCATGCCGTAGCCGGCGGCGCGGTCGACGATGTCGGTGATCGCCATGGTGTCGTCGCGTCGGGTGAACTCGCTGTACTCGTTGTTCTCGCAGACGAACACGGCCGGGAGGTGCAGCGCGCACGCCATGTTGGCGGCCTCGTGGAAGGCGCCGATGTTGGTCGCGCCGTCGCCGAAGAACGGCACGGCGACGCGATCCGACTTGCGGTACTTGTTGGCGAAGGCGGCACCGACGGCGATCGGGGAGCCGGCCCCGACGATCCCGTTGGCCCCGAGCATCCCGAGCTCGAGGTCGCAGATGTGCATCGACCCGCCCTTGCCCTTGTTGTAGCCGGTCGACTTGGCCATCAGCTCGGCCATCATCCGCTTGAAGTCGCCTCCCTTGGCGACCAGGTGGCCGTGACCGCGATGCGTCGAGGTGATCTGATCGTCGTCGTCCAACGCCGCGCACACGCCGGCGGCGACGGCCTCCTCGCCGACGTAGAGGTGGAGGAACCCGGGCAGTTTGGCCGCCTCCGCCAGGCGCCCGGCGGCCTCCTCGAACAGGCGGATGCGGACCATCCGCCGGTGCATGTCGAGCAGCACCTCCTTCGAGAGGTCCATCGTGGCCAGCTCCATCAGCTTCCTCCTAGTTCGTTTCGCCCCGGGCCCAGCGCAGCGACCGCCGCAGCAGCTCGTGGTAGCTCGGGATCGCCCAGGACCCGAGATCCACTCGTGGGTAGTAGTCGAGCACCGGCACCATGTCGTAGTGCCCGCGGCAATGGCCGAGGTTGTTGTAGAGCACCGCACCGTCGCCGAGCGGTCGGACGTAGGCCACCAGGTGGGTCGGGTCGGTGGTCGTCCAGTCGGCCTCGGCGAAGCCCGTCGCCGTTCCGTTGAACGTGTGGTGCAGCAGCGGTTCCAGCGCGGCGCGATCGGCGTACACGGACAGGTACTGCTCGTCGTCCGTGTCGAACGGCTCGATGCCGGCGACCAACCAATGCTCGGGTGCCGTCACCTCGACCCGGTAGGGCGCAGCCGGCGGGTGCGGCGGGTGGGCGACGAACTGGCTGCCCAGCGTGTCGACCCACAGCGGGAAGATGCGTGGTGCCTCGACCCCGTTCGGGCGGCCGAGGTCCAGTGCCGCGTTCGTGCCGTGCAGGGCGACCCAACGACCGCCGTCCTCGACCCACCGGCGGATCCGCTGCTGGGCGTCCTCGGACGGGCGGACGTCACACGTGTAGCTGACCAGGATCGACGCGTCCTGTGTGGTGCCAGCACCCTCGTAGTCGGGTTGCACGCGCACGCGGAACTCCTCGTGCTCGGCCAGCAGGTCGAGCAACTGGCGGCGAGCGAAGTCGAAGTCGTGGTACTTGCCGCCCGCCACCAAGGTGACGTCGACGCGACGACCAGGCGCCTCGCTCAGAAATCCACTCGCTTCAAGAAGCCGCCGTCGACGGTGAGGTTGACGCCGTTGATGTGCTTGGCCCGTTCGCTGGCCAGGAACGTCACCGCATCGGCCACGTCCTGGGCCTGACCCAGCTCGCCGCCGGGATGGCCCTTCTGGGTGGCGGCGAAGAAGTCGGCCATGTTCTGCTTGATCATGTCCCAGTCGCCGCCCTCGATGAAGATCGGGCCCGGCGACACCACGTTGCAGCGCACGCCCTGGGCACCGAGCACCTGGGCCTGGCCGAGCGTCCAGTTCGTGACGGCCGACTTGAAGGCGCTGTAGCTCCCGGACCCGGACGCGAAGTGCTCCGCCGTCGCCGTGGTGCCGATGGAGATGACGGACCCGCCGCCGTCGGCCAGCGCCTCCTTGGCGGCGTCGACGCCGTTGACGAGCGACATCAGATCGATGTTGAAGTTGTTGATCCAGCCCTCGATCTTGCGCGCCGGCTTGCCCGACGTGTTGTGGACGAAGATGTCGATGCCGCCGAGCTTCGACGCCGAGTCGGCGACCCACGCCTTGACGGCCTCGCCGTCGGCGGCGTCCAGCGCCGTGCCGATCGCCTGCCCTGACGCCGAGAGCTCGCTCACGGCCTTGTCGACGTCCTCGGCCGTGCGGGCGCAGATCGACACCGACGCGCCCTCGGCCAAGAACGACTCGGCGATCGCCCGTCCCAGTCCCTTCGTTGCGCCGGTGACCAGCGCTCGCTTGCCCTTGCAGTCCGAGATCCATCCCGATGTCCCCTTGCTCTGTGGTGTTGGTGATCAGATCCCGTTTACGTCCGGATATTGGTTACCCAGGTAACCGATATCCGGACGTAAACGAGGGGCTCTTCCGCTAGCGCGGGACGTCTTTCCAGGCGACGTCCTTGTCGACTCGTGGCTCGGGCGGCAGGCCGAGCACCCGCTCGCCGACGATGTTGCGTTGCACCTCGTCGGAGCCGCCGGCGATGCGGTAGCCGGGTGCGCCGAGGACCTGGGCGCCCCACTCGTACGTGCCCCACTGTGCGGTGTCGGCCACGAGCGCGGCGCCGAGGACCGACGACACGACGTGCGACATGAGCGTCATGCCCTCGGTCCAGAGCAGCTTGCCGAGCGATCCTTCGGGGCCCGCCGGTTGACCGGCCCGGCGGACGTCGGCGGCACGGCGGTTCGTGAACTGCTCGACCCGCTGGTGCGTGTAGACCCGCATCAGCTGCTGGCGGATCACGGGATCGGTGGTGACGCCCATCGCCCGGGCCGTGCCGAGCAGCTGGCGCCACGAACCACCCACCCGCCCGCCACCACCGCCGCTGTCGGAGTGATCACGCTCGAAGCCGAGCGTGGTGAGGGCGACCGTCCAGCCGTCGCCGACGGCACCGAGCCGGTAGGAGTCGGCCACGCGGGCGCCGTCGAAGAAGACCTCGTTGAACGACGAGCCGCCGCTCATCTGCTTGATCGGGCGGACCTCGACGCCGGGCAGGTCCATCGGGATGACGAACGCGGTGAGGCCCTTGTGCTTCGGCACGTCCGGGTCCGAGCGGGCGATCAACAACCCCCACTCGGCGAACTGGGCGCCTGAGCTCCAGACCTTCTGGCCGTCGACCACCCACTCGTCGCCGTCGCGGTGGGCGCGACAGGCGAGCGTGGCGAGGTCCGACCCGGCGCCGGGCTCGGAGAACAGCTGGCAGCACAGCTGGCGAGCGGCGAGGAAGCGGGGGATCAGCTCGGCCTGCTGCTCGGGGGTCCCGATGGCACGGATGGTCGGCGCCACCAGACCGGTCGTGACCCCGTGGGTCTCGTGGCCGGTGGGCAGGACGTAGCCGCTCTGCAGCCGTCCGAACGCCCGGGCGTACGACGACGGCAGTCCCAGCCCGCCGAGCTCGGTCGGCCAGCTGATGGCGTGGTAGCCGCGCTCGGCCTTCGCTTGCGTCCACGCCTTGGCCCGGTCCAGCAGGTCCCGCTCGTCCTCGAACGACAGCGCGTGGAACACCGAGACGTCGAACTCGCCCTTGCCCCACACCAGCTCGTCCTCGCCCGTGCCACGCTTCTCGGCGTGCTCGTCGAGCCATTCGCTGGCCTCGGCGAGGAACTGGTCGAGCGGCGGCGGGTCGGCCATGACGCCCGACGATAATTGACCGTCCGATAGATTTCCGCACTCGGGACGCCTCCGTGGGCCATACTGGGCCGATGAACAGGGCCGCCGCGAGGCGGCCGGCGTCGCGCCGGCTCGGTCGGCCGCCCGCGTCCGACAGCAATGCGACGCGCGAGCGGATCCTCAGCACGGCGCGATCCACGTTCTCCGAGCTCGGCTACGCGTCGACGACGAACAAGCACTTGGCGGCGGCGGCCGATGTCACGACCGGCGCGATCTACCACTACTTCGAGTCCAAGCTCGACCTCTACCGGGCCGTCTACGACAATGCCCAGGCGGTCGTCTACGACCGCTTCGAAGCCGCCGTCAGTGGTGCCGAGACGTTCGTCTCCGGGTTGGAGGTCGTCCTCGACCTGGCCCACGAGATGAACAACACCGACCCCAGCCTGGCCAGGTTCCTCGGTGCGGTGCGCATCGACGCCCGGCGCAACCCCGAGCTGCGGGCGATCTTCCGCACCGGCTACGTGCGGCGCGAGTCGTTCTTCGAATCGCTCGTCGACCTCGGCATCACGACCGGCGAGATCGACGTCGACGACCAGGCGCGCGTCGTCGTCCTGATCCGGGTGATGATGATCGGGCTCGTCGATGCGGTGTCCGACGACCAGGGCGTCCACCGCACGGCCATCGAGGGCATCAAGCGGCTGGTCGAAGGCAAGCTCATTCGCTCCTGAGCTGATTGGCCTCGCCCGGGTCCTCCCGGGCGAGGTCTCGAGCATCCGTGCGGTCGGCCCGGCGCTGCTGGCGGCGGGTGCCGTGCGGAAGGACGAAGAACGCGACGACCAGCGTCAGCAGGCACAGGACGAGACCGGTCGCGAGGGCGAGGCGGATCCCCTCGACGAACGCGTCGTCGGCGGCATCGACCAGCTCCGGCACGGACGCCACGTTCGGCGGCAATGGCTTGCCCGGGCCGATGATCGACGCAACGGCCCGCGGGTTGGCGTCGGCGACGACGGCGTCGACGGCCGGCCCGACGTCGGCCGCCGGGAGGTAGCGCTCGAACTTCCCCGGGAGGGTTCCGGCCACGACGGCGGCCAGCACGGTGCCCATGACGGCGAACCCCGCTGTCGACCCGAGCGCCCGCTGGGCGCTGAGGATGCCCGACGCCATGCCGGCGCGGGTGGCCGGCACCGCCTCCATGGCCACGTTCGTCGCCGTGGGCAGCCCGAACGCGGCGGCGATCCCGATCAGCACGAGCCCGATACCGACGAGCAGCATCGAGGTCCCGACCCCGGCGATGACGACGGCCAGGCCGGCCACGGCGGCGGTGAGGGCACCGAGCGTCGGCGAGCGACCGCCGATCCGCCCGGCGAGGTTCCCAGCGATGGGCGAGAAGATGATCAGCGGAACCGTCTGGGCGAGCAGGATGACGCCGGCTCCCTCGGCGCTGTAGCCCTGCACGTTCTGCAGGTACTGCGTGAGCACGAGCATCAGCCCGTACACCGCGAACAGCACCACGAAGACGGTCAAGATGGCGACCGAGTAGACGTGGTCATGGAAGAGGCGCACGTCCATCATCGGCGTCGCGGTGCGCAGCTCGACGAGCACGAACGCCACCCCGAGCACGGCCGCCGCCACCAGCAGGCCGATGATCAGGGGCGACAGCCAGCCGTCGTGCGGGCCCTCGATCAGCGCGTAGGTCAGGGCGCCGACGGCGGCGATGAACAGCAGCTCCCCGCGAAGGTCGAAGCCTTTCGATCCTTCGTCGCGCGACTCGTCGACGAACGCCCGCACGAGGACGATCGAGACCGCACCGATGATCAGGTTGACGAAGAAGATGCTGCGCCAACCGATCGTCTCGGTCAGCACGCCGCCGAGCGTCGGCCCGATGGCCAGGCCCACGCCGGCCACGCCGGTCCAGAGCCCGATGGCGCCGGCCTTCTGCTTGGCGTCCGGGAACGCCGCGCTGACGAGCGCAAGGGACGCGACGTTGACGACGGCCGCTCCAACCCCCTGCGCGCCGCGCCCGACGTTCAGCACCATCAGGCTCGGGGCCAGCCCGCACAGGGCGGATGCCCCGGAGAACAGCGCCGTGCCGACGAGCAGTGCCCGGCGCCGACCGAGCCGGTCGGCGAACGTCGCCGAGGACATGATGAACATGCCCATCGTCAGGCTGTACGCGGCAACGACCCACTGCAGCCCCTCTTCGCCGGCGTCAAAGTCGGCCTGGATGTCGGGCAGCGCGACGTTCACGATCGTGGCGTCGAGGTAGATCATGAACAGGCCGAGGCTGGTGGCCAGCAGCGTGAGACGCTGCCGCGACGTGTACCCCCGGCGCGGCTCGCTCGTGGTTGACGTCATGTCGCTCCGATCGTCGTGAGGCGGTCGGCGATCTCGGCCCACAGGTCCCGGTAGGCGGCGGTCGCCACGCCGCGTGGAGCGAACGTCGACAGCGGTGCCCGCTCGACCCCCATCCGCTCCACGGACGCCGAGCTGGGGACGGCGGAGCGCAGCAGGCCCGGCCAGGAGCTGGTCAGCGCGGCGGCGACGTCGCGGTGCATCCGGCGCCGGCGATCGACCATCGTCAGGAACGGCAGGACGCTCGGCGCGCCGGGCCACGCCCGCAGGAAGTCGTCGAGCTGCTCGAGCGTGCGGGCCGACAGCGTCGACGGAACGGTGGGAACGAGCAGCGCGTCGGCGGCGCCGAACACGCTCTCCGAGCCGAGGGTGATGCCCGGTGGGCAGTCGAGGATGGCGACGTCGTAGCGATCGGTGACGGGATCGAGCAGCTCGCCCAGCCGGGCTCGACCGGACCCCGCCGAGTCGCGGGTGACGTCGAGCAGGACGTCGAGGTGGCGGAGCGAGAAGTCCGCTGGCAGCAGGTGCACGCCGGGGACGTCGCTGGCCCGGACGTGCGGCTCGAGCTCGCCGTGGGGGCCGATCAGGCCGCGGGCGCCGCCCTTGACCTTGGCCTTGACGCGCAGGAAGAACGTCGCCGCGCCTTGCGGGTCGAGGTCCCAGACGAGGACCCGCCAACCAGCCCGGGCGGCGTGGTCGGCGAGGTTGACCGCCGACGTGGTCTTCCCGACCCCTCCCTTGATGCTGTACGTGGCGAGCACCCTCATCGCGGCCGCAGCCGCCTCGTCCCGAGCAGGTCGCGCAGGGCCTGGCGGGTCGGCTTGCTGTCGAAGTCGGCGAACCGGACGGCGAACTCGGCGCGGGTGGCGGCGCGCCGCTGGTCGAGCTGCTCGACCAGTTGCCCGGCGGCGAGCACGGTGTCGACGGGCAGGCGGCCGGCCAACTCGGCGGCGAGCGCCCGCAGGTGGTGGCCGTGGACGTCGGCGTCCTGGTGGGTGCCGAGGTTGTCCTGCAGCACCTTGAGCCGGCCGACGAAGGCCTTGCGCGCCGGGGCGGGCCAGAGGGCGCCGAAGCACTCGAGCAGGTAGCGCAGGCGCTTGGCATCCTTGCGCAGCTCGTGGACCGCCTCGGGCGGGCTCGTGGGCTCGATGGCCCGCCCGCCCTCCACGAGCCGGCGGTGCGCCCGCCGGACTCGTTCGCGCACCACATCGGCGACGGGCGCGTCGCCGTCGCGCGCCGGCACGGCCGCCGGCGTCGTCAGCGCCTGTCGCCACCAGTTCAGAAACTCGACGGTGCGGTCACTGCCGAGGTCGGCGGCGAGGCGGTCGTGAGCGCCGACGCGCTGCTCGTCGAGGTGCGCCCGGATCGGCTCGAGGTCGCGCCGGGAGCTGGGCGCCAGTAGGCGCACGTACTCGTTCCACTCCAACTGGTACACGTCGAGGTCGCGTGGCGGGCCGGTGACCGCCCCGAGCCACGCCAGCTCGGCGCGTCCGCGGGCCACGTCGTCGATCGGGAGCACCCGGCGGGCGTGGGAGAGCACGGAGCGGCTGCGCCGGACGGCGACGCGCAGCTCGTGGAGGAACTCGGCGTCGACGTCGTCGATCGTGCCGGGTCGGTTGACCTCGACGGCATCGAGGAGGTGGACCAGCACGGCGCGGAAGGCGTCGGCGGCGGGTAGCCCGCCATCGATCGGGATGGTCGGCGACGCCGTCGCCCGTCCGGGCGCCACCAGTGGGCCACCGAGCGCGAACGTGTCGCCGTCGACCTCGGCGAGGCCGTCGGCGCGCAGGAGGTCGACGAGGCGGGTGCCGGCACCGTCGTACCCGACGAGCTCGGTGACCTCGATCACCGTCGCCCAGCTGTCGTCGCCGACCCGGAGGCCGTCGTAGATCGTCGCCGCAGCGACGGTCTTGTCCTGGCGGTTGCGACGCACGACCGTCCGGCCTCGACCGGACGCGGTGCGCTGGGGGAGCAGGGCGCGCCCGTCGGTCGCCGCGCTCGAGGCGATCGCGGAACGGACCGGCGGGGAGGTCGGCGGCGAAGCGCGGTGGTCGGGTGGCGGCGAGTCGGGCCGGCGCCGACTGTGCGTCCGACAGGACGAGCGCGGGACCGTCGCTCGTCGTGCGGTGCTCGAGGCGCAGGCCGGCGTCGTCGAGCCGACCGTCGAACGTGTCGAGCAGCAGGCGATCGGTGCGGCGGGCGGCGCCGACGTCGAAGCCGTTGTCGACCAGCGCGGCGGCCAGGCGCTCGCCGGCTCCCTCGCCGCCGGTGAAGGTCAACGTTCGGCTCGACACGGTCCGTCGACGCTAGTGGGCCGGCGAGCGAAGGGAGTCGCCGGGCGTCGGTACCGTCGATGGATGGCCGGCAGCACCGACCTCCTGGTGCGGCGCGGCGTGCGGGACCAGCTCGGCCGCTACGTGGCGACGGGGCTGGCGGTGGTGCTCGGGGTGGCCCTGGCGGTCGGCAGCCTCGTGCTCACGGACACGCTGCGCTCGCTGCTGCGCACCACGGCGGCGACCGCAGCCGCCGATCTCGTGGTTCGTGCGCCGGCAACGTTCGAGACCGCGGCGACCAGAACCCGGCTCGCCGACGGTGTCGTCGCGGAAGTGGGCGGGGTCGCCGGCGTCGACGTCGCCGAGGGCGTCGTCGGTGGTCAGGCCATCGTCGTCGGCGCCGACGGTCGGCCGTCGGTCAGACGGTTCGGAGCGCCGATCGGCGCGGCATGGGTGCAGGACGAACGCGTCGCGCCGGTGCGGCTGCGGGAGGGGCGTCCACCCTCATCCGGCGAGGTCGTGCTCGACGCCGCCACGGCGGACGCCATCGGCGCCTCCGTCGGCAGTTCGGTCGGCGTCGTCGCCACCGGCCCGGTGGCCCCGTACGCAGTGGTGGGGATCGCCGAGGGCGCTCCGGGAGCGCAGCTCGGGCTGGGCAGTCTGACGTTCTTCGCACCGGACGACGCGGCCCGGCTGTTCGAGCCCGGCGGTCCCGGCGTCGACTCGGTGCTCATCGCCGTGGCCGACGACCTCGACGTGGACGTGGTCGCCCGTGACCTCGCCGCCGCGCTCGGCGACCGAGCGGAGGTCGTGCGTGGTGCCGACGCGACACGCCCGCCGCGCATCGGTTTCCTGCCCCAGCTGGTCACCCTGTTCGCCGGGCTGGGTGTCGTCGTCGGCGCCTTCGTCGTCGTCAACACGTTCACGATGCTGATCACCCAACGGGTGCGCGAGCTGGGGTTGCTGCGGGCGCTCGGCGCGTCGGCGGCGCAAGTTCGGCGGATGGTCGTCGGCGAGGCTGCCGTGCTCGGCGTGATCAGCGCCCTGGTTGGTGCTGCGGCCGGGATCGGTGTCGGGTGGTTGCTGCTGCGTGGCGCGACCGCCGTGGGGTTGGAGCCGCCTGACGGTCCGGTCCAGGTCGGCCTGGGTCGCGTCGTGCTCGGCGTGCTGCTGGGCGTCGTGGTGACGTGCGGTGCGGCGGTGATCCCGGCGGTGCGGGCGGCGCGGATCACGCCGATCGACGCCATGCGCGACGACGCTCGTCCGCCGGCCGCTGCCGCTCGCTGGCGGGCGGCGATCGCCGTCGGCCTGGGCGCGGTGGCGGCATGGCTCCTCGGCTGGGCCGCCTTCGGGACCTTCCGCCCCTTCGAGCGAGGGTTCCAAGTCGCCGGACTCGGGGCGCTCGGGCTGTTCGGCGCCGTGATCGCGCTCGGGCCCCTCGTCGTCGGACCGCTGGCCGCCGGCGTCTCGCGACCGCTCGAGCGCTTGCTCGGGGCGCCCGGGCGACTGGCTCGGTCCAACGCCGACCGTCATCGCCGGCGCAGCGCGGCAACCGCCGCGGCGCTGATGGCCGGCATCGCCCTCGTCACGCTCGCCGCAGTCGTCAGCTCGTCGGCGCGGGCGTCGGTCGGTGGGGTCCTCGAACGCGACCTGCGGGCCGACGTGATCGTGGAGCCGATCGGAGACCGGGACATCGGGACCGAGCTCGCCGACGAGCTGCGGGCGCGGGAGGAGGTCGCCGACGTCGTCGTCGCCAAACGGGTGGAGGTCGGCGTCGGCGACGACCCGGACCCGCTGACGGTGACGGACCCCGACGGGCTGGCGCGGATGTTCGACGTGCGGTTCGCCGACGGAGACCTCGACGCATTGCGACGCGGCGAGCTGGCGGTCAGTGGTCGCGAGCTCGGCGAGCGAGGCTGGCGGTTCGGGCAGGAGGTGGACGTCGTCCTTCCCGAGGCCGGTGTGCGACGCCTGCGGATCGGCGCCGTGCTCGCCGATCCGGTGAACGGGCCCGGCGGCGCGCCGATCAACCTGCTGGTCGCCGACCGCGTGCTGGCCGACGTCGGGCTGGAGGTCGGTGACCGGCTGCTGTGGGTCACCGCCGCCGCCGGGGTGGGTGAGGAGGTATTGGGCGGCGCGGTCGAGGCGGTGGTGGTGGGGTTCCCTGGGGTGGAGTGGAACGACCGCGACGACTACATCGCCAAGGAGGTCGGTCAGATCGAGCAGGTGCTCGCCGTGGTCGCCGGGCTGGTCGGCCTGTCGGTGGTCATCGCCCTGCTCGGCATCGCCAACACCTTGCTGCTGGGCGTGCTCGAGCGGTCGAGGGAGATCGGGCTGCTGCGGGCGGTGGGCATGAGTCGGCGGCAGGTGCGCACGATGATCCAGGCCGAGGGTGCGATCCTCGCCGTTCTCGGCGCGCTGGCCGGCGTCGGGCTGGGGCTGCTGCTCGGCGTGGTGTTCGGCCGCACGTGGCGCAGCCGGGGCTTCGAGACCCTGGCCGTGCCGGTGCCGCTCCTGCTCGGCGTCGTCGTCGTGTCCGTCGCCACCGGCATCCTCGCCGCCACCCTCCCCGCCCGCCGAGCCGCCCGCCACCAACCGCGCCTCTCGTAGGAGCACGCGGCCGACGAGCGCCAGCGAGTCGGCGAAACATCTGGGCGCGGAGATTCCCACAACCGAGAAGCTCCGCGCCCAGATCGAGATCTCGCCGAAGATCGCCCGCGATGGCCGTGATCTGGGCGCGGAGCTTCTCGCGACTGGGAATCTCCGCGCCCAGATGGCACCCGGCCCTCGCTTCGCTCGGCCGGACCCGTGCTGCCTACGTGCTCACCAGCCGCTTACACGAGTGTCCAGCCTCCATCCACCGTCAGGGTGTGGCCGGTGACGTAGGTGGCGGCTTGCGAGGCGAGGTAGAGGACGGCGTGGGCGATCTCCTCGGGGCGACCGGGGCGGCCGAGGGGGATGTTGGCGCTGCGCTGGCGCATCAACGGGCCCATCAGGCCGGTGGTCGACGAGTCGGCCGGCCACAGCGGCGGCAGCTCACCGGCGTGGATCTTGCGCAGCGTCGGCACCGGCACGTTGCCCGGCGCGATGCCGTTGACCCGGATGCCGTGTGGCGCCAGGTCGACGGCCAGCGACTTGGTGAGGTGGATCACGGCCGCCTTCGCCGAGTCGTAGCCGGCGCCGAGGCACGGCAGGAACCCGTCGACCGAGGCGATGTTCACGATCGAGCCGCGGCGCCCACCGGCGACCATCGCCACCGCCGCCGGCTTCGAGCAGTTGAACACCCCGGCCAGGTTGACGTCGATCGACCGTCGCCACGATTCGTGGGTCTGGTCGAGGATGCTGCCGGCCTCGAGGTAGGTGCCGGCGTTGTTGACGAGCAGATCGAGCTGGGGTCGCGCCGCAACGGCGGCGTCGGCACTGGCCGGGTCGGTGACGTCCAGCTCGATCGCCGTTGCGCCGATCTCACCGGCCACACGCGCCGCGCCGTCCATGTCCACGTCGCCGATGGTCACCGTCGCCCCCGCAGCGGCGAGCACGACGGCGATCGCTTCGCCGATCCCCGTCGCGCCGCCGGTGACGAGGGCATGCCGACCGTCGAGCGAGAGCAGTTGACCGATCTCCGGCTGCATCGCGAGTCCGAGCAGACGGGACCGTCAGCGCACGACGTCTCGGCGCGGGATCAGCACCGAGCCGAGGATGGCGACGAGCCCGCCGATCCCGGCCAACCACCACCCCAAGCCGACGACCTCGAAGGCACCCTCGTCGAGGTCGAAGTCGGAGATCAGGCGGCTCATGCTGATGAAGAACAGCACGGCGGTCGCCAGCGCGATGGCGCCGCCGATGATGGCCAGCACGCGGGCGCGCGGGATGAACGTCCCGACGACCACGAGGATCGCCGCCCCGAGCAACAGGAACAGCAACGACGGCTGGTCGCCGGCGGGGATCGGGTCCCAGAGGAACTGGATGGAGACCTCGTTGGAGTTCGCCGTGTTGAAGTCACCGGTGCTGCGGACCCAGTTGAGGAAAGCGCCGAGCGCGATGGCGAGGGCCGCCAGCAGCGCCAGCAGCGAGCCGAACCCGTACGTAGGCTTGGACGACACGACGTGACGGCCGCGGTCATCGTCGTCGAGCCGGCGTTCGGAGGCCTCGGCACGGTGCTCGGCGGCGATGGCCCGGTCTTCGGCCGCCGCCACGCGGTCGTCTCGGCCAGGCGGGTCCATCGGTCGCTCGTCGCGATGATCGGTCATCTCGCACCTCCTCGGTTGACGCATCGGGTTCTTCCCGACGGCGGTCCGGCTCACACCTGCGCCGCGACCCGACGGTACTGTCCGGCGCGTATGCAGCTGGAGACCATCGCGGTCAGCGTCGACGGATCTCGGGGCGATCTCGTGCTCGACCGTCCGGACCAGCTCAACCCGCTCTCGTCGCGCACGCTGGGCGAGATCGAGGAGGCGGCGCGTTGGCTCGACCGTCACGACGACCTGAAGGTCGTCGTGGTGTCCGGTCGTGGACGAGCGTTCTCGGCCGGCGCCGACGTCTCGGCGTTCGGCGCCGCGACCGACAACCGCCACCCGCGTGACGACGCCGACTCGGGTTGGCGCATGGCCCGGGCGATGGACGAGCTGCGCGCCGTCACCATCGCCAAGGTGCGCGGCTGGTGCGTCGGCGGCGGTGTCGTCCTCGCCGCGGTGTGCGACCTGCGCGTCGCCGCCGACACGGCGCGCTTCCGCATCCCCGAGGTCGAGCTGGGGATCCCGCTGGCGTGGGGCGGCATCCCCCGCCTGGTGCGGGAGATCGGGCCGGCGCTGACGAAGGAGCTGGTCATGACGTGTCGCGACTTCGGGCCCGACGAAGCGAAGGCCGCCGGGTTCCTCAACCGCGTCGTCCCGGAAGCCGACCTCGACGGCGCCGTCGACGATCTGGTCGCCACGCTCGTGCGGATGCCCAAGCTGGCGCTGCTGGCGACCAAGGCCCACACGAACGCCGTCACCGAGTCGATGGTCGGGACGGGCCGCAGCTGGTCCGACGCCGACGGGCTGCTGGCCGGCCTGCGCGACCCCGAGGGACGCCAGTCCGGGCAGCGCTACCTCGAGCGCGTGCGCGGCGGGAGGAGTTGACGTGGATCGCCGGGAGCGCATCGCCCGTGACGTCTTCGCCGCCTGGAGCAGCGGCGACCCGGATGCGCCCGAGCCGTTCTTCACGCCCGACGCCGTGCTCAGCGACGCGGCCAGCGGTCGCTTCGAGGGGTGGCCGGCGATCCGTGCCTTCTTCGCCAAGGGCCTCGCTCGCTGGGACGACCTGCTCCTCGCGCCGGACGAGTTCTGGTCCAACGACGACGGCCTGGCCCTGCACTACGTCATGAGCGCCACCGTGCGCACGCCCGAGCCGTTCGGCCCCGACGTCGTCGGCCGCAAGTGGCACGTCGAGGTGATGAGCTACCTCCGCTTCGACGGTCAGCGCGTGCGGTACGAGGTCGACATCCACGACCGAGGCGGGCGGGAGCGATCACTGGGCCTGGCCGACTGGATCGGCGCTCCGCCACAGCCGGACCCGCAGCACGTCCGCTAGGTTCCGCGGCCCATGGGGATCCTGGACGGTCGCGTCGCCTGCATCACCGGCGGGACGCGGGGCATCGGTCGCGGGATCGCCGAGGCGTTCCTCGCCGAGGGCGCCAGCGTCGTGATCAACGGCCGTGACCCGGCCAAGGCGCAAGCGACGATCGACGAGCTGGGTGCCGGTGACCGCGTCCACTTCATCGCCGGCGACGTCCGCCGGCGCGAGGACTGCGAAGCGATCGTCGACGGGACCGTCGAACGGTTCGGTCGGATCGACATCGCCGTGCCCAACGCCGGTGGAAGCAGCGACTTCGCGCCGGTCGCCGAGCTCACCGACGAGGCGATGGACAACGCCATGAAGTGGATCTTCTGGCACACGTTCTGGGTGATGCGCCGGTCGCTGCAGCACATGATCCCCAACGAGTGGGGCCGGATCATCTCGATCGGCTCGCTGGAGGGCAAGGTCGGCAAGCCGGTCGTCAGCCCGTACGTCTCGGCGAAGCACGCCATCAACGGGCTGACGAAGTCGGCGGCGCAGGAGGTCGGCACGCTCGGCATCACGGTCAACGTGCTGTGCCCAGGCGGCATCGAGACCGACATCATGAAGTCCGAGGGACCCGGCGCCGCCGAGGCGATGGGCATGACCTACGACGAGTTCCTGCAGTGGTACGCCAGGGAGTCGGCGGTCAAGCGGCTCAACGAGGTCGAGGACGTCGCCGCGGTCGCGTTGCTCCTGGCCTCCGACGCCGGCGGCGGCATCACCGGCTCGATGATCTCGGTCGACGGCGGCACCTCTCCGTACTGATGGCTCGCTTCGCTCGCGCGTCGGCCTGGCGGCCTCCCTGACCGACCACGCTCACTGCGGCACGGGCCAAACCGTCAAGTCCTGAAGCACATCTGGAGGGCACAATGGGGAAGCTGGAAGGCAAGGTCGCCTGCATCACGGGCGGGACGCGCAGCATCGGTCGCGGGATCGCTGACGCGTTCCTCGCCGAGGGCGCCAGCGTCGTCGTCAACGGCCGCGACCCGGCGAAGGGACAGGTCTGCCTCGACGAGATGGACGCGGGGGAGCGGGCCGACTTCTTCGCCGGCGACTCGTCGACCCAGGAGTGCGTCGAAGGGCTCATCGACCACACGATCGAGCGGTACGGGAAGCTCGACATCTGCGTGCTCAACTCCGGCGGGGTCAAGGACACGGCGCCGGTGCACCTGATGACGGACGAGGAGTGGCGCCTCGAGATCGACTGGAACCTGAACCACGTGTTCTGGGGGATGCGCCGCGCGCTGCAGCACATGATCCCGCGCGAGTCCGGGCGGATCCTCGTGACGTCGTCGGTCGAGGGCAAGCTCGGCAAACCCGGGATCTCGGGGTACGTGACCACCAAGCACGCCGTCAACGGGCTGGTGAAATCGGCGTCGAAGGAGGTGGGCACGATGGGCATCACGATCAACGCCATCCTCCCCGGGCTGGTCGAGACGGACATCGTGATGGCCACCGGGCCGGCGTCGGCGGTGGCGATGGGCCTCGAGACCTACGACGCCCTGCTCGACGTGTTCGCCCAGGAGTCGGCGATCAAGCGGCTGAACACGGTGGAGGAGGTCGGCGCCGTCGCCGTGCTGCTGGCCAGCGACGCCGCCCGCAACATGACCGGCTGCCTGTTCCCCGTCGACGGCGGCACCATGCCGTACTGAACCGTTCTGGCCGTCGCAACCGGCCGTTGTGAGTCGGTTGCGACGTCCAGAAGCTGGGTGGCGGAAGTAATCGGGTGGTCAATTACGGTTCCTGGTGATGTTCGCCGGGATCGCCAGCTGGGTGTCGGGGTGGGCGCGGCTGCGGCCGGATGCTCCGGCGGTCATCTTCGACGACGAGCCGATCACCTGGGCCGACTACGACGAGCAGACGGACCGCTGGGCCACTGCGTTGCGTGAGCTCGGTGTCGAGCGCGGCGACCGGGTCGGGCTGTACATGCGCAACCGGCCGGAGTTCCTCTACGTCTTCTTCGCCGTCGCCCGCCTCGGCGCCATCGTCGTCCCGGTCAACCACTTCCTCAGCCCACGTGAGGTCACCTACACGCTCGGTCACAGCGGTGCCACCGTCGTCGTGACCGACGGCGAGTTCGACGACGTGATCACCCAGGTGGCATCGGACCTCGAGGTGCGCAACTGGGTGACGACGCTGGACCCGCCGGCCGCCGTCGCCGCCGCTGAGCGTCCGGCGCCGATCGCCGAACCGATCGACCTCGACGATCCGGCCGTCATCCTCTACACCTCGGGCACGACCGGGATCCCCAAAGGGGCGATCACCACCCACGGCGGGATCCTGTTCTGCACGCTGCAGTGGGTGATCCAGGTCCGCCACGCACCGGGCGACGTGCACATCTGCCACTTCCCGCTGGCCTTCACCGGCGGCACCATGTCGGCCACGATGCCGGTCGTCCACAGCGGCGGCACGATGATCCTCGACCACGGCTTCGACCCCGGGCGCACCCTGGCCTACATCGAGCGCTACGGCATCACGTTCGTCGCCGGCGTGCCGACGATGTGGAAGGCGATGCTCGACCACCCGACGTTCGCCGAGACGGACCTCTCGTCGATCCGCCTCGGGTTCATCGGCGCGGCGCCCGTCCCGCTGCCGTTGATCGAGGCCTATCAGGCGCGGGGCGTGCCGTTCGCCCAGGCCTACGCGCTCACGGAAGGCAACGGGCTGGGGCTGTTCCTGCCGACCGAGGACATCGCCCGCAAGCTCGGGTCGTGCGGACTCGATCTCTTGTACTGCGAGGCCAAGGTGGTCGACGACCAGGACGTCGAGTGCCCGCCGGATCAGGTCGGCGAGCTCGTGCTGCGCGGGCCGGTGGTGTTCGCCGGGTACTGGAACGACCCCGAGGAGACGGCCAAGACGATCGTCGACGGTTGGCTGCACACCGGTGACCTCGCCACCCGCGACGCCGACGGGTACTTCTCGATCGTCGACCGCAAGAAGGACCTGATCATCACGGGCGGCTTGAACGTCTACCCGGCCGAGGTGGAGAGCGTCATGTACGGCGTCGACGGCGTGCGCGAGGTGGCCGTCGTGGGGGTACCGCACGATCACTGGGGCGAGGAGGTCGTGGCGGTCGTCGCCGGCAAGGACCTGACGGAATCGACCGTGCTGGCCGCCGCCCGCGCCGGACTCGCCACGTACAAGGTGCCCAAGCGGGTGATCTTCGTCGACGACCTGCCGAAGACGATGTCGGGCAAGATCCAGCGCCGCAAAGTGCTCGCCGATCTCGTGCCGGCGGAGAGCTGAGCGATGGCCGGCGACGCCCACGACACGATCAAGCTGAACCAATGAGCGAGCGAGTCTTCGAGCGAGCGAATCGTCGAGCACGGTCTTCGGCTCATTGGTGCACCAACTCCACGCCTGACTTGACGCACGACGACAGGGTGCACCAATGAGCGAGCGAGTCTTCGAGCGAGCGAATCGTCGAGCACGGTCTTCGGCTCATTGGTGCACCAGCTCCACGCCTGACACGGTGCACCAATGAGCGTGCACGCTGGTCGCGTGGCCTGGGTCACCGGGGCAGCATCGGGCATCGGGCGGGCGCTCGTCGAGCTGCTCGTCGCCCAGGGCGCATCCGTGGTCGCCACCGACGTCGACGACGAGCGGTTCGGGTGGGCCGCGGCGCACAAGCGCGTCGTCGCCCTGGCTGCTGACGTCACCGATCCGGACGCCAACGCCGCCGCTGTCGAAACGGCCGTCGATCGGTTCGGTCGTCTCGACGCCGTGGCCCTCAACGCCGGCGTGCCCGCCCGCGGGGACCTGCTCGAGCTGCCGATCGAGGTCTTCGACCGAACGATGGAGATCAACGTGCGCGGCGTGCTGCTCGGCATCCGCGCCGCGGTGCCGGCGCTGCGTGCCGGTCGCAGTGGGCGGATCGTTGCAACTGCATCGACCTCCGGTGTGCGTGCCGATCCGCAGATGTGGCCGTACAACGCGTCGAAGGCGGCGGTCATCAACCTGGTGCGGGCGGCCGCGCTCGACCTCGCCGCCGACGCCATCACGGTCAACGTGGTCTGCCCCGGCCCGACGGAGACGGGCATGACGTCAGCGATGAAGGACGTCTCCCCCGAGCGCTACGAGGCCTTGCGCCGCACCGTCCCGATGCAGCGGTGGGGACGGGCCGATGAGGTCGCCGCCGTGATGGCGTTCCTGCTGTCGCCGGCGGCGAGCTTCGTCACCGGGCAGGCCATCGCCGCCGACGGCGGCATCGGGGCCAGCACCGGCCAGTTCCTCCCCCGCGAGCTTCCCTGACAGGAGTCGAAATGAGCGATCCCACCGATCCCGAGAACTACGAGGACGTCACGGTCTACGGACTCGACGACGACGTCGAGGAGCAGCTGCTGCTCGGCCACAACGAGTGCACGTTCATCTGGTCCAACAAGGAGGGGTGGCCCGTCGGCGTGATCATGTCCTACGTGTGGCGCGGCGGGAAGTTCTGGCTGACGGCGTCGAACCAGCGGGCGCGGATCAGCGCCGTGCGGCGCGATCCGCGGGTGTCCATCGTCGTGACGTCGACGGGGTCTCCGGTCCCGCGCAACAAGACCGTCACGTACAAGGGGATGTGCACGCTGCACGACGACCAGGCGACGAAGGACTGGTTCTACCCCGAGCTGGCGAAGGCGCTGAACGCCAACGACCCGGTCCGGGCCGAGGCGTTCCAGTCGTTCCTCGACTCGCCGCGCCGCGTCATCCTCGAGGTCGAGCCCACCCAGCGCATCGGCTACGACGGCGCCAAGATGGGCAAGGCCACCGCCGACTGGATCGCCGCCCGCCACTCCACCTGATCAACATCCGAGGGTTTCAGAGCACCCGAGGGTCTGCGTACCGGAAGGGGTGCACGAAACCCTCGGGTGCAGCGAAACCCTCGGATGGTCAGACGCCGTTCTTGGCCCAGGGGCCCCAGATGGCGAACGTGATGCCGCGGCTGGCCTGGATGTTGACGAACAGGGTCTCGCCGTTGGGGCTGAACGTGGCGCCGGCGAACTCGTCGCCGAAGCGTGGCACCCCGTTGGCGCCGACGAGGCGGTTGAGGGCGAGGTCGCCGAGCATGCCCGAGCTGGTCAGCGTGCGCAGGAAGTTGTCGCCGGTGGAATCCTCGCAGAGCACCAGCGTGTTACGACCACGCGTCGTCACGTTGTCCGGGAAGTCGAGCGTGTCGGGACCAGGCGACTGGTAGACGAGGTCGAGCCGCTGCGCTTTGGTGTGGTACGCCCAGATCTGGCCGAAGCCGTTGCCCCAACCGAGCGCGGTGTCGCTGTTGGTCGGTTCGGGCGCACCGCCGCCCTGCGTGGAGCAGAAGTAGACGACGTTGCCGTCGGCGACCGCTCCCTCGAGCCGCGAGAACCTCGCCGCGCCCTGGGCCAGCCCCTGGCCGCCGACGTGCTGCAACGCGGTGTCGTTGGGGGTGCCGGCGGGGAACGTCGGCGCCGGATCGGCGATGTCGACCCACGTGACCGGGTATTTGGCGTTCTTCGGCTGCGTGGCGGCGAGATCGGCATTGGTCACCCCGGCGACGGCCAACATCTGCAGCTTTCCCGCGTTGCCCAGGAAGCCATCGGCCATCGGATCGTTGTCCGGGAGGTACCGGTAGAAGCCCGACGGGAAGCCGAAGTTGTCCTCGGTGAGGTACAGGATCCCGTCTCGTGGGTCCCAGGCCGCTGCTTCATGGGCGAAGCGACCGGCGGCGGTGATCGGCTGGCGATTGGACTGACCGTCGGCCGGCACCTCGAAGATGAAACCGTGGCGCCGCTGCAGCGACGCGTTCGAAGCCCCCGTGAAGTCGGGCAGGACGTCCGGTCCGTTGATCGTCTCCTCGCACGTGATCCAGCTGCCCCACGGCGTGGCGCCGCCGGCGCAGTTGAACATCGTGCCGTTGAGGCTGGTGAACGCGTTGACGACGACACCGTTGTGCGTCACCTCGACGGTGGTCGTGCCGCCTCCGGCGCCGGCGTCGTACGGCGTCCCCGGCCCGAACGCAGGTGTGTTCGGCGAGTTCGTGATCTCGTGGTTGCGCACGAGGATCACGTTCCCGTTGGGGCCGGGGAAGGCCGCCATCCCATCGTGGCGCCCCGGGAGCCGTGTCCCGTCGGTGAGGAAGACTGGCGGGCCGTCAGTGTCGTGGAACGAGCGGTACTGGAACCCCTCCGGCAGGTGCAGGCGAACGATGCCGTCGCGCAGGTCGGGGATCGGCCGCAGGCTGCGGAAGTCGGGCCCCCTGCGGACCGCGCCCTCGGCCAGGGCGACGAAGCCCTGGAATGGTCCGGCGCCGATGGCTGCCCCGGCGGCCGCCGCCCCTAAGCCCGTGCGCAGCAGCGAGCGTCGCGAAACCCGATCCATGTGTTCCTCCCGATCGTCGAACCGCCCGCAGCGGCGCAACCTAGCGCTCGGCGGCGGTCAGTCGCCCGCGACGGCGGACGCTCCTCGGGTTCGCGGTGCGCGGTCAGGCCAGCGGCAGGGGGAGCTGCAGCCACGCCGGGCGGTCCGACGGCTCGACGCCGACCACCCACTTCACCCACCACGGGCCGCGCCGCCCCGGCGCGATCAGGCGAACCGGGGCGCCGTGGCCGGGCCGCAACGCTCGCCCGCCGTAGCCGACGGCCAAGTAGACCCGGTCCAGGTCACCACGGTCGACGTAGCGGTCGTAACCCGTCGCCGAGCGGACGCGGACGCTGCGCCCCGCCAGCTCGGGCAGCAGCTCGGCGAGCGGGACGGCGTCCCAGGTCTGCTCGCTCCACCACCCGCCCGTGCAGTCGAGCGTGGCGACGACCGGCCGAGCCGTGGCCCAGAGGGCGTCGATCGGCACCACGCGTGCCGTCGACCACCAGGCGCCACGCCGTCGCCGTCGTGTCGGCCGGCGCCACGTCGTCGATCCAACTGACCGTGGGCATGGCTGCGGGGTCACCGGAGCCGACCTCGTGCGAACCGCTGCCCCGCCGGTCACCCCCGGCCCAGCCGAACGTCCGAGCGGCGACCTCCTGAGCGCCGTAGACGGCGACCGCTGCCGCGGCCGTCGTGGCGGTCCCGACGAAGGCCCGGCGGTCGATGTCGGCCCGCCTCGGCCGCACCGGCCGGGTGAGCAGGTGCCACAGGAAGAACGGGATGAGCACGACGGCGACCAGGACGTGCGTCCACAGCGCCGTCCACGCGCCGACCCCGAACCACCAGCCCGTGGCGTGGAGGACACCGAGCACGGCGGTGGCGACGACGAGCGTGCCGAAGGTCGCCGAGACCCACCGGGTCGAGCGCCGGCGCCGGAAACCGGTGGCGACCGATCCCCGCAGCTTGGCCGGCGCCAGGACGAGCAGCATCAGACCGGCCACCGCATGGCCGAACGTCAGCCAGCGGCTCCAGCGATCGCCGCCGACCCAGGAGGCCGCCCCCGTGACCAGCGCAGCGACGACCAGCACCTCCAACAGAAGGTTGACCTGGCGGGCGGTCAGCCGACGCACCCCGCCATCCTCCCCGACCCGGCCACGTGCGTTTGTTCACCAACGGTCGCTACGCCGACGCCCGGTGCACAAACGCGCCCTCAGCGGGTGGCGGCGACGACCGGGGCGAACTGCTCGGGGACGTCGAGCCAGGCCTGGGGGTCGGCGACGCCGTCCCAGAAGTTGTGCTCGAGGATGAAGTCGTCGAAGTGGTGGGCACGGGCCTCGGCGGCCTCGTGGGCCAGTCGCTCCACGGGATCGCCGGGCAGCGCCTTCATCCGCGGGAACTGGGCGAAGGCGCGGTGGTGGATCGTCAACGGCTCCATGCCGGGCGGGCGCCGAGCGTTGAGGTCGTCGAGGATGGCCTTGGACCCGGCGACGGGCATCCCGGCGGGGTTCCACCCGTCGAAGTGCAACCGGGTGCGCTCCAGTCCCGGCTCGCTCCACATGCCCGAGAGCAGCGGCGGTCGCGGCTGCTGCTGCGGCTTCGGCTGCACGATCGACGGCGGGATCGAGAAGTACGGCCCCTCGTAGCTCACCGGATCGTCGCCCCAGCAGGCCAGCAGCGCCGGAACGAAGTCGTCCATCCGCTGGCCGCGGGTGGTGATGTCGGTCCCACAGGCGATGTGCTCCTCGGCCGACCAGCCGACGCCGAGACCGACCGACAGCCGGCCGCCCGACAGGAGGTCGATCGTCGCCAACCGACCGGCCAGCTGCCCCGGCCAGTGGTTGCCGGCGACGAGGATCGACGTGCCGAGCCGGGGCGTCGAGGTCCACGTCGCCACGGCCGCCAGCAGCTCGGTCGGCGCCAGCACGCTCTGGTACTGCGTCGGCACGGCGGCACCTGGCCGGCCGCCGTACCCACGAATCGGCTGCAGTGGCCAGAGGAAGTGGTCCTGCACCCACAGGCTCGTGTAGCCGTGCCGCTCGGCCCGCACGCAGAACTCGCGCAGCACGTCGACCGTCAGGCCGGGACCGAGCTGCGGCATGCACAACCCGACCCCCGTCACCCCCCGCCCTCCCATCCGAGGGTTTCAGCGCACCCGAGGGTTTCCGTACCGGCAGGGGCGCCGGAAACCCTCGGATGCGCCGCCCAGCCGATGGCGTTGGACAGCGCCCGGCGGAACGAGGGGTTGGCGTACGTCACCGGCCCGTCGCCGAACTGCAGGTACGCGACGCGGCTGTCGCCGGCCTGGCGGACCCACGCCACCAGGTCGCTGCCCGGCGGATGCGTCCAGCCGTCGTTGGACTCCCGCTGGCCCCGGATGGCGAGGTCGGCGGAGAAGAACCGCGACGGATCGGAGGTGTCGAACGTGGTGCGCATGAGCGGCGTCACGTCGTCGGTCAGCACCGGGAAGCAGTACAGCTCGTCGGTCAGGGTGAAGGACTCGCCCAACCCGGCGCACACGGGGTGCTCGGGCGCCAGCACCTCGACCGTGTGGGTCACGTCGAAGACGTATCCCGAGTCGGGGTAGTCGACGCCACCCATCCGGCCCGGCTGGTAGTGGAACCGGCCGCCGACCAGCTCGGCGTACTCCGGCCACGCCGGCCAGCCGGCCACGGCGTGGTGCAGGAACACCAGCCCGACTCCCTCGGCGCACAGCCGGTCGATGACGGCCCGCTGGTCGGCGGAGGGCTCGACCAGTTCGGCCGGGGGGTCGCCACGGGTGAACCGCAGGCCGGGAAGGTCGTAGAACACGACGACGTCGTGGCCGGTCTCGGGGGCCGTCGCGCCGGACCACTCGATGCCGGGCACGTCGTCGAACACGGCGAAGAACGGCTCGGCCTCGAACGGGTGCCCGCCGGTGACGACGAGCAGTCGATGCACGTCGAGCACGTCGAGCAGCTCGTTTACGTCCGGATTTTGGTCGTCAGTGCGACCAGAATTCGGACGTAAACGGGGGTTGTCGCTCACGCCCGGCCCACGAACGCCCATTCGCCCATGATCTGGCGCTCGTTGGCCAGGCGTGCGTCGAGCACGGCGCGCCCCTCCCGGTGCAGTTCGTCGGCCAGATCGCCCTCGCCGGCCATCACCGCCTCGAGCGCCGCGCCGAACGCCCGCCCGGCCAGGTCGTACGTGGCGCACACCTCGTCGAGGTGGCGGCTGTCGGACGCCCCCGCGACGTGGGCGGCCAGGGTCGCGTCGACCTCGGGCGTCGACAGCGCGCTGGCCTGCACGCGAGCGGCGAAGGCGATCATCGCCGCTCCTTCCTCGTGCATCCACGCCACCTCGTGGGCGGCCCTGGCCGCGCAGTTGCGCAGCACGTTCTCCATCATCTGCACGGCGATCTTGGCTGGGCCGTCAGCGACCGCCGGCTCGATGGTGTTCAGCAGCTCGTCGCGGCAGTCGAGCAGCAGCTGCTCGGTGGTCGGCCGGCTGAGCATCAGACCGCCTCGAGCTCGGGCGCCGCGCACGCCGCCATGAAGTTGCCGTGGCCGACCGTCAAGGCGTTGATCGTGTACGTCGTCATCAACCCGCCGTTGGCGCCGCGCGCCATCGCCGCCGCGCCGCCGAGCACCTGGGCGTACACGGTCACGGCGGCCAGCGACGTGAAGTAGGACATGGTCTCCAGGTTGACGGCGTCCTCGCCGAAGCCCGTCTGCTCCCGGTAGCGGGCCAGGAACCCCTCGGGGTCGGCGGCGAACAGGTTCGGCCCGAGCGCAGCCGAGTACACGTTGTAGTACCCGAGGTCCTCACGCGGGTCGCCGACGTGCGTCAGCTCCCAGTCGATCAGGTGGTGGGCACCGTCGCGATCGACCACGATGTTGGAGGTCTGGAAATCGCTGTGCACCAGGCGCAGGGGCAGCGGTGGCGGGCGATGGGCGTCGAGCCAGGCCGCGCAGTAGCGCAGGAACGGCACGGCCTCGATGTGCGCCGCGTCGGCCTGGCGGAAGCGGTCGATGAGGCCACCGAGGTAGGTGTCCCAGTCGTCGGGCCGGTCGAGCACGCCGTCGACGACGCTCGTGTCGACACCGTGCAGTGCGGCCATGGTGTCGACGACGTCGGCGCCATGACGGCCGTAGTCGACCGTGCCGTCGTCCCGCGTGGGCAGCGACGTGAGCACGGCCTGGAGTGACAGGCCGTCAACATGCTCGAGCACGATGCACTTCGTGCCGAGCTCGCCGCCGTCGGCGTCGTAGTGGCGCGGCGCCGGCATGCGCACGGCATCGCCGAGCGCGGTCAGCAACGCCCACTCGAGGTCGCGGTCGGTCTCCATCATCGACTTGCCCGGCGGGGGGTCGCCGCGCAGTACGACGCTCTCGGTGACGCCATCGGACCACTCGATGTCGGCGCGCGCCATCAGCCGGCTGTAGCCGCCGATGATCGGGTGGTAGGCGGTGACCGTCGCCGTTCGACCGCCGGCGTCGCGCGCCGTCAGGAAGGCCGCGAGGCGACCCGGCATCGCCTGTTCGTCGTGCATGGCCGCCCTCGATCCCGCGGCTACCAGCCGGGTTCCTCGGTCACCCGGTGGTTGGCGATCTGGGGACCGCCGACCCAGCCACACAGTTGCGGGTCGCACTCCTGCAGCTCACCGCGGACCCAACGTCCACCGGCCGTGAACACACCCGACCGGTCGCCGTCGGTGACCCTGATGTTGCCCTCGCCGTCCTGCTCGTACAGCGCCTTGGTGAACGGATGGACGATGCCTCTCATAACAGTTCGCTTCGCTCGGTCATACCTGTTCGCTTCGCTCGGTCATGACTGTTCGCTTCGCTCGGTCATACCTGTTCGCTTCGCTCGGTCATGACGGTTCGCTTCGCTCGGTCATGCGCGACGTCCTACCGGCTCACTTGCACGGGCACGTCGGCCGGCTCGCCGACCCACTCGCCGATCAGCTGGTGCAGCCAGCGGACCTTCGACTCCTGGTACGTGCTCAGCGTGACGCCGGGCTTGAACGACGCCTCCAGGCCGAGCTGCACGTTGGCCATGTTGAACGTGTCCTGCTCGAACACCTTGGCCAGCATGCCGAGCTCGGGGGCGTTGGTCCACGGTTCGTCGACGCCGAGGTGGTGGATCGGCGCCGGCGGCGGGCGGTTCCCCTTGAACGGCGCCAGGAACAGCACCTCCATGATCGAAGAACGGTGGTCGTCGCCGTTGGGGCGGAAGCGATAGACGATGCGGTTGAAGGCACCCCACGGATGGAAGTTCGGGAACAGCGTGTAGTCCAGGCTGTCCATCATCTCGGCGTCGCTCATCCCGTCGACCCGATCGCCGACGGCCGGTCGCCACCGCTCGCGACTCGCCGCCGCCGCCGTCGCGCGGGCCGTGTGGCCGTCCTTGAGCGTGAACGGCGGATCCTGGTCGACGCGCACGTCGAGCATGGAGCGCAGCATCTCGTCCTCGGTCGGCTCCCAGCCGAGCAGCGGGCTGGGCGTGCCGCCCGGCGTGATCACGCGGGCGAACGTGTCCCACACGTCGACCTGACTGTTGGTGTCGCCGAGGTAGGGGAGGATCTGGGGGTGCGTGGCGTTCACGTGGAAGGCCTCGCAGAACGCCTCCTGCGTCACCTTCCAGTTGGCCTTGACGATCTTCGACACGTGGGCTTCGACGTAGCGATCCTCGAGGTTCCACACCTTGAAGTGATCGTTCAGCTCCCCGACGAAGTCCTCCAACGGCTCGGCGTTCGGGTCGGGGTTGATGAACACGAACCCGGCCCACGTGCCGACCTTGCACTCGGGCAGATGGAACTCGTCGGCGCGCCCCGTCACGTGCGGGAAGTCCCACTGGGCGGGCACGTCGGCGAGCGCGCCGTCGAGCGCCCAGGCGAAGCCGTGGAACGAACAGCGGATCTCGCTGCAGTGGCCGTCGTGGTCCTTCAGTCGGCGGCCGCGATGCAGGCACGTGTTCGGGTAGGCCTTGATCTCGCCGGTGTCCGTGCGGATCACGAGGAACGACAGCTCGGCCAGCTCGTAGACGATGTGATCGCCGGGGTTGGGGAGGTGCTCCTCACGGCAGACGAACTGCCAGACACGCCGCCACAGCCGCTCGACCTCGAGGCGGTGCCACTCCCGCGTCGTGTACCGCTCGCGGGACACGTCCTCGTGGCCGAGGAAGCGGGGGGACTCCAGACGAAGGACGTCGGGAACCGGGTGGGTGTCGGCGTCGAGCAGCTCCTGGTAGGTGATCCCGGGAGAACGAGGCCGCAGTTCGGTCGCCGTCATCGGCTCAGTATTGACCAGGCAGTTAGTTTCCGTCCACACGTAGGCCGCGGGATCCGGCGATGAGGTCGTCGAGCTGGGCGAGGGCGGACGGGATGTCGGTGACGTGAACCGTGCGCCAGCCGAGGTCGGCGGCGGGGGCGAGGTTCTGGAGGAAGTCGTCGAGGAACACGATCTCGTCGTGGTCGACGTCGAGCGCCGCCGCCATCGCCTCGTAGATCGCCGGCTCCGGCTTGCGGGCGCCGACGGCGTACGACTCGACGACTGCGTCGAACATCGTCAGGTCGAGATCCCGCTCCAACGTCGGGCGGAACTCGGCGAACGTGTTCGTCAGCAGCCCGGTGCGGATGCCCTCGGTGGGTAGGGCGCGGATCCGGTCCAGCACGGCGTCGTTGAACGTGTAGCGGGGGACGAGCAGAACGTCGATCTCGTCACCGACCAGCTCGACGCCCGCCATCGCCGCGTACGCCCCGAGCTCGGCCTGGATGTCGGCCACCGCGATCTCGCCCCGCTCGGCCCGGTGCCACGGGTGGTCGCCGGTCTCCTCGGGCCCGATCAGCACCTCGACCATCGCTCGCGGCTCGGCGCCGTGGCGTTCGGCGACGGCGGTGATGCCGGTCGTGATGGGCGTGATCAGCACGCCGCCGAAGTCGAAGACGACGGCGCGCACCGGCCGCGTTGGTAGAGAGTCGGGCACGACTCCTAACGTACGGCCGCTGCGACAAGGGGGGTCAGTGCTGCTGTTCGCCGACATCTTCGAGGCTTTGGCCGACGCCATCCCGGACGCGCCGGCGATCAGCCAGGGCGACCGCATCGTGCGCTGGGGCGACTACGACGAACAGGCGGCCAGGCTGGCGGCGGCGTTGGCCGGGCGCGGACTCGACCAGGACGCCAAGGTCGGGATGTTCATGTACAACTCGCCCGAGTACCTCGTCACCCAGTACGCCGCGTTCAAGGAGCGCCTGGCGCCGGTCAACGTGAACTACCGGTACCTCGACGACGAGCTGGCGTACCTGCTCGACAACGCCGATTGCGCGGCGATCGTCTACCACCGCAGCCTCGGCGACCGCCTGGCGCGGATCCGTGACCGCCTCCCGAAGCTGGAGTGGTACGTGGCGGTCGACGACGGCCCGGCGCCCGGCGGTGTCGAGGTCGACGGCGCCGAGACGCTGACGGACGTCCTCGCCGCCAACCTGCCGGCGCCCCGTCGTGAGCGCAGCCCCGACGACGTCTACCTGCTGTACACCGGCGGCACGACGGGCATGCCGAAGGGCGTGATGTACGCCGTCGGACCGTTCACCGAGGGCTTCCTCGGCTTCGTGGCCGTCGGGATGGGCCGGGCACCGTTCCAGTCCACCGACGAGGTGGTCGAGGCGGTGAAGGCGGCGGTCGACGGGGGCATGCAGCCGACGTCGATGCCGGCCTGCCCGCTGATGCACGGCACCGGCGTCTGGCTCGGTGCCCTGCTGCCCCACCTGTCGGGCGGCGAGGTCGCGCTGCTCGAGGGCCGGTCGTTCGACGCCCACGAGCTGTGGCAGGTCGTCGAGCGGCGGGGCGTCAACACGATCGTGATGGTCGGTGACGCCTTCGGTCGACCGATGCTGCAGGCGCTGCGCGAGCGGGCGGCCACGCCGTACGACGCCAGCGCGGTCAACGCCTACATCTCGACCGGGGCGATGCTCTCGACGGAGGTCAAGGAGGGTCTCCTCGAGTTCACGCCGAGCGCCGTGATCATGGACGTCCTGGGGTCCACCGAGGGTGGGATGGCCCAGCGGATCGCCGTGAAGGGGGCGGTCGGCACCACCGCATCGTTCGGCGCGATGCCGACGACGAAGGTCTTCGACCTCGACGATCGCGAGGTCGTCCCCGGATCCGGCGACATCGGGATCGTCGCGGTCAGCGGGCCGAACATCCCCCTCGGCTACTTCAAGGACGACGAGAAGACCGCCCGGACGTTCCGCACGATCGACGGCGTGCGGTACAGCTTCCCGGGCGACATGGCGATGGTCGAGGCCGACGGCTCGATCACGTTGCTCGGCAGGGGTTCGAACTGCATCAACACGGCGGGGGAGAAGGTGTTCCCCGAGGAGGTCGAGGAGGTCGTCAAGACGCACCCGTCCGTTGCCGACTGCCTCGTCTTCGGCGTCGACGACGAGCGGTTCGGTCAGCGCGTGGTCGGGGTGTTCTCGGTCCTCGACGGCGAGCCCTCACCGACGGGCGACGCAGTGATCGCCCACACCAAGGCGAAGCTGTCGAGCTACAAGGTGCCCAAGCAGCTGCGCGCCGTCGACACCGTGCCAAGGGCGCCAAACGGCAAGGCCGACTACAAGACGGCCCGGGGCCTGTTCATCGGCGACGTTCACTTCAACAAGTGGGCCCCGCGATTCACGGTTCGGCCCGTGGCGCAGCGGGCACGGATGGTCAGGTCGGCCGTGCCGACCTCGCGAGCGAAGCGAGCCGTCGGCAGCCACATTCGCTCACTGGCGGGGAGGAGCGGAGTCTTCGGAGCGATCGAGGCCATAGATAGCGGGCACGAAGGTCTGGTCGGCGACTGGGGGGCGGACGTAGCCGGTGTCGTCCTGGCGCGGCGGCAGCTCGATGTCGGGCGATGCCGGCTCGGTGTACGGGATCATGCTCAGCAGGTGGTGGATGCAGTTGAGCCGCGCGCTCGGCTTGTCGTCGGCTTCGACGACCCACCAGGGCGACTGCTTGGTGTCGGTGTGGCGGAACATGTCGTCCTTGGCCCGGGAGTAGTCGACCCAGCGGGTCCGTGACTGCAGGTCCATCGGGCTCAGCTTCCAGTTCTTCGACGGGTCCTTGATCCGGCCCTGGAACCTGCGCTCCTGCTCCTCGTCGCTGACCGAGAACCAGTACTTGACGAGCACGAGCCCCGAACGGATCAGCATCTGCTCGAACTCCGGGCAGGACCGGAAGAACTCGGTGAGCTCGTCGTCGGTGCAGAACCCCATCACCCGTTCGACGCCGGCCCGGTTGTACCAGGACCGGTCGAACAGCACCATCTCGCCTGCTGCCGGCAGGTGGGTGACGTAGCGCTGGAAGTACCACTGCGAGCGCTCCCGCTCCGTCGGCGTGCCGAGGGCGGCGACGCGGCAGAATCGCGGGTTGAGCGGCTCGAGGATGCGCTTGATCACCCCGCCCTTTCCCGCCGCGTCTCGCCCCTCGAAGAGCACGACGACCCGGAGCCCCTGAGAGCGCACCGTCTCCTGCAGCTTGACCAGCTCGGCCTGCAGCCGGACGAGCTCCTTGTTCAGTTGCTTCTTGCTCGGATGCCGATCAGTTCGCTCGTCGCCGTTCACGTGGCCCATCATGACCGAGCTCGGCGATCAGCTCGTCGAGCGCGGCGAGCTGGCGGGCCGGCGGCCACGAGGCAGGGTCGAACATCGCTTGCAGGGCGACGCCGTCGACCGTGGCGATCAGGTGCTCGGCGACCACCTCGGCGTCGCCGGCGGCGGCGCCGCAGGCGTCCACCAGTCCGGCGACCCGGGCCCGGAACGCTCGGTAGGCGTCGCGCTGGACAAGCGCCAGCTCGGGGTCACCGGCGGCGTGGGTGCAGAACGCCAGCGTGACCAGCCAGTGCTGGCGGGCCTGGTCGTCGAGGGCCAGCGCGGCAGCCAGCGCGTCCCGCAGCTGCTCCGGCGGCGTGGCGTCGGAGCGCCGCTCGGCGCGGCGCTGCCGGAGCGAGTGCTCGAGGGTGCGCCGCAGCACCTCGCGCTTGTCGGCGAAGTAGTGGTTGACCACGCCGGTCGTCCACCCGGCTTCGGCGGCGATGTCGCGCATCGTGGCCGCCTCCATGCCCCCGGTCGCGATCAGGCGGGCCGCCGCCTCGACGATCTCGCGCCGGCGGACGTCCACGTCGACGGTCCTCGGCATTGACTCGACCGTATCACAAGTGTTATGTATCAACCGTTGTACAACGGGTAGGAGAGGTGACCATGGTGCACACGCCGACGCGAGGAGACGTCCCGGTCAGGCTCGGTCCAGGCGTCAAGCAGGTGCCGGACTACGGCCCGAGCACGATGCGCCGGGACGTCTACGCGGACCCGGTGCGCTTCGAGCTGGAGCGCGAGCGGGTCCTGGGGAAGAGCTGGATCCTCGCCGGCCGCTCCGAGCAGGCCAAGGACCCCGGGGACTGGATCACGTTCGAGGGCCACGGCGAGACCGTCGTCATCACCCGCCAGCGCGACGGGTCGTTGGCCGCCTTCCACAACGTCTGCCAGCACCGCGGTGCGGCGCTCGTGGGCCCGACGACCGGGTGTGGCGCCCGCCGGTTCACGTGCCCGTACCACGGCTGGGTGTACGACACGACCGGCAAGCTGGTCGGCGTCCCCGAACGGGAGGACTTCAGCGATGACCACCTGGCCGACGTGCGAGCGCCGGCCGTCGCCGCCGACGAATGGGGCGGGTGGATCTGGATCAACCTGCTCGGCCCGCAGCAGGCGCCCTCGCTGAGCGACTGGATCGGCCCGGAGATCATGGCCGACCTCGGGCGCTTCAAGATGGAGGAGATGGTCCTCCACGAGGTCCTCGAGTTCGACGTTCCCGTCAGCTACAAAGCGATCGTCGACGGGTTCAACGAGGTGTACCACGTCACGCAGCTGCACCACGTCGGCCCCGAGGCGAGCAAGACGTTCCGCCAGACCTCGTTCCACATCGTCGGCCAGAACTACATGTGCTTCGTGCCTCGCACCGACAAGCTCGACGCGCTGGAAGAGGACTGGGACCACCACCAGAACGCCATCTGCCACTACGTCGTGTTCCCGAACACGGTGTTCAACTGCAACCCGCCGCACATCCAGGTCTTCAACCCGATCCCGATCGACGTCGACCGCACCCGGTTCCTGTGCTGGGAGATCATCTACCCAGGCGACCAGAGCGACCCGGAGTACGCCAAGTACCTCAAGTCGACCATGGCCCAGTGGGAGCACCTGAAGGTCGTCGTCGGTGAGGACATCTCGATCTACGACCAGCTGGCCCGCACCAAGCGGTCATCCGGCTACACCAAGCACATCCTCTCCGCGCGGGAGTGCAAGATCGCCCACTACCACGACCAGATGGACGAGCGCATCAAAGACTGAGTTGAGCTGATCAGCGCGTTTACGTCCGGATATTGGTCACCCCGGTAACCAAGATCCGGACGTAAACGGGGGTTCAGGCGGGGAAGCCGACGATCGGGACGCCGTCGCCGTACACCGGGCTCTCGGCGTCGATGCGCAGCTTGCGGCTCACGGCCGAGGCCAGACCGGCGCCGTTGAGCAGCTCGCGCATCGCCAGGTAGTTGGGATGGGCGAAGTGCCGCTGCAGCGCGTCGTCGTCCGTCCACAACTCGTAGACCTGGATCAGGTCGGCCTGCACGGGATCGGCGGCGAAGCAGTAGACGAGGCATCCGTCCTCGTCGTCACGCGTGGCTCGCTGGATGGGCACCGATTCGACGACGAGCGAGTCCCGCCGGGCGGGGTCGTTGAGACGGAGGGCGGCTTCGACGACGATCATCGCTGGATCACCGGGCAATCATGGCGGTCATGCTGGCTGGCCTGATCACCGGAGCATCGACCGTCGAGCTGCGCGAGTTCCCCGACCCGACCCCGCACGACGACGGCGTGGTCGTCGACATCGCGTTCTGCGGCATCTGTGGCACCGACGTCCACGCCTACCAGTCGGGGCAGCCGTACAACCCGGCGATCTGCGGCCACGAGTGGTCGGGGACGATCTCGGCCGTCGGGCGGTCCGTGTCCTCACTGGCCGAGGGCGACCGTGTCGTCGTGGCCGCGGCGCCGGCGTGCGGGCAGTGCACGGCGTGCCGCGCCGGCCAGGCCGAGCGGTGCCAGGTGGCGTTCCTGTCGGCGATCGGGCGCGACGAGCTGGCACCGCCGCACGGCGGCTTCGCGCCACGCCTCGCCGTCGCCGCCTCCCGGGTGGTGCGCACCGACCCGGGACTCGACGACGAGCAGGCGGCGCAGGTCGAGCCGATGACCGTGGCCTTCCATGCCGTGCGCACCAGCAAGCTGCGCCTCGGCGACACCGCCGTCGTGCAGGGCGCAGGGCCGATCGGCCTGTCCACGCTGCAGTGGGTGCGTGCCGGCGGCGCCGGGACGATCGTTGCCATCGAGCCCAACGCCGATCGCCGGGCGATGGCCGCCGCGCTCGGGGCCGACCACGTCGTGGAGCCCGGCGCGCCGGCCGCCGAGCTGGTCCTCGAGCTGACCCACGGCCTCGGCGCCGACGTGGTCTACGAGTGCGCCGGTCGACCGGCCGCCATCCAGGTCGCCGTCGACCTCGCCCGCCGCGGCGGCGCCGTCAGCCTGGTCGGCGTGCCCGACACCGACGCCACGATCTCGCCCATCGTGTGGCTGATCAAGGAGATCGCTTTCAACGGCTCGTTGGCCTACTTCCACGAGGAGTTCGAGCTGTCGATGGGGATGATCGCCGACGGCCGCGTCCGCGTCGAGCCGCTGCACACCTCGACCGCCCGCCTCGACGGCCTCGACGCCGCCCTGGCCGACCTGGCCAGCGGCCGCACCGACCAGACCAAGGTCCTCGTCAACCCCACCTGGTAGCAGCATCCGAGTGTTTGCCTGCACCGGAGTGTTTGGCGTGGGGCCTCCATGCGCCAAACACTCGAAGGTGCCCGGCACCGTCCGACAACGGCGAATCGGGCATCATCCAGCCGTGGCACTGCACCCGAACTGGGCCGACCTGTACGAGCGGATCACCGCCCTCGACCCGACCGCGCCGGCGATCGTGCAGGGCGATCGGCGCATCACCTGGCAGGAGTTCGACGAGACGGCGGCCCGGCTGGGGGCTCGGTTCATCGACTGGGGCCTCGAGCCCGGGGCGCGGGTCGCCCTCTTCCTCTTCAACGGTCCGGAGTACCTCGAGCTGGCGTACGGCGCGTTCAAGGCCCGGGTCGTCCCGATCAACGTCAACTTCCGCTACCAGTCCGGCGAGGTCACCTACCTGCTGCGCGACTCGACCGCCGACGTCCTGGTCTTCCACGGTGCGCTGGCGGAGCGGGTCGCCGGGGTCGATGCCGCCGACCGACCGGCCCACCTCGTGCAGATCGACGACGGGGCCACACCGCTGCTCGACGGCGCCGAGTGGTACCACGAACTCGTCGCGTCGACGGACCCGATGGTCCCGATCGAGCGCACCGGCGACGACCTGCTGATCCTCTACACCGGCGGCACGACCGGGATGCCGAAGGGCGTCGTGTGGCGCCACGGCGACCTGTTCTTCGCGCTGTCGTACCCCGCCTACGTGGCCGCCGGCATGGAGGTGCCGACGACCGTCGACGGCGTCGCCGACGCCACCGCCGCGCTACGCGCCGGTGGTGCTTCGCCGGTGATGATCTCGGCCCCGCCGCTGATCCACGGCACCGCCCTGTTCCTGGCGATGGCGGCGCTGCTGCGCGGCGGCACCGTCGTGCTCCTGGAGGGCCGGCGCTTCGACGCCGGCGAGCTGTGGTCGCTCGTCGAGACCCACGGGGTCACCGACATCGCCATCGTCGGCGACCCGTTCGCCCGGCCGATGGTCGCCGAGCTGGTCGAGCGCGAGGCGTCCGGCGCTCCCGTCGACCTGACCAGCGTGCGCGTCATCTCCAGCTCGGGGATCACGTGGGGCCACGACTCCAAGGTGGCGCTGCGCCAGCGCGGGCAGATGCTGCTGCTCGACATGCTCGGCGCCAGCGAGGGTGGACCGTTCGCCACGAGCATGACCCTGCCCGGCCAGCAGCCGGTCGAGACGGCCACGTTCACGATCGCCGACCGGGGCGTGCTGCTCGACGAGAACGACGAGGAGATCCAGCCCGGCGACGCCCGGATCGGCGTGCTCGCGTACAAGGGTTCCGGGCCGCTCGGCTACTACAACGACGCGGCCAAGTCGGCCAGCGTCTTCCGGGAGATCCGCGGCGAGCGCTACGTCATCCCCGGCGACTACGCCCACGTCGCTGCCGACGGCACGATCACGTTCGTCGGGCGGGGCTCGGTGTGCATCAACAGCGGCGGCGAGAAGGTCTACCCGGAGGAGGTCGAGGAGGCGCTGAAGGTCCATCCGGCCGTGGTCGACTGCAACGTCGTCGGGGTTCCGGACGACCGGTACGGCGAGGCCGTGGCGGCGGTCGTCCAGCTCTCCGCCGACCACGCCGACGTCAGCGACGACGAGCTCGTCGGACACGTCAAGCAGCGCCTGGCCGGGTACAAGGCGCCGCGCCACATCGTGCGCGTCCCAGAGCTCCTCCGCAGCCCGACGGGCAAGAGCGACTACCGCCACGCCAAGGCGACGGCCGTCGCCGCGGTCAGCGGCGGCGATCCGGCATCAGGGTGACAGGCGGGAGGTCGGCGGCGAGGAAGTCGAGGACCAGCCGGGCGACCGCCGCTGGCTGCTCCATCGGCACGGCATGGCTGGCCCGCGGCACGACGGCCAGCTGGGCGGTGGGCATGGACTCGTACAGCGCCGACGTGTGGGCCAGCTCGATGCAGTCGTCGTCGCCCACCAGCACGAGGGACGGCGTCTCGATCGAGCGCAGGTCGTCCGTCGTCAGGGTCGGCTCCGAGGCGAACAGGGCGAGCGTCTTGGTCAGGACCTCGGGAAAGTGGTCGGCGCCGTCCGGCGTGCGCTCGACGTAGGCCTCGTACATCGCCTGCCCGAACGGGTCGTCCTCGGCCATCTCGATCGAGCGCATCCCGTCGAAGTGGAAGTTGACGCCGATCAGGACCTGGCGCAGGACGAGATCTGGCCGCCGGCGCGACAGCAGCAACGCCACGATGCCGCCGTCGCTCCACCCGACGAGGTGGGCCGGACCGCCGACGACCTGGTCGAGCACGGCGATGGTCTCGTCGACCATGTCCTCGTAGTGGAACGGCGCATCGGTGTCCGCGGTGCGCCCGTGGCCCCGACGGTCGGGTGCGACGAGGCGGTACCGCTCGGCCAACGGCGGACCGAGGTGGTCCAGCAGCTCGTCGCCGTTGCCCAGCCCACCGTGCAGCAGCACGATCGGCTCGTCACCCGAGCCCGCCTCCTCGATCCAGGTCTGGTGTCCAGCGATGTCGACGTAGCGGCCCATTCCCGTCATTGGACCACGTGGCGCAAACCGGCGAGCTCGCGTCGCTCGGCCTACGTGCGACGGCCGGCTTCGTGGAGGACGGCGGTCGGTTGCTGGTGGAACCGGCCTTGACCGCCCATCGTGGTCTGGCCGGCGTCGACGACGAGCGTGTGGCCGGTGACGTAACGGGCCTCCTCGCTGGCCAGGTACACGGCGGCGTTGGCGATGTCCTCGGGGAACCCGGCGATGCCGAGGGGCGAGCCGGCGGCGATCTGCGCCGCCGCCTTGTCCGTCGCCGTGTGGTCGCCGGAGATGACGGCGGACGTCATCGCCGTGACCGTGCTCCCGGGGGAGATGGCGTTGACCCGCACGCCGCTCGACGCCAGCTCCGACGCCACCGACTTCGTCAACCCGATCACGGCGTGCTTGCAGGCGGTGTAGCAGTGCGGGCCGAGCCCACCCAGGATGCCCGCCGTGCTCGACGTGGAGATGATCACCCCCGAGCCCTGCGGCACCATCACCCGGGCGGCGTGCTTGGTGCCGAGGAAGACCCCTCGCAACAGCACGGCGACCGTGCGGTCCCATCCGTCGGCCGGCGTCTCGGCGATCCTTCCGACCACGCCGACGATGCCGGCGTTGTTGAACATCACGTCGAGCTGCCCGAACTCGGCCACTGCGTGGTCGACGGCGGCGGCGAGGTCCACCTCCTCGGTGACGTCGCAGCGGACCGATCGCACGGCGTCGCCGAGCTCGGCGGCCAGCGCGTCGCCGGCGTCCTCCTGCAGGTCGGCGATGACGACCCTGGCACCCTCCTCGACGAAGCGCCGCGTGGTGCCGGCACCGATGCCGCTGGCGCCACCGGTGATGACGGCGACCTTCCCCTCCAACCGACCCGACATCCGACCTCCTGTGTGACACTCGCTCGATGGCTCGCCGGAGTGCATACCAGTTGGGTCCCGAGGACCTCGTGCTCAGCCACTTCAGCCTCGGTCGGGAGCACCCGGTCGATGATCGCCTGCGGCTCGCCGCGACCAACGGCTTCGCCGGCATCGGGCTGTGGGTCGGGCACTACCGCCAGCTGGAGGCGGCCGGCACGGCGCCGGGCCACCTGGCCGAGCTGCTCGACGAGCACGACCTCGTGCTGGCCGAGATCGAAGTCGTCCCCGGGCTGGGCCGTGACGGACCAGGTGGCGCGGCGGCCGGCGAGCTGGAGGAGACGGCGTGGCGGATGGCCGACGCCTTCGGCTGCCGGTACCTACAGGTCATCGGGCCCGCCGATGCGCCGGTGGCGGAGGCGGCGCGGGCGTTCGGGGCGCTGTGCGACCGCGCCGCCGACCACGGCGTGACCGTCGGGATCGAGTTCCTGCCATTCACGGACATCGTCTCGGTGCACGACGCCCGGGCGATCGTCGAGGAGGCAGGCCGCCCGAACGGCGGCATCTGCGTCGACATCTGGCACCACGAGCGCGGGGCCGACGACCTGCACGCGATCGCTGCGCTCCCGGCCGAGCTGATCCAGTGCATCCAGGTCAACGACGGGCCCAAGTCGCCCACCGTCGCCGACTACTACACGGACTGCCTGACCAACCGCCTGGCGCCGGGCGAGGGCGAGTTCGACCTCACCGGCTTCATCCGAGCGCTGCGCACGGCGGGTTCGACCGTCAACTGGTCGCCCGAGGTGTGCAGCAGCTGGGGATGGGCGCACCCCGACGAGCACGTCGCCCGCATCGCCACCGGGATGCGGGCGGCCCTCGCCGCCGCCTGAGCTCCGCGAGACTGGCGTCGTGGAAGAGGTGGCAGCCTCAGAACCGGCGGAGCCGACGCCGGCGGCGCCGACGGAGGCCCAGATCCGCGCCGCGCCGGCGCTGTGCACGGACGGCAAGCGGGCGCTCGTCGCCATCGCCGCATCGATCGTCGTGCCGCTGGTTGCCGGCACGATCGTGGGAATCATCTCGCCGGAGGTCGGTGACGCGGCCGCCACCACGGTCGTGCTGTCGCTGGCGGGGTGGAACATCTTCGTCATCGTCTACGTCATCCTCACCGTCCGCACGTTCAGCCGGATCGACGGCGCCGAGTTCGCAGTGCGGATGGCGGCGCGCGCCCAACGGCGTGGTCGAGGCTTCGAGAAGGTGCAACCACGCGGCGACGGTCCGACGTTCGCCATCGAATCGTCGCTCGTCGCATTCGCCGTCGTGCTGGTGCTGCCCCACGTGGACCCGATCAACCTCGACGACTGGATCCTCGTGCCCGCCAGCATCAGCATCCTGCTCAGCTGCTGGGCCCTGTCGATCGTCAGCTACACGCTGCACTACGCCGAGCACGACCTGGCCCGGCCGGGTTTGGACTTCCCGGGCGACCGCACCAACTCGTGGGCCGACTACATCTACTTCTCGATCGCCGTGGCGACGACGTTCGGGGCGACGGACGTCAGCATCACCACGCCGCACATGCGCCGCGTCGTGAACCTGCACACCATCCTCACGTTCGTCTACAACTCCGTGATCGTGGCCCTGCTCGCTGCGCTGCTCATCCGCTGAGCGGGGTCTGGAAGAGTGCGGCGATGCACGACGAAGCGGTCGATGCCCGCCTGGCCGAGGAGTACCGGGCCGCTCGTGAACGGATGTGCGCCATCGCCGCGCCGCTGGACGCCGGCGGGGCGTCGACCACTGTGCCGGCCTGCCCGGACTGGTCCGTCGCCGACCTGCTGGCCCACGTCACCGGGCTGGCCGCCGATCTCGGGGCCGGCCGGCGGCCCGAGGGTGACGTGCAGGCGTGGGTGGACGGCCAGATCGCCGACCGGCGGGGGTGCTCGGCCGCCGCCATCGCCGCCGAATGGAGCGCCAGCGCCCCTGCCTTCGAGGCGATGATCGCCGAGAAGCCGCACCGCTGGTGGGGACTCGTCTACGACGTGCTGGTCCACGAGCACGACCTGCGCGGCGCCGTCGACCAGCCCGGCGAGCGCGACGGCGCCTCGATGGAAGTCGCGCTCGCCCTGGGGTTGCGGCTCGTCCAGGGCGATCTGGCCAAGCACGGGTTGCCGGCGTTCCGCCTGGTCGTCGATGGCGAGGAGCTCGTGGCTGGCGAGGGCGTTGCGGAGCTGACGCTGGAGGCGACGCCGTTCGAGGCGCTGCGCCTGCTCGGAAGTCGGCGGACGATCGAGCAGATGCGGGCGGCCGGCTTCGACGGCGACCTCGACCGGTACCTCCCGGGGCTGCTGCACATGGACCTGCCGGAGCACGACCTCGGCGAGTCGTGACCGCGGACGAGCGATCGGCCGAGATCGAGCGGGCCAGCACGCTCGAGCTGTTCCTCGACCTTGTCTTCGTCTTCACCGTCACGCAGCTCACGGAGCTGGTCGCCCATCCGCACGGAGCCGGCGATTACGTCGACGCCGCGCTGATCCTCGGTCTGACGTGGTGGATGTACGACGGGTACATCTGGTTGACGGGCAACGTCCGGACCGATCGCGCCGGGCCGCGACTCGCCGTGTTCGCCGGGATGGGCGGCTACCTGCTCATGGCCCTTTCCATCCCGGCGGCGTTCGGTCCGACGGAGGAGGCGGCCGGCGACAGCGGCGTCGTGTTCGGCCTGGCGTTCCTCGCCGTCACCGTGATCCACACGCTGCTGTTCTCGACGGCACCGAACACGTCGGCGCGAGCGATCTGGAGCGTCGCCCCGTTCAACCTCACCGCAGCCGGACTGGTCGTCGTCGGCGGCGTGATCGACCCGGACTGGCGCTGGGTGCTGTGGCTCGCCGCGCTGGCCACCGTGAGCTCCTCCACGCTCTTCCAGGTGGAGCGCGGGTTCGGCGTGAGCTCCGCCCACTTCGTGGAGCGCCACGGGCTCGTCGTCATCGTCGCCCTCGGCGAGAGCGTCGTCGCCATCGGCGTGGGAGCGAGCGGGCTGGAGATCGACCTCGGCCTGGCGGTGACGGCGCTCCTCGGCCTGGCGTTCAGTGCGTCGCTGTGGTGGATCTACTTCGACGAGGACGACACCATCGCCGAGGCGGTGCTGGCCGAGCGAGGAGGAGACTCGCAGAGCCGGCTGGCGCTGATGGTCGGCCTCGTCCACGTGGCGATGATCGCCGGCATCGTGCTCGTCGCCGCCGGGATCAAGTCGATCACCGAGCACCCGACCTCGCCGACGGAGGCGGCGGCGGCGTGGAACCTCCCGATCGGCTTCCTGATCTACGTGGTCGGGGAGTCGGCGTTCCGGCGCCAGCTCGGCGCGCGACGGTCCGTTGTGCCCGTCGCCACCGGCGTGCTCGCCGTGGCGACCGTGCCGCTCGGCCTGGCGGTGAGCGGCCTGGCCCAGCTCGCCGTCGTCGTCGGCCTGGTGATCGCGGTCATCATCGTCGAGCGCCGATGAGTTCGAGTCGTGCCCGTCGTCAGCAGTGACATGACGACGATCGATCTCGGACCGGCGACGACACGCGTGGCCGAACTGGTGGCGGGCGTGGCGGATCTCGACGCGCCGACGCCATGCACCGGCACGCCCATCGGCGGGCTGCTCGACCACATCAACCTGCTCAGCGCGGCCTTCGCCTCGGCGGCGCGCAAGGACGGCGAGTTCGGCTCGACGGCGCCGCCGGAACCCGACGCCGCCAACCTCCCGGCCGACTGGCGGACGAGCATCCCGCAGCGGCTGGACGAGCTGGCCGCAGCGTGGCGCGCGCCCGGGGCGTGGGAGGGCATGACCAAGGCCGGTGGTCTCGACATGCCGGGCGAGGTCGCCGGGGTCGTCGCGCTCGACGAGGTCGTGCTGCACGGGTGGGATCTGGCCCAGGCGACGGGCCAGGCCTACGACGTGGACGAGGAGACGGTCACCGCGTGTCTGGGCTTCGTCAGCCAGTTCTCCGGGCCCGGCCAGGAGGAGATGCGTGGCGACGCGTTCGCGCCCGTCGTGGCGGTCCCCGACGACGCGCCGCTGCTCGATCGCCTGGTCGGCCTGAGCGGGCGGGACCCCGCCTGGACAGCGCCGGCCGGCTGATCGCTACTGTCCGCGCCGACCAGCGACGACGACGGGGGCGCAGATGTTCGACTTCAGGGGCAAGACGGTGCTCATCACGGGCGCCTCGTACGGACTGGGAGAGGGGTTCGCCTCGGCGTTCGCCGACGCCGGTGCGGACCTGGTGCTGACGGCGCGGTCAGGCGACCTGTTGGAGTCCGTGGCGGCGGCGTGCCGGGACCGCGGATGCCGGGTGACGGCGGTGGCCGGCGACGTCTCGGTGGAGGCCGACGTGGCGCGGGTCGTCGCCACCGGCATCGAGGAGCACGGGCGCATCGACGTGCTCGTCAACAACGCCGGCGTGAGCGACGTCCGCGGCGTCGCCCCCGAGCAGTTCGACATGGAGTCGTGGCACCGGATCCTTGCCGTCGACCTGAACGGCGCGTTCATGTACCTGCGCGACGTCGGTCGTCACATGCTGGAGCGCGGCGGGGGGTCGATCGTCAACATCTGCTCGATCATGGGCCACGGCGCCAACGAGCTGAACGTGATCGCCTACACCGCGGCAAAGGGCGCGCTGCGCAACCTCACCCTCCAGCTCGGCTGCGAGTGGGCCGACCGGGGCGTGCGGGTGAACTCGGTGTCGCCCGGGTTCATCGTCACCGAGATGACCCGCACCGCCCTGGAGGGCATGGGCATGACGACGTGGATCGCCAGCCGCACGCCGATGCGCCGAGTCGGCGAGCTGCAGGAGATCATCGACCCCGTCCTGTTCCTGGCCTCGGACGCCGCCGGGTACATCACCGGCCACGACCTCAACGTCGACGGCGGCACGAACGCCGCCAACGGGTACTTCCAGATCCCGCCGATCCACCACGAGTGGAACGTCGACACGCCGCGCGTCGGCGAGGGCTACCCCGGCATCGCCCCCCGCCCCGACTGGTTCCAAGCCCTGGCCCCCGGAATCCCCGGAGTGCACTACCCCGCCTGAGACCGCTTCTGGCCGTAGCAACCGACCATCTGAGATCGATCCCGACGGCCAGTTCGAGAAGTCGTCGAACCCGGTCGCCCCATTGGCCCAACTGGCCGTCGGGATCGACCGTTGATGGTCGGTTGCTACGGCCAGAAGCTCCTATTCTCGGGGGCTGGGGGTGAATCGTCCCGCGGGGAAGGCTCGGGTGACGGGCTCGCGGGTGTCCCAGTCCCACGTCAGCGTGCGGGCGGCGATCTTCCACGCACCGTCACGCTGCTCGAAGCGGTCGAAGTAGCGGCCGCCGAACCGCTCGAGGTACTCGCCGCCCTCGCCGTCGGCGCACCGGTGCACGGCCATGACCTGGGTCTCGACGTCGACCGTGGTGTCGTCGACCACGGCGTACAGCGAGTCGCCGATCACGTGCGACGTCGCCAGGGCGTGACGCCGCAGGACGTCGGTGGCATACACGGCGAAGTCCGTGCCGAGCCCGACGAAGCTGCCGTGGTCGTCGGTCCCGTCCGGGTGGTACACGGAGGCGACCAGCGCGGCGTCGCACCGGTCGATGCCGCGGCAGTACTCGAGCAGCCGCCGGCGGATCTCCCGCACCACGTCGTGACCGGGCTCGTCGGAGAATTGATCCACCGGTTAGTTTCCTACACCATGCCCGCCCAGGTCCCCGTGTCCGACGGGGTGTTCACGTGGCCGTCCGCCGACCCGCGGCTGCTCGGCAGCCGGTGCCGAAACTGCGGCAACCACATGTTCCCCGTGCAGTCCGGCTGCCCCAAGTGCATGGGTGTTGACACCGAGACCGTCGAGCTGTCGAACCGCGGCACGCTGTGGACCTGGACGGTCCAGGGCTTCCCGCCGAAGGCCCCGCCCTACATCGGCGACGCCGACCCCAAGACGTTCGAGGCGTTCGGCGTCGGCTACGTCGAGCTCCCCGGCGAGGTCAAGGTCGAGGCCCGGCTGACCGAGGCCGACCCCGCCAAGCTCGAGATCGGCATGGAGATGGAGCTCGTCATCGTCCCCCTGAACGTCGACGACGACGGCAACGAGGTCGTCACGTTCGCCTTCGCCCCCGTAGGAGGTCCCTCATGAGCGACGACGTCGCGATCGTCGGCATCGGCATGCACGAGTTCGGGCGTCACGACGGCGTGACCGGGATGGAGCAGGGCACGATCGCCGTGCGCCGCGCCCTGGCCGACGCCGGCGTCGGCTGGGACGACATGCAGTTCGCCTTCGGCGGCTCGATGGCCGCCGGCGCCGCCGACACCATGGTGTCGCAGCTCGGTCTGACCGGCCTGCTGTTCATCAACGTGGCCAACGGCTGCGCGACCGGTGGCTCGGCCCTGTTCAGCGCCTACAACACGATCAAGTCGGGCGTGTTCGACCTCGGCATCGCCATCGGTTTCGACAAGCACGAGCGCGGGGCCTTCCGGGTCAACACCAAGGGCTCCGGCCTCGGGGACTGGTACGGGTCGTCCGGCCTGGCCCTGACCACGCAGTTCTTCGGCATGAAGATCAACCGCTACATGCACGAGCACGGCATCAGCCAGTCGACGCTGGCCAAGGTGTCGGAGAAGGCGTTCCGCAACGGCTCGAAGAACCCGATGGCGTGGCGCCGCAAGCCGCTGTCGGAGGCCGAGGTGCTGGAGTCGCCGATGCTCTCGTACCCGCTGACCCAGTACATGTTCTGCTCGCCCGGCGAGGGCGGCGTGGCGCTGATCCTCGCCCGAGCCGACACGGCCAAGCAGTACACCGATCGGCCCGTGTACCTGAAGTCGGCCGTGGTGCGGTCGCGGCGCTTCGGCAGCTTCGAGGTGCTGGCGCCGTCGATCGCCCTCGAGCACAACGCCGGCCCGACGGTCGACGCCTCCAAGGCGGCGTTCGAGATGGCCGGCATCGGCCCGGAGGACATCGACGTCGCCCAGCTGCAGGACACCGAGGCCGGCGCCGAGGTCATGCACATGGCCGAGAACGGCTTCTGCGCCCACGGCGAGCAAGAGGACCTGATCCAGCGCGGCGACACCGAGATCGACGGTCGGTTCCCGGTCAACACCGATGGCGGCTGCCTCGCCAACGGCGAGCCGATCGGTGCCTCCGGCCTGCGCCAGGTCTACGAGAACGTGCTCCAGCTGCGCGGCGACGCCGGCGAGCGTCAGGTGCCCAACGACCCGCAGGTCGCCTACACCCACGTCTACGGCGCGCCGGGGATCTCCGGCGTGACCATCCTCAGCCGCTAGCCGGTCCGTCAGCAGGGGGACTCGATGGCCACGTTGACGAAGGAGTTCGCCCACGAGCGGGGCGACGAGCCGGCGCTGGTCGACGCCGCCGGTGCGACCTCGTGGCGGCAGTTCGACGAGCGGGTCAACCGGCTCGTCAACGGGTTGCGCGCCGCCGGCCTGACCACCGGCGACACCGTCGCCGTGGTCGTCGGCAATCGCCGAGAGTGGTTCGAGATCGCCATGGCCTGCGCCCATGGCGGCTGGACCTACGTGCCGGTGAACTGGCACTGGGTGGCCGACGAGCTGGCCTACGTGTTCGACGACGCCGATGTGGTCGCCGTGCTCGTCGACGGCCGGTACGCCGATGCCGTCGGCGCCGCCCTCGACGACGCCCGCAGCAAGGAGGTGCGCCTGGTCGTCGGCATCGACACCCCGGCCACCGGAGTCAGCTCGGCGCGGACCTTCGTCGCCTACGAGGACCTGTTGGCCGGCGCGGCGACGACCGAGCCCGAGGATCCCCGCCTCGGCGGTCCGATGTTCTACACGTCCGGCACCACCGGCCGGCCGAAGGGCGTGCGCGGTTCGCTGCTCGGCAACAACGACCTGACGCCCGACATCATGCAGCTCGTGGCCGGCGGGTTCCGGGCCTTCTTCCCGATCCCTGGGACGACGTTGCTGTGCGGGCCCTTCTACCACTCGGCGCAGTACGCCTTCTCGTTCCTCCCGCTGATCGCCGGGTCGTCGGTCGTGATGCAGCACAAGTACGACGCCGCCGAGGTGCTCGAGCTGATCGACCGCCACGGCGTCACCAACCTGCACCTCGTGCCGACCCAGATGAAGCGGCTCGTCGACCTGCCCGAGAACGTTCGGGCGAAGTTCGACGGCAGCTCGCTCGTCCTCGCGCTGCACGGCGCCGCCCCGTGCTCGCCGACCGTCAAGCGGGCGATGATCGAGTGGTGGGGGCCGAAGGTCACCGAGTACTACGGCTCGACGGAGGGCTCGGTGGTGTCGATGATCACCAGCGAGGAGTGGCTGGCCAAGGGCGGCAGCGTCGGCAAGCCGCTCGACACCGTCGACGTGCTGGTCGTCGACGACGACGGCAACGAGCTGCCGGCAGGGCAGGAGGGCGCCCTCTACTTCCGCAACAAGATGGGGATGGAGTTCACGTACCACAACGACCCGGCCAAGACGGAGGCGGTGCACCTGCGGCCGGGCGTGGCGACGAGCGGTGACGTCGGGTACCTCGACGCGGACGGCTACCTGTGGCTCTCGGACCGGCGGATCGACATGATCATCAGCGGAGGCGTGAACATCTACCCGGCCGAGATCGAAGGCGTGCTGCAGGGTCACCCCGACGTCGCCGATGCCGCCGTGATCGGTGTGCCCGACGATGAGTTCGGCGAGCAGGTCAAGGCGATCGTCCAGCCGGCCGCCGGCGTCGAGGCGTCCGACGAGCTGGCCGCCCGGCTGGTCGCCCACTGCCGGGAGCTGCTCGCCGGGTACAAGGCGCCGAAGTCCATCGACTTCGTGCACGAGATCCCGCGCTCGGCGGCCGGCAAGATCCAGAAGCGTCCGCTGCGCCAGCCGTACTGGATTGGAACAGAGAGGCAGATCTGATGGGCGTCGACTACTCCCGCTGCTATCACCAGGGCGTCCGGGTGCCCGACCTCGACGCGGCGATGGCCGAGCTCGGCCCGGCGCTGGGCATCACGTGGTGCGAGCCGCAGCAGCGCCAGCAGGCAGTGTGGCTGCCGGGCGAGGGGCCGGCGACGTTGCCGCTGCGGTTCACGTACTCGGCCGAGGGACCGCAGCGCGTCGAGTTGCTGGAAGGTCCGCCCGGCTCGATCTGGGACGGCCGGGAGCAGCCCGGGTTGCACCACGTCGGGCTGTGGAGCGACGACGTCGGCGGCGAGACGCAGCGCCTGATCGACGAGGGCTGGACGCTGCGAATCGCCCAGATGTCCCCGGAGGAGGGGTACGGCGCGTTCACGTACGTTCAGCCACCCAGCGGCATCCTCGTCGAGCTGGTGTGGAGCGCCCTCGAGCCGATGTTCCAACGCTGGTTCGACGGCGGCCCGCTGGGCACCGATCGAGCCGCGTGAGCGAGGTCGAGACGCTGCTGGACCGATTCCGGCTCGACGGCTGCGTCGCCGTGGTCACCGGGTCGGGTCGAGGCATCGGCCGCGGCATCGCCCTCGGGATGGCCGAGGCCGGCGCAGACGTGGTCGTCACCGCCCGCCGTACCGACGAGATCGACCGCGTCGTCGCCGAGGTCGAGTCGCGCGGCCGGCGGGCGATCGGCGTGCCGGGCGATATCACCGACTCGGACTTCATCGGCCGCCTGGTCGCCGCCACCGTCGACCAGCTCGGCCGCCTCGATGTGTGGGTCAGCAACGCCGGCGGGTCCGAGCACAAGGGCACGTTCGAGGTCCTCGACATGCCCGACGAGCACTGGGACGCCCAGCTGGCGCTCAACCTGCGCCCGCACTTCATCGCCGCCAAGGCGTGTGCGCCGGTCATGCAGCCGGGCTCGTCGCTGATCGGGATCTCCTCGACCAGCGCGCTCAACCCGTCCCCGCGCTTCGCCGCGTACGGCGCGGCCAAGGCGGCAATGAACCACCTGACCCGGACGCTGGCCGTCGAGCTGGCGCCGAAGGGGATCCGCGCCAACGCCCTGGCCGTGGGCATCGTGCCGACGGAGTCCCTGCGCACGATCGGCGGTGTGACCGAGGAGCAGCTCCCTGCGCTGGCCCGGTCGGTGCCGCTCGGCCGCCTCGGCGACCCGTCCGACGTCGCCGCCGCGGCGGTCTACCTGGCCAGCCCCGCCGCGTCATGGGTGACCGGAGAGACGTTGACCGTCAGCGGTGGTCGCTGACCCGCCGCGCCCGGCCCCATCTGGGCGCGGAGCTTCTCAAACGGACATCTGGGCGCGCAGGTTCTCGGAATCGAGAACGTCCGCGCCCAGAAGGTGCTCAACGGTGGGCGTCGAGCCAGGCCGTGGCGCGGCGTTTCGACGCCCGCGAGAGCCAGGCGTCCTGGACCAGCTCGGCCAGCTCGGCGTACGTGATCTCTCCGAGCCGGCTGGCCCGCACGAGCACCGACAGGTGGCCGTTGAAGTGCGGCGTCGTGAAGAACGGCGACCCCGGATCCTGCACGAGCGCGGCCTTCTCGTCACCCGACTCCACCCAGATCACGATCACGTCGTCGTAGCGCTCGCCGGTCTCCGGATCGAAGGCGTCCGGGCGTGGGTTGCGGAAGAACACGAACGACTTGCCGCCCACCTGGTACACGGCGTTGCCCCGCGAGCCGCCGTCGACGTTGACGTGCGGCATCCCGCCGGCCAGGTCGTGCACGTCCTTGGCCGTCGCCGGTCGATCCGCACCCCGAGGCACGCCGTGACGGTACCGGCGCCCTCAGGGGCGGGCGGGGCGGGCGCCGCCCTTGGCCCGATTGGCGGGAAGCGGGTCGGAGATCGGGCGCAGCGCGTCACCGCCGACCCGCCAACCCCAGCCGCTGAGGATGCGCAAGCGGCGGAACCGCCAGCGGTCTCGATCGGCGTCGGGCACCGCCTCGCCCTGGTACTGGCCGCCCTGCACGAAACCCGTGGTGCCGACGGCCGTGAGGAAGTAGGCGGACAGGTCGGCCGACGATGCGTCGTCGGCCACGGCGATGGAGATGTTCGTGGCGTGGTGGCCGCCCTGGATGGCGGGCGCGGTCTTGGTGTGCTCCTCGTAGAGCGGGCGGATCTCGGCGTGGCCCGTGAGGGTCAGGTCCTGCATCGTGCCCGGCGGGAAGTTGACGACCTCGAGCACGGCATCCTCGGTGAACACGCCGTCGACGAGCTCGTCTGGGTAACCGACGTCGAGCGTGTACAGGTACCGGTTGAAGGCGGCCAGCACGGACTCCTTGGCCTCCAGCCGGGCCAATCGGGCGGCGAGCTGCTCGATGACGTCTGACGGCCTCGCTCGCTTCGAAGACTCCGCTCGCTCGGCTGGGCCGGGCAAGGCCGGCCTCACGACAAGCGCTCGCTGCGGAACGGGCCGAACCGTCGATCGTCCATCAGACGATGTTCTCCCCTCGCTGCCGCCGCGGCGGCAGCTCGATCGGCTGCCCGACCCACGATCCGATGGTCTCGCCCGACCGACCGTCGGGACCCTCGGCGAGGAGGTCGAGCACGAGCTGGGCCTGCTGCTCGGCCGTCATCCACGTGGCGACGACATCGTCCGGTGGGTCGTCGGGCGCGAACAGCGCCCGCAGCATCGGTGTGTCCGTGGCCCCCATCGCCACGGCGTTGACCCGGATGCTGTGACGCCGCAGCGCCAGGGCCCACGCCTGGGTGAAGCCTGACAGCGCCCACTTCGACGCCGCGTACAGGTCGGTGCCGACGGGGTTGGTGCCGGCGAAGTCGGCCGGTCGTGGCGGCAGGACGTAGTACGTCGACACGTTGACGATGTCGCCGCCTCCCCGCTCGATCATCGAGTCGACCGTCGATCGCTGCACGAGGAACGCGCTGCGCGTGTTGGCGTCCATCAGCTCGTGGTAGTCGGCCAACGCCTGCTGGCGCGGCGAGTCGGTCGGCGTGCGCTTCCACCGCCCGGCGTTGTTGATCAGCAGATCGATGCCGCCGAGGTCACCGATCACGGTGCCGACGGCCCGCTCGACCTGGGCCTGGTCGCCGACGTCGGCGACGACGCCGCACGCCGCGCCGGCGACGTCCTCGACCGGCCGCTCGTCGACGGCGGCCACCGTGGCACCAGCACCGGCGAGTGCGCCGACGTAGGCCCGGCCGAGGCCGCCGGCGGCGCCGGTCACGATGGCGACTCGTCCCGTGAGGTCCGGCATCGTCATGGCGCTGCTGCCGTCATCGTGCCCACCCGGACACCCCAGTCGTCCGTGGGGTCGGGCATGACGATCGGGTCGTCCACCCAGATCGGCAGGTTCCATCCCGTGCGGCCGGATGGGCCCTCCTCGAGCAGGTCGACGAGGAAGGCGCCGAGCTGCTCCGGCCGCTTCCACCGGGCGACGGTCTCGGGGGGCGGACCGTCGGGTTGGAACAGCGACCGGAGCATCGCCGAGTCGGTGGCGCCCATGCACAGGCCGTTGACCCGCACCGTCGGCGCCAGCTCCTTGGCCCACGTGAGCGTGAAGCCGTTGACGGCCCACTTGGCGGCGTCGTAGACGTCCATCGTCGCCCCGCCGCCGGTGGGTCGCTGGGGCTCCGTGTACACGTGATCGGTGACGATGTTGACGATGTGCCCGCCGCCACGAGCGAGCATGATCGGCATCACGGCCCGCCCGGCCAGGAAGACGCCTCGGGTGTTGACGGCGAAGATGTCGTCGAACCGAGCCACCGACTCACGCACCGGGTCGGTCGGCGACGTCGCAGCCCAGATGCCGGCGTTGTTGACCAGGATGTCGACACCACCGAACGCCGCGACTGTCTCGTCGACCAGCCGCCACACGTCCTCCGGCCGGCGCATGTCGGCCACCTGGGCCCGAGCCCCGAGCTGCGTGGCGACGTCGTGCACGTCGTCGAGCACGTCTCCGAGGGACAGCTGGGCGCCGGCACCGGCGAGGGCCTCGGCGAAGCCCTTCCCGAGCCCGCGTGCGGCGCCGGTGACGATGGCGACCTTCCCCTCGATCCACGAGCCCTCCATGGGAGCGCAACGTACGGGTGCTGCCACACTCCCCACGAAGTGAAGATCGCCATCACCACGTTCTGCCTCGATCGCACGGTGCACCCGGTGCGGATGGCCCAGGAGGTCGAGGCGCGAGGTTTCGAATCGCTGTGGTACCCCGAGCACAGCCACATCCCTGCCAGCCGGACGACCCCGTGGCCGGGGTCGCCCGACGGCGGGCCGCTGCCCGACGACTACTGGCGGATGCACGACCAGTTCAACGCGCTGGCGATGGCCGGCGCGGTGACGACCACGCTTCGCCTCGGTACGAGCGTGACGCTGCTCGGCCAGCGCGACCCGATCTGGACGGCCAAGCAGGTGGCGTCGCTGGACCACTTGACGGGCGGGCGCGTCGAGTTCGGCATCGGCTTCGGCTGGAACCGGGAGGAGCAGGAGAACCACGGAGTCCCGTGGACCGACCGCCGGGCGATGGTGCGCGAGAAGGTCTTGGCCATGCAGGCGCTGTGGACGCAGGACGAGGCGTCGTTCGACGGTGAGCACGTGCAGTTCGCGGCGGCGTGGGCGTTGCCGAAGCCGGTGCAGCGGCCGCATCCGCCGATCCACCTCGGCGGCGGGTGGGGGCCGAAGCTGTTCGCCGCCATCATCGAGTACGGCGACGGGTGGATGCCGATCTCGGCCCGCCACTCGATCGCCGGGCGCATCGCCCCGCTGCGCGAAGCGGCGGAGCGGGCCGGCCGAGATCCGACGTCGATCGCGGTCAGCGTGTTCGGCGCCACGACGGACCCGGACGGGCTGGCCCAGCTGGCCAGCGAGGGCGTGACCCGGGCCGTGTTGACGCTGCCCTACGAGGGCGTCGACGTCGTGCTGCCGCTGCTGGACGAGTGGACGCCGCTCGCCAAGCGCTTCGAGGAGGAGCAATGAGCATCGACGGGTTGCGGGGTCGGGTGGCGGTGATCACCGGCGGCGCCAGTGGCATCGGGCGGGCGCTGGCCGAGCGCTTCGCCAGCGAGGGTGCGCGGCTGGTGGTCGGCGACGTGGAGGCGCCGGCGTTGGCGGCGGCGGGGGAGGAGCTGCGGGCTGGTGGTGCCGAGGTGGCCGAGGTCGTGACGGACGTGACCGATCCGGCGGCGGTCGAGGCCCTTGCCGACGCGGCCTACGACCGGTTCGGCGTGGTGCACGTGGTGTGCAACAACGCCGGCGTCGTCAGCACCGGGCCGTCGTGGGAGCAGTCGCTCGAGGATTGGCGATGGGTGCTCGACGTCGACCTGTGGGGCGTGATCCACGGCGTGCGGACGTTCGTGCCGCGGATGCTGGCCGGTGGCGAGCCGGGGCACATCGTGAACACGGCGTCGATCGCTGGGCTGTTGCCGTTCCCGAACGTCGCGCCCTATGACGTCGCGAAGGCCGGGGTCGTGGCGCTCTCGGAGGCCTTGCACGAGGAACTGCGGGCGGCCGGCGCGTCGATCGGGGTGTCGGTGCTGTGCCCGGGCGTGGTGCCGACGCGCATCGCCGAGTCCGGTCGCAACCGGCCGGGTGGCGCGATGCCGGCGCAGCTCGACATCGCCACTCAGCGCACGCTGCCGCCGACCGCGCTGACGCCGGCGCAGATCGCCGACCAGGTCCACGACGCCGTCGTCGGCGACCGATTCTGGATCGTCACGCACGACCCCTACCGGGAGTGGATCACGCGCCGCGCCGACGCCATCCTCGGAGGCACCGACGTCATCGTCCCCCCCACCCTCTGACATCCGAGGGTTTCAGCGCACCGGAGGGTTTCGCGCACCCCGTCCGGGCCGGAAACCCTCCGGTGCCGGCAAACCCTCCGATGTCGTCAGCCCATGGCGTCGAGGGCGGCGGAGAGGTCGGTCAGCGCCTCGAGCGTGCGGGACCACTCGGCGGTGCCCAGGTTGGCGGCGATGCGGCGGGCGGCGGTGGCGTGCTGCGGATCGATGCGACCGACCGCGTCCAGCCCGGCGGGCGTCGGTCGCAGGAGCTTGGCTCGGCGGTGCGCCGGATTCGGGGCGTACTCGGCGAGCCCGTCGTCGACGAGCTGGTCGGCGGTGCGCTGGACGCTCTGGCGGGTGATGCCCATCGTCCGGGCGATGCCGGCGACCGACAGCGGGGCGGGGAGCACGGCACCGAGGACCTGCCAGCGGGTTGCGGTCAACCCGGCCGGGCGGGCCAGCTCGTCGGCGAGGGCGAGGAACTGGCCGTTGAGTCGGAACACGGCGAGGGCGGTGCCGCTCAGCAGCGTCTGCGGGTCCGCACTGCTCACGTTGCTGCCTGTTCGCTCGCCCGCCCTGGCTGGTGCGTGTGCGGTCGGCCCGGACGCTCGCTCACGCAGCGGTCAGCTCCATCAGCTCGAAGTAGCCGGCGGCGTCCTGCAGGCCGTAGAGCCGGTACCACGCCGCCAGCACGGCCGGCTCGTACACGTCGAGGCGGCCGAGCACCTCGCGGGCGAACTCGACGGGCGCCGTCGCCGTGGCCGTGATCAGGGTCCCGTCCGAGACGACGGGCTCGTCGACGTACCGCGCCGCACCGCCGTACCCCGTGCTGTCCAGCACGACGGCGGCGTTGCTGGTGTGCGGTCGGTCGTCGAGCAGCCCGGCCGAGGCCAGGCCGACCGTGGCGCCACAGATGGCTGCCACCGGCGTGCCAGCGGCGAGGAACTGGCCGGCCAGGTCGGCGAACTGGCGGTTGCCGCCGGTCAGCCACGTGTCGGCGCCGGGGAGCAGCAGCATTGCGCTGGCGTCGGGGTGCACGTCGTCGACGGTCAGGTCGGGCTGGATCTGCACACCGCCCATCGTGGTCACCGGATCGAGCGTCGCGGCGACCGTTGTGACCCGGTAGCGGCCGGGTCGGCGCTGCCACATCGGGTTGTTGATGTGGGCCGTGGCGATGCCGACCTCCCAGTCGGCGAGGGTGTCGTAGACGGCGAGGTGAACCATGGAAGCCATGACAGCATTCTGTCAGAATGACAGTGTGCTGTCAAGCTGTCGCCTCAGCCGAACGTCCAGCCATCCGTGGCGATGATCTCGTCGATCGGACCGCGGTCGGCCGGGCGGAAGTCCTCGCCGAGGAACGGGGCGACGGGCACCAGCCCGACCTGCGTGACGTGGGCGGGGATGTCGAGCACGTCGGCCGCCTCCTGTTCGTGGACCAGGTGCAGCGAGGTGTACACGCTGCCGTAGCCGCGCACCCGCAGCGCCAGCATGAAGCTCCAGATCGCCGGGTGGATGGAGCCGTAGAACGCGGCGGCGCGGAAGTTGTCGGAGGAATCGGGCAGCCGGCCGAGGAGGCACGGCACGACGAGCACCGGCACCTCGTGCAGGTGCTCGGTCAGGTGGCGGGCCGAGGCGAACACCCGCCGGGTCTGGGCGTCCCTGGCCCGGGTCCGGGCGCCGTCGGGGTCCGCGTCGACGCGGCCCTCGAACCCGCGCTGCTCCAGTTCGGCCGTCGCCTTGGCGTACTCGCCGAGGCCCATGCGGTAGATGTCGGCCAGCCGGCGCCGACGGGCGGCGTCGCGCACGACGATCCAGCGGTAGGCCCGGTTGTTGCTCCCGCTCGGCGCCTGCTGGGCGATCTCGAGGCAGGTGCGCACGACGTCGTCCGGCACCTCGCCGCCCAGGTCGAGCCGACGACGCACCGACCGCGTCGTGGTCAACAGCCGATCCGCCCCCTCGATGAACGCGTTTGTGCGCCCGCCGTCGCCCTGGCGCACGTCGACGAACAAACGCGCTCACCCGCGGCCGACGAGGTCGAGCTGGCCGATGATCTCCATCTCGTGGGCGCTGCGCAGCTGCAGGACGGCGCGGGCCCGTTCGACCGCCTCGGCGTCATCGGCCGCATATGCGGCCTCGATGCAGCGCGAGAGCACCTCGCCGGCGGCGTCGTACCGGGCCTGCACGTCCTCGAGGTGGAGGCTGACCGCGTCGAGCGCGTCGAGCGCGCCGACGGCCTCGGTCACCCCGGCGTCATCTCCGGCGCTGCCGGCCACGTCGCGGATGGCGGTGATCTCCTCGTGCATCCAGGCGATCTCGTGGGCCGCCCGCACGGCGGCACCGCGCAGGATCTGCTGCATCATCTGCACGGCGACGCGCGCCGGCTCGTCGGTGATCGTCGGCAGCACCTGCTCGTCGAGAACGCTGAGCACTCCGTTGATGGCATGGTCGGTGGTCGGTCGGCTGAGCACGTCAGGCCGCCCCCGCCGGCGTCAGCACCGACTCGAGCTGCGTCGACGCCTGCATCCACATCATGTGGCCGAACTGCACCGAGTTGAGGTTGAACAGCGACGCCAGGAGGTGGTTCTCGCCCCGAGCAAAGGCCGCCCCGCCCTCCAGCAGCCGCCGGACCGTGCCGATCACGCCGAGGATCAGGAAGTACGACACGACGGCCGGGTTGACCTGGGTCTCGTCGAGCCCGGTGAGCTGGCGGTAGCGGTCGTACAGCTCGTCGGCCTCGGTGAGGTCGGGTGGCGCAGCTTGGGCCACGGCCTTGAAGTACCCGAGGTCCTCGCGAGGGTCGCCGATCTGGGCCAGCTCCCAGTCGAGCAACACGAGGTGGCCGTCGTCGTCGACGAGCATGTTGGCGCTCTGGAAGTCGCCGTGGATCAGGGTCAGTGGGACCGGTGGGGGCCGGTGGGCGTCCAGCCACGCCGCGACGTAGCGCAGGAACGGCGCGCTCTCCACGTGCTCGGCGTCGGCACGCCGCCATTCGTCGATGCGGGCGGTGAGGTAGTCCTCATAGCTGGTCGGGCGCTCGATGCTCGGTGGCAGCTCGTCGACCGGGATGGTGTGGAAGCTGGCTGCCGCCTCGGCCAGCCGGGTCGGCAGGTCGCCGACGTCCTGGCGGTCGGCGCAGTAGGGGAGCAGGGAGGTGGCCGGCGAATGCTCCAGCACGATCGCCTTCGTGCCGAGGTGCTCACCGGTGGCGTCGAAGTACAGCGGGGCGGCGACGCGGCTGCGATCGGCGACGGCATGCAGGACGTCCCACTCGTAACGGCGATCGGTGTGGATCAGGCTGCGGTCGGGTGGCGGGTCGCCGCGCAGCACGAACGAGCGCTGCTCGATCGTGCCGTCGCGGGTCCAGACGACGTCGGCGCGGGCCAGCAGCCGGCTGTACCCGCCAGTCATCACCTCGTAGGACGTCACCTCGATGTCGCTGGCGTCGGGGTGCTGCGACGACAGGAACGCGGCCAGGCGACCCGGCATCACGGACGGATCTTCCAACGTTGGCCCCCTGTTCATCTCCCCGTACCGGCGGGTCGATGGTAGGCGTGCGGCGGTGCCGTCCTACGTTCGGCGGATGGCCACGATCCTCGCCCACCTCCGCGTCAAGCCCGGGATGGAACCCCGCTTCGAGGACATCGCCCGGCGGCTGTGGGCGGCGACCCACGAGCACGAGACCGGGGTGTGCCACTACCAGTACTGGCGCGGTGCCGACGAGCGCACGTACTACACGCTGCTCGCGTTCGACGACCATCGGGCGTTCATCCGCCACCAGACCAGCGAGCACCACGAAGTGGCGGCGCCGGATCTGGGCGAGGTGTTCGAGTCGCTGCGGCTGGAGTGGGTCGACCCGATCGCCGGTGCGTCGGACCTCCCCCCCACCGAGCACCAGGACGCGCCCGACGGCGCCGACGAGCTGACGGCCGCCTACACCGACCGCTTCGCCGCCACCGTCGCCCCCTGGTGGACCCCCCTGCGCTGACCCCCGCCGCCCTCGCCCGGCATCGAGTTCTCAAGCGTTTTCAGGGGTCACCAGCGGACCTATTCCACCGGGAGAACCTTCGCCAGCGCGGTGCTTGCAACTGTTCAGGCAGAAATGGGGTCGGATATGACCCCTGAAAACGCTTGAGAACCTGACGGCAGGGCTCGGCTGGGGCGGGGTGGGGGTGCGAGCCTGGGCGGCATGGCCCGCGTCTCGATGCTCACCCCCGAACAGCTCGACCCGGAGCTGCGCCGTCGCAGCCGGGCCGACGAGCGCACGCCGCTCGAGCTCGGCCTGACCCGCATCTTCGGCCACCAGCCGGAGATGGCCAAGGGACTCGGCGCGTTCGGGGCGTCGCTGAAGGTCAACCGAACGCTGCCCGAGCGGCTCATCGAGCTGGTCCGCCTGCGCGTCGCCTTCCACAACCAGTGCCGCAGCTGCATGGCCATCCGCTACCCCGACGCCCTGGCCGACGGGTTGACCGAGGATCTGGTCTGCTCGCTCGAGCGCCCGATGGAGGCCGACGACCTCGACGACCGGGAGCGGCTGGCGATCCGCTACGGCGAGCTGTTCGCCACCAACCACCTGGCCATCGACGACGCCTTCTACGACCGGATGCGCGAGTTGTTCACCGAGCCCGAGATCGTCGAGCTGGGCCTCAACGTCGCGCTGTTCGTCGGCGTCGGCCGGCTGTCGGCCACGCTCGACATGGTCGAGGAGCTGCCCGACCGATACCGAGCCGACGGCGAGGTGACCCCGTGGGGCGCCGACGATGCCATCGTCGTGCACTGAAATGAGGGAGCGAGTCTTCGAGCGAGCGAATCATCAGCACGGTCTTCTCGCTCATGGCCGAGTTCCTGCTGCGCTCCTGATCGGCGTCACCGTTCATGGTGAGGTCGTCACATGAGCGTTGGCGTCCCGTCGCCTGACGAGCTGGCGATCGCCCAGCGACTGCACCACATCGTGACGCAGTGCTGCCGAGGCCTCGACCGCGGCGACGACCAGCTGGTGCGCGACTGCTTCCACCATGACGCCGAGCCGCCGGACGTCGAGCCGGGCGAAGCGGCCGGTCAGCACGTCGTGACCAACCACCACCTGTTCGGCATCCGTGGCGACGTGGCCACGACCGAGACGTACTGGCAGCACCGCGCCATCGGCGGCGACGGAGCGCTGATCGAATCGTTCGGCCGGCACCTCGACCGGTTCGAGCGGCGCGCCGGCCAGTGGCGCATCGCCGAGCGGGTGACGATCGTCGAGTCGGCGCACGTCGACCGGGACGGCCCCGATCCTTCCGTCGCCTTCGCCGCCGCGGTCGAGCCCGAGGGACCGCATGTCGGACGAGCCCACGTCGACGGCGTGGTCGCCTGAACGGCACACTGGCCGCAACTGCGTTCTCCGGCCACGCAGGCCGGTCGCGTCGCTCCTACGGTGGCGCTCCGTAGCTCACCCTCGAAGGGACAGAACATGACCGACGTCCAGACACCGTGGTTCCTGGCCGGCAACTACGGCCCGGTGCACGATGAGCTGACCGCCCACGACCTGGCGGTGACGGGAGCGATCCCGCCGGCGCTGTCCGGCCAGTACCTGCGCAACGGATCGAACCCGGCCAGCGGCACGGCCGCCCACTGGTTCTTCGGGGACGGGATGGTCCACGGCATCCGCCTCGAGGGCGGCAAGGCGTCGTGGTACCGCAACCGCTGGGTGCGCACCACGAAGCTCGACAAGCAGCTCGAGGCCACCGACCCCGAGACCATGATGGACCCGACCGCCAGCGCGGCGAACACCCACGTCATCGCCCACGCCGGCCGGATCTGGGCGCTCGAGGAGGGCCATCTCCCGTACGAGCTGTCCCCCGAGCTGGAGACCCTCGGCTGCGACGACTTCGGCGGTCGCCTCACGACGGCGTTCACCGCCCACCCCAAGCTGTGCCCCGAGACCGGCGAGCTGCACTTCTTCGGCTACGGGGTGCTGCCGCCGTACCTGACGTACCACGTGCTCGACGCCAGCGGCGCGCTGGTCCACTCGGCGCCGATCACCGTGCCCGGCCCGACGATGATGCACGACTTCATGATCACCAGGGACCACGCCATCTTCATGGACCTCCCGGTGACGTTCGACCTCGAGAAGGCGGCGACCGGCGCCGTGCCGATCGGCTGGGACGACAGCTACGGCGCCCGGGTCGGGATCGTGCCCCGCCAGGGCACCGACGCCGAGGTCCAGTGGTTCGACGTCGACCCGTGCTACGTGTTCCACCCGATGAACGCCTTCGTCGACGGATCGAACGTCGTGTGCGACGTCGGTCGCCACGAGTACATGTGGCGAGACTCGATGGAGGACTTCGCGCCGTGCTACCTGCACCGCTGGACGTTCGACCTCGAGAACGGCACGGTGCGCGAGCAGCAACTCGACGGCATGTCGCATGCCTTCCCGCGCGTCGACGATCGGGTGGTCGGGCTGCCCCACCGGTATGGCTGGGCGGCGGCACCGCGGCCGGGCGCGACCGGTGGGATCGACGCGCCCGGCGTGGTCGTCAAGTACGACCTCGCCGCCGGTGACTCCGAGGTGTTCGACCTCGGCCCGACCGCCCATCCCGGTGAGTTCGTGTTCGTCGGCGAGTCGGACACCAGCGGCGAGGACGAGGGCTGGGCGATGGGCTTGGTCTACGACGACGCCACGGAGCAGTCCGAGCTGGTCATCCTCGATGCCACCGATCCCGCGGCCGAGCCAGTCGCCCGCGTCCACCTGCCCCGCCGGGTCCCGTACGGCTTCCACGGCAGCTGGATCAGCGACGCCGAGCTCACCCCCGGCTGACCCCCTTGCGTTTACGTCCGGATTTTGGTTACCCCGGTAACCAAAATCCGGACGTAAACGGTCACGTGGTGGTGGCGGCGGCGGCGACCTTGGCGTAGAAGGCGAGCAGGCGCTCGCTCGGCTCGTAGAGCTCGACGAGGTGGCCGAGCTCGTGGCGGGCGTCCATGAACGCGAACTCCTGCCCGCCGCCGGTGCTGGCCCACAGCAGCTCCGGCCACCCGAGCTGCGCGCACCACGCCTGGGCGGCCGGCAACGACTGGACCATGAACGCCAGGTGGTGCACGCCCGAGCCGGGCTCGACGAGCGGCGCGGTGTGCTCCTGGACCAGCTCGACCATCACCGACCCCCATTGCCCGTAGGCCGACGAGTGGTCGAACACACCCGGTGCGCCGCCCACCCGCGCCGCCGTGAGCGGGATGTGCTCGATGACGAAGAAGGGACCAGCGCCGGTCGTCGTCGCCCAGCGGTCGGCGGCCGCTCGCACGTCGGCGACGGCGTAGGCGACCTGCACGGGCGCCCCAAGCGGGTTCAGCGCCGCACCACCGCGGGGTTGCCGTCGGTCCACATCTGGATGATGGCGCGGTGGCGGATCCGCCAGCCACCCGACGTGCGCACGAAACGGTCCTCGTACCGCCCGCCGTACATGAACGTGTCGCCGCCCTCGACGCCGGCGCGCACGTGCTGTGCCTGCAGGTAGCAGCGGCACGTTGCCTCGTCGCCGTCGACGCGCACCTGGTGCGTGGCCACCAGGTGCTGGCTGTCGTCGAGCGGCTCCAGGGCACCGCGGATGCGGGCTTTGATCGCCTCCCGCCCCTCCAGGGGCCACCCCAGGTCGGCCGTGGCGTCCGGCGTGAACACGTCGTCGAGCGCGTGCCACGACTTGGTGTCGAGCGCCCAGCAGTAGTCGTGGGTGACGGCGATGATCGCCATCCGGTCAGCGAGCTCGTCAGTCACCCACGTACCTCGCCAGGAGCTGCTCGACCCGCAGGTCCTCGGGGATCCGCTCGATGCCGATCGTGCGGTCGAGCTGTTCGTTGAAGTGCCAGATCCGCCGCTCCTGGTAGTTGATCGGGATCCCTCGGAAGGCCGGCGACTCCAACGAGCGCTGCATCGGCGCCATGTTCATGAAGTCCTCGTCCATGATCCGGTCGAAGTTCTCCATCCGCCTCTCCCAGTGCGGCGGAAGCCCGTCGTCGGGGTCGAAGTCGATCGGGGCGTAGTGCGTCCAATCGATCCGCGTCGTCCGGCGGTCGATCGGCCAGAACGTGATGAACGGGAACCCGTAGGCGGCGATCGGAGTGATCAGGTTGGGGAAGATCGAGTACGCCGAGCTCGTGCACCGCACCAGGTCGTTGACCGTCGGGATGTCCTCGAACCCTGGCGTCTCGACGTGGCGCCAGTCGTCCCAGTCCCGCATCCCGGCCGCCGCCCACGACGCCTTGGAGAACGGCGTGATCATCCGCGACGACCCGTTCGGCAGCAGTCCCATCGTGGCGCCCCGGTTGTCCAGGTGGCTCTCGCCGCCGCGCTGGTGGATGTGGCGGAAGTGGTACACCTCGAGGAAGGCCTCGGCCGTGACCTTCCAGTTGCACGGCACGACCTCCTGGCGGGTCGCCACCCGCCGCAGCGACGGCCCCTGCAGCTCGGCCAGCTGCTCCGGGATCGGCGCCATCCACTCCAGCAGCGGCACGGCGTCCGGGTCCTGGTTGACGAAGATCCAGCCATCCCAGATCTCGCAGCGCAACCGACGCAGGCACCGCGTCGCCTTGTCCAGCCCGACGAAGTCCCGCTCGTCGGGCACGGCGACCAGCCGGCCCTCGGTGATGTCGTACGTCCACGAGTGGTACTGGCAGCGCAACGTGCGCGCCGTCCCGGCCGTGTCGCGCACGACCGGCGCGCCCCGGTGCTGGCACGTGTTGTAGAACGCCCGCACCTCGTCGTCCTTGCCCCGGATGACGATCACTGGCACCCGCAGGTCGTCGAACGTGAAGAAGTCCCCGACCGCGGCAACGTCCTCGACGCGCCCGGCCAGCACCCACGACCTCGGCCAGAGGTGCTCCTGCTCGAGCTCCCAGAACTCGTCGCTCACATAGCGCCCGGCGGGGATGTCGTGGAACGCCGGGAACCCGTCGGGCGGCGCCGTGCGCCCGAACTCGTAGACCATCTCCCGGTGGAGGCGATCGATCAGGGCGGCATCCATCAGTTCAGCTCGCCAACGCGCCGGCATCGACGGCGACGACGTCGCCGGTGACCCACGCCGCCAGGTCGGAGGCCAGGAACGTGATGACTCGCGCCACGTCGTCGGGCTGTCCCCCTCGACCGAGCAGCGTGCGCGTCATCCGCGCGCCGACGTCGAGTCCGGCCGCCTTCAGCGGGGCGAGCTGTTCCTGCACGCCTGGCGTGTCGATGACGCCCGGCGCCACCCCGACGACGCGCACCCCGGCGGGGCCGAGCTCGATGGCCAGGTTCTTGGTCAGACCGACGACGGCGTGCTTGGACGCCACGTAGGCGCTGATCCCCGGCGCCGCTCGGAAGCCCGCCGTCGACGCCACGTTGACGATCACGCCGCCGTCCGTCATCCGCCGGGCCGCCTCGCGCGCTCCGGCGAACGTGCCCCGCACGTTGACCTCGAGCATGCGGTCGATGAACTCGTCAGTCGCCTCGATCGCCGGACCGGTGGTCGGGTAGATCCCGGCGTTGTTGACCCACACGTCGAGCCGACCGAACTCGCTGACGGCCAGCTCGGCGAGCCGCGCCAGCGACGCGCTGTCGGCGACGTCCACCGCTGTGGCGATCACGGTGCCGGGCGCGTCGGCGGCGACCTTCTCGGCGGCGGCCACGTCGAGATCGGCGGCGACCACGGACGCGCCGGCTTCGGCCAGCCGGCGGACCGTCGCCGCTCCGATGCCGCGCCCTCCACCCGTGACCACGGCGGACCGGCCGGCCATCGAGAAGAGGTCGATCAACGTTCGTTCGGTGTGGTCGGCGATCATCGCAGGCAGTGTCCTCCTCCCAGCCGGCTCGCATCGAACCGTGCCGTTGTGTAATAATAAGCGCTCATTATGACAGGCATCGAAGCGGACGTCGACACCGCCGCTGTGTTCGAGGCGATGGGGACCTGCCGGGCGATGCGCTGGCTGCGCCCCGACCCCATCCCCGACGAGCTCGTGGAGCGGCTGATCTGGGCTGCCACCCGGGCCCCGAGCCCTGGCAACACCCAAGACTGGGATTTCGTCCTGCTCGACGACGCGGCGGCCAAGCAGCGCATCGGTGACGCCGTCCGGGCGGCGATGGCGGAGCGCGTGGCGGCGATGGAGCGGCCCGACCGCACGATGCGCCTGATGCTCGACGGCACCGCCCACCTGATCGACTCGTTCGCCGACGCGCCGCTGATCGTGTTCGTCTGCGGGTCGGTGCGCTACCCGCCGCAGCAGCCGAACGAACGGATGACCTGGTCGGCGCTCTACCCGGCGGCCCAGAACCTGATCGTCGCAGCCAGGGCCCTCGGCCTCGGCACCGTGTTCACGACGCTGCACCTGGTCGCCGACCCCGTCGTGCGTGAGGTGCTCGGCATCCCGGAGGAGGTCCGCATCGCCGCCACCATCCCGGTCGGCTGGCCGGCGGCCAAGTTCGGGCCCGTCAACCGCCGGCCGATCGCCGACGTGATCCACCGCAACCGCTGGCAGGGCGATCTCCGTGGCGATCGCTGAGCCGGCCCGCAGCAGGGGCCGCCCCCGCCTGACCGCTGTCGGGGCGCAGAGCACGCGGGAACGGTTGATGGCGGCCGCCGCGACGGTGTGCGTCGAGCGCGGCTACGAGGGTGCGACAGTCGGCGAGATCGCCCGACGGGCCGGCGTCACGACGGGGGCCATCTACAACCACTTCGGCGGCCGATCCGAGCTACTCGTCGAATCCGCTCGCCAGACGCTCGCTGCCGTCGGCGGTGAGCGCCACCTGGACGTGGACACCGTCGTCCGCCGGTTCCTGGCGCCGGGGTTCGCCGAGACCCGCCGATTCCTCCTGGAGCTGCACGGCGCCTCGATGCGCCACCCGGATCTCGCCGACCTGCTCGGCTCGTGGCACGCCGAGCGGGCCGCCGAGCTGGAGGCGGCCGGCGCCGATCGTGCCGACGTCAAGGCCCTGTTCCTCGTGCTGCTCGGTTGCTGCCAGCTCGAGGCGCTGGCCACGATCGGCGTCTCCGTGCGGCGGGTGGAGGCATCCATGTCGGCCGCCGCCGCCGGCCTCGGGTTGGACCCGACGACATGAGCGTCGACTTCTCGCTCCTGTCGGCCTCGTTCCAGGACGACCCGTGGTCGACGTTCGCCGCGCTGCGCGCCCGCTGCCCGCTGCACCAGACGGATCAGCCGGCGCCCCACTACACGCTGTCGCTCGAGACGGACGTGCGCGCCGTGCTGCGCAACGACGAGACGTGGTCGTCCCGCTTCGGCCCCGGCCTCGCCTACGCCGACCCGCAGGCTCCCAACGGCGTGCTCGTGTCCAGCGATCCGCCGCTGCACACCGATGAGCGGCTGGCGATCTCGCGCCTGTTCAAGCCGTCGGCGATCGAGGCGATGGGCCCCGACATCGAACGGTTGGTCGACGACCTCCTCGACGACCTGGCACCGCGAGGTGAGGGCGATCTCATCGGCGACCTGGCCATGCCGGTCCCGCTCACCGTGATGTGCTGGATGCTGGGCACGCCCGTCGCCGACATCGACAAGTTCCGATCCTGGGTGATGCCGATGGCCGAGGGGGTCAGCAGTCCCGACGGACGGCTCGTGCCGTACGTCGCCGACGCCTACCGCAACTTCCTCGCCTACTTCGGCGACCACATCGCCCGTCGCCAGGCCGCCGTCGAGACCGGCGACGACGTGCCGGACGACTTGCTGACACGGCTCCTCACCGTCGAGCGGGATGGTCGCCGCCTCAGTGGTCAGCAGGTGCTCGGCTTTTGCCAATTCCTGCTCGTCGCCGGCAGCGCCACCACGACGCTGCTGATCGGCAACGTCGTGCACCGCCTGCTCGAGCACCCCGAGCAGCTGGCGATGGTCCGCGCCGACCGGTCGCTGGTGCCGGCGGCGGTGGAGGAGAGCCTGCGCTTCGATGCGCCGGTCCACGGGCTGTTCCGCACACCCAGGTGTCCGGTCGAGCTGCACGGTGCGACGGTTCCCGAAGACGCCAAGGTCCTGGTGCTGTTCGGCTCGGCCAACCGCGATCCAGCGGCGTGGCCCGACCCGGATCGGTTCGACATCACGCGGGACCTGGCCACGCTGAAGCGCAACTACGCGTTCGGCCACGGCATCCACTACTGCCTCGGCGCGCCGCTGGCGCGGCTCGAGGCGGCGGTCACGCTGAACGCGATCCTCGACCGGTTGCCCGATCTGCGGTGCGCTGGCGAACCGGTTGGCGTCGCCGCCGCCGTGCTGCACGGGTTCGAGCGCTACCCGGTGGCCTGGACCGCCGTTTGAGCAGGTCGAGACCTTGACGTACGAGCACGTCTTCCAACCACTGGCGATCAGCGGGTGCACCGTCCCCAACCGCATCGCCCGGACGGCCCACTCGACCGGGACGACGGGCGACGACCTGATCGCCTACCACGAGGCCCGCGCTGTCGGCGGGCTCGGGTTGACGATCCTGGAGATCGCCGGTGTCCAGCCCACCACGGCGACCGCCATCCCGGTGTACACGGACCGCGTGCTGCCGTTCTACGCCGAACTGGCCGATCGGTTGCACGCCCACGGCACCAAGGTGTTCCAGCAGCTCTGGCACGGCGGCGCGGCCTACGGGCGGGCCGGCCAGCCGGTCTCGGCAAGTGCCGTCCCGGCACCGTCGATCGACCGCATCCCTCGTCCGATGACCACGGCGATGATCGACGACGTCGTCGCGGCGTTCGCCGCCGCGGCCCGCCGCTGTCGCGACGGCGGACTGGACGGCGTCGAGCTGCACGGCGCCCACGGGTACCTGATCGGTCAGTTCCTGTCGCCGGCGACGAACCTGCGCGACGACGGCTACGGCGGCTCGACCGAGGGTCGCGCCCGGTTCCTCGTCGAGATCCTCCAGGCCATCCGTGACGCGGTCGGCCCCGACTTCCCGGTCGGCGTCCGGCTGTCGGGCACCGACTTCATCGAGGGTGGCATCGACGCCGTCGAGGCGGCGGCGATCGCCCGGATCATCGAGCCGCTGATCGACTTCCTCGACGTGTCGATGTCGTCGTACTGGCGGTTCCACAAGTTCCTGTCGACGTTGGACGACCCGCTCGGCTACGAGATCGAGACGAGCGAGCAGGTGACCAAGGCGGTCGCCGTGCCGACGATCGTGACGGGTCGGATCATGACCCTCGACCACGCCGACCACCTGATCGGCACGGGAGTCGCCGACATGGTGTCGATGGTGCGGGCGATGATCGCCGACCCCCAGCTCGTGGCGAAGGCGCGAGACGGCCGCGAGGCGGAGATCCGTCCGTGCATCGGCACGAGCATGGGCTGCGTCGCCCAGCTGATGACGACCGGCCGGTTGCAGTGCGTGGTCAACGTCGCCGCCGGCCGAGAGGCGACCGTCCCGTTCGAGACACCCGCCCCGGCCGAGGTGCGCAAGCGGGTGATCGTCGTCGGCGGTGGACCGGCGGGCATGGAGGCGGCCCGCACCGCCGCGCAGCGCGGTCACGAGGTGCACCTGTTCGAGCTGACGGGTGAGCTGGGCGGCCAGGTTCGGATGGCCGCATCGGCGCCGCACCGGTCGGATCTGGCGGCGATCACTCGCTGGCTGGCCGACGAGATCGCCCGGCTCGGCGTGCACGTCCACCTGCGCACGCCCGTCGACCCCGACCTCGTGGTCGAGGCCGCGCCCGATGCGGTGATCGTCGCCACCGGCTCGACACCGCGCCGCGATGGTTTCCAGCTGGCCACTCCTTCGATCCCGGTCCCCGGCGCTGACCTCCCGCACGTCTGGACGAGCTGGGACGTCCTGGGGTTCGGCGGGCGGGCGACCGTCGGCTCGACCGCCGTGGTGTTCGACGACACCGGCACGTTCGAGGCCATCTCGGTCGCCGACACGCTCGTCGCCGCAGGTGCGACGGTGACGATCGCCAGCCGGCTGGAGCAGCTCGGCGCGACCATCCCCTACCCGCCGGCCACGGTCGAGGCGAGCCGGGAGCGGCTGTTCGCCGCCCGGGTCCGGTTCGTGCCGAACGTGGTGCTGCGGGAGATCACGCCGACGGGCGTGGTCGTGCGCGGCGTCGGCCACGCGGTCACCGACGAGCTGCCGGCCGACACGGTCGTCGTCGTCAGCTACCACCAGCCGAACGTCGAGCTGGCGGACCATCTGGGCGAGCGAGACTTCGAGGTCCACCTCGTCGGCGACGTGACGGGAACGTCAAGCATCTACGACGCCATCCACTCGGCGGCCGCGATCGCACGCGTGCTGTGACCGCTGCCTAAGTTGGCAAGGCGTGAGCAGACGTCTGACGAAGCTCGACGAACTGCCCCGGCACCAGCTCGGCCAGACGTTCGACGTCGTCGCCGACGGGTCACCCCACTGGAGCGACGGCTACTACTTCACGATGGGTGACGACGACGGTCGGTACGCCTGGTTCATGGGGTTCCGGCTCCACGCCAACAACGATGTGCTCGACGCCTTCACCTGCGTGTCGGTCGACGAAGGCACCTCCGGCCGCCAGCACAACCTTCGCTGGTCGCGACGGCTGCGGCCGCGCATCGACGATCTCGACTGCGGTCCGTTCAGCGTCGAGATCCTCGAAGGCCTGCGCACGCTGCGCGTCCGCTGCGCCGACAACGACTACGGCCAGTCGTGCGACCTGACGTTCGACGGGTGGTGCCCGCCGTACAACGAGGACCACGTGCAGGTCGTCGTGAACGGCCGGCTGCAGAGCGACCGGTCCAACTACGACCAGTGCTGCCTGGTGTCCGGCTGGTTCGCCGTGCCCGGGGAGCGGGTCGAGGTCAACGGGTGGACGGGTGTGCGCGACCACTCGTGGGGCATCGGCAACCACACCGGCGGCCCGAGGTCACGGGCCGTTGCCCCACCGCCCGAACCGCTGACCCCGCCCGGACTGCGCCAGTGGTGCGTGTTCCGGCTGCCCGACCGTTCGGTCTTCTGGCAGTTCCACCACCCCGGCGGCGACGGACCGCCGACGAAGTTCGAGAGCCGGTGCATGTACCCGTACGGCGACGAGCGGGAGTCGTTCGCCTACACCGCCGTCGACCACGACGTGGTGTTCGAGCAGGTCGCCGGCCGGCCCGTGGCGCGACTGAACGAGGGCGAGGTGCGCCTGACCCGCCCGGACGGCGGCGTCGAGCGGTACCGGATCGCGCCGATCTCCTACCCCGTCTACCTCCAGGGCGGGGGCTACTTCGCCGGCTTCGACGACGGCTTGGGGCGCGGCGTCTACCGGGGCGACGACCACCACGAGGGCGAGGTCTGGGAGATCGACCGGCTGATCGGCATCGTCGAGCCGAAGGGCGTCAGCCTCGACCGCCGCCACTACGCCGAAGCGTGGGGGCGGTGCACCAACCTCGACGATCCGCACGACACCGGCACCGGCCACCTGGAGTGCGTCGTGCTCGGCCCCTACGCTGGATTGCCCACATGAACTCGCTGGTCCTCGGCGGGTCCGTGTTCGTCGGCCGCCGGCTCGTCGACGAGCTGCTCGCCCGTGGTCACGACGTCACCGTGCTCAACCGCGGGCGCACGGCCACGGACCTTCCCGCCGAGGTCGAACGGCTGGCCGCCGATCGCACCGACGTCGACGCGATGCGCGCCGCGCTCGCCGGGCGTGACTGGGATGCCATCTACGACGTGTCCGGGTTCGTGATGGTCGCCGGCGGCGCCGACATCTCTGGGCTGCTCGACCTCGTGGATGGCCACGTCGGCCACTACGTCTACGTCAGCTCGATCATGGCCTACGACCAGTCGTGGAACGGCGTCGTCCCCTGGACGGAGGGTCAGCCGACCGATCAGAGCGGACCCGGGACGTACGGCGGGTTCAAGGCGATGGCCGAGGCAGCGATGCTGACCCGCCACGACGCCAGCGGGTTCCCGGTGTCCGTCGTGCGGCCGGCGGCGATCTACGGACCGCGCAACAACATCTACGACATGGAGACGCCGATGTTCGTGCGGCTCGTGCAGCGGCGCCCGATCCTGTTGCCGCACAGCGGGTTGGTCACCGCCTCGTACGGCCACGTCGACGATCTCTGCGCGCTGATGGTTGCCATGGTCGGTGTCGACGCGTCGATGGGGGAGGTCTTCAACGTCACCGCCGAGGCCGTCACGACGCGCCGCTACGTGGCCGAGCTGGCCTCGATCGTCGGGGTCGAGCCGGATGTCGTCGACGTCCCCGATGCGGCGCTGGCCGACCTGCCGGCCGGCATCTTCGGCCACCTCTTCGGCTGGCGTCACCACGCCGTGCTGAGCATCGACAAAGCGCGGCACCTGCTCGGGTTCGACCCACGTTGGGACTTCCGCAACGGCCACGAGGACACCTACCGGTGGTTCCGGGATCAGGGGTGGCACGAGCTCGATGGCCCGTTGGCCGACCCGGTGTGGCGGGCCAGCTGGGACTTCGACGCCGAAGCCGCGGCTGCGGCGCGACTCCGATGATCGACCGCGTGTCCGACGAGGCCGTCGCCGCCTCCATCGCTCCGGCGCTGCGGGTGATCTACGCCGGCGGCGAGTGGGGCCGGCAGGTCAACGCCCAGCTCCTGGCCCTCGTCGAGTACACGGCCGGGCGCGAGCCAGATCGCCGGCCGGCGCGGTCGCGAGCGTTGCTCGCTGCGCTGCACACGCTCACGGGCAACCCGCTGGTGCCCGACGAGGGCGGGCCCGAGGAGCGTGCCGCCACCGCGCTGGCCGCGGCCGTCGGGCGATCAGACGACGACGGCGACGCCGCGGCCGTGCGCGCCGAGCTGCGCCCGGTCCTCGTCGCCGAGCTCGACGACGAGCTGTCGTCGACGATGGTGCTGATGGACGGCTTCCGCGGCCGGGTGCGCGATGCGTGACGCGCTGCTGCGGTGGATGGGCCGTCAGCTGGGCGTCGACCCGTCCGGGGCCTGGGTGGAGCGCATCGGCACCGGTCACTCGCGGGCGATGTACCGGGTGACCATGGTCGGCGGCGGCCGCTACGTCGTGCGGGTCGAGCAGGGTGGCGTGTTCGGGACGTCGGGGGCCGAGGAGGCGCGGGTGATGCGCAGCCTGCACGCCATCGGCTTCCCCGTCGCCCGCATCGTCGCCTCCGAGCCGTCCGGCACGGTCATCGGCCAGCCGTTCTTCGTGATGTCCCACCTCGACGTCGGCGCCGTGCCGGAGGACGAGCGGATGGTCGACGACCGGACCGCCGCGGCGTTCGTGGCGACGCTGCACCGGTTGCACCAGGTCGAGCTGTCGGGCATCGAGTTCGATCTCGTCCCGGCCACGCCGTCGCACGCCACGCCGATGCAGGTGGAGCGATGGCGGTCCGTGTACCGGTCGTCCACGGCGACACCGATCCCGCTGCTCGAGGAGGCGGCGGCCTGGCTGGTGCACCACGCGCCGCCACTCGACCGGCTGTCGGTCGTCCACGGCGACGCGGGTCCGGGCAACTTCGTCCACGACGCGGGGCGGATCGTGGCGCTGACCGACTTCGAGTTCACCCACCTCGGCGATCCCGCCGAGGACTGGTCGTTCTGCCTGTCGATGCGCGGGGCGCGGACGATGCCTCGGGAACGGTGGCTGGCGCTGTTCGCCGAGCACGCCGGCATCTCGATGACCGACGAGCGGTGGAGGTACTGGGAGGCGTTCAACCTGTTCAAGGGCGCCTGCGCCAACCGGACCTGCCTCGGCCTGTTCGAGCGCGGCGTCAACCGGGCGCCGAACATGGCGATCATCGGCACGACCCTGCACCAGGTGTTCCTGCGCCGGTTGGTCGACGTCGTGCACGGCGTAGGTTCGGCCGGATGAAGGAACGCAACCTCGGCGACGGGCTCGTCGTCTCCTCGATCGGCCTCGGGTGCATGTCGATGTCGGCCGTCTACGGCGCCGGCGACGAACCGGCGGCGATGGAGGCGGTCGACACCGCGCTTGAGCTGGGGATCACGTTCTTCGACACCGCCGACGTCTACGGGCTGACCGACAACGAGCGGATCGTGGGCAACGCGCTGCGGTCCCGGCGCGACGACGTGGTCATCGCCACCAAGTTCGGCATCCAGGTCGCTGCCGATGGCAGCCGGTCGGTCAGCGGTCGGCCCGAGTACGTCCGCCAGGCGTGCGACGCGTCGCTCGGCCGGCTCGGCGTCGACGTGATCGACCTCTACTACCAGCATCGCGTGGACACCACGACACCGATCGAGGAGACGTGGGGGGCGATGGCCGAGCTGGTGACGGCGGGCAAGGTCCGTCACCTCGGGATCTCCGAGCCGTCGGCCGAGTCGTTGCGGCGGGCCGCGTCCGTGCATCAGATCGCCGCGCTGCAGAACGAATGGTCGCTGTGGAGCCGGGACGTCGAGGGCGAGATCGTGCCGCTGTGCCGGGAGCTGGGCATCGCCATCGTGCCGTACAGCCCACTCGGGCGGGGGTTCCTCACCGGTCAGATCAAGACGCCCGAGGATCTCGCCGAGTTCGACTTCCGGCGCGGCAGCCCGCGGTTCGAGGGCGAGAACTTCCAGCGCAACCTGGACCTGGTGGCGGAGATCGGGCGGATCGCCGACGACAAGGGCGTGACGCCGGCCCAGCTGGCGTTGGCGTGGCTGCTCGCCCAGGGTGACGATGTGGTGCCGATCCCGGGCACGAAGCGGGCGGCGCGGGTGGCCGAGAACGCCGGCGCCGCGGCGATCGAGCTGACGCCCGATGACCTCGCCCGGATCGATGCGGTGTCACCGGTCGGGGCCGCGGCCGGCGATCGCTATCCCGACATGTCCTGGGTCAACCGCTGACGATCTGCGACGATCGCCGCCATGAGCGACGACTCCCGGATCCAGCTGGCCACCGATCTGTTCGCGGCGTGGAGCAGCGGTGACGCCGACCGTCCCGAGCCGTATCTGGCTCCCGATGCGGTGCTGTACGACATCGTCGGCGGCGAGCACACGGGGTGGCCGGCGATCCGCGACTTCTTCGCCACGGGCATCGTCGTGTGGCCCGACCTGCAGCTGATCCCGGACCAGTTCTGGACCAGCGACGACGGCGTGGCGCTGAGCTGGGTGATGAGCGCCACCGTGACCGACGCCTCCGCCGGGCGTCTCGGCCAGGACGCGGTCGGCAAGCAGTGGGAGAGCGAGGGCATGACGTGGCTGCGCGTCCGCGACGGCGTCGTTGTCCGCGAGGTCGACTACCACGACAGCGGCGCCGTCGCCCGGTCCCTCGGCCGGGCCTGACGCGATTCCGTGGCGCGATTGCCGACAGATCTGTCGGCAATCCTTGCTCAGAATCCGAAATGGGGGGTCAGCGGGGGGTGACCTCGAGGTGGAGGTGCTTGAGGGCGCGGAGGACGAAGTTGGGGTGGTGGCGGAAGTCGTTGGCGCCCTCGACGAACGAGAGGTCGGCGACCCGGTCGACGAGCGCCCGGAACCCGATGTTCAGCTCGCGGCGGGCCAGCGGGGCACCGAGGCAGTGGTGGGTGCCGAACCCGAACGCCAGGTGCTGGCGGACGTTGCCGCGATCCAGGTCGAAGTCGGCCGGGCACTCGAACCGTGACTCGTCGCGGTTGGCCGATCCCCACCGGATGTTGAGGATCGAACCGGCCGGGATCGTGACGCCACCGAGCTCGACGTCGACCGCCGTCGAGCGGAACAGCCCCTGCACCGGGCTCTCCAGGCGCAGCACCTCCTCGGCCAGCAGCGGCACGTAGCGGTCGGGATCGCTCGTCACCTGGGCCCACGCCTCGGGGTGGGCGGCGAGCAGTCGGGCGCCCTCGGACAGGGCGTTGGTCGTCGTCTCGGACCCGCCGACGAACGTGTCGGCCATCATCTCGGCGTGCAGCTCGTTGTCGTTCAGCGGGCGGCCCCACTCGGGGATCTCCGTGTTGACGAGGTCTGACAGCAGCGTGTCGTCGGGCTCACGACGGAGCCGCTCGAAGACCGGCTGGAAGTAGTGCTGGGCCTCGATCTCCTGCTCCGTCGACCAGACCATCTCCTCCTCGGTCTGCATCATCCCGAGGCGCTGCACCCAGGCATCGGTCCACGCCTTGATCTGCCAGATGTCCTCCTCCCGGGCGCCCATCTGCTTGCCGATCACGATCAGCGGCAGCGGCACGGCGAACTGGCCGACCCACTCGCACCTTCCGGTGCCGATGAACTCGTCGATGAGGCGGTGGGCGAGGTCGGTGATGTAGCCGTCGAGCTCGGCGATGCGGGCCGGCCGGAAGGCGTGGTCGAACAACCGCCGCATTTGGCGGTGGTTGGGGTCGTCACGCCCGGCCAGCGTGGCCGACGGCACCCACCCCTTGTCCTCGTAGATGGCCTTGATCCGCGTTGCGCGGGGGTCGACCTTCCTGCGGTCCCGGGCGCTGGGGAACCGCTCGGGGTCGGTGACGATCGCCTTGATGTCGTCGTACCGGGTGATCACCCACATGCCCGTTCGCGGCTCCTGCCACGCCGGCGCCTCGGCGCGCAGCGTGGCGTACGCGTCGTACGGGCAGTCCGAGATGTCCGGGTCGAACAGATCGATGTCGATGTCAGCCACGGACCCCCTCCCAGGCCGATCGTTCGCTCGCGCTTCGCGGCTCGCTCACCCAGCGGACGGGCAACGACTTGCGGCCCCACAGGAATGGTGACGGGACCCGGGTCGGCTCACCGTCGAGGCGCAGGCTCGGAAGGCGGGCCGCCAGCTCCTCGATGGCGACGCGCGCCGTCAACCGGGCGAGGTGGGCGCCGAGGCAGTGGTGGATGCCCCAGCTGAACGAGTAGTGCTTGCGAGTCTGGAGCAGCGGGCGGTCGACGACGAACTCGTCGGGCCGGTCCGGGAAGCGCTGCTCGTCGCGGTTGGCCGATGCGTACAGCACCATGACCTTGGCGCCGGCAGCGATGTCCACCTCGGCGACCGACTCGGGCTCGTTGGGCGTGCGACACAACCCGAGCACGGGTGGATCGAAGCGCAGGCTCTCCTCGACGGCGTTGGGGATCAGCGTTGGGTCGGCGACGACCCGGTCCCAGCGCCCCGGCACGTCCTCGAGCAGTCGCCACACGCAGTTGGTGATCAGCGACGTGGTCGTCTCGTGGCCGGCGATCAACAGTTGGTTGACCATGTTCACCAGCTCGCCGAGCGGCATCCGCTGACCGTCGGCGGTGTACTCGTCGACGGCCAGGTGGGTCAGCAGGCCGGGCGGTTTGTCGATGCCGGCGTCGGCGGCCCGGCGTCGACGTTCGATCTCAGTGGTGGTGAACGCGCTCAGCTCGTGGCGGGCCCGGCGACCCTTCTCCGGGTAGGCCATCGACACGACCATCTCGTCGGCCCACTCGAGGAAGCGGTCCCGGTCGTCGAGGTCGATGCCGAGGATGGCGCAGAAGCTGGTCACGGGCAGCGGCAGGGCGACGTCGCCGTACAGCTCGGCCCGCCCGACCGGGCGGACCGCCTCGATCAGCTCGGACGTGACGTCGCGGATCGCCGGCTCGAGCTGGGCGACGGCCGTTGGGCCGAACCAGTCGCGGGCGAACTTGCGCCGCCGCGTGTGCTCAGGCGGGTCGTCGTGCTGCATGTCGCCGGCGCCGCTGGAGCTGTAGGAGATGCCGGGGCCCTTGGTGTTCGACCAATGCGCCGGGTCGACGAGGATGCGGTGGACGTCGGCGGCGCGGCTGATCGAGTACAGCGCCCGGCCGTCCACCTCGGCCCGGTGGACCGGGCACTCGGCGCGCAGCCGGGCGTACGCCGGCGCCGGATCGGCCAGCACGTCCGGGTCGGTCACCGAGTAGTCGATCACCCGCCGATGATGCCCGACGACATCGTTTACGTCCGGATCGTGGTCACCTCGGTAACCAAAATCCGGACCTAAACCTCAGACGTCGGTGGCGACACCGCGCTCGTGGAGGGTGCTGCGCAGGTTGGTGAAGTCGGCGGTCAGCTCGGGCGGGCCCATGTAGTGCGGCTGGAGGAAGCGCCGCGAGAAGCGCCACCCGTCGGCCGTGCGCACGTACCCGTCGTCGTAGTGGGCGAGGAGGATGCTGTTCGTGCCGTCGCTGCGGCGGAACCGCTCGTCGATGTACCAACGCCCGGTGGCCCGGTCGGGGTCACCCCCCTCGTCGGCCCACACCTCGCCGTTGTGCACCATCTGCACCACGGCGGCCATGCCGCCCATTGCCGCGTACCACAGCTCGACGATGGCGTCGCGGCCCTCGACCAGCCGGTTGCGGCCGAGGTCCCACGTGGCGTCCTCGTCCCACGTGCTCGCCCATTGCACACCGTCGCGGTGGACGACGGCGTCGGCGTAGCGGTGGATGAGGCGCTGGATGGCGACGTAGTCGTCGGTCCCGATCGGCGCAGGGGTGACGGTCATGGGGTTCGTTCTAGCCAACCCCGCTCCTGGCCGTCGCAGCCGACTCACAACGGCCGGTTGCGACTGCCAGAACGAGACCCCGTAGGTTCGACCCGATGCCGGAGTTCGCTGCTCGATTGGCCGCCGAGCGCCCCGCCGAGGTGGCCCTGACCGATCCGTCGGGTTCGATGGGCTGGGCCGAGGTCGGTGACGTGCTCGATCGCGTCGCCAACGGTCTGCGGGCGATGGACCTCGGACCGGCGCGGCGCGTCGCCGTCTTCGCCGAGAACGCCTCGGAAACGGCCCTGGCCCACCTCGGCGGGCTGCTCGCCGGCGCGTCGACCGTGCCCGTGAACTTCCACCTGACGGCCGACGAGACCGCCTACATCCTCGGCGACTCGGACACGGGCGTGCTGTTCGTCGGGCCGGACACGGTCGAGCGCGGCGTCGGCGCGGCGAGCGCAGCCGGCGTCGGGCACGTGATCGGCTGGGGGCTCGACGAGCCGGTCGACGGCGTGACGCCCTGGTCCGACTGGCTGGCCACGGCCGACGACGGACACCCGCCACTCGACACCAGGCCGCGACCGAACCTGCTCTACACGTCCGGCACGACGGGCCTGCCGAAGGGCACCGAGCTGCCGCCGACCATGTTCGCCGGCGGCGGCACGATGGCCGAGCACCTGGAGGCGCTGCGGGGCAACGCCTTCGCCCGGTTCGGCACCCATCTCGTCGTCGGGCCGATGTACCACACGGGCCCGCTGTCGGGGATGCGACTGCTCGTCGCCGGCGTGCCATCGGTGATCCTCGGCAAGTTCGACGCCGAGCGGACGCTGGCCACCATCGACCGCCACCGCACCGAGAGCGCGGTCATGGTGCCGACGCACTTCGTCCGGCTGCTCGCCCTGCCGGATGAGGTCAAGGCCCGCTACGACGTGTCGTCGATGCAGTTCGTCGCCCACACCGGGGCGTCGTGTCCGGTTGACGTGAAGCGGGCGATGATCGAGTGGTGGGGCCCGATCTTCATGGACGCCTACGGCGCTAGCGAGGTCGGCACCACCTGCAGCATCACGAGCGAGGAGTGGCTGGCCCACCCCGGCTCCGTCGGGCGGTCGATCCCACCGTTCGAGGCGATGATCCTCGACGACGACGACCAGCCCGTCCCAGCGGGCACCGAGGGCCGGCTGTTCTTCCGTGACACCACCGGCCGCGGCGTCGTCTACCCCAACGACGCCGCCAAGACGGCGGCCGCCCACATCGCGCCGGGGGTCTTCACGCTCGGTGAGATCGGCTACCTCGATGACGACGGGTACGTCTTCATCACCGACCGGTTCTCGGACATGGTCGTCTCGGGTGGGTCGAACATCTACCCGGCGGAGGCCGAGCAGGTGCTGCTGCAGCACCCCGCGGTCGCCGACGTGGCGTGCATCGGCGTGCCGCACGCCGAGATGGGCGAGGAGCTGCGCGGCCTGGTCATCCCGGCCGACCCCGCCGACCCGCCCGATCCGGCGGCACTCGTTGCGTGGTGCCGCGACCGCCTGTCGCACTACAAGTGCCCGCGCTCGATCGAGCTCGTCGACGACCTCGGTCGCAACACGATGGGCAAGATCAACAAGCGCAAGCTGCGGGCGCCCTATTGGGACCGGGTGAGTGTGAGCGAGCGAGTGGCGACGCCATGAGCGAACCGGTGCTGCTGGTCGACGATCCGGCGGACAAGGTGCGGCGGCTGACGCTCAACCGGCCGGACAAGCGCAACGCCCTCAACGACGACCTGCGCGGCGCGCTGTTCGACGCGCTGCGCGCCGCCGACCGCGACCGCAAGATCTCGGTGATCGTGATCCGCGGCGCCGGCCCGGCGTTCTGTGCCGGCTACGACCTGAGCGGCCCGAACCGCGACGTCGAGCGGGCCATCGCCAAGGTCGACGGGTGGTGGTCGCGCCACGTCGTCAACAACTGGTTCGAGATGTGGGACATGGCCACGCCGATCATCGGCCAGGTGCACGGCTACTGCCTGGCGGGCGGCACCGAGCTGGCCACGGCCTGCGACCTCGTGTACGTCGCCGAGGACGCCAAGATCGGCTACCCGCCGGTGCGGTTGATGTCGCCGCCCGACCTGCAGTGGCAGACGTGGATGATGGGGCTGCGGCGGGGGATGGAGGCGCTGCTCACGGGCGACTCCATGTCGGGCCTCGAGGCCGCCGAGTGGGGGTTCGCCAACCGAGCCCACCCCGCCGACGAGCTGGAGGGCGCGGTCCTGGCGATGGCCGAGCGGGTGGCCCGCATCCCGCTCGACCTGCTGGCGCTGAACAAGCGTTCGGCACACCGGGCGATGGACGCCATGGGCATCCGCACCGGCATGCGCGCCGGCGCCGACATCCAGGCCATGGGCTTCCACCAACCGGCGTCCGCCGAGTACCTCAAATCCTTCGCCGAAAAGGGCGTCAGCGCCGCCCTCAGCGATCGCGACCGCCAGTTCGGCGACTACCGGGAGCGCAGCGAGTGAGGCACGGCGTGCGGTGAGCGGTGAGGGGACTCTGGCCCCTCACCGCTCACCTCGCCAGGTATTAATTGACCGGTTAGTCACTTTCCTGGCATGCTGCGTCGAGAGGTCGGGGGATCTCACCACGAAGGGGGAACGGGCACATGAGGATTCGCACTCGGGTGCGTCGCGGACGGGTCATCGCGGTTGGGGTGAGCCTGGCGCTCATCGCCGCCGCGTGCGGCAGCGATGACGACGAGCCGTCGTCGGCGGAGACCACCGGCGGCGCAGTCACCACCGCGGCGGGCGCGGACACCACGGCCGGCGGCGCGGACACCACCGAGGGCGGGGCGGACACCACCGAGGGCGGGGCGGACACCACCGAGGGCGGGGCGGACACCACCGAGGGCGGGGCGGAGACCACCGAGCCGACCGAGGAGAGCACCGAGCCGACCGAGGGTGGCGAGACCACGACCGGTGGCTCGGAAGCGCCGGCCGGTTCGGCCGGCTGCCCGGAGATCGACGATTCCATCGACGAGGAAGAGGGGCTCGGCGCCGGGCGGTTCATCTCGGACCTGCAGTGCGCGTTGGACGCGCCGCTGGCCGCCGAGGGTGAGCCCGTGGTCATCGGGTTCCAGAACCCCGAGGGCGATCCTGCCGGCAGCTTCCCGGAGTACAGCCTCGCCGCCCAGGCCGCGGTGGAGTACATCAACACCGAGCTCGGCGGCTTCGGCGCCGACATCCAAAACGGCGTCCCCGGCCGGCCGATCCAGCTCGAGGTCTGCAAGATGGCCATCGCGCCGGACGACTCGCAGCGCTGCGCCAACGAGCTGTTGGCGAAGAACCCGTTCCTGATCGTCTCCAGCCTGAACTTCTTCGGCAACCAGATCCCGATCTACCAGGCCGCCGGCGTCCCGGCGATCGTCGGGACCCCGATCACCGTCGGCGACTTCACCGCCGAGGGCGTGTACTCGATCGGCGGCGGCGGCGGGTGCCTCGGGGTCCACACGGGCCTCGTCGAGTTCGCCACCACCGAGTTCGAGGACGTCCAAAAGGTCGGCGTCCCCTGGGCCGACACTCCGCCCGGGGTCGTCTGCTACTACGACCTCGAGAAGAAGCCGCTCGACGTGCTCAACGGCACCGTGCCCGGCGAGGGCGAGCGGGCGGGATCGATGCCCGACCTGCAGCACATCGGCGTGCCGATCAAGCCGGCCACGCCGGACATCACGCCGCAGGTGACCGAGATCCTCGGGTTCGAGCCCGACGCCATCATCTTCTCGGCCCAGGGCGCCGACTGCTGGAACTTCGTCGACGGGCTCGGCCGGCTCGGCTGGACGCCGGATTCGATCCCGCTGGTCCTGTCGGGCGCCTGTCTCGACTTCGATGCGATGGAGGCCGCCGGTGCGCTGGCCGAGGGCATCTACTTCATCGGTTCGGGCGGCACGATCACCCAGGACCCCGCCAACATCGAGAACCCGCGAGACAAGTTCGAGACGGAGATCTACCAGTCCAAGCCGCTCGAGTACGGCCTGCCGCAGTCCGAGCTGACGAAGGGCTTCGCCACCCAGGGTTGGTCGGTGATGATGTCCGTCTGGGAGATCGGCAGCCAGCTCGCAGCGGCTGGTGATGAGCTCACGCCGGAGGCCTTCGAAGCCGCCATCGCGGCGACCGACAACCAGCACGCCTTCGGATCCACGCCGCTGTCCTGCGCCACGGCGCCGGCGCCGTACGTGGCGGTCTGCAACTCGCTGGTCACGGCGACGCAATGGGACGGCGAGGCGCTGGTCCCGGTGCGCACCCGGTTCAGCGGGCTCGACCTCATCGCCGGGACCGAACTTCGCCCCGGACCCTGACCGACCGCGATCACACACCTGTCCGGTCGTGGCGTTCGCGCCACGACCGGACCGACCACGAGGAACCGACCATGCATCGACGCACCCGACACTCCGTCGCGATACTCGCCAGCCTGGCCATCATCGTCGCCGCATGCGGCAGCGACGACGACGGTGGTGGGTCGGCGACGACATCGGGCGGTGCCAGCGCCACGACGACCGGCGACGCCACCACGACCGAGGGCGGTGGTGAGACCACCGAGGGCGGCGAGACCACCGAAGGTGGTGGAGCGACCACCGAGGGCGGCGGCGAGACCACCGAGGGTGGTGGCGAGACCACCGAGGGTGGTGGCGAGACCACCGAAGGCGGTGGCGAGACCACCGAAGGTGGCGGCGAGACCGGCTCGGCCGGCTGCCCGGAGGTCGACACGTCGTTCGACGAGAACGGCGGCGACGGTGCCGGTCAGACGATCTCCGACATGCAATGTGCCGCCGAGCAGCCCCTGCAGGCCGAGGGAGAGCCGGTCGTGATCGGCTTCCAGAACCCCGAGGGTGACCCCAACGGCAGCTTCCCTGAGGCCACGCTCGCCGCCCAAGCCGCGGTCGAGTACATCAACAACGAGCTCGGCGGATGGGGATCCGACATCCCGAACGGGGTGCCGGGGCGGCCGATCCAGCTCGAGGTGTGCAAGACGGCGATCGCCCCCGACGACTCCCAGCGCTGCGCCAACGAGCTGGTCTCCAAGGACCCGTTCATGATCATCTCGACGATCAACTTCTTCGGCAACCACCTTCCGATCTTCGAAGCAGCGGGCATCCCGTCGATCGTCACCGTGCCCGTGACCATCGCCGACTACACGTCGCCGTCGTCGTACGCCATCGCCGCCGGCGGGGGCTGCCTCGGGGCCCACACCGCCCTTGTCGAGTTCGCTACGACCGACCTCGAGGCGACGCGGGTCGCCGTCCCTTGGGCCGACACGCCCCCCGGCGTCGTCTGCTACTACGACCTCGAGGCCAAGCCGCTCGACGTGCTCAAGGGCACGTTCCCCGGCGAGTCCGAGCGGGCCGGGACCATCCCCGACCTCGAGTACGTCGGCGTGCCGATCAAGCCGGCGACGCCCGACGTCACGCCGCAGGTGACGGAGGTGCTCGGGTTCGACCCCGACGCCATCATCTTCTCGGCCCAGGGCGCCGACTGCTGGAACCTGGTCGACGGACTCGGGCGGCTGGGCTGGACGCCCGAGACCATCCCCCTGGTGCTCTCCGGTTCGTGCATCGACTTCGACGCGATGCGTGCCGCCGGCGACCTGGCCAACGGCGTGTACTTCGTCACGACGGGCGGCGCGCTGAACAACGACCTCGAGGCGATCGAGGATCCGCGCCAGCGGGCGGAGGCCGAGATCTTCCAGACCAAGCCGATCGAGTACGGCCTGCCCGAGTCCGAGCTGACCAAGGGCTTCGGCGCCGGGACCTTCAGCAGCATGATCAGCCTCTGGGCGATGTCGACTCGCCTCGTCGCGTCCGGCGAGGAGATGACCCCGGAGAACTTCGCCGCCTACGTCGCGGCGACGGAGAACGACCACCTCTTCGGGGGTACGCCGCTGGCCTGCGCCGCAGCGCCTCCGCCCTACGTCTCGGTGTGCAACACCGTCTCGACGATCGCCCAGTGGGATGGCACGAACCTGGTCCCGGTGCGCGAGAACTTCTCGGGGGCCGAGTTGATCATCGGCACCGAGCTGAGACCCGGACCGTGATTCGTCACCCAGACCCAGAGAGGTTGACCATGCATCGAAGGAAGAAGCGTTCCGTCGCGCTGTGCGCCGCCGTCGCCGCCCTCGCCGTCGTCGCGGCGTGCGGCAGCGATGACGACGGCGGTGGCGAGTCGGCGACGACATCGGGCGGCACCACCGCCACGACGGCCGGCGACTCGGCCACGACCGCCGCCGGCGCCGAGACCACCGAGGGTGGCGGCGACACGACCGAGGGCGGCGGCGACACGACCGAGGGCGGCGGCGACACCACCGAGGGTGGCGCTGACACGACCGAGGGCGGCGGCGACACCACCGAGGGTGGCGCTGACACCACGGACGGTGGCGCCGAGTCCGGCTCGGCCGGGTGCCCGGAGATCGACACGTCGCTCGACGAGACGGGCGGCAACGGTGCCGGCCGGTTCGTCTCCGACCTCCAGTGCGCGCTCGACAGCCCGCTGCAGGCCGAGGGTGATCCGGTCGTCATCGGCTTCCAGAACCCAGAGGGTGATCCGAACGGCAGCTTCCCCGAGGCCACGCTCGGAACGCAGGCCGCCGTCGACTTCATCAACGCCGAGCTCGGCGGATGGGGCGCCGACATCCAGAACGGCATCCCGGGCCGGCCGATCCAGCTGGAGGTCTGCAAGACGGCCATCGCTCCGGACGACTCGCAACGCTGCGCCAACGAGCTCGTCTCGAAGAACCCGGAGATCATCGTCACCTCGATCAACTTCTTCGGCAACCACCTGCCGATCTTCGAGGCCGCCGGCATCCCGGCGTTCATCACGTCGCCGGTCACGATCGGCGACTTCACGTCGCAGTCGGCCTACGCCATCGCCGGTGGCGGCGGCTGCCTCGGCCAGCACACCGCGCTCGTCGAGTTCGCCACCTCAGACCTCGAGGGGACGCGGATCGCCGTCCCGTGGGCCGACACGCCCCCCGGGGTGGTCTGCTACTACGACCTCGAGCGCAAGCCCCTCGACGTGATCAAGGGCGCCGTGCCCGGCGAGAGCGAGCGGGCCGGGTCGATCCCCGAGCTCGAACACATCGGCGTCCCGATCAAGCCGGCGACGCCGGACGTGACCCCGCAGGTCACGGAGATCCTCGGGTTCGATCCGAGCGTGATCATCTTCTCGGCGCAGGGCGCCGACTGCTGGAACCTGGTCGACGGGCTCGGCCGCCTGGGCTGGACGCCGGAGAGCATCCCGCTCGTGCTGTCAGGGGCGTGCATCGACTTCGAGGCGATGGAGGCCGCCGGTGCGCTGGCCGAGGGCGTGTACTTCGCCACGGCTGGCGGCTCGAACACCAACGACCTCGAGTCGATCGAGGATCCCCGCCAGAAGTTCGAGGCCGAGGTGTTCCAGACCAAGCCGCTCGAGTACGGCATGCCGGAAGCCGATCTGTACAAGGGCTTTGGAGCCCAGGGCTTCAACAGCATGCTCGCCCTCTGGGAGATGTCGGTGCGGGTGGTCGAGTCCGGCGAGGAGCTCACGCCGGACACGTTCGCCGCCTACGTCGATGCCACCGAGGGTGACCACATGTTCGGCTCCACGCCGCTGTCGTGCGCCACGGCGCCCGAGCCCTACGTGGCCGTGTGCAACTCGATCAACACCATCTCGCAGTGGGACGGCACCAACCTCGTCCCCGTCCGCGCTGAGTTCTCCGGCGCCGAACTCGTCGCCGGCACCGAACTGAAACCTGGGCCGTAGCGCGAGCGAAGCGAAGCGAGCGAGCGAAGACGATCTGGCGCGGTCGGGGCGAGCTTGCGAGTCCCGGTCCAAGATCTGGGCGCGGAGCTTCTCACGATGAGAAGGGCCGCGCCCAGATCACGCCTCGCTCGGTGGCACGCCCGTTGCGCCGCTCGATCTGGGCGCGTCCCTTCTCACCTTGAGTGAGAAGATCCGCCGCCCAGATCGGCTTCGCAGCACTCGCTTCGCTCGTGCTGCACCGGAAATTGACCGGTCAGTTACTTTCGTGAGAACCTGTGGGGGGCGGTCCTGGGGGGCCGCGCCGGAGCGCTGACCAACACCACACGGACTCGGGGGAAGCTCGAATGAAGGAAGCCATCTTCTTCCTGATCCTCGGTCTGGGGCTCGGAGCCATCTACGCGATGCTCGGCTCTGGACTGGTGATCGTCTATCGCGGTTCAGGCGTCATCAACTTCGCCTACGGCGCGATGGCGATGTACGGCGTGTTCACGTTCGACGAAGCGCGCCGGAACGGACAGATCAAGTTGCCGTGGGTCGACTTCCTGCCGACGGACTGGCTGAACGTCCCCGTCACGGTCACCCTCGGTGACGGCGGCGGCACCGGGTTCTGGCTGGCCTTCGTGCTGGCCATGTTGATGGGTGCCCTCATCGGGCTGATGTGCCACTTCCTCGTCTTCCGCCCGCTGCGCAACGCCGCCCCGTTGGGCAAGGTGATCGGTTCCGTCGGTGTCCTGCTGTACCTGCAGGGTGTTGCCCAGCTGAACTTCGGCGGGACGGGGCGCCAGCCCCAATCGGTGCTCCCGGACGAGCCGGTGCAGAACTTCCTCGGACTCGATCGAGCCGTGCCGAGCAACACGCTGTGGGCCGCCGGCGTCGCGCTGGCCGTTGGGATCGCGCTGTGGGCGCTGTTCCGCTTCACCCGCTTCGGCCTGGCCACTCGTGCCGCCGCCGGCAACGAGAAGGGCGCCGTGCTGCTCGGCTACTCGCCGCAGTTCCTGGCCGCCGTGAACTGGGTGATCGCCTCCGTGATCGCCGTGTTCGCGGCGATCATGGTCGGCCCGCTGCAGGGGTCGCTGACGCCGATCGGACTGAGCGCCCTCGTCGTCGCCGCCCTGGGCGCGGCCCTGATCGGTGGGTTGCAGTCGATCATGGTCGCCACGATCGCCGGTCTGCTGCTCGGCGCAGTGCAGAGCCTGCTGCAGTTCTGGTCCGGCCAGGAATGGTTCCCGGAGTTCTTCCGCAACGGCGTCAAGGACGCGCTGCCGCTGCTGGTCATCGCCGCGGTCCTGTTCCTGCGCGGCAAGAGCTTGCCGCTGCGCGGGACGGTCGAGGAGAAGCGGCTGCCCCTGTCGCCGACGCCGGTGCGCGTGCCCCAGCACGTCGTCGTCTGGGGGATCGTGGTCATCGGGGCCGCGTTCCTGTTCGAGAACGCCGGAACCCGAACCGTCTTCTCGCTGGCCCTCACGGTGTCGCTCACGGCGGCGATCATCATGCTGTCGATGGTCGTCCTGACCGGTTACGTCGGGCAGATCTCGCTGGCCCAGATGTCCCTGGCGGGTGTGGCGGCCTTCTTCATGGCGCGGATGATGGCCAACGGGTCGACCACGACGACGAACCCCTTCCCGGTCGACGGACCCGGGTTCCCGTGGCCCGTCGCCGCCGTGCTCGGCGTGATCGCCGCCGTGCTGGTCGGCATCGTCCTCGGCCTCCCAGCGGTGCGCATCCGAGGTGTCCAGCTGGCCGTCGTGACGCTGGCGTTCGCCATCTCGCTGCAGACGCTGTACCTCGAGAACCAGGCGCTGACCGACCTCAGCGCCGGCGCACCCGGCCAACGTGCGGCCGGCGTCGTTCTTCGGGATCAGCCTGGCCTCGACGGGCAGCAGGGGCCTGCAGAACCGACCGGCGTTCACCGTCTTCGTCTTCGTCGTCCTCGCCCTCTGCGCGGTCGGCGTGGCCAACCTGCGGCGCAACGGGACCGGTCGCCGGTTCCTGGCCGTGCGGGCCAACGAGCGCGCCGCGGCGGCCGCCGGGATCAACGTCTCGCGGACCAAGCTGCTGGCCTTCGCCATCGCCGCCGGGTTGGCCGGCATCGGCGGCGTGATGCTGGCGTTCCGCCAGAACGACGTGTCGTCGGCCAACTTCGTCTACCAGGCGAGCATCGTGTTCGTCGCCTTCGCCTACCTCGGCGGCATCACATCGATCAACGGCGCGATCATCGCCGGATTGCTCGTGCCGGCCGGCGTGATCACCGTCGTCAGCAACTACTTCTTCGTCGGGACGAACATCGGCGACTACAGCGCCGTGATCGGCGGGGCCAGCCTCGTGCTGACCGCGATCATCCACCCCGAGGGCATCGCTCCGTTCTTCCAGGGGATGATGCAGTACTTCGGGCGCTGGCTCCTGCGAGCCAGAGGGGCGGAGTGGGCGGCCGTCGGGAAGCGGCTGGGGCCGGTGGCGCTGCTCGGCGCCGTGCTCGGCTACCTCGTGTGGCCGCTGCGCGTCGACAGCTACAGCAAGTTCTGGATGCCGCTGCTCGGGAGCCTTCCTGGCGCTGTTCATCCGCTCGATCATCATGCAGATCATCCGCAGCCGGCGTGGCGAGGCGACGCACCCGGTGTCCACGGGGCCCGCGGACCGCACCGTTCCCGTCGCCGAGGCGGTGTGACGTGGCGCTCCTCGAGACCCGCGACCTGACCGTCCGGTACGGCGGGCTGGCGGCCAACGACAACGTGAACCTGCACGTCCAGCCCGGCAAGCTCGTCGGGCTGATCGGACCGAACGGGGCCGGCAAGACGACGTTCATCGATGCCATCACCGGCTTCACGGCGGTGTCCACCGGCACGATCCAGTTCGACGGGCACGAGCTCAACGAGCTGTCGGCTGATCGCCGGGCCCACCTCGGGCTGTCCCGCACGTTCCAGTCGCTCGAGCTGTTCGAGGATCTCAGCGTTCGCGACAACCTCCTCGTCGCGGCGGAGCAGCCGCGGTGGTACTCGTTCGTGCTCGACCTGTTCCGTCCGGGACGATCCCGCAAGGACGGGGAGGAGCAGGTCGACCGGGCGCTCGGCGCCCTCGAGCTGCAGCCGTGGGCGAATCGATTGCCGAGCGACCTCTCCCACGGCCAACGCAAGCTGATCGGCGTGGCCCGGGCGCTGGCGGCGGCGCCCAAGCTGCTGCTGCTCGACGAACCGGCCGCCGGCCTGGACACGGCCGAGAGCCAGAAGCTCGGCGCCCACCTGCGCGAGTTCCTCACCCGGGGCACGTCGATCTTCCTCATCGACCACGACATGGGCCTCGTGCTCAACGTGTGCGACTACATCTACGTGCTCGACTTCGGGCGGATCATCGCCGAGGGCACCTCGGCCGAGATCCGCAAGGATCCTGCGGTCATCGCCGCCTACCTCGGCGAGACGGCGGGCGAGGCGCAGGCCAGGGAGGGGACCGAGCTGGCCGCCGCGCTGCACCACGACGCCGACCTGATGGTCAACGCCGACGCCGCGCTGCCGGTCAACCCGGACGCCGAGCTCCCCGGCGAGACCGCCGAGCAGTTGGCCGCCAAGCGGAGTGTGACGGTCAAGGAAGGAGCGCCGGATGCCTGACGGGGCGATGATCGCAGTCGAGGGGCTGCACGCCGGCTACGACGAGATCGCCGTCGTCCGCGACCTCGACCTGTACGTCGGGCCGGGAGAGGTCGTGGCGTTGCTCGGACCGAACGGCGCCGGGAAGACGACCACCCTCTTGACGATCTCCGGGCTGCTCAAGCCCGTCGCCGGGAGCATCAGCGTGCTCGGTTCGTCGATCGAGGGCGTGGCCCCGTACCGCGTCGCCCGGCGCGGCCTGGCCCACGTCGCCGAGGACCGCTCGCTGTTCTTCGACCTCACGGTGGACGAGAACATCCGCCTCGGGCTGTCGGGCGACCGCAAGTCGCGCGCTGTCGCCTACGAACGGGCGATGGCACTGCTGCCGGCGCTGGCCCCGCTGGGGAAGCGGGCCGCCGGCCTGCTGTCGGGCGGGGAGCAACAGATGCTGGCGATGGCCAGGGCGCTGGTGTCGCAGCCGAAGTGCCTGCTCGTCGACGAGATGAGCCTCGGACTGGCGCCGATCATCGTCGAGCGCCTGCTGCCGATCGTGCGGCGGATCGCCGATGAGACCGGGTGTGGCGTCCTGATCGTGGAGCAGCACGTGCACATGGCGCTCGAGGTCGCCGACCGGGCCTACGTGCTGAACCACGGTGAGCTCGTGATGCAGGGCACCGCCGCAGAACTGGCCAGCAACCGCGACCTCCTCGAGTCGAGCTACCTCGGCGAGGCCGCCATCGACGAGGCGGTGGCCGAGGCGTCCGCGGTGCACTGACCCGGATGCCGAACTCGTCCGGCGCGCCCGATCAGCGCGTGCTCGTGGTGACGGAGCCGGCGGGAGCGAACTGAACGATGGCGGCGTGGCTGCTGTTCCCCCTGCTCGGCCTGGCCGCCGGTGCCGTCTACGCGGCGATCGCCATCGGCGTCATCCTCGTCTACCGCGGCTCGGGCGTCGTCAACCTGGCGGCCGGGGCGATGGCGATGTTCCCAGCCGTCGTGTTCGTCCGGTTGCAGACGACCGGCGAGCTGGTGCTGCCGATCGTGGGGTTGCCCGGGCGCATCGCCGCTCGGTGACCCGTGGCCGCTGGTGCCGGCGTTCATCGTCGCTGTCGCCATGGGCGCGCTGATCGGCGCACTGTCGTACCTCCTGATCTTCCGCTACTTCCGCGACGCACCGCCGATCACCCGGCTCGTGGCGTCGGTCGGCTTGACGATCGTCCTGCAGGGCGCGGCCGTGACGCAGGTCGGCACGACGACCGAGCGAGCCGAGCCGATCCTGCCCGACCGCCTCATCGAGGTGCAGGGCAGCGTTCTGCCGACGGACCGGTTCTGGCTCGTGGGCGTGGTGGTGCTGATCGGCTCGGCGATCGCCGCCCTGTACCGGTTCACCCGGTTCGGGCTGGCCACCCGGGCCGCCGCCGAGAACGCCAAGGGCGCAATCCTGATGGGCCAGTCGCCGTCCCGGCTCGGGCTCGGCAACTGGCTGCTGGCCGCCGTCGTGGCGTCGGTGGCGGGGATCCTCATGAGCCCGATCAGCGGCGTCAACCCGTTCAACTACAGCCTCTTCGTCGTGCCGGCGCTGGCCGCCGCGCTGGCCGCCCGCCTGCGGTCGTTCGCGGTGGCGATGGCCGTCGGGATCGCCATCGGGATGTTCGAGGGGTTCGCCGTGCACCTCGTGTCGCGGCGCCAGGTGCCCGACTTCCTGCTCAGCGGCATCGACACGGTGGTGCCGTTCCTCGCCATCGTGATCGTGCTGGTGGTGTTCGGGCGCAGCGTTCCCGACCGTGGCACGCTGCTCGACCGCCGGTTCCCGGAGGCCCCCATGCCGCCGCGCCGGCCGTACGTGGTGGGCGGGTTGCTGCTCGTCGCGGTGGCGCTGATGACGTTCGGCGACGCGTCGATGCGCCTGGCGGCGATCACCTCGATGATGGTGGCGATCATCTGCCTGTCGTTCGTGCTGCTGACCGGCTACCTCGGGCAGGTCTCGCTGGCCCAGCTGACCCTCGTCGGGTTCAGCGCGTTCGTCCTGGCCAAGGCGTCGAGCCAGTGGGGCCTGCCGTTCCCGCTGGCCCCGCTGATCGCGCTGGCCGCCACGACCGCGCTCGGCGTGCTGATCATGCTGCCGGGCCTGCGCATCCGCGGCATCCAGATCGCCATCGTCACGCTCGCCGCGGCGGTGGCGATCGAGCAGCTGCTGTTCCGCAACCCAGCCTTCGTCGGCAGCGGCGGACTGGCCCACGTCGAGCCGCCCGAGCTGTTCGGCGTGGAGTTCGCCATCACCGCATCACGGCCGTACCCGTACCGCCTGTTCGGGTACTTCGTGCTGGCCCTCCTCGTGGCTGCAATGGCCATCGTGCTGGCCGTCCGGCGGGGCCCGATCGGGCGGCGGATGCTGGCCGTGCGGGCCAACGAGCGGGCGGCTGCGGCCAGCGGGGTCAACGTGGCCGGCGTCAAGCTGCAGGCCGCCGCGCTCTCGTCGTTCGTCGCCGGTCTCGGCGGGTTGGTGTTCGCCTACAAGAACGTCGACTTCTCGTGGTCGGGGCTGGAGGCGTCGCGCGGCCTGCAGCTGCTGGCGTTGGCCTACCTCGGCGGGGTGGCGTCGGTGTCGGGCGCATTGATCGCCGGGGTGCTCGCTCCGTCAGGGCTGCTGCTGGTGTTCCTCGGCTCGCCGCCGGCCGCCGGGCAGCAGCTCGTGCTGTCGGGCATCGGGTTGCTCCTCGTCACCGTGCGCTTCCCCCGCGGCCTGGCCGGCGCCGGCCCGTGGCTGCGTCGCCAGCTCCGACTGACGCCACGCGACGCCCACCCTCCACCTCCGGGTCACGAGGAGATCGAGGTCGAGCCGCTGGCGGTGGCCCGCCGCTAGGCGAGCTCGCGAACTGTGAGCCCAAACGGCGGAGATCTGCCGCTCGCACTCACAGTTCCGGCGCCTCGGGCGGCGCTCGTCGCCGGAGGGCCCGTCTGCTACGCACACGTTCGTGTTTCCGCTGTCTCGGTGGGCGACGTCGCCCGGGGTCACGGGGGTCGGACGGGTGGCGATGGCAGCCGGGCTGGCGCCGTACTCGGACGTGGCGTCGGCACGGGCGGGTGGTCCGTCACCGTGGGTGCGGTCGCTCGACGGGCGGTGGGCCGTGCGCATCCACCCTCGCCTCGACGACGTCGGACCGGCGGACGTCGACGGACCAACCGACGGGTGGGACCGCATCGACGTGCCCGGGACGTGGGTCCTCCAACCCGCCGGGCAACGCAGTGACGGCCCGATCTACCTCAACGTGCGCATGCCGTTCGCGGGGCAGCCGCCCGACGTCCCCGACGACAACCCGACCGCCGTGTACCGCCGCACGTTCACCCTGCCGGTCTCGTGGCGGCGACGCCGCACCCACCTGCGCGTGGGATCCGCCGACTCGATGGGCTTCGTCTGGCTGAACGGCACCTTCGTCGGGCTGGGCACGGACAGCCGCCTCGCCTCGACGTACGACGTCACGTCGCCCCTTCGCCGGGGGCGCAACGACGTGTGCATCGTCGTGCCCCGCTGGAGCGCGGCGACGTGGATCGAGGACCAAGACCAGTGGTGGTTGCCGGGCCTGCACCGCAGCGTCGAGCTGGTCTCGGTCCCACCGACCCACCTCGCCGACGTGGCGGCCGTCCCCGGGCTGCAGCCGGACGGCACCACGGGGACCTTGGCAGTTGACGTCCGGGTCCGCCGCGCCGACGAGGCGGAGGCGGTCAGCGTCGAGGTCACCGTCGAGTCGATCACCGGCCGCCGCCGCACCGTCGCCCGCACCGGCCGGCTGGAGGTGCCGCGGTGGGCGCCCGCCGATGCTGGCCAGGAGGTCGTGCTCGGCTACCTGTGGCGCGGCGGGCGGGTGCGCACGACGCTGCACGCTCCCGGCATCGAGCCGTGGCACCACGAGGCGCCCACCCGCTACCGGGCGGTGACGGTGCTGCGCGACGCCGGCGGAGCGGTGCTCGACGTGCGCAGCTCCGTCGTCGGGTTCCGCCGCGTCGAGGTGGCCGACCGAGCCCTCTTGATCAACGGTCGACCCGTCGTGATCAACGGCGTCAACCGCCACGAGAACCACCCCGACACCGGTCGCACCGTCACGATCGAGGACACGCGGCGCGACCTCGAGCTGATGAAGCGCCACCACGTGAACGCGGTGCGCACCGCCCACTACCCCGACGACGAGTCGTTCTACGCCCTCTGCGACGAGCTCGGCCTGTACGTCATCGACGAGGCCGACGTCGAGGCCCACGGGCGGTGGGGCTCCCTGGCGGACGACCCGGCGTACGCGCCGGCACTGCTCGAGCGGGTGCAGCGGATGGTGTTGCGCGACCGCTCGCACGCCTGCGTCATCGCCTGGTCGCTCGGCAACGAGTCCGGGCACGGTGCCGCCCACGACGCCATGGCTGCGTGGATCCGGCGCGTCGATCCGTCCCGCCCGCTGCACTCCGAGGGTGCGATCAGCTTCGACCTCGACGCTCCCAATCCCGTCAGCGATCTCGTCTGCCCGATGTACGCGCCGGTCGAGCGGATCGCCCGCTGGTCTCGGGAGCACCGCGACCGGCGACGACCCCTGATCCTCTGCGAGTACGGCCACGCCATGGGCCAGGCGGGGGGACTCGACGACTACTGGGCCGTGTTCGGCGTCGAGCCCGGCCTGCAGGGCGGGTTCGTCTGGGAGTGGGCCGATCATGCACTGCGCCGCCGCGCCGCCGACGGCACGACCTGGCTGGCCTACGGCGGCGACTTCGGAGAGGTCGACCACGACGGCCACTTCGTGTGCGACGGGTTGGTCTCGGCGGATCGCGTGCCGCACCCGTTGCTGGCCGAGCTGGCGTCCCTGGCCCAGCCCGTCACGGTCGAGCGTCGGCCGGACGGCCGGCTGCGAGTGCACAACCGGCGGTGGTTCACCGACCTGTCCGACGTCGGCGCCACGTGGGAGGCGACCGCGGCGGGGGTCGTGATCGGCTCCGGGCAGTGGGACGTGCCGGCGATCGGTGCCCGGTCGTCGGCCGACCTCGACGATCCGTCGGCGGCACTCGGAGCGCGCACGCTCACGATGCTGTTCCGGCCGCGCCGCCAGCGCAGCTGGGAGGCGGTCACGCAGGTCGTCGTCGGTGACGATCGGGTGCCGGCGCCCCGCCGACGACGCTCGGCTCGGTGCCGCATCGACGACGACGGCCTCGTGATCGGCGACCTGTCCGTCGGGTGGCCGGTGCTCTGCCTGTGGCGCGCACCGACCGACAACGACGATCCGCCCGGCGCGTGGCGCGCCGCGCCCGGGCCGGCCGTCGCCTGGCGGGACCTTGGGCTGGACGGGCTGGCACCGACCGAGGTCGACGTCCGCCGGCGCGACGGCGCGACGACCTACGTCGCCCGCTACGCCGCGGCGAGCGGGGCGCCGATCGAGCATCGCCAATCGGCGCGAGTCGTCGACGGTGCCGTCGAGCTAGCCGAGGACATCCGGGTTGATCCGTCGTTGCGCGACCTGCCCCGTGTCGGGGTGCGCTTCGAGCTGCCGCCCGGCTGGGAGGAGCTGCGGTGGTCCGGGCTCGGGCCTGGCTCGTCATACCCCGACCGTCGTGCTGCGGTCCGGCGAGGCGTGTGGCGATCGACCGTGACGCAGCAGCGCCTGCCGTTCGTCGTGCCCCAGGAGTACGGGCTGCACCTCGCCACCGACTGGGTGCAGGTCGGCCGTTTGCTGATCGACGGCGACCGGCCGTTCGCCTTCTCCGCCCTGCACCACTCCGTCGAGGACCTCACCAGCACCTCGCACGCCCACCTCGTGCCGGATCGGGCCGAGACGTTCGTCCACCTTGACCTGGCCCACCGCGGCCTCGGCATGTTCGCCTGCGGCCCGGACACCCACGACCGCCACCGCGTGCACGGCGGCCGCCACCACATCACCTGGACCCTCTCCTGACCCCCATCCGGTTCTGACGATGATCCGGTACGGGAATCCGTACCGATCGCGGCACGGAACCGGCGTCTACTCCGTGCGCAGGCCGTCGGCCGGGCGTTCGCGCGTCGCCAGGATGGCCGGCAGCTGGGCGGCGAGCAGTGCGGCGACCAGGGCCCCGGCGACGACGAGCGCCAGCGGGAGCCACGGTCCGGCCGGTTCGGGGACGACGCCGAGCTGGTCGGCGAACTGGCGCCACAGGACCCGGCCGACCACCAGCCCGAGCGGCGCGCCGATCACGACCGCCACCACCACGGTCGCCACCGACTGCACGCGCACCGACCGACGGATCTGACCGCCCGTGAAGCCCAGCGTGCGTAGGACGGCGAGGTCGCGCCGGCGAGACTTGACGGAGCCCCACGATGCTGCGGCCAGCCCGATCGTTCCCATCACGGCGAGGACGCCGGCGACGATGACGGCGACGGAGCGCGTCGACGTGAGGTCGACCAGCTCGGGCGGCCGCACCGGGACCTCGTAGGTGACCGCGGGGTTGCCGTAGAGGTCCAACGGTGCCAGCTCGGCGCTGAGGCGGGCCACGGCGTCGGGCGCGGCGTCGGGTCGCAGCTCGACGCCCACGAACGTGGCCAGATCGGACGGATCTCCGAACCCCTCTCGCTCGGCCATGTCCCGCAGGAGGCGCTCGGGGAGCAGCATCCCGGTGCCGGCACCGACACGGTCGGCGGCGAACGGGCCGAGCGACGGGAACACGACGATGCCGGTGACCGTGACCGGTGTCGGTGGGAAGAACCCGCCCAGCTCGGCCGAGTCGCCGACCTCCAATCCGAGCGCCTCGGCGGTCGACGAGCCGATGGCGATCTCGTCCGTGCCGTCGGGGAGCTGACCCTCCAGCACCGGCAACCCGAGGTCGGACGTGCTGTCGACGGCGAGCATCGCCATCATCGGCTGATCGTCGAGGGCGATCTCGTTGAGGAAGCCGAACGTCACCCATCCGTCGACGTCCTGGTCCTCGTCGAGCACTGCATGCGCGCCGTCGACGTCCAGGTCGCCGTAGCCGAAGCCGGTCATCGCCGCCACGTCCCACGGCCACCCGTACGAGGCGGGGGTGGAGACGAGTGCGGCGAGGCTGCTCCCGAACACGATCGCCGCGACCAGGGCGCCGCCGACGAGGACGCCGCCGGCGATCACCGGCAGCGCGGTGCGCGGACCGACCGCCGCCCGCACCCCGTCGGCGACGGACGGCGACCCGACAGCGGCCGGTACGGACCGGCCGAGGCGCGTCGTGGTCGCCCCGCTCATGTCGGTTGCCCGGCGACCGGTCGAGCGGACGGCCAGTACGACGACGGTGGCGATGGCCATCGCGCCGAGTGCCAGCGCCGTCGCGATCAGGGGCGCATGGAGTGCCGGCCGGGCGCCGGACTCGACGACGGCGGCTTGCCCCACGGCCCCCGGGGCCAGGATCGCCGCGGCGATGATGCCGGCGAGCAGCCCGAGCACGACGGCGATCACGCCAGGAAGTCCGACGACCATCGCCCGCGCCGTCCGCCCGACCGCCAGCTCGCGCCACTGTTGCTGGTCGGTCTGCGTCCGGCGCAGCTCGCGGGCGACGGCCAGCCCGACCAAAGCGATCGTGACCACGACGGTGGCGGTCGCCAGGACGAGCAACGCCGCCACCACCGGCTGCACCGACCGGTCGACGCGCCGCTCCTCCAGCCCTCGCTCCGTGGCGATCAGGAAGTGGCTGGGGGGATCGACATCGACCGCTTCGAGGTCGCTGATGTCAGACAGCGCTTCGTTGAGCGGCGCGGTGCGGCGGACGAACTCGTCGAGCGCCGGCTTGACACCGGCCGCGCCGTCGGTGAACGACAGCGAGTAGTAGCGGTAGGTGAGGGCGCAGTCGGCCGGCAACAGGATCGCCAACGCCTCTTCGAACGTGCCGCCACGTGGTGGTGTCGCCGGCAGGCAGTCGTAATCGGCAGCCAGCTCGGGTGACACGATCATGTCGGCGCGCGGCAGCAGTTCGTCTGGCAGCACCTGGCCGGGCAGCGTCACGATGCCGACGATCTCGACCCGCTCGACCCCGATCGGCTCGATCACCTCGTTGGCGAACTCGAGCGCTAACGAGCCACCGGACTCGTCGGAGAGGCCCGGCTGCCAGAAGGCGAGCGGCACCGAGTCGCCGATCGAGCGGCCGAGCGATCGGGCGGCGTCGGGCGTGATCACCGCCTCGTCCCGGGCCGCCGGCATCCGACCCGAGCGAACGACGGGCCGGTCCATGTCGACGAACTTGCCGTCGGTCGAGCCGTGCACGAACAGGTCGACGGCCCGCGCCTCGATCGCGGCGCGCGTGCGCGGCCGACCGTCGTCCATGGTCGTCGCGAGGACCGTGTCGGAGGTGACGCGCTCGACTCCCGGGAGGGCGCGGATCAGGTCGTCGACCAGCTGCGTGCTGACCGACGGGTTGAGCACGACGTCTCCGACGACCGCCCGCTGCACGAACTCGCCGTACGCACGACTGGTGCGGTCGGCGGTCGAGACGGCGATCGCCGCACCGGCGGTCCCGACGGCCACGATGACCAGCACCGGGATCATCGCCGCCCACCGACGCCGCAGCCACCGGGAGCTCAGCCACCACGTGCCCGACCACCCGGAGGCAGCGTGCGCGCCCGCCTCCGTCATGTGGTCGAGCGTAAGCACGCCGGCCGTCGCCGTGAACCGTGCTGTCCCCACGCGGGCGTGGTGCCACCACCCCGCCGGGCCTCAGACGCGGACGGCTCCTCGCCCGGCGACGAGCGGGAGGTCGAGGAACGTCACGATCCCAGGTTGGGCGGCGGCCACGTACGGGATGGCGTTGACGGCATGGGCGGCCGTGGAACCGAGGACGTCGCGGTTCCAGTGGTGGGGGAGAGCGACGTGCATCTCCGGCTCGCCGCGGATCCGGATCGACCAGTCCCCGGTCGGCCAGTCCGGGGCGGCGTCGACGTGCATCCGCCACACCGTCTCCTGCTCGACGACGGTTCGCCCGGCGCTGGTCGCCGACCACTGCCAGCGCTGACCGGCCACGGTGCCATTGGCGACCGGACCGGCGGCGGTGGTGAAGTCCCGGTCGGCGAGCCACGTCGTCATGTCGGAGGCGACGTCGTCGAGCGGGCACCCCAGCCCGTCGGCGACCATCGCGACCGCCTCGCGGAACAGCCCGTCGAGCCAGCTGCGGTGGCGGTCGGCGCGAGCGGCGAACTGGTCCGGCGTCGAGCCGAAGCCCATCATGTCGAACATGATCTCGGGCGACGGGTAGTGCTGGAAGTTGCTGATCTCCTGCACCGTGATCCGCTCGATGCGCAGCGACAGCCCCGACATCACCAGCGGCAGCACGTCGCCGAACCACCCTGGGTTGGCGCCGGTGCCGTGGAACGACGAGCCGCCGGCCCGGCACGCCGACTCCAGCCGTGCCACGAGCTGCGGGCCGTGGGCCGCCGGGTACATGTAACCGACCGTCGTGATGACGTCGGCACCGCTGGTCAGCAAGGTCTCGAAGTCGTCGAGGTCGCGCCCGGGGTCGTCGCCGTGGACGAGCGACGGCAATGGCGTGTGCACGACGACGTCGGCGCCGAGGCCGGCCATCGCCGCCCGGTCGTTCGTCGCCATGACACCGACTGGAGCGACTCCGGCCAGCTCGCCGGCGTCACGCCCGGCCTTGTCGGGCGACGTGACGTACACGCCGACCAGCTCGAGGTCAGGACGCTCGATGATGGTGCGCAGCGCCGCCTTCCCGACGTTGCCCGTCGTCCACTGGACGACGCGGTGGGTGGCCCCCGTCACGTCACGTGGTTCGGGGCGAGGCGACGAGCACCGGGATGACCCGCTCCGTCTTCTCCTGGTAGTCGGCATACGGCGGGTAGGCCTCGACGGCTCGCTCCCACCACGCCGCTCGCTCGTCACCGTCGACCTCGCGCACGGTCACGTCGAACGGCTCGGGACCGTCCTGCACCATCGCCTCGTCGGGGCTGGCCGTGAGGTTGTGGTACCAGACCGGGTGCTTGGGGGCGCCGCCGAGCGACGCCACGAGCGCGTACTCGCCGTCGTGCTCGACGCGCATCAGCGCCGTCTTGCGCACCTTGCCCGACTTGTTGCCACGCGTGGTGAGGATGATCACGGGCATGCCCGTGTCCATCAGCGTGTTGGCCTCCCGGCCCCCTGTTCGCTCGTACGTCTCGACCTGGTCGCGGACCCACTTCGCTGGGCTCGCCTCGTACTCACCTTCGACCGGCATGCGATCGAATGTAGGCCGCCGCTGGTTCTGACGCAGGATCGCGATCGAAACGACGGCGAATCGACCGCTCAACGTAGAGGTCGCTAGGTTCCGGTCGGTGGGGCGGCTCGACGGCAAGGTGGCGGTTGTCATCGGTGGCGCCACCGGTTTCGGCCTCGCCACCGCGCAACGCTTCGTCGACGAGGGCGCCACGATGGTGATCGCCGGCCGGCGCGGCGCGCTGGCCGACGAGGTCGGCGCCGCGCTCGGCGGGTCGGGCGTCGAGTGCGACATCACGGACGAGGCGTCGGTGGCAGCGTTGGTCGACGCCACGATCGAACGCCACGACGCCCTCGACGTGATGGTCAACTACGCCGGCTACGAGCAGAACACACCCATCGCTGACCTCGACAGCGAGACGCTGCGGCGGATGGTCGACGTGCAGTTCATCGGCGCGGTGCAGGTGATCCGCCACGCTGCCAACGCGATGGGCGTCCACGGCGGGGGCTCGATCGTGTCGGTGTCGAGCCTGACCGCCCACGCGCCGGCACGCGGGCAGGCCGCCTACGCCGGGTCGAAGGCCGGCCTGGAGTACGTCACGCGCATCGCCGCCGTCGAGTACGGCGACGTCGGCGTACGGGTCAACTGCGTGGCGCCGCACCTGATCGAGACGCCGATGACGGCGCGCATTTTCGCCATCCCGCTCGTCATCGAGGCCGTCCGCCTGCAGACGCCGCTGGCCCGCATGGGCCACGTCGACGACGTCGCCAACGCCGCCCTGTTCCTGGCCAGCGACGAGAGCGGGTTCGTCACCGGGCAGACGCTGTGCGTCGACGGCGGCGCGTCGAGCCAGAAGCTGCCGAGCGCCCACGACTACGCGGCGCTCGCGGCGACCCGCCCCGACCTCCTGTGAGCCCAGGCGTCTCGCCGCTTCCGAGCACCTTCCGTTCTGGCCGTCGCTATCGACTGTTGTGAGTCGGTTGCGACGGCCAGAACCGAGGGAGGTGGGTCAGCGCAGGCCGAGGTTGCGCGAGCACGTCGGCCAGGCGCCCCAGCCGACGTCGTCGAGGATCCGCTCGGCGACGATGATCTGCTCCTCACGGGACGCCTGGTAGGCGCGCGCCGCGAACTCCTCGCCGCCGTAGGCCCGCCACGTCGAATGGAGGAACTGCAGTCCGCCGCTGTAGCCGTTGCCCGTGTTGATGGCCCAGTTGCCGCCGGACTCGCACTCGGCGAGGTCGTCCCACACGGTCCCTCCACCCGAGCTCCCGCCGCCGCTGTTCTGCTGGGCGAGGTAGTCGTTGGCCCAGGCGTCGGCGGCGGCTGGGTCCTGGGCCCGCCACTGCTGCCACACCTCCACCTCCTGCGGCGTGCAGGCGGCGGCGAACGTCAGCGTGGCCAAGCCGGCGCCGAGGAATGCGAGTCGTCGGTTCATCAAAAGGTCTCTCCTGGGATCGAGCGACACGCAACGGTAATCGGAGCGTCATCTAGGTTGCAACGCGCGCCGGCCCGTTGCGCCGCAGCGAGGGACGTCGCGTAGCGTGAGCCGACCGCCGTCGGGGGACGGTGAGAGGGGGTTCGATGGACACCTGGATCACGGACACGCGGGGCAGTCAGCGGTTCCCGTACTACACGCGAGCCAACGCCGACGAGGTCGGGCCGGACCCGATCAGCCCGCTCGGGTGGAGCTTGGTGTGGGCCAAAGGCTGCCAACCCGGCGTCGCCAAGGGCTTCGTGGAGTTCGGTGTCGTCGCGCTCGAGGAGTACGACCTCGATCCGCTGGCCGTGTTCGGCAACTGGGGCGGTTACTTCTACAACCCGCTGTCGCTCAGCCGGCTGATGGGCGCGCGCATGCCGGGTGTCACTGCTGCCGCCATCGACGAGGCCTACTTCGGCGACCATCCCGGCGTCCCGCCGCACGTCCCGCACCCCGACGACGACAGCCCGGCGGCCAGCGAGAACCTCGCCGCCTCGATGGGCTGGGTCATGTCGACGGACGGGTACCCGTTGCAGGAAGCGGCAGCCGAGACGGCGCGCCGGGTGGTCGCCGAGCGCCCCGATCTCGGCGCCCTCACCGATGCCGGCCTCGTCGAGCGGGCGCGGGCCATGGCGGGCGTCCTCGAGGAGGTCTGGATCCCGTACTGCGTCGTGTGCCTGGCCGCCTCGCTCGGTCCCGGCGCCGTCCAAGCGGTGTGCGCGGCGATCGGCCGACCCGAGGACGCCGTCAAGGTGATGGCCGGCCTCGGCAACGTGGAGTCGGCGGACTCGTCGTTCGCGCTGTGGGACCTCGGCCGGATGGTGCGCGGCTCGGCCGAGCTGACCGCAGCATTCGAGGCCGGCGTCGACGGCGTGCTGGAGCGGATCGATGCCTCGTCGGCCGACGGCACGGCGTTCCACGAGGCGTGGCAGGCGGTGCTGGCCGACAGCGGTCACCGCGGGCCGAACGAATGGGACGCCCGCTCGCACTCGTGGACGACCCGTCCGGCGCTGGCCCTCGGACTGGTCGACCGCCTGCGCCAGCAGGACGACGACAAGTCGCCGCACACCGCCAGGGCCCGCGCCGTCGCCGAGCGAGCGCGCGTGGTCGCCGACATCAACGAGGCGCTGGCCGATGACGCCGAAGCGGGCGGCACGTTCGCCGCCGGTGTGAAGTCCGCCGGCGTCTTCCTGGCGATGCGCGAGCTGGGCAAGAACGCCTGCATCAGGGTGATCCACGAGGCCAAGTTGGCGATGTTCGAGCTCGGGGCCCGGATGACCGGGCGCGGCGTGATCGATCAGCCGCAGGAGGTGTTCAACCTGCTCGACGACGAGCTCGATGCGTTCCTCGAGGATCCCCACTCGTTCTCGGCGACGCTGGCCCAGCGCGAGGCCGACTTCAGGATGCTGCACGAGCTCCAGCCGCCGTACATCGTCGGGGGCGACCGCCCGGCGCCGCCGATCGACACGTGGCCATCGCGGCGCGCCGTCGACGTCGACCAGGCGTCTGCCGGCGACGTGCTGCAGGGCGGCCCCGGCGCTCCGGGGGAGGTGACCGGGACGGCGCGGGTGGTGCTCGACCCGATCGAGGCCCCTGACCTCGAGCCCGACGACATCCTGGTCGCCCCGACCACCGACCCGTCGTGGGCCTCGCTGTTCCTCACCGTGGCCGGCGTCGTCGTCAACGTCGGCGCCGTCGGCAGCCACGCGGCGATCGTCTGTCGGGAGCTCGGCGTCCCGTGCGCCACGTCGGTCCACGACGCCACCGATCGAATCCCGGACGGGGCGACGATCACCATCGACGGGTCCACCGGCACCGTCACCGTCGTCGACGTCCCGGCGGCAGTGAGCGCGACGGCCTGAGCAAACACGAGGTATTGGCCGTCACAATCGACGCCGAATGGTCGATCTCGACGGACAGTTCGTGTACCCGGCAGACCTGCCGATCACGGCGCGCCACGACGAGCTGCTGGCGACGATCCGTGATCACCAGGTCGTGGTCGTGGCGGGGGAGACCGGATCGGGCAAGAGCACCCAGCTCCCCAAGCTGTGCCTGGAGCTCGGCCGCGGCCGTGACGGGCTGATCGGCCACACCCAACCGCGCCGCGTGGCGGCGCGCACGATCGCCGCCCGCATCGCCGACGAGCTCGGCACCGCGCTCGGCGACGTCGTCGGCTACTCCGTGCGCTTCGACGACCGGGTGGGCGACGGCACGCGGGTGCGGGTGATGACCGACGGCATCCTGCTCGCCGAGCTGGCGCGGGACCGCCAGCTACGCCGTTACGACACGCTGATCATCGACGAGGCCCACGAGCGCAGCCTCAACATCGACTTCCTGCTCGGCTACCTCCGCCGGCTGCTGCCGCAGCGTCCGGACCTCAAGCTCATCGTGACGTCGGCGACCATCGACACGGAGCGCTTCGCCGCCGCCTTCGCCGATCGCGACGGCACCCCGGCTCCCGTCGTCGAGGTGACCGGTCGGACGTATCCGGTCGAGGTCCGCTACCGCCCGATCGACGACCAGCGGGACCAAGCGGAGGCGATCGGCGACGCCGTGGACGAGTTGGCGGCGGCCGGACCCGGTGACGTCCTCGTGTTCCTCAGCGGCGAACGGGAGATCCACGACGCCGCCGATGCGCTGCGGCGCCGGTTCACGACGGGCACCGAGGTGCTGCCGCTGTACGCCCGTCTGTCGACGGCGGAGCAGCACCGCATCTTCCAGCCGCACGCCGGCCGTCGCATCGTCCTGAGCACGAACGTGGCGGAGACCTCGATCACCGTCCCCGGCGTGCGGTTCGTGGTCGACACCGGCGTGGCCAGGATCTCCAGGTACAGCCGCCGGCTCAAGGTGCAGCGCCTGCCGATCGAGCCGATCTCGCAGGCGTCGGCCGACCAGCGCGCCGGCCGGTGCGGCCGGCTCGGGCCCGGCGTGTGCATCCGGCTCTACGCCGAGGACGATCTCGCCGGTCGCCCCGAGTTCACCGAGCCGGAGCTGCTGCGTACGAGCCTGGCGTCGGTCATCCTCCAGATGCTGGCACTCGACCTCGGCGACGTGGCGACGTTCCCGTTCATCGAGCCGCCCGACACGGCGGCGATCCGCGACGGCTTCCTGCTGCTGGAGGAGCTGGAGGCGATCGCCAGCGACGGCGAGGCCCGCCGCCTCACCCGGGTCGGCCGCCGGCTGGCGCGGCTGCCCGTCGACCCGCGCATCGGGCGCATGGTGCTCGAAGCGGGCGAGCGCGGGTGCGTCCACGACGTGCTGGTGATCGCCGCCGCGCTGTCGATCCGCGACCCGCGCGAGCGTCCCGTCGAGCAGCGCGAGCAGGCCGACGAGCTGCACCGCCGGTTCGACGTAGCTGGGAGCGACCTGCTGTCGATCGTCGGGCTGTGGCGGTATGTGCGTGAGCAGCAGCGCCGACTGTCCGGCAACCAGTTCCGCAAGCGATGCCGGGCCGAGCACCTCAACTACCAGCGCGTCCGGGAGTGGCACGACCTGTTCAGTCAGCTCCGTCGCGTGGCCGGCGAGGTCGGCCTGCGGGTCACCAACGACGAGGCGCGGCCCGACGACGTCCACCGGGCTGTGCTCGCCGGCCTGCTCTCGCACGTCGGCACTCGCGACCAGGACGGACGGCAGTTCCGCGGGGCACGCGGCTCGTCGTTCGTCATCGCCGCCGGGTCCGTGCTGGCCCGCCGCCCGCCGCGCTGGGTGATGGCCGCCGAGCTGGTCGAGACCGACCGCCTGCGGGCCCGTCGCGTGGCCACGATCACGCCGGACTGGGTCGAGCGAGCGGCCGGCCACTTGGTCAAGCGCTCGTACGGCGAGCCGTGGTGGGAGGCTGATCGCGGGGCGGCCCTGACGACCGAGACGGTGACCCTGTACGGGCTCCCGATCGTGACGGGCCGGGTGGTGCCGCTCGATCGCGTCGACGGCGCCGAGGCCCGGACGATGTTCATCCGCCACACGCTGGTCGATGGGGAGTGGGACGCGCCGCACGCGTTCCTCGCCCGCAACCGGACGTTCCGGGACGCAGTCGGCGCCCTGGAGGCCAAGGCGCGGCGCGGTGGGTTGCTCGACGACGAGATCGTCGAGGGTTTCTACGACCGCCACCTTCCCGATGACGTGACGACCGGCCGCCGGTTCGATCGCTGGTGGCGGGACCAGCACGACACGACGCTGCTCGACCTCACGAACGACCTGGTCGGTGGCGGTCAGGTGGGCCCGACGGACTATCCCGACGCGTGGCGACAGGGCGATCTGGTGGTGCCGTTGACGTACCGGTTCGCGCCGGGCGAGCCGCTCGACGGTGTCACCGCCCACGTTCCGCTGGCGTTGCTCAACCGGGTCGCGACGGACGGGTTCGACTGGCAGGTCCCGGGGTACCGGCGGGCGCTGGTCGACGCGCTGGTGCGCACACTGCCGAAGGAGGTCCGCCGGACGCTGATCCCGATGGCCGAGACCGTGGACGCGGCGTGGGATCGCCTCGGGCCGCCGGCCGGGCGCCTCGTCGATGCGCTGGCCGGGGCGCTCCACCCGCCGGTCCCGGTTGGCGCGTTCCGGCCGTCCGAGGTGCCGGCGCACCTCAGGGTGAACTTCGTCGTCGCCGACTCCACCGGCCAGGTCGTCGACGCCGACGACGACCTCGACGCCATCCGCCGGAGGATGGCCGGCGCGGCACGTGAGGCGGTGGCTGCGGCGTCGCCGATCGCCGAGCGCACCGGCGTCGTGACGTGGGACGTCGGCGCGCTGCCGGCCGTCGTCGCCGGGGCCGGAGGAACGCGCGGCTACCCGGCCCTGGTCGACGAGGGGGCCAGCGTCGCGCTGCGCGTGATGACCAGCCCGGAGCTGCAGCAGCGGGTCATGCGTGGTGGTGTTCGCCGGCTGCTGGCCCTGACCGCCGCGCCGTCGGCGGCGACCGTTCGTCGCGACCTCCCCCGGGGGCGGGCGGCGGCGATCGGCACGGCCGGGATCCCGGTGGACGAGCTGGCAGCCGATGCCGTGCTGGCTGCCGTCGACGCCGTGCTCGACGACGCCGGCGAGCAGCCGTGGGACGAGGCGGCCTTCGCCGAGCTGCAGCGGCGGGTCCGAGCCGAGGCCGGCGCCGTCGCCCGACGGGCCCTGGAGACCGCCGCCGACGTGCTGGCCGCCGAGACCCGGGTCCGGCTGCGGCTGGCCGAGCTGACGGCCGAGGCGGCACGTCCCGTCGTCGACGACGCCGAAGCCCACCTCGGGCGGCTGCTACGACCAGGCTTCGTCGTGGCGGTCGGGGCCCGGCGTCTGCCGGACGTGCTGCGCTACGTGCGTGGCGTCGAGCACCGGCTGGAACGGCTCGACGTCGCCCGCGACGCCCGCCGGCGGGCCGAGGTCGTGCCGCTGGAGCAGCGCTACGCGGCGCTCACCGGCCGGCTCGGGTCACGACGCGACGTGATCGACGTCGGCTGGCTGCTGGAGGAGCTGCGGGTCAGCGTCTTCGCCCAGCCCCTCGGCACCAAGGCCCCGGTCAGCCCCACCCGCGTCGCCCGAGCCCTCGCCGCCCTCGAAGCCTGATCCATCCGAGGGTTTCAGTGCACCGGAGTGTTTCCGTACCGGAAGGGGCGCACGAAACCCTCGGGTGCGCGCAAACACTCGGATGAAAATGACGGCGGCGGTCAGTCGGCGGCGGCGCCGGCGCGCGACGGGGGCGCCGTGATCGTGACGGGCTCGTCGGTCAGGAGGCGGTCGACCCATTCGTGGAAGCGCTGGTTGCCGGGCTCGTTGCGGCCGAACAGGAACTCGGTGTTGGCGCCGGACGCCAGCCCGGCCTGGATGCCGAGGCCGGTCTTGTAGTCCTCCTCGGTCACGACGTACTCGAGGAAGTCGGCCCGCAGCATCGTCTGCTTGCGCTGCTCATCGTCGGCGCCGGCGACGATCACGTGGGTCTGGATCGTGCGCGACCGGTCCGGTGTCGGGCCGGGGATCAGCTGGCTGACCATCATCCCGGTCCCGCCGTTGCCGGCCACCGACACGTGCGGGAACACGGTGTGCACCAGCCCCATGTGGTTGCTCGCCTTCCACTCGTCCCGCGGCACGTCGCGCAGCTCGTGGAGGTTGCGCCGGGCGAACGCCACCCGCTGGTGCGGGCCCCACGCATCGACGGTCATGATGTTGCCCATCACGTCCTTGCCGAGCGTGTCCTTGTGCAGGATGTCGAGGTGGTACCCGTCGACGTAGCCGTCGTAGGCGACCTTCCAGTTCGGGCCGATGATCTCGCGCTCGTCCATCAGCTCGACGGTGTCGAGGCCGAGCGACTCCAGCACGTGGTCGTACCCACCGAGCCACCCGTCGATGTCGAGCGTGGCCGCCGGGTCGAGGACGGCGAAGACCATGCCGGCGCGTTCCTCGCAGGGCAGTTCGGTCAGTCCACGCGCGCCCGTGTCGACCTCGCCGAACGTCGACCGCCCCGAGACGCCCACCAACGAGCCCTCGTTGTTGTAGGTCCACGCGTGGTACGGGCACGTGAACCGACGCGCCGTACCGCACCCGTGGGCCATGACCTGGGCACCGCGGTGTCGGCAGGCGTTGATGAAGGCCTTCACCCCACCGTCGGACTGACGCACGGTGAGCACCGGGATGCCGGCCAGATCGATCGACCGGTAGGCGCCCGGCGCCGGCAGGTGGGCGGTCAGCGCCACGACGACCGGGGACCGGCGGAAGATGCGGTCGACCTCGTTGGCCCAGCGGATCTCGTCGAGGTAGTCGCTGACGGCCACTGCCCTGACGCTGTCGGCCGAATCGGTCGTCCCACCGTCCAGGTGATCGAGCAGACGTGCTGCCAGGTCGTCCCAATCGTTCGGTCGCGTCTCGGGGATCATGACGGCCTCTCTGTCTCGATCATCGGGTGCCGATCACGGCGGTGACAAGAAACTAACCCGTCGGTTAGTTTACGCCGGCATGGAGGACCGCTGGATCACCGATTGGCCGATCGGCTCGCGGTGGAACCACTTCACGCGCGCCAACGCCGGCGAGGTCCTCCCGACGCCGGCGTCGCCGCTGGGCCAGCAGTTCACGTGGGACAACGGCATCGTGCCCGGTTGGCGGGACGGCTACGTGCGCCAGGGCATCTACGACTTCGACGAGTTCGACGCCGACTTCCCGGAGGCAGCTGGCTTCTTCGGTGGGTACATGTACATCAACCTCTCGAACGTCCGCATGCAGGGGGTGCGCAACCCGTCCGTCACCGTCGCCCAGCTCGATCTGGCCTTCTTCGGCGATCACCCCGAGGTGCCGCCCTACGAGGAGCATCCGCTCGACGACCGCCCGGACCTCGTGCCGAAGATCATGGAGCACCTCGGCTGGGTGATGTCCACGACGTCGTGGCCGGAGTTCGACGCCGAGAAGCGGGACACGATCGAGCTGCGGGCGGCGCGGCCGGACCTGTCCACGATCTCCGACGAGGAGCTGGTCGCCTACGCCCGCAGCACGCAGCCGATGCTGCAGAAGCTGTTCGAGAGCCACACCGTGACGTCGAGCAGCTCGGGCATCGCACCCGGGATCCTGTTCGCCATCGGCCAGGCCATCGACGATCCGACGATCCCGATGAAGCTGCTCGCCGGCCTCGGCGACGTCGATTCGGCCGAGCCGAGCTACGCCCTCTGGGAGCTGTCCCGCCAGATCCGTGCGTCGAAGACGCTGACCACCGAGTTCGACGATGGCGTGGCGGGCTTGCTCGACCGGCTGACCGACTCCGACGCGTCGGACGTGACGCAGTTCCGGTCCGACTTCGAGCAGTTCCTCACCGACTTCGGCTCGCGCGGCCCGAACGAGTGGGAGATCAGCGCCGAGACCTGGGAGACGCGCCCGAGATCGCCCTGGCCGCGCTGGACCGCGTGCGGATGCAGGCCGACCACGAGTCGCCGCGCATCCGCAACCAGCGCAAAGCCGACGAGCGCAACGCCCTGATCGACGAGGTCAGGGCGAAGCTGGCTCCGCTCGGTGACGAGCTGGCGGGACAGTTCGAGGCGGCGCTCGTGGCGGCCCACCAGCTCGCCTTCCGTGAGCGGACCAAGACGAACATCGTCCGGGCGGTGCACGAGGGCCGGATGGCGTTCCGCGAGCTCGGCCGCCGGCACGCCGAGGCGGGGCACCTCGCCGACCCCCGTCACGTGTTCATGCTCCTCGACGCCGAGGTCGAGCCGTTCGTCGCCGACCCCGCTTCGTTCCGGGAGCCGCTGGCCGACCGCTACGTCCGGTGGCAGGAGCTGTGGGCGGTCGTGCCGCCGTACTTCATCAAGCACGGACAGGTCCCGCCGATCTCCACATGGCGCCGGCGCGGCGAGTCGACCGAGGAGCCGATGGTCGCCGGCGAGGTGCTGCAGGCCGTCCCCGGCTGCCCGGGCCAGATCACCGGCCGGGCCCGTGTCGTCACCGATCCCAGCGACCCCGGCGACCTCGGTCCCGGCGACATCCTCGTCGCCCCGCTCACCGATCCGGCGTGGACCCCGCTGTTCATGGCCGTCGGTGGCGTGGTCGTCGACGTCGGCGGCCAGATCAGCCACGCCATCATCGTCAGCCGCGAGCTCGGACTGCCCTGCGTGGTCTCGGCCACCGGCGCCACCGAGCGGATCCCCGACGGCGCGCTGATCGAGCTCGACGCCGACACCGGCAAGGTCACCGTCTTGGAGGTCGGGTCATGAAGAAGTTCCGTTCATTGCGTTCGCCGGCCACACCACCTGCAGCCTGCGCAGTTGCTGGCCGCTCCCTCGCTGGCGCTCGGTCGCTCGCATCGTTCGAGGAGGTCCGGTGAAACCCTTCAGGTTTGGCGTGCAGAGCTACAAGGCGACGTCGCCCGACCACTGGCGAGAGCAGGCCCGCAACGCCGAGGCGATGGGGTACTCGTCGTTCCACCTCGCCGACCACGTCATCGGCCCCGGCCCGGCGCTGGCCGCCACCAACCACCCGGTGCAGGACGTGGCGTCGTTGCCGGCGATGGCCGTGGCCGCCGAGGTCACCGAGACCATCAAGATCGGCTGCCGCGTGTTCTGCGCCGACTTCCACAACCCGGTGATCCTGGCCAAGGAGCTGGCCACGCTCGACTGGTTCTCGGGCGGCCGGCTGGAGATCGGCATCGGCGCCGGGTGGCTGCAGGGCGAGTACGAGGCGATCGGCGTCGACTTCGACCCGCCCGGTCGCCGCATCGACCGGATGGTCGAGACGATCGCCGTGCTGCGGGCCTGCTTCGGTGACGGCGAGGTCGACGTGACCGGCGACCACGTCCACGCCGTCGGCTTCGAGGGCGTTCCCAAGCCCGTGCAGCGACCAGCGCCGCCGTTCATGATCGGCGGCGGCTCCAAGCGCGTGCTCGGCATCGCCGGGCGGGAGGCCGACATCGTCAGCCTCAACTTCGACAACAGCTCGGGCAAGATCGGCCCGGCCGGCGTCAGCAGCAGCACGGCCGACCTCACGAAGCAGAAGGTCGACTGGATCAAGGCCGGTGCGGGTGACCGCTTCGACGACCTCGAGATCGAGATCGGTGGCTACTTCTCGGTCGTCACCGATGACCGGCAGGGGACGCTGGAGAAGATGGCTCCCATGCTCGGACTCGACGTCGAACAGCTCGGCGAGTACCCGCACGCGCTGATCGGGTCGGTCGCCTCGATCTGCGAGCAGCTCGAGGAACGCCGGGATGCCTACGGCGTCAGCTACGTGAGCATCGGCTCGACCAACGCCGCGGCGTTCGCCCCGGTGGTCGAGCGGATGAACGGGAAGTGAGCCCCTGATGCGGGTCGGGATGACGCTGCCCACGCAGTTCCCGTTCGCCAGCACCGAGCAGGTGCTCCCGCTGTACGACCAGGTCGGGTTCGACTCGTACTGGGCGCCGGACCACATCCTCGGCGTGTTCCACCCCGGGCTGTGGGCCGACACGCCGCTGTCGTCGATGGCCGCCGACCCCGACGCCTTCTACGACCCGTTCGTCTACGGCATGAAGGTCGCCACGATGACCGACCTGCCGTACGGGATCTCGGTCACCGACGGGACCCGCCGCGGCGCCGCCGATCTGGCCCGGCTGTCGCTGTCGCTCAACGATCTGATCCCCGGCGGGTTCATCCTCGGCATCGGGTCCGGCGAGGCCGAGAGCCTGACGCCGTTCGGCTACCCGTTCGACCGACCGGTCAGCGTGCTCGAGGACGTGCTGCGCGACCTCCGCTCGCTGCTCGACACCGGCCGCATGGCCGATGGCGGCACCGGTCGGATGGGCCTGCCGCTGGAGGCGCCGGGCAAGGGCCGGCCGCCCGTGTGGATCGCCGGCCACGGGCCGCGCATGCTGCGCCTCACCGGGCAGTACGGCGACGGCTGGCTGCCGGCGTGGTGGATGACGCCCGACGAGTACGGCGCCAAGCGGGAGGTCGTCCTGGCCGCCGCCGACGCCGCCGGCCGGGCCGCGCCGGTGTGCTCGCTGCTGCCGTTCCTGCTGTTCGCCGAGAGCGTCGATCGGGCGGCGGAGATGTTCGAGGCCGAGCCGCTCGGCAAGCTGTTCGGCCTGTTCGCCACCGGCGAGATGTGGAAGGCCAACGGGCTGACCCACCCGCTCGGTGACGACTCGAAGGGCTTCATCGACGTGATCATCCACGACCTCGATCCCGAGATGCTTCGCCAGCTGGCGCCGACCATCCCGTTCGAGATGGTCCAGCAGGTGCTGTTCATCGGCAACGCCGACGAGCTTGCCGTGCAGTTCGAGCGCTACGCCCGTCACGGGCTGGAGCACGTGGTGATGGCCAACCTCACGGGCAGCGTCGGCGGGATGGACGAGATCATGGCCAGGGCGATGGACATGCCGAAGCTGAAGGCTGCGCTGGCCGACCTGTGATTCGTTCGAGAAGGAGACCTCGATGACGACGACCGAACCCAACCCCGACGTCGACCTGCGGGGCTTCAACCCGTTCGACCCGCAGACGCTGCAGTGCCCGTTCCCGCACTACGCGGCGATGCGCGCCAAGGACCCGGTGCACGAGGTCGGCGGGCTCGGCTTCTACCTCGTGACCCGCTACGACCTCGTGCTCGAGGTCGTGCGCGACCCGCAGACGTACTCCAACCAGTTCGGCCAGACGTCGATGCCGCTGGCGGAGGACGTGCGCCAGCGGATGATCGACGTCGTCGCCGAGGGCTATCCACGGGTGCCGACGATGCTCACCGCCGACCCACCGGACCACACCCGGTACCGCCGGCTGGTGACCAAGGCGTTCACGCCGAAGGTGATCTCCTCGCTCGAGCCGACGATCCGGGCGATCACGACCCGGCTCATCGACTCGTGGATCGACTCGGGCTCGATCGAGTTCGTGTCGCAGTTCGCCGTGCCGCTGCCGGTCGAGGTCATCGCCAAGGCGCTCAACGTCCCGGACGAGCGGCTGGCCGACTTCAAGAAGTGGTCCGACGACTCGATCGCCGGCATCGGCACCGACCTCGGCGTGGAGGGGCGGCTGGCGGCCGAACGGGGCGTCAACGAGTTCCAGCACTACTTCGCCGAGCAGCTGGAGCAGCGCCGGCACGAACCGCAGGACGACCTGCTGACCGACCTGCTCAACGCCCGGGTCAGCGGTGACGATCCGGACATCCCCGACACCCGCGCCCTCGACGTGCCGGAGATGCTGAGCATCCTCCAGCAGCTGCTGGTCGCCGGCAACGAGACGACGACCAAGATGCTGACCGAGATGGTCCGCTTGCTCGCCGAGCACCCGGACCAGTGGCGCCAGGTGCAGGAGGACCCGTCCCGCGTCGACAAGGTGGTCGAGGAGACCCTGCGCCTGTCCACGCCGACGCAGGGGATGTTCCGCATCGCCACCAAGGACGTCACACTCGGCGGGGTCGACATCCCGGCCGGCAGCCGGATCGTGGTGATCTACTCGTCGGCCAACCGGGACGAGGCGCTGTTCAGCGACCCGGACGAGTTCGACCCGGACCGGGCCAACCTCAAGGAGCACCTGGCGTTCGGCAAGGGGGTCCACTTCTGCCTCGGTGCGGCGCTGTCGCGGTTGGAGGGACGGGTGGCCCTGCAGGAGCTGTCGAGACGCCTCGACACGATCTCGCTGCCGGACACCAACCGGTACGACTACTTCCCCAGCTTCATGCTGCGCGGCCTGACCAGCCTCGACCTCACGTTTACTGCGCAGCCCGGAACATGACCGGACCGCTGAGCGGCAAGGTCGCCGTCGTCACCGGGTCGTCGCGGGGGATCGGGCGAGGAACGGCGATCGCCCTCGGCGAGCAGGGCGCCACGGTGTACGTCACCGGCCGCTCGACCGGCGACGGCGAGCTGACGATCGACACGACGGTGCGGATGGTCGAAGCGGCCGGCGGCACCGGTGTGGCCGTGCGAACCGATCACGGCGACGACGCCCAGATCGCCGCCCTGTTCGAGCGCGTGGCGGCCGAGCAGGGCAAGCTCGACCTCCTCGTCAACAACGTGTACAAGATCCCCGACCCGCCGGCGTGGGGCGGGGGGTTCTGGGACCACCCGGTGTCGATCTGGGACGATCAGGTGGGCATCGGCCTGCGCGCCCACTACGTGGCGTCGTGGCACGCCGCGCCGCTGCTGTTCGCCGCCGGGCCGGGCGGGGCGATCATCAACGTGTCGTCCCCCGGCGGGCAGTCGTACCACTTCAGCTCGAGCTACGGGGCGGGCAAAGCCGGGCTCGACCGGCTCGGTGCCGACATGGCCATCGAGCTGGAGCCGAAGGGCATCGCCTGCTGCACCGTGTACCCGGGCAGCGTGGCCACCGAGTTCATCAAGGAGTGGGCCGAGAAGCGCGGGTCGAACGTCGACGATGCGCAGACCCCGCTCGGCGTCGGCCGAGCCATCGTCGCCCTCGTCACCGCCCCCGACCTGATGGAGCGCAGCGGCTCGATCCAGTGGATCGAGGACCTCGGCGCCGAGTTCGACGTCCGCGACGAGGCCGGCCGCCTTCCCGCCAGGTACCGCCAACGCCCCTGACCGGGTCAGTGGGGCTGTTCCTTGGCTCGCTCGATGCCGAGGGTCTGCAGCAGGTCCTCGTGCAGCTCGAACCAAATGGTGTGGTAGGAGTCGCAGGCCGGGCTGGTGAACCACTGCGTCTCGCCGGCGCGCACCTTGTCCAACGCCTCGCCGAGCCGTGACCCGTAGCCGCCGAAGCGCAGCATCGTCGTCGCCAGCTGCGTGCACACCGGCTGCACCCGCTCGTCGATCGCCGCCAGGGCGGCGATCACCCCGGCGTCGTAGTCGGCGTCGGCGTGGTCGTTCATCGAACCGTCCGGCTTGACCTGCCAGTTCGTGCACACCCCGATCAGGTCCTGGTTGATGGCGAGGAACTGCTGGTACGCGGCGCGGATCGTGTCCGCCGCGCCGCACCCCTCGCGGTCGGCGGCGACCAGCGCGGCGTGGGCGTCACGGCCCTCGGGGGTCAGCGACCAGCCGGCGGCCCGGCCCTCGCGGTACCTCAGGTGGCCGGCCTCCGCCGCCCGCTTCAGGAGCTGCTCCACCTCGCCGGCCGCGGCGCCGAGCGAGTGGGTGATCGCCTCCATCGTCGCCCGCCCGCGCAGGCGGACGGCGTGCAGCGTGTGGAACGTCGGATCGGACTGGTGCGCCACGCCGCAACGCTACGCGAGCGAGCGACCCCACCCGTTCTGGCCGTCGCAACCGACTCACAACGGTCGGTTGTGACGGCCAGTTCGTGCGGCCGCGGGCGGTTCGACGCCGAGCGGTACCATCGCCGCGGTGACCGGCGACCACGGCCACGGCCACCAGCACGGTGCCGGCCTGGCACGATCCGGCACCCGCCATCGCAAGCGGCTGGCCATCGCCTTCGCCATCGGGCTCGTCGTGCTCGTGGTCGAGGCGGTCGCCGGCTTCGCCACCAACTCCCTCGCCCTGCTGTCGGACGCCGGCCACATGCTGACCGACGTCATCGGCCTCGGCATGGCACTGGCGGCGATCCAGCTCGCCGACCGCCACGCCCGGGCCGAGCGAACCACCCCGAGCCCGCACACGTTCGGCCTGTACCGCCTGGAGATCCTCGCCGCGCTGGTCAACGCCGTGCTGCTGTTCGGCGTGGCCGTCTACGTCGTCGTCGAAGCGGTCGACCGACTGCGCGACCAGCCCGAGGTGCAGGGCTGGCCGATGCTCGTCGTCGCCGTGGTCGGCCTCGTGGCCAACCTCGTCTCGTTCGCCCTGCTGCGCCAGGGGGCCAAGGAGTCGCTCAACGTGCAGGGCGCGTACCTCGAAGTGCTCAGCGACGCCGTCGGTTCGGTGGGCGTGATCGTCGCCGCCGTCGCCCTGCAACTGTTCGGCTGGACGTGGATCGACCCGGTCGTCGGCGCGGCGATCGGACTGTGGATCCTGCCCCGCACGTGGCGCCTCGGTCGCCAGGCCGTGCACATCCTGCTGCAGTCGGCGCCGGCGCGGATCGACCTGGCCCGACTGCACGACGAGCTGGCGGCGATCCCCGGCGTCGTCGGCGTGCACGACCTCCACGTGTGGACGCTGACGTCGGACATGGACGCCGCATCAGCGCACCTCGTGACCGACGACGACGCCGATGCCCACGGCGTGCTCGACTCGGCTCGCGAGCTCCTCGCCGTCGGCTACTCGATCAGCCACGGCACCTTCCAGGTCGAGCCGTCCAGCCACACCGGCTGCACCGAGGTCGATTGGTAGGGCGCGCTCGGGTGGGTTGCTCGGGCTGGTCCTACCGGGACTGGCGCGGCGTCGTCTATCCGCCGGAGCTGCCGACCCGCCGCTGGTTCGGCTGGTACGCCGAGCGCTTCGACACGGTCGAGCTCAACACCACCTTCTACCGCCTGCCCGCGGCGTCGACCGTGGAGCACTGGGCCGAGCAGGCGCCGCCGGGCTTCGTGTACGCCGTCAAGGTCGGTCAGTTCGGCTCGCACCGGATGAAGCTCCGCGACGCCGCCTCGTGGTTACCGCGACACCTCGAGCGCGTCGAGCGGCTGGGAGCGTCGCTCGGGCCCAACCTCGTCCAGCTGCCGCCGCGATGGCGACGCGACGTCGGGCGGCTCGACGACTTCCTCGACGCCGCGCCGCGGCGGCATCGGTGGGCGCTCGAGGTCCGCGACCCGAGCTGGCTCCACGACGACGTGTTCGCCGTGCTGGCCCATCACGGTGCGGCGCTGTGCATCCACGATCTCCTGCCCGATCATCCGTGGGTGCGCACCGCCGACTTCACCTACGTCCGGTTCCACGGACCCGACGCCCGTCGGCACGCCTACGCCGGTGCGTACACCGGTCGGCGGCTGTGGCGGACGGAGCGCCGCCTGCGGGACTGGCTGGACGATGGCACGGACGTCTACGCCTACTTCAACAACGACATCGGTGGCCACGCCGTCGCCGACGCAGCGTGGCTGGCCGATCGGCTTGGTGTGTGAGATCGGATCGGCCGGGTAGGCGCGTTCGCAACGCAGACACGTGCAACCCCCTCACCTCCAAGGAGTCGGACACATGTCGACCACCATCCAGACCGTCGAAGTCGAGCGCCCGATCACCGTCGTGTACGACCAGTGGACCCAGTTCGAGGAGTTCCCGCAGTTCATGGACGGTGTCGAGTCCGTCCGCCAGACCGACGACACCCACCTGCACTGGAAGGCGAAGATCGCCGGTGTCACCCGTCAGTGGGACGCCGAGATCGTCCGCCAGGATCCGAACCGAGAGGTGGCGTGGCAGGCCACGTCCGGCGCCGCCAACCGCGGCCAGGTCACGTTCCGCGAGCTCGGTGTCGACCGCACCGAGGTGACCCTCGATCTCGACTTCGAACCCGGCGGTGTCGTCGAACAGGTCGGCGACAAGCTCGGCATCGTCAAGGCCCGGGCCTCTGGCGATCTGCGGCGGTTCAAGGAGTTCATCGAGGCTCGACCGATGCCAACCGGCGGCTGGCCGGGCACGGTGCGTGACGGCCGAACGATCAACCCGAACTGACCGGGCGGCCCGGCCGGACGTCAGGCGTCGCGCCCGTCCGGCCGGGCGTCCGGGTCAGTGCCCGACAGCTTCGGCAACAGCAACCAGCAGGCGATGATCGCCACCGCGATGGATGTCGACATCACCCAGGCGGCCTGGAACCCGAAGACCAGCCGACTGACGCACCACAACCCTGAGACGAGAGCGACCGCGATCAGCCACTGGCCGGCGATCGTCATCCGGATGCCCCAGCGCAATCGCGCCGTTCGTTCTGTCCGCCTCGCCATCCGGTGGTACACGGTCGGCGTGAGCAGGCAGATCACCGACAGCAGCGAGGCGATCAGCGACACGCCGTAGGCGAGGCGGCCCCAGTCGTCGAGCTCGGGGAAGCGTTGGGCGAACGGGACGGTGAGCAGGAAGCCGACGAGCACCTGGACCCCCGGCAGCACCACTCGCAGCTCCTGCAGCAGCCCGTAGTAGCGCTGGCGCAGCTCCGTGCGGTCCGTGCGGTCGTGCAGCTCGTTGAGGTCGCGGTCGTCCTCCCAGTCGTCGTCGTCCCGCCCGTCGTCGCTCATCGGGCGATTCTGTCCGGCCCGCCCGCCCGTTCGCTCGATTCGGCGATCCGCTCGGCCGCGGTCTCGTCGGCCACCACGACCAGGTCCTGCACCGACCGCACCCCGGTCTGGTCGCGATCTTCGGCGGTGATCCGGTAGATGCCGGGTTGCTGGGGCGGGATCGTGACGCGGGCGGTGCCGTCGACGCCGATCGAGCCGGCGACCTCGCTGCGCTCGGCGGTGTCGACGTTCTCGACGACGACCCCGACGTCGAGGATCGGTGCCGCCGTCGCCACCTCGACGTCGAACGGCTCGCCGGGAACCAGCAGGTCGTCGACCGTCAACCGGAACCCGTCGAACGGTGAGCCCTTGAGCTCGGTCAGCGGCTCCCACGTCATCAACCCCGCCAGTTGCACCAGCAACGAGTCGACGTTCTGCAGCGCCGAGTGGCTCTCCGTGGCGTACACCTCGCGCTGGGCGTCCGACAGCTCGAGCGGCGTGGCCGAGACGCGAGGAACCGTCCCGTCGCCTGCATCGTCGTCACCGGCGAGATCCATCCGCAGCTCGACGGTGCCGTCGGCGGACACGACGGCCGACTGCTTCGTCGGCTGGAAGATCCCGGCCACCGGCGTGATGAGGTACCGGCCGTATCCACCGTTGCGCTCGACGGCAGCCTCGATGTCGCCGTGGAACCGGCCCGCGGCGGCGACACGAGCGGCATCGACGGTGTCCGGCAGTCGGGTCGCGTCGGCGATCTCCACCGGCCCGGCACCCTCGTCGACGCAGGCGTACGTGGGCAGCAGCTGGTAGACGGAGGTCAACGACCGCAGCAGGTCCGACAGGTCGACCTTGAACGGGCCGATGCCCTCCCGGTAGCCGTTGGCCAGGAAGTCGAGCGCGTTCAACGACCCGCGGTACGGCGTGCCGAACGTCAGCAGTGCCTTGGTCTCCTCCCACCCGCCGAGCACCTCGAGGAAGTGGCGGGCGACCAGGCCGCCCATCGAGTGCCCGACGATGACGAGCTTGGCGTCCTGCTTGCCGGGCCGGGCGCGGTAGGCGGCGAGCCACGCCGGCGCCTGCTCGGCGAGGCGCCGGGCGGCAACGCGGTTGTCACGCCGCCAGTCGTAGGGGAACTCGAACCAGTTCACGCCGTCTTCGAAGTCGAAGCGGTCGAACAGCCAGCGCTTGATCTTGCCGTAGCCGTCGATCTTCCAGAAGCCAGGGATCAGGTGGACGTCGGGCATCAGCCGCGTCGCCCGGACGCCGTCACCGAGGTCGTCGACGTCGGGGTCGTCGTTGCCCAGTCGCAGGTCCTTGATGCTGCGCCCGAGGGTCATCAGGCCGCGGAACGCGGCGCCTCGGGACAGCGCCCACACCTCCTTGCCGTCGCGCTCGAGCACGCTGCCGAGGATCCCGGGCAGCAGCACGACGACGTCGTCGACGGGGAGCCGGTCGGCCATCAGCAGTCACCTTCCACGTTCGAGGTTGCCACGTTCGAGGTTGCCACGTTCGAGGTTGCCATGGTCGAGGTCGCTGCGTCGACGACCTCGTAGGCCAACGACATGTCCTGGGCCCGGATCGAGCCGGCGGTCGGGTGGCGCTGGGCGGGCTCGCCGGCGCCGAAGCGTTCGTGCGCCAGCAGCGAGGTGCGGTACACGCCGATGCTCGTCCCGGTGATCGCGTCGAGCAGGCGGGCCCCGGTGCGCACGAGCGTGGCAACCGCCGCGGCGGACCCGGCGATGGCGGCCGCGGCGGGTGCGGCGACGGCCAGCCCGGCCAAGCTCGTCACCGCCCCGGCGACGGCATCGTCGCCCAGCTCGGCGTGTAGCAGCTCGGCGAGGTGCACCTCACGCTGATCGGCCTTCGACACCCAGACGGCCAGGTCGAGGAACCGGCTGACCGGACCGTCGTACACCAGCAGGTGGTCGAACGGCAGCCGATCGCCGTCACGGACGCGATCGAAGAAGGCGGTCTCCGCCCGGAAGGGAACGACGTCACCATCGACGGGCGCGGTGACGACGAGGAAGTCGACGCGGACCTTCGCCGCCAACAGCGCTCGGTTGCTGTGCACCACGAGATCGGCGATGCGGACGGAGACGTGCTCCGGTGGCTTGGCGCCACGCGGCACGACGAGCCGGAACGTCGGGTCGGGCCGCTCGTCGACCTCGAACAACGGCTCCTCACCGGCTGGCGGGCGGGTGATGGGGTGGAGCACGATGTCGAGACGGCGCACGCAGTAACGCGTCGGCGGCGACGGCCCGGTCGGCGGACGGGCGTCCCGGCGACCGACCGAGAGGTCGTCGATCAGCCGCTCGACGGCGCTCATGGGGCGACTCGATCGGGCGCCGCTCCTCGTCGCGATGCCGGATTGGGCCAGACGCGCCAGTCCGTCGATGGGCGCGTCGGCGACCAGCGTGAGCATCGTCTCCGGTCGCGGTCCATCGGTCGGCAGCCCCGGCGGCCAGAACAGCTCGATGCCCCGCACCACGTGGTCGGGCCCCTCGCCGATGACGACCGTCTCACCAGCCGCCACCGTCGTCCCCGACGGCTGGGCGCTGGTGATCAGGGTCACCGCCCCGGACAGCCCGATGTCGATCACCGTGACGTAGCGGTTGGCCGGGGCGTTGTTCGTCGCCCGGACGACGATGGCGTCCCGGTCGAAGAGGTGCTCGCCCTGGGCCAGCGGGATCTCCGCTCCCGTGGTCGGATCGAGTCGCGTGTACGTGATCTCGACGTCCTCGGCCAGCGCCGCTCCCGCCGTGCCGGAGATCAGCTCGCGCACGTGCGTCGCCCGCGCCAACGTGTGCAGCGAATCGACGACCCGCGCCGTGCCCCCCGCCGTGGCCGGCGTCGGCTCGTTCGCCAGCGGTGAGCCGCCGGCGTCGAGGAGCTCGAGCCCGCGGTCGTCGACCCGCACGGTGGCCAGCAGCGCCGCCGGCCCGCCGTCGTCGACCAGGCGGACCGTCGCCGACGCGCGGACGGCGGCGCGCAGTCCGTCCCCGGCAGGGTCGTCGACCGGCACGACGGCAACCGGCCGGCGACCGAAGCTGACCGCTACCGGGTGGGCGAACGCGCCTGGCGGGAGGTCCGTCACCGCCAGGCCGTCGAGGATCAGCCGAGCCCGCTCGCCGACGACGAGGTCGACCAGTGCCGTCGCCAGCGGCGCACGGACATCACCTCCGGCGGCGACCACGGCGTAGGAGTCGCCCTCGGCGACCCCGAACAACGAGGCCTGCCCGACCCACGCCGCGCCACCGTCGACGACGATCCTCAGCACCCCGGTGGTGTCCTTCTCGGTGAGCGAGAACAGCAGGCGGCTGCCCGCCTGGCGTGAACCGAGGAGGTCCGGACGCTGGGCCGGTAGGAGGTCGAGCACGCTCGGCCGCACGATCTCGATGACCTCGCTCCAGTTGAGGCTCGTCGCGTCGCCGCGCCGCAGCACGGTGACCAGTGCGGCGGTCAACGCGCCATGCGTCCCGCCCAGGGAGCTGTCGGCAATCTCGTAGGCGCTCTGGTCGGGCTCGCACGCCACGACGTGCACCACCGACGGGTTGACATCGCCGGAGCCCGAGCGGCCTCGCGACTGCTCCCAACGAGCGGCCACGGCGTCCCACGGGAAGCCGAACCGGTCGTTCGACTTCGGGATGACGGCCGGGTTGCGGGACATCCGCGCCGAGTGGCAGCAGTCGAGGACGGTCGTGACGTTCGCCGTCCGATCGGTGAGCTGCCACTGCAGCGCGCTGAGCTCTTCGGCGAGCAGCCCGCCGAAGCGGCCGTCGGTGCGGTCGTCGATGTCGGTCGGCACGAGGTACTGCAGCCATGCCGGCTGGCTCGGGTCCCTGGCCCGCATGGCGTTGCGAACGCGGGCGCCGTGGCCGGAGTAGTAGACGGCCGCGGCGTCGTCGGTTGCGGTGTCGGCGATGAGGTCGCGGTAGGCGGCGACGATCCCGTCCGTCGTGGCTTCCGGGCCCGTCACCGACCGGGTGACGAACCCGTGGCTGGCGAGGGCGTCGGCCATCACCTCGACGTCGGCGTGCACGCCGGTCAGCCCGCCCGTCTGGCTCCCGATCAGCAGGGCCCGGCTGGGCATCGGCTCAGGCGGCGGACGCCACGACGCCGCGCAGCCAGTCGCACCACGGCGCAACACCCTCGCCCGTGCGGGCGCTGAGCGTGATCACCGTGGCCGTGCGGTTGACGGCCCGCAGGTTGACGAGGAAGGCGTCGAGGTCGACGTCGAGGTGGGGAAGGAGGTCGATCTTGTTGACGAGCACGACGTCGGCGGTGCGGAACATCACCGGGTACTTGAGGGGCTTCTCTTCGCCCTCGGTCACGGCGTAGACCATCGCCTTGGCGTGCTGGCCGACGTCGAACTCGGCGGGGCACACGAGGTTGCCCACGTTCTCGATGATCAGGAGGTCCAGGACGTCGAGCGGGAGGCGGGACAGGCCGGAGCGCACCATGACCGCGTCGAGGTGGCACTCCCCGCCGAAGCCGGCGCTCGTGTTGACCAACGAGACGGGCACGCCGAGTGCAGCCAGCGCGTCGGCGTCGATGCTCGTGGCGATGTCGCCCTCCAACACCCCGACGCGCACGGAGTCGCCGAGCTCGGCGATCGTGCGCCGCAGGAGGGTCGTCTTGCCGGCGCCTGGCGCCGACATGAGGTTGACGGTGCGCACGCCGGCGGTGGCGAAGTCGGCCCGGTTGGCATCGGCGATGCGGTCGTTCTCGTCGAGGATCCGCTCCAGCACGTCGACGCGCGCCGTCCCGGTGCTGACGTACCCGGAGTGGTCACCGACGTCGCGGTGGTCGTGCTCGCCGTGTTCGTGGTCGTGGTCGTGGTCGTGGACCGTGCCGTCGGCGTGACGGTGGAACCGGCCCATCAGGTCACCTCCTGGGCCACGTCGATGGCGACGATGAGGAACTCCTCGCCGCTGCGCAGCTCGACGTCGAGGCCGCCACAGCCGCCACACGCCATGACCGGCAGGTCGAGCGTGGTCTCGGCGGCGCACGAGCGGCAGGCGACGACGGCCGGGACGTGCTCGATCTCCAGGCCACAGCCGTCGAGATCCGTTCCGTCCACGAGCAGTTCCCAGGAGAACTGCAGTGAGTCCGGGACGACCTGGCGCAGGTGGCCGATGCGAACGAGCACGCGCTCGACCGGTCGGCCGTCCGCATGCCGGGTCACGGCATCGGCGATCGCCTGCCCCAACGCCAGCTCGTGCACCAGTCCTCCGATCCCCGTCGGCGCTCGACGGCCAACCTAGACGCGCAAGCGGCGCGGCCCCACTCCCGCGGTGAGCGGTGAGGGGAGCGAGTCCCCTCACCGCTCACCGCTCGGGGATCTCGAGGGCGGTCGCGGGTCGCGGGGTGCCGGAATTCAGCCATCGCGCCCGCCTACCGTGTCGGCCCGTGCGACGGATCGGAGGTCTGCTGGTGGGCGCCACGTTGGCGCTCGCCGCGGCGTGCTCGGGCGGCGGTGGGCAGGACGCCGTCGTCGAACCCACGGACTCGGTGGCCGAGCCGACCGACCCGCCGACGACGCCGCGTCGGCCGACCACGTCGTCGAAGCGCTCGACCACGACGACGACGACCGAGCGCCCGACGACGACCTCGCCGCGCTCGACGACCACGTCATCTACGTCGACCACCTCGACGACGTCGACCACGGTTGCCGAGACCACGACGACGACCGTCGCGCCGACCACGACGTCGCCGGCGACGACGCTGCCGCCGGCCCTACCGGTCGGCGCCGTCGCCGAGTGCGTGTTCCAGGTTCGCCCGGGGGACTCGCTCAGCCTGATCGTCACCGAGCTGGCCGACCCTGCCCTCACCGTCGAGGGTCTGCAGTTCGAGAACGCCATCGGCGACCCGAACGTCATCACCACCGGGGTCCTCCTCGACCGGTGTGTCGCCAACGGCGTCGACGATCTCACCGGCTCGCCCCGCGTCCCGCCGCCGCCACCTCCGCCACCTCCGCCTGCGCCGCCGCCGCCCCCACCCCCGCTGAGCGCGCTGGGCACCGGCGTCCAGGCCCAGCAGCAGAAGCTCAACGAGCTGTTCACGCCGTTCGGCTTCGCCGGGCTCACCGTCGACGGCGACTCCGGCCGCTACACCCGACAACTGCTGTGCGCGGCGCGCACGTCGCTCGGCCTTCCCGCCAGTCGTGCGGACATGGAGCCCGGCGGCGCGGAGGAGCAGGCGCTGATGTCGATGCAGTCGGTGTCGATCCCGGCCGGCGCGCCGACGCAGGCGTACCGGTGGGTGCTGATCGACCGGACCTGCCAGGTCCTCTACGCCGGCGAGGGCGACGGACGGCTGGTGTTCGTGTTCCCCGCCTCGACCGGCGAGTCGGGCTACGAGACCCGCGACCAGGACTACTCACCGGTGTTCCGGTACAACCCGGCGCGCGACAACGGCGGCTGGCACAACAGCACGACGTTCCCGGTCGCCGGGGACAACCCGCTGAACGGCAACATGTACAAGCCGCTGTACTTCGATGCCGGCCAGGCCATCCACGGCGCCAACAACGTGCCGCCCGACCCACGCAGCAAGGGCTGCGCGCGGTTGCGAGTGGCGCACCAGGATGCGCTGGTCGACTGGCTGGGCCTCGCCGGCTCCGGACCGCTGTGGGATGCCGAGGACATCGGCGTCGTGGTCAGCGTGCACGGAGACTTCTGACCGCGAAACGAGTCACCCCGTGCGGCGGGCGACCAGCACCGCGTCGCACACGGTGACTGCCGCGTCGTCGGGTCCGTCGACCTGGCGGCTGCGGGCGTCGGCGGCGACGATCGTCCAATCACTGCCCAGCACGGCGGCGACCTCCTCGGCCGTGGCGAGCAGCTCCGGCCAGCGTGGGCGGCCGACCCCGGCGTCGATGTCGCTCGGGTGGTGGCCGACGATCATGAGCGTGCCGCCCGGTGCGACGGAGGCGGCGAGCGCGGCGTGCACTGCGTCACGGTGCTCTGGTGGGAAGTGCAGGAACTGGGCCGACACCAGGTCGAACGGGCCCGGAGGAAGCTCCGCGGCGGTGACGTCGAGGTGCTCCCAGGCGATCCGGTCGGCAAGCCCCAGGTCCTCGGCCTGGCGCCGCCCCCGCTCCAGGGCGACGGACGAGATGTCGGCGGCCACGACCTGCCACCCGCGCTGGGCGAGCCAGATGGCGTCGGCCCCCTCGCCGGCGCCGACGTCGAGCGCCCTCCCCGGCACCAGGTCGGCGGCATCGGCGACGAGCTGCGGGTTCGGTCGACCGCTCCAGATCGCCGCCTTCGACCCGTACCGCTCATCCCAGAACGCCTCGTCCATCACCGGCCGCTGATCCGCCGACCAGGCCGAGTCCGACCCGTCCGGCCCGGCCATGTCCTCGGCGACGAGGTCGGCGTTGATGGCCGCGCCGGCCATCGCCCCCTCTGCGGCCGACTGCAGCACGTGGGCCCGCAGGTCGCCGACGTTGCCGGCGACGAACACGCCGGGGACCTCCGTGGCTCCCGTGGCGTCGGCGGCGATCGTCGTGCCGAGGCCCATCGGTCCTTCGATCGGCTCGATCCCGAGCGGGGCGAGCAGGTCGGCACGCGCGGTGAGACGTGGGCTCACGACCGCCGCGGCGGCCGGGAGCACGCTCCCGTCGTCGAGGCGGACGCCCGTGAGCCGATCGTCGGCGACGACGAGCTCGGCGACCTCCCGCTCCACGACGCGCACCCCGCGCCTGGTCAGCTGGGCCCGCTCCTCGTCGGTCGGGCTCGACCCGGCGTGCACGACGAGCGTCACGTCGTCGGACAGCTGACGGAACAGCGACGCGCCATGCACCCCCATGCCGTTGGTCGAAATGACGACGATCGATCGGTCGCGCACCTCCCAGCCGTGGCAGTACGGGCAGTGGATGACGTCCCGGCCCCATCGCTCGGCCACGCCTGGGATCGCCGGGAGCTGGTCGGCGCCCCCCGTTGCGACGAGCAGCCGGCGGCCGCTGACGACGTCGCCGCCGGCGAGCTCGACGACGAACGTGCCGTCGGGGTGGCGGTGGACGCCCACGGCGCGGCCGTCGCGCACCTCGACGCCGTAGGCGCCGACCTCGGCGCGGCCGATCGCCAACAGGTCTCCCGGCGGTGTGCCCTCGCGCCCGAGGTAGCCGTGCACGTGGTCGGCCGGCGCGTTTCGTGGATCACCGGCGTCGACCACGAGCACGGAGCGGCGGGACCGCCCGAGCATCAACGCCGCCGCCAGTCCGGCCGCGCCGCCGCCCACCACGATCACGTCGACGTCTGCTCCTGCTCCATGGTTCGGCATGTCGACGACGGTACGCGGTGCGGGCCACACTGCAAACACCCTTGCAAGATCCGCAAGAACTGGCATGCTGGCGCGGTGCACGAATCCGTCGACATCGAAGCCATCGCCCGGGCGCGGTTGCGCACGATGCGCCAGTCGCTCGGCTGGTCGCTCGACGAGCTGGCTGCCCGCGCTCACCTCAGTCCGTCGACGATCAGCCGGATCGAGACCGGCAAGCGGACCATGACCATCGACGTCCTGCTGGCGCTCAGCCGGGCCCTGCACGTCGACCTCGGCGAGCTGCTGGAGCTGGGGAGTGAGGACGAGGACGTGGTGATCCGCCCGCACGCGACCTCCACGCCGGGCCGCACGACGTGGCCGCTGAGCCGGGCGACGAGCAGCACGATCGCCGTCAAGGTCCGCATCGAGGCCGGTGCGCCGCGTGGTGAGCCGCGCGTCCACCCCGGCACCGACTGGTTCTTCGTGCTGTCCGGGCGCGTCCTGCTGACGCTCGGCGACCGTCAGGTCGAAGTGGTGGCCGGGGAGGCGGCGGAGTTCTCGACGATGGTGCCGCACGCCCTCGACGCCGGCGACGAGCCGGCCGAGCTGATCATGCTGTTCGACCGCGACGGCCAGCTCTCCCACATCGGCGGGACGGCGTGATCGAGGGTCATCGGGCGGCGGCCTCGGCCCGGGCCACGGGCGCAGCGGTACGGTCGCGGCGGTGAAGGCAGCCGCGTACTCCCGCACCGGTGGGCCCGAGGTCCTCGAGTACATCGACGTGCCCGACCCGGTGGTCCGGGACGGCGGGGTGCTGATCACCGTCGAAGCGGTGGGCATCCAGGGTGGCGATGTGCTCAACCGCGCCGGTGGGGAGATGGTCACGAGGCCGCACGTCGTCGGGTACCAGGCGGCGGGGCGGATCCGTGAGCTGGGCGCAGGGGTCACCGGCCTGGAGGTCGGCCAACCGGTTGTGGCCACGATGGCCTTCGGGAGCCACGCCGAACTGGTCTCGGTGCCGGCCAGCGTCGTGTACGCGATCCCCGACGGGCTGTCCACCGAGCAGGCCGCCGGCGTGCCGATCGAGTTCGGCACCGCCGACGACTGCCTGTTCGAGTTCGGCCACCTCGACCACGGTCAGACCGTGCTCGTGCAAGCTGGCGCCGGAGGCGTCGGGCTCGCTGCCATCCAGCTGGCCAAGCAGGCCGGGGCGGCGATGGTGGTGGCCACGGCGTCGAGCGAGGGGCGGCTGGCGCCGCTGCGCGAGCTGGGGATGGACGAGGGCATCGACTACACGACCGAGGACGTCGCCGCACGGGTGCGCCAACTGACCGACGGCCGGGGTGTCGACCTCGTCGTCGACCCCGTCGGTGGACGAACGCTGGAGGCGAGCATCGCCTCGCTGGCCTATCGCGGTCGGATCAGCTGGGTCGGGCGGGCCGGTCGCGATCCGTCGCCTCCCGAGGTGTGGCCGCTGATGGAGCGCAACGCCACGCTGACCGGGGTCTTCCTCGGGGCTGAGATCGCCGTCCACCCGACACGGGTGCGTTCGATGATCGAGCGACTCCTGCAGCGCGTCGCCGACGGCGAGCTGCGGGTCGTGATCGACCGGGTCTTCCCCCTGGCCGACGCCGCCGGCGCCCACCACCACATCGAGAGCCGCCGCGCGCTCGGCCGGGTGGTGCTGCGCCCCTGATCGCGCTGGCCGCGGCCGTGGCAGCTCAGCCGGAGAGGGGGTGGCGCCTGAGGAAGTCGGCGATGTCGTGGGCGACGGGCTCGGGCTCCTGGATGTGCAGCAGGTGGCCGACGCCGTCGATCGTGCGCTCCTCGACGTCGGGCGCGGAGGTCCGCAAGAACTCGGCGACCTCGACCCACAGCGGTCCGGTGTCGCCGCCCAGCACGGAGAGGATGGGCTGGCGGATCGCCGCGGCGTGTTCAGCGTTGAAGGGCCACTCGATGAGCCCGGGGAGCTCGACGCCGAAGAACGTGTCGGCGTCCTTGATCGCCTGTGGCACGGCGCCGGGGACACGCTCGTCGAGCAGCGCTCGACACGCCGCCCAGTCGAGGCCGCTGACCGCGCTGAGGAACATCGAGAGCGCCGCTTCGTGGTCGCCGCTGGCGTAGGCCTGGAGGACGGGAGCCGCCTCGACGAGGAACGACTCGCCGCTCGGCACCGAGAAGATCGACAGCTCGAGCAGCGCCAGCGTGGCAACTCGGTCGGGTTCGTCGAGGGCGAGCTGAGCGGCGACGGCGGCGCCGCTGGAGTGGCCGACGACGTGGGCGCGGGCGATGCCGAGGTGGTCGAGCAGTGCGCCGGCGTCGGCGGCATGGTCGGCCACGGTCACCGGCGTCGACGGATGGGTGCTGCCAACCCAACCGCGCTTGTGGTAGCGGATCAGTTCGTAGCGCTCGTTGAGCGACGGCTCGGCGACGAGCGGAAGGAATCCGTCGGCGATGACGGGACTGATCAGCAGCACGGGCTCGCCTGACCCGACCACCTCGTATTCCAGCTCGACGCCGTTGACCTTGGCGTGTTCCATGACTCCTCCTCGGGTTCGTCGGTCGATGTGGGGTATCGGTTCCCCATCCGAGGGGCGTAAACAAGACGGTTACCGCGGTAACCGCCGCCAGCCGGGAGGTGCACGATGAGCGATGCCGCAGCGGGCGGCGCACTCGAGCGTGCCCGCGACGCCGCCGCCAGCGGCGAGTGGCGGGTGGCGTTCGACCTGTTCCAGACGGCGGCTGCGGGCGGGCAGCTCGGCCTCGCCGACCTGCCGGCGCTCGCCGACGCCGCCTACGGCTCGGGACGCCTCGATGTGACCATCGAGACGTGGGAACGGACGTACGCCGGACTGCTCGCAGCCGGCGAGATCAGCGCCGCCGCCGGCGCTGCGGTGCGGCTGGCGATGCACCTGCTGTTCGACACCGCGTTGATGGCACCCGTGCGTGGGTGGTTGACACGGGCCGAGCACCTCCTCGACGAGGAGGGGACCACGACCGCGCACGCCTGGTTGGCCGTCGTGCGCACCTACGAGCGGATGCTGAGTGGGGACCGGACGAGTGCCCAGGCGTGGGCGCGCCAGGCCATCGAGGTGGGCTCGAGGTGCGACCCGGCGGCCGCCGCCATCGGACGCGTCGCGGCCGCCCGCCTGCTGATCCTCGACGGAGAGGTCGAGCGCGGCTTGGGCCTGCTCGAAGAGGCTGGGATGGCGGCGACCTCCGGCGACCTCGACCCGCTGTCGACGGGCGTCGTGTACTGCGAGCTGGTGTGCGCGCTGCAGGGACTGGCGCAGTACGACCTGGCCGAACAGTGGACCGAGGCGATGGAGCGGTGGTCCCACACGAACGCCATCGGGAGCCTCCATGGCCGGTGCCGGGTGCATCGCGCCGAGATCCTCCGGCTGCGCGGACGGTGCCACGAGGCCGAGGCCGAGGCGCTGCAGGCCTGCGAGGAGCTGCGGCCCTATCTCCGCCGCGAGCTGGGATGGCCGATCAGCGAGCTCGGCCGGATCCGGCTGCGCACGGGCGACATCTCCGGTGCGGAGGAAGCGTTCCTCGCCGCCCACCGGGCCGGATGGGACGCTCAACCCGGTCTGGCCCAGGTGCAGCTTGCTCGCGGCGACATCGCCGCGGCGGCGGCATCGATCCGCGACGCGCTCGAACGACCGACGTCAGTACCGTCGAAAGAGCTGCCGCCGGCCACCGGGCTGCAACGGGCTCCCCTGCTGGCCGTGCAGGTCGAGATCGCCGTCGCCGATGGTGACGTCGACGCAGCACAGGCCGCCGCCGACGAGCTGGCGGCCATCGCGACCCGGTTTCAGAGCAAGGCGCTGGCCGCATCCGCGGCGCACGGCCGGGGATGCGTGCAACTCGCCCTGGGCGATTCCCGCCAGGCGGAGCGCCTGTTCTCCGAAGCGGCCGGGCTGTGGAACGAGGTCGGGGCACCGTACGAAACAGCGCTCTCGCGCATCGGTCTCGGTGACGCCTGCAGAGCCAGCGGCAACGAACATCGCGCCGAGCTCGAACAGGGCGCCGCCCGATCGATCATCGATGAGATCCGGACGGCGACTGCGGCGCAAGCGTTACCGCCGTCCGGAGCGGCGCGACGCGGCGCTCAGGGTGATCGCGCCGACAACGCCTTCCGGCGCATCGGCGACTACTGGTCGGTGACGTTCGAGGGCCGCACCGTGCACCTGCCTGATCGCAAGGGGATGCGTCTCCTCGCCCGGCTGCTCGCTCATCCGGGGCGTGAGTTCCACGTGCTCGACCTTGCCGCGGCGGATGCGGGCAACCCGGTCCCGGCCGAGAACGACGCGGCCGTCGCCCACCTCGCGTTCGGCGACGCGGGCGAGATGCTCGACGCCACGGCCCGATCGGCGTACCAGCGGCGCCTCGCCGAGATCGACGATGACATCGAAGCAGCACGCGCCTGCCGCGACCACGTCCGCGAGGAGCAGGCAGACGCCGAACGTGACTTCCTGATCCGCGAGCTGTCACGCGCCGTCGGCCTCGGCGGCCGGGGTCGACGAGCCGGATCGGCATCCGAGCGTGCACGATCCGGGATCACACGGGCGATCCGCCAAGCGATCGGTCGGATCCAAGCGCACGACCCCGAACTCGGCCGGCACCTCCAGCGCGCCATCCGCACCGGCACCTACTGCTCCTACCTCCCAGACACCAGGCTGCCCGGCCGTTGGGAGCTCTGACCACGGCGTGGTCGGCCGGCGAGCCGTTCCGGGAGCGCTCAGAACCGTTGGTCCGTCGTGAGCAGCGACGTACTCGAGGGCTAGGCGGCGCACCGCGTGGTCCGGCCAGGACGTCGCCCGCTTGACGACGAACGCCCGGGCGTGCGGGGTGAGGACATCGACTCGGTCCAGCAGGCCGGCGGCGACAGCAGCAGCGCTGCGGGGGCTCAGGTTCGTGTAGGTCAAATCTGGGCGCGGAGCGTCTCAAGCGGCCTTCTGGGCGCGGACGTTACCGATATCGAGAACCTCCGCGCCCGGATCCAGCGGAAAGGAAGTGCTGGCGGGCTTCGGCGACGGCGAGTCCGCCCGTCTGGGGATCAGGGCCAGAACGGCAGCGAGTCGGGGTAGAGCAACTTGACCACGTCGCCCCACAGCGCCTGCGAGGGCACGGCGATCTGGTCGGCGGCGTTGCCCATGACGACCACGGCGGCCTGCTCGCTCGGCAGGTAGAAGACCATGTTGCTGTAGCCGAACAGCGACCCGTCGTGGCCGATCCAGTCGCCGAGCTGGGTGATCCCGAGGCCGTATTGGAGCCGGACGCCCGTCGTGGGAAGCGGGACTCCAGGTCTGCCGAGCCTGCCAGGTCTCCGGGGAGAGCCCGGCGCCGGTGCCGAGCTCGGCGGCGTAGCGGGTCATGTCCGGAACGGTGGAGATGATGGCTCCTGCGGAACCGGGGATCACGGGGGTTTGCACCGTGGTGTCGCGGTACCCACCCGCTGGCGGTGGCGTCGTCCCGTCGCTGTAGTAGCCGGAGGCGTACGGCTCGGGCAGCGTGTCACTGGTGGGGAATGACGTGCTGGTCAGCCCGAGCTCTGCGATCAAGCCCGTGAGGTGCTCGTGCACGGTCTGCCCCGTCACGCGCTCGATCACGAGCCCGAGGATGATGTAGTTCCCGTCGTTGTACGCCGTCGTCGTGTTCGGCGCCGTGGCCTTGTCGGCGTTGGCCCGGATGATCGCCAGCGTGTCCTCCGTCGTCCACGGCAGCGTCGGGTCGGCGATGTACTTGTTGTAGAAGTCCTGGTCGTCGGCGAACTCGAACAGGCCGCTGCGCATGGCCAGCAGATCCTGGATGGTGATCACGTCGCCGTTGGGGATGTCGTCGACGTACATCGCGATCGGGTCGCTGAGCGCCACCAGCCCCTGATCGACCAAGCGCAACACGGCCTCGGCGGTGAACGTCTTGGTCACGCTCCCGATCCGGTAGTGCATGTCCGGGCTCATCGGGGTGCCCGCCGTGTCGGCCGTCCCGTACGCCTTGAGGAACGTGCCTCGCTCCGGGTCGACGATGCTCACGACCGTGCCGGTGGTGCCGTTCGTCAGGCTCGCCATCGCCGCAGCGTCGATCTGCGCCATCTCCTCGTCGGTGAACGGTCCCGTGGGCGGCGACGGGGCCACCGACGAGGACGGTGACGCTTCGCTCGTCGCGCTCGTGTCAGCCGCAGCAGCCTCCGTGGTCGTGACCTCCGCCGTGGTGGTGGCCGCGGCTTCACTGCTGGCCGTGGCTTCACTGGTGGCGGCGGCTTCACTGGTGGTCGCGGCGGCAGTGGTGGCGGCGGCTTCACTGGTGGCCGCGGCGGCAGTGGTCGCGGTGCCGGTGTCGCTGTCGTCGCCTCCGCAGGCGGCGGCGACCAGGCCCACCGCCGCCATCGCGATCGTTGCAGTCCTGATGGTGCCCACGTATCCCTCCCGGCGCCGGTGACGTGATCACTGTGCGGACTCACCGCTCAGCGGCACAACCGACCTGGGTCGGTGTCCGGCCGCCGACCCAGGTCCGGCCTCAACGGGTGAGGTAGCGAACGACGGCCAGGACCCGTCGGTGGTCGTCGGGACTGTCGGGCAGTCTGAGCTGGTCATAGACCAGGGACATGTGCTGGACCACCGTCTTCTCGGTGATCCCCAACCGACGGGCGATGGCCGCGTTGCTGCGTCCCTCCGCGACGAGCGCCAGGACGTCACGCTGGCGGGTGGTCAGCGACTCCACGGCGTCGTCGGTGCGGCGGGCCCGTTCGACCATCACCGCGACCACCTCGCGATCGAGCACGGTGCCACCGTCGACGACTCGCTTGAGGTCGCCGAGGAAGTCGTCGATGTCGGTGATCCGCTGTTTCAGCAGGTAGCCGATGCCGTCCGCACCGCTCGCCAGCAGCTCCAGCACGTACTGGCGCTGCACGTGTTGGGAGAGCACCACGACGGGCCGGCCCGGCTGGGCCGCCCGTAGTTGGAGCGCCGCCTGCAAACCGTCGTCGGCGTTCTCCGGAGGCATCCGGATGTCGGTGATCACCAGATCCGGATGGTGCTCGGTGACCTCCCGCATGAGCGTCACGGCATCGCCGGCGATCGCCGCCACCTCGATGCCGCCTTGCGCCAGCACGAGTGACAGCCCCTCGCGCAGGAGGGCCTCGTCCTCGCCGATCACGACCCGCATGGCACCTCAACGTGCATCCGGGTCCCGCCCCCAGGCGGGCTGTCGACGCGCAAGCGACCGCCGAGCACGTCGACTCGATCTTCGATGCCGCGCAGCCCACTACCGCTGCGGGTGCTCGCGCCGCCGACGCCGTCGTCACACACGTCGATCACGAGAGCATCGCCGACCGTGGCCAGACGAACCGACATGCGCTTGGCACCGGAGTGCTTGAGCCCGTTTGCCAAGCCCTCGGCGACGACGAAGAACGCAGCGCTCTCCACCGACGGCGGCAACGGTCCGATCTCCTCGCCGGCGGCGAACTCCGTCGGGATCGGCATCCGGTCGACCAGCTCTTCGGTCGCCGCCTGGAGACCGCGCTCGATCAACAGCGCGGGCATCACGCCGTGGACGAGGCTGCGCAACTCGTCGATGGCGGTGTCCAAGCCGGATCGGAGAAGCTCCGCCTCCTCGCGCTGATCGCCGGCGCCCGCTCGATCGACCAGGCGCCGCGCCCGGATCCCGAGCAGCACCATCCGGCCCTGCAGTCCGTCGTGGAGGTCGCGGGCGATGCGCCGCCGCTCGACATCGGCGGCATCCACGATGCGTGACCTCGATTCGAGGAGGGCGTCGTGACTCGCCCGCAGCTCGGCGTCGAGGCGCTGGCGATCGATGGCGATGGCCAGCACGCGCCCGGCCGTTCGCACGAGGTCGGCATCAGGGATCAGCGTGGCGTCGTAGCCGATGACCCCGACGTGACGCCCGGCCAGGTCGATGTCGGCGTAGCCCCGGCGGTGGTCACCGTTCCGCTCGAACGAGCTGCCGGCGGCGTCGACGTAGCGATGCCGGTCCGGCAACCAGAAGCCGACGTCGACGCTCGGATCGCCGAGCGTGTCTGCCAGCGCCACCGCCAGCTCCGGCCGGTTGACGTCGGCACCGAGCCACACGCCGAGCTCGACCAGCTCTCCGGTTCGGGCGAACCCGCCGCGCAGCAGGCCCAGGAGGAACGCGAACGGCACGAGCGTGAGGACGGCGAGCTGGATCGTCGCCAGGGTGATCGGGTCGATTCCAGTGAGCGGCTGGATGACGTTGGCCGAAACGGGCACCATCACCGCGGTGAAGATGCCGTAGCCGAGCACTGGGCCGAGCACCCGCCGAGCCGCGGGCGTCGCCGCTCGCAATCGGCGGAAGGCGACCACGGACGTGGCGACGAGGATCACCGAGCCGACGCTGCGCTGGGTCCACTCGGCGAGACGTTCCAGTGTGGGGTCGTCGGAGATGAGCAGCACCGGCGACGCCGCTGGGTCGAACAGCCACAGGGGCACCTCGAGGACGGTGGTCGTGACGTACGCCGCGGCGACGATCCAGCGCGAAGTCCGGTCGGGGAGGCGACCCGACGGGAATGCCAGCACGAGGTGCACGATGACGGCGATCCCGATGACCGACGTGAGCTGGCCGACGGCGACGAGCAACTCGTTCTCGACGTTGTGGAGGCCGGCCAGCAGCCAGCTCCACGCGCCGAGGAGGAGGAGCGAGCCGACCCGGTTGCTCGGCCGCCGTCGCCACGCCTCGAGGCCGGCGGCGCCGTAGGTGCAGCCCATCAGCGGAAAGGCGAGGATCAGCCACGTCGGCTCGACGGGGCCGGCGATCAAGAGGACGACCTCGAGTCCAACGAGCACGGCAAGTCCGGTCGCGACGTGGATCGATGCGACGGCGCGCGGCCGCATCACCGTCCTGTCCGGAGGCATCGGTCGAGGTGATGCGACTTCTACGGACAGAACGCTACGCCGCTCCCGAAACTGTCGGCTGCGGGATGCCCTCGTTCGCAGATCTACCGAATTCGTCGGTGTTCACTGATTCATCGGAGCAATCGGTGGCAGGCCGCCAGTGTGCGCGAACGTCGTGTTGGTGATCTGCGAGCGACCCTCGATGCGGGTGACGGAGAAGTCGTCGCAGCCCCCTCCGCACGGCTACATCTCCACGAGCAGGTGCTTCATCCGGGAGATCTCGATCTGCTGGTCGGACGCGATGTGCTGGGCCAGCTGGAAGACCGCTGGCTCCTGCCCGCCGGCACTGTCGTTCAGCAAGTCCTCCACCATGATGACCGCGCCCTCGTGGTGACGGATCATGTACTGCAGGAACAGCTGGTCGAAACGCCGACCGCGCGCCTCCTCGAGCTGAGCGAGCTCGGCGTCCGTCAGCATTCCCGGCATCAGCTCGGCGCCCTCGGCGCCGTGGCCTTCGTGCGCGTCCGGAACGGCTTCGCCTCGTTCCGTCAGCCAGGTCACGAGTTGGTCGATCTCATCACGCTGGGAGATGTCCATGCGCTCCGCGAGCGTGGGCAGGTCGGGACTGCTCGCCCGGTCGGCAACCATCGCCGTCATCGTCAGCGCCTGCGCGTGGTGCGGGATCATGTTCTGGACGAAGGCGACGTCGGCATCGGTGTGGGTCGGCGACTCGAGCGCCTCGAACTCTTCCTCGGTGAGCTCCCGGCTGCTCTCCCCAGGCGCTCCCAGCTGGAGGACGCGGGCAGGATCATCGTCGCCGTTCGCCGCCCCGTCGTCGGCATCCGAGCTGCATGCTGCCGCGCTGCTCAGGACCGCTAGCAGGGCAGCCAGCGGCACAAGGCTCCGCGGGGATGTCGACATCGAATCAGGTTCCTTGCATCAACTTCGCGACGTGACCCATGTTGCCTCTGGCGAAGCGCCACTGGTGTCACTAGTGTGCCGCACCGTCAGCTTTCGGGTGCCACGCCGCATCGCTGCGGCCGGGGGTGGGTGACCGAACTGGCGCTTTGGGAGGTCGTGGCAATGCACCGCAAGCTTGGCAAACTCATCGGGCAGTCCCGACGACGCACCATCGCCGCCGCAGGTGCTGCGGTGCTGATCGCGACGCTTGTGCCGGTCTCGGCCTCGGCCACTCCGCCGGACCCCCTCGACCCGCGCGTTGGGCTGGCACCCGGCTACTTGCCGTGGTCGGAGGTGACCAGCAACGTCGACTTGATCGACAACGACCCCCGGGTCGCCCCGTTCGACGCACTTCCGGCCGGATTCGCCGGCATCGCCTTCGCCAACTCCGATCTGGCCTTCACCGGTGACCACGCCATCGTCGGCAACTTCAACGGCTTCCAGGTCTACAACCTCTCCGAACCGACCAATCCGCAGCTCCGACGCTCCTTCGTCTGCCCGGGTGGTCAGGGCGACCCCTCGGTGTACGGCAATCTGCTGTTCATCTCGGTCGAGGAGACCCGCGGCCGCATCGACTGTGGCCCGCAGGGCGCACCGGGCACGGTCAACTTGGAACGCTTCCGTGGCGTTCGGATCTTCGACATCAGCGACATCGACAACCCGGTGCAGCTGCCCGGCGTGCAGACGTGCCGCGGGTCGCACACGCACACGATCGTCACGGATCCGGACGACCCGGACAACATCTACATCTACAACTCCGGCACGGCTGGTGTGCGGTCACCGCTCGAGCTGGCCGGATGTGAGAACGCCGCGCTGACCACCGCACCGGTCACGACCGGCAACCCGACCCAGTGGCGCATCGACGTCATCAAGGTTCCGCTCGACGCTCCGCACACGGCGTCGATCGTCAGCCAGCCGCGGATCTTCACCGATCCCGCTACGGGGGCGTTCAACGGCCTGCAGAACACGCTGCCCGGCGCCTTGCACCCCTCGGGAATCCCGTACGGCCCACTGCCCAACACCAACACCTGCCACGACATCACGGCGTACCCCGCGCTCGGCGTAGCTGCCGGCGCCTGCCAGGGCAATGGCATCCTGCTCGACATCACCGATCCAGTGAACCCGGTGCGGCTGGACGCGGTGAGTGACCCGAACTACTCCTACTGGCACTCGGCGACGCTCAGCAACGACGCCAGCACCGTCATCTTCACCGACGAATGGGGCGGTGGCACGAGCGCCCGGTGCCGTCTGACCGACCAACTCGAGTGGGGTGCTGACTCGTTCTACGAGGTCGTCAACGGCCAGATGGAGTTCGCCAGCTACTTCAAGATGCCTGCAGTGCAGACCCCAGAGGAGAACTGCGTGGCGCACAACTCCTCACTCGTGCCCGTACCGGGCCGTGACATCCTCGTGCAGGCGTGGTACCAGGGTGGGATGTCGTTGATCGACTTCAGCGACGCTTCGGCGCCGGTGGAGATCGGGTACTTCGACCGCGGACCGATCGCCTTCCCACAGAGCCCGAGCGGCCTCAACCTCGGCGGCTTGTGGTCGACGTATTGGTACAACGGCAACGTCTACGGCACGGAGATCGCCCGGGGCTTCGACACGTTCGAGCTGCTCGTGAGCGACCTGCTGTCTGAGAACGAGCTCGGCGCGGCGAAGGAGTACCAGGTCGAGCAGTTCAACGCTCAGCACCAGACCCAGATCACCTGGGCGCCGAGCTTCAACGTCGCCGGGGCCTACTTCGACCAGGCCGTGCGCGCCGGCACCCTCGACGAACGCACCGTGGAGAAGGTCGGCAGGCATCTCGCCAAGGCCGAGGAACTGCACGCCAAGGGCGAGACGGCCTCGGCAATCGACCAGCTGAACAACGCGATTCGCCAACTCGGCGACTCCAACCTGCGAAACGCGCTGATCGACCTGCTCAACTCCCTTTCGTAGGGCCTCGTTGCGCGCCGCAGACACGGGTTGAGGCGATCAAGTTCCGCTCTCCGCGGACCTGCCCAAACGCCCTCGTCATGCCAGGAAACCGCTCGCGCCCTCGGCAGGATTCGAACCTGCGCACACGGCTCCGGAGGCCGATGCTCTATCCCCTGAGCTACGAGGGCGGGACGGGCGACGAGGCTACCGGAGGCGTTCTGCGGCTCATGGTCCGAGTTGTGGCGGGACGTCCCGCCAGAACTCGGACGAGGAGCCAGCGCGGCGGCGTCAGACGATGCGCAGGGCGACGTCGACGTTGCCTCGGGTGGCGTTGGAGTACGGGCAGACCTGGTGCGCCTTGTCGACGACGGCCTTCGCCGCCGCCTCGTCGAGGTTGGGGACGCTGACGTCGAGCTCGACCTCGAGGCCGAAGCCGCCGGCGTCGCTGGTGCCGATGCCGACGGTCGCTGAGACCTCGGAGTCGGACACGTCGACCTTGTCGGCGGCGGCGACGAACTTCAGCGCCGAGTGGAAGCACGCCGCGTAGCCGGCGGCGAACAGCAGCTCCGGGTTGGCGTACTCACCGCCGGGGCCGCCCATCTCCTTGGGGATCCGCAGATCCATGTCGATCACGCCGTCGTCCGATCGCACGTGACCGTTGCGTCCGTCGCCCGTGCCGTGGGCCACCGCGGTGTACAGGATGTTCATCGCGCCAACGTACGCGCCGGGGTGGTCCCTCGGCGACGGGCGGGAAGGTTGGTTCGGGCGAGCCTGGGTACGTTCCATCCTCGTGACTGATGTCGAGGAGCGCGGCCGACCGGAGCTGTACGTCGGACCGCTGCTGCGGTACGTCGACGAGTCGCGAGCCACGATCTGGGTCGAGACCGACCGCCCGTGCCGTGTCGAGGTCCACGCCGGCGGGATCGATCACGGCGCCGACACCTGGAGCGTGCACCACCACCACTACGCCCTGGTCCGCATCGAGGACCTGGCCCCGAACAGCCAGCACGAGTACCGGGTCACGCTCGACGGGCACCAGGTGTGGCCGGTCCGCGACTCGCCGTTCCCGCCCAGTGTGATCCGCACGCCCGACCCGGATGCGCCGTACCGGCTGGCCTTCGGCAGCTGCCGCCGATCGGAGCCGTTCGACCGTGAGCAGCTCGACGCCCTCGGTGCCGATGCGCTGGTGGCGATGGCGGCGCAGATGGCCGACACACCTCACGCCGAGTGGCCCGACATCCTGCTCCTCCTCGGCGACCAGGTCTATGCCGACGATCCGTCGGAGGCGATCTCCGAGCGGCTGTGCCAGGTCCACGACGACCAGGACGACCCCGAGGTCGCCGGGGAGATCCAGAACTACGAGGAGTACACGTGGCTGTACCACGAGGCCTGGATGCCGCCGGCGGTGCGCTGGCTCCTGTCGACCGTGCCCGACCGGGATGATGTTCGACGACCACGACCTGCGCGACGACTGGAACACGTCGCTGTCGTGGCGGCGCTGGGTCACCGAGCAACCGTGGTGGCGTGACCGCGTCGTCGGCGCCTACGCCTCGTACTGGGTGTACCAGCACCTCGGCAACATGAGCCCCGAGCAGCTCGACGCCGACGACGTCTACGCCCGCATCCGGTCCATCCACGACGACGAGGAGCGCAGCCGCTACCTCGACGAGGTGGCGTGGCGGGCCGACATCGACGCCACGTCGATCCGCTGGAGCTACTACCGGGACCTCGGCGGCGCCGGCCGGGGCGTGCGCCTCGTCGCGATCGATTCGCGTTGCTCGCGGCACCTCGACCCCGATGACCGTCGGATGGTCGACGCCGACGAGTGGGCGTGGGTCCGCAAGGAGGTGCTCGAGCCCGACCAGCCGTACGACCACCTGGTGCTCGCTTCGACGCTGCCGTTCCTCCTCCCGCCCGGCGTGCACCACATGGAGGGCTGGGACGAGGCGATCTCGTCCAACGGCACATGGGGCAAGCCGGGCAAGCGCTTCGGCGAGTGGCTGCGGCAGTTCCTCGACCTCGAGCACTGGGCGTCGTTCCGCGAGTCGTTCGCCGAGCTCACCGACCTGCTGGGCGAGGCGGTGCGACGCCAGCCGCCACCCTCGACGATCGTGATGCTGTCCGGCGACGTGCACTGCAGCTACACCGCCGCCGCCGAGCTGACCGAGGTCGACCACCCGCAGACGGCGATCCACCAGCTGACCATGTCGCCCTTCCGCAACGACATCCAGCGCGTCGCCAAGCGCGGCTTCCAGCTGCTCAACCGCAACGGGATGAACTGGGCGATGCGACGCCTCGGCAAGTGGGCCAAGGTCGACGAGGTGGCGATCAGCTGGCAGGTCGAGCACGGGCTGTGGTTCGACAACGGCGTGATGACGATCGAGTTCTGCGGGCGCGACGCCCACCTCTCGGTCGACCACGCCCACGTCGACGGACTCGATCAGCGCCTCGGCCGCACCCTGGACGTCGAGCTGGCGCCCGGGACCCCGTCGCCGGACGCCGACACCACGTCGGCCACCGCCTCGGTCTGACGTTCCGCGCCGGAATCGGTACGGAATCCCGTATCGGAGCTTCGTCAGAACGCGAGGGCGGCCAGCATGATGGGGTGATGTCGCTCGATCCGATGGAGGTGCTGGCCGGCGGTTGCAGCCGGCGTTCGACGCCGTGGCGGGGCGGCCGGGCGTCGATCCGGTCGTGCGGCCGTCCGACCGGGCCGACGCCCAGGCCAACGGCGCGCTGGCGCTGGCCAAGGAGTTGGGGCGACGGCCCCGCGAGATCGCCGAGGAGGTGCTCGTCGCCGTCGACCTCGACGGCGTCGCGGCGGTCGAGATCGCCGGGCCCGGGTTCCTCAACCTGACGTTGGAGGATGGGTTCCTCGGCCAGCTCGTCACCGAGCTCGCCGCCGACGATCGCCTCGGCATCCCGCTGGCGCGTCCGGCGGAACGCGTCGTCGTCGACTACTCGGCGCCGAACGTGGCCAAGGAGATGCACATCGGGCACCTCCGCACGACGGTCATCGGCGACGCCCTGACCCGCATGCTCGACGCCGTCGGTCACGAGGTGGTGCGGGAGAACCACATCGGGGATTGGGGCCGCCCGTTCGGGATGCTCATCGAGCACCTCGTCGACGTCGGCGTCGACCGCGCCGAGTCGTTCGGCCTCGGCGACCTCGACGCGTTCTACAAGGAGGCCACGACTGCCTTCGAGCAGGACGAGACCTTCCAAGCGCGGGCGCGCGCCAGGGTCGTGTTGCTGCAGCAGCGCGATCCCGAGACGCTGCGCCTGTGGCGCCTACTGGTCGCCCAGAGCGCCGAGCACTGGAACGACGTCTACGTCAAGCTCGGCGTGCTGCTCACCGACGATGATCTCGCTGGCGAGAGCCGTTACGAGGAGCTGATGCCGGAGGTCCTCGAACGGCTGGGCGCGGTCGGGCTGCTGGAGGAGTCCGACGGTGCGCTGGTGGTCTTCCCGCCCGGCTTCACGAACCGCGAGGGCGAGCCCCTGCCGCTGATCGTGCGCAGCCGCGCCGGCGCGTTCACGTACGCCACCAGCGACCTGGCGTGCGTCATCGATCGGGTCGAGCGAATCGGTGCCACCCGCCTGCTGTACGTCGTCGGCGCCGAGCAGGCTCAGCATCTGGCGATGGTCTTCGCCGTCAGCGCGATGGCCGGTTGGTTGACGCCGCCGGCCCGGGCCGACCACGTCGTCCTTCGGGCTCGTGCTCGGGACCGACCGCAAGCGGCTCCGTTCGCGCGCCGGGGACAACGTGCGGTTCGTCGACGTCATCGACGAGGCCATCGAGCGCGGCACGGCCGCCGTCGCCGAGAAGAACCCGGACCTGCCGCCGGAGCAGCGAGCCGCCATCGGCCACGCCATCGGCATCGGGGCGCTGAAGTACGCCGACCTGTCGACGGATCGGGTGCGCGACTACGTGTTCGACTGGGAGCGGATGCTGTCGTTCGACGGCAACACCGCGCCCTACCTGCAGTACGCCCACGCCCGGATCTGTTCGATCTTCCGCCGCGCCGGCGTCGATCGGTCGGCGACGCGGGCGACGGCGGTTGTCGTCGCGGCGACGCAGGAGCGGGAGCTGGTCATGCGCCTGCTCGGGTTCGGCACGGCGGTCGTCGAGGCGGTGGAGCGGGCCAGCCCGCACCGGCTGACGACGTACCTCTACGAGGTGGCCCAGGCCTTCACGGCGTTCTACGAGCACTGCCCCGTGCTCAAGGCCGCGGATGCCACCACCCGGGCGAGTCGCCTGGCGTTGAGCGACGTGACCGCCCGGGTGCTGGCTCGCGGGCTGTCGCTGCTCGGGATCGATGCCCCCGAGCAGATGTAGCCGGTTGCGACCATGGTGGCCACGGCGAGCGCGCCAGGCATCGGCGGACCAACCGTCGCCGAGCTCGGCATCGTGCTGTCGGCGCGACTGCGAGTCGACGGACGCGCCGTCGTCGGACAGCTGCTCGAGCAGTTCGAGCTGCAGGTGGTCGCCATCGGCGATGCGCACTGGCGTGAGGCGGTTCACGCCTTCTGGCGGTTCGGGCGTGGCCGTCACCCTGCTGGTCTCAACTTCGGTGATGCGCTGACCTCTGCCGTCGCCCGGCTGGCCAATGAGCCGTTGCTGTTCGTCGGCGACGACTTCGCCCGCACCGATCTCGTTGCGGCGTGATCGACGGGCGCGAACTGGGCGGGTTGGTCGCCAGCAGGTGGCGATCAACCCGCCCAGCAACGGTGCTCGGCGTCAGCGTTGTCGCCGCTGTCGCCGCTGCCGACGTGCCAGCCGATGGAAACGCAGGTCCTGCGCCTCTTGGCGCAGTTCGGCGTGCCGCTGCTCGACGAGCACGTGCAGGATCTGTGGGTGTTGCTGGAACATGGGACGGTCCTTTCGGGACGTGTTCGGTCGCGTGGGTGCGACCGGGGTTGCTGGTGACGCGGGTGGCCCGCGTCAGCTCACCGATTGCTCGGGAGCTCGCTCAGGCGCGAGTGCCGGCGGCGGCGGCGAACCGGGACGGCGCGCCGAGATCGGGGCACTGGTCGAGCGTCGTGTTGATCATCGGGCACCTCCTTCGGGTCCGTCGGCCGGTGTTGGCAAGCAGATGATGCCGCACCGCCACCCGCTGATACGAACGAGTTTCCGTTCTGGCCGTCACAATCGTGTGTTGTGAGTCGGTTCCTACGGCCAGAACGATGAGTGCGCTGCCGATCTCGTTGCTGCCGGACAACGCCGTCGTCCGCCCGGACGGCTCGCTGACCATCGGTGGGTGCGGGATCGACGAGCTGGTCGCCGAGCTCGGCACGCCGCTGTTCGTCTACGACGAGGAGCACCTCCGCGCCCGCTGCCGGGAGGCGGTCGCCGCCTTCGGAGCCGACCGCGTCGTGTACGCCGCCAAGGCCTTCCTGTGCAAGGCCATGGCCCGCCTGGCCGTTGAGGAAGGACTGCTGCTGGACGTGGCGACGGGCGGCGAGCTGCAGGTGGCGATGGCGGCCGGCGTGCCGGCCAGCTCGTGCACGATGCACGGCAACAACAAGAGCGTCGACGAGCTGACGCTGGCGCTCGACGCCGGCGTGCGCAGCATCGTGGTCGACGGCTTCGACGAGCTCGATCGGCTGGAGTCGCTGCTCGCGCCAGGACGTCACCGCGTGCCGGACGTTCTCATCCGCGTCACGCCCGGCGTGCACGCCCACACCCACGAGTACATCGCAACGGGCCAGGACGACTCGAAGTTCGGCTTCAACCTGGCCAACGGCGACGCCGCCCGGGCCGTCGAGCGAGCGGCGCGATCGTCGGCCATGGACCTCGTGGGGTTGCACTGCCACATCGGCTCCAACGTCTTCGCCGTCGACAGCATGTCCAAGGCGGCGGCGACGATGGCGTCCTTCGCCGCCCCGCTCGACCTGCCCCAGTTGGTGCTCGGCGGCGGGCTCGGGGTGGCGTACGTGGTGGGGGAGGAGGCGCCGACGATCACCGAGTGGGCCGATGCCGTGCTGCCGGCCTGCCGCGCCGCGGGGGTGCGCTCGAGCGTGATGGTCGAGCCGGGTCGGGCGATCGTCGCCGGCGCGGCGATCACCGTCTACGCCGTGGGCGCGATCAAGGACATCCCCGGGGTGCGCACGTACGTGGCCGTCGACGGCGGGATGAGCGACAACCCCCGGCCCGTGCTCTACGGCAGCGGGTACGAGGCCTTCCTGCCGCGTGAGGTCGACGCGGCCCGCCCGCGCCGGGCCCGGGTCGTGGGCAAGCACTGCGAGTCGGGCGACGTCTTGCTGTTCGACGCCCGGCTGCCCGACGACGTCGTGGTCGGCGACCTGCTGGCGGTGCCGGTCACGGGCGCCTACGGCCACTCGATGGGCTCCAACTACAACAAGGTCACGCGGCCGCCCGTCGTGTTCGTCGCCAACGGGTGCGCTCGCCTCGTCGTGCGGCGCGAGACGATCGACGACCTGCTCGCCACCGACGTCGGGTGAACCGCGCCGGCAGGCCGCCTAACCTCGCCCGATGCCCCGGTTGTCGGACCTCGTACGCGGTGCGGTGCAGCGCGTGGTCGCATCCGTACGCCACGCCGAGCGCAACACCGGGCGCACGACGCGCCGCGACGATCAGCCGACCCGGGCCGTCGAGCAGGGGGTACGGGTCGAGTACCGCCCCGCCATGGACGGCGATCCCGACCCAGGTGAGGTCGTGTGGGCGTGGGTGCCCTTCGAGGACGACCCGACGTTGGGCAAGGACCGCCCGGTGGTGATCATCGGGCGCCACGGCGACGACCTGTCGGGGGTGGCGCTGACCTCGAAGCAGACGGCACGTGACGACCACGTCGAGGTCGGGTCCGGGCCATGGGATGCCCGGGGGCGCACGAGCTACGCCAAGGTCGACCGGCTGCTCGACATCGACCCGAGCGACGTGCGGCGAGAGGGAGCGATCCTCAACCGCCGCAGCTTCGACACGGTGATCCAAGCCGTCGAACGCCGCCACGACCTCGCCCGCTAACCCCCAACTCCGATTCTGAGCAAGGATCGCCGTCAGATCTGTCGGCTATCGCGCCACGGAATCGTCCGGACGCACGGGCCCGGCCGCCGGGCTACCGTTCAGCGGTGCCGCCCGAGCTGCAGCGCATCGCCATCAGCACCGGCGGTGGGGACGCGCCGGGCCTGAACGCGGTGATCCGAGCGGCCACGCTGGCGGCCCGCAACCGGGGCTGGGACGTCGTCGGGATCCGCGACGGGTTCAACGGCCTGCTCCACCCGGACCGCTACCCGAACGGCGGGATCGTGACCCTGTCCCGGGAGTCGGTGCGCGGCATCGTCCACCAGGGAGGCACCATCCTCGGCACGACCAACCGGGGCAACCCCACCGCCTACCCCGTCCAGCAGGACGACGGCTCGTGGGTCGAGGTCGACCGCACCGACGAGCTGGTCGGGCTGTTCAAAGAGCAGGAGATCGACGCGCTGATCACCGTCGGTGGCGACGGCTCCTTGACCATCGGCGCCTGCCTCCACGATGCCGGGCTGCGGGTCATCGGCGTGCCCAAGACGATCGACAACGACCTCGACAAGACGACCTCGACGTTCGGGTTCGACACCGCCGTCTCCTTCGCCTCCGAGTGCATCGACCGGCTGTTCTCCACCGCCACGTCGCACGGCCGGATCCTCGTCGTCGAGGTGATGGGCCGGTACGCCGGGTGGATCGCCGCCTGCGCCGGGGTGGCCTCCGGGGCCCACGCCGTGCTGATCCCCGAGATCCCGTTCACGCTGGAGCCGGTGGCGGCGACGATCGCCCAGCGCGAGGAGCGCGGCGCCAAGTTCTCGATCGTGGTCGTCGCCGAGGGCGCGGCACCGGCCGGCGGCGCGGCGAACATCATCGGACGCACCATCGGCCAGGCCGAGCGCCTCGGGGGCATGGGCGCGATCGTCGCCGAGGGGCTCGAGCGGATGACGGGCAAGGAAGCGCGGGTGGTGGTGCTCGGCCACCTGCTGCGCGGCGGCACGCCCACGTCCTTCGACCGCCTGCTCGGCCTGCGGTTCGGCGCCGCCGCCGTGCGCGGGTTGGAGGAGGGGCACAACGGCGTGATGGTGGCCCTCGACCCGCCGAACGTCGACTACGTCCCGCTGCGCGAAGCGACGAGCCGGTTGAAGACCGTGCCCCTCGACTGCGACACGATCCTCACCGGCCGTGACATGGGCATCAGCTTCGGCGACGCCATGCCCCTCGACCTCGGCGGCTGACCCCGATCGGGTTCTACGCCGCGATCGGTACGGGATCCCGTATCGGATCTTCGTCAGAACCTGGGGGTGGAGCGCCGTAGCCTTCCGCCGTGCTCGATCGTCACGTGCGGGTGGGAGTGCTCGGCTGCGGGAACGTGGGCGGCGCGCTCGTCGGGTTGATCGACGCCCAGGCCAAGGAGATCGAAGCCCGCACGGGCGTGCGCCTGGAGGTCACCCGCGTCGCCGTGCGCAACCTCTCCAGGGATCGCGACGTCGAGCTGGCCCCCGGCGTGCTGACCCGTGACGCCCGCGCCGTCGTGGCCGATCCCGAGGTCGACGTCGTCGTCGAGGTGATCGGCGGGATCGAACCCGCCCGCGAGCTGATCACCAGCGCCCTCTCGGCAGGCAAGCCGGTCGTGACGGCGAACAAGGAGCTGCTGGCCAATGTGGGTGTCGAGCTGTTCCGGACCGCCGACGACCACGGCGTCGACTTGCTGTTCGAGGCAGCCGTCGCCGGTGGGATCCCGCTCGTGCGCGCCCTGCGCGAGAGCCTGCGCGGCGAACCGATCCGCCGCGTCCTCGGCATCGTCAACGGCACCACCAACTTCGTGCTGACCCGCATGACGGAGGACCACGCCTCGTACGGCGATGCGCTGGCCGAGGCGCAGCGCCTCGGGTACGCCGAGCGTGACCCGACCGCCGACGTCGAGGGCTTCGACGCCGGCGCCAAGGCGGCGATCATCGCCTCCATCGCCTTCGGCGTGCGCGTCGTCGCCGGCGACGTCTACCACGAGGGCATCAGCCACCTCACGCCGGCCGACATCGCCGTCGCCGATCGCTTGGGCTACGTCGTCAAGCTGCTGGCCATCGCCGAGCTCGACGAGACCTCCGGCGAGGTCGCCGTGCGGGTGCACCCGGCGATGGTCCCGCGCCACCACCCCCTGGCCAGCGTGCGCGACAGCTTCAACGCCGTGTTCATCGAGGGTGACGCCGTCGGCCAGCTGATGTTCTACGGCCGTGGCGCCGGTGGCCGGCCGACGGCCAGCGCAGTGCTCGGCGACGTGATCGACGCCGCCGTCAACCTGGCCAAGGGGACACACGGCACGCTCGGCTCGTTCGGCCGGGCGCGCATCCGCCCGATCGACGAGACGACGGCCGAATACCTCCTCGGCCTCGAGGTCGCCGACCAGCCCGGCGTGCTGCACGCCGTCACCGGGGTCTTCGCCGCCCACGGGGTGAGCATCCGGGCCGCTGAGCAGGAGGGCATCGGCGCCGACGCCCGTCTGGTGTTCATCACGCACGAGGCGGGCGAGTCCGCCGTGCAGGCGACGGTCCGCGACCTCCGCGAGCTTGACGTCGTGCGCCACGTCGGCGGCATCCTGCGCGTCATCGGCGGCTAGCGCCGTGCGCTACGTCTCGACGCGCGGTCGAGCGCCCGAGCTCGGGTTCGCCGACGTGCTGCTCGCCGGGCTCGCCGCCGACGGCGGCTTGTACGTCCCCGCTGACTGGCCGTCGCTGCCGCCCGCCGCCGAGCTCGACGCCGCCAGCAACTACGCCGACCTCGCCCACCGCATCATCACGGCGTTCGTCGGCGACGAGATCCCGTCCGCCGAGCTGCGCCGGATGTGCGACGACGCCTACGCCACGTTCCGCCACCCGGCCGTCGTTCCACTGGTCCAGATCGACGACCGGCAATGGCTGGCCGAGCTTTTCCACGGCCCGACGCTGGCGTTCAAGGACCTCGCGCTGCAGCTCGTCGGGCGGATGTTCGACCATGTCCTGCGGGCCCGTGGCGACCGGGTGATGATCGTCGGCGCCACCAGCGGGGACACCGGCTCGGCGGCGATCGAGGCCGTGCGCGGCTGCCGGTACGTCGACGCCGTGATCCTCTACCCGCACGGGTGCACGAGCGATGTCCAGCGCCGGCAGATGACGACCGTCGACGCGCCGAACATCCGCGCCGTTGCCGTCGAGGGGACGTTCGACGACTGCCAGGACCTCGTGAAGGCGATGTTCAACGACGCGCCGTTCCGAGCGCGGATGCGCCTCACCGCCGTCAACTCGATCAACTGGGCCCGGGTGATGGCCCAGGTCGTCTACTACGTGACGGCGGCCCGCACGCTCGCCGGGCCGATCACGGCGTGTGTGCCGACGGGCAACTTCGGCAACGTGTTCGCCGGTTGGGTGGCCCGGCGGATGGGCGCACCGATCGCCGACTTCATCGTGGCGACCAACGCCAACGACATCCTCGCCCGGTTCGTCAACGACGACGACATGTCGACCGCCGGCGTCGTGTCGACGCTCAGCCCGAGCATGGACATCGAGGTGTCGTCGAACTTCGAGCGGATGCTGTGGGTGATGAACGACGGCGACGGTCTGCGCACCGGCGAGCAGCTCGACACGTTCCGGGCGTCCGGACGGCTCGTCGTCGACCCGGAGCGCCGGGCGCGATGGATCGACGGCGCGTTCCGGGCGTCGGCGGTGAGCGACGCCGAGACCATCGACGAGATGCGTCGCGTCCACGCCGAAACCGGGCTGCTGATCGACCCGCACACCGCCACCGGCTCCGCCGCCGCCCGGCGGTTCGGCGCCCCCGAACGGCCGATCGTCACGATGGCCACCGCCCACCCGGCCAAGTTCCCGCACGCCGTCGAGCTGGCGACCGGGATCCGCTCGCCGCTGCCGCCAGACCTCGCCGATCTGATGGAGCGGCCGGAGCACACCGAGGTCGTGCCCAACGATCTCGCCGTCGTGGAGGACCTCGTCGCCCATCTCGCGGCGACGACCTGACCCTCGAGCCCTCGGATGCTCAGACGTGCGCGCTTCGGCCCCCGACCGCAGCGAGCACGAATGGTCAGGCCGGCCTTGCCCGGCCCGGCCGAGGAGCGGAGTCTTCGGAGCGAGCGAGGCCATCAAGTTCAGATGCGGTCGAAGTAGCGGTGGCGCTCCCAGTCGGTGACGGTCGCGTTGAACGACCGCAACTCGAACTCGGCGTGGGTCAGCACGTGGTGATGCACGTCCTCGCCGAACAGCTCGACCGCCACGGCGCTCCCGCGCCAACACTCGATGGCCTCGGCGAACGTCGACGGCACGCGGGGCAGTTCGGTCGCGGCGTAGCCGTTGCCCCGGTAGGCGGCGGGCGGTTCGATCCGATGGCGGATGCCGTACAAGCCGCCGGCGATGGTGGCGGCGAAGGCGTGGTACGGGTTGGCGTCGGCACCCGGGATGCGCGACTCGACGCGCAACCCCTGGCCGTGGCCGACGACCCGGAAGCCGAGCGTGCGGTTGTCGGTGTCCCAGCCGATGGCCGTCGGCGCCCAGCTCCCGGGCTGGAAGCGCTTGTAGCTGTTGACGTTCGGGGCGAACAGCAACGACAGCTCGCCCGCGGTGGCCAGCAGCCCGCCGAGGTACCACCGGAACAGCTCGCTCATCTCGCGTCCGTCGGTCGACGGCATTCGACTCCCGGACCCGTCGACTGCCCACAGGCTGGAGTGGATGTGCCCGCTGGAGCCGCTGTCGTCGAAGTGCGGCTTGGCCATGAACGTGGCCGACCGACCGTGCTGGGCGGCGATCTCCTTGACCGCGTTCTTGAACACCAACGCCGTGTCGGCCATCTCCACCGCGTCCTGGTAGGTCAGGTTCAGCTCGTGCTGGCCGCGGCCGGCCTCGCCCTTGGAGAACTCGACCGGGAACCCGGCGGCGCGCAGGCCGCGACGGATCGCCCCGATCACGTCCTCCTGTCGCGTCGTCTGGAGGATGTCGTAGTCCTGGACCCACGACGATCCGGGCGTCAAGTCCCGGTAGCCGCCTGCGTTGGCCACGTCGAGCGGCTCGTTGAAGACGAAGAACTCGACCTCGCTGCCGAACATCGGGACGAACCCGAGCTCAGCCGCCTCGGCGACCTGGCGCTGCAGCATCCGCCGCGGCGAGACCTCGACCGGCCGGTCCGCATCGACCTCGACCAGATCGACCAGCACGGCCGCCGTTCGGTCGAGCCACGGCAGGTACCGGATCGTCGTGGGGTCGACCACCCCGCGCATGTCGCCGTAACCCTGCTCGTAGCTCGCCCACCTGAAGCCGGGGATCGGGGTGTCGTCGAGGTCGCAGGCGAGCAGGTAGTCGCAGTTCTCGGTCCCGTGGTCGACGACGACGTCGAGGTAGAACTCGCCGTCGGTGCGCTTGCCGATCAGGCGGCCGTGGTGGTCGGCGAACCCGACGATCACCGTGTCGATGACGCCGCTGCGGATGTCGGCCTCGAGCTGTTCGGGCGGGACGTGGACGTTCGACGACATCAGACCTTCAGACGATCGTTCGCTCGCTTGGTTCGGCCGTCACGTCGGGAGGCCACCCCGGACGCTCGCTCACACTGACGATCGTTCGCTCGCTTGGTTCGGCCGTCACGTCGGGAGGCCACCCCGGATGCTCGCTCACACTGACGATTGTTCGCTCGCTTGGTTCGGCCGTCACGTCGGGAGGCCACCCCGGATGCTCGCTCACACTGACGATTGTTCGCTCGCTTGGTTCGGCCGTCACGTCGGGAGGCCACCTCGGATGCTCGCTCACACTGACGATCGTTCGCTCGCTTGGTTCGGCCGTCACGTCGGGAGGCCACCCCGGACGCTCGCTCACACTGACGATCGTTCACTCGGGCGTGGTGTAGGCGGCCGTGATGCCGCCGTCGACGATCAGGGACTGGCCGGTCATGAACGACGACTCGTCGGACGCCAGGAACAGCGCGGCCCGGGCGATCTCGATCGCCTCGCCGAACCGGCCCATCGGGATGTGCACCAGGCGGCGCTGCCGGCGGGCGTCATCTGACAGGAACTTCGCCAGCAGGGGCGTGAGGACCGGGCCGGGGCAGAGCGCGTTGGCCCTGATGTCCTGGCGGGCGTACGTCGTGGCGATCTCCCGGGTCATCGCCACGACAGCGCCCTTGGAGGACGTGTAGGCGATCTGCGGCGTGGCCGCTCCCATGTGGGCGACGAACGACGCCACGTTGACGATGCTCCCGCCTCCCGAGGCGAGGAGTGCGGGGATGCCGTGGCGGCAGCACCGCGCCACGCCGGTCACGTTGACGTCGAGCACGGTGCGCCACGTGTCGTCGGACGTGGTCTCGGGCCCGTCGTCATCCGCCGGCGAGACACCGGCGTTGTTGTACAGGACGTGCAGGCCACCGAACGTCGACACGGCGCCGCCCACCGCGGCCGCCACGCTGGCGTCGTCGGTCACGTCAGTGGCCACGTAGCACGCCCGTCCACCGGCGCCCTCGATCGCCGCCACCACGTCGCTGCCGTCGTCCCGATCGGCGATCACCACTGCCGCACCCTCGGCGGCGAACAGCTCGGCGGCGACACGACCGAGCCCCGCCGACGCGCCGGTGATCAATGCGACCTTGCCGTCCAACCGACGACCGGCCATCGACGTCCCTCCCTGCCTCGCCAGCAGCTGCGGACTCTAGGCGTGTGGTGGGGGATGTTTGTATGACGGGTCCGCGGTCGGTAACGTGTGTCCACCTGGTTCGCCAGGCCGATCCCGTTCCACGTCCCCCCAAGGCGTGCTGCACGGGAGCGATCCATCTCCGTGGGGCGCATCGACGGATCGGGCGGGTTCCCGAGTCACCGATCACGCTGCCCCTCACGGACCCCGTACCGGAGAAGAGGTACTCGTGGCCGCAGAGGCACTCGAACAGTCCGTCCTGGAATCCAAGGACAAGGACCAGCTCCTGGCGATCGCCAAGGCGCTCGGCGTGAAGGCCAGCAGCCGGACGAAGAAGTCCGACATCATCGACCAGATCCTTGAGTCGACCGGTGGGTCGGCCCCTGCCGTCGCTGCCGTCGTCGTCGACGCCGTGGCAGCCAACGGCTCGGCGACAGCGCCGGTCACGGTCAACGGCAGCAACGGGGATGCCGCCGCCCCACCGCCGCCCGAGCCGGTGCTCTTCGACGAGCCACCGGCCGAGTGGGAGCTGGCGGGCGACCACGACACCGCACCGACCGGCGACGGGGCAACCCACGAGGGCATCGCCGCCGCCATCAGCGAGGCCGTCGACGAGGTGACGGCCGCCGCCAACGATGGCCTGGTCAGCACCCCAGCCGGGCACACCGCCGACGGCGAGCGTCGCCAGGACCGCCAGCCCGGGCGCCAGCAGGTCGGCGGGGACCGCCAAGGCGGGCGCCAGAGCGGCACCGACGGCGGCGAGGACGGTGAGGGACGCAACCGACGCCGCCGGCGTCGCCGCAAAGGTGGCACGCGTGGCGTCGACGGGCCGCAGGGCGATGACGCCGGTGCGCTCGAGGGCGAGCCGAGCGAGGACGTCACCAACGAGCCCGTCGAGGTCAGCGGCTATCTGGACATGCGCGACGAGGGCTACGGCTTCGTGCGCGTCAAGGGCTATCTCGCCAGCCGCGACGACGCCTACATCCCGGTCAAGCTGGCCCGCCAGTACGGCCTGCGCAAGGGTGACCACATCACCGGCATGAGCCGGCCGGCGGCGCGCAACGAGAAGAACCCGGCCCTGCTCGAGGTGCGCACCGTCAACGGTGGCGACCCCGAGGCGGCCAAGCGCCGGCCACGGTTCGAGGATCTCACCGCCCTGTTCCCCGACGAGAAGCTGCGCCTCGAGAACCCGGCCGATCCGGCCAACATGACGGCGCGGATCATCGACCTCGTCGCCCCGATCGGCAAGGGCCAGCGCGGGCTGATCGTCTCTCCGCCCAAGGCTGGCAAGACGTTCGTGATGAAGACCATCGCCACGTCGATCGAGGTCAACAACCCCGAGGTCAAGCTGATCGTGCTGCTCATCGACGAGCGGCCCGAAGAGGTCACCGACATGCGCCGGACGGTCAAGGGCGAGGTCATCTCGTCCACGTTCGACCGCCCGAGCGACGAGCACACCCACGTCGCCGAGCTGGCCATCGAGAAGGCCAAGCGCCTCGTCGAACAGGGCGAGGACGTCGTGGTCATCCTCGACGGGATCACCCGTCTGTCTCGCGCCTACAACCTGGCCGCCCCGGCCAGCGGTCGCATCCTGTCCGGCGGCATCGACGCCGGCGCGCTGTACCCGCCGAAGAAGTTCTTCGGCGCCGCTCGCAACGTCGAGGAGGGCGGCTCGCTGACCATCCTCGCCACGGCGTTGGTCGACACGAACAGCCGGATGGACGACGCGATCTTCGAGGAGTTCAAGGGCACCGGCAACCTCGAGCTGCGCCTCGACCGGCGCCTGGCCGAGCGGCGGATCTACCCGGCGATCGATGTGGATGCGTCGAGCACCCGCCACGAGGAGCTGCTGTTCGACCGCAAGCAGCTGCAGATGGTCTGGAAGCTGCGCCGCGTGCTCTCCGGCCTGGCCGCCGACGGCAACGCCGCCCCGGGGTTGGAGCTGCTGATGGATCGTCTGAAGACGTTCCGCACCAACGACGAGTTCCTCAACGAGATCGCCAAGCAACCGTCGATGTAGGGCGCCGATCTGTGAGCTGAGCCGGCTCACATCCGCCCGTTCAACTCACAGATCGGCCGCTGCGGCCCATCAGATCGGCACCTCGGCGACCGCCATCGTGCCTGACGGGCTGCCCGTGACGGTCAGGGTGCCGCCGGCGGCCTCGAGGCGCCGCGTCTGGGCGTGCAGGCCGATGTGGCCACGGTCGAGGCTGGCCTGCTGGTCGCCTGCGGCGATCCCTCGACCGTCATCGACGACTTCGAGGCGCGCCCACCCGTCGTCGAGCCCGACGGCGATCCGCGCCCTGCTGGCGCCGGCGTGCTTGGCGACGTTGCTCAGCAGCTCCCGAGCGGCGCCGAAGAGCAGCGGGTCGACGGCGGTGCGGGTCCCGTCGGGCCAGGCGTCGACATCGACCTCGATGAGCAACCCGCGCCGGCTCTGGCTGTGGGCGAGGTCGGTCAGGGCGCGCGCCAGGCCGGCCTGCTCGAGCACGGCGGGGTGCAGCTCCGTGACGGTCGAGCGGAGCAGCTGAGACGACTCGGTGAGGGCCTGCTCGATGCGGGCGACGGCATCAGGGTCGGTGCCGCTGCGCACGTCGTCGAGGTCGAGCCGGGCGCCGAGCACGTATTGCAACGCTCCGTCGTGCAACCGCTCGGACAGCTCGCGGCGCTGGCGGTCCTCGACCTGCACGAGGTCGTCGAGCAGTGCCGTGCGGTCCTCCAGCAACTTGGCGATCGCCGCCACCCGCGAGCGTTGGATGGCCGACAGGCGGACGCACGCGGCGCCGAGCCCGACGAGCACCAAGGTGCGCAGCAGGATGGAGACCGACGGTTCTTCGTTCGCCGACTGGGTGGCCACGCTGGACGCCAGGTAGACGACGATCGTGGGCACGACCACGCCGGCGCACACGATCGGGCGCAGCTGCGTTGCGGCGAGCACCGGGATGACGAAGAACCCGTTGACGAGCACGTCGGACGTCCAGCTCTCGTTGGCGTCGACGCCGGCGACCAGCGTCACGGTGGCCAGGACGAGCAGGTCGGCGAACAGTCCGAGCCAAGCCCAGCGGGCCACGACCGCACCGCCGCGCCAGGCCCAGAGCGCGAACGCGGCGGCGCCGACGGCGTAGGCGCCGACGATGAGCGCGCACAACGTGGTGCTCTGCACGGGGGGCACCAGGGCGATCGTCAGCGCCATGAAGGCAGCCAGCGCGATGCGCAGCAGCAACTGCATGCGCACGCCCCGGTTGGCGTGTTCGAGGACCGCACCACCGACCGACGCGCCTGCGATCGCCCTCATGGCCGCATCTTCTCGCGCAGTACGCTGCTCCAGCCATGTCTGCGGCGAACACCCGGGTGCGCGTGGTCGTCGCCGACGATCATCCGTTCTTCCGTGATGGGGTGACGCGCGGGCTCGGCCAGGACGGCCGCGTGGACGTCGTCGCCGAGGCCGCCGACGGGCGGGAGGCGATCGAGGTGATCCGGCGGGAGCTCCCCGACGTGGCGCTGGTCGACTACCAGATGCCGGACCTGGACGGCCTCGCCGTCGTGCGCGCCGTCGTGCGGGATCAGCTGGCGACGCGCGTCCTGCTGCTGTCCGCCCACACCGATGGTGCGATCGTGTTCGGGGCGCTGCAGGAGGGTGCCGCCGGCTACCTGCCGAAGGACGCGGGGCGGGTGGAGATCGTCGAGGCCGTGCTCAAGGTGGCGCGCGGGGAGACGGTGGTCCCGGCAGGGCTCGCCGGCGGTCTCGCCGACCAGATCCGGCTGCGCTCCCAGCCGAGCGGCCCGGCCCTGTCCGCTCGTGAGCGCCAGGTGCTGGAGGGGTTCGCCCGCGGGCTGTCGATCCCCGAGGTGGCGGCTGAGCTGATCATCGGGGCGAGCACGGTGAAGACCCACACCCAGCGGCTCTACGAGAAGCTGGGGGTCTCCGACCGGGCGGCGGCCGTCGCCGAGGCGATGCGCCAAGGGTTGTTGGAGTAGCTCTCCTCGGCGAACCGCCCTCGGTTTCGACGATGTGGTCGGCGATCCGATCAGCAGCGGTGCAATTGCACTGGCGGCGCGTCCTGCGCCGGCTGGACCACCGTCGCCGGGACGTAGCCGGTGGTCGGCTGACCGATCGGGTTGGACGGGGCGACCTTGAACCAGGCCTGAGTCCGCCCCTCCCCGTCGGGTGTCTCGCTGGGGGCGAAGCAGAGCACGTCGACCTCGTCGCCCTCGACGAACAGGTGGACCGGCTCGGAGGTGATCGTCGTGCTGGTGTACGACGGCGTCTCCTGCGTGACGACGCCCTTGGCGGCGCCGTCGGCGCTGGCCATGCCGGCGAGGCTGACCGCTCCGATGGCTGCGGCGGCGGTGATGGTGGCGAGGGCGGCGAGCCTGCGCATGGTGGTTCTTTCCTTCTTTGGTTGACCGAGGTTCCGGTGCGTTCCGGAACTTCCGGGAACGAGGACCACGATGACGGCATCGGGCCGCTGCCGGTATCGGCCCTTCGGAGGGTGGGCAGGGGGAGTGCGCCGTCCACCGTTCGGTGGACACGACCGATCAGCACTTGGGCAGGGCGACGTTCGGCGAGTCGGCCGACGGCCGCACCCAGGTTCGGTGGACGTAGCCCACTTCCGTGCCGGACTGGACGACCTTGGACCAGACCGGGCCGTCGAACGGATCGCGACCGATGGACGAGGTCAGCGTTACTCAGAGCACGTCGACCTGCTCGTCATCGTCGACGGCGGCACGACCGCGCTCCGGCTGGTGCATTCCCTCGACCCGCCACCGTCGTCACGCACAGCCCGACGATCGCCGTCGCCCTCGTCGACCATCCTGGCGTCGACGTGCTGATCATCGGCGGACGGCTGTTCAAGCACTCGGTCGTGGCGTGCGGAGCACTGGCGCCGAGGCGGCCGCAGGCGTCGACGCCAACGCTGCGTTCATCGGGTGAGCGGCGTGCACCCCGACGGCGGCCTGACCGCGGGCGACGCCGCCGATGTCACCGCCGTGCTCACCGACGACGACGCTGACGAACGCCCGTCGCCGCGCTGCGCGCCGCCGGCGTCGACGTGCGCGTCGCGCCCGCCGGCCGGCGGACGCGAGGATCCGGCCAAGAGGAGCACGCGGGTCCGATCGCGGCGACGCGACTGCCCTGACCAGACGCGCCCTCCGATCTGCCCGATTCCTGGCGAGAGGCCGCCGGGGGAGGGCGGCCCGATCTCCAGAGGCTGCCCGGCCGCGCTCTACGCTCGGCGTAGTGGATGGCGCGGCGCTGGTGGAGTCGGCGCAGATCGCGTTGGCCGCCGGCGACGTGGTGGGCGCGATCGCGCGGTTGCGCGAAGCGGTGGCCGTTCATCCGAGCCCTTCGGTCCGAGAGCAGCTGGGAGGCCTGCTGTTCTTCGAGGACGACCTGGTGGGCGCCCGCCAAGAGTTGGAGCTGGCATTCCGCGAGTGGAGGAACCTGGGTGCGGCGCGTGCCGCGGCGATGGTGGCCGCGTCCCTGGCCGACTTGCACTCGTCGGGGTTCGGGAATCGGGTGGTCGGGCAGGGGTGGGTGTCGCGTGCCCGCCGGCTCCTGGCGTCCGAGGGGCGCTGCGTCGAGCAGGGCTACGTCGAGCTGGCCGTGATCGCCTGCGAGACCCATGACGTCGAACTGCTGGAGCAGGCGACCCGTTTCGCCTTGGAGTTGGCGGCCGAGTTCGGCGACTCCGAGCTGGAGGTGCGGGCGCTCGCCGACAGCGGCTATGCGCTGGTGGTGCGGGGCCACGTCGCCGCAGGCTTCGCCCGGCTCGACGAGGCCATGGCCGCGCTCTCGGCCGGCGAGGTGCGCAGTCCGGCCACCGCCGGCAAGAGTTACTGCGCGCTCGATGTCGGCGTGTGAGCGAACCGGCGACGTGGCTCGGGCCGAGGAGTGGACCCGGGTCATCAACGAAGCGCCGTCCCCCGCGGGGCGAGCTCGGGTGATGCACGCACAATGCCGCCTGGTGTACGGGTCGGTGCTGTGCGCGGCGGGTCGGTGGCCCGAAGGCGAAGCGGCGCTGCTGGAGGTCCTGGGACCGAACGGAACCGCCTATCTGTCGCACCGCGCCGAGGCGGCGGTCCGTCTGGCATCGCTGCGGCTGCTGCAGGGCCGTGTGGAGGAAGCGGCCGAGCTGCTGCGGCCCTTCGAGCATCGGCCCGACGCCTGTGAGCCGTTGGGACGGCTGCATCTGCTCGTCGGCGAGCTCGACCTGGCCGAGGCCGTCGCGCGGCGAGGCATGACCGGCAAGCGACACGACACGCTGTACGCCGGCAGGCTCTGGTCGCTGCTCATCGAGATCGACTTGAGGCGCAACGACATCGATGCCGCGGCTCGACACGCCGAGGCCCTGACCGAACTGATTGGGAGCGCCGAGCACCGGCCGCTTCTGGCCGACGCCGACGTGGCGCGGGGGCGGATCGCCGCGGCGCGCCAGGACTTCCGCGCTGCCGTCGACTGCTTCGATCGGGCGCGCTCGCACCTCGAGGGCGACCAATGGCCGCTGTCGGCCGGGACGATCGCGCTGGAGCTCGCCGAGGTCCTCGCTGCGGCGGGCGCTCGCGGCGCAGCCGTCGACCAGGCTCGCGCCGCGCTCGGCATCTTCGATCGGCTGGGCGCCGTCCCGCTCGTCGACCGTACCGAAGCCGTGCTCCGTTCGCTGGGCGTCCGCCACACGGGACGCCGCCCCGCGGTCGCGCTGGCGGGACTCACTGGGCGCGAGCAGCAGGTGCTCGACCTTCTGCGGGAGGGGCTCACCAACGCCGAGATCGGTGAACGACTCTTCGTGTCGGCGAAGACGGTCGAGCACCACGTGGGTCGGGTGCTCGCCAAGCTCGGGGTCCGCAGCCGAGCCGAAGCCGCAGCCGTAGCGGCAGCCGCGGCACCGGCGCCGAGTCCACCCCGACCCGTGCGCTAGGGGTGCCAATCAGGGGGTCGACCGATGCGGCGGCGACCCGAACGGCTCAGGATCCGGGCATGAGTACAAAGCTTCGTCCTGGCGGTCCCGACGACGCGGAGGTGTGCGGGCAAATCTGCTACGAGGCCTTCGGTTCGCTGTCGGCGGCCCATGGGTTCCCGAGCGACTTTCCGTCGGCCGAGGTGGCGACCGGCCTTGTTGCCATGATGCTGGGCCACCCAGGCTTCTCCTCGTTCGTGGCCGAGGTCGACGGCCAGGTGCGCGGCAGCAACTTCCTCGACGAGCGATCTCCGATCGTGGGGGTGGGACCGATCACCGTCGCACCGGCTGCACAGGACGACGGCATCGGCGGCGCGCTCATGGATGGTGTGCTGGCCCGCGCCGTCGATATCGATGCACCGGGTGTGCGCCTCGTTCAGTCCGCCTACCACAACCGCTCGCTGGCCCTGTACGCGAAGCTCGGCTTCTCGGTCCGGGCGTCGCTCGCCTGCATGCAGGGCCCAGCCGTGTCCGTGGCCGTGCCCGGCTACGCCGTCCGCTCGGCAACGACCGCGGACATCGCCGCCTGCGACGCGCTGTGCCGACGGGTCCACGGCCACCACCGCCACGGCGAGGTCGCCGACGCCGTCGACCAGAACAGCGCCCTGGTGGTCGAGCACGACGACAGGATCAGCGGGTACAGCACCGGACTGGCGTTCTTCGGCCACACCGTGGGCGAGACCAACGAGGACGTCAAGGCCCTCATCGGCTCGGCATCAGAGTTCGCTGGTCCCGGGATCCTCGTGCCGCTCTCCAACAGCGAGCTGGTCGGCTGGTGCCTGGGCAGTGGCCTGCTGATCGTTCAGCTGATGACGCTGATGAGCATCGGACTGTACAACGAGCCGGCCGGCTCCTACCTGCCTTCGATCCTGTACTGACCGCCTCGAGGAAGGTCGTCGCCCATGGGTGACGGGCTCGCTCGACGTTGGACGCATTCCGAACGCTTGCCGGTGTGGATGGGCGCTGGCAGGAGTCGGCCCGGCGATCGAGGTGCGTCCGGCGAGGAAGTTCGAGGATGTCAAAGCGGTGGTCGGACCCAAGCGACGCCCAGATCGTGTCGTGGCGGGATCGGCCCCACGTTCCACCAGCGGGACGTGACGGGTCACGGGCGGGCGTTGGCGGGGACCCGCTCCTCGGGCGTCGGGGGGCCGGGCAGGGGTGCCGTTGCCGAACTGGCGGCGTCCAGCTCCTCACGACCGTGCGGCGTGTGCCATCCGTCCGTCGCTGGGCCCTTCGGCACGAGATCGATCGTGTCACCGAAGCGCGGCGTCTGGAACAGGTCCCCGGCGGAGGCACAGCACCGGCAGCTCGGACGCACGATGATCGCCCGGTTGGCCCACGGGCGGCCCTGGCGGCGACCAACCGGTACGCCCGGGCTGGACCGGCCAATCCCCGCCTCGGCGGATCCGATCGGCGATGAAGTCCGTGTCCCGGTGGAAGCTCCCGCCGGCGGCGACGAAGGTCCCGTCCTCCCAGCCGACCGCTGCGGCGTTGGTGAGCTTGGCCCAACGCATCGTTGAAGGACGATCGGATCAGCAGGTGGGCAGGAAACCACATCGGGTTGGCGAACCGGTCGCCACCGATGGGCGTGCCCTGGGCGACGCAGAGCACGTCGACCTGGTCGCCCTCGACGACCTGGTTGACGGTTTCGGACCCGGTCGTCGGGCGCAGGGAGGAGCCGGTCGGCCACCGATCATGGACGCGACACCGCTCGATCCGACGCGAACGAGCCGGCGGCTCCTCGCGGAGCCACCGGCACATCGCCATCGGACGACCGATCAGCACTTGGGCAGGACGACGTTCGGCGAGTCGGCCGACGGCCGCATCCAGGTCCGGTGGACGTAGCCCACTTCCGTGCCGGACTGGCCGACCTTGAACCAGACGGGGTCTTCGTAGGGGTCGCGGGTGATGGACGCTCCGAACGCGATGCAGAGCACGTCGACCTCCTCGTTGCGGTCGAGCTGGTCGAGCACCTCGGACGTGGTCGACGGGCGGGCGTAGGCCGACGTCTGCGGGGTCGTGATGATGCCCGTGGCGGTCTCGCCGTCGTAGGCGCTGGCCGTGCCGGCGAGGCCGACCGCGGCGATGGCGGCGGCGGTGGTGATGGTGGCGAGGGCGGCGAGCTTGCGCATGGTGGTTCGTTCCTTCTGGGGTTGTTGACCGGGGTTCCGGTGCGTTCCGGGAACTTCCGGGAACGAGGACCACGATGACGGCATCGGACTGCGGCCGGTATCGGCTGCTCGGTGGGTGGGGCGGGGGAGTGCGCCGTCCCCCGATCGACGGACGCGACACCCGTCACACCGGCTTGACCCGCCGTCCCGGGCCAGTGCATTCTGTTGTTGAACTCACTCTGGAACGAGAGCGCTGACGGGAGCCGAAGGGGGTCCCCGAGCGTTCGTGCCGCAGCGAGTGTGAAGGGGCAGGGAGGCCGCCAGGCCGACGAGCGAACGGAGTGAGCCATTGGAATGGCAGCAAACGGCGTGCATCTTGTGCGAATGCAACTGTGGGATCGAGGTGCGCCTCGGTGGCGATGACGGCCGCCGCTTCGAGCGCATCCGTGGGGACAAGGCCCACCCGGCGTCGCAGGGCTACACGTGCGAGAAGGCGCTGCGCCTCGACCACTACCAGAACGGCCGCCACCGGCTGACGACGCCGATGCGCCGCCGCGCCGATGGCACGTACGAGGAGATCGACTGGGACACCGCCATCGCCGAGGTCGCCGCCCGCTTCGCCGAGGTGCGCGACACCCACGGCGGGGAGTCGATCTTCTACTACGGGGGCGGCGGGCAGGGAAACCACCTCGGCGGCTCGTACTCGACGGCCACGCGGGGCGCACTGGGGTCCCGCTATCGGTCGAGCGCGCTGGCCCAGGAGAAGACCGGCGAGTTCTGGGTCAACGCCAAGCTGCTCGGCGGTTTCACCCGCGGCGACTTCGAGCACGCCGAGGTCGGCGTGTTCTTCGGGAAGAACCCGTGGCAGTCCCACGGCTTCCCACGGGCCCGCACGACGCTGAAGGAGATCTCCCGCGACCCGCAGCGCACGCTCATCGTCGTCGACCCGAGGCGCACCGAGTCGGCCGACCTGGCCGACATCCACCTCCAGGTCAGGCCGGGGACGGACGCCTGGTGCCTCGCCGCCATCTGCGCCGTGCTCGTCCAGGAGCAACTGCTGGCCGACGACTGGCTGGCCGCCCATGCCACCGGACTGGACGAGGTCGTGGCCCATCTCGGCGACGTCGATGTCGCTCGGTTCGCCGACATCGCCGGCGTCGACGAAGAGCTGCTGCGCTCGGCGGCACGACGCATCGCCGCCGCCTCCAGCGTCGCCGTCTTCGAGGACCTCGGCGTCCAGATGTCCCTGCACTCCACCTTGGTGAGCTATCTGGACAAGCTGATCTGGCTGCTCACGGGCAACCTGGCCATCCCCGGCGGTCAGTACATCCCGTCGTCGATCGTCAGCCTCGCCGGGTCGGCCGTCAGCGGCGGTGGCTCCTCGCGACGCAGCCCGGTCGCCGATGCCAGGATCATCGCCGGGCTCGTGCCGTGCAACGTGATCGCCGAGGAGATCCTCACCGACCATCCCGAGCGGTACCGGGCCATGCTCGTCGAGAGCGGCAACCCGGCGCACTCGCTGGCCGACGGCCCGCGGATGCGCCAGGCGCTACGGGCGCTGGACCTGCTCGTCGTCATCGACGTGTCGATGACCGAGACCGCCCGGCTCGCCGACTACGTGCTGCCCGCCGCTTCGCAGTTCGAGAAGTGGGAGGCGACGTTCTTCAACTTCGACTTCCCGGCGAACGTCTTCCACCTCCGCCGGCCGTTGCTCGAGCCGCTGCCGGGCACGCTCGGCGAACCGGAGATCCACGCCCGGCTGTGCGAGGCACTCGGCGCGGTGACCGAGGACGACCTGCGCCCGCTGCGGGAGGCGGCCGCCGAGAGCCGGGGCCGGTTCGCCGAGGCGTTCTTCGCCGCCGTCGCCGCCAAGCCCGAGCTCGGCCGGCTGGCGTCCGTCGTGCTGTACCGGACGCTCGGCCCGACGCTGCCCCACGACGCCGGGGCCGCTGCGGTGCTGTGGGCGGCGGCGCATCGCTGCGCCCAGACGTTCCCCGACTCGGTCGAGCGGGCCGGGTTCGGCACCGGACCGGCCGCCGGCGAGGCGTTGTTCGACGCCATCCTCGACTCGCCCTCCGGGTTGGTGTTCACCGTCGATGATCCGGAGGTCGTCTGGTCGCGCGTGCGCACGGACGACGGCCTCGTCCACCTGGCGATCGACGAGCTGTTGGGCGAGCTCGACGGTCTCTCCACCGAGACGCCGCCGCATCGTGACCCGGCGTTCCCATTCGTCTTGTCCGCCGGCGAGCGACGGTCGTTCACCGCCAACACGATCCTGCGCGACCCGGCGTGGCGCAAGCGTGATGGTGCAGGCGCGCTGCGCATCGCCCCGATCGACGCCGACCGCATGGGCGTTGTCGTCGGCGACGCCGTCAAGGTCACGACGAAGCGCGGTTCGGCCGTCGCCGTCGCCGCCGTCGACGACGCGATGCAGCCCGGCCACGTGTCGCTGCCCAACGGCTTGGGGATCGACTTCCCGAGCGAGGACGGCACGCTCGCCGTGACCGGCGTGGCGCCGAACGATCTGACCTCGAGCGAGGACCGTGACTGGGTCGCCGGCACGCCGTGGCACAAGCACGTCCCAGCCCGCCTCGAGCGCGTCGAGGTCCAGGCAGAGGTCACGGTGTAGGTGCGACGCACCCGCTTCGACGACTGGCCGTGCCCGATCGCCCGGGCGACCGACCTGGTCGGTGACTGGTGGACACCGCTCGTGCTGCGCGAGCTGTTCAGCGGTCGGTCGCGCTTCGACGAGCTGCAGGCCGCGCTCGGCTGCAGCCGGGCGGTGCTGGCCCAGCGGCTCAACCGACTGGTCGACGAAGGGCTGCTCGTCAAGGTGGCCTACGAGGAGCACCCTCCCCGCTACGACTACCGCTTCACGGACAAGGGCCGGGCCTTCTGGCCGGTGCTGGCGGCGATGTGGCGCTGGGGATCGGACTGGATGTGGGGCGGCGACGAGCCGCCCGTGGTGCTGGTCGACCGGGAGTCACGCGCCGAGGTCCGACCCCTGGTCGTCGACGAGGCCACCGGGGAACCCGTGGACGTTCGCCGAACCCGCGTCGCCAGGAACCGGCGGGCCAGCTCCCGGTACACTTGAGCGTCCCGATCTCGCCCTGGAGAGCTGCCATGCAGACCGACATCCACCCCCGCTACAGCGACACGCAGGTCCGCTGCTCGTGCGGCAACACGTTCACCACTCGGTCGACGCGCGGTGGCGAGCTGACGATCGAGCTGTGCAACGAGTGCCACCCCTTCTTCACCGGCAAGCAGAAGCTGGTCGACTCGGGCGGCCGGGTCGAGCGCTTCAACAAGCGCTACGGCGCGCGCGCCAAGAAGTGACGGAAGGGGGCCGCAGGGCCTCCATCACGACCACCGACGAGGGCGGCCGCCGAGCCCGGCTGCGGTCGCTCAAGCTGCTGGCGCTGGTCGGGGAGCACCTCGGGACGAAGGTCGACGCCACTCCTGGGACGTTCCCGCCGGGCGCGGCAGCGATGGTCGGCGACGAGGCCTGGGTGCTGGTCGAGGACGACCCTGCGCGAGGGCTCGGCCCGGCCCTTGCCTGGTCGGTGCGCAACGGTGCCACCCGCCTCCACCTGGTGGCGGCGAGCGACACCGGTCTGTTGGCCCGGCGTGCGGCGGCGGTCACGTTGCCCGTCGACGTGTGGCACGTCGAGGACCGCACGCTGCTGCCCGCGCTGGCCGAGCCGCTGGCGCCGCCGCCCGAGCCGGCGCCGGCACATCTCGCACTGGTGCCGGTCATCGAGGCCGGTGGAGCGACCCCGAGCGTGGAGCACGGCGTGGTCACCGGCGAGGTTCGCGGTCTCGAGGTGTGCCGGGTCGTCGACGATCCGCACACGGGCGCCGTGCGCCTGGAGGTCGGGGTGGGCGCCCACGACCGGGAGGCGTTCGCCATCGTGCACGGCGACGTGCCGACCGTCGAGGCGCTCGCCGGGGTCGTCGCCGCGGTTGCCGAGCATCGCCGTCCCGACGGCCCGCCGCACCCACTCAACCGGCTGGCGCCCGAGCGCCTGCTGCGCTGGCGGTTGCAGGAGGATCCGTCGCTGCTGGGGTTGGCCGCCGTCGAGCCGATCCAGCCACCGGTGTCGCGACCGGGCATCAAGGACCGCGCCGCGTGCTCGGCGCTCGGGCGGCAAGACAGCGGGCCTGACGTTCTGGTCGTTTGCACCGGTGGCGGCGACCTCGACGTGATCCCGTACGCGATCGACGCCCGGCTGCACCAGCCGGGCGTCGATGAGGTGCTGGTCGTCGGCGACGAGCGGAACTTGCTCCCGATCATCGCCGACCTGGCAGCGTTGGCGGTTCAGCCCTCGCTGTCGCTGGTCGCCGTCTCGTCCTGAGGGACGTCCTGGGCTGAGACGTCCTGGGCCTGGATCGCCGCCGGCTCGACCGGATCGGTGACGATCTCGACGCGACGGGGCTCGGCACTGGGCGTGGCGCTGACGGAGACCGTCAGGCGGCCGTCGACGTGGCGAGCGACGACCTGCTCGGGATCGAGCGCGTTGCCGAGGCGCAGGCTGCGCTCCCACGTCAGCGCATCGGTGCGGGCGGCGATGGTCAGCGTGCGACCGGCGACGGACACGTCGACGGCGCCGGCTGGCACACCCGGCAGATCGACGGTCAGCACGAGCGAGCCGTCGGTCCATGCGGCGTCGACGGTCGGCGTGCGGGGGGAAGCGGGGGCGAAGAACGACCGGCTGAGCTGGTCGAACGCCACATCGAAGGGGCGGGTCCTGGTCCTGACGAGCATCTGGGCAACTCCTGGGTGGTGTGAAGGTGATTGTGGTAGCTCAAGTGATGCGAGCATCACGCTACAGCTAAGTTGAGTGATGACAACTCAGGATCGTGACGATTCGGTGACCGCTAGCCTTGCGCCGCCGTGTCCGACCCACCCCGCTTGCTCGCCCGCCTGGCGGCGCTGGAGCACGAGCACGCCGACCTCGAGGCCCGGCTGGCCGACCCGGCGGTGAGCGCCGATCCCGCCGAGTTGCGCCGCGTGTCCACCCGGTACCGCCAGCTCGACCCCGTCGTCGACGCCGGGCGCCGCCGGGTGGCGCTGGAGTCCGACCTCGCCGCGGCGCGTGAGGTCCTCGCCGAGACCGAAGGCGCCGAGCGGGCGTCGTGGGAGGCCGAGGTGGCGGGCACCGTCGAGGCGCTGGCCGCCGTCGACGAGGAGCTGCGCCAGCTGCTCGTGCCACCCGACCCGTACGCCGGTCGAGATGTGATCATCGAGATCCGCGGGGCCGAGGGGGGCGAGGAGGCCAACCTGTTCGCCCGTGACCTCTACGACATGTACCGCGCCTACGCCGGGCGGCACGGGCTGAAGGTCGAGGAGCTCTCGACCGACGTCAGCGACCTGGGCGGCCTGAACCAGGTCACGCTGTCGGTGCGCGGCCACGAGGCGTGGCCGCGCTTCAAGTACGAGGGTGGTCCGCACCGTGTGCAGCGGGTGCCCGTGACCGAGAGCCAGGGTCGCATCCACACGTCGTCGGCGACGGTGCTCGTGCTGCCGGAGGCCGACGAGGTCGAGGTCACGGTCGACGACCGCGACCTGCAGATCGACGTGTTCCGCTCCAGCGGGCCGGGCGGCCAGAGCGTCAACACGACCGACTCGGCCGTGCGCATCACCCACGTCCCGAGCGGCATCGTCGTGTCGATGCAGGACGAGCGCAGCCAGTTGCAGAACCGGGCTCGGGCGATGCAGGTGTTGCGGGCCCGGCTGCTGGAGGCGGCGCAGCGCGAGCGGGACGTCGAACGGTCGGCAGAACGGCGGTCGCAGGTCGGCGGCGGCGGGCGGGGCGAGAAGATCCGCACCTACAACTTCAAGGAGAACCGCCTCACCGACCACCGCATCGGCTTCACCGTCTACCGGCTGGCCGACGTGCTGGCCGGCGACCTCGACGCCGTTGTCGCCGCGCTGGCCGAGGACGAACGGGCCCGGCTGCTGGCCGACGACCAGGAGTGACCGAGGGGCATGGCGCGAGGGCGAGGCTGAAAGAGGTGAGCGAGCGTCCAAGCCAGAGCCCCGCGCCAACGGCGGACTCAAGCGAGCGAACAGGCAGCACGTCGTGGCGCGAGTTGGTCGCCGAGACGGCGGCGCGGCTGGCTGATCGCCCGGCGGCGCGGTGGATGTGCGAGGTGGCCAGCGGCGCCGATCGGTTGGACGACGTGCTCGACGAGCGGGCGACGATCCGGATGGTCGCCCACCTCGACGCCATGCTGGCCCGCCGGGAGGCCGGGGAGCCCTTGGCCTACGTGCTCGGCCGCGGGGGGTTCCGCCACCTCGACCTGTTCGTCGACCGGCGGGTGCTGATCCCGCGGCCGGAGACGGAGGTCGTCGCCGGGGTGGCGCTGGAGCTGGCTCGCCGGCGGTCGCCGCCGATCGTCGTGGCCGACCTCGGTACTGGTTCGGGCGCCATCGGCTTGGCGCTGGCGAACGAACTGCCGGTCGTCGGTGTGGAGGTGTGGTTGACCGACGACGACGCCGACGCGCTCGACGTGGCTCGGGCCAACCTGGCCGGCATCGGGCGGGGCGCGGCCAACGTGCGGATCGGCGCCGGTCGCTGGTTCGACGCCCTGCCCGAGGACGTGTTCCTCGACGTGGTCGTGGTCAACCCGCCGTACGTGGCCGACGGGTCGCCGGAGGTCGAGGAGTCGGTGCTGCGGTGGGAGCCGCACCACGCCCTGTTCGGCGGCCCGGACGGGCTCGACGCGATCCGTGAGCTGGTGGCCGCCGCGCCGTCTCGCCTGCGACCGGGCGGCTGGCTCGTGCTCGAGATCGGCGCCGACCAGGGCGCCGCCGTGGCCGATCTGCTCAGCGCAACCGGGTACGCGGACGTCCAGATCCGCCAGGACCTCGCCGGCCGCGACCGCGTCGCCCTCGCACGTGGTCCCCGAGCGTTCGTGGCGCAGTGAGCGTGGCTGGTCAGGGAGGCCGTCAGGCCGACGAGCGAGCGGAGCGAGCCATCAACACGGCCCCTAACCGAAGCGGACGGCGATCTCGTTGAGGACGGTGCCCTCCTCGGGAGTCACCGTGTCGTCGACGCCGGCCAGCTCGCGAGCGGCCGAGAACAGCGCCATGCGCAGGACCCGACTCGTGATCCGGGCGTCGATGTCGTCGAGCAGGTCGTTGACGGTGCCGCCGGCCCAGGCCTTGCGGGCGGTGGCCATCGCCTGGCCGAGGTACTGCTCGTAGGAGAACGCCGTGCCTCGCCAGTCCTCCGTGAGCTCGCGCAGCACTCCCAGCTCGTCGTCGCTGAGGTGCGAGTCGGCGAGCATGACGACTGCCAGCAGCTCGAGGGCGGCCATGTGTTCGCGGTCGGCCGTGGCGTGCACGGCGACGCCCTCGTAGAGCTGGCTGAGCCGCTCCTCCATCGTGCGAACCGTAGTCAGGGCCGAGCGGCCGCTGGCAACGACCGGCGCAGGAAGTCCAGCTGGTGCAGCAGCAGGTTCTCGGCGACGACCTCGGAGGCGGCGAGGTGGGTGATGCCGACGAGGGGCAGCACCTCGTGCGGCGCACCGGCGGCGAGGAGGGCCGACGACAGCTGCAGCGTGTGGGCGGCGACCACGTTGTCGTCGGCGAGACCGTGGACGAGGAGGAGCGGACGGATCAGCCCGTCGGCCAGCGGCAGCAGCGAGCTGGCGTCGTACACGTCGGGCTGCTCGTTCGGATCGCCGAGGTAGCGCTCGGTGTAGTGCGTGTCGTACAGCCGCCACTCCGTGACCGGAGCGCCGGCGATGGCGGCGTGGAAGACGTCGGGCCGGCGCAGCACCGCCAACGCGGCGACGTAGCCACCGAAGCTCCACCCCCGGATGGCGACCCGGTCGAGGTCGAGCACGCCATGCTCCTCGGCGGCCGCCCGCAGCGCCTCGACCTGGTCGTCGAGGACCGCCGTGGCGAGGTCGAGGTGCACGGCCCGCTCCCACGCCGACCCACGGCCCGGCGTGCCACGCCCGTCGGCCACGACGACGGCGAATCCCTGGTCGGCGAACCACTGCGACGTCAGGTGGGCGTGGTGGGCCTGGACGGCGCGCAGCGCGTGGGGCCCGCCGTACGGGTCGAGGAGGACGGGGAGGGGAGCGCCGTCGTGGTCGCCAGGGAGCAGCACGACCGTCGCCAGCCGGCGTTCGCCACCGAAGGACAGGCGAGGCGCGGTGCGCAGGCGCGGCTGCGTGGCGTGGGAGGTCAGCTCGGTGCCGTCGAGCGTCGCCCACTGCACCCGCGGTTCGTGCAGCGTCGTCGTGCGGATGGCCACGGTTCCGCCGCCGGCGGCGACGGCGTGGACGCCTGGCTCGTCCGTCAGCGGCTCGAGCTCGCCGTCGAGGTACCGCCACACGTGGAGCACGGTGGCGTCGTCGATCGGGTTGGCGAGGAAGACGACGCCCGGTCCGTCGACCGTCGCCACAGCCCGCACTTGGAGCTCGCCCGGGGTGACGGCCGTGCCGTCGACGAGCAGGCGGCGGGCCCCGTCGAGGTCGGCGCACGTGACGAGCTCGCCGAGCGGACCGACTCGCGGCACCCCTGGCACCAGCTCGACCCAGGCGTCGTCGGCGGCGCGCCAGCGTTCGGTGGTGTCTCCCGTCGCCGGGTCGACGTCGAGCACGGCGACCCCGGTCTGGTCCCGCCGCTGCACGACGACGATCAGCCCGTGCTCCGACCACTGCACGTCGGCCAGGTACGGCAGCTCGTCACGATCCCAGCGCACCTCGACGCGCGTCCCGTCGAGTCGCACGACGTGCAGGGTGACGACGGCGTTGTCGGTGCCGGCGGCCGGGTAGGCGACCTCGGTCGGTGCCGCCGCGGGGTCGGCGGCGTCGGCCACCCACCACCGTCCGACCGGGCCGGTGTCGACCCGCGTGACGGCGAGCGCCGCGCCGTCGGGGCTCCACCAGAACCCGCGGAACCGGTGCATCTCCTCGGCGGCGATGAAGTCGGCGCTGCCCCACGAGACCGTGTCCGGTTCGTGGTCGTCACCGCCGACGAGGACGTGCCAGCGGCCGTCGAGCTCGCCGAGGCACAGCAGCCGGCCGGTGACGTAGGCGACCCGCTGGGCGCGGGGGTCGGGCCGCGGGTCGAACACGGGACCGGCGACGGTGAGCTCGCGCGCCGCCGCGCTGATCAGCCCGGCGACGAACAGTCGCCCGGCGATGGCGAAGGCGGCGACCGTGACGGCGTCGTCGGTGGCGAAGGCCGTGATGCCGCCGGCCGCCTCGCGAGCTCGCTCTCGCCGCAGCCGTTCCTCGACCGGCAGGTCGTCGGTTGCCCCGGCATCGCCGCGACCGGCGACCAGGTCCGCTGGGTCGGCCACGATCCGCTCGTCGCCCGTCGCCGCGTCAACCACCCACAGGCAGTTGACCGGGTCGGTGCCGGCCCGGCTGCGCAGGAACACGATTCGCTGCCCGTCGGGCGACACCACGACGTCGCGCGGCTCGCCGAGCGTGAAGCGCTGCGTCCGCGCCGACTGGCGGGGGAAGGACTCGGCGGCCTCGTCCAGCGTCACGGGTTCACCGTAGGGCGATGGCGTCGACGATGACCTGCCAGGCGGCGTCGGCGTCGATGCCCTCCAGGACGTCGCAGTTGGGTGGCGGGCGCTCGAGCAGCGACCGGTGGTCGATGACCGTCATGCCGCGGGTGAGATGCCCCATCGTCTCGACGGCGACGTGGCGGGCCCGGCGCTCGAACAGCTCGGGGTGGGTGAGGGCGAGGACGGCGCACGGGTCGTGCACGGCGGCGCCGGGCAGGTCGTCGTGGCGGGCGATGTAGGTGGTCGAGAAGAAATGCAGCAGCGCCGTCAGCGTGAGCGCCAGCTGGCCGTCGACGCTCGCCAGGTCGTCGATGCGGGCCGGCGTGGCGATCAGCTGGTGCGTGACGTCGAGCCCGGCCATGACGAGCGGGAGCCCCGAGCCGAACACGATGGCCGCCGCCTCGGGGTCGGCCCAGATGTTGAACTCGGCGACCGGCGATCGGTTGCCGAACGTGCCGCCGCCCATGATCGAGATGCCGCCGACGTGGTCGGCGAGGTCGGGCGCAGCGCGCAGGGCGAGCGCCAGGTTGGTGAGCGGACCGACGCCGACGAGCCACGTGCCCGGGTGCCGGCGGCAGGTCTCGACGATGAAGGTCACGGCGTCGGTCCCGTCGAGCGGGCGGGTGGGGGCTGGCAGGTCGGCGCCGTCGAGGCCGCTGGCGCCGTGCACGAACGGGGCGGCGCGTGGTTCCTCGACCAGCGGGCGGGCCGCACCGGAGTGGACCGGCGTGTCGATGCCCAGCAGGTGGCGCACGACCAGCGCGTTGTGGGTCGTGCGCTCGAGCGGCGCGTTGCCGGCGACGGTCGTGATGCCGAGCAGCTCGGCGTGGCGGGCGGCGACCACGATGGCGATGGCGTCGTCGTGCCCCGGATCGCAATCCAAGATCATCCGCACCCTCGCCGTCACCGCCCACGCCCATCCACTCGGATGCTCGGGAGGGACGTGCGCGCTTCGGCCCCCGACCGCAGTGAGCACGACAGCCCAGGCCGGCCTTGCCCGGCCCAGCGAGCGAAGCGAGCCATCGTTAAAGGCGGAGGTGGCCGTCTCGGTCGAGGGTGACGCGGGTGCCGACCCACTCGCCCTCGCCCAGTGCGGACATCACGTCGGGCTCGCCGGACAGCCCCCAGGCCCGCCGGCCGTCGTCGAGCAGGCAGGTGCTGATGGCCTGCTCCGGGTTGCCGTCGCGGCCGTGCATCACCGTGAACGCCTCGATCGTCGCTGGGCCGGCGGCCTCCTCCACCGTCGCCAGCTTGCGGCTGGGCAGCGCGTCGACCTCGGCCTGCGGGCTGGCGTCGCGGAACCCATCGACCGGCGGCGCGCAGCCGTAGACGCCGAACGAGTGCTTCGTCACGTAGCCGCCGTTCGCCCACACCAGCGCCTTCTCGTCGGGCTCGGCCCGCAGGTCGCCGACGACGGTGGCGATGGCGTGCATCACGTAGTTGTTCCACGGTCCGCCGGCGAAGGCCAGACCACCGGTGCGCGTCAGCTGGCGGTCCGTGTCGAGCCCGAGCGACTTGGCGCCCAGCTGGACGGCCGATGGGAAGCAGGAGTACAGGTCGACGATGGCGAGGTCGTCGATGCCCACGCCGGCGAGCTCCATCGCTTGGCGGCCACCGAGCTCAACGGCCGGTGTTCGCGTGAAGCTGTCCCGGTACGACACGAACGGGTGCTCGTGACAGTCGGTCCCGGCGTGCGGGAAGACCCACTGATCCCGAGCGACGCCGAGCCGCTCGGCCGCCTCGACCGTGCACATGATCACGGCCGCCGCCATGTCGACGTCGTTGTTCGAGTTCATGTACTTGCGATAGGGGGCGCCGACCATCCGGTTCTGCGGCGTCGTGGTGCGGATCTCCTCCGCTGTCTTGGCCTCCCGCAGCCAGGCGTATGGGTTGCCGGCGGCCACCTCGCTGAACCGTGACCACAGCTCGCTCACGTGGATCAGGTGCTCGTCCGGCGTGCGACCCGAGTCGGCGCGCACGGCCGTCTCGAACATCGGGTACAGCTGCACCGGTAGGTACACGCCGCGCTCGGCCTCGGCCGGGTGGGTCATGTCGAGGTCGCCGCCGAACATGGTCGGCGGCTGGTCGTCGGGCGCTTTGGGCCAGTCGAGGATGGTGCCGGTCTTGCGGGCCCGCATGCGGGTGCGCCATGCCTCGCCGCCGACGAGCACGGCGACGTCAAGCTTGCCCGCTGCCAGCTCGCGAGCCGTGGTGTTGACGAGCCGCTGCGGCGTGTTGCCGCCGGCCGTCGTGTAACCGAGTTGGCGGGGCGACTGCCCGAGCCGCTCGGCCAGGAACCACGCCGGGTTGGCGTACCTCCACGACAGCGAGCTGACGACGCGGATGCTGTCGAACGCCGGGGGGTCGGCCAGGCCGGCGTCGGCCGCTGCGGCGCGGATCGCCAGCTCCATCAGCGCCACAGGTTCGAGCGCGTCGTCCATCCCCTCGGCCCGGTGCACGTACTGCCCGACCCCGATGAGTACCGCGGTCCGGGGATCCACGGCCGGCGACGTTATGCGCAGTCCGGCGGCGGGCCCCAGCCGTAGGCTGCGCGGCGATGCCGTTCCCGACCGACACCGAGCCCGACACCGAGATCGACGCCTTGCTGGCCCGAGAGCTGGAGCGCCAGACGACGGGGCTGCAGCTGATCGCCAGCGAGAACTTCGCGTCGCCGGCCGTGCTGCGCGCCGTCGGCTCGGTGCTGACCAACAAGTACTCGGAGGGCTACCCCGGCAAGCGGTACTACGGCGGCAACCAGATCATCGACGAGGTCGAGGCGATCGCCATCGAGCGGGCCAAGTCGCTGTTCAACGCCGAGCACGCCAACGTGCAGCCGCACTCGGGCGCCAACGCCAACATGTGCGCCTACCAGGCGCTGCTCGAGCCAGGTGACACGGTGCTCGGCCTCAGCCTCGACCACGGCGGCCACCTGACCCACGGGGCCAAGGTCAACGCCAGCGCCATCATCTACCGGTTCGTGCAGTACGGCATCGCGCCGGGCGACGAGCGCATCGACTTCGACCGCCTCCGCGACCTGGCGCTCGAGCACCGCCCGAAGCTGATCGTCGCCGGCACGACGGCCTACCCGCGGCGGCTGGACCCCGAGCCGTTCCGGGCCATCGCCGACGAGGTCGGCGCGCTGTTCCTGTTCGACGCTGCCCATCTCGCTGGACTGATCGCCGGCGGCGCCCACCCGGATCCGGTGCCGCTGGCCGACGTCGTCACGTTCACGACGCACAAGACGCTGCGCGGGCCACGTGGCGGTTGCATCCTCTCCAAGTCGGCGCATGCCGCGGCGATCGACAAAGCGGTGTTCCCGGGCTGGCAGGGCGGGCCGCTGGAGCACGTCATCGCCGGCAAGGCGGTGGCGTTCGGCGAGGCCGCCCACCCGTCGTTCAAGGAGTACGCCCACCAGATCGTCACGAACGCGTCGGCGCTGGCCGAGGCGCTGGCGGGGGAGGGCTTCCGGCTCGTGTCAGGCGGCACGGACAACCACCTGATGGTCGTCGACCTGCGGCCGTTCGACGGGGAGCTGACGGGCAAGGTCGCCCAGATCGCCCTCGACGAGGCCGGCATCACGCTGAACAAGAACACGGTGCCCGACGACCCGCGCAGCCCGTTCGTCACCAGCGGTCTGCGCATCGGCACCCCGAGCGTGACCACGCAGGGCATGGAGGAAGCGCAGATGGTGGAGATCGCCGCGCTCATCGCCCGCGCCCTGCGCCAGCGCGAGACCCCGGCGCGCTGGCCGGCGTCAAGGCCGACGTCAACGCCCTCTGCGCCGCCTTCCCCGCCTACCCCTGAGCAGCGCGCGGGCGGACCGCGGGCTGGCGTTCTGGGTGAGCGAACAGGCCGGATGTGGCGTGTTCGCTCACGCAGAACGGGGGAGTGGACGGACGGGGAGCGGGCGGGGTCGTAACGTTGCGGCTCCATGCCCACCACGGGTGACTACCTGCTGATCGGTGCCGTGGCCGGCGTGGCGACGTTCGCCTTCACCCCGCTGGTCGGCGCACTGGCTCGGTGGCGGGGCTGGCTCTACGAGCCCAACGACCGCACCGTGCACACCAAGCCGATGCCGGCCATCGGCGGGCTGGCGATGTTCATGGGCCTCGTCGTGGCGATCGTCGTGGCCCGCCTGATGGACCGCTTCGACACCCTGTTCGCCCGCAACTCCGAGCCGCAGGGCGTCCTCATCGCTGCCGCCGTCATCGTCGCCCTCGGTCTGGCCGACGACATCCGCGGCATCTCGGCGCCGGCCAAGGTCACCGGCACCGTGATCGCTGGCCTGGCCCTCGTCTGGTTCGGCGTGGTCATGTACTACTTCCGGCTGCCGTTCCTCGGGGTCTTCTACCTCTCCGACGACTGGCTCCCGCTGGTCACCGTGCTCTGGCTGCTCGGGATGACCCAGGCCATCAACCTCATCGACGGGCTCGACGGGCTGGCTGCCGGCATCGTGGCCATCGCCTCCGGCGCCTTCTTCCTCTACAGCCAGCGCCTCGCCGACTTCGACCTCGTGTCGCCACCGAACATCGGGCCGCTCATAGCCATCATCGCCGTCGGCCTCTGCGTCGGCTTCCTCCCCCACAACTTCAACCCGGCCCGGATCATCATGGGTGACACGGGCGCGATGCTCCTCGGGCTGCTGCTGGCCGTCGCCACCAGCGTCGTCGGCGGCCGCACCGATCCCGACCAGACCTTCATCGGCCAGACCTACTTCTTCCTGGCGCCGCTCGTCATCCCGCTGTTCATCCTCGGGGTCCCGGTGCTCGACCTGCTGTTCGCCATCGTCCGCCGGGCGACGCGGCGCAAGGCGCTCGACGTCGCCGACAAGGGCCACCTGCACCACCGCCTGATGAACCTCGGCCACGGCCACCGCCGCTCGGTCGTCATCCTGTGGGCGTGGACCGCCCTGCTGTCGGCGTTCGTCCTCTATCCCGTCCTCTCCGACGAGAACCCGACCTACTTGCCGTTCGGGATGGCGGCGATCGGCATCGTGCTCTACACGGTGCTGCACCCGAGCGTGCGCAGACAGCGCAGCTACGACCTGATCGGCCGAGTGTCAGCGAAGCGCCGAGCGCGCCGCACGCCCGCCGGCGGCCACGAGTCCGTCATAGCTGTGGGTGCCAGCGGTCAGCACCTCCCGAGTGGCCTCGGCCACCGCGGCCCAGCCCACCCAGCAGAGCGCACCCCCGACCGAGACTCGAGCGACGCCGGCCTCCGCCAGCTCCGGGACGCTCGGCCCGCCCGGGAGCAGGAGGACGTTGACCGGACGGTCGAGCTCCCCAAGGACGGCGCGGATCTGGGCGAGGTCAGCTAGTCCGGGCGCGTAGAGGACGTCGGCGCCAGCTTGGGCGTAGGCCTGCAGCCGGCGGATGGTGTCGTCCAGGTCCTGGACGCCGCGGATCAGGTTCTCGGCCCGTGCCGTCAGCACGAACCCAGATCCGGCCGCCGCCTCCGCCGCGGCCGCCACCCGCTCGGTGGCCAGCGCCACGTCCATGATCGATCCCCCGTCGGCGTTGAGGTAGTCCTCGACCGATCCGCCCGCCGCCCCGGCGTCCACCGCCCGCCGGATCGTTTCGGCGACGCCGGACGGCTGGCGGGCGAAGCAGTCCTCGAGGTCGGCGCTGACGGGCACCGGGCTGGCGGCGACGAGCGCCTCGACGTGGGCGATCGCCTCGTCGGCGGTGACCGCACCGTCGGGCCGTCCGAGCGTGGCGGCGAACCCCGAGCTGGTCGTGGCGATCGCCGCCGCACCGAGCGAGGTAAGCAGCTTGGCCGAACCGGCATCCCAGGCGTTGGGCATGACGAGCGGCTCACCTGGCCGGTGGAGCTGGCGGAACGTGGCGCGGGCTTCGGCGGTCGACGTCTTCGTCATCGCGCCATGGTGCCCCGAGCGCGCCATGACCTCAGAGGGAATTGCGCCCTGGGTGGCGACCGCGGTAGGTTGTGCTCGCGTTCACAAGCGTCATCCGACGCCGTGGACGATCATCAACGCCGATGAAGCTGATCCCACCCCCCGAGCGCCGCCAGCGCCTGTTCGAGGACGACGCCACGTTGCACGGCATCGACATCGCGCTGACCGTCGCCGTCTTCGTCGGCATCGGGTTCCTGCTCGATCGGTGGCTGGGGACCACGCCGTGGTTCATGGTCGGCTTCACCGTGCTCGCCGGCGTCGGCTTCTTCGCCAAGTACAAGTACAACTACGACGCCCAGATGGTTCGCCACGAGGCCGAACGTGACGCCCGGGCCGGCCGCACGGCGAGCCGCACCGGCGCCGAGGAACGCACGCCGTGACGACGCCCTCCAACCTCGACCTCCTCAACGAGAACCTCGCCGGTCCGGCCCCCGAGGTCAGCGTGTCGCGCGACATGATCAAGCGCGGCCTGCTCGCCGCTCCGGTGCTCATCGCCATCTGTGGCGTGATCTGGGGCGCCGCCGGCGCCTGGTCGTCGGCGTACGCCATCGGCCTCGTGCTCGCCAACTTCGCCCTCGCCGCGGCGCTGATCGCCTGGGGCGTGCGCATCTCGCTGCACGTGATGATGGGCGCCATCCTCTTCGGCTACCTGCTGCGGCTCGGCCTGATCTTCCTCGCCGTCTTCCTGGTGCGCGACGCAGGGTGGATTTCCCTGCCCGCCCTCGGAACGGCCATCATCGTCACGCATCTCGGGCTCCTGATCTGGGAGCTCAAGTACGTCGCCATGTCGCTCGCCTACCCCGGCCTCAAACCCGCCCGCTCGTAGCAACCACCAAGGAACGCCAACGTGCTCGGTCTCGAATTCCCGCCGATCAACGAAGTCATCCGCTGGCAGGACTTCTTCCCCACGTTCAACAAGATCGCCCTGATCGCCTGTCTGGCCGCGCTGATCGGCATGACGATCTACCTCCTGGCCGGGCGCAAGGACCCGATGGTCGCGCCGACAGGCGTGCGCAACCTCGCCGAGATCGGCGTCGACTTCATCGAGGACCAGATCGTGATGCAGGCGATCGGGCGGGAAGGGCTGCGCTGGACCCCGTTCCTGTTGACGACGTTCATCTTCATCTACCTGTGCAACGTGCCCGGGATCATCCCGCCGCTGTACATGCCGGCCACCGCCCGCATGGCGCTGCCGCTGTTCCTCGCGCTGATCGCGTGGGTCGTCTACAACGTGGTCGGCTTCCGCCACAACAACTACCGCTACATCACGGACATGATCTGGCCCCGCACGGTGCCGGTGGCCCTGCGGCCGCTGGTCGGGCTGATCGAGTTCATGTCGAACATCATCCTGCGACCGTTCGCCCTGGCCGTCCGACTCTTCGCCAACATGCTCGCCGGCCACATGCTGCTGGTGACCTTCGCCTTGCTCACCGACGCCCTGTTCTTCGCCGAGACGAGCAAGTTCATCCTTCGGCCGATGGCCGTGCTGCCCTTCTTCATGCTCGTGTTCGTCACGGCGTTCGAGGTCCTCGTCGCCTTCCTCCAGGCGTACATCTTCACGATCCTCACCGCCGTCTACATCGGCCTCGCCCGCGCCCACGAGCACTGACCCCGTTCATCACAACAGCGATCTCACTGAAAGAGCAACAGGAGAACCACATCCATGGAAGCGTTCGCCCACCTGATCCAGCAGGCCGCGGAGGAGGACCCGAAAGCGGTCAGCGCGGCGATCGGCGCCGGCTTCGCCTATGGCCTCGCGGCGATCGGCCCCGGCATCGGCATCGGCTACGTCGTCGGCAAGGCCATCGAGGCGATGGCCCGCCAGCCCGAGGCCGCCGGCATGGTCCGCACCACGATGTTCCTGGGCATCGCCTTCACCGAGGCGCTCGCCCTGATCGGCTTCGTGGTGTTCATCCTGCTCGGTCTCTGATCGACAACGAGGAGCTGACGTGCTGATCGCAGTCATCTACGAGCGCAGCGACTCGACGTTCGACGTCCACGTCACCGCCGAGGACGGCGACGAGGAGACGACGGGCGAGGAGATCGACGCGGCGCTCGAGGCCGACGAGGGCCCGAGCCCGATCGCGCCCGAGATGAAGGAGCTGCTCTGGGGGTTCGGCGCGTTCCTGGTGTTCCTGCTGGCGATGCGGCTGTTCCTGGTGCCCAAGGTGAAGCGGGGGATGGATGCCCGCTACGGCAAGATCCGCGGGCAGCACGAGCAGGCCGACGAGGCCACGGCGGCGGCCGAGCGAGAGGTCGCCGACTACCAGGAGGCCCTGGCCGGCGTGCGGGCCGAGGCGGCCACCCGCATCGATGCCGCACGCCACACGCTCGACGCCGAACGAGCCGACAAGTTGGCCGAGGTGAACGCCCGGATCGCCGAACGACGCGGCGCCGCGGCGGCGCAGGCCGAGGAGGCCAAGGCGGCGCAGCGCGAAGCGATCGAGGCCGCCGTGGCCGACGTCGCCGCCCGAGCCACCGAGCTGGCCACCGGCCGCCGCCCCGATCCGACGTCGGTGCGCGGGGTCGTGACCGACGTGATGCGGACAGGGGCCAGTCGATGAGGGAGCGAAGCGAGCGAATCATTGTCACGGCTCTTTCTTCGTCGCCGGCTTTGCGGCGACACGTTCATCGGTGCCACTTCGACTCAACGGACTCGAAGTTGACGAACAGCTTGGTGGTGCACCGATGAACGTGATGATCCTGCTCGGGGTCGAGGACCCAAGCCAGACGCACCACCCGCTGTGGTCGGAGGGCTACGAGCTGCTGTTCGGCAGCATCGCCACCGCCCTCGTCCTCGGCCTGCTGATCTGGAAGGCCGGCCCGGCGCTGAAGAGGGGGTTCGCGGCGCGGACCGAGAAGATCCAGCAGGAGCTGGACGACTCGGCCAACGCGCTGTCCAGCGCCGAGCAGGAGGCCGCCCGCATCAGGACGATGCGCGGCGACATCGAGTCCGAGCGTCGGCAGTTGCTCGCCGACGCCGACCAGCGCGCCGCCGCGCTCCTCGACGAGGGGCGGGCCCGCTTGACCGCCGAGATCGCCGATCTCGAGGCCAAGGCCGATGCCGACATCGCTGCGGTCGCCGGCCGCGCGTCGGACGAGCTGCGCGGAGAGATCGGTCGCTTCGCCGCCGTCGCCGCCGAGCGGGTCGTCGCCGAGTCGCTCGACGACGCGACGCGCCAACGACTGATCGAGGACTACATCTCGCGCGTCGGCGCCAGTTCACCGGCGGAGGTGAGGACATGACCGCCCAGACCGACGAGCGCATCGACGGCTACGCACGGGGACTGTTCGAGCTGGCCCGGGCCGAGGGCACCCTCGACGAGGTCGAGGACGAGCTGTTCCGCTTCGCCCGCTCGTACGAGTCGAGCGACGAGCTGCGCAACGCACTGTCCGACGACCAGATCCCGCCGGCCAAGCGCCAAGCCATCATCGAGGACCTCCTCGGCGGCACGGCGACGGCGACGACGGTGCAGCTGCTGTCGATGGTCGTCGGCTCCGGGCGCGGTCGCGACCTTCCGGCGATCGTCGATCGCATGGTCCAGCGCGCCGCCAGCGCCAAGGCCCTCGAGGTGGCCGAGGTCCGCTCGGCCGTCGCGCTGACCGCCGACCAGCAGGACCGCCTGAAGGCCGCCCTCGCCAACGCCACCGGCAAGAGCGTGTCGCTCAAGGTGATCGTCGACCCCAGCGTGCTCGGCGGCCTGGTGGCCACCGTCGGCGACACGGTGATCGACGACACGGTGCGCACGCGCCTCGACCAGTTGAAGAGCCGACTCTGACTCTCATTCTCACGGAGCCCCCTGCTTACATCGAAGGAACGCAGTACCAATGGCCGAACTGACCCTCTCCGCCGCCGACATCGCGGAGGCGCTGACCCGCAACCTCGACGGCTTCGAGCCGTCGCTCGAGGCCCGCACGGTCGGGCGCGTCAGCGAGGTCGGCGACGGCATCGCCCGCGTGTCGGGACTCCCGGACGCCGCCGTCAACGAACTGCTCGAGTTCGAGGACGGGACCGTCGGCCTGGCCCTCAACCTCGACGAGAGCTCGATCGGTGCCGTCATTCTCGGCGATGCCGACGACATCGAGGAGGGCCAGACAGTCAAGTCGACCGGCCGGATCCTCTCCGTGCCCGTCGGCGACGGCGTGCTCGGCCGCGTGCTGAACGCCCTCGGCGAACCCGTCGACGGGCAGGGCGACCTGGTCGGGACGCAGCTGCGGCGGATGGAGATCCAGGCCCCCGGCATCATGGGCCGCCAGCCGGTCGGCCAGCCGCTGCAGACCGGCATCAAGGCGATCGACTCGATGACACCGATCGGCCGCGGCCAGCGCGAGCTGATCATCGGTGACCGCAAGACCGGCAAGACGAGCATCGCCGTCGACACGATCCTCAACCAGGCCGGTCAGGGCGTGAAGTGCATCTACGTGGCCATCGGGCAGAAGGGCTCGACGGTCGCCCAGACGGTCGAGACGCTGCGCAAGGGCGGGGCGATGGAGTACACGGTCGTCGTCACGGCGCCGGCCGCCGATCCGGCGCCGTTCAAGTTCCTGGCGCCGTACGGCGGCTGCGCGATGGGCCAGCACTGGATGGAGAACGGCGAGGACGCCCTCGTCATCTACGACGACCTGTCGAAGCAGGCCGAGGCGTATCGCCAGGTGTCGCTGCTGCTGCGCCGCCCACCCGGGCGCGAGGCCTACCCGGGCGACGTGTTCTACCTCCACAGCCGGCTCCTGGAGCGGGCGGCCAAGCTGTCCGACGAGAACGGCGGCGGTTCGTTGACCGCGCTGCCGATCATCGAGACCAAAGCCGGGGACATCTCGGCCTACATCCCGACCAACGTCATCTCGATCACCGACGGGCAGGTCTTCGTCATCGACAGCCTGTTCAAGTCGGGCGTGCGCCCGGCCATCGACGTCGGCAACTCCGTGTCCCGTGTGGGCGGCGCGGCGCAGATCAAGTCGATGCGCTCCGTCGCCGGCACGCTGAAGCTGGACCTCGCCCAGTTCCGCGAGCTGGAGGCGTTCGCCACGTTCGGCTCCGAGCTCGACGCCGTCTCGTCGGCCCAGCTCGAGCGGGGCTACCGGCTCGTCGAGGTGCTCAAGCAGCCGCTGAACAGCCCGATGCCCGTGCAGGAGCAGGTGGTGTCGATCTACGCCGGCACCAAGGGCTACCTGGACGACGTCCCGGTGGGCGACGTCAAGCGGTTCGAGGCCGAGCTGCTCGACACGATGCGCTCGACGCACGGCTCGCTGCTCGACGACATCGCCGGTGGTGCCGTCCCCGACGACCTCGACGACGCGATCAAGCAGTTCAAGCAGCAGTTCACGGCGACCGGCGCCGATCGCCCGGGTGCCGACCCGACGAAGACCGACGCCGACGAGCTCGAAGCCGCCAAGAGCCAGAAGACGCTCGCAACAGAATGACGCTGTTCGTGCCGACCTCGTACACGCCAACGGCCAGCGTGCCCCGCCAGCGGCGCCTGATGACACCCGGTGGCGCAACCGCTTCGGCCCCCGATCGCAGTGCGCGTGCGGGGTCAGGTCGAGCGCCAGCGAGACACCGGCCGAGTGAGCGGAGTCTTCGGAGCGAGCGAGGCCATCGATAATGGCTGGTGGTCAGGAACGGATCCTTCGGGGGCGCATCCGCAGCGTCCAGGCGACGAAGAAGATCACCCGCGCCATGGAGCTGATCGCCGCGTCGCGGATCGTCAAGGCGCAGAACCGAGTGCACGCCGCCGTGCCGTACTCGGAGAAGATCACCGAGGTGGTGCGCGACCTGGCCGCCGCCGGGGCCGGGCAGGGGACGCCCCTGTTGGCCGGTCGGGACGAGGTGCGCACGACGGCGTACGTCGCGGTCGCCGCCGATCGCGGGTTGTGTGGTGGGTACAACGCCGGCGTCGAGCGGGCGGCCGAAGGCGAGATCAAGGCCGACGTCGTCGCCGGCAAGCGGTACCAGGTGATCCCGGTCGGCCGCAAGGTCGAGGGCTACTTCCGGTTCCGCGGCTACGAGCTGGGCCAGGGGTTCGCCGGGTTCAGCGACAACCCGACGGCTGCCGACGCCCGGGCGATCGGCGAGCACGTCGTCGAGCTGTTCACCAGCGGTGCGGTCGACCGGGTCGAGCTCGTGTACACCCGGTTCATCACGGCCGGCAACCAGGAGGTCGTGCTGCGTCCGCTGGTCCCGCTGTCGGCGGAGACGGTGGCCGGCGGTGACGGCAAGGCAGGACCGGCCGACGCCCCGAGCGGTGAGTACGAGTTCGAGCCCGACCCGACGACGATCCTCGAGACGCTGCTGCCGCGCTATGTCGAGGCGCGCGTGTACGCCGCACTGCTCAACGCCGCGGCGTCCGAGCACGCGTTCCGCCAGCGGGCGATGAAGGCGGCCACCGACAACGCCGACGAGCTGATCAAGACGCTGAGCCGGATCATGAACCGCGCTCGCCAGGACGCCATCACCACCGAGATCATGGAGATCGTGGGCGGCGCCGAGGCCTTGGGCGGCGAGGTCGACTCGGCCTCGCACCGCATCCTCGACGACGACCCTCGCGTCGACGTACTGCTCAGCGACGTCGGCCCATGATGCGCATCATCACTGTGTTCCCCGGCCACGCCACCTGCAGCCTGCGCAGTTCCTGGCCGCTCGCTCGCTGGCGCTCGCTCGCTCGCACGCTCGAAAGGACGTACCTATGACGGTCACCGACGACACCAAGACCAGGTCCGATGGGCGCGTGGTCGGCATCGCCGGCCCCGTCATCGACGTCGAGTTCCCGCGCGGCTCCCTGCCGGAGATCAACTCGGCGCTGGCCTTCGACGTCACGATCGAGGGCGAGACCATCGAGGTGCTGGCCGAGGTCGCCCAGCAGCTCGGCGAAGGCCGCATCCGCGCCATCTGCATGAAGCCGACCGACGGCTTGACCCGTGGCACCGCCGTGCGCAACACGGGCCACGGGATCACCGTACCGGTGGGCGAGAAGGTGCTCGGCCACGTGTGGAACGCCTGGGGGGAAGCGCTCGACAAGCCGCCGGAGGGCTTCGCCGAGATGGAGCGGTGGGAGATCCACCGACCGGCGCCGGGGTTCGACGCGCTGGAGCCGTCGGCGCGCATGTTCGAGACCGGCATCAAGGTCATCGACCTGCTGACGCCGTACGTGGCCGGCGGCAAGATCGGCCTGTTCGGCGGGGCCGGCGTGGGCAAGACGGTGCTGATCACCGAGATGATCAACCGCGTCGCCTCGCAGCACGGTGGTGTGTCGGTGTTCGCCGGCGTCGGTGAGCGCACCCGCGAGGGCACCGACCTGCGCATCGAGATGATGGAGTCCGGCGTCTTCGAGAAGGCGGCGCTGGTCTTCGGGCAGATGGACGAACCGCCGGGTGTGCGGCTGCGCGTCGCCCTGTCGGCGTTGACGATGGCCGAGTACTTCCGGGACGTGCAGAACCAGGACGTGCTGCTGTTCGTCGACAACATCTTCCGGTTCGTGCAGGCCGGCTCCGAGGTGTCGACGCTGCTCGGCCGGATGCCATCGGCGGTGGGCTACCAGCCGACGCTGGCCGACGAGATGGGCCAGCTGCAGGAGCGGATCACTTCGACTCGCGGGCGTTCGATCACGTCGCTGCAGGCCGTCTACGTGCCGGCCGACGACTACACGGACCCGGCGCCGTTCACGACGTTCACCCACCTCGACGCCACGACCGAGCTGTCGCGGCAGGTCGCCGCGCTCGGCATCTACCCGGCCGTCGACCCGTTGGCGTCGACGTCGACGATCCTCGCCCCGGAGGTCGTCGGCGACCGTCACTACGCCGTGGCCCGCCGCACCCAGGAGATCCTCCAGCGGTACAAGGAGCTGCAGGACATCATCGCCATCCTCGGCCTCGACGAGCTGTCGGAGGAGGACCGCCTGACGGTCAACCGGGCGCGCAAGATCCAGCGGTTCCTGTCGCAGCCGTTCTTCGTCACCAAGGTGTTCACCGGCCTCGACGGCGAGTTCGTGCCGGTCGGCGAGACGGTGGAGAGCTTCGAGAAGCTGGTACAGGGCGACTACGACGATCTGCCCGAGCAGGCGTTCCTCAACGTCGGCAACATCGAGCAGGTCGAGGCCAAGGCCAAGACGCTCCGAGAGGGCTGATCGTGAACGTGGCGGTCGTCTCACCCGAGCGGGTGCTGTTCGAGGGCGAGGCGACGCAGGTGCTGACCCGCACGACCGAGGGCGAGCTGGCGTTCCTGGCCGGCCACACCCCGTTCCTCGGCACGCTCGTCGAGGGCGAGACCCGCGTCTACCTGCCCAACGGCAGCGTCGAGACGTTCCAGATCGAGGGTGGCTTCGTCGAGGTCAGCGGCGACACCGTCAGCCTCCTCGTCAGCTGAGCCGTTCAGCCGTTCTGGCCGTAGCAACCGACCCCATCCGGCCGTTCGACCCGCCCAGTCCCGTCCCAACGCCACAATGAGGGGATGGCTGTCGCTCCGTCGTACCCGTTCAGTTCGGCCCTGGTCACCGGCGCCTCCAGTGGGATCGGGGAGGAGCTGACCCGCCAGCTCACGGCGGCGGGGGTTCCGGTCGTGGTGGTGGCCCGGCGGCAGGAGCGGTTGCGGGCGCTGGCCGACGAGCTGCCCGGCATCGAGGTGCTGGTGGCCGACCTCAACGGCCGCCGTGGCCAGGACGCCGTTGCCGCCCGCATCGCCGACGCCGACCGGCCGATCGACCTGGTCGTCAACAACGCCGGGTTCGGGACCAGCGGCCCGTTCCACGAATCCGACCCTGACCGCTTGGACGACGAGGTCGGCCTGAACGTCGGGGCGCTGACCCGCTTGTCGCATGCCGCCCTGGCGACGATGGTGCCGCGCCGCCGGGGCTGGCTGCTCAACGTGGCCAGCGTCGCCGCCTTCCAGCCCGGACCGAACCTCGCCGTCTACGCCGCCACCAAGGCCTACGTCCTCAGCCTCAGCGAGAGCCTCCACGAGGAGGTCAAGGGCGACGGCGTCACGGTCACCGCGCTGTGTCCGGGCCTGATCCGCACCGAGTTCCAGGACGTCAGCAACACCGAGCACTACCAGTCGTCGTTCCCCGGGTTCGTGTGGTGCGACGTGGCCGACGTCGGGCGCGACGCGCTTGCGGCGACGGCCAAGGGCCGGGCGGTGATCGTTCCTGGCGCCCTCTACAAGACCGTCACGTGGATCGGCGGGGTCACACCGCGCTGGGCCAAGCGCGTCGCCAGCGGCAAACTGCCAAGAACTTGAGTCCGGCTCTGTGCGCTTCGGCCCCCGAGCGCAGTGAGCACTCGACGTGAGGCCGGCCTTGCCCGGCCCAGCGAGCGAAGCGAGCCATTACGTGTAGTCGATGTCGCTGTACTCCTGGAGCTTGGCGATCTGGTGGTGAGCGTCGATGCGCCGCACCGTGCCGCTGCGCGACCGCATCACCAGGCTCTGCGTCGTGACGCCGCGGGCGTCGAACCGCACGCCGTCCAGCAACGGGCCGTCGGTGATGCCGGTGGCGGCGAAGAAGCAGTTGTCGCCACGGACGAGGTCATCCGTGGTCAGCACGGCGGCGGGATCGAGCCCGGCGGCGGTGATCGCCATCCGCTCCTGGTCGTCGCGCGGCCACAGCCGCCCCTGCAGCTCGCCGCCCATGCACTTCAGCGCGGCGGCCGAGATGACCCCCTCCGGCGTCCCGCCGACGCCCATCAGCACGTCGACACCGCTGTTCTCCGATCCGGCGGCGATCGAGCCGTACACGTCGCCGTCGGTGATCAGCCGGATGCGGGCGCCGCTGGCGCGGACCTCGTCGATCAGGTCGGCGTGGCGCGGCCGGTCGAGGATCACGACGGTCAGGTCGCGCACCGACTCCCGCTTGGCCTTGGCGATCCAGCGCAGGTTCTGGGTCGGGCTGGCCGTGATGTCGATCGAGCCGACGGCCTCGGGACCGACGGCGATCTTCTCCATGTAGTACGAGGGACCCGGGTCGAACATCGACTCCCGGTCGCTCACGGCGATCACCGCGAGGGCGTTGGTGCGACCCTGAGCGGTCAGCGTGGTGCCGTCGATCGGATCGACGGCGACGTCGACGAGCGGCGGGGTACCGTCGCCGACCTGCTCGCCGTTGAACAGCATCGGCGCATCGTCCTTCTCGCCCTCGCCGATGACGACGACACCGTCCATCGTCACGGTCGACAGCACCGTGCGCATGGCGGCGACGGCCGCGCCGTCGGCGCCGTTCTTGTCGCCACGGCCGACCCAGCGAGATGCCGCCAGCGCCGCCGACTCCGTGACCCGCACGAGCTCCATCGCCAGGTTGCGGTCCGGTCGGCGCGAGGTTGGCGGCATCGGGTCACGGTAGCCCCGAGCGTGGTATCAGGTGCCGACGTGGTGGATCGAGGAAAGCGACGTGCCGCGCTGCCGGAGGGACCCGATGATCCACCTGTCCATCTTCGCGACGGCGATCGCCCGACCACACTGGGGCGATGACGGTCGAGATCACGCCCGAACTGTGCATCGCAGGGCGCGACCTGACCGAACCTCGACTCGACCCGGCCGGCCGGCGCCTGGCCTTCGTGAGTCGGGCCAGCGGGCCGGGCGCGATCCAGCTCCTCGACCTCGATGATCCTGCGCCGCTCGAGCGCCAGCTGACGACCTTCCCGCCGCCCTCGCCGGGGCGCGGGATGTACGGCGGGTGCTTCACGTGGATGCCGGACGGCTCGGCCGTGGTGTACTGCGCGACGGACGGCGGCCTGTGGCGCCAGCCCGCGCCAGGTGGAGCGGTGGAGCTGCTCGGCTCCGGCGCGGCCGGCCGCCCGATCGCCGCACCGGCGGTGGCGCCTGATGGTTCGTTCGTGGTGGCCGTCGTCGACACGGCCGAGGTGTGGCGGTATGCCACCGCCGCCACGCCGCCACGCCGGCTCGATGACGGCGGCGACGACTTCTGCGCCGACCCGGCGGTCGACCCGACCGGCGGCATCGTCAGCTACCAGGCGTGGAGCGTTCCCGACATGCCGTGGGACGGCGCGTCGCGCGTCACCGTGGGGGCGGACGGGTCGAGCCCCGAACGGTGGCGGCCGGCCGGCGGTGCCGTCCAGCAGCCGCGGTTCGCTCCGGACGGCACCCGGGTGCACGTCCACGACGGATCCGGATGGCTGCAGGTCTGGTGGGGTGGGCGCCCGCTGGTCGGCGCCGGTGACGGGACCGAGCACGCCGATGCGGCATGGGGGCAGGGGCAGGCGTCGTTCGCCATCTCGCCTGACGGGCGGCACGTGGCGGTCGCCCGCAACGAGCGCGGGTTCGGGCGGCTGTCGGTGGTCGACGTCCACAGCGGGGTCAGCAGGGACGTCGCTCGCGGGATCCATGGCCACCTGTCCTGGCGTGGGCATCGGCTGGCGGCGGTGCGCACCGGCGCCCGCACACCGACGCAGATCGTCGTGTACGACACCGCCACGTGGGACCGGCGGGTCGTCGCCGTCGGGCCGGCGGCGGGCTGGGACGGCGTACCGCTCGTCGAACCCGAGACCGTCACGCTCGACCACGACGGCTCGACCCTGCACGCCAGGTGGTATCGGAGCCCGGTGCCAACCGGTCGCCTGCTGGTCATGCTGCACGGCGGGCCGACCGGGCAATGGCCCGTGACGTTCATGCCGCGCGTGGCCTTCTGGTTGCAGCGTGGTTGGGACGTCCTGCTGCCGGACCACCGCGGATCGACCGGGCACGGGCGGGCGTACCAGCAGGCCCTCGATGGTTGCTGGGGCGAGCTCGACGTCGCCGACACCGCGGCCTGGATCGACCGCGCCCACCGCGATGGCTGGGCGGTGCCGGCGCGGACCGTGGTGATGGGCGGGTCGTCGGGTGGCTACACCGTGCTCCGCTTGCTCGGCAGCGGCCGTGGCGCAGTGGCCGGCGGGATCGCGCTGTACCCCGTGACCGACCTCGTCGACCTGGCGGCGCGCAGCCATCGGTTCGAGGCTCACTCGACGATCCGCCTCGTCGGTCCACTTGATGACGCGGCGCGGCATCGCGACCGATCGGCGCTGGCCGTCGTGGCGGGGATCGCCGCCCCGCTGCTCGTGCTCCACGGCACGGCCGACCCGGTCGTGCCCGTCGAGGGCACCGTCGCCTTCGTCGACGCGCTGCGGGCGCGAGGCGGCGACGTCGAGTTGCACCTGTTCGACGGGGAGGGCCACGGCTTCCGCCAGCCCGAGCACCAGCTGGCGGAGTATCGCCTGGTCGGCGAGTTCCTCGACCGCGTGACCGGCTAGCGGCGCCCGCTAACGATTCGGGGCGAGCAGGCCGCGCAAGTACTTCGCCTGCCCGGCGTGCTGGATGTCGTCGTCGGCGATGCTGATGAGCCGCACGCCGAGCGTGACCGGCGGGTCCCAGCGTTCGTCGACCACCCGATCGAGCTCGTCATCGGCGATGGTGGCGAGCAGCTCGTCGGTGCGGGCGGCGACGACGTGGTAGTAGCCGATGAGGGCATCGGCATCGACCGGGCGGATGGTGGCCACGTCGCGTGGATCGTGGCCGTAGCCCGTGTTGTCCGGGTCGCTGGCAACCCCGAAGCTGCGACCGAGATCGTCGGTGACCCAGACCTGCTGTCGGCCGAGCAGCTCGGCCACGTGGTGGTCCTGGACCCGAGTGAGGTGCCACACGAGCCATCCGATCGGGTTCGAGCCGGGCTTCACGGTGGCCGTGAGCGCTGCCGCATCCAGCCCCTCGAGGGCCTCGTCGACGTGCTGGCGCACTCGGCCGAAGAGCTCCTGCAACAGGTCACCAGTGTGCACGGCGCCATGATGGCGGTCGGACGGCGACAGCACACCACTATCGTCCCCGCCGTGCCGGACTGGGACCCCAACGACCCCGAGGCCGTCAAGGTCCACTACGACGTCTCGACGTGGTCGCTCGACCAGCGCGGCGAGTTGAGCGCGGCGCTGGCCGAGGCCGAAGTGGTCCACCTGTGGGACGGTGACGAGCTGGTCGTCCCCGAGGATGCCGAGGGCGAGGCCGATGCGATCTTCGAACGCCTGGAGGAGCTGCTCGGCCCGTTCGCGGTGGCCCTCGATCCTGACGACGCCGGCGTCGAGTACGGCCTCGACGAGTGGCCTCCCGCAGACCGCCGCACGCTCGGCCAGGCCCTGATCGAGCGGGCGGTCCCGCACCGGTGGGATCGCACGACCGTCGTCGTGGCGACCGATCGGGAGCCCGAGGTCGACGAGCTGCTCGATGCCGTCGAGCAGGGCACCGTTGTCCTGGAAGCGGGGATGCTGGGGAGCGAGCCACCCGCCGGCGCGCTCAGCACGCTGTTCAGTGCCGGGGACCGCCTGGCCCGTGATCCTGACGACCGCACCGGCGGTGACGAGCTGCGCGACCTGACCCCGCAGCTCGATCGCAAGCTTCCGCCGTACGGCATCGACGTGCCCACGTGGGCCGCTGCCGTCGAGGCGGCCCAGGACCTCCTGGCGCTCATCGACGACGACGACGCCAGCTCCTCCGACGTCATCGGCGCCGCCCAGCACCTCCGCTCGCTCGTCCGCGAGCTCGTGTAGCTCCCGTAGCTCGGAGGAAACCGCTGCCCGTCGCCGGGTTCATGCGGCGGGTGCGCGTGCCTGGTTGCGGCGGGCGGCGTGTTGGAGGTGGGTGGGGGTCTCGCTGAGGCCGCCGGGGGCTCGGGTGATGGTGGTGCCGGTGTAGTGGATCGTGCGGTCGGGGCGGCGCAGCACGATGGTGCGGTCGGGAGTCAGGGTGAGGGTCCAGCGGCCTTCGTGGACGAGGTGGTGATGGGTCGAGCAGAGGGGGAGCAGGTTGTCGAGGTTGGTTGGGCCGCCGTGTTCCCACGGTTTGACGTGGTGGATCTGGCAGTTGTCGAACCGGACGGTGCAGCCGGGGTAGGCACACGAGGCGTGCATGGCTCGCAGCGCTCGTCGTTGGTGGCGGGTGGCGACGCGGCGTTGGCGGCCGATGTCGACGGCGACGCCGTCGGTGTCGAGGGTGACGGGGATGATGTCGGCGTTGCAGCACATCCGCCGGATCGTGTCGGCCGGGAGCGGGTTGCCGTCGGCGGTCTCGGCGACGCCGTGATCGTGGAGGCCGTGACGCAGCGTGGCGAGGTCGATCAGGACGATGATCTCCGGCACCGGCCGGCTGTCGGTCGATGACGCGGCGTTGTCGGGGCGGGTGATCAGCTCGACGAGGGTGTCGGCTTGCAACTGGTCGAACGTCAAGTCGGGGTCCTGGTGTCGTGCTTTGGAGGCGGCGACGGCGGCGTCCAATGCGGCAGCGACTTTGGCGTCGGTCTCGGCGTCGAGTTGGAGGTGGGTGTGGCACATCCCGGTGGTGCGGTCGACCCAGCGGCGCACGTTGCGGTGGCGACGGTTGCGTTGCTGTTTGGACAGGCCGTCGTCGCCCGACAGGATCCGTTCCAGGCGGGCCATCTCCCGGCTGAACGCTTCGACCGACGAGTTGGCTGCTTTGGCGACCAGCGCCGGTTGCAGGGCGGCGAGCTCGCTGCGGCCGGTGTCGTCGAGGGCGGCGGCGGTGCGGGCGATGGCGTCGACGTGTCCTGCTGACAGGTCGCCGTTGGAGAGGGCGGTGTGGACGTCGGGCAGCAGGTCGCAGGCCCCGGCGCGGCGGGCCACGGCGCCTGCTTCGCGCCCCGAGCGGCGGCCGCCGTCGGCGACCACGTCGGAGGCGCACGGCGCAACGCCTGCCGCGGCGAGCTGGGCGGCGCGTTGGGCGATGCGCACGTCGACGGCGTCGAGCCAGGCCCGGACCCGCCCGGAGGCTGCGACCAGCGTCGCCAGTTCTGAGCCGTCAGCGGTGGCGACGTCGACGCTGACGAGGTGGTGGACCTCCTCCACGACCGGCCGTCGCAAACATGCGATCAGTATATCGAACACGTGTTGAAGCGTCAAGAAGAACGTCGCACACGATCCTTCGCTGCCAGGCTGGAGGACATGGCCACCATCGCTGATGCGCTCGCCCGCCACGTCGACGCCGGTGAGGTGCCGGGGCTGGTCGCAGTGGTGGCGCGGGGCGACGACGTCGACGTCACGGCCCTCGGCCAGCAGGCGATCGGCGGGCCGCCGATGGCCGAGGATGCGCTGTTCCGCATCGCGTCGGTCGGCAAGCCGATCACCGCCGCCGCCGTCCTGGCGCTCGTCGCCGACGGGCGGCTGGCGCTCGACGATCCGGTCGACGACCTGTTGCCGGAGCTCGCCGAGCCACGGGTGCTGCGGGAGATCACGGCACCGATCGACGACACGGTGCCGGCGGATCGCTCGATCACGGTGGAGGATCTGCTGCGGTCGACCAACGGCCACGGTTTTCCGTCCGACTTCTCGGCGCCGATCGTCGCCGAGCTGACGGGTCGGCTGCTCCAGGGACCGCCGCAACCACAGGCCGTGCCGCCGCCGGACGAGTGGATGGCGATCCTCTCCGAGATCCCACTGCTGCACCAGCCGGGCAACGGATTCACGTACAACACCGCCTTCGACATCCTCGGTGTGCTCGTCGCTCGTGCGACCGGGCAGCCGTTCGCCGAGTATGTCGCCGAACGGATCCTGCGCCCGCTCGGCATGACCGAGACGGGGTTCGCGTTCCCGGCTGGCGGCGCCGGTCGCACGACGTCGTTCTACCGGCCGGGAGATGGCGGGAGCCTCGAGCTCGCCGACGAACCCGACGGGCAGTGGGCGACGGAGCCAGCGTTCGCCTCGGGAGCCGGCGGGTACGTGTCCACCGCGGCCGATGTCCTGGCCTTCCAGCGGATGCTGCTCGCCCGTGGCGGCGACGTGCTTCCGCCCGAGCTCGTGGCGGCGATGACGACCGACCAGCTCACGGCGGACGCTCGGGCCACGGACACCGTCTTCCTCGACGGTCAATCGTGGGGCTACGGAGGCGGCGTCGACATCGACGTGCGCAACCCGTGGAACGTCCTCGGCCGCTACGGGTGGGTCGGTGGCACCGGGACGTCCGCCTACATCGTCCCCGCCGATGGCAGCGTCGCCATCCTGCTGACACAGGTGCAGCTCGGAGGTCCGACCGGAGCCGCCGTCCTCGAGTCGTTCTGGACGGCCGCCGCCGACCACCTGGGTCACGGCCGCTGAACCGCGTCGGTCGGATGCCGTTCAGTCGATGTCGAAGCGTTGGAGGACGGAGTAGGTGCTGTCGACGACCACAGGGCGCCGCCGGCGGCGGCGACGCTGTTGGCGCCGCGTCTCGATCGTGCCGATCACTTCGTAGGTCGTCGCGTCGACGACGAGCACGTCGAGTTGGTTGCTGTTGGCGGTGGGGATACAGATCGAGGTGCCGTCGAACCCGCACTGTGAACAGTTGGCCGGGATGCGTATCGGCACCTCCATCGACGTCCCGAACGAGTGGTCATCGAACATCGGCGACCTGGCACCGTTCAGGTCAACGTGCCCCGAGCTTCCCTGATCCAAGTTCACGGACGTCGGTAGCGTGCCCTCGTGCTGTTGGCGGAGCTGGAGGTGTGGCACACCAGGCCGCTGGCGCCGACGCGTCGGTTAGCGCTCGGCAACCTGGTGCTGCCGGTCGAGCCGGCGCCCGGGTTCGGCGGGCTGCTGCTCGGTGCCGTCGTCGCCCGGCACCGGGCCGACCTCCCTCCCGATCTCGTGCCGGACGTCCACCGCCTCATCGACCAGGTCGACCGCGACGTCCGCGTCGTCCAACCGCGCCTGCGCCATCGGTTCCAGGTCGACCGCCACGGCCTCGCCCTGTCGACGCACCGGCTGGTCGGTGACGGCGAAGACATCAGCTTCGACTTCCGCACCACGGGCACACCCCTGGCCCAGGTGCTGGGCGCGATCTACGCCGTCGAACGGCTCGATCCGGCGATCCGTCACGTCATCGCTCCGGTGCTGCAGAAGGCGATGCGCTGGCGCGGTCCGGTCGGCGGGGCGCTGATCGCCCACCTGGCCGGGACCAACTCGACCACCCTGAGCGCGCTCGCCGACCCGCGGGCATGGGCCCTCGACGTGCTCGGGTTCCCGCCCGGTACGCCGACCCCGAACAAGAAGGCCGTCACGACGCAGTTCCGGACCCGCATGCGGTCCGTCCACCCCGACCACGGCGGCGACCAGGCGCTGGCCAGCACGGCCGTGTTCGAGTTGGCCGAGGCGCGCAAGATCCTGCTGCTGGCCGCTGCCGAGTTGTGAGCGAGCGTTCACGGCGAGCAGCCGCACCAACGGCGATGCCAAGCGAGCGAACGATCGTCGTGTTGTGAGCGAGCGTTCACGGCGAGCAGCCGCACCAACGGCGATGCCAAGCGAGCGAACGATCGTCGTGTTGTGAGCGAGCGTTCACGGCGAGCAGCCGCACCAACGGCGATGCCAAGCGAGCGAACGATCGTCGTGTTGTGAGCGAGCGTTCACGGCGAGCAGCCGCACCAACGGCGATGCCAAGCGAGCGAACGATCGTCGTGTTGTGAGCGAGCGTTCACGGCGAGCAGCCGCACCAACGGCGATGCCAAGCGAGCGAACGATCGTCGTGTTGTGAGCGAGCGTTCGGCGACCGTGACCGGCACGCTGCTGCTGTTCCCCGGGGCCGGGGCGAGCCGGGACCAGTCGACGCTCGTGGCCGTCGACCGCGCCGTGGCGCCGGATTGGACCACGGTCCGCGCCGACTTCCCGTACCGCAGGGAGGGCCGTCGAGCCCCGGATCGGCCACCGAAGCTGCTGGCCGCGGTGCGAGACGAACTGGCGGCGATCGACGGGACGGTGGTCGTCGGCGGGCGGTCGATGGGCGGGCGGATGTGCTCGATGGTGGCTGCCGGTGCCGACGACCTGCCGCCGCCGGTCGGATTGGCCGGCGTGGTGCTGATCTCCTATCCGCTGCACCCACCGGGCAAGCCGGAGAACCTGCGCGTCGAGCACCTGCCCGCGATCACCGTGCCATGCCTGTTCGTGCACGGCACCCGTGACCCGTTCGGATCACCCGCCGAGCTGACCGAGTGGACGGCGACGATCGCCGGCCCCGTCACCCATCACTTCGTCGACGGCGGCGGCCACGCTCTCAAGGGCAAGGACGCCGAGGTGTCCGCAACCGTGCGTAACTGGTTGGCCGGGGTCTGACCCGTCGCTGCTCGGAGTCTGCGCCACCGTTCCGCCACCGGTGGCGGAATCGGTGTCACAACTCGGGCGGCCATCACCATCCGGGCGCGGACGTTCTCATTTTCGAGAACCTGCGCGCCCAGAAGGGCGATTGAGAACCTCCGCGCCCAGTTGCCACGCGGCGCGACGGTCGGTGGACTCGCGCTGGTCGTGGACTCTGACCCGGCGTCCTAGCTCTCAGCGCGGGCCTGGGCCGAGAACCGCCGGCGCCAGATGAACCACACGATGGCGGCGAGGATCAGCGCCAGGACGACGTACTGGAACCAGTCCAGTGCCGGTTCAACGTCCTCCCAGTTGTCGCGCAGCGCGTAGCCGATGCTGATCAGCACGGCGTTCCACACCAGCGAGCCGATCAACGTGTACAGCGTGAAGATCCCGAACGGCATGCGGCGGAACCCGGCCGGGATCGACACCACCGACCGGATCAACGGGACGCACCGCCCGACCAGCACGGCCACCACCGCTCGCCGGTCGAACCAGGCCTCGGCCCGGTCGACGTCGTCGGTGGTCAACCGCAGCCACTTCCCGTAGCGCAGCAGGAACCGCCGCAGGCGCTCCCGCCCGATCCACGCCGACAGGCCGTACAGGATCCAGGCACCGACGAGCGACCCGACGGTGGCGGCGATGATCATGCCGATCAGCGCGAACCCGCCGCGATCGCTGGCCACGAAGCCGGCGAACGGTAGGACGATCTCCGAGGGGATCGGCGGGAACAGGTTCTCCAGCGCGATCAGCAGGGCGACGCCGACGTAGCCGAGCGCGTCGATGACCTCCGTGACCCAATCCGACAGTGCGGACAGCATCGGGGTTGGTTACTCGCCGGCGAAGGGCGTCGTGACGCTGCCGGCCGGCTCGGGGGTGGTGCTGGCAGGCGGCTGGTGGGGCACCGTGCCGGCCGCCAGTCCCTGGGTCGGCCGCGACGAGTACACGATGGCGCCGATCAGCACGATCAGCGCAGCGCCGGCGACGGCGAAGCGCCAGACGCTCTCGTCGATCTCGAGGCTGATGATCGCCGGCAGCACGAGCAGCGAGACCAGGTTCATCACCTTGATCAGCGGGTTGAGGGCCGGGCCGGCGGTGTCCTTGAACGGGTCGCCGACGGTGTCGCCGATCACGGCCGCCTTGTGCGCCTCCGAGCCCTTGCCGCCGTGGTGGCCGTCCTCGATGTACTTCTTGGCGTTGTCCCAGGCACCGCCCGAGTTGCTGAGGTAGTTGGCCATCAGCTGGCCGGTCAGGATCACCGCGGCGAGGAAGCCACCGAGCGCCTGCCACCCGATGCCGAAGCCGATGATCACCGGCGTCAGCACAGCGAGCAGCGCCGGGGTCGCCAGCTCGCGCAGCGACGCCGCCGTGCAGATGTCGATCACCGGCCCGTAGTTCGGCTGCTTCGTGCCGGCCATGATCTGGCCGTCGGCGAACTGGCTGCGCACCTCCTGCACCACCACACCGGCCGTCCGACCGACGGCACGGATGGCCAGCGCCGAGAACAGGAACGGCACGGATCCGCCGATCAGCAGCCCGATGAAGATCTCCGGCTCGGCCACGTTCACGGCCAGTGCGGGGAGCCGCAGGACGCCGTCGGCGAGGTTGTCGGCGACGACACCGAGCTCAGCACCGGCGGTCTCGATGAAGCTGGCGAACAGGGCGATCGCGGCGATCACCGCCGAGCCGATGGCGAACCCCTTGGTGACGGCCTTGGTGGTGTTGCCGACGGCGTCGAGGCTGACCATGATCCGCTGGGGCTCGCCATGGAACTCGCCGGACATCTCGGCGATGCCGGCGGCGTTGTCGCTGACCGGTCCGAACGTGTCCTCGGAGACGATGACGCCGGTCGCCGCCAGCATGCCCATGCCGGTGAGGGCGATCAGGTACAGCGAGAACGTCAGGTTCCCGCCGCCAAGCGCCAGTGAGACGGCGATGGCGATGGCGATGGCCACCACGGCGTACACCGAGCTCTCGAGGCCGCTCGACGTACCCGACAGCACGACCGTCGCCGGGCCGGTCTCCGCCGACTCGGCGATCTCCTGGACCGGCCCGTACTCCGTCCCCGTGTAGTACTCGGTCAGCCGGCTGACGAGCTGGGCCAGGACCAGGCCGACGGCAACGGCGCCGAAGCAGCGCCAGCCCTCGTTGTCCTGGTCGTTGCCGACGTAGAACAGCGCCACGAGCAGCGTGCCGAGCAGCGTGAGCCCGCCGGCGACGAGGAAACCCCGGCGGATCGGGTTGAGGGCGTTGGTCTCGTCCTGGCGGGCGCGCACCGTGAAGACGCCGGCGATCGAGGCGACGACACCGATGGCTCGGGCGGCCAGCGGGAACACGAGGCCGAGCGCCGGGTTGGCGCCGATCGACTCGAACGCGGCGACGCCGAGGATGATCGAGGCGACGAGCGTGACCTCGTAGCTCTCGAACAGGTCGGCGGCCATGCCGGCGCAGTCACCGACGTTGTCGCCCACGTTGTCGGCGATGGTCGCCGGGTTGCGCGGGTCGTCCTCGGGGATGCCGGCCTCGACCTTGCCGACCAGGTCGGCGCCGACATCGGCCGCCTTCGTGAAGATGCCGCCACCGACGCGCAGGAACAGCGCCAGCAGCGAGCCGCCGAACCCGAACCCGACGAGGATCGCCGAGCTGGTGTTCTGGAACAGGATGATGATCAGCGTGGCGCCGAGCAGCCCGAGCCCGACGGTGAACATGCCGGCCACGCCGCCGGTCCGGAAGGCGACGGTCAGGGCGTCGGCCATGCTCCCGCTGCGTGCCGCGGCGGCCGTGCGGACGTTGCCCCTGGTGGCCAGCGTCATGCCGATGTAGCCGGTCAGGCCCGATGCCACGCAGCCCAGGATGAAGGCGACCGTTCGCCACAGCCCCGACTGCAGGAACGACAGCCCCGACTGCTCGTCGGGGCTGAGGATCTCCGTCGACGTGAAGAACACGATCGCCGCGACCGGTACGACGATGACGGCGATCGTGCGGAACTGTCGCTTCAGGTAGGCGAGGGCGCCCTCCTGGATCGCCGCCGCGATCTCCTGCATCCGCGGCGTGCCCTGGTCGGCCGCCAACACCGATCGGGCCAGGTAGACGCCGACGACGAGCGCCACGAGCGCGGCGACCACCGACAACAGCAGCACCGTCCACTCGCCGCCCTGCAACGCGAAGTCCTGCCAGCCGCCTTCGGCTGCGAACAAAGAGAGGTCCAACTCGTCTCCTGGTGCTCGGCGCGGCGACGCTGCCACGCTGTTGGTGATCCGGGCGCCCCGGGTGCACCCACGAACCGGGCTCGGTGGGCGGGCGAGACTTTATCCGGGCCGATCCGAGGGACGACAACCTGGTCGCGGCCTGCCGAACTCCCGCAGCGGGAGTCAGGGGCTCGTTCGAGGCGACGGCGAGCGTTCGACGTCGTGATCGATCGGCTCGTCGATCGGGTTGAGGTCCTCGAGCTCGCGATGGGCGGTCTCCGGGTACCAGCGCAGGACGATCACCACGACGACGACCTGGGCCAGGGCGAGCATGGCCATCACCCGGCCGTGGGACCAGTCGCGGTCGAGCAGCGCCCCCATCAGCAGCAGTCCGCCGACGCCGCCGAGCAGGGCCGACGTCGTGAGCAGGGCGACCGCCCGGCTGCGGTTGCCGGTCGGGAAGAGCTCGGTGCGGTACACGGCCAGCGCCGGCACGGTGACGCCCGTGACCACCCCGGCGGCGAACACCGAGAGCCACATGACGGGTCCACCGAGGCTGTAGGACACCACGACCAGCGCCGTCGCCGTCGGGACGCCGACGGCGATCACGCGGCGCCGCCCTCGGATGTCGGCGATGCGGCCGCCGACGATCAGGCCGACGCCGGCCGGGGTGGCCGTGACGAGGGTGAAGATGGCGATCGTCGTGGCCGAGAACCCACGCGCGTCCTCCAGGTAGCCGTTCTGGAAGAGGCTGGCCGGGGCGACGAAGAAGTTGGCCAGCAGCGCCACCGAGGCCAGCACGACGAACCGGCGGCGGTCGATCGGAGGTGCCACCACGTGCGGTCGCTGGAAGCGGCGGGTCTCGGGGAGGCGCCGAGCGATGTCGACGGCGACGACCAGCCAGACCAGGGCGACGGCGTAGACCCAGCGCCACGCGCTGGGGGAGAGGTCGGCCAGTGGCAGGGCGATGACGGCGACGCCGGCGCCGAGCCCGCTGGCCATCGCCAGCAGGCTGACGGCGTAGGCGCGGCAGTTGCGGGGCATCTCCTCGGCGGCCACGACGGCGATCAGGAAGTCGAGGGCCAGCCCCATCGGCCGTCCGAGGGCCTGCGTGGCCACGAGGAACGGGAACGTCGGCGCCAGCGCGCCACTGGCGGTGATCAGCGGTGCGGCGATCGCCATGGCGATCACGACGCGGCGCCGGCCGATCCGATCGGCGACCACGGCGACCGGCAGGACGAGCAGGATCCCGGCCCGCACGATCGAGCCGCCCACGCCGACGCCGATGTCGCCGACCCCGAAGTCGTCGGCGGCGAACTCGACGGTCTGGGTGAACAGCGTGTTGACGAACGCCGAGGCCATCGACGCCGCGGCCAGGAGCCCGAGCACGCTGATCGCCCGGGGGTCGAGGCGGTCGGGCGGCGCCCACCATGGCGTCGGCGGGACCTCGCCGTGGTGGTCGGTGTGGGTCAGCGCGGCGCCGCGGCGGCCGAGCGCAGCACGCACCGGGATGGCGAACAGCCAACCGAACCATGGGATGGCCAGCCGGTAGCGGGTCGTCTCCTGCCACCGCCGCCCACCGGCGGTCTCGACCACTGTTACGTCGCGGCGGTACGTGCTGAACGGCCCTTCGGCTTGCTCGAAGGCGGCGCCACCCGCCGTGGCGGCTGCACCATCGACCATCCGTCGCTCGGCGAGGAGGTCCTCGCGGGGACGTTCCAGCGTGATGGCCACGCCGGGCTCGTCGGGCCACTCCCGGACGAGCTGGCGCACGCGGCCGGTGTCGGGAACGTGACCGCCACCCGGCACCGCGGGAGCATACTGGGCCGCCATGGCTCCGTTCCCCGGCCCACGTCGATGACGGGAGCGGTGGGTCCCGGGCAGATCGTGGTGCGCCGCGTCGGCGACCTGCGCGGCACCATCGAGGTGCCTGGGGCGAAGAACGCGATCCTCAAGCTGATGGCGGCGACGATCCTCGCCGACGGCACCTACGAGCTGTCCAACGTGCCGGCGATCGTCGACGTCGCGATCATGAGCGAGCTGCTGGCGGCGATCGGCGTCTCGTCGGAGCCACTCGGCGACGGTCGGCTGCGGATGGTCAACCGTGGCGAGCTCGTCCCGGTGGCGCCGTACGAGCAGGTCGAGCGCATCAGGGCGTCGATCAACGTGCTCGGCCCCCTCCTGACCCGCTGTGGACGCGTGCGGCTGTCGATGCCGGGCGGTGACGACTTCGGTGCCCGGCCGATCGACCTGCACGTCGCCGGGCTGGAAGCGATGGGCGCGACGTTCAAGTTCAGCCACGGCGAGGTGGAGGCGTTCGCCGACCGGCTGCACGGCGCTGACGTCACGTTCGGCTTCCCCAGCGTCGGGGCGACGGAGAACATCGTGACCGCCGCGGTGTACGCCGACGGGGTCACGACCATCGACAACGCAGCCCGCGAGCCGGAGGTCGTCGACCTGTGTGAGCTGCTCGTCGGCATGGGCGCCCAGGTCGAGGGGATCGGGACGTCGCGGCTGGTCGTGACGGGCGTCGCCCCCGGTTCGCTGCGCGCCGCCGACCACCGCACGGTGCCCGACCGGATCCAGGCCGCCACCTACCTCGCCGCACTGGCGGTGGCCGGCGGCGAGCTGACGGTGCGCCACGCCCGTCCCGAGCACATGCAGAACGTGCTGGCAAGGATGGGCGACATGGGGCTGCAGTTCGACGTCGTGCCCGAGGGTCTGCGGGCGGTCGCCGACGGCCGGCTGCGATCGATCGACGTCCAGACGTTGCCGTACCCCGGGATCGCCACCGACTACAAGCCGCTGATGATCACGATGCTCAGCGTCGCCGAGGGCGTCGGCATCGTCACGGAGAACCTGTACCCCGGACGGTTCCGCTACGTCGAGGAGCTGATCCGGCTGGGTGCCGACGTGCGCACCAACGGCCACCACGCCGTCGTGCGCGGGGTCCCGCGACTGTCGGGTGCACCGGTGCGAGCCCACGACATCCGGGCCGGGGCGGCGATGGTCGTCGCCGGCCTGGCCGCCGATGGCGAGACCGTGATCAGCGGCGTCAACCACATCGACCGCGGGTACGACGACCTGGTCGGCCGCCTCAAGTCAGTGGGCGCTGACATCACGCGTGGGTGAACCGTCCGTTGCTGATCGTTCGCTCGCTGGAGGGACGGTTGGCCCGGGGGTCTGGTCCGAACGCTCGCTCACCCCAGGCGGCGGGCCGGCCGCGCCGTGGCGCCGCACGCGATGCCGAGCCAGCACGAGCAACCCGACGACGACGGCGACGGGCCCGACGACGAGCAGGATCTCGTCCCAGCCTCCTTGGTGGGCGAGCACCGTGGCGGGAATGGCCACGACCAAGGGGGCGTTGGTCATGCCGCGAAGGGTATGCCGCTGGTTGACTCTGACCACGTCGACTGCAGTTGGCAGCGGCCCGGACGACGAATGACGATGAGCGACGACAAGATGCGTGACCAGGTCAACAAGACCATCGAGGTGATCCGCCCGGCCCTCCAGGCCGACGGCGGCGACATCGTGCTGCGCGACGTCGACGAGACGACCGGCGTGGTCACGGTCACGCTGACCGGCGCCTGCGTCGGGTGCCCGGCGTCGTCACAGACACTGAAGGCCGGGATCGAGCGGATCATGCGCGATCGGGTCGACGGCGTCACCGAAGTGATCAACACGAGTGACCTCGAGCCCATCCCCGCCTGAGGCGCTGTTCCGGGCCGCCGAGGCGGGCGACCGCAGCGCGCTGGCCCGGCTGCTGACGCTCATCGAGCGGGGCGGCGAGGGCGCCCGCGAGGTCGGTCGGCTGGCCGCCCCCAACGCCGGGACAGCCTGCACCGTCGGGGTCACCGGCGCCCCCGGGAGCGGCAAGAGCACCCTGACCAGCGCCATCGTCACGCACCTGCGCGAACAGGGCGAGGAGGTCGCCGTGCTGGCCGTCGACCCCTCGTCGCCGTTCTCGGGCGGGGCGATCCTGGGCGACCGGGTGCGGATGCAGGACCATGCCACCGATCCCGGCGTGTTCATCCGGTCGATGGCGACGCGCGGCCACCTCGGCGGGTTGGCGCTGGCGACGCCGGAGGCGATCCGCCTGCTCGATGCGCTCGGTCGGCGCTGGATCGTCGTAGAGACGGTGGGCGTCGGCCAGGTCGAGGTGGAGATCGCCGGCAAGGCCGACACGACCGTCGTGGTGGTCAACCCGGGGTGGGGCGACAGCGTGCAGGCGGCCAAGGCCGGGCTGATGGAGGTCGCCGACGTGTTCGTGATCAACAAGGCCGATCGTGCCGGCGTGGACGAGACCCGGCGCGATCTGCAGCAGATGCTCGACCTCACGGCGGAGACCAGCGGCGGCGACGGCCGTGTCGATGGTGAGGGCTGGCGCGTGCCGATCGTCGCCACCGTCGCGTCGAGCGGGCAGGGCGTTGCCGAGCTGTGGGCGGCGATCGGGGAGCACCAGCGCCACGCCGCGTCCAGCGGCCAGCTGGAGCGCCGGCGCCGCGCTCGCCTCGGCGCCGAGCTGCAAGAGATCGTCGCCCGGCGCCTCGAGCAGCGGGCGCGCGAGGTGTGCACGGGCGACCGCTGGGACGAGCTCGTCGAGGACGTGCTCGATCGGCGGCGCGACCCATGGGCCGTCGCCGACGAGATGCTCGCCCCCGTCCTGGCCGTCGCAACCGACTCACAACGGTCGATTGCGACGGCCAGAACCGATCAGGCTGGCGTGCGGCGGCGCAGCAGGTAGGTCAGCTCGGCGACCACGCGCTCGGGCGCACGCAGGTCGCTCCACCAGACGTCGACGATCTCCCAGCCGAGGAGCCGCAACATCCCGCGGCGCCGCGCATCACGGTGCTGGGCGGCCGGGGTGGCGTGCCATCGCCAGCTCTGGCATTCGACCCCGACGCGCCGCTGCGGGTCGGCGAGGTCCAGCTCGGCGAGCAGCACCCCTCGTTGATCGTGCACCGGGTGCTCGTCGACGAGCCGGACGCCGGAGTTGGCGAGCACCCGGCTGGCGATGCGCTGGAACCAGCTGCGCGGCAGTCGGCGATCGATCCGTTCGCCGAGCAGCATCAGGAGCGCCGGCGGGCCCGACCGACCGCGCTGGCGCCACGCCTCGGCGACGCGGCGCAGCTCGTCGGTCGAGACGCCCATGCGCAAGGCGCTGTCGAGGGCCTGCGCCGTCGGGCCGATCCCGACCTCGGGAGCGAGCAGCGCCAGCGTGGCGGCGATCGTCAACACGGGGATCGGACCGACCGTGGTGACGTGTTCGTCGACATCGCCGCGGGTGAAGTGGGCCCGGGCACCGAGCGATTGGTGCAGCTTGGCGCCGTGACGACCGATGACGTCGATCGGCGCGCGATCGGCCACCCGCCCGTCGGCGGCGCCGAAGCCGTCGAGGCCGTGCAGGCGGGCGGCCGCGGCGTGCGACACGGCGACCACGCCCGGTGCCCACGCCGCAGCCAGCGCCCGGCCTTCGAACGACACGGGCGCACCGCCCGCCGCCAGCACGCCCGGGAACGGCGACCGCAGCGTCCCGTCGGCGAGGCGGCGGACCTCCATCCGCCGGGAGATGCCGAGGGCGCGAGACTGGCGCGTGGTGGCCACCCCGTGCTGCCGGCCCATCAGGTCGAAGAGAGCTCTCACACCCGCCCTGGGCGTGGTCAGCAACGGGAAGCGGAAGACGATCCCGTTTCTGGCCGTCGCAAACGCGTCACAGCGGTCGATTCCGACGGCCAGAACGGGGTCGGCGAGACTCTGGCCATGCCCGACCTCGTCCTTCTCGAACGCCGTGCCGACGGCGTGGCCGTCGTGACCCTGGCCAACGGCAAGGTCAACGCCCTGTCGCAGGCGCTGCTCGCCGATCTGCGGACGGTGGTCGCCGACCTGGCCGCCGATCCGCCGGGCGCCGTCGTCGTCACGGGCGGGGAGCGGATCTTCGCCGCCGGGGCCGACATCTCGGAGTTCGGCGGACCGGACGACGCCGGTCGCATCACCACGACCATCCACGGGACGCTCGACGCCCTCGCCGCACTCCCGCGCTTCGTGATCGCCGCCGTGTCGGGCTACGCCCTCGGCGGCGGGTGCGAGCTGGCGTTGGCCTGCGACTACCGCGTCGCCGGACCGCGGGCGGCGTTCGGTCAGCCCGAGATCCTGCTCGGGATCATCCCCGGCGGTGGCGGCACGCAACGGCTGGCCCGCCTGGTCGGCCCCAGCCGGGCCAAGGAGCTGTGCCTGACCGGCCGGCAGGTCAAGGTCGACGAGGCGGTGCGCATCGGTCTCGCCGACGAAGCCGTCGACGGCGACCCGCTGGCGCGGGCCCTCGAGCTGGGCGCCGAGGTGGCCAGCGGCGCCCTTGTCGCCCAGGCGCTGACAAAGCGGGTCATCGACGCCGGCCTGTCGACATCACTGGCCGACGGCCTGCGCCTCGAGCAGGAGGCGTTCGTCGAGGTGTTCCACAGCGCCGACAGCCAGATCGGCGTGGCCAGCTTCCTCGAGCACGGCCCCGGCAAGGCCGAGTTCACGGGTCGCTGACCGTACTGGCCGTCGCAATCGACTCACAGCGGTCGGTTGCGACGGCCAGAAGGGTTGAGCCTCAGGCCGACGTGCTGTTGGCGAACTTGCGGCCGGCCAGGACGGCGAACACGATGGTGATGCCGACCGCCCAGGCCGTAGCGACCCACACGTCGGTGCCTGGGTCCTGGCCGTTGTAGAGCGCCCGGCTGGCATCGACCAGCTTCGTGAACGGGTTGTGCTCGGCGATCGGCTGCAGCCAGCCGGTCATCTGCTCGGGGTCGACGAAGGCCGAGGACACGAACGTCAGCGGGAACATCCAGATGAACCCGGCGGAGTTGGCCGCCTCGACCGATCCCACCGAGAGCCCGATCAGTGCCTGGATCCAGCTGAAGGCGTAGCCGAACATGAAGATGAGGGCGGTCGCACCGATGCATCCGAGGAGGGAGCCCTCGAACCGGAACCCGACGGCCAGCGCCACGACGATCATGACGGCGTAGGTGATGACGTTGCGCACCGCGTCGGAGAGCGTGCGACCGATGAGCACCGCCGGCTGGTACATCGGCAACGAGCGCAGCCGGTCGATGATGCCCTTGCTCAGGTCGTCGGCCATGCCGACGCCCGTGAACGCCGAGTTGAACACCACCGTCTGGGCGAAGATCCCTGGGATGACGTACTGCACGTACGGGATCGGGGTCTGGATCGACCCGTCGAAGATGTACACGAACAGCACGATGAACATCACCGGCTGGATCGTGGCGAACATCAGCAACTCGGGGTTGCGCGGCACCGCCCGCAGGTGACGGGTGGCCTCCGTCCAGCTGTCCTTGAGCACCCAGCTGGCGCCACGAGGGATGTCGTCCGGCGCACGGACCGGCACGCTGCCGGACTCGTCGGCGATGCGGGTCTCGATGGCGGTCACGCGTTCGCCTCCTGGGGTTCGTCGGTGGGGTCCTCGACCGCTTGCTCTTCGGCGGCGTGGCCGGTGAGGGCGAAGAACACGTCGTCGAGCGTCGACTCGCGGGCGACGACGTCGATCAGCGCGATGTCGGCGGCATCGAGCTGGCGGACCGCGGCCGGGACGATGCCCTCGATCTCGTGGACACCGACGACGATGCTCCGGCCGTCATCGGTCACGGTCGGCTCACCGCACGTGTGCCCGTGCAGGGCCGCCATGACAGGGCCGAGCTCGACCGGCTCGGGGAACGTCAGCTCGATGCGGTCGCCGCCGACCTGCTCCTTGAGCAGCTGCGGCGTCCCGGTGGCGATGACCGAGCCGTGGTCGATGACGACGACCTCGTCGGCCAACCGGTCCGCCTCGTCGAGGTACTGGGTCGTGAGCAGCGTTGTGGTGCCGCCGCGCACCAACTCCTCGATGAGGTCCCACACGCCGAGCCGGCTGCGCGGGTCGAGCCCCGTGGTCGGCTCGTCGAGGAACAGCACCGACGGCCGGGCGATCAGGCTCATGGCGATGTCGAGCCGGCGCCGCATGCCGCCCGAGTACCCCTTGACGACCCTGTCCGCGGCGTCGGTCAGCCCGAACCGCTCGAGCAGCTCGTGGCCGCGCCGCTTGGCCTCGACGATGGGCAGGTGGTACAGGCGGCCGACGTGCTCGAGGTTCTCGAACCCGGTGAGCCGCTCGTCGACGGCGGCGTACTGGCCGGTGAGCCCGATGCGCGACTTGGCCCGCCCGGGATCGGCGAGCACGTCGATGCCGTCGATGTACGCCCGACCGGAGTCCGGGCGGACCAACGTGGTGAGCACGCGCACGGCGGTGGTCTTCCCGGCGCCGTTCGGTCCGAGCAGGCCGACGACCTTGGCCCGCTCGACCTGGAAGCTGACGCCGGCCAGCGCCTTGGTCTCGCCGAAGGACTTGTAGAGGTCGTCAGCGCGCACCGCGACATCGGGAGTGGGGGTCACCCGCTCGACCATATCGAGGGGGTGTCACGGTCTGCCCGGAGGTTCCCGATGATCGACGACGCGCAGGAGCAACCGGCGCAGAGCGGCTCGATCGATGGCGTCCAGCGGCTCGAGGATCACGTCGTCGACGCGCCGCGACACGGCTTCGAAGCGCTCGATGGCCCGTCGTCCCTGCGTGGTGACCTCGAGCACGTTGCGCCGCCGATCGTGGTCGTGCCGCCGGCGGCGCAAGAGACCAGCCCGCTCCAATCGGTCAACGAGGTCGACGACGTCGCTGGCATCGATGCCGATCGCCTGGCTGACGTCGCGCTGTGACATCGGTCGCTCGGCGCCGCCGACGGCGCGCAGCACGCCGAAGCACCCGGGGCGCAGCTGCGCGTCGACGGCCCATCGCTCGTCGCCCATCTGGCTGTGGAACTCCTGGCGGATCCGGCCGGCGAGGCGGAACGCCAAGCCGACGACGTCGGGCTCGGCGGTGAGCACCGGGCCGAGAGCGGCGTCAGGTTGACGGGCCACGCCCGAGACCATATCGTGGCAACTATCAACGATCAACTCTTGCAAGCGTCAGCTCCACCGGCGGTGGCCGGCAACGGGCAACGACCGCCGTCGGCGATCGTCGTCGACGGCCTGGTCAAGCGCTACGGCGCGCTCACGGCGGTCGACGGGATCTCGTTCGAGGTCGCTTCAGGTGAGGTTTTCGGCTTCCTCGGCCCGAACGGGGCGGGCAAATCGACGACGATCAAGATGCTCTGCACGCTGGCCGATCCGACGGCCGGGTCGGCGCGCGTCGCCGGGTTCGACGTCGTCCACGAGCGGATCGACGTGCGCCGCCACATCGGGCTCGTGTTCCAGGACACCACGCTCGACATGTACCTGTCGGCGGAGCAGAACCTGCGCTTCCACGCCGAGCTCTACGGCATGCCGCGGTCCGCCGTCGCCGATCGCATGCGCGAGGTGCTCGAGATGGTCGGGCTGTGGGAGCGCCGCTCGAGCAAGGTGCAGACGTTCTCGGGCGGCATGCGCCGGCGGCTGGAGATCGCCCGCGGGCTGATGCACTCGCCACGCGTGCTGTTCCTCGACGAGCCCACCGTCGGCCTGGACCCGCAGACCCGGTCGAGCATCTGGGGCTACATCGACGAGCTCCGCCAGCGGGAGGACATCACCATCTTCCTCACCACCCACTACATGGACGAGGCGGAGAACTGCGAGCGGATCGCCATCATGGACGCCGGCAAGATCGTCGTCCTCGACACGCCGCTGCACCTGAAGGCCAGCGTCGGCACCGATCGGGTGTGCATCTCGACCGACGACGACGAGGCCGCCATCCGCGCGTTGGCCGAGCAGTTCGGGATCGAGGCCGAGGTGCGCGACGGGCTCGTCACGTTCGGCGTGCCGGACGGCGAGCACTTCGTGCCGCGGCTGTTCGCCGGGCTCGGACTGCCGATCAAGTCGGTCTCGGTGTCGCGGCCGTCGCTGGACGACGTGTTCATGGAGTACACCGGTCGGACCATCCGCGACGCCGAGGCGACGAGCGTCGACAACATGCGCAACTTCGTCAACGCAGGGAGGCGCTGATGACCGTCACTGCGTTCCCCCGCCACACCACCTGCAGCCTGCGCAGCTGTTGGCCGCTCACTCGCCGGCGCTCGCTGGCTCGCCTGCTCGACGAGGTGTCACCATGACGGCGACCGCAGCAACGGCCGACCGACGGTGGCGTCCGTGCGCGTCGTCGACGGCGGGCTGCGCCAGGACTGGCGGGGCGTGAAGATCGTCTGGCAACGCGAGCTGATCCGGTTCAGGCAGGACCGCCTGCGGGCCATCGCCGCGCTGGTGCAGCCCGTGCTGTTCCTCTACGTGCTGGGCACGGGACTGTCGACGCTCACCGACAGCTCGACGGGCGGAGTCGACCTCAAGACGTTCATGTTCCCGGGCGTCCTCGCCACGTCGGTGCTGTTCACGGCGACGTTCTCGGCGGCGTCGATCGTGTGGGACCGCGAGTTCGGGTTCCTGCGCGAGATGCTCGTGGCGCCGGTGCGCCGAGGCTCGATCCTCGTCGGCAAGGCGCTCGGCGGAGCGACGGTGGCGACGGGACAGAGCCTGATCATCCTGGCCCTCGCCGGCACCGTCGGCGTGCCGTACGACCCGGTGATGATCCTCATCCTCATCGGCGAGCTGTTCCTGCTGTCGTTCGCGCTGTGCGCGGTCGGCCTGGTGATCGCCGCCCGGGTGCAGCAGATCCAGTCGATGATGGGCGTGATGCAGATGCTGATCCTGCCGCTGTCGTTCCTGTCGGGAGCGCTGTACCCGGTCAGCAACCTGCCCACCTGGCTGGCGGTCGTCACGTTGCTCAACCCGGTGACGTACGCCGTGCACGCAATCCGCAGCGTCGTGTTCAACGTGCTCGACGCACCGCCGGAAGCGCTGGCCCGGCTCAACCCGCCGCTCCAGTGGTTCGGCTGGGAGGTCCCGATCGTCGTTCAGGTGCTCATCGTCCTGGTCATCGGCCTCGCCCTGCTGTGGTTCGCCATCGTCCAGTTCAATCACTCTGAGTAGACGTTCAGCCCGCCCAGGCGACGAGGCCGAGGTCGAATTGAGTGGCCAGGCCGGGGTGGACGGGGATGACCCGAGCCGTGACGCCGTAGGCGCCGGGCAGGCCGACGACGATCTCGCCGGAGTAGGTCGTGGTGTCGAGCGGGTGCAGCTCGGAGATGGTGAGATCGCGGCGGAACTCACCGTCGTGACCCAGTGGCCCGTGGACGACCTCGACGCGCACGTCGTCGGGTGACAGCCCGCCGGGCTCGATCGTGACCGTGACCGGCCGGGACGCGCCGGCCGGGGCGTCGGCGACGTCGACATCGACGGCGGTGACCGCGACGCCGGGCCAGGCCTCGACGACGCGTTGGCGCCAATCCGCCAGCTCGACGGCCGGCTTGCCCTCGTCGGCGCACAGCAGCTCGCCGGTCGCCGCCGCCGGCTCGTAGAGCGTGGTGGTGTAGTCACGCACCATCCGCGCCGCGGTGATCCGTGGGCCGAGCGAGGCCCAGCCGGCACTGACCCGGTCGATCCAGGCGCGCGGCACGCCGTCGAGGTCGCGTTCGTAGAACACTGGCGCGACTTCCTGCTCGAGGATCGAGAACAGGCTCGACGCCTCGCGCTGGTCGCGGCGGTCGAGGTCCGGATCGTCCTCCGCCGACTCGATCGCCCAGCCGTTCGAGCCGTCGAAGCACTCGTCCCACCAGCCGTCGAGGATGCTGCAGTTCAGCGCCCCGTTCAGGGCGGCCTTCATCCCGCTCGTGCCGCACGCCTCGAGCGGGCGGCGCGGCGTGTTCAGCCAGACGTCACACCCGTGGTACATCGTGCGGGCGATCGACATGTCGTAGTCGGCGAGGAACACGAAGCGGTCGCGCACGTCGGCCTGGCGGGCGAAGTGCTCGATGCGCTGGATCAGCTCCTTGCCCGGCTGGTCGGCGGGATGTGCCTTGCCGGCGAACACGAACTGCACCGGCCGGTCCGGGTGGTGCAGCAGACGACGCAGCCGCTCGGGATCCGACAGCAGCAGCGTCGCCCGTTTGTACGTGGCGAAGCGGCGGGCGAAGCCGATCGTCAGCCGGCGCGGGTGCAGGACGTCGGCACCGAGGCGCTGGCGGGCCAGCCGCACCAGCTCGGCCCGGCCGTCGTTGAGCGCCGCCCACACCTCCAGCTGGTCGACGTCGGCGGCGCGGGCCCAGCGCTCGACGTCGGCGCCCGGCCAGTCGTCGCCGACGACGCGCGTGAGCAGGGCGTCGACGCGCGCCGACGCCCACGTCCGCCCGTGCACCCCGTTGGTGATCGAGCCGATCGGGACCTCGTCGACGCCGAGCCCGGGCCAGAGTCCGTTGAACATCCGCCGGCTCACCGCGCCGTGCAGGCGGGCGACGCCGTTCGACCGTCCGGCCAACCGCAGACCCATCACCGCCATGTTGAACTCGTCCGCCGTGCCCTCCGGCGCCCGACCGAGGTCGAGCAGCTCGTCGAACGTGACCCCGCACTCGGCGGCGAACCCGGAGAAGTAGCGGGCCATCAGCTCGCGAGGGAAGCGGTCGATGCCGGCCGGCACCGGCGTGTGGGTGGTGAACACGCCGCCGCCGCGGACGATCTCGACGGCGGCCGGGAACGGGAGGCCTTCACCGACCAGCTCGCGGATGCGCTCCACGCCGAGGAAGCCGGCGTGGCCCTCGTTGGTGTGGAAGACGTCGGGCTCGATGCCGAGGGCGCGCAAGGCGCGGACGCCGCCGATGCCGAGGACGATCTCCTGGCGCAGGCGGTGGTGCTGGTCGCCGCCGTAGAGGCGATCCGTCACGGCCATTCCATCCGGCGAGTTGCCGGGGATCCGAGCGTCGAGCAGGTACAGCGGCACGCGCCCGACGTCGGCCCGCCACACGTGGGCGCGCACCGGGTCGCCGGCCAGGTCGACGGTGATCTCGACGCCGGTGTCGGCCAGCCCGAGCGAGCGAGGGTCGAACTCGACGACGCTCTCCTGCTGCCACCCGTCGCCGTCGAGGCGCTGGCGGAAGTAGCCCTCCGTGTACAGCAGGCCGATGCCGACCAGCGGCACGCCGAGGTCCGACGCCGCCTTGAGGTGGTCGCCGGCCAGGACGCCGAGGCCACCGGAGTACTGCGGGAGTGCCTCGCTGATGCCGAACTCCGGGGAGAAGTAGGCGACCGTCCGCAGCGGCGAGCCCGGTCGCGAGTCGAACCACGAGGTGGACGTCAGCGCCGAGCGCAGGCGGCGGGACACGGCGCCGAGGTCGTCGACGACGCTGGCGTCGGCGGCCAGCTCGGCCAGCCGGGCAGGGCTCGTCGTGCGCAGCATCTCGGCCGGGTGGGCGACGCCAGGGCGCCACCCCGGCCACAGCCGCCCGAACAGCCGGGTGGCCTCCTGATCCCACGTCCAGTGGAGGTTCGTCGTCAGCTCCGGCAGCGCGGCCAGCGCGGCAGGCAGAGCGGGCAGGACCTCGAGCCGTCGGACCGGGCGCATGGGGCGCGCAGCGTACGCCGTCGGGTTCCGCGCCGTGATCGGTACGGCGTTCCGTACCGGATCTCGTCAGAACCGGATCAGGGCATGGAGGGGTGGCGGAGGTAGACGGCAGAGGTGGCGGCGGCGATGGCGTCCCAGGAGTAGCGCTCGGCCAAGAGCTCGGCGCCGCGGCGCCGCATGTCGTCGGCCAGCGCCGGGTCCGCGAGCACCCGCTCGATGCACGACGCCAGCTGAGCGGCGTTGCCCGGCTCGAACGTCAGCCCGGCGCCCGTCCCGTCGACGAGCTCCGCCAACCCACCGGTCTCGGCGACGATCAGCGGGGCGCCGCCGGCCAGCGCCTCGAGGGCGACGATCCCGAACGGCTCGTAGAGCGACGGGATGACCACGCAGCCGGCGCGGTGGATCGTGTCGCGCAGGTGGTCGTCGGGGAGGTAGCCCGGCAGGTGGACGAGATCGCTGACGCCCTCCAGGTCGATCTGCGACTGCAGCTCGGGCAGGTAGCTGCCTCGCCCGCCGATCACGCACTCGATGTCGGGTCGGCGGGAGCGCAGCAGCCGCATCGCCCGGGCCAGCACCTGGAAGCCCTTCTCGTACTGGACCCGGCCCCACGTGAACACGAGCGGTCGCCGCTCGCTGGCGTCCCGGCCGTCCGCCCACCACGTCGGATCGATGCCGTTGGGGATGAGGTGGGCCCGGTGGGGCGACAGCTCGAAGCCCTGCACGACCTCACGCAGCATGAACCGGGAGCTGGCGATCACCTCGTCGGCCCGGTGGGCCAGCCACGACTCGACGGCGTGGATCGTGCTCGCCTCACCCGGCGGAACCCGGCCGCCGTGGCGGCCCCGCTCGGTGGCGTGGAACGTGGCCGCCAGCCGGGCCCCGCACAGCTCGGCCAGTGTGTCGCCGGCCCAGGCCACCTGCCAGTCGTGGGCGTGGACGATGTCGGGCACCCAGCCATCGAGCCGGGTCGCCAGCTTGACCAGGTGGTGGTTGGCCGACACGACTCGCGTGACGAGTTCGTCATCGGGGAGCCAGGGCAGATCGGTCCGGGCCCGCAAGACGCGCACGCCGCGGTCGACGACGTCGTCGGGGACGCCGGTGGTGGCGAGGGTGGCCAGCACGATCTCGCAGCCGACGGCGGCGAGGGCGCGGCTCAACCCGTCGACGTGCGCGGCGTTCCCCCGGACGTAGGCGGGCGGGAACTCCCAGGCGAGCATCAGCACCCGCATCGCCCGGAGGCTAGGACGCCAGACCGTGGCGACGATCCCGCCCGCACTCTGCGTGAGGGAAGAACACGGATCCGACCTGTTCGCTCACCCGGAACGGGAGGCGGCGTTCTGCGTGAGCGAACAGAACGGATCTGACGTCTTCGCTCACCCAGAACGGGACGAACTCAGCGGCGCCGTTCGACGAGGCGGCGTAGGCGTTCGAGGTTGCCGACCCAGATCCGGCGCATCACCTGCTGGCCGCCGACGCGCTCGCCGATCCGGCCGCCCAACCACCATGGGAACGTCAGGTCCTCCTGCCAGGTGAACCGAGTCTGCTGCCCGCCGTCGAGGGGCTCCAGCGTGAACCGGCCGGTGCCGGTGACCAGCCCGTCGTGGCGCACGCCCATCGACCGACCCGGCTGCCACTCCGTGATCTCCATCCGATCGGTCAGGCGGACCGGCCCGACCTTGGTCACGCAGTCGAACGTCGTGCCGACGCCACGGGTCTGGTCGGTGCGGAAGCGGATCGACTCGGCGTCGGCCATCCAGTCGGTGTGCGACTCGATCGGCTCGAGCACCTGCCACACCCGCTCGGGCGGCGCGTCGTAGTCGGCGCCGATCGAGATGCCGGTCACGGTGCTGTTCGCTCAGGCGTGGGTGCGCACGGCGCGCAGCGTCTCGGCGGCGCGCTCGGGCGGCATGACGTTGATCATCACGCCGGTGCCGCGTTCGAAGCCGGCCTGGGTCACCAAGTTGGGCCACAGGTGCACGTGCCAGTGGTACTGGCCGCCGTGCTCGTGCGGGGCGGTGTGGAAGCCGAGGTTGTAGGCGACGTCGCCGATGCCGGCCTCCAGGTGGGCGATGGCGTCGCGGATCCCGCGGCCCATCGCCAGCAGGCTCGCCGGGTCGGCGTCCTGCAGGTGCGGCTCGTGACGGCGTGGCATGAGCAGCATCTCGTACGGCGCCCCGCTCCAGTACGGCGCCACGCACACGACGTCGTCGTCGGCGAACACGACCCGGTCGCCGGCCGCCAGCTCGGCCTCGACGGTGGTGCACAGCACGCACCCGCCGGCGAACCGGGCGAAGGCGCGCTCCTCGTCGAGGATCTCGCCGGGCACGAACGGCAGCCCGAGGATCTGGGCGTGGGGGTGGGCCAGCGACGCACCGGCCTCGCGCCCGTGGTTGACGATCACCTGCGTGTACCGGACTTCGGGCAACGCGGCGTGCTCGGCCAGGCGGCGTTGGAGCACGTTCATCAGCTCCTCGGCCTGCTCGTCGTCGAGCTGGTCGAGGCCGCCCTTGTGCTCGGGCGTGTACACGAACACCTCGTGGATCCCGCTCGCCTCGGCGGCGACGTGCACCGGTCCGAGGTGGTGGACCACGAACCCCGAGTCGCCGCGGAACGCCGGGTACAGGTTGGGGATGACCCGCATCCGCCAGCTCCCACCCTCGTCGACGGTCTCCAGCGCCGGCAGCGTCGCCTCTTCGTGCCCAGGGCAGAACGGGCACGGACGACCGGGCATGGTCTCGATGTCGACGGTGCGCGGCGCGAAATCCGATGGCCGCTGCGCCCGCTCCGCGACGATCGTGACCCACCGCCCGGTGAGTGGGTTGAGGCGCATCTGACTCATCGGTGCCGCGCCCAAGTCAGCGACGGGTCCGATTCCGCCGCCCTCCACCCGCACCGATGAGCCGAAGCACCGTGTCGATGGTTCGCTCGCTCGCTCACTGTTGGATCAGCTTAGGAGGACGACCGGTCTCAACTGCGACACGGTGGAAGCGTTTTCAGGATCGTCACGCTGGAAGCCCGTAGACGCTGACGTGTCGGGGGCTCGTCGGATCGAACGGGCGGCGGGTCTCGTCCTCCCATCGCGCGACGAGCACCAGGCCCGCGTCGGCGGCGAATCCGTCGAGCTCGGCGGGCGGCGCGTACCGCACGGCCCACGGCCGCAGGCGCACCGGCTGGCCGTCCACGAGCTGCACGAGGTGCCCGACGGCCCGCTGCGCCACCGGGTCGTGATCCGACACCGACAGCACCACTTCGTCGGCCGTCATCGATCGCAGGGCGACGACGGTGCCTGAGCGCGGCGGGTCCTCGGGCACGAAGGCGTCGACGACGAAACCGCCGGTCGTCGTCAGTCGGGAGGCGACAGCGGCGAAGCAGGCGGCCTGGCGCCCGCTCGACTCGAGGTTGAACAGCGTGTTGTAGGCCACGAGCACGCAGTCGAACGGCCCCGGCGGGACGTCGTCGACCATGTCCCCCTCGACGGCGTCGACCAGCCGGCGCGGGTCGCGCGCCCGCAACTGCTCCAGCATCGCCGAGCTGGCGTCGACGCCGGTCACCCGGAGGTCGCGCTCGGCCAGCGGGACCGCCAACCGGCCGGTGCCGACGCCGAGTTCGAGCACCCGCCCACCCGGACCGGCCAGCTCGGCGACGAGGTCGACCATCCCGGTCGGCTGGCGCTGCTCGCCGTACCACCGGTCATAGACGTCGGCGAACCGATCCCCGTACGTCGACCGCCCGTATCCCTCCATGCCCCGCCCGTTGTAGCGGACCCACTCGCCCGATCTCGCCCGGGTCGATCGCCGGCGGCCGTTAGCGTCGTCGCCGATGGGACGGCTGGTGTACCTCGACCACGCGGCCACGACGCCGATGCGCGAGTCGGCGGTCGCGGCGATGCTGCCGTTCCTCACCGAGCGGTTCGCCAACCCCAGCGGGTCGCACCGGTTCGCCCGTGATGCGCGGCGCGCCGTCGACGAAGCGCGCGACCGGGTGGCCGAGGTGATCGGGTGCCGGCCCGGCGAGATCGTCTTCACCGGCGGCGGGACCGAGGGCGACAACGCCGCCGTCGCCGGAGCGGTGAGCCGTCATGGCGGCCGGCCGGTCTGCCCGGCCGCCGAGCACCACGCCGTGCTGCACGTCGTCGAGCGCCACGGTGGCACGGTCGTCGCCGTCGACGCCGCCGGCGAGGTCGACCTCGATGCCCTCGACGGCGCGCTCGGCGACGATGTCGCGGCGGTCAGCGTGATGGCCGTGAACAACGAGGTCGGCACGATCTCCGACCTCACGGCCGTCTCCGACCGCGTCCATCAGCGGGCGCCGTCCGCCGTGCTGCACACCGATGCCGTGCAGGCGGCGTCGTGGCTCGATCTGCGCCAGCTCTGGCCGGCGGTCGACGCCCTCTCGTTGAGCGCCCACAAGTTCGGCGGGCCAAAGGGCGTCGGGGTGATGGCCCTGCGCGACGGGGCAGCCGTCGACGCGCTGATCGTCGGTGGTGGCCAGGAGCGCGACCGCCGCAGCGGCACCCACAACGTCGCCGGCATCGTCGCCATGGCCGAGGCGCTGGCAGCAACGGATGCCGAGCGGGCGAGCGAGGGCCCACGCATCGCCGGTCTGCGCGACCGGCTGGTCGACGGGCTGACCGACGTCGTCGACGGCGTCCGGGAGACCGTCCCTCGTGACCGCAAGATCGCCGGTTCGGCGCACGTGATGTTCGAGGGCATCGAGAGCGAGTCGTTGCTCTATCTGCTGGACGAAGCAGGGGTGTGCGCGTCGGCGGCGTCGGCCTGTGCCAGCGGGGCGATGGACCCGTCGCACGTGCTGGCGGCGATGGGCGTCGAGCGCTCGTGGGCCAACGGCGCCCTGCGGATGAGCCTCGGTCGCACGACGACCGACGGTGACGTCGACGAGGCGCTGACCGTGCTGTCGTCGGCGGTCGCCACGTTGCGCCGGCGGGCGCCCGTCGGGCGTTGAGGTCGAGGCGATGAAGGTCATGGTCGCGATGAGCGGCGGGGTCGACTCGTCGGTCGCCGCGGCCCTGCTGGTCGGCGACGGCCACGACGTCGTCGGGGTCACCATGCGGCTGTGGGGCGGCGAGAGCGACACGGGCTGCTGCAGCGTCGCCGACGTCGACGACGCCCGACGGGTCGCCGACCAGCTCGGCATCGAGCACCACGTCTTCAACTTCACGGAGGACTTCGACCGCCACGTCGTCGACCCGTACGTCGCCGACCACGCCAGCGGGGTGACGCCCAACCCGTGCGTCGAGTGCAACCGCTGGATCAAGTTCGACCGCCTGGCCGAGCGGGCGGCGCTGCTCGGCTTCGACGCCGTCGCCACCGGTCACCACGCCCGGGTCGAGGCACGGGACGGAGGTTGGGCGCTGCGCCGCGGCGCCGATCGGCGCAAAGACCAGAGCTACGTCGTGCACATGCTCGGCCAGGACGAACTGGCGACCACGCGGTTCCCGGTCGGGGTGTTCCCGGACAAGGCCGCCGTGCGGGCGATGGCCACCGCGCTCAGGCTGCGGACAGCGGCCAAGCCCGACAGCCAGGACGTGTGCTTCATCACGTCCACCGGAGGGCGGGACTCCTTCCTGCGCCGGCGGATCGACGTCCACCCGGCGGCCGTGGTCGATTCGACGGGCCGAGCCGTCGGTGTCGTCGACGCCGTCGAGCTCGTCACCCTCGGCCAGCGCAGGGGCCTGGGGCTGCCCGGCGGCGGCCCGAAGCGCTACGTCGTCGACGTCGATCGCACCGCCGGCACCGTGACGCTCGGCGACGACGACGCGCTGCGGCGCCCCGAGCTCCTCGTCGACCGCGTCACCTGGGTCGACCAGCCGATCACCGGTGGCGTGTTGGTGCAGTGCTCGGCGCACGGTTCGCCGGCGCCCGCGCAGCTGTCGATCGACGGTGACGCCGTTCTCGTCGAGTGGGTCGCTCCGCAGCGCCAGGTCGCGCCGGGCCAGAGCGTCGTGTTCTACGACCTCACCGACCAGTTCGTGCTCGGCGGTGGGATCGCCGTCAGGGCAGCCGGCGACGCCGGGCCTCGCTGATCACGGCGCCGGGGCGCGTCGGCGAGACGAGCAACGTGGACGCGGTGATGGGTCGACCTCGACCTTCACCGGGCCGGCGGGCCAGCGTGGCCGTCGCCGGCTCGTCGAGCACGATCTCGACAGCCAGCCCAGGCGTCGGTCCGGTCAGGTCGGCTGCCCCGGCGGCGGTGCCCGCGCCGAGGTCGTTCGGGGTCACGGCGACGATCCGCCGGCGCGGGAGCATCAGCGTCTCGTCCAGCACGACCGGGTCGTGGACGACGAGCCCCGCCGGCACGAACACCAGCCAGCGCCGGGTCAGTTGGTGCCAGCGGCGGGGGAGCGTCAGCGCCCCGCCGACGGCGAGCAGCACCGCCGGCACGGCGACGACCCAGGCCGCCGCAGCCACGGCCAACGGTGCGGCGATCAGCGCCGCCACCCAGACCACCCAGGTCACGACGCAGGCGGCAAGGAAGCCGAGCGGCGGACGCAGCCCGAAGCGGCGCTCGTCGCCGTAGGCCGAGGCCTGCACGTACGGGCGGCCGACCTCCGCCGACGTGACGAGCAGGGCGGCGATGCACGCCGGCAACCCGAGGACCAGACCGTCGTCGGGCCCGCCACCGAACATCAGGACCGTGACGGTCGCCGCGATGGCGCCGGGAACCACGGCCCGCAGCAGCGTCAGGGTGACCACCGACGGAACGACCAACGCGACGGCTCCGGCCGCCCACCCGATCCACGCGCCGACCACGGCGACCACCGCCACCGCGCCGCTGCGTCCGTCGACGGCGTCGCCGACCGCCCGGCCGCCGATCACTGCCACGGCCAGCCACGCCAGCCGGGCGCCCCAGATCATGACGGCGCCGAGCACGCAGGAAGGATGGCCGACGGTCGACCCGGCGCGGCGCATCGATCCGTGGCTGGCGAAGCTGCTGGAGTAGAACGTTCGGAACGCCTTCCTCGGGCGAGGGGGCGGACGAGGAGGACGGAGCGAGAGGGAACGTGTGGCGATGGCCGAAACGCTGATCGACGAGTCCCGCGTGGGCGCGGCCGATCGACCGTCTCGCCGGCCTCCGGCGATCGGTGGAGCGCTGCGACCGGGGGCGACGGTCGGCGTCGGCAGCCTGCCGCACCGGTCGGTGCGCGACGCGGTCTCGTTCGCCCTGCGCGAGTACGACGTCCCGACCGTTCCGTCGCTGCCGCGGCGGTCACCGGCCGAGGGGATGATCGCCCAGGCCGTCGTCGGGATCCCAGGCATCCGGCCGGGACAGTACGGCAGCATCGCCGTCGACCGGGCTGCGATCGACCCGACGGCGGCGATCACCTGCGACCTCGGCGGCGACGCGTTCGCCTCGCTGCGCGGGTTCCTGTGCACGGCCAGCAGCCGTGACCTGCGGGGTCCGGTGAAGTGGCAGTTCGTCGGTCCGGTCACGCTCGGGGTGGCGTTGACGCGGGCCGGCATCCCGGCCGGCACGGCGTTCGCCGTCGCCGTGCGCTCGGTGCGCGCCCACCTGGCGGCGATCACGGACGCCGTCGCCGTCGCCCTGCCCGAGTCGCCGCAGCTGGTCTGGCTCGACGAGCCGTGGTTCGGCCAGCTGATGCACCCCGGGTTCCCGATCGCCCCCGACCCGGCGATCGACCTGCTGTCGAGCGCGATGGCCGGGGTGCAGCCGATGGCAACGGTTGGCGTGCACTGCTGTGCCGAGTCCGTCGACATCGCCTCCCTGCTCGCCGCCGGCCCGGACGTGCTGTCGATCCCGGTGCACAGCCAGCTGATCTCCGTCGCCGGTTACCTGGTGCGGTTCCTCGAGGCCGGCGGGTGCATCGCCTGGGGAGCTGTTCCCACGGACCGTCCGATCCCGGCGACCAGCGACCGCTTGTGGCGGCGGTTGTCCGACGTGTGGTGCGAGCTGGTGCGCCGGGGGTGCGACCCGACGTTGCTGCGCCAGCGCAGCCTGCTCACCGCGCATTGCGGTCTCGGGCTGCACACGCCATCCGTCGCCGATCGCGTCGGTCGGCTGCTGCGCGAGATCGGCCGCCGCGTCAACGACCAGGCGGCCGTCACCCGCTACACCATCGGAGCGTGAGCGAGCGTCGGGGCCGACGACAGACGGCCCGGCCTGGGTGGGCGAGCGAACAGGCAGCTACGTGAGCGAGCGAGTCGTCGAGCGAGCGAATCATCAGGCACGGTCTTCGGCTCATTGGTGCATCAGCTCTACGTGTGATCCGTCGAATGACGTCAGGGTGCGCCAATGAGCGAGCGAGTCTTCGAGCGAGCGAATCATCAGGCACGGTCTTCGGCTCATTGGTGCACCAGCTCTACGTGTGATCCGTCGAATGACGCCAGGGTGCGCCAATGAGCGAGCGAGTCTTCGAGCGAGCGAATCATCAGGCACGGTCTTCGGCTCATTGGTGCACCAGCTCTACGTGTGATCCGTCGAATGACGTCAGGGTGCGCCAATGAGCGAGCGAGTCTTCGAGCGAGCGAATCATCAGGCACGGTCTTCGGCTCATTGGTGCACCAGCTCTACGTGTGATCCGTCGAATGACGCCAGGGTGCGCCAATGAGCGAGCGAGTCTTCGAGCGAGCGAATCATCAGGCACGGTCTTCGGCTCATTGGTGCACCAGCTCTACGTGTGATCCGTCGAATGACGCCAGGGTGCGCCAATGAGCGAGGCAGACCAGATCGACGTTGCCGAGCGGATGGCGGCGCTCAGCGCCCTCGTCGCCTACCACAACCAGCGCTACCACCAGCAGGACGACCCGGAGATCTCCGACGCCGACTTCGACCTCCTGGCGCGGGAGCTGCGCGAGTTGGAGGCGCAGCACCCGGAGCTCGTCGGCCCGCTCGCCGCCGGCGACCAGGTGGGAGCGGCGCCGAGCACGCTGTTCGCCCCGGTGGTGCACTCCGTGCCGATGATGAGCCTGGACAACGCGATGACCGCCGACGAGCTGCGGGCGTGGGGGGCGCGAGTCACGAAGGGGTTGCCCGACGAGCCGATCCGGTACGTGTGCGAGCTGAAGATCGACGGCGTCGCCATGAGCGTCCGCTACGAGCGCGGTCGGTACGTGCAGGCGGCGACGCGCGGCGACGGGCGGGTCGGCGAGGACGTCACGGCGAACGTTGCGACGATCGGCGCCGTGCCCCAGCGGCTGCGCGGCGACGATGTCCCGGACGTGTTGGAGGTGCGCGGCGAGGTGTACCTGCCGGTGACCAGCTTCGAGCGGATGAACGACGAGGCCGAGGCGGCCGGCGGTCGGCTGTTCGTCAACCCCCGCAACGCGGCTGCCGGCAGCCTGCGCCAGAAGGACCCGGCGATCACGGCGAAGCGCGACCTGTCGTTCTGGGTGTACCAGCTCGGCGAGGTGCGCGGTGGCCCCGAGCTGGAAGGTCATCGCGAGGCGCTCGACCTCCTCGACCGGCTCGGGCTGCCCGTCAACCCCGAGACCGTCGTGGCCGACGACCTCGAGACCGTCGTCGAGCTGTGTCGGGATCGGGAGGCCCACCGCCACGACCTCGGGTACGAGATCGACGGTGTCGTCGTCAAGGTCGACGACGTGGACCAGCGCGACCGGCTGGGATCGACGTCCCGGGCGCCGCGCTGGGCGATCGCCTACAAGTTCCCGCCGGAGGAGCGCACGACCGAGCTGCGCGACATCCAGGTCTCCATCGGCCGGACCGGCCGGGCCACCCCGTTCGCCATGCTCGAGCCGGTGTTCGTCGGCGGGTCGACCGTCGGCGTCGCCACGCTGCACAACGAGGACCAGGTGCGGGCCAAGGACGTGCGGCCCGGCGACACGGTGATCGTGCGCAAGGCCGGCGACGTCATCCCGGAGGTCGTCGGTCCGGTGCTCTCGATGCGACCGAAGGGCTCGCGGCCCTGGCAGTTCCCGACGACGTGCCCGTGCCCCCTCGGCAGCACGCTGGTGCGCCTGGAGGGCGAGGCCGACACCCGATGCGTCGAGCCGGCCTGCCCGTTCCAGCGCGACCAGCGGGTGATCTACTTCGCCTCGCGCGGGGCGATGGACATCGAGGGACTCGGGGAGCGCACCGTCGGCCAGCTGACCGCGACCGGTCTGGTCAGTGACGCCGCCGACCTGTACGGCCTGACCGGCGAGCAGTTGCTGACGCTCGAGGGCTTCGCCGCGATCAGCGCCGACAAGCTGCTCGGGGCGATCGACGCCTCCCGCCAGCGCCCGCTGCCGCGCCTGCTGACGGCGCTCGGGATCAAGCACCTCGGCCCGGCCGCGGCGCAGGCGCTGGCCGCCCACTTCGGAACCCTCGACGCGATCATGGCGGCGTCGGACGATGAGCTGGCCGCCGTCGCCGGGCTCGGCCCGATCATCGCCCGGTCGATCGCCGCCTGGTTCGGCCTCGACAGCAACCGGGCCTTCGTCGAGCGGCTGCGCGCCGCCGGCGTCGACTTCGGGGTCGTGCCCGAGCCGGTCGAGGTCGGGCCACAGGTCCTGGCCGGGAAGGCGGTGGTCGTCACGGGGACGCTGGCGGGATGGTCGCGGGAGGAGGCGGCGGCCGAGGTCGTGGCCCGAGGGGGCACCAGTCCGGGCAGCGTGAGCGCCAAGACCTACGCCCTGGTCGCCGGCGACAACCCCGGCGCCAGCAAGGTGACCAAGGCCGAGGCGGCCGGCGTCCCGATCATCGACGAAGCCGCCTTCACCCGCCTCCTCGAGACCGGCGAGATCGGCTGAGGGCGGCTGAGGGCTCGCTTCGCTCGCTGGGTCGGGCACGGCCGACCTGACCATTCACCCTCGCTGCGGTCCGGGGCCAAAGCATCGGCCGCCGTACAGTGCCGCGCCATGCCCGAGCTGACCGCCGACGAAGTGCTGACCACGACCCGCGCCGTGCGCAAACGGCTGGACGTCGGGCGGCCGGTCGACCCCGAGCTGATCCGCCAGTGCGTCGCCGCCGCGCTGCAGGCGCCGTCGGGCAGCAACAACCTCACGATGCAGTTCGTCGTGGTCACCGACGCCGAGAAGCGGGCGGCGATCGGCGACGTCTACCGGCAGTGCTACGACATCTACAAGAGCCTCGACGGCGTGTACGTGGGTTCGATCGTCAAGCCGACGGAGCCGGAGCGGGCCCAGCAGCGGCGCGTCCAGACGTCCGCCGACTACCTCGGCGAGCACATGGGCGAGTCGCCGGCGCTGGTCATCGCCTGCACCGCCGGGCGCACCGACGGCCAGCCGGCAATGGTCTCGGCGGCGGCGCTCGCCAACGTCCTGCCGGCGACGTGGAGCTTCATGCTCGCCGCCCGCGCCCGTGGCCTCGGAACGGCGTGGACGACCGTCCACCTGATGATGGAACAGCAGGTCGCCGACATCGTCGGCATCCCCTTCGACCAGGTGCAGCAGGTGTGCCTCACGCCGATCGCCCACACCGTCGGCACCGACTTCAAGCCGGCGATGCGCCCCGACCCCGACACCGTCATCCACTGGGACGCCTGGTAGGCGCCCTGCAACGGCGCGTAGATCCCTCGTGCGCGGTTCGGCCCCCGACCGCAGTGGGCGTGAATGGTCAGGTCGGCCTTGCCCGGCCCAGGCCGAGGAGCGGAGTCTTCGGAGCGACTGAGGCCATCGAGCTCGGCCGTGCGCGTTCGGCCCCCGACCGCAGTGGGCGTGAATGGTCAGGTCGGCCTTGCCCGGCCGAGGCCGAGGAGCGGAGTCTTCGGAGCGACTGAGGCCATCGAGCTGGGCCGTGCGCGGTTCGGCCCCCGACCGCAGTGGGCGTGAGTGGTCAGGTCGGCCTTGCCCGGCCCAGGCCGAGGAGCGGAGTCTTCGGAGCGACTGAGGCCATCGAGCTGGGCCGTGCGCGGTTCGGCCCCCGACCGCAGTGGGCGTGAGTGGTCAGGTCGGCCTTGCCCGGCCCAGGCCGAGGAGCGGAGTCTTCGGAGCGACTGAGGCCATCGAGCTGGGCCGTGCGCGGTTCGGCCCCCGACCGCAGTGGGCGTGAGTGGTCAGGTCGGCCTTGCCCGGCCCAGGCCGAGGAGCGGAGTCTTCGGAGCGACTGAGGCCATTAGATGACGACGAAGCTCCACCCGTAGGAGCGGGCGGCGTCACGTCCTTCGGCGGTGCGCCAGTACGTGACGATCACGTCGTGCGACCCGGGATCGAACGAGTCGATGCCGGTCCCCGGTGCTGGGCGGAAGCTCAGCGTGCCGTTGCCTGGCTCGAAGATCGCTCCGGGAGGCACGTCGACCTGTTGGCCCGGCTCGGCATCGAGCGGCGCCAGCTGGTCGAGCCGGATCGTCTCCAGCGCCACGCCGTCGATGGTCAGCTGACCCTCGTAGCCCTCGGCGAGATCGACCACGACGTTGGTCTGCTGCAGCACCTGCTCGGCGTCGGGGGTGGGCGCGATCTCCTCGATGGCGCTCGGGAGATCCGTGACCTCGTCGCCGGTGACCGAGCGCAGCACGCCCAGCGCGATCAACACGAGGCCGATGGCGAGCGCCAAGCTGATCAGCAGCAGCTCGCGGTTGAGCCGCCGCCGAGGGGGTGGCGGCGGGGGTTCCGCGTCGGCGCCGTCGTCGACGGCGACGCTCGTGCCCGCACTCACGACGGGCGAGTTGTCCGGACCGTCGTGCGGTTCGGCGTCGCCTTCGGCGTTCACAGATCCCATCATGCCGGGGTGTGGGCTCGTCGTTGCCACCATCCACGGGACCCCCGGCGGTAATTTCTTCACCGGCACCACCGATGGTGCCGACCCATCACGATGAGCGCCGGCGACCCCACCAACCCCAGCGGAACGCGCCGTGGTCTCGTCGGGCGCGTCTTCGCCGACCGCTACCGGGTGACGCGTGTGGCGTCGGCGGGCGCCGAGCGCGGTGATCGCCGACGCCGACGACGAGCAGCTCGGGCGGCAGGTGACGATCAAGTTCGTTCGCCCCGAGTGGGCCGAGTCGGCGGACTTCCGACGCCGGTTCGAACGGACGATGCAGGTCATGTCGACCCTGTCGCACCCGAACCTCGCTGCCGTCCACGATTGGGGCCAGGAGGAGATCGGCAAGCGGACGACCGTGTTCGCGGTGGTCGAACGGCTCGACGGCGGCAGTCTGCGTGACCTGTTCGACCGGGGCCGGCTGCTCGATCCGTCGCAAGCGTTGGTCGTCGGGCTCGACGCCTGCCGCGGGCTCGACTTCGCCCACCGCCATCGCCTCGTGCACACCGAACTGTCACCGTCCAAGCTGGTCTTCGGCGACGACCGGCGCCTGCGCATCGTCGATTTCGGCCTGGCCCGGCTGCTCGGCGCCCACGACTGGCGCAACCCGTCGAACCTGTCCACGCACACCGCCCGGTACGCCTCGCCCGAGCAGGCGCTGGCGCAGCCGGTCGACGCCCCGACGGACGTGTACTCGCTGGCGCTGATCCTCGTCGAAGCGGTCACCGGCAGCGTGCCGTTCTCCGCCCGGTCGACCGTCGCCACGCTGTCGGCGCGCGTGGGCCGGCTGATGCCCGTGTCCGCCGACCTCGGGCCGCTGGCTGCGGTGCTCGAGCGGGCCGGCCGCCCGGAGCCGAGCGAGCGTTCGACGGCCGCCGAGCTGGGTCGAGGTCTGGTTCGGGTGGCGGAGAACCTGCCGCGGCCCGCACCCATCCCGATCCTCGTCTCGACGGTCTTCGAAGACGACCCGAACCGGCTGCGCCGGCCCAACGACCCGACGGGTGGCGTGCACCGGCCGGATGACCCGGTGGCGGCGACGGTGGTCGATGATCCGCTCGCCGCCGAGGCGGCGATGGACGAGGCGCTGGCGGATGGGCCGGACCCGGATCCGGACCCGGGTGACGACGAGCGGCCGGCGCCAGCCGGCAGCGACGACGACAGCGACGGCGGCGGAGCGGCCGGCGACGATGACGGTGGTGGCGCAGACGCCGACGGCGGCGACGGAGCGGACGCGCCCGACGAACCCGACGAGGCCGACCAGCCCGGCGGGTCGGCCGGCGGGCCCGACCTGGCCCCGCCGCTCCCGCTGGTCGCCCCTCCGGTCGTGCCGCCGCCGCTCCCGCAAGGCCACGTCGACGACGAGGGCCACCGCGCTCCCGTCGCCTCCGGCGGCACGGCGCTGGCGGTCGCCGCGGTCGCCGCCGCCGCACCGGTGATGGTGCTGGCCCGCTCTGGGGCTGCGCATGGCGCAGCGGGTGAGTCCTCGGCGCCGATGCTCTACGACGGCGATCCTGATGCCACGGTCGACGAGCTGGCGGAGCTGGCCAAGGGGGCCACGCCCACCGACCCACCGGGACCGCCGAACGGGACGCCGGCGCCGGCGGTCGAGCCGGCGCAGACGCTGGAGCCGGCGCGACGTGGGATCACGGCGACCGAGCCGGTGGACGCCCCAGGTGCCGAACGCGGACGGCGCCGGGCGTGGCCGTGGCTGCTGGCGTTGTTCGTGCTGGGCGCCCTCGCCGCGCTGGGCTACGTCGCCTACCGCCTGTTCCGGACACCGACCCACGAGGTGCCGGCGCTGATCGGACTGACCGAAGCCGACGCCACGCGGCTGACGGACGGGTTCGACTGGGAGATCGACACCGAGCTCGCCCGCAGCGACGAGGAACCGGACGCCGGCGAGATCATCCGCACGGCGCCGGCGGCCGGGGAGCAGCTCGCCGAGGGAGAACCGTTCCTGATCGTCATCAGCGAGGGGCCCGAGCTGCGGATGCTGCCCGAGCTGTCCGGTCGGAGCCTGAGCGACGCCGAGACGGCGCTGGCCGAGCTGCGCCTGGTGGCCCTCCCCGCCGTCGAGGCCTTCGACGAGGAGGTTCCTCCGGGCGTGGTGATCTCGTGGTCGGTCGCCGACGACGAGGCGCTGGTGGCCGGCGACGAGGTGCTGCCGGACACCGACATCGAGCTGGTGGTGTCGGCCGGCCCGGAGCCGCGCCTCGTGCCGGACCTCACCGGCACGCCCGTCAGCGACGTGACGGCGCAGCTGGAAGCGCTGCGCCTGGTGGTGACCCTCGCCGAACCGGTCTTCAGCGACACGGTGCCGCTCGATGGTCTCGTGGGGATCGAGCCGCCCGCCGGCACGTCGGTGGAGCGCGGCTCGACGGTCGTGTTGACCGCGTCGAAGGGCGTCGACCTGGTGACGATGCCAGACCTGACGGGCCAGACCCTGCCGCAGATCCAGGCCACGCTGGCGGCGGCCGGGCTGAACATCGGCGGCCTGCTCGGGAGCACGCAAGGCGTCTTCGTCTCGGCGTCCGTCACCGGCGAGTCGGCGGACCCCGGCGACGAGTACCGCCGCGGCACCGCCATCGACATGGTGCTCCTGTAACCCGACAACCGCGTTCTGACGATGATCCGGTACGGGTTTCCGTACCGATCGCGGCACAGAATCGCTCCGCCGCCGTTGGCGGTCGCCCGGGGGTCGCCGACTACCGTGCCGCCGATGGGTGCACTCGACGGTCGTGTGGCGATCATCACCGGAGCAGGGCGCGGGCTCGGGCGTGAGCACGCCCTGCTGTTCGCCGCCGAGGGCGCCAAGGTCGTCGTCAACGACCGCGGCGGTGCCAACGACGGCGCCGGCGAGGACGCCGGGCCGGCGAACGAGGTCGTCGCCGAGATCCAGGCCAGCGGTGGCGAGGCGATCGCCAACGACGACGACGTAGCCGACTGGGACGGTGCCCAGCACCTCGTCAACTCGGCCATCGAGGCGTTCGGCGACCTCGACATCCTCGTCAACAACGCCGGCATCCTGCGCGACCGGGTCCTCGTCAACATGAGCGAGGCCGAGTGGGACGACGTCATCCGGGTCCACCTGCGCGGCCACTTCGCCCCCACCAAGTGGGCCGCCGCCTACTGGCGGGAGGAGGCCAAGAACGGCCGCGCCAAGCCGCGCAACGTCGTCCACACGTCGAGCACGTCGGGCCTCTTCTCCAACCCTGGGCAGAGCAACTACGGCGCGGCCAAGACCGGCATCGCCACGTTCAGCCAGATCATCGCCAAGGAGCTGACGCGCTACGAGGTGAAGAGCAACTGCATCGCGCCCGGCGCCCGGACCCGCCTGACGCTGGCCACCCCGGGGCTGGAGGAGGTCATGACGCCCAAGGAGGGCGCCTTCGACGAGTGGGATCCGGCCAACGTGTCGCCGCTCGTGGCCTACCTGAGCACCGCTGACTGCCTGTTCAACGGTGAGACGTTCTTCGTGCAGGGAGGCGTCGTGAAGCGCGTCCGGTCGTGGGAGATGGCCGAGACGGTCGAGCAGGCGGACCGCTGGACGGTCGACGGCCTGCGCGCCGCGCTGGCCGCGGCGATCCCCACTGGCTGATCGCTCCGGCCGTTCGATCGACGGTCCCCGACGTGACAAGGTCGTCGCCATGCGCGAATTGATCGTCTCGGAGTTCGTCACCCTCGACGGCGTGATGGAGGCGCCGGGCGGCGAGCCCACGCACCCCCACACCGGCTGGGTCGGTGACGCCTTCGGGCCGGAACACGAGCAGTACAAGTTCGAGGAGGTGCTCGAGGCGGGGTCGCTGCTCCTCGGACGCACCACCTACGAGAGCTTCGCCGGCGCGTGGCCGACGTACACGGGACCGATGGCCGAGAAGATGAACGCCATGCCCAAGCACGTCGTGTCCACGACGCTGGCCGAACCGCAGTGGAACTCGACGGTGATCGACGGTGACGTGAGCGCCGCGGTAGGCGCGCTGAAGGGCGCCGAGGGCGGCCCGATCCTCGTCAACGGCAGCGCCACGCTGGTGCACACCCTGCTGCTCGACGGCCTCGTCGACACGCTGCGCCTGATGGTCTTCCCGGTGTCCATCGGCGCCGGCCTGCGGGTGTTCCCCGACGAGCGGGTCAAGCAGAGCTGGCGGCTGGTCGAGCACCGCGCCTTCCCGAACAGCGTGCTGCTGCTGACGCTGCGGCCTACTCAACGGTCGTGATCGTGGCGTGACGGGCGTCGGCGGATGACGTCGGACGAACCTGTCGCGTTCGGACCGTGGCTCGTCGCCACCCGTGGCGCGCTGCGCGGCGAGCACGACGCCGAGGTGCCGTGCGGCACCTGCACAGCGTGCTGCCGGGCGTCGCAGTTCGTCGACATCGGCCCCGACGAGCACGACGCCACGGCGCACATCCCGGCCGAGCTGTTGTTCCCGGCACCGGGGCGGCCCGGCCACCTCGTGATGGGCTACGACGAGCGCGGTCACTGCCCGATGCTGCGGACCGACGGGTGCTCCATCTACGCACACCGGCCCCAGGCCTGCCGCACCTACGACTGCCGGGTGTTCGCCGCCACCGGTGTCGAGCCGGCCGACGCCGGTGTCGCCGAGCGCGTCCGCCGATGGACGTTCGACCACGCCACGGACCGTGAGCGCGCCGACCACGCCGCCGTGCAGGCGGCCGTCGTGGTGGTCCGCCAGCGCCTCGATCCGACGGGCACCCGACCGGCGGCGATCAACCCGACGCAGGTGGCGGTGCAGGCGATCGACGCCGCCGGCGAGGTCAGTCCGTGATGGCCTTGATCTCGTCGGCGATCTGCTGGCTCGCCTCGTCGCTCGGCATGGCCGTCTGCAGCGCCATCAGCTTCATCATGTCGCCCTGCACGACGATCTTGCCGGACATGAAGGCCTGCATCCCCGCCGCCGAGTCCTGGTCGACGAACAGGGCCTTGGCCGTGGCGTAGTCGGTGGTGATGGTGACGTCGGCGTCCTCCAGGCGACCGAGCTCCATCACGACGTCGCCCGACGACGTGTCCAGGTAGCTCTCGACGGTCCCCTCGCCGAAGGGCGCGCCGGTGACGATCTGGTTGATCTTCAAGGATTGGGTGACCTTGGCCGTCTCGCCGGCGTGACGCTGGCGGATGGCTCTTGCTTCGGTCATCCACTCGTCGGACAGGAACGGGTGTGGCATGGCCGAGGAACCTACCCGCCCGGCCCGTCACGTCCGCAGGTCGTGGCTGCTGACCGTGACCTCGTCGAGGAAGTCGAGGTCCAGGTTGAACCCGAAGCCCGGTCCCGTGGGCACGGCCACGTGGCCGTCGACGACCTCGATCGGCTCGGTCACGACGTCCCTGGCGTAGAAGCGGCGCGACGCCGACACGTCGCCGGGCAGCGTGAACCCCTCCATCGCCGCGAGGGCGGCGTTGGCCGCCCGGCCGATGCCGGTCTCCAGCATCCCGCCGCACCAGACCGGGATCCCTCGCCGCCGGCACTCGTCGTGGATGGCCACGGCGGCCAGGTACCCGCCGACCCGGCCGGCCTTGATGTTGACGACCTCGCAGGCACCGAGCTCGATGGCATCGACCGCGGTGGTGACCGACAGGATCGATTCGTCGAGGCAGATCGGGGTCTCGGCCGCTCGCGCCAGCGCGGCGTGGCCGAGCAGGTCGTCCTCCGGCAGCGGCTGCTCGATCAGCAGCAGGTCGTGCTCGTCGAGCCGGCGCAGCAGCTCGACGTCGTCGCGCGTGTAGGCCGTGTTGGCGTCGACCTGCAGCGGGACGTCCGGGCCGACCAGGCGGCGGATTGCGGCGACCGGCTCCAGGTCCGACCCGGGCTCGATCTTCAGCTTGATCCGCACGTACCCGTCGGCGAGGTAGCCGGCTACAGCCCGCTCCAACTCGGCGATCGTGTCGTGGATGCCGACGCTCACGCCGCTCGGGATGCGGTCGCGGGTGGCCCCGACGTGCTCGGCGAACGATTGGCCGGCGGCCCGCAGCTGGGCGTCGAGCACGGCCATCTCCAGCGCCGCCTTGGCCATCGGGTGGCCCTTCACGGCGGCCAGCGCAGGCGCCACGTCGGCGGCCCGCTCGACGGCGCCGAGGCGGGGCACCAGCTCCTGGGTGATCACGAGCGCCGCCCCGTCGACGTACTCGGCGGAATAGGTCGGCTCGTCGCCGGCGACGCACTCACCCCAGCCGTCGACGCGCCCACCGCCGACGTCGATGGCGGCGCGGACGAGGAGGATGCGGCGGCTGGTCTGCACCCCGAAGCTGGTGCGGAACGGCGTCACCAGCGGCAGCTGGATCTCGCGCAGCTCGGCAAGCTCGATCATGGCGCTGACGCGACGAGGTACTCGCCACCCTCGGAGAAGGACACCACGCGGCCGCCGGCGGCCAAGCGATCGCCGAGCTCGCTGCGCAGGCGCCGCCGCCAGCCGTCGGCTGCCGACCGGTCGGTGCGGCGCAGCGTCACGATGTCGTCCGGCGTCGGAACCGCGATCGTGTCGGACGGCGGCTCCTCGCCCTGCGACGCCGCGTCGTCCGTCGTCGACCACGCCACGAGCAGCCGGTCGCTCTCGTCACGGGCGTTGATGGCGTCGTCGATCGGCCCGTAGAAGTTCACGAGGTAGTCGTCGACCTCGGCGCCGAGCACGCGCAGGTTGAACCGGGCGTTGCGGCGCACGAGCGGGTCGAAGGTCCACGTGACCCACGCCAACCCCTGGTCGGCCGCCCAGGCCCGCTGGTGCTGCTTGAGCCGAGCGCCGACGCCGGTGCCGCGTACGCCCGGCAGCACCCCGGTCAGGTGGCTGTGCAGCGCGGCGGCGCCGTGATGGCGGGCGAGGAACCCGATCGAGCCCCCGACGACCTGTCCGTCGGCGTAGGCCGCGGCGACGTAGCCGCCGGCGTGACTGATGGCGCGGGCCAGCTCGACGTTGATCAGCGGCGTCGCCGCGCCCCACACCTGGTCGAACACGGTGGCGATGCGGTGCATCTCGGCCGCATCGTCGACCAGGCGGATCTCGAGGTCCTGGTTCATGCGGCTCTCGCCCGAGGCCCGCCGAGCCCGAGGTGGTAGGTGCGGCGCACAGCGAGAGCTTGGCGCAGCTCCGGGGCCACGTCCTCAGCGAACTCCTCGCGGTACGTGGCGTCCGTCGACAACAGGACCGTGAAGTACATGCCGGAGAATGTGCCGAGGAACGCGGCGACGCGCAGCAGCGGCTCGGTGATGACCAGCGTCCGTCCGCCCACCGCCCACGCCACGAGCACGTTCACGTCGTCGACGGCCGTCCACGCCTGGATCGTCTCCTCGGGGATGGCCAGGAACCCGAAGGCGACGAAGAACGCCGTGAGGCTCAGGGCGACCAGGGTGATCTGGATGGCCTGGGAGAAGATCGTCACCAACCCGATGTTGAAGCGTTGGCGAACGCTCATCGGGTCGGCGGCCACCGGTCCCGCCGGCGGGCCGACGGCGCGCAGCACGTCGCCGCCGGGGGTGTCGGCGACGAGGCCGTCGATCTCGGCCCACGAGTCGAAGCGGTTCAGCTGGCGCATCAGCGACGGCACCCGCGACAGCACGAACACGGCGCCGAGGGCGAAGAAGATGGCCAGCACGACGGCGTAGACCGGTCCGTCCAACGTGCCGGCGACCTGCCAGACCTCGGCGTTGATGAACAGGAACGTCAGGAACAGCAGGAGCAGCGGCAGGGCTCTGACCACCACGTTGAACAGCACGGCGAACTGGGCCATGGTGCGCTGGCCGGCCCAGCGCAGCAGCGGCAGCACGCCGTAGCTGGTCAGCGCCCACAGCGCGGCAAGCAGCGCCACTGCCTCGACGAGGGTCTGCAGCGCGTCGCCCCATTGGCCGACGAACATCGACGGAAGCGTGGGCACGATGATGAACACGGCCAGCTCGGCGGGGCCGATGCGGCGCGGCCGCTCCGTCCACCGGCGCCCGCGCAACCAGTTGGCGGCGAACCACGTGACGAGCGAGGCGGCCACGACGAACGCCGCCACGGCGAGGTTGCGGACCGCGCTCCAGTGGGTGAGATCCAGCGCGTTGAGCCCGAGCAACAGGTAGGCGACGACGAGCAGGGGGAGGGCGCGGCCCCAGATGACCGCCGCCGGATCCCGTCGCTCGACGAAGTGCGGCAGCCCGCGGCCGATGAACCACCGTTCGATGGCAGCGACACCGTCGGTCGTCTCGCCCCCGGACCCCACGGCTGGAACGTACTGCGCGATTCGGTGGGGCGAGGCGGTAGGCAGTGGGCCGTATGGCGCGGATCCTCGTCACCGAAGCGATCGCCGAGAGCGGGCTCGACCGTCTGCGGGCGGCGGGTCATGTCGTCGAGGTACGCCACGGTCTCGCCGCTGAGGCGTTGATCGCAGCACTGCCTGGCGTCGAGGCGCTGATCATCCGGTCGGCGACCACCGTCGGCGCCGACGTCCTGGACGCCGGGCGGGACCTCGTCGTCGTCGGCCGCGCCGGCATCGGCCTCGACAACGTCGACGTCGATGCGGCGACACGGCGAGGGGTGATGGTCGTCAACGCCCCGCAGAGCAACGTCGTGTCGGCGGCCGAGCACACCATGGCGCTGCTGCTGGCCCAGGCCCGCAACGTCCCGCAGGCCCATGCCGCGCTCGTCGCCGGGCGTTGGGAGCGCGGCCGCTGGGAGGGCGTCGAGCTGGCCGACAAGACGCTCGGCATCGTCGGCCTCGGCCGGATCGGCAAGCTCGTCGCCGACCGGGCCCGTGGCTTCGGGATGCGGCTCGTGGCCCACGATCCGTTCGTATCGGCCGACCGGGCTCGCCAGCTCGGCGTCGAGCTGCTGCCCCTTGACCACGTCGTCGCCGAAGCTGACTTCCTCACCATCCACCTCCCGAAGACCCCGGAGACGGCGGGCTTGATCGGTCGCGAGCTGCTGCTCAAGGCCAAGCCGGCGCTGCGCGTCATCAACGTCGCCCGCGGCGGCATCGTCGACGAGGCGGCGCTGGCCGATGCCGTCCGTGCCGGCACCATCGCCGGGGCCGCACTGGACGTGTTCGACGCCGAGCCGACCACCGAGTCGCCGCTGTTCGGCCTGGACGGCGTCGTGGTCACGCCGCACCTGGGCGCCAGCACCCGTGAGGCCCAGGACAAGGCCGGCGACACGATCGCCACGATGATCCAGCTGGCCTTGGACGGTGAGTTCGTGCCGTTCGCCGTCAACCTGTCGGCGGCCGAGGCACACGAGACGTTGCGGCCGTTCGTGCCGCTGGCGGAGCGGTTGGGGCGGCTGTTCGGGTCGCTCGTCAGCGAGCTGCCGTCGACGATCGAGGTCGCCGTGGAGGGCGAGGTCGGCGCGTTCGACACGCGCATCGTCGGGCTGTCCGTGCTGAAGGGGTTCTTCGGGCGGATCTCGGAGGAGCCGGTGACCTACGTCAACGCGCCCCAGCGGGCGCGCGAACACGGGGTGGACGTTCGGGAGATCAGCTCGACCACGGCGGACGAGTACGTCAACCTCGTCACGGTGTCGGGCGGCGGGCACTCGTTGAGTGGCACGGTCGCCGCCCATCGTGGCGAGCACCGGATCGTGTCGATCGACGGGCACGGGTTGGACATCCCGCCGGCCGACCACCTGCTGATGGTGACGAACGACGACCGCCCCGGGGTGATCGGAACGGTCGGCACGCTGCTCGGCGACGCCGACGTGAACATCGCCGACATGGACGTCGGGCGGGCCGAGACGGCAGGGACGGCGGTCATGCTGATCTCGACGACCTCGGCCGTGCCGGCGGAGACCGTCGACGCCCTCCGGGCGGCGCCGGGGATCGTCAGCGTCGTCAGCTTGACGGGCTGACCACGGCCGAGGCGCGGATGGCGTCGCGGGTGGCGACCGCTCGGGCCCGGGCGGCAGCGGCGAAGTCGTCGCCCGACGACGCGTACAGGATGTCGCGCGACGAGCTGAGCAGCAGTCCGACGCCGGAGCCCGTCGACCCGGCGCGCACCGAGGCCTCGAGATCACCGGCCTGGGCGCCGACGCCCGGGACGAGGATCGGGAGGTCGCCGACGAGCTGGCGGACGTCGCCGAGTTGGGCCGGGTAGGTGGCCCCGACGACGAGGCCGCAGTCACCGAGCGCCGACCACCGGCTGGCCACCATCTCGGCGACCCGCAGGAAGAGCGGGCGGCCGCCGACGTCGAGGTCCTGCAGCTCGCCGCTGCCCGGGTTGCTGGTGTGGCACAGCGCCAGGACGCCGCCCAGCTCGAGGAAGGGCGCAGCGGCGTCCGTGCCGAGGTACGGGTTGACGGTCACGGCGTCGGCGCCGTAGCGCCCGAACGCCTCGCGGGCGTACCGCTCGGCCGTCGAGCCGATGTCGCCGCGCTTGGCATCGAGGATCAGCACCACGTCGGGATGGCGTTCCCGCACGTAGTCGCACACGGCTTCCAGTTCCGGTTCGGCCCGCAGCGCGGCGAAGTGGGCGAACTGCGGCTTGAAGGCGCAGACGACGTCGGCGGTGGCGTCGATGATCGCCGTGCAGAACCGGATCAGCGCATCCGGGGCACCGTCGAGCGGCGCTGGGAAGCGAGTGGGATCGGGGTCAAGCCCGACGCAGAGCATGGAGCCCGAGGCGGACCAAGCGGCCGCCAGGCGGTCGTGGAACCCGCCGGGCGTCACTCCTCCAACGATTGTTCGCTCGCGGAGGCCGCCGTTGGTCGGTGGTTCAACGCGCGTGCTCGCTCACTCCTCCAGGGAGATGGCGGCGGTCGGGCAGAGGTCGGCGGCCTCGCGCACCTTGTCGTGCAGCTCCGACGGCGGCTCCTCCTGCAAGACGTACAGGTACCCGTCACTGCGGACCTCGAACACCTCGGGGCAGACCTGCATGCAGCTCCCCGTCGATGCACACACGTCGTAGTCGACAACGACCTTCACTCGACCTCCGCTCTACGAACCCTTGGCGGCACGGTAGCCGTCGGCCTCGGCGGCCGCCGCGTCGGCGTAGCAGCGCTCGGCGCGCGTGCGGTCGTAGAAGCGTCCACCGGGCTCGTGGTAGATCATCGAGTTGCCGTTGGCCTTGATCGGGTGGCTGACCGGGCACGCACCGGCGTCGGCGGGCACCCACGCTGTGTCGCCCGGAACCGGCGGTGTCGGGTCCGCAGGGTCGGGGACGATCCCCTCGGCCACGACGGCGGCCAGCGTGGCCGGCGCCGGCTGGTGCGGCGTCGTCTGGCCGCCCGTGACGAGGTCGCCGACCGCGGCGACCGGCGCTTCGCCACGCTCGAGCGGCGGCCACGTCGGAACCGGACCGACCTGCGGTTTCGTCCGGCGGGCCTGCACTGCCTTGCGGACGGCGACGATGCCGCCGACGATGGCGCCCAGCAGGGCCAGCCGCTTGATCCGTCGAAATCCTCGCCGCAGACCCATCGGGCGAACACTAGGTGAACGAATCGCCCCGTTCTGGCCGTCGGGATCGACCGTTGTGAGTCGGTTGCGACTGCCAGAACAGGGCTTCAGCGTTGCTGGCGCTCGAGTGCTCCGAGCACGGCCTTGAGGCCGGCGGTGGTGATGTCCGGGTCGATGCCGATGCCCCAGCGCGGTTCGCGCTCGTCGTCGCCGGCGATCGTCTCCACGTACGCCGCGGCGGTGGCCTCGGCGCCGCGACCGATGGCGTGCTCGGCGTAGTCGACGACGTCGAGGTCGACGGCGAACTCGGCGCGCAGCCCGCGCACGAAGGCCGAGATCGGTCCGCTGCCGTCGCCGCGGACGGTGCGGTGCTCGCCGTCGGCGAGCACCTGGGCGGTCACCGTCGTGCGGGCGTCGAGGGTGTGCAGCTCGTGGCCGACGAGCTCGTAGCGCGGCTGGGGGGCCAGGTACTCGTCTTGGAACGCCTCCCACATCACGACCGGCGTGATCTCGGTGCCCGAGTCCTCGGTGATGTGCTGGATCGTCTTGGAGAACTCGATCTGCATCCGGCGCGGCAGATCGAAGCCGTGCTCGGCCTTCATGACGTAGGCCACGCCACCCTTGCCGGACTGGCTGTTGACGCGGATCACCGCTTCGTACGTGCGCCCGACGTGCTTGGGGTCGATGGGCAGGTACGGGACGCCCCACTGGTCGTACTCGTCGGGGAGTGCTTCGAACCCCTTCTTGATGGCGTCCTGGTGGCTGCCGGAGAAGGACGTGTACACGAGGTCGCCGACGTAGGGGTGGCGGGGGTGGATGGGGAGCCGGTTGCAGTACTCGGCGACGCGGCGCAGGGCATCGATGTCGGTGATGTCGAGCTCGGGGTCGACGCCGTTGGCGAACAGGTTCATCGCCAGGTTGACGATGTCGACGTTGCCGGTGCGCTCGCCGTTGCCGAACAGGGTGCCCTCGACGCGGTCGGCGCCGGCCATCACACCGAACTCGGCGGCGGCCACCGCACACCCACGATCGTTGTGCGGGTGCAGCGACAGCACGACCTGGTGGCGGCGACTGATCGTGCGCCCGAACCACTCGATGACGTCGCCGTAGACGTTCGGGGAGTAGCACTCGACCGTCGCCGGCAGGTTGAGGATGATCGGCCGCTGGTCCTCCGGCTCGATGACGTCCATCACCCGTTCGCAGATCTCGATGGCGAAGTCGGGTTCCGTCAGGGTGAAGCTCTCGGGCGAGTACTCGTAGCGCAGCGCCGTGGCGGGGTGCTGCTCCTCGAGCTTGCGGCACAGCCGGCCGGCGTTGACGGCGATGTCGGCGATGCCGTCCCGATCGAGGCCGAACACGACTTCTCGCTGCAGCGGGTTGGTCGAGTTGTAGAAGTGGACGATGGCGCGCGGCGCGTCACGGATGCATTCGTAGGTCCGCTCGATCAGCTCTTGCCGGCACTGGACGAGCACCTGGATCGTGACGTCGTCGGGGATCCGGTCCTCCTCGATCAGCTGGCGGATGAAGTCGAAGTCGGGCTGGCTCGCCGAGGGGAAGCCGACCTCGATCTCCTTGAAGCCCATGGCGACCACGGCCTCGAACATCCGCAGCTTGCGGACCGGGTCCATCGGGTCGATGAGCGCCTGGTTCCCGTCGCGCAGGTCGACCGAGCACCACAGGGGCGCATGGTCGATCACTTGGTCCGGCCACGTTCGGTCGGCGAGGGCGATCGGCACGAACGGGCGGTACTTCTCGAAGGTCATCTTGCGGGGGGCGGCGGGTGGCGGTGGCATGTGGTGCTCCTGAGCGGTTTCGAACGGTGCTGACGGCGTGGCCGGGGCGAAAAATGAAGAAGCCCCCGGCCGTGGGGCGGGGGCGGGCGAACGCGCGAGGTACGACGTTCGCCCTACGTAAGGAGCAGCAGGCGGGACCAGAGGTGCGGTGCAGCCATCGGGTCCGACGGTACACGGCGCAGCGGCGAGCCGCCAACGCGAAGCATCGGCCGAGGTCGCCTGCTGAGGGAGCAGGCGACCCCGGCCGATGACGTGGTCACACGAAGCGAGCCTCGCGGCTCAGCTGGTGTGACCGTCCCGCACGATGGAGTTGCGCCGGCCGAGCACCTTGGCGGCCGAGCCGCTGCCGAGGAAGATCGCTCCCAGGGCGGCGACGAGGACGATGGCGCTGATGCCGGTGATCGCCAGCGGGCTGGCGCCGGTGGTCGTCGACTCGGGGGACCCCACCGACGGCTGGCCGGGCCGGGCCGGCGTGACCGGGCTGCCTGGCGTACCGGGGGATCCTGGGGCGAATGGCGTCACCGGCGAGCCGGGGGTGCCAGGTGCCGCAGGGGTGCCGGGGGTGCCGGGGGTGCCGGGGGTGCCGGGGGTGCCGGGGGTGCCGGGGGTTCCGGGGGTGCCGGGCGTTCCCGGGGTGACCGGCGCGCACTGCGCCTCGGCGTTGCCGAGCAGGCCGATGCTGTTGCCGCAGACGACGACGGGCGTGTCGACGTCGATGATGCCGCCACCACCAGGGGTGTCACCGCCGGTCGACGGGTCGCACTCGGCGGAGGCGTTGCCGAGGACAGCGGCGGCGTTGCCGCACGCCGTGACCGGGGCATCGACGTCGACGATGCCGACAGCGCCGCCGGGCGTCTCGCCCGGTGTGCCGCCGGGCGTGCCGTCGGACGTGGCGCATTCGGCGGTCGCATCGGCCAGGGCGGCCGCGGCGTCGCCGCACACCAGGACGGGGGCATCGACGTCGACGACCGAGCCGCCGGGGGTCCCTGCCGAGGCGCCGGTCGTGCACGACGCCTGGGCGGCGTCGTCGAGGACGGCAACCGCGTTGCCGCACACGGTGACGGGGGCGTCGATCGTGGCCAGCTCGCCCTCGGTGCGACCAGGCCCGCCGACCGTGCAGGCGGCGGCGCTGTCACCGGCGATGGCGACGGCGTTGCCGCAGGCGGTGATCGGCGCGTTGACGCCGATCAGCGTGTCGGTCGCGGTGGCGTCGTCGGCGCCGGCGATCTGGCACGCCGCCGCGCTGTCCGCCAGCACGCCGATGCTGTTGCCGCAAACGTTGATCGGCGCCCGCACGGCGAGGATGCCGGTGGACTCGGCGAGGTCGACCAGCTCGGACCCGGCGCCGCCGCCGGACGTGGGGGCGGCGGACGCGGTGCTGCACGCCGCACTGGAGCTGCCGCCGATGGCTGCAACCGAGTTGCCGCAGACCCCGGCTGGGGCGTCGACGACGATGAGACCGGTGCCCGGCAGGCGGGCGGTCGGCGCGCCGCACGACGCATTGGACGTGCTGTCCAATGCGCTCACGGCGTTGCCGCACACCAGCAGGGGAGCGGTGACGGCGAGCACGTCGGCCGCCGCCGTGGGCGGCGGTGCTGCGGTGCACGTGGCGAGGGCCTGGGCCTCCAGGATGGCCACGGCGTTGCCGCACACCTGGACGGGTGCCGCCAGGTGGATCAGTGGCTCGACGACCGGCGCGACGGGAGCCGGAGCGACGGGGGCCGGAGCGACGGCCGGCGCCGGAGCGCCACCAGCCTCGGCCGATCCGCCACCGACGGCGACGGCGTTGTCCTTGATCGAGATCGGCGCGTCGACATCGATGACCGGGTCGTCGGCATCGAGATCGACATCGAGGTCGACGTCGTCGTCGAAGTCCGGCTGGCCGCCGAGATCGACGTCGGCGTCCACGTCGGCGGAGAGATCGTCGTCGAAGTCGACCTCGACGTCGGCGTCCACGCTGGGGGAGCGATCGTCGTCGAGGTCGATGTCCACGTCGGCGTCCACGTCGGCGTCACCGGTGCCGATGTTGATGTCGATGCCGTCCCCGCCGCCAGTACTGCTGCCGCCGCCGCCGATCGACGGCAGGTCCGGCGGGTCCGGGAGGTCGACGGTGACGGTGTTGCCGAGGACGGTCACCCCGGTGTCGATGTCGATCAGACCGTCGCCGCCGAGACCGGCGCTGGCGACGTTCGGCGCGACCAGGAGTGCGCCGGTGACGAGAGCACCGGCGGCGAGACACCGGATTCGTGAGTGTGCGGAGCGGGACATCGGGCACCTTCTTCTTGGACGGGACGGGCACCCTGAACACAGTCCGCTGAGCGCGGATCATGACGCAGTTCTGAAAAGAATCCGGCGGCGTGGCCGTTGTGCGCTCAGCCGACGCCGAGCGGGCCGTCGCCGAGCGGCACCGCGTCGTTCAGCACGCCGCCGACGTCGTCGAGCAGGTCGGTGGCGCCCTCGAGCGCATCGGGCAGCTCGATGTCGGAGTCGATCTGGACGTCCACGAGGGGACCGGGTTCGGGCACCACGTCGGTGTCGACCTCAACGGACGCGCCGCCAGGACCGATCTCCACGGTGACGCCCAGCGCGTCCTCGCCCGGCAGCACCTCGTCCAGGGAGGGGAGCCCGCCGCCGGTCGGCATCGGTGGCAGCTCGGGGACCTCCACCTCGATCTGCACCTCGATGTCGGGCACCGGTACGGGCAGGCTCAGCGGGGCCTCAACGGCGACCTGCGGCTCGTCCGCCGGCAGCGGGACGATCGGCGGGGCGATCGGCTGGGGGGTGGCCGGCGCGACCGGCGGTGCGACGGCCGGTGCGACCGGCGCGCTCGACCGTGCGACCAGCGCGCTCGCTCCGGCACTCACCGCCCACGCCCAGGGCGCGAGGTCCGGCGCCAGCGCCGAGGTCGGACTGGCGGGTGCCAGGTCCCGCTGCGCGTCGTCCACGATCCTGAGGTCGAAGGTGGGAGCGGCCGATGCCGCAGCGCCGAGCGACGCCGGCGTCGCCGCTGATGGCGCGTCATGTTCGACCGGTGCGGTCACCATCGCGGCGGCGGCTGCCGGCATCGCTTGCTCGACCGCAGCGGGCAGGGCGACGGTCGCCGTCACCGCACCGGCGACGGCGAGGAACGCTGCACTCGGGCCGGACAGCCAGCCGGAGAGCTGGCCGCGCAGGAATCCACTGGCCAGCAGCCGTGACCAGCCGAGCGTCCCGACCAGTGCCGGCGGCGCCAGCTCCCGCAGGCGCTGGTTCACGACGCGAAGCTGGTCGCGAGCGTGCGCACACTCGTGACAACCGGCGAGGTGCTCATCGACGTGACGCAGCTGGCGGGCGCTGGCCGTTCCGCGCACCACTCGCGCCAGGGAGCGGCGCGCCGCCGTGCACTCGCGCCCCAGCGACCCCTCGGTGCCGCCGCCGTGGGCCTGCAGGTACCCCTCGGCCAGCGCCCGTCGTGCTCGCATGGCCATCGCTGCGACCGCCGGCCCCGTGCTGGCCGTGCGCATGGCGACCTCGCCGTGGCTGAGCCCCTCGACCTCGGTCAACCACAGCACGGTTCGCAGGTTGTCCGGCAGGGAGCCGAACGCTTCCTCGAGGACCGCGCACTCCGTCGCATCGGCGTGATCCACCGCCGCGACGACGTTCTCGACGTCGGCCGGCTCGGTCACCGTCTCCCGCTGCTTGCCGTGGCGACGCCAGGACCGGTAGCACTCGCGCCGGACGCTGCTGAGGACGTACGGCCCGAACGCGTCCTTCGGCCCGCGGCCGCGCCGGATGGCGGCGAACGACGCGGCGAACACCTCCGACACGACATCGTCGACCTCGCACGAGCGGTGCAGGATCGAGCGGGCGAGCCGTCGCGCCGGACCGACGTACCGCTCGTAGAGCAGGACGTAGGCGCCGTGGTCGCCATTGCGCATGCGCGCCAGGACGTCGGCGTCGGAGGGTGCGGTCGGCGCGGCGACGGCGATCGCCGCCGAGCTGACCATCCGCCTCACTTTTCTCGTCGGGGCACGCCGGGTGCCCCGCCCCACCAGAACACACCGCCAGTCGACCCGGCCGTCGTCCCAACGCCGTCCCGCCACGTGTTACCCGGGGTTACCCGCTCCGTCTGTCGTGAGCCCCCCGATCTGGGCGCGGAGCGTCTCATTTCGTCGTCTGGGCGCGGAGCTTCCCGATGTCGGGAACCTCGGCGCCCAGATGCAGGATTGCGCGCGGTGTCGGCGACCGACGGGGGGTGGCCGACCGACGGGGGCAACACCGGGTCACGGGAGCGAACGGTCGTTCCCGGTAACCTGCTCGTCACCATGACCGAAGCTTCCCCCCGGCGGGGTGCGCCCCGCCGCCGGCGGCGGCCGCGCCGCCCCGCCTCCGAAGCGACGAGTCACCGCACCACTGCGCTGACCACTGTCGCCGTCCTGCCCGCTGTCGAACCGCCGACCGGATTCGCCGACCTGGGTGTCCCCGGTCACGTGGACGAGGCCTTGGCCGCCGGCGGGTTCGCCCAACCGTTCAGGATCCAGACCGCCGCCATCCCCGTGGCCATGAACGGCCACGACGTCTGCGGGCGCGCCCAAACCGGGTCCGGCAAGACGCTCGCCTTCGGCGTGCCGATGCTGGCTCGGATCCAGGACAAGGCCACGTCGGCCGCGCCTCGCGGCCTGGTGCTCGTCCCGACCCGTGAGCTGGCGGTGCAGGTCGCCGAGGTGCTGGAACCCCTCGCCGCCCACGTCGGCCAGCGGATCCTCGCCGTCTACGGTGGCGCCAGCCGCCACGACCAGATCGACGTGCTGCGCGAGGGCGTGGAGATCGTCGTGGCCACCCCGCTGCGGCTGATCGATCTGCTCAAGTCCCAGGAGCTGACGCTCGCCGACGTCGACGTCGTCGTGCTCGACGAGGCCGACCGGATGGCCGACGACGGCTTCACCCCGCAGGTCGAGTGGATCCTGCGCCACTGCACCGGGCGGACGCAGACGATGTTGTTCTCGGCCACGCTGGACGGTGACGTGGGCCACCTGGTGCGGCGCTACCTCAATGATCCGGTCGAGGTCGCCGTCGACGCCGCCACGGACACCGTTGGCACGATGCACCACCTGTTCCTCGCCGTCCACCACATGGACAAGGACCGGGTGATCGGCACGATCAGCCAGGGCATCCCCAAGCTCGCCGTGTTCTGCGCCACCAAGCGGCTGTGCGACCGCGTCGCCCGAGCGCTCCAGGACCTCGGCGTCGACGCCGCAGCGATCCACGGCGACCTCCCGCAACCGGCCCGCGAGCGGGCACTTCGACGGTTCGCCGAGGGCAAGCTGGCGGTGCTGGTGGCGACCGACGTCGCCGCCCGCGGCCTGGACATCGACGAGGTCGGAGGCGTCGTCCACTACGACCCGCCGAAGGACGCCAAGGAGTACCTCCACCGCTCCGGACGCACGGCGCGCGCCGGGCGCGACGGATGGGCCGTCACGCTGGTCGAGTACAACCAGCACACCCAGATGCGCATCCTCCAGCGGACACTGCGGCTGCCCCTCGAGCCACCCATCGAGGTCTTCAGCAACGACGCCCGGTTGCGCGATCTGGACGTGTTCCGCCGCGATCAGGCCTGACGGCCGGGTGGCACCTGGTCACGGCTACATTCGCTCGATGCGCGGGGTCGAGCGGGCGGCGGCGGTTCTCGCGTCGCTGACCATCGCGGCCGGCGCGCTGTTCGGGTGCGGCGGTAGCGAGGAATCCGACGACACGATGGCGCCGATCGAAGGCGCCCCTGGCGACACCGGGGGGACCGCTCCGACGGTGCCCGAGGTGGTCACGACCCCACCGGCGTCGGCCGGCGTGGGCGGCGCGGTCGGGTTCGTCAGCGTCAACGTGCAGGTGGCGAGCGAGGGGATCGACGAGACGATCGCCCTCGATCGGGCTGCCGTCCCCGCCGCCGACCTCGACCCGCTGAACCTCAACGCATCGTGCAGCGCACTGGACGGCGGCGACCCCATCGCCGTCTCGGTCATCGACCTCCGCCGCCTCGGTGCCGGCAGCCGACTCGTCTCCGTCGAGCTGCACACCGAGGAACCGGCGATCGCGCCGGGTGAGCACGCCGCCATCCTGGAGATCGCCGACGTCGAGCAGCAGACCACGGCGTTCGACGTCATGTTGCAACTCGACGAGGGCGGCAGGTCCGGCGCCTTCGAGGGCAACGACGGCGCCGGCAACGTGGCCAGCGGATCGTTCGTGTGCGCCGATCAGCCGGTGGACACGACGCCCACCACCGTCCCCATCGACCCAGGCGAAGAGGTTCCCGAACCGACGAGTGAGTGAGGACGTGCGCGCTTTGGCCCCCGACCGCAGCGGGCGTGCATGGTCAGGCCGGCGTTGTCCGGCACTGCGAGCGGAGCGGGCGTTTCAACAGTTCAACCAGGCCGGGCGGGCGGCCTCGAACCGGTCGATCGCCGGGCCGTGACCGAGCGTGATGCCGATGTCGTCGAGTCCGTTGAGGAAGCGGTGGCGGGTCGCCTCGTCGAGCGGGAACGGTTCGACCATCCCGATCGCCGGCACCTCGACGACCCCCCGAGCGACATCGACGACGATCTCGGTGTGCGGTTCGTCGTCGATCGCCGTCCAGATCTGCTGCACGACCGTCTCGGGGACGACGACCGGAACGAGCCCGTTCTTGGTGCAGTTGTTGCGGAAGATGTCGGAGAAGCTCGGCGCGATCACGGCGTCGAACCCGTGTTGCTGCAGCGCCCAGACGGCGTGCTCGCGCGACGACCCGACGCCGAAGGCCGGGCCGGCGACGAGGATCGATGCGCCGGCGTACCGTTCGTCGTTGAGCACGAAGTCCCGATCGTCCCGCCACGTGGAGAACAGGCCCTTCTCGAACCCGGTTCGCTCGACCCGCTTCAGCCATTCGGCCGGGATGATCTGGTCGGTGTCGACGTCCGAGCGCTTGAGCGGCAGCCCGTGTCCGGAGATGATGTTGACCGGTTCCATCACAGATCTTCTGGGGTGGCGAAGTGGCCGGCGACGGCCGTGGCTGCGGCGACGGCGGGCGAGACGAGGTGGGTCCGGCCGCCCCGGCCCTGGCGCCCCTCGAAGTTGCGGTTGCTCGTGCTCGCCGCCCGCTCGCCGGGCGCCAGCTTGTCCGGGTTCATGGCGAGGCACATCGAGCATCCCGGCTCCCGCCAATCGGCGCCGGCGGCGGCGAAGATCCGGTCAAGCCCCTCGGCCTCCGCCTGCGCCTTGACGGCGTGGCTGCCGGGCACGACCATCACCCGCGGGGCGGTGACGCGCCGCCCGTCGAGCACTTCGGCGGCTTGGCGCAGGTCCTCGATGCGGCTGTTCGTGCAGGATCCGATGAACACGGTGTCGACGGCGACGTCGCGTAGCGCCGTGCCCGGTTCGAGGTCCATGTACTGCAGGGCCCTGGCGACGCTGTCGCGCGTCGATGGATCAGCGAAGTCGTCGGGGGAGGGGACCTGCCCGTCGATGGCGGTCACCTGGCCAGGGTTCGTGCCCCACGTGACCTGCGGACGCAGCGTCGTGGCGTCGATGCGCACGTCGCGGTGCCAGTCGGCATCGGGATCGCTGCGCAGCTGGCGCCAGTCGTCGAGCGCCTGCTCCCAGGCCGCCCCCTGCGGAGCGTGGGCCCGTCCCTCGAGGTAGGCGAACGTCGTGTCGTCGGGCGCAACCAGCCCGGCCCGGGCCCCGGCCTCGATCGACATGTTGCACACCGTCATCCGCCCCTCCATCGAGAGGCCTCGGATCGTCGAGCCGCCGTACTCGATGACGTGCCCGATGCCGCCGCCGGTGCCGATCTCGCCGATCACCGACAGGATCACGTCCTTGGCGGTCACGCCGTGGCGGAGCTCGCCGTCGACCTCGATGGACATCCACTTCGGGCGCGCCTGCGGCAGGGTCTGGGTCGCCAGGACGTGCTCGACCTCGCTGGTGCCGATGCCGAACGCCAGCGCGCCGAACGCACCGTGGGTGGCCGTGTGGCTGTCGCCGCAGACGATCGTCATGCCCGGCAGCGTCCGCCCCTGCTCGGGCCCGATCACGTGGACGATGCCCTGCCCCGGGTCGCCCATCGGGAACAGGGTGACCCCGAACTCCCGGGCGTTCTCGCGCAGCACCTCGACCTGGCGGGCCGAGACCGGGTCGGCGATCGGCTGGTCGATGTCCGCCGTCGGCACGTTGTGGTCCTCGGTGGCGACGGTCAGCTCGGGTCGGCGGACCCGCCGCCCGGACAGCCGCAGCCCGTCGAAGGCCTGTGGGCTGGTCACCTCGTGGACGAGGTGGAGGTCGATGTACAGCAGGTCGGGTTCATTCGGGCGCGCGGTGCACGACGTGGCGCTCCCAGACCTTCTCCGGCAACGTCTGCCCCATGTTCATCTCACATTCTGAGATAGCGTTCTTGCTCAGTGGACAGCGTATCGAACGTCGGCGTGGTGGACAAGGTCGTGGCGCTGCTCGACGCCCTGCGCGACGGCGCGGCGTCCCTGGGAGAGCTGCAGATGCGTTCCGGCGTGCCCCGGGCGACTGCCCACCGGCTGGCCGTCGCGCTCGAGGACCACGGGCTCGTGCAGCGTGGCGCCGACGGGCGGTTCGTGCTCGGGCCGGCGCTGGTGACGCTGGGCCGCGCCGCGGCCGAGGCCTTCCCGCTGGCCGAGCTGGCCCGACCGGTGCTGCGGCAGCTGTGCGACGACACGGGCGAGAGCACGCAGCTCTTCGTGCGCGAGGGCGACGGCCGCCGTTGCCTCGTGTCGCTGCAGTCCGCGCACGGGCTGCGCTGGATCGTCGCAGAGGGCGCGCTGCTCCCGCTCGATCGTGGGTCGGCCGGCGGCGTGCTGCTCGGCAAGCCTGGCGCTTACGTCGAGAGCGTCGAGGAGCGCGAACCCGGCGTGGCGTCGGTCAGCGCCCCGGTGCGCGATGGCGCCGGCGCCGTCGTCGCCGCCGTCAGCGTCAGCGGCCCCGTCGAGCGACTCAGCCGGCAGCCCGGTGCCCGCTACGGCCCGCTGGTCGCCGCCGCGGCGGCGAAGATCCCGGTCCTGGCCGCCGCAACCGACTCACAGCGGCCGGTTGCAGCGGCCAGAACGCCTATTCGACCGTGAGCTCGGCGAACATGCCCGCCGTGAAGTGCGGCGGTCCGCCGGCGACCTGGGGCGGCTCGCTCGTCGCCGCCTGGGCGGCGGCGAGGTACTCGGCGGGGTCGGCGCCGATGGGGATGAAGCACATGATGGCGTAGCGGCCCGGCTCGGTCAGCGAACCGTCACCGACGACCGGGAACCCCGCCTCGCCGGGCGGCGCCACGATCACCGTCGGCGGCGAGCCGGGCGCGGCGAGAGAGGGTGGTCATGATGGTCCCGGCCGTTGGTATCCGCGGTGTGTTCACGTCGCGATCGTCGAGCGATCGCGGTCGGGGAGGATGCGTGACGTCAGTCATTCTCCATCGGTCACGTCGCCGCCCGTGCACGACCCCGCCGTACCATCGATCTGGTGAATGACCAGACGTTGCCCGACGACTGGGTCGACCAGGTCCGGGAACTGGCCCGCCAGCGTGACGCCGTGATCCTGGCCCACAACTACCAGGTGCCGGAGGTGCAAGAGGTCGCCGACCACGTCGGTGACTCGCTTGGCCTGTCGCGGGTGGCGGCCGAGGTCGAGGCCTCGACGATCGTCTTCTGCGGCGTCCACTTCATGGCCGAGACGGCGAAGATCCTGAGCTACGACAAGACCGTCCTGATCCCGGACGAGCGCGCCGGCTGCAGCCTCGCCGAGACGATCACCGCCGACCAGTTGCGGGCGTGGAAGGCGGAGCACCCGGGGGCCGTCGTCGTCAGCTACGTCAACACCACGGCGGCCGTCAAGGCAGAGACCGACATCTGCTGCACGTCCTCGAACGCCGTCGACGTCGTGGCGTCGATCCCGGAGGACACCGAGGTGCTGTTCGGCCCGGACCAGTTCCTCGGGGCCCACGTCCAGCGCCAGTTGCAGCGGGACAACATGCACATCTGGCTCGGCGAGTGCCACGTCCACGCCGGCATCAACGGCGCCGACCTGAAGGCCCGGGTCGCCGAGGACCCCGACGCCGAGCTGTTCATCCACCCCGAGTGCGGATGCGCGACCAGCGCGCTGTACCTCGTCGGTGCCGGCGTCGTGCCCGAAACGCGCACGAGGATCCTGTCCACGAGCGGCATGGTCGAGGCGGCGGCGCAGACGACGGCGAGCAAGGTCCTCGTGGCGACGGAGACGGGCATGCTGCACCAGCTGTCGAAGGCCAACCCGCTGGTGCTGTTCGAGCCCGTCAACCGGGCCGCCGTCTGCAAGTACATGAAGATGATCACGCCGGCCAAGCTGCTGCGCTCGCTGCGCGACGGGGTCGACGTCGTCGACGTCCCGCCCGACATCGCCGAGCGAGCCCGGCGCTCGGTCGAGCGGATGATCGAGATCGGCACGCCGTCGAAGACTGCGGAGTAGTGGCCCTACCGGGTCGACTGGCCGCGCCGCAGGCGACATGGCAGCGCGACGTCGACGTCGTCGTGCTCGGCTCGGGCGCTGCCGGGCTGGCCGCGGCCCTTGCCGTGCGGCCCGTGCGGCAGGTGCTCATCGTCACCAAGGACGCGCTCGACGCCGGCTCGACGGCGTGGGCGCAGGGCGGGCTGGCCGCCGTCCTCGCCCCCCACGACTCGGTCGCCGACCACGTGCTCGACACGTTGGCGGCGGGCGCCGGGCTGTGCGACGAGCAGGTCGTCGTCGAGCTCGTGGAGGAGGCGCCGACGGCGATCCGGTACCTGATGCGGCTGGGGGCGGCGTTCGACCCGTCGGCCGCCGGTCCCGAGCCGGCGTTGACCCGTGAGGGCGGCCACCGCCACGACCGCATCGTGCACTCGGGGGGCGACCGCAGCGGGGCCGAGGTCCAGCGCACGCTCGACCAGTCGGCGATGGCGGCCGGCGCCGAGGTCCTCGAGCGGGCGTTCGCCCTCGACCTCGTCGTCGGCGACGGCCCGACAGGGCGCCAGGCGGCCGGCGTGACCGTGGCGTTGCTCGGTCCGTCCGGCGAGGTCGAGTCCGTCGGCACGGTCACCGCGCGCGCCGTCGTGTTGGCCACCGGCGGCTACGGGCAGGTGTTCGCGTCGACCTCGAACCCGCCGGCCGTGACGGGGGACGGGTTGGCACTGGCGCTGCGCGCCGGGCTCGCCGCCCGCGACGTCGAGTTCGTGCAGTTCCACCCGACGGTGATGTGGCGCGGGCCCGATGCGCGGGGGCAACAGGCGTTGGTCAGCGAGGCGGTGCGCGGCGAGGGCGCGATCCTGTACGACGGGGCCGGGCGGCGGGTGATGGCCGGCGTCCACCCGCAGCAAGATCTGGCGCCGCGCGACGTCGTGGCGGCGGCGATCAGCCGGCGGATGGCCGAGGCGCCCGGTGGCGTCGACGACCACGTCGAGCTCGACGCCACGCACCTCGGCGAGCGGTTCTACACGCGGTTCCCGTCGATCAGCGCGGCGTGCCGGGAGATCGGCATCGATCCAGCACGAGAGCGCATCCCGGTCGCGCCCGCCGCCCACTACGCGTGCGGCGGCGTACCGGCCCGGCTGGACGGGACGACGGCCATGACCGGCCTCTATGCGGTCGGGGAGGTGGCGTGCACCGGGGTCCACGGCGCCAATCGGTTGGCGTCGAACTCGCTCACCGAGAGCGTCGTCGCCGGGACGCGCCTGGGGCGCGATCTGGCCTGGGAGCTGCCGCCGCCCGTCGTCCCGGTGGCCGCGGCCGGCGGCGGGTCGGTGCTCGCCGCCGAGCACGGGCGTGAGGTGCGATCGGCGATGTCCCGGTTCGTCGGGGTGCTGCGCGATGCCGACTCGCTCGCCGCCGCCGCGGTTGCGCTCGACGTGGTGGCCGGGAAGGTCGACACCGCCGGTCGCCCGACGCGGCGGGCGTGGGAGGCGACGAACATCGCCACGGTGGCCACGGCCGTCGTCGCCGCGGCGTCGGAGCGGACGGAGAGCCGGGGGTGCCACCGCCGGACCGACTTCCCCGAGCCCCGGCCGGAGTGGGTGCGCCACCTCGACGTGGTCGTCGGGGACGGCGGCGAGGTGGAGGTGGGCTGATGAACTTCCACGGCGTCTCGACGGAAACTCGCGATCGCCTGGGCGCCGGGGGACTCGATCCCGATGCCGTGGTCGCGACGGTCGAGGCCGCGGTGGACGAGGACCTGATGGGCGGCGTGGACGTCACGTCGGTGGCGACGGTGCCGGCCGATCACCGCAGCACGGGCACGTTCGGGTCGCGCGCCGAGGGCGTCGTCGCTGGGTTGGCGGTCGCGGCGGCCGCCGTCGAGGTGGTGTGCGGCGACGAGGCGTCGGAGTTCGACTACCTCGCCGAGGACGGTGACCGTGTGGCCGCTGGCCAGGCGGTGGCGCGGGTCACGGCGCCGACGCGGGGGCTGCTGACGGCCGAGCGAACGGCGCTCAACCTGCTGTGCCACCTGTCGGGGGTTGCCACCCTGACCCGCCGGTGGGCCGACGAGCTGGCGGGGACGGCGTGCGTGGTGCGGGACACCCGCAAGACGATGCCGGGGCTGCGGGCGCTGGAGAAGTACGCCGTGCGGTGCGGCGGTGGCGCCAACCATCGGATGGGGCTGGCCGACGCCGCGCTGGTCAAGGACAACCACGTGATCGCCGCCGGCGGGGTCGCCGAGGCGTTCGCCGCGGTGCGGGCGCTGGAGGCGACGATCCCGGTCGAGATCGAGGTCGACTCGCTGGACGGCCTGCGCATCGCCATCGATGCCGGCGCCGACCTCGTGCTGCTGGACAACTTCTCGCTCGACGGCATGCGCCAGGCGGTCGCGCTGCGTGACGAGCTCGACCCGGCAGTGCTGCTGGAGGCCAGCGGCGGCCTGACGCTCGCCGTGGCCCGCCAGGTGGGGGAGACCGGCGTCGACCACGCCGCCGTCGGCGAGCTCACCCACTCCGCTCCCGTCCTCGACCTCGGCCTCGACCTCCACCCCCCCAATCGATTCTGAGCAAGGATTGCCGCCAATTCTGACGGCTATCGCGCCACGGAATCCTCCGCGGGCTCTACTGTCCGGTCGTGCGCCCAGCGCGAACGCTGGTGCTGATGGTCGCGGTGGTGGGGCTCTGCGTGGCATACAGCTTGTTCTCGGGTGGCGGCGCCCGCCGCGTCGTGACCTCGCCGGTGGCCGTGGCGGCCGAGATCGACACGCGCGACCCCATCAAGTCGACGTCCACGTCGAGCACCGTGTTCACCCCGCGGCGGTTCTCCCTGCTCGCTTCGGGTGACCTGCTGTCGCACACGTCCGTCCTCGACCAGGCGGCCGCCGATGCGGGTGGGTCGGGCTACTCCTACGGCCGGATGTTCGAGGCCGTGCGGCCGGTCATCGAAGGCGTCGACCTCGCCGTCTGCCATCTCGAGACGCCCGTTGCTGCGGCGGGGACGGAGATCGATGGCGTGGTGCCCGTGTTCGGCGCGCCGCCCGAGATCGCCGGAGAGATCAAGGCGGCGGGGTACGACCGGTGCTCGCTGGCATCGAACCACGCCCTCGACCAGGGCGCCGCCGGTGTCGACTCCACGCTGGGCGCGTTCGATGCCGCCGGGCTCGGTCACGCCGGCATGGCCCGCAGCGCCGAGGAAGGCGGGCCGCGGACGTTCGACGTCAACGGCGTCACCGTCGCCCACCTGTCGGCGAGCTACAGCTTCAACGGGTTCGACACGCCGGCCGGCGAGCCGTGGCGGGCCAACCTGATCGACCCGCCGCGGATCGTCGCCGAAGCCGAGCAGGCCCGGGCCGCAGGGGCGCAGGTGGTGATCGTGTCGTTGCATTGGGGTGCCGAAGGGGTGAGCGAGGTGCTGGCCGAGCAACGGTCAGTGGCCGAGGCGCTCACGGCCAGCGGTGCCGTCGACCTGATCATCGGCCACCACGCCCACGTCGTGCAGCCGATCGAGGAGGTCAACGGGCGGTGGGTCGTGTTCGGGATGGGCAACCAGCTGAGCGGGATGGGGGACTCCACGGACTGCTGCGGCGTGCGGGCGCTCGACGGGATGATGGTCCGCACCGAGATCGTGGAGCAGCCCGACGGGACGTTCGCCGTCGCCCGGCCGGTCGCCATCCCGACCTACCTCGGCCGCCACCCCTACCGGGTCGTGCCGGTCCAGGCCGCCCTGGCCGACCCCGCCGTCGCCGGCCACATCACCGCCGCCGAGCTCCAGGCCTCCCTCGACCGCACGTCCGCCGTCGTCGCCCCCCACCTCGGATTCTGAGCAAGGATTGCCGACAGATCTGTCGGCAATCGCGCCACGGAATCGGGATTTTCCGTTTCCGCCGACTGACGACCCCCAGAAGGGATGTGATCAACCATCCCGAAGTGCTCGCCCTGTTCGCCGCCCAACAGTGGGTCGCGTCTGTCGACCAGCTGCGCGCCCTGTCCATCTCGTCACGGACCATCGACCGGGCGTGCCACCGCGGTGTGCTGCTCCGGGTCGTACCCGGCGTGGTGCGCCTCGCCGGCTCGAAGGACACGTTCCTGTCGAGGGCGATGATCCTCCAGCTGCACGTGGGCGAGGGTTCGTACATCAGCGGCGTGAGCGCCGGTGTCCTCCACGGCCTCCGCAACATGCCGCGCAACTGGGTCGAGATCACCGCCGAGCGCCGGCGCCGCGTGACGATGCCGCCGTGGGGGCGGTGCGAAACCACGAATTGGGTCCAGGTGGCTGCCGACGCGATGGTCCGCCCCGACGGCCTGCGGGTCGCCTCGCCGCTGATCATGCTGTTCCGGCTGGCCCGGACGTTCAACCAACACCGCTTCGAACGGGCGGCCGAGGACTGCTGGCACCGCAAGCTGCTCACCCCCGACGAGGCGTCCGACTTCCTGGCCGGCGTTCGCGGCAGCGGTCGTACCGGGGTCTCGACGTTCGAGCACTGGTTGGAGCGGTGCTCGCTCCGCCAGCGCCCGAGCCAGTCGGGACTCGAGCTCGACGTGATCGAGTCGATCCGCCGGGCCGGGCTCCCGGAGCCGGAGCGGCAGCTCCCCCTGACCTTGCGCTCCGGTGAGACGATCCACATCGACGTCGCCTGGCCCGACGCCCGACTCGGCGTCGAGCCGGGCCACAGCTGGTGGCACGGCGGCGATCTCGGCCAGCGCGCCGATCAGGCCCGGGACCGAGCGTGCGACGAGGTCGGTTGGCGCATCATTCGCAAGGACGAATCGCTCCGGCAGGATCTCGCCGGGTTCGGCCTCCAGCTGCGGATCATCTACGACGAGCGCCGGCGGTCGTTGCGGACGGCCTGAGCGATTCCATGGCGCGATTGCCGCCAGATCTGGCGGCGATCCTTGCTCAGAATCGGGATTGGGGGGTCAGAAGGTGGTGAGGAGGTCGGCGACGACGATGAGGTCGGTGCCTTCGGGGATGCCGAGCTCCTCGGCCTGGGCCGGCTCGAAGACCTGGTCGAACGGGATGGTCAGCACGCGGCGGCCGCCCACGCGCATCCCGGTCAGGCCCTCGATCAGGAACGGGGCGGTCCCCTCGGCGCCGAACGCCACCTGCGCCGGCGAGTCCGGTTCCCACGAGCTCTGCAGCACCTCGCCGGTGTCGCCGCGCGCCAGCAGCAGGTCGAAGAAGGCGGTCTGCCCCTCCTCAAGGGCCGCCCCCTCGCCCTCGCGCGGGTCGGCCACGACCAGCTCCGTCACCGGCTCGTCGTCGATCGGCAGCTCCTCGGTGGCGGGCGGCTCCGGCGCCCCCTTGCCCACGCTGACGACGTCGATGACGAACGACAGCGCGTCGCCCGGCTGGATGTCCTCGCCCGGTGGCTCGTCGCCGTAGGCCAGCTCGGTCGGGATGTCGAGCTGCAGCTGCTCGCCGGCCTGCACCCCGACGAGGCCCTGGTCCCAGCCCTCGATGACCCGTCCCTGCCCGAGGATCACCGGCAGCGGGTCGGCGCCGTAGTTGGCGTCGAACTGGGTGCCGTCGGCGCTGCGCACGCCCACGTAGTTGACGAGCACCACGTCGCCGGCTGCCGACTCCGGCCCCGACCCTGCCCGCAGCTCGGTCACCACCAGCTCGGTCGGCGTGGACGCCGGCAGCGCCACCTCGGGCACGCTGGCGTCGACCGTCGAACCCGCGGTGACCGACTCGTCCGGCGGCGCGCTCTGGCGCTCCAGGCTGACGTCGACCGCAGAGTCCGTGCTGTCGCCGTCGCCACCGCCGCACGACGACACAACGATCGCCAGCGCCGCGACGACCCCAGTTCCAAGTCGTCGGGCCACGCTGCGCTTGGGCATCGGGCGAAGCTACCGGCCGCCCGTGACGGCCGACCGTCAGCGGTTTCGAGCGGGGCTCATCCCGGACGGTTGGCCAGCCACTTCGCCTCGGCCTCGCCCATCGCCGTCGACGGCTGGCCATCCGTGAACGGCCACAGCTCCTCGGCCATCCGCCGGTAGTTCCCGACGGCACCGAGGTCGCCGAGCAGCGCATACAGCCCGAGGTTGATCCGTTGGATGAACACGAACGCCCGTGGCAGCGTCACGTACTGGGCGACCGGGCTGGTCCGATCGAACGTGTGCCGCACGACCCCGCTGGCGTACCCCTTGGTCCACGTCATCGTGTGGTCGGCCGAGATCGGCTCGTAGAACTGGGCGAAGTACCCGCCGGCGTCGTTGGTCGACACGGGCGCGTTCGGGAGCAACAGCCCGCCGCCCTCGATGATCCGCCGGAACCGGGAGAAGTCGTGCTGGACGGCGGCGGCCTCGACCATCGAGGCGAACATCTCGGTCTCGGCGACCGTGAAGTACCGCACCAGCCCGAAGTCGATGAACGACACCACGCCGTCGGGCTGGAACAGGTAGTTGCCGGGATGCGGGTCGCCGTTGAACGCCCGCATCAGGTACAGGCTGCGGAACACGAACCGGAACAGCGTCTCGCCGGCCAGGTTGCGCTGCTCCTGGTCCCAGCCGCACACCTCCGAGAACGGCGCGCCGGTCACCAGCTCGCTGGTCAGCACCCGCCCGGTCGACAGGTCCGCCAGCACGGCCGGCACCCGGATCGTCGGGTGGCCGCGGTAGAACTCGGCGAAGTGGGTCTGGTTGGCTGCCTCGCGCCGGTAGTCCAGCTCCTCGGTGACCCGCTCGCGGACCTCCGCCACCAGCTCGGTCGGGTCGAGCCCCGAGAACCCCTGCTGCAGCAGCGTGGCGAACAGCTGCGTGTTGGCCAGGTCGGCCTCGATCGCCTCGTCGACGCCGGGGTACTGGACCTTGACCGCCACCGCCACCTCGCGGCCGGTGCGGGGGTCGACGGCCACCGCCCGGTGCACCTGCCCGATCGACGCCGCGGCGATCGGCTCGGGGTCCCACTCGACGAACACCTCCGACGGCGGCCGGCCGAGCTCGCGCTCGACGACCCCGGCGGCCAGTTCGGCGCTCATCGGCGGCGCGCTCGCCTGCAGGGCGGCTAGCGCCTGGCGGACCGGCTCCGGCAGCCCGTCGTCGAGGTAGCTGGCCATCTGCCCGATCTTCATCAGGGCGCCCTTCATCCCGCCCAGCCGCTCGGCGACCTGCTCGGCCGTGCGCAGGCGTCGCTGCTCGTCGAGCGCCACCTTCCGCTCGGCCGTGGCGAACAGCTTGCGCGCCTCGGCCGACGCGTACGTCGCCCCGACGGCCATGCCGAGCCGGGCCAGCTCGGCATTGCGGGCGGCGCGCGACGTGCGCGAGATGGGTCCCAGCAGTTCTCCTGGTGGTTTTGGGGTCATCGTTGACCCCTGAAAACGCTTGAGAACCGCTGCGGCGACCAATGTGGCGGTGGCGGCGAGGAGCAGCCGGCGGCGGGCGGGGGTCACGACCGGGCAGTGACCCAAGCCAGCGCGTCGAGCAGCACGGGCACGAACTGCTTCGGGGCGGCGACGGCCGCATCGTGGCCGGCGACGACGTCGAACTGCCGGGCGTCGGGGATCAGCTCGGCCAGCCGGTGCTGGCGGCGCACCGGCACCACCTCGTCGCGGGTCGGCACCACCACGCCGACCGGCACGTCGATGTGGCGGATCCAGCCGTCGGATCGGAACCGCCCGAGCGCCCCGCCGGCCTCGAGGATCATCCGCCAGTCGTGTTCGGCCAGCTCCTGCAGCGCCCAGTCGTTCCACGAACCGGCGAGCCGACGCAGGTACAGCTGCGAGGACAGCCAGTTGCGGGCTTGCGCCGGGGTCAGCCGAGCCAAGACGGCGAGGCTGCTGATCCCGAGGAACGTCAGCCGTTCCTCGCGCCGGTCGCTGAACCGCCCGGCGGTGGCCGTGAGCACCAGTCCGCGCACACGGTCGCGGTGGCGGTGCCACATCAGCTGGGCGATGGCGCCGCCCATCGAGTACCCGACCGGGATGGCTCGCTCGACGCCGAGCGCGTCGAGCACGCTGGCGACGTCGTCGGCACAGTCCTCGAGGGTGAACGCCCGCCGGCTGCGCACGCCGTGGCCGTGCCCGCGCTGGTCGAAGGCGATGACCCGCACGTGCTCGCCGAGCGACCGGTAGCAGCGGAAGAAGTTCAGGTCGGCGCTGGCGTTCCACCCGTGCAACAGCACGACGGCGGGCGCGCCCGCCGGCCCCGGCAGCTCACGCACGCGCACCGTCCCGGCAGGGATGCGCACGTCCCGACCCGGCGGCAACCACGGTCCGCGAGGCGTGGACGCGAGCCCGACGTCGCCGACGTCGGGGCCGGCGTCGACCGGCCGGGCGCCGGCGGCGTCGCCGACGTTGATCGGCAGTCCGGCGGCGTCACCGACGTTGATCGGCAGTCCGTCGCTCAACGCCCGGCCCGTCGCTGAGGAGGATGCGCGCTCAGACCGCCGACACCTCGAGGACGCGCACCCGCAGCTCGCCGTTCGGTGCCTCGTAGGCGACCGTGTCCCCGGCCCGGGCGCCGAGCAGCGCGGCGCCGAGCGGCGCCGTCGGGCTGACGACGTCGAGGTCGTCGACCCGCTCCTCGATGTGGCCGACCAGGTAGCGCTCTGCGTCGTCGTCGGCGTCGCCCTCGTAGACGATCGTGACCACGGTTCCCGGGCCGACGACCCCGGGCTCGGGTGCCTCCAGGATCTCGGCATCCTCCAGCAGCGCCTCGAGCTGGCGGATCCGCCCCTCCATGTGGCCCTGCTCGTCCTTGGCCGCGTGGTAGTCGCCGTTCTCCGACAGGTCGCCGAGCTCGCGGGCCGTCTCGATCTTCGTGGCGACCTCGTTCCGGCCCCGCGTGACGAGATCGTCCAGCTCGGCTTGCAGCCGGTCGTACGCCTCTCGCGAGAGCTGTTGCGAGGTCATAGGTGGATCGAGCCTATCGGTGCCCACCGCGCCGATCGGGGAGGCCTGGTCGGCTGATCCGTAGCATCCGGTGGCATGACCAGGCACGGAGCACATCGGGTGGCAGTGATCGGCGGGGACGGGATCGGCCCCGAGGTGACCGCCGAGGCGGTCAAGGTGCTGCGGGCCACTGACGTCCCGATCGACACGACGGACTTCGATCTCGGCGGCGCCCGCTACCTGCGCGACGGGGAGATCCTGTCGGACGACACCCTCGAGGAGTTGCGGGGGTTCGACGCCATCCTGCTCGGCGCCGTCGGCACGCCGGAGGTGGCGCCGGGCGTGATCGAGCGAGGACTGCTGCTGAAGATGCGCTTCGCCTTGGATCTGTACGTCAACCAGCGTCCTTTCACGGCGCCGCGCCACGACTTCGTGGTGATCAGGGAGAACACCGAGGGTCCGTACGTCGGCGAGGGCGGCGTGCTCCGTCGGGGCACACCCCACGAGGTGGCCACGCAGGGCAGCGTGAACACGCGGATGGGGGTCGAGCGCTGCGTCCGCTACGCCTTCGAGCTGGCCCGCGACCGGGAGCGCCGGCACCTCACCCTCGTCCACAAGACGAACGTGTTGACGTTCTCGGGCGACCTGTGGCAGCGCACGTTCGACGAGGTCGGCACCGAGTTCCCGGACGTCACGACCGCCTACCACCACGTCGACGCCGCGACGATCTACTTCGTGCAGGACCCGCAGCGCTACGACGTGATCGTCACCGACAACCTCTTCGGCGACATCCTCACGGACCTCGGCGGCGCCGTCTCGGGCGGCGTCGGCCTGGCCTCGTCGGCCAACCTCAACCCGGCCCGCACCGGCCCGAGCCTGTTCGAACCCGTGCACGGTTCGGCCCCTGACATCGCCGGCACCGGTGCCGCCGACCCGCGGGCGGCGATCCTGTCGGCGGCACTGATGCTCGACTTCCTCGGCGAGGGTGCCGCCGGCGACCGGGTGCGGGCGGCGTGCGCCCAGCCGGTCACCGGGAGCACCACGATGGTGGGTGACGCCGTGGCGACCCTGGTGCGAGGATGAGACCATGCCCATCACGTCCACGCCAAAGATCTGGATGAACGGCGACCTGGTCGACTGGGACCGGGCGCAGATCCACGTGCTCACGCACACGCTGCACTACGGCATGGGCGTGTTCGAGGGCATCCGGGCCTACGAGACGTCGCAGGGTCCGGCCGTCTTCCGCCTCACCGACCACATCGTGCGGCTGCACAACTCGGCGAAGATCCTCGGGATGGAGCTGCCGTACACGGTCGACGAGCTGGTCGAGGCGTGCAAAGCGACGGTCGCCTCCACCGGCCTCGGCGCCTGCTACGTCCGCCCCATCGCCTATTTCGGCTACGGCGAGATGGGGCTCAACACGTTGCCGTGCACCGTCGACGTGGCGATCGCCTGCTGGCCGTGGGGGGCCTACCTCGGCGACGATGCGGTGTCCAAGGGGGTGCGGATGAAGATCTCGTCCTGGACCCGCCACGAGCACAACACCATGCCCCCGGCGGCGAAGACGACCGGCAACTACGTGAACTCGTCGCTGGCCAAGGTCGAGGCGCTGCGCGCCGGGTACGACGAGGCGATCATGCTGGCGGCGAACGGGCTGGTCGCCGAGTGCACCGGGGAGAACATCTTCGTGTCGCGCAACGGGATCTTCCTGACCCCGCCGCTGTCGGCCGGGGCGCTGGAGGGCATCACGCAGAACACCGTGATGACCGTCGCCAACGACCTCGGGTACGACTGTCGGGTCGACAACATCGCCCGCAGCGACCTGTACATCGCCGATGAGATCTTCGTCTGCGGCACCGCCGCCGAGGTCAGCTCCGTCAACTCGGTCGACGACCGCGTGGTTCCGTGCCCCGGTGAGGCGACGGTGGCGATCGCCGAGATGTACGCCCGGGTGGTCCGCGGCGAGGAGCCGCAGTACAAGGAGTGGTGCGAGCTGGCCACCTGAGGCGGGTCCACTCCTCCTCGTCCGACTCCTGGCGGGACGTCCCTCCAACTGTCGGACCAGGAGGCCCGCGGCGCCGCCGACGCCGGCAGGTGTGAGGAACTTGTGCATGAGCGGTGGATTGACGGTGGATGAACGGCACGGACTTGGGGGTAACGAGAAAGTTCTGGGGAGAACGGTGTGAATTCAGAACTCCCCCTTGACCTGCGGTGATGCAGTCGGCAATGTGTGCCCTCGTACCGGCGAGCGCAACGCCGACCGGGACGGGGGTCCGAGTCTGCAGGAGCCGCCTTCGGGTGGTGTTGAGAGCGGAAAACGGCCTCGTTCCACGCCTCCGGGCAAGGTCGGGGTCAGCGGCTCCGGTGCACGGGACGAATTGCCACCGTGGCTGCATCGGGTGGCTGACCGGTTCGCCGGTCGGGCACGCGGTGGAGCAGGGCCGAGGCAACGGGAGCCACCCCAACTGGCTCACCGGGCCACGGTCTTCACGGTGCCGGCTCGGTGTCTCGGATTCGTCCGGGGCAGCGTGAAGGTGCCGTGACGGCAACGGGGCCGGGCAACCGGCGACCGGGCCGACAACGCGGCATCGCCCGCCGCGCCTCCGGGCACGACGGGCGATGTGAGGTCGAGCGAGAGGCTAACGCCAGCAGGTCGACCAGCGGTGGATGGTTCGCCCCACTTGGGCTGCCCCGGGCAGCGCAGCGGCTCCGGCCGTAGCGCTCCTGGGGCAGTTCGCTTTTGATGGCCTCATGCGCGGCGCTCGCGGCGTTAACCGGGCGTTCACAGTGGTGGGCGACGTGCGTTCACGAGCGGGCGGGATGATCCCCGCGTGCCGGGTTCGAGCGTGGAGCTGAGCCGCCGGGAGCTGGACGTGCTGGCCGTGCTGGCGGCGCACGAGGGCCGTGTCGTCGGGCGCAACGAGTTGCGCAACGAGGCCGGCCTGGGCGACCTCAGCCTGCGCCGCTGCGAGGCCGCGCTGGTGCGGCTGCGGCGGGTGCTCGGCCCCGACGCCATCGTCACCGTGCGCCGCCGCGGCTGGATGCTGGCCGGGCACTGCCGGGCCCGCGCCGCCGAGCTGATGACCGGCAGCCGCTGACGTGCTGGCGGCCATCGAGGGCGTCGACCTGGCGCGCCTGCTGCTCGACCTGCTGATCGTCGTCGTCGCCGCCAAGCTCGTCGCCGAGCTGGCCGAGCGGGTCGGGATCCCGGCCGTCCTGGGCGAGATCGCCGCCGGCGTCGTGATCGGCCCATCCGTGCTCGGGCTGATCGATCTCGGCGGCCCCGACCGCGCCGTGAGCATCGGCGTGATGGCCGAGATCGGTGTGCTCCTCCTCCTGGTGCAGGTGGGCATGGAGATGGACCTGGCCGAGCTGGGGCGGGTCGGCCGGGCGGCGATGGTCGTCGCCGTCCTCGGCGTCATCCTGCCGTTCGCACTCGGGACGACGGCGACGCTGGCGCTCGGGCAGGGCCTCGAACCGGCGATCTTCCTCGGTGCGGCGCTGACCGCGACGAGTGTGGGCATCACGGCGCGTGTCTTCGGTGACCTTCGTGCCCTGGCGACGACGGAAGCGCGCGTGGTCCTCGGCGCCGCCGTCGCCGACGACGTGATCGGACTCATCATCCTGACCGTTGTGGTCGAGGTCGTCGGTGGCGGTTCGGTCACCGTCGCCTCGGTCGGCTCCACGGTGGCGTGGGCCGTCGGCTTCCTCGTGATCGCCGGCGTCGTCGGCCTGCTCGTCGTGCCCCGAGCCCTCGACCTGCTCCACCGGTTCGCCCGCTCGGGTACCACCCTCACCGTGGCCGCGCTCGCCCTCGTCCTGGGGTTCGCGCTGCTTGCCGACATCGCCGAGCTGGCGTTCATCATCGGTGCCTTCATGGCCGGCCTGGCGATCGGCCGCAGCGGACACCACCAGCGCGTGGCGGCGGATCTCGACAGCGTCGCCGCCGTGTTCGTGCCCGTGTTCTTCGTGTTGATCGGCGTCAACGCCGACCTTGCAGCGATGTTCCAGCCCGAGGTCCTGCTGATCGCCGGCGCGCTGTTCGTCGTCGCCACGATCGGCAAGCTCGTCTCGGGCCTCGGTGCGTCCGGGCTGCGCGTCGACCGCCTCCTCATCGGCATCGGGATGCTGCCCCGGGGGGAGGTCGGGCTGATCTTCGCCAGCATCGGGCTCAGTCAGGGCGTCCTCGACGACGAGCTGTACGGGGCGTTGCTCCTCGTCGTGCTCCTCACCACGGTCGTGACCGCGCCGCTGCTGCGTTGGCGCATCGAGCGTCGCGGCGGCGTGCGGCTCGCCACGCCGGCCGACGACGACGCCGCGGCGGTCGGGCAGCCGGCGCACGGCTGGGTCGAGGCTCGCGGCGGAGTCATCCAGCTGACGGCCGAGCCACCGACGAGCGACGTCGTCCAAGTCGTCCTGCAGGCGGCGGCACTGGTCGCCTCGGCCAAGGCGCGGCCGTCCGACGAGCTGCTGGACTGGCTCGCCGCCCGCCGCGACGTACCGCTGACGTGGGCCCCGCCGGACACTCGCGCCCTGCTTGGCGTGCTGCACGTCGGTGATCCTCGATCGATCCGCTTCATCGACGTCACGGGCGTCCTCGAGCGAGCCTTGCCGGACGTCGCCGCGGCGGTCGAGCGGCGCCGTCATGATCCGGGGGAACTGGACCCGACGCACCCGCTGCGGTTCCCGACGGTGTCGCGACTCGACGAACTGGTCGCCGAGCTGGGCCCGCAGGAGCGCGGCGCAGTGGACGAGCTGCTGCTGGCCGGCGTGGTGATCGATGTCGCTGGCGTCGATCCCGGACGTCCCGAGATCGGCTCGGTGCTCGGCCAGTTGGCGGTCGACGACATCGCTGCGGTCGAGGCGATCCTGAGCGGTGCGACGTTGCTCCGCTCGGCGGCCGCCGATCTCGACTCGTTCGAGCCATCGGAGCTGAGACAGATCGCCACCCACTTCGGGAGTCGCTCGACGGCCGACGCCGCCTACCTCTTGGCCCTCGCCAGTGGAGCTCGCCACCGTCGGGCGCTCGATGAGCTGCACACCCGCGTCTGCGACCTGCTGGTCCATCCCGAGCTGCTCGGCGCCAGCGCCGATTCGCTGGCCGAGGTGCGCAGGCGCCAGGCGCTGGCGCTGGCCACCGAACCGGCGGCGCGGGAACGGCTCGATGCTGCGCCAACCGCCTACCTCTTGACCCACGAGCCCGACGAGCTGGCTCGCCAGGCCCGGCTGGTCGAGCCGCTTCCCCGCCCGGGCGTCGTGCGCGTGGCCGTCAGTCCGGACGGACGGCCGGATCACTGGATCGTCGACGTCGCGGCGCGGGATCTCGATGGGCTGCTGGCCCGGCTGGCCCGGGCGCTGACGGACGCCGGTGCGGACATCGTCGCCGCCAACGTGGCGACGTGGCCGGACGAGGGCGTCGTCGACACGTTCGTCGTCCGCTCCGCAGTGCGACCCCGGGCGAGGGCGATGGCTGAGGTGATGGAGGCGGCCCTTGCTCGCAAGCCCGTGCTCGAACCCGTCGAGAACCTCGAGGTCGAGGTCGATGACGGTTCGCTGCCGTGGCACACCTCGGTGACCATCTCCGGCGCCGATCGACCGGGCGCGCTGGCGTCGGTCGCCGCGGCGTTCTCGGCCGCCGGCATCGTGGTGCACGGCGCTCGCTCCACGACGACCGGCCCGCGGTTCACCGGCCGCTTCGGGGTCACCGACCGCCACGGCCGCAAGCTCGATGATCGGGCGGTGATCCGCCTGCGCGAGTCGCTCGCCGGTGCGCGCCCCCGGCGCAGCCGGTTCGCCGGCCGGCGCTGAGCCCGCGCGCGAACGCAATCGAGCCGAAACATCCCGGCCGCGCCCACGAAACGCGCTTCGTCTTGTCTGTCGCCAGATGGCGAGCCCCTGCCATCTCGGCCGAGCGGCGCGCCGCTCGACGTCAACGACACAGCGGAGGACGGATGACCAACAGACGGGCTCTCAAGTACGTGGTCGGCGGCACCCTCGGTGCGGCGGCGATGGTGCTCTTCACGGGAGGTGTGGCCTTCGCCCAAGAAGAGGATCCGGTCGCCGCCCTGACCGGCACCACGAACATGCTCTGGGTGGTGATCGGGGCGATCCTGGTGATCTTCATGCAAGCCGGGTTCGCCCTGGTGGAGACGGGATTCTGCCGGGCCAAGCACGCCGCCCACGTGGTCAGCACGAACTTCGCCATCTTCGGCCTCGGGTTCATCGGGTTCTTCTTCGTCGGCTTCCCGTTCGCCTTCGGGGCCTACGACATGCAGGGCTACTTCGGGGAAGGGCTGGGCGGCCCGACGGGTGACCAGCTGATCGGCAGCGGCAACTTCATCTTCCTGTTCGACGGGGCGTGGGCACTCTCCGGTGACCTGGTGAACGCCGGCACCTTCGCCTTCTTCCTTTACATGGTCGCCTTCATGGACACCGTGGCCACCATCCCCACCGGGGCGATGGCCGAGCGGTGGAAGTGGGGCAGCTTCGTGATCTGGGGCCTGTTCTGCGGCGCCATCTTCTACCCGCTGTTCGCGGCGTGGACGTGGGGCGGCGGCTGGCTGGCCAAGACCTGGGACAGCTTCGGGTTCGGCGCCGGCTACGTGGACTTCGCCGGCAGCGGCGTGGTGCACGCCGTGGGCGGCGCCGCCGCCCTGGCCGGCGCGCTGGTGCTCGGGCCACGGATCGGCAAGTACGGCGCCGACGGCAAACCGCGCACGCTGGCCGGCCACCACATCCCGATGGCGATGCTCGGCACGTTCATCCTGCTCTTCGGCTGGTTCGGGTTCAACGCCGCCTCGACGTTCGCCTCCTCCGACGTGCAGTTCGCCACCGTCGCCGCCAACACGGCGATCGCGGCGGCGTTCGGCGCCATCGTGGCGATGCTGTTCACGCACATGAAGACGGGCAAGCCCGACCCCGGGATGATGGCCAACGGCATGCTCGCCGGGCTGGTGGCGATCACGGCTCCCTGTGCGTTCGTCACGCCGGCCATGTCGGCAGTCATCGGCAGCCTCGCCGGGATCCTCGTGGTGCTGGCCATCGGCTTCGTCGAGCGGCGTGGGGTCGACGATCCGGTGGGCGCCATCTCGGTGCACGGCGTCTGCGGCACGTTCGGCGTGCTGTCCGTCGGCCTGTTCGCCAACGGCAGCTACGGCGCAGCGTGGAACGGTTCGGAGGTCGAGGGCGTCGAGGGGATCTTCTTCGGGGGCGGTGCCGGCCAACTGGCCGCCCAAGCGCTCGGCGCCGTCGTCATCTGGACGGTGATCTTCGGCATCGTCTTCGCCTTCTTCAAGATCCAGGACTCCATCTCCAAGGCGATGGGCAAGGGCGGCATCCGGTCGAAGGAGGCCGACGAGCTGGAGGGCCTCGACGAGCCGGAGATGGGCGTGCTCGCCTACCCGTCGTTCGTCGGCAGCCACGCGCCGGTCCTCGACGAGGTGGTCGAACTGGAGCCCGAGCCCGTCTGACCCAGGAGCTGACGTTTACGTCCGGATTTTGGTTACCGGTGCAACCAAAATCCGGACGTAAACGCTCCTGCGCGGGCCGAGTGGACGGTTCGGGCCGGCATCGGGTTGAATGTGTGCCGTGATCACGGCGACCGTCACCCCGTCCGCCGCGATCATCGTCATTCCGTAGTGCACGTGGCCCGTCCCCGTGCACGAACCAGCCGCCTACGGGCGGCTGTTTGCGTTCCCGGGGTCGGTGCCCACCGATCGAGAGCGAGCCAGCGATGAACCAACGGACGATCGAGGTCTTCGACACCACCCTGCGTGACGGCATGCAGGTCGAGGGCGTGTCGGCGACGGTCGAGGACAAGCTGCGCATCGCCGAGCAGCTCGATCTGCTTGGCGTGCACTACATCGAGGGCGGCTGGCCGGGCGCCAACCCGAAGGACATCGAGTTCTTCGCCCGCGCCGCTCGGGAGCTCGACCTCTCGACCAGCACGCTGGTTGCGTTCGGTTCGACCCGCCGCCCTCGCGGCAAGGTCGACGACGACGCCACCCTGCGCAACCTCGTCGAGGCCCAGACGGCGGCCGTGTGCATCGTCGCCAAGAGCTCGGACTACCACGTCACCCAGGCGCTGCAGACCACGCTCGACGAGGGCGAGGCGATGATCGCCGACTCGGTGCGCTTCCTCACCGCCGAGGGCCGGCGCGTTCTCGTCGACCTCGAGCACTTCTTCGACGGCTACAAGGACAACCCCGAGTTCTCACTGCGCGCCCTCGAGGCGTCCGTCGTCAACGGCGCCACCCACCTCGTGCTGTGCGACACCAACGGCGGGTCCCTGCCGCACGAGATCGCCGAGGTCGTCGAGGTCGTCCACGCCCACGTCGGCGACGACGTGACGATCGGCATCCACTGCCACGACGACACGGGGTGCGCGGTGGCCAACTCGATGGCCGCCGTGCTGGCCGGCGCCGGCCACGTGCAGGGCACGCTCAACGGGCTGGGGGAGCGCACGGGCAACGCCAACCTGACGACGATCGTCCCCAACCTGCAGCTCAAGCTCGGCTACCAGTGCCTGCCCGAGGGGCGCATCGCGCGGTTGACCGCAGTCAGTCACCACGTGGCCGAGCTGCTCAACCGGGCGGTCAACCCGCAATCCCCGTACGTCGGGTCGTCGGCGTTCGCCCACAAGGCGGGGTTGCACACCAGCGCCATCGCCCGGGCCAAGGACGCCTACGAGCACGTCGACCCGGAGCTGGTCGGCAACGGCACCCGCTTCGTGGTCAGCGAGATGGCTGGCCGGGCCACGATCACCATGAAGGCCGCCGAGCTGGGGCTGGAGCTGGACGGCGCCGCGGTGAACGCGGTGATCGACGACCTCAAGCGGTTGGAGCACGAGGGGTACCACTTCGAGGCCGCCGATGCCTCGCTCGAGCTGCTGATGCGGCGGGCCGCCGGCTGGGAACACGACTTCTTCCGCGTCGAGAGCATGCGGGTGATCACCGACGAGCTGCCGAACGGCGACTTCACGACCGAGGCGACCGTGAAGGTGTGGGTCGGCGACGACCGGCGGGTGTCGACGGCCGAGGGCAACGGCCCGGTGAACGCCATCGACACCGCGCTGCGCATGGCGCTCGACGGCGCCCTGCCCGAGCTGGATCGGGTGCACCTGACCGATTTCAAGGTGCGCATCCTCGACGGCGCCGGCGCAACGGGCGCGGTGACCCGAGTGCTGCTCGACGCCACCAACGGCACGCGGGACTGGACGACGATCGGCGTCAGCACGAACATCATCGAGGCCTCGTGGCGGGCCCTGGAGGAGAGCATCGTCTACGGCCTCCTGCACGCCCGCCGGCCTGCCTGATCAGCTCGCTGTCCGCGGATCCCCGATCCGGCTGGGGTCGACGACTGCGGCGACCTCGACGCGCTGGTGGCGCCGGTTCGGTGGGTTCACGACGCACGTCCCCTCGTAGTACTCGTGGTGCTCGGTCTCGCCGGCGAAGGCGTAGTGATGGGCGGCATCGGACGATCCTGACGCAGGGGTGTCACGGCCATCCGGAGTAGAACTACGGCCGATGGCTGCGCCGCGGTTCTCGCCCGTCGACCCGATGGAGAACGCCCGCGGCTACACGTCGCCCGACCACGTGCCGGCGGAGTGGCGGGCGGACCGGCCCGGCGATCTCAAGGGCCGCCAGCCGACCGGTGCCGGCCTCGGGTACCAGGGCCCGGACCAGGGCTATGCGCTGCTGCTGGCCAGCCGACTGCGGCCGGAGCTGGTGGCCCAGCCCCACGAGTCCCTGGACGACGCCGTTGCCGGCGGCAACTCCATCGCCATGCGTCGGGCGTCGATGTTCGGACGGGCGCCGGTGATCCACGACCTGCGCATCGCGTTCACGATCTGGGGTTGGTTCGACGCCAGCCCGCCCGACGAGCTCGTCGCCCTCCGGCGCCAGGCCTTCAGCGGCGTCGCCGACACGCTGCACCACTACGACCTGCTGCGCGACCTCGCCGACTCCACGCCCGAGGCGACCCTGCGGGCGACCCCCGCCGACGTCGCCCGCCGCTACCCGGCCGAGTGGCGCCAGCTCCTCGGCCGCTGACGATCTCCGTTTACGTCCGGATTCTGGTTACCCCGGTAACCAGAATCCGGACGTAAACGTCAGGTGGCGGTCACGGCGTGGGCCTTGAGGTCGCCCAGGTCGACGAACTCCAGTGCTGAGAGGTGGGTGCCGTCGAGCACGACCGGGCAGGCCATCCCGGCCTCCAGCGCCTCGGCCCAGCGGGCTGCGCACACGCACCACTGGTCGCCATCGCGCAGCCCCGGGAACCCGTACTGCGGCATCGGCGTGACGAGGTCGTTGCCCCGGCTGACCGAGAACTCCAGGAACTCGGCGGTGACCCGGCAGCACACGACGTGCATGCCCGGATCGTCGCCCCGGTTCTCGCAGCACCCGGTGCGGTAGTAGCCCGTCAGCGGGTCGAGCGAGCAGGGGATCAGCTCGTCGCCGAGCACGTTGCGCTGCTGCATCGGCCCATTGTGGTCGCCACCACCTACATTCGCCCGCCGTGCAGCTCCTCGACGGCAAGCGCATCGTGGTCACCGGGTCGACGCGCGGGCTCGGGCGCGGCTTCGCCGAGGCCCTCGCCGCGTCCGGCGCGGCGGTGATCGTCAACGGCACCAACGCCGATCTGGTCGACGAGGTCGTCGAGGGCATCCGCCAGGGCGGCGGCACGGCCGTCGGTGTCCCCGGCTCCGTGGCCGACGACGACGTAGCTGCCCGGCTGGTGCAGACGTGCGTCGACGAGCACGGGGGGATCGACGCCGTCGTGAACAACGCCGGGATCGTGCGCGACCGGACGCTGATGAACATGAGCCCGGAGGAGTTCGATGCGGTCGTCGCCGTGAACCTGCGCGGCACCTGGTCGGTCAGTCGCCACGCCGCTCGGGCCATGAAGGAGACCGGTGGACTGCTGCTGCAGGTCATCTCCGGGTCGGCGATGGTCGGGTCCGTCGGGCAGACCAACTACGCCGCGTCCAAGGCCGGCGTCCTCGGGATGATGTACGCCTGGGACGTCGAGCTGAAGCGCTACGGCATCCGTGTGAACGCCCTGTGGCCGATCGCCCAGACGGACATGACCGAGATCGTCTTCGCCGGAGCGGCGAAGCGCGCCGAGGAGGCGGGCCGCCCGGTGCCGGAGCCGGCCGACCTCGGGTTCGGCACCCCCGAGACCGTGGCCCCGATCGTCGTGCACCTCTGCAGCGACCGGGCCGCCCACTTGCGCAGCCAGATCGTCACGTTCAACGGCCGCAAGCTCGGCCTGTGGACGCACCCCCACGAGACCGTCCTCGACCGTCGGCCGGCGTGGACGGTGGACGCACTGGCCGACGCGCTGGACCGCGCCGAGGAGCGGGTCCACGTGCCGGAGATGTGACGAGCCAGACCGAGGTGACCAGGCCGTAGGTTGTCGAGATGCTCGAACCGGCCATCCGTGAGCTCGCCTCGAACGGCAAGAACTTCGCCACGATCGCCATGCGCCTGCCGAACGGCCAGCTCCTCAGCCACGTGATGTGGGTCGACGCCAACGACGACGAGCTGTTGATCAACACCGAGATCCATCGGGCCAAGTACAAGGCGACGCAGTTCGAGCCAGACGTGACGGTCACGATCTGGGACGCCGACAACGCTTACCGCTACGCCGAGGTGCGCGGGCGGGTGACCGGCGAGGTGCGCGGCGACGGCGCCCGCGAGCACATCGACCAGCTGTCCCAGCGATACCTCGGTCACGACTACCAGGCGCCGATCCAGAGCGAGCGCGTCGTGCTGCGCATCACGCCGGTGCGCCAGCGGTCGTTCGGGCTGTAGTTGTGAGCGAGCGTCCGGGCCAGACTCCGGTGGCAACGCCGAAGTCAAGCGAGCGAACGGACGTCTAGTTGTGAGCGAGCGTCCGGGCCAGACTCCGGTGGCAACGCCGAAGTCAAGCGAGCGAACGGACGTCTAGTTGTGAGCGAGCGTCCGGGCCAGACTCCGGTGGCAACGCCGAAGTCAAGCGAGCGAACGGACGTCTAGTTGTGAGCGAGCGTCCGGGCCAGACTCCGGTGGCAACGCCGAAGTCAAGCGAGCGAACAGACGTCTAGTTGTGAGCGAGCGTCCGGGCCAGACTCCGGTGGCAACGCCGAAGTCAAGCGAGCGAACGGACGTCTAGATGTCGCCACCACGGGTCGCCGTCGTGATGGGTTCGGCCAGCGACTGGTCGACGATGGGGGCGGCGGTGGCGGTGCTCGAGCAGTTCCGGGTGGCGCACGAAGCCCGGGTGATCAGCGCCCACCGGATGCCCGACGAGATGTTCGCTTTCGCCGAGGCGGCGGCCGAGCGAGGGCTGCGGGCGATCATCGCCGGCGCTGGCGGCGCCGCTCACCTGCCCGGGATGCTGGCCGCCAAGACGACGGTGCCCGTGCTCGGCGTGCCCGTCCCGTCGCGCCACCTCAACGGGCAGGATTCGTTGCTGTCGATCGTGCAGATGCCTGCTGGTGTCCCGGTCGCCACGTTCGCCATCGGTGAGGCCGGCGCCACGAACGCCGCATTGTTCGCCGTCGAGCTGCTCGCCGCCGATGACACCGAGCTGCACGCCGCGATGGTCGCCGACCGGGCCCGCCGCCACGACCTCGCCGCCGGCGCGACCCTCCCGCCCGGATGATCGTCCCGCCGGCCACGATCGGCGTGCTCGGCGGTGGGCAGCTCGGGCGCTACACCGTCGGCGCCGCCCGGTTGTCGGGCTACCGGACGGTCGTGCTCGACCCCGACCCGGCGGCGCCAGCCGGGCGGGTCGCCGACGAGCACCTCGTCGCTCCGTACGACGACCCGGGAGCGCTCGACCACCTGGCGGGGACGTGCGCCGTGGTCACCACGGAGTTCGAGAACCCGCCCGCTGACGCCCTCGCCCGGCTGGCCGCCGACGTGGTCGTCGCGCCGTCGGCGCAAGCCGTCGCCATCGCCCAGGACCGCCGGGTCGAGAAGCAGTTCCTCGCCGGCCTCGGCGTGCCGACGGCACGGTTCGCCGTCGTCGAAGCGGCGGCCGCACCGAACGGTGTCGGCTACCCGGCGATCCTCAAGACCGCCCGGATGGGCTACGACGGCAAGGGCCAGCGCACGGTCGACGGGCCCGACGACGTCGGCCTGGCGTGGGACGAGCTCGCGGGCGTGCCCTGCGTGCTCGAGCAGCGGATACCGCTCGACGCAGAGTTGAGCGTCGTCCTGGCCCGCACGGCCGACGGTCGCCGGGCGAGCTTCCCGGTGGCCGAGAACCGCCACGTCGACGGCATCCTCGACCTCACCGTCGTGCCGGCCCGCATCGAGCCGTCGCTGGCCGACGAGGCCGTCGAGCTGGCGTCGACCATCGCCGCCGCCCTCGACTACGTCGGCGTCCTGGCCGTCGAGCTGTTCGTCAGCGACGGCCGCCTGCTCGTCAACGAGCTGGCGCCGCGGCCGCACAACAGCGGGCACTGGACCCTCGACGGCGCCGCTTCCAGCCAGTTCGACCAGCAGGTGCGCGCCGTCTGCGGTGCGGGCTTGGCGGCGACGACCATGACCGTCCCGGCGGCGGCGATGGTCAACGTGCTGGGCGACCTCTGGTCCGGCGGCGAACCCGACTGGTCCGCCGCCCTCGCCGAGCCGGCGGCCCGCTTGCACCTCTACGGGAAGGCCGAGCCCCGCCCCGGCCGCAAGATGGGCCACCTGACCGTCCTCGGCGCCACGCCGGACGCAGCCGCCGAGCGGGCGCTCGAGCTCCGCCGAAGGCTGCGGACCTAGCCTCGCGCCTCGAGCTCGGTCTTGAGGGTGGCCAGGCGATCGACGGCAGATGCCGCGTACGCGCCGATCCAGCGGTCGTGGATGCGCTTGATCGGCAACGGGTCGAGGTGGTTCCAGCGTTCCCGCCCGCGCCGCACCGGGATGACCAGCCCGGCGTCCTCGAGCACGCGGAGGTGCTGCATCACGGTGCAGCGGTCCAGCTCGCGAAGGCCGTCGCAGAGATCGCCGGTCGTGCGCGGGTGGTCCTTCAGGCGGTCGAGGAGCTGGCGCCGTGTCGGGTTGCCGAGCGCCTTGAAGACGGCGTCATCGGCGGACACCGTTGCATCCTCCGCTGTCATGTTATAAGTTTACAACATGACAGCCGATCAGATCAGCACCACCCTGCGGTTCCAGATCGCCGGCCGCATCGCCCGACCGGTCGAGCAGGTCTTCGAGGCCGTCGCCGACCCCGATCAGCTCTCCAGCTACTTCACGACCGGCGGCGCCAAGGGACGCCTCGAGACCGGCGCCACGGTCACGTGGGACTTCGCCGACTTCCCTGGCGCCTTCCCCGTCCACGTCGTGGACGTCGACCCGAACCGGCGGATCGTCCTGCACTGGGCGGCCAACGACGACACCCAGCACGGTTCGTCGTACGACACGACCGTGACGATGACCTTCGAGCCGCTCGACGACGGGCGCACGCTCGTCACGATCGCCGAGGAGGGCTGGCGCGACACCGACGAGGGCCGGGCGGCGGCGTTCGACAACTGCGAGGGCTGGACCGGCATGCTCGCCTGCATGAAGGTCTGGGTCGAGCACCGCATCAACCTCCGCGACGGCTTCTATGCCAGATGGCCTCGATCGCTCCGAAGACTCCGCTCCTCGGCCTGGGCCGGTCAAGGCCGGCCTGTGGTGGAGTGCTCACTGCGGCGGGGGCCGAACCGTAAGGGCCCCAAGCACAGGCTGGTCGGCGCGGCCCTACTACGAGACGTTGATGCCGATGACCTGGCCGACGGCGTAGGTCACGGCGCAGGCGCCGAGCACGATCAGCACCTGGCGGATCGCCGATCGGGGGACCGAGCGGGCGGCCGAGCGGCCGATGATCGCCCCGACGAACGCGGCGGCGACGGTGGCGATCGCCAGCGAGCTGATCGTCGGTGCAGTGCCGGACACGTCGAACAGCCACGGGACCACGGGCAGCAGTGCGCCGAACAGGAAGCACACCAGCGAGGACGCCGCGGCGGCCATCGGCGACGGCAACCTCCCCGGGTCGACGCCGAGCTCGGCCCGGGCATGGACGGCCAGCGCCTCCGCCGGCAAGCGCATCACGTCGGCGGCGGCCTGCTTGGCCCGGTCCGGCTCCATACCGTCGGCCTCGTACATGGCCGCCAGCTCCTCGGTCTCGGCCAACGGGTGCAGCTTCAGCTCGCGGCGCTCGATCTCCAGCTCTCGCTCGATCAGCTCGTTCTGCGCCGACACGCTGACCCACTCGCCGGCCGCCATGCTGATCCCGCCGGCGACTGCGCCCGCCAACCCGGCCAGCCGCACGATCGACGAGCCGGCCCCGCCGCCGGCGAAACCGATGATCAGCGACACGTTGGACACCAGGCCGTCGCTGACCCCGAACACCGCCGCCCGCGCTGCGCCGCCGGCGACCGAACGGTGCCCGTGGTGCAGCTCGTCCTGGCGTTGCATCGGCCACCAGGCTACGAGGCCGGCGCGATCCGGCCGTGAGTCGCAGCCCGGGGACGGCCACTACAGTCCGCGCCGCAGGGAGGACCGACAACGACGTCGGATCGGGAGGTCGTGATGCAGCTCCATCCAACGGCTGGGCACGGCGTGGCCGAGGCCCTCGGCCGGCTCGGCGAGCTGGCGTCCCTCCGCCAGCCCGACGACGAGCTGCTGGTGCGGTTCCTGCCCCGCTACTACTCGGAGCTGCCCGAGGGCGACGTCGACGACCGCAAGCTCGAGGACCTCTACGCCGTCGCCGTCGCCCACCTGGCCCTCGGCCGGACCAGGGCTCCGGGACATGCCGTCGTCCGCGTCATGTCCCCTGATCGGGAGCGCGACGGGTGGCACTCACCCCACTCCGTCGCTCTCGTCGTCACCGACGACATGCCGTTCCTCGTCGACACCATCCGCATGGTCCTCGACCGCCACGGGCTCGGCATCCACCTGCTCGTCCACCCGATGCTGATCGTGCGGCGCGACGAGGCGCACCGCCTGGTCGACGTGCACTCCGTCGGCGAGGCGAGCGGACCGATCGAGGCCTGGACCCAGATCGAGATCGACCGCATGGACAGTGCCGCCGCCGAGCGGGTCCAGGCCGACGTCCTGACCGCCATCGAGGACGTCCGGCGCGCCGTCGGCGACTTCGAGGCGATGCGTCAGCGGATGCTCGACCTGGCGGCTGCCGACCCGATCCTGTCCTGGCTCGCCGGCGGCAACTTCGTCTTCCTCGGTTCGGTCGAGTACGACCTGGCGGCGGACGGCGGGCTGACCCTGCGGCCCGGCAGCGAGCTCGGTCTGGCCCGCGACGATCGGCGGGCGGCCGCCCCGCGGCCGATGCCGGGCGATCGCCCGGTCGTCATCGCCCGGACCGACGACACCTCCAACGTCTTCCGCGACGAGCGCCAGACGGTCGTGCGCGTCGCCGGACCCGGCGATCGCCAGACCAGGTTCATCGGTCTCCTGGCGACGAACGCCTACCGCGTCAGCGTGGCCGACATCCCCGGGTTCGGCCCGGCGGCGCTGTCCGCGCTGGGCCTCGACGAGCACACGATGCACTCCCACCTCGGCCGGGCGACGCGCACCGTGCTCGAGAACCTTCCCCGCAACCTCGTCTTGGAGCAGGACCCGGTCACCGTCGCCCGGCTCGTCGCCGACATCGTCGGGCTCCAGGAGCGCCAGCTGGTGCGGGTCTTCGAGGTGCCCGAGCCCGTCGGACGCTGGGTCACCGTGCTCGTCTACCTGCCGCGCAGCCGTTTCACTGCCGAGCTGCCCGAGCGGATCGCCGACGTGGTGGCCGAGGCCTACGGCGCCGAGCAGCGGACGTTCGAGTCGTTCGTGGCCGCCAGCTCGCTGGCCCGCATCGCAGTGAGCGTGCGCCGGCCAGATGGCGCCAGCGTCGCCGATCCCGACGTCCTCGAACGGATCGTCGACGAGCTGTCGACGTCGTGGTCCGACCGGCTGCGCGAGGCGCTGGTGAACGAGGTCGGCGAGGCGCCCGGGCGGGTGCTCTACGACCGCATCGGCGCCCACGCGCCGGCGGCGTACCGGGCGGCCGTGCCCCCCGGGCGGGCCACCGGCGACGTCCGGCGCATCGGTGCGCTGATGGCGGGCGAACGCGAGATGGCGACGGCCGTCGCCCACGACATCGACGCGCCGGAACGTGAGTGGCGCTTCCGGATCTTCCGCCGCGGCAGCCCGGCGGCGCTCTCCGAGCTCCTCCCGCTGCTCGACCACCTCGGCCTGCAGGCGCTCGACGAGCAGTCCTACCTGTTCCGGGCCGGCGACCAGCGGGTCTACCTGTACGACATCGGCGTGCGGGCGCCGGCCGGCGTGGAGATCGACCCCCGCCGGTGGTCCGACCTCCAGGCCGGCTTCGAGTCAGTGATCTCCGGCGAGCTCGAGAGCGACGGCTTCAACCGCCTCGTGCTGGCGGCCGGCCTGACGGCCCGCGAGGTCGCCGTCGTGCGGGCCTACGGCAAGTACCTGCGCCAGATCGGCTTCGCCTTCAGCCAGTCGTACATCGAGACGACGCTGCACTCGCACCCCGCGCTCGTCGGAGATCTGATGGCGCTGTTCCACGCCCGCTTCGACCCGCACCGGCCGTCGGGGGACGAGCGCGATGCCTCGCAGCGGGCGGTGCGCGAGCGCGTGCTCGCCACGCTCGATGCCATCCCCAGCCTCGACGACGATCGCATCTGCCGGATGTTCCTCCAGCTGATCGACGCCACGGTTCGCACGAACTACTACCGGGACCGGCCGGCCGTCGCCTGCAAGCTCGACCCCCGGGCGATCGCCGAGCTGCCGCTGCCCCGACCGCGCCACGAGATCTGGGTCTGCGGACCACGGGTCGAGGGCGTCCACCTGCGCGGCGGCGCAGTCGCCCGCGGCGGGCTGCGGTGGAGCGACCGGCGAGAGGACTTCCGGACCGAGGTCCTCGGGCTGATGAAGGCGCAGATGGTCAAGAACGCCGTGATCGTGCCGACCGGGGCCAAGGGCGGATTCGTGGTCAAACGGCCACCAGCCGACACCGATGGGGTGCGGACCGAGGTCGTCGAGTGCTACCGGCTCTTCATCCGCGGGTTGCTCGACCTCACCGACAACCTCGTCGGCGAGCAGGAGAACGTCGTCGCCCACCCGCCGGACACCGTGGTCCACGATGGCGACGACACCTACTTCGTGGTCGCTGCCGACAAGGGCACGGCCACGTTCAGCGACGTGGCCAACGAGATCTCGGCCGAGTACCGGTTCTGGCTCGGCGACGCGTTCGCCTCGGGCGGCAGCGCTGGCTACGACCACAAGGCGATGGGGATCACGGCCCGCGGCGCCTGGGAGAGCGTTCGCCGGCACGCCCGGGGGCTGGGCAAGGACGCCAACACCGACGCCCTCACGGTGGTCGGCATCGGCGACATGTCGGGCGATGTCTTCGGCAACGGCATGCTGCGGTCGCGCCACCTCAGGCTCGTGGCGGCGTTCGACCACCGCCACGTGTTCATCGATCCGAACCCCGACCCGGAGGTCGCGTTCGCCGAGCGCCAGCGACTGTTCGAGGTCCCGCGATCGAGTTGGGCCGACTACGACCCGGCCCTGATCTCGGCCGGTGGTGGTGTCTTCCCGCGCACCCAGAAATCGATCACGCTCAGCGCCGAAGCGCGCGCCGTGCTCGGCGCGCCGGACCGGCCGCTGACGCCGAACGAGCTGGTGTCGGCGGTGCTCACGGCGCCGGTCGACCTGCTGTGGAACGGCGGCATCGGGACGTACATCAAGTCGGGGCTCGAGACCAACGCCGACGTCGGGGACCGGGCCAACGACGGCGTGCGCGTCAACGGCAAGGACCTGCGGGCGCGCATCGTGGCCGAGGGCGGCAACCTGGGGCTGACCCAGCTCGGCCGGGTCGAGTACGCGCTGGCCGGCGGGCTGGTCAACACCGACGCCATCGACAACTCGGCCGGCGTCGACTGCAGCGATCACGAGGTCAACATCAAGATCCTGCTCGACGCCGTCGTCGCCAACGGCGAGCTGACGACGAAGCAGCGCAACGACCTGCTCGGGTCGATGACCGACGAGGTCGCCCAGCTCGTCCTCGACAACAACAAGGCCCAGACGCTGGCGCTGCTGATCGCCAGGCGGCAGGCCCTGCCGATGGTCAACGTGCACGCCCGGTACATCGAGGTCCTGCAGAACGAGGGCTGGATGGACCGGGACCTCGAGTTCCTGCCGTCGGACAAGCAGTTGGCCGAACGCCAGGCAGCGGGCAACGGCCTGACGTCGCCTGAGTTCGCCGTGCTCATCGCCTACACGAAGAACGCCAACGTCGCCGAGGTGAACCGCTCCGACCTGCCGGACGTCGAGGTGCTGGAGGACGACCTCGTGGCGTACTTCCCGACGGCGCTGCAGGAGCGCTACGCCGAGCAGATCCGGCGCCACCCGCTGCGGCGCCAGATCATCGCCACCCGCGTCGTCAACCAGATGGTCAACCAGTCGGGGATCTCGTTCGACCACCGGGTCACGGAGGACACCGGTGCGTCCGTGGTCGAGGTCACCAGGGCATGGGTGGCAGCGCGCCAGATCTTCGACTTCAGCGGGTTGTGGGCCGAGATCGACGAGCTCGACGACATCGCCATCGACGTGCAGCTCGAGCTGTTCCTCGACGCCCGCCGGATGGTCGAGCGGGCCGTGCTGTGGCTGCTGCGCCACCGCCGCCCTCCGATCGACATCGCCGCCGCGGTGGCCAAGTTCCGGCCGGGGATCTCCCGGCTCGCCACGGAGCTCGGGCCGATGCTGGTCGGGCGGATGCAGGCCGCCGTCCACTCGGGGGAGGCGTCACGGTTGGCCGCCGGCGTGCCCGAGGGGTTGGCGGAGCGAGCCGGCGTGTGGCCGCTGCTGCACACCGGGTTCGACTCGGTCGAGGTCGCCGACGCCCACGGACGCGATGTCGTCGACGTGGCCCGCGTCCAGTGGGGGGTGTTCGACCGGCTGGACCTGTCGTGGCTGTGGGACGGCATCGGCACGCTCCCGCGTTCGGACCGCTGGCAGACCCAGGCCCGATCGGCGCTGCGGGACGATCTGCTGACGGCACTGGCCGAGCTGACGGCGGTCATCGTCGAGACCACCGACGGCGACGTCGACCGCTGGCTCGAGCTCAACCAGCGGGCAGTGGCCCGGGCCGGCGCGATGTTCACCGAGATCCGCCGCGCCGAGGGCTACGACCTGACCACGTTGTCCGTCGCCCTCCGCCAGTTGAGAAATCTGGCCCGCTGATCCGATTCTGAGCAAGGATCGCCGCCATATCTGGCGGCGATCGCGCCATGGAATGCCGTGCCGGTCGCCCTGGGAGGTCCCCCAGTAGCGTCATCGAGGATGTCACCGCGCTTTCGGATCGCTCCGTCGCCGACGGGGTTCTTCCACGTCGGTGGGGCGCGCACCGCGTTGTTCAACTGGGCGCTGGCGCGGCAATCGAGCGGGCGGTTCGTGCTGCGCATCGAGGACACCGACGAGGCACGTGGTCGGCCCGAGTGGACGCAGGGCATCATCGACGCCCTGGCCTGGCTCGGGATCAGCCCCGACGATCCGACGTTCGAGGGCCCGTACTTCCAGAGCGCCGACGCCGCCGCCCACGTGGCGGCGGCCGAGCGGCTGTTCGCCGAGGGGCGGGCCTACTACTGCGACCTCACCGGCGAGCAGGTCCAAGAGCGGGCCAAGGCGTCGGGCCGGCCCGGCTACGACGGCTACTCCCGCGACCGGGGCCTCGGCCCGGGTCCCGGCCGCGTGCTGCGCTTCCGGGTGCCCGACGGCGGGGCGACGGTGGTCCACGACGTGATCCGCGGCGCCGTGACGTTCGAGCACGACGCGCTGGAGGACTTCGTGCTGCTGCGGGGCAACGGCACGCCACTGTTCGTCCTGGCCAACGCCGTCGACGACATCACCACCGGCATCACCCACGTGGTGCGCGGCGAGGAGCACCTGCCCAACACGCCGAAGCAGCAGCTGCTGTGGCAGGCGCTCGGCCACGAGCCGCCCGTGTGGGCCCATGTGCCGGTGCTGGTCAACGAGGCGCGCAAGAAGCTCTCCAAGCGGCGAGACAAGGTGGCACTGGAGGACTACCGCAACGAGGGCTACCTGGCCGATGCAATGGTCAACTACCTGATGACGTTGGGGTGGGCGCCGCGCGGCGAGTCCGAGATCGTGCCGTGGTCGGTGATCGAGGAGGAGTTCCGGCTGGAGGACGTCACGCACTCGCCGGCGTTCTTCGACATCACGAAGCTGCGAGCGTTCAACGGGGACTACATCCGGGCGCTGTCCATCGACTCGTTCGTTGCCGCCAGCGAGCCGTGGCTCGAGGCTGGATGGGATCGCGACGTGTACCGGGCCATCGCGCCGCTGGTGCAGGAGCGGGTCAAGGTGCTCAGCGAGATCCCTGGCTACGTCGACTTCCTGTTCGACGACCCGCAGATCGACGACGCGGCGCAGACGAAGGCCATGGCGCCCGAGTGGGCGGCCCCGTTGCTCGGTCAGGTCACTGACGAGCTCATGTCCGCCGAGTGGGAAGCGGCGACCCTGAAGCAGCTGGTAGAGCGGGTCGGCGAGCGCTTCGGGGTCAAGCCGGGCAAGGCACAAGCGCCGGTGCGCGTCGCCGTCACGGGCCGCAGCGTCGGGCCGCCGCTGTACGAGTCGCTGGAGTTGATCGGCCGGGAGCGGACCCTCGATCGGCTGCGGACGGCCCTGAAGGCCGCCGGATGACCCTCGACACAGGCTCGTCGACCCGGCGCGACGACACGCCCGTCGGCATCGTCCGACCGCGGCCTGTGCATCGCCGCGGGGCACGTCGTCACCGCCGCCGGTGGAGCGTCGGGCGGCGCATCGCCGTCGGGGTCCTGCTGGTCGTCGGGCTGCTCGCCGGTTACTACCTGATCAGCCTGTACCAGGTCTGGTCGACCGGGCGCGGTGACGGTGCCCGACCCGTGGACGCCATCGTGGTGATGGGCGCCGCCCAGTACGACGGTGACCCGTCGCCGGTGCTCGCTGCACGACTCGACCACGTCGTCGACCTGTGGGCCAAGGACCTGGCCCCGCTGATCGTCGTGACGGGCGGCAAGCAGCCCGAGGACCGGTTCACCGAGGCCGAGGCGTCGGCCGCCTACCTGGTCGAACGGGGGGTCCCCGCCGAGGCGATCGTGCTGGAGGGCGATGGCGCCGACACGTACGAGTCGTTGCAGGGCGTCAGCGACCTGCTGGGGGAGCGGGGGCTCGACGAGGTCCTCATCGTGACCGACCCGTACCACTCGCTGCGGAGTCGAATCATCGCCGAGGACGTCGGCCTGCAGGCGTGGACGTCACCGACCCCGTACAGCGTCGTCGACGGTGGCGAGTCGTTCCAGCGCCACCTCCAGGAGGCCGCCGGTGTCGCCCTCGGCCGCCTCATCGGCTTCGACGACCTCTGACCCGACCATCCGAGGGTTTCAGCGCACCCGAGGGTTTCCAGCCCGGACGGGGTGCGCCAAACCCTCCGATGCGGGCCAGCCGGCCGTCGCGAGCCCGCCGCTACACTGCACGACCGCTCCAGTGGGGAGTGGTGTAACAGGCAACACAGCAGATTCTGGTTCTGTTATTAGGGGTTCGATTCCTCTCTCCCCAGCCAGGCGGTCCGGCGGCGCTGCTAGCCTCCCTCCGCTGCTTGGCCCGTTCGTCTAGAGGCCTAGGACACCACCCTCTCAAGGTGGCGGCACGGGTTCGAATCCCGTACGGGCTGCTAAGAAACCCCAGGTCAGCACCGGTTTGGCGGGTCGATCGGTTGTTGACTGGGGTGGTCGTGCTACTCACTTGCTACTGCTTGCCACCTGCATCACCGCTCGGCGCCACCACTGCCGACGCTGCAGCCGCCTCTGAGCTGGGGTGACTCGGCATGGATGAACGGGTTGGCACTGCCTGGACGAACGTCTCCACCGCAATTGTGAGGTGCACTTCTTGAGACGCTCCTGCAGCTCCGGTTTCCTCGCGAGTCGGGCTCGGCGGGTCGAGCGAGCAGCGGGGGACACCTACCGTGCCGGTCGGGTCCGTAGGCCGCCCGGTGTTCGGTACACCGTCAGGGCGCCACGTCGAACCGCAGCAAGAGCTACGCCGGGGGCCAATTCGGCGCAGCGTCGTCGTCTTCGCAATACCGAACCGTCAAGGTGGCGGCACGGGTTCGAATCCCGTACGGGCTGCGAAGAAATCCCAGGTCAGAGGCCCTCTTCGGAGGGTCTCTTTCCAGTCTCGGGGTCGCTTGCGCACGGTCGCCGACCGCCTCGGGCATCTTGACGCGTCGACGAACTTGAACATCGCCGCCCACGTTCTCGAGCAGGCCGATCGCAGAGGCCGCTGACGCCATCGGCGGCGTCATCGTTGGCGAGCCGAGCCCGATCACAGCATGCGGCGGGTCGTCCCGTTCACGAGCTGCGTCGCACGACGCGCGAGACGGCGGCTTCGTTGGCGAGCTTGGTCAGGCGCTGGGGGGTTGCGCTGCAGTCGTCGCGCCGGCAGACGACAGCCGTTCGGCCAGACGTTGGGCCTGCTGGCGAAGGCTCGACGGTGGCGTCGGCTCGTCGTCGAAGATGTCAGCCCAGGTGATCGGTCCGCCGGGCGCAGGGTCGTTCTCGAAGCGAGGGACCACGTGGGTGTGGAGGTGGGGGACCCAGTTGCCCAGGGTGAGCAAGTTCATCTTCACCGGCTGGAACTCCAGCTCGATCGCCCGACTCACCTCGACCACATCGGACCAGTACCCGCTCGCAGCCAGCGGGGACAACTCGGTGGGCTCGGCGACGTGACCGTGCCGCCAGATCACGATGCAGTATCCCGGCAGGCGGCTGCGACGTTCGAGGCGAACCTCCGTCGACGGCAGCGTGGCGACGAGGAGCGCATGATCGTCGGCGGTGTCGCTGCCGAGCGACGCGCACAGCGGACACCCGATTCCGGCTTTGCGGGCGTCCCAGTCGGCCGGCCATCCACCTCGATCCACGAGGTCAGTGTTGTCGAGCCGAGGGAACGCGTCGCGTCGTGCGGATCGCCCGTCCCAGGCCCGTCGGTCCGGCCGGTCGACGCCCGCCTGCGGGCATCAACCTGACCAAGGCATGATCGCCCGGTCGTCGTGGTGCAGTGTGTGACGGTGGACGATGTCCAGCAGCGGCTGGTCGAGCTCGGCGGTGGTGACCGATTCGCCGACGTACTCGAGCTGGCCCGCCGACATCAGCGTGACCACGATTGCGGATTGTTCCCCGCCGGTCCGGCGGTGATGCAGCTCGCAGCGTTGTTCGTGCGTGCCGCGCGCCCAACATCATCGTCGACCTTGGATGCGGCCTCGGTTACTCGACGTTCTGGCTGGCCGACGCCAGCGGACCTGACGCGACGATCATTGGCATCGATTCCGACCCCACACACATCGAGCGAGCCCGTCTCGAGTGCACGCGTCTGGGCTTCGACGGTCGGGTCGAGTTCGTCATCGGCAGCGTCGCCGACGTGCTCCCGAACCTCGCTGGTCCAGTCGACGCCATCCACGACGATGCGTGGTTCGCTGCGGCGCCGACCCACTTCGAAGCGATGGTCGACCTGCTGCGCCCCGGTGGCCTTCTGACGATGCCGAACTGGTTCCTGCTCGTCGATGCGCTCACCGGCGATCCGCGTGAAGCGTGGCAGCGGTTCGCGGGTCCGACGTGGGCGCACGACGCCGTCGCCTACGCCGAGATGCTGGCAGCGCGCAGTGACCTCGTGGTGACGTGGATCGTGCGCCCACCGCTCGGTGTTGCCGTCAAGGCCCCATCAGCGCCAGCGACGACGAGCGCAGGCGACGATCGACGCCGAGCGCCTTGACGCCCACGACCGCTGAGCTGATCGACTCCCCAGGTTGAGCCCCTGCCGTGAGCACCCCATCGCGCTGGTGCACGGCGGTACCGAAGCGCGCAACTGGGCCCGCACCGTGTGGTGCGGACCCAGTTGGTTGTCCTGGAGCTGATGTCAGCTGGGGTCTCGCCGGTACAGGAGCACTGTTCCGACGGCGACCGCAGCGACGACGTAGCCGCCGAAGAGGACGGCGTCCTGCACTCGGCTCAGCGCGGCGGCGACCGTTTCGTCGGTGTCACCGGCCTGGCGGATGCCGAGCAGCCCGGCGGCGGCGCTGAAGGGCAGGTAGCGGGACACGGTCGGCGGGGCGAAGCCACGGATCAGGTTCTCGAGCACCAGCGCCCAGATCAGCACGCTCGAGACGGCCATCGCGCCGTGCTTGAGGATCATGCCGACGCCGAGCCCGAACAGCGACGCCATCGACGTGAGGAAGAGGCCCCACAGCACGGTGGCGGCGACGCCTGAGGAGTCGCCGGCGTCGAGACCGCCGAGCACGGCGCCGGCGAATCCCGCCGTCATGCCGACGATGCCCATCACCAGCCCGAAACCGGACGCCACCACCGTCTTGGCGGTGACGATGACCCAGCGGGCGGGCTGGGCCATGACGGCGTTCGGGAGGGTGCCGTGTTGCACCTCGGAGGTGAACATCAGCGTGCCGACGATCGAGGCCAGCATCGTGGTCAGCCATGTCGAGAAGATGAACGTCTGACTGATGGTGAAGGCTTCGTCGGTGTTCGGGTCGGTCTTGACGAACGTCGCCAGGATCCACGACAGGGCGACGCCGATGACGAACGTGACGGCGAGGATGACTGGCGTCGAGCGCAAGGAGCGGAGCTTGATCCACTCGCTCTTGATGGCGTCTGGTACGGCGGTGAACGCGTCGCGTCCGGTGCGGGTGCGGCTGGGAGCGGTCAGGTGGAGGGCCGGGGTGGAGGCGGTGACGATGTTCATGGTGGGCGGGTCCTTCGTGAGCGAGGTTGGTGATGGGTCAGGCGGCGGCGAACTCGGCGCTGGCGCCGGTCATGTCGATGAGGATCTCCTCCAGGGTCCGGGAGGACTCGGTGATCTCGGTGACCTGGATGCGGTGTTCGAACGCCAGCTGGGACACCGCGGTCGTGTCAACGCCGTGGACGGCGAGGCGGTCGCCGTCGATCTGGACGTCGATGCCGTGGCCGGTCAGCAGGCGGGCGAGCTTCGCCATGTCGGGTGTGCGAACGGTGACGGCGGATCCGCCGCGGGCGAGAGTGGCGTGCACCGGCTCGGCGGCGAGGAGCGTGCCGGCGCCGAGGACGACGAGGTCGTCGGCGAACATCGCCAGCTCGGCGATCAAGTGGCTGGAGACGAAGACCGTGCCGCCCTGGTCGGCGAAACGGCGCAGCGAGTTGCGCAGCCAGCGGATGCCGTCTGGGTCGAGTCCGTTGGAGGGCTCGTCGAGCAACAGCACCTCTGGTTCGCCGAGGAGGGCGCCGGCCAGCGCGAGGCGTTGGCGCATGCCGAGCGAGAAGCCGCCTGCTCGCTGGTCGGCGGCGCTGGCGAGCCCGACCTGTTCGAGGACCTCCTCGACCCGCTGGGAGGGGATGTCGCTGAGCGCAGCGGCGGCCAGCAGGTGGTTGCGGGCCGTGCGGCCGGGGTGCATGCAGCGCGCATCGAGCACCGCGCCGACGACTCGGGCCGGGTGGCGCAGCTGGTCGTAGCTGACGTCGTCGTAGCGGACATCACCGTGGTCGGGGCGGGTGAGCCCGACCATCATCCGCATGGTGGTCGACTTGCCGGCGCCGTTCGGGCCGACGAAACCGGTGACGCGGCCGGCGGCGACGTCGAACGACAGGTCGTCGACGGCGACCCGGCGGCCGTAGCGCTTGGTGAGTCCGGTGACGGTGATCATGGGTGGACGCTCCTTGGGATCGGTGAGGTGTCCCCACCATGCGGAGCGCCGCTGACCTCACGCTGCACCGGCGCTGCACTCGACCGACGCGCCGAGTCAGCGCGTCAGCGTTGGACCTGGAAGTCCAGGTCAGCGCCCAGTCGACCGTCGTGACCGGACCGAGCCGCAGCTGCAAACCCGTCTCGCCCGAGGAGCACGGTGGCCGCTTCGGTGGCTCGGGTGACGTCGGCGGAGAGGAACGGCGGCTCCGGAACGCCGGCCTCGGCGCGCAGGTGCGCGGCGTGCCCGAGCAGCTGGGCGGCCTGTTCGGCTCGGCCGGCGCCGGCGGCGACGCACCCGAGGACCGTGCAGCACGCCGCCGTCGCGGTCAGCAGGTCGGCTCGAGGATCGACGCGATTGACGAGGCGGCGCGGACTCCCGGCGAGGTGCACCTCGAGTGCTTCGACGGCTGTGTCGGCTGCAGCTTGGTCCTGGCCGTCGAGGCGGCGGACGACCGCGAGCCCAGTGAGGGCGAGGAAGATCACGGGCCGGTTGCCGAGGGGCCGGGCGAGCTCGAGCGCCCGCTGGTAGGCGACGTCGGCGCCCGACGGGTCGTCGGCGGTCAGCAGGGCCCAGCCGAGCCGTGCGAGCAGGGCGGCGTTGAACCCGCGCAGTCCCAGCGTGTCGTTGAGATCGATCGCCTCGCGCAACGCGTTGATCGCGACGTGGTGGTCGCCGGCCCGTTCGTCGAAGTCGGCGACCATGCTCAGGCACATGGCGAGCATCATCGGCCGATCCAGTCGGGCGAACCCGTCCGTGGCCATCCGATAGCAGCGCTCGGCGGCGGCGAGGTCACCGTTGAGCACCGCCAGCTTGGCGGACGAGTAGGCGCGAGCTGCGACGACGAACGGGTCGTCGGGAATCGACTCGTAGAAGGCCAGCGCATCGCGGCGGCGACAGCGCGCTTCATCGACGTCACCACGTGCCGCCGCGACCTCGGCGTAGAAGGAGTGCGTGAACGCCAGCGGCGCCTGGTCGCCGTGTCGACGGAACACGGCGAGTGCTGCCTCGAAGTCGGCGTCGACACCCTCGCCGATGCCGAGTTGGAAGTTGATCAGGGCCCGGCCCGTCAGGGCCATCGCCCGTGTGACGTCGCGGACGGTGCCGGTGCAGGCGAACGCGTCGTCGAGCCAGCGCTTGGCCTCGACCGCGGTGCCGGCCAACCAGTGCGGCCAGCAGGCGCCTCCGGCGATCGTCAACGCCGTTTCGGCATCGCCGGTGGCGATCGCCCACTCGAGCGCGGCGCGCAGGTTGTCCTGTTCCTGGGCGATGGTGATGAGCCATGGCCGCTGCTCGTCACCGATGTAGGCGGCGGCGGACCGGGCGCACAGCCGGGCGAAGCACGCCGCCATGGTGTCGCGGACGGGGCCCGCTTCGCCGCGCTCGGCCAGCTTGGCGCGGCCGTACTGGGCCAGGGTTTGCAGCTCCGTGAACCGAACCTCGGTGGCGCCGGCAGTGGCGTTGACGAGCGACTTGTCGACGAGGGCCTGGATGATGTCCTCGACCTCCACGGCGCCGAGCTCGTCGTCGGCGCAGACCGCTTGGGCGGTGGTCAGGTCGCAGCCCCCGGGGAACACCGACAGCCGCGTGAAGACCCGTTGCTCGTCGTCGAACAGCAGGTCGTAGCTCCAGTCGACGACGGCCTGCAGGGTCTGCTGGCGAGGCAGCGCCGTGCGTGATCCGCCGGTGAGCAGTCGGAATCGGTCGTTCAGACGGGACAGGATCTGATCGGGCGGGAACGTGCGCCCTCGGGCGGCGGCCAGCTCGATCGCCAGCGGCAGCCCGTCGAGCCGGGCACAGATCTCGGAGATCGTCTCGGCGAGCTCGGCGGTGAGGTCGAGTCGTGCGCCGGCGGCTGCCGCTCGGGACACGAACAGCGTCGTCGCGTCCTCTGGTGAGAGTGGGGGCACCGTCCAGATGGCCTCGCCGCCGATGCGAAGGCCTTCGCGGCTCGTCGCCAGCACGCGGAGGCGCGGGCAGCGGCGCAAGAGCAGTTCGGCGACCTCGGCGGCGGTGGCGATGACGTGCTCGCAGTTGTCGAGCACGATGAGCAACTCCCGGTCTCCGATCCACGCGACCAGTTGCCGGGGATCGGTGAGGCCGATGGCAGTGGTGATCGCGCCGCGCACCGCCGCCGGGTCGCCGACCGGCGCCAGCTCGACGAGGCAGGCGCCGTCGGCCAACCCGGCTGCGGTGGTCTGGGCCAGTTCGAGCGCCAGCCTGGTCTTGCCGACTCCTCCCGGTCCGACCAGGGTGAGGAGGCGATGTTGACCGGCGAGTGCGGTCAGCTCGTCCATCTGGGCGTCGCGGCCGATCAGCGGCGTCAGCGCGCCTGGAACGCTGAAGCGCTGCGGCAGCGCCGGTTCAGCGACGTGCTCGCTGCCTGGTCCGTTGAGCGACGGATCTTGGTTGAGGATGGCTGCTTCCAGCCGCTGGAGCGCTGGATCAGGGTCGAGGCCCAGTTCCTCGCTGAGGATGCGACGGCCGTCGCGGAACACGCGCAGCGCCTCGGCCTGTCGCCCGGCGCGGTAGAGCGCCAGCATCAGCAGTCCGCGGAGCCGCTCGCGCAGCGGGGAGCGGGCGACCAGCGTCTCCAACTCGGTGACGACACCCGGATGACCGAGCTGGAGCTCGGCGTCGAGCCGTTCCTCGATCGCGGCAAGGCGCAGCTCCGACAATCGGGTCGTCGCGCCCGCGGCGAACTCCTCGTACGCGAACTCGGTGAGGGCCGCTCCGCGCCACATCGCGTCTGCCTCGCCGAGCAGGGCGACGGCGCGAGCGAGGTCGCCGCCCGTCGCCGCGGTGCGCCCCTGCGTGACCAGGCGCTCGAAGTGGTGCGTGTCCACTGCATCCGGTGGGACGTCGAGCGCATAGCCGCCGCCGCGCATGACGATCAGGTCGGCGGATCCAAGCAGTCGTCGCAGCTTGGAGACGAGCCCTTGCAGGCCGTTGCGGACCGCCGGCGGCGGGTTCTCGCCCCACAGCCCCTCGACCAGTTGATCGGCAGGGACCATGTGTCCTGGCTGCAGCGCCAGCATCGCCAGCAGGGCGCGCTGCTTGGCCCCCGTGATGATCACCGGCCGGTCGTCGTCGTCGAACACCTCGAGCTCGCCCAGCAGCGAGATGCGCATGGCGTGAACGTACCGCCGTCACGGCGAACGACCTGGCGGCGCTCCGGTGCCCGGACCGGCGTGCACGCTGGTGCTCAGCTCGTCGAGCCGTCGTCCGATGGCCGTACACGCAACGTTGTCGACCGCTTGGGTCAGCAGGTCGATGACACGGTCATCACGCCCGAAGGTGGCGAAGTGTTCGAACGCCAGGTCGACCGCCCGGGCAACGTGACCAGCGGCGCACAACGCTCGCAGCTGGTCGACTTGTCGTTGTTGGCGGCTCATGCACGCAGCGTCCCCCTTCGCGCTGACCTCCCGCTGGACTACCGCTGACGGCCACCGTCGGTTGAGGGGGGTTGATCTACGAGGCAGTCAGCAGGTAGCGGGTGCCGACGACGCTTGGTGCACACCGGGTCGGGCTGAACGCGTCGACGAGTGCGGCGGCGGCTCGCCAGCCGGTGCAGTGTCCTGGTGCGACGATCCGGGGTGCGACGAGGTTGGCGAGGTCGTGCACGGTGTTTGCGATGCGGTCCTCGACGGCTGCGCCTGCCAGGTGGTAGCCGCCGAGGAGGAGGTCGACGGGTTGGTCGGGGAGGAGCCGCCGGGCTTCGAGACCGACGTTGACGACGCCGGCGTGGGAGCAGGCGGTGAGCACCGTCGTTCCCCGGCCGCGCACGTTGGCGGCGAGGAAGCGCTCGTCGTGGATTCCTGGGTCGGGGGTCGCCTGGTCGCCGCGCCAGCTGTGGTGGCCAGGAAGGCCGGTCTCGTAGCTGGTCTGGCGTGGGATGTCGCCGCTGGCGAGGAACAGATCGCCGACGAGGTGCACGTCGGCGTGGGTGACGATGCGACCGCCGGCCGCTTCGATGGCTGCGAGCGCTGGTTCGGGCGGGAGCATGGCGAAGATGTCGAGTGGCGTGAGGATCCCGCGCTGGTCGGGCCGGTCAGGGTGCACGTCGACGACGAGCGGTGGGCGACCCGCACTGCTGCGGGCGCGAGCGATGGCGGCGACCACGGTGGTGATGCCGCCGGAGTGGTCCCAGTGCCAGTGCGAGAGGAACAGCACGTCGATGGTCGACAGGTCGACGGCCAGCCGTTCGGCGTTGGCGAGCCAGACGTCGCCGTAGGGGCCGACGTCGAAGAGGACGGTCGTCGTGCGGTCCTCCTTTCGTGCCGTGGCGAGTGCGGAGAAGCCGTGGCAGGCGACGCAGAGGTGGTCGAAGGTGACGACGCAGTCGTGACCGTCGTGCTGGCCGCTGGGGGGAATGCGCCCGAGGAGGTATGCCATCTCTGGAAGCTGCGGGATGCCTGGGCCGATGCTCGAGAGGGTGTCGGTCGCGTTGTCGACGACCATCGTGATGGTGAGGTCATCGAGCGCGGGCGTGCTCGGGAGCGGGGTCATCGGGGCATCGTCCCAGAGCTCGCACCGACGGGCTCACCGTCCACCTCGGGCAGCGGCGCGGCGGCCCACCAGTTGCGTTCGCCGCGGATGACCAGCACGGACCAGATCGTGACGACCGCACGGCAGCGGCGACCGTCCAGCACGGCGACTGACATCATGAGGTCACTCCGTCGAGGGCGGTGGCCTGTTCGAGACGGGAGGCGAGCTCGGGTCGTGTCGCTTGGGCGCGGTACCAGTCGACAGTGCTGGCGACGATGTCGTCCCAGTTCGTCGTGGAGCCGCCGAACGCGTCGCGGAACGCCCAGTCGTCGACGATGAACGGCGCAGCGAACTGGTAGTAGGTGTGCAGCAGCTCGCGGACGTTGCGGTTGAACAGCCCGAAGGCGCGCAGCATCGGCCGCGTGAGCGCGGTGACGTCGTGGCGGCGTGCCCCGGCCGCGGCGTACACGTCGAGGATGATCTGGCGGGTGGTGCGGGTCTCGGGGTTCGGGAGGTGCCACACCTGGCCGTAGGCCTCGTCGCGCGAGCCGAGGAGCACGAGGTTGCGACCCACGTCGGGGACGTAGCTGTAGGTGTGCAGCGTGTCGGGTCGTCCCATCGTCTGGGCTCGTTTGCCGGCGAGCGCCGGTTGGAACACGAACTGCCCGAGCGCCGAGTCGCGCACCCCGGGGCCGACGAAGTCCGAGGCGCGGCCGATGACGACCCGGACTTGGCCGCGCTGATGAGCGTCGAGCAGCTCGGTGGACATGGCGGCTCGGGTGCGGCTCTTCGCGCTCGTCGGGTTGACCGGGGTGGTCTCACGCAGTGGCCCGGGGCTCGGGCCGTACAGGTAGAGGTTGTCGAGGACGACGAGCTTGGCGTCCGCCGACTTCGCGGCGCCGAGCACGGCTCGCTGGAGTGGCGGGAACTCTTCGGCCCAGCGGTGGTAGTTGGGGGCGTTGAGGCAGAAGTACACGGTGTCCGCGTCGGCAGCCACGTCGTTGGCGAAGTCGAGGTCGGCAGCGTCACCGCCGACCGTTTCGACGCCAGCCATCGTCGCCGTCCCGCTGCGGTTGACCATCCGAACTCGGACGCCCCGGTCGACGAGGGCGTCGGCGACGGCGCGACCTGCGGGCCCGGTGCCGAACACGACGTGTGTCCCGGCGGTCATGACTGCACCGTCTTGGCCGGAACGAACGAGCCGATGATGAAGCTCTGCAGGAAGGTGGAGGCGATGGCGCCATAGGCACCGAACACGACGAACTGCTGATCGACGCTGATGCCACCGGCGGTGGTGGTGGCCCAGCCGACGGCCCAGAGAGCGGCGGTCGCGGCGCTCCACCCGAGCATGCGCTTGGCGTTGCCGAGCATGGCGCCTTGGGCCACGCCCACGCCGAGCCCAGACACCGCACCCATGACCACCAGGGACGTGATGTCGGTGCGATAGGAGACGATTGGGGCTCCGACGGCCAGTCCCACGGCGAGCCCGGCGGCGGTCGCCGGAATCCAGCCGACACCGATGCCGCGGCGGCGCAGCAGCGCCCACTGGGCAGCGCCGAGCCCGGCGCCGGTCACCGCTCCGCCGAGGGCGGCAGCCGACACCGAATCGACCCGTCCGGCGACGAGATGGCCGATCAGGCCGGCCACGGGAACGGCGAGCGCGGTGAGCATCCATGGCCACCACGGTCGGAACGACCGGCGTGCTGGGTGCTGGTGGATGGCTGAACGGAAGCTGGTGGCGGTGGTGGTGTGGCTCATGACGGGTCCTTCCGGATGGGTGGGTTCGAGGAGGTGTTGGCGCTGATCCAGGCGACCAGGACGCTGTCGGGATGGTCGACGAGGTGATCGCGAGCCAAGGCGTCGACACGGTCGGCGTCGCCGGTGACGTGAGCAACGGCGATCGCGACGAGTTGGCGGTCGCGCGTTGACTCAGCGACATCGGCAGCCCGATCGAGCAGATCGCCCGGCACGGGCGCGAACAGTGCAGCGGCCACGATGGTCGTCACGTCGTCACTGGTCCGGGCCCGCTCGACGATCTCGGCCATGGCGGCGTTGCCGCCCACGACCAGCTGATGGATCACGTCGTCGGGTTCGGCGGTCATGGGTGCATCGTGCGCAGCACCCCTGACACCGCGCTGTCACGAAACGCCGCGGGCGTACCCTGCGGGTAGTGATCGCGGTGTCAGTGCTCGATGTGGTCGAGCTGCACCGCGACGGTGAGCGCATCGCCGTTCGTGCTGGCAAGACGACAGAAGTGCTGGTTCGTCTCGCCCTCGAGGCCGGAGTGATGGTCCGCACCGAGCGGTTGATCGAAGATCTCTGGGCTGACGAGGCCGCCGGCACGGCGCGCAACGTGCTGCAGACGAAGGTGTCACGGTTGCGCCGGGCATTGGGCGACCCCGCGCTCGTGACGGGGACGAGTGCCGGCTACACGTTGCACGTCGACCCGAATGCCGTCGACGCGCACGAGGTGGTGCGCCTGGCCGAGAAGGCCGCAGCGCTGCGACGCGCCGGCGACCCATCCGCCGCATTGGAGGCGAGCACGACGGCGCTGGCGATGTTCCGGGGTGAGGTCCTCTCCGCCGCCGGTGACGGCGATTGGGTCATCCCGCACCGTGCCCGCCTCGAGGAGGTCCGCCTCGCTCTCGTCGAAGACCAGCTCGCGGCGCGCCTCGATCTCGGCTCCTCGGCGGAACTGATCGGCGAGCTCGAAGCGCTCGTCAGCGCGCATCCAGTGCGCGAAGGCCTCTGGGCGTTGCTGATGATCGCCCTGTATCGCGACGGTCGCCAGGCCGAAGCGCTGGCGACGTACCAGCGGGTCAGGAAAAGCTTGGCCGAAGAGCTCGGCCTCGACCCTGGACGCCACCTGCAGCTGCTCGAGCACCAGATCCTGGTCCATGACCCGTCACTCGGCGTGCCGTCCACGGGGCGCGGGCTGGGACCGGATCGGCCGGCCGGGAACCTGCCGTCGATGTCTGTCGAGCTCGTCGGTCGCCAGTCCGACATCGCTGCGGTCGCCGATCTGCTCGCCAGCGGGCGTCTCGTCGAGATCGTCGGCCCGGGCGGCGTCGGGAAGACGGCAGTCGCCATCGCGACCGGCCGCAGGCTGAACGCGTCGGACGGCGTCGCGCCCGTTGGCGTCTGGTTGGCAAGACTCGAGACCGCAGCGACCGCAGACGACGTGGTCGACACGCTGGTCGCTGCGTTGGACGTGGGCGGCGAGGCGGCGCTCGTCGAGCGCCTCAAGTGCAGTGCCTCGTTGGTCATCCTCGACAACTGTGAACAGGTCGTCGACGCGGCCGCGGCGCTCGCTGTTCGCCTGCTCGACGCCGCTCCCGAGTTGCGGATCCTGTGCACCAGCCAGGTTCCACTCGACGTCGACGGTGAGGTCGTGTTCGAACTCGCACCCCTTGCCCTCTCCGACGCCGTCGCGCTGTTCAGCCGTCGAGCCAGTGCGCGCCGGATGCTTCGCGCTTCGGACGGGGCGGACGCCTCGGTGCAGGAGTTGTGCCGATCCCTCGATGGTCTTCCGCTGGCGATCGAGCTCGCCGCAGCACGAACCAAGACGTTGTCGATCGAGGAGATCACCCGCCGTCTCGACGATCGGTTCAACGTGCTGAGCGACCCGACCAGCCGCCGACCGCACCGCCGCCGAGCACTCAAGTCGACGATCCGATGGAGCTACGACCTGCTGTTCCCCGACGACCAACGGGGCCTGTGGGCCCTCGCCACCTTCGCTGGCGGCGCACCCCTCTCCGCGGTCGAGTCCGTCCTCGAAGCACTCGATGTACCGCCAACTGCGGCGATCGACGTGGTCGGCCGGCTCGCCAGCCGTTCGCTGGTGATCGTCGATGACGAAGGTGCGCCGACAACCGTCCGCTACCGGCTGCTCGACAGCATCCGCGCCTTCGCGCTCGAAGCGATGACCGACGCCAAGGTGGCCGAGCGCGCCTTCGCCGCCCACGCAGGATGGTTCGCCGACGCCGCGGGATCCTCCACACAGGGTGTGCGCAGCAGTCGCCAAGCCGAGCATCTCTCCGTTGCCCGGGCCGAGCGCGCCAACATCGACGCCGCGTTGACCTGGAGCATCGCCAACGACCCGCTCATCGCGTTCAGCCTCGTCAACGGGTTCGGTTGGGCCTGGGTCGTCCTCGGCGACAGCCGAGGCGCGCAACGAATCCTCGCCGCGCTCGATGCGGCTGGCGACACCGTCCCGGGCCGCGACAGGGCCAACGCCCTGCTGCTCGCCGGGTGGATCGAAGCCTCGATCGGTCGCCTCCAGCTCGCCCGCGACCACATCGCCGCGGCGTCCGACCTGGCCGACACGATCAACGACGTCGACGTGCAGGCGCGCTGTTGCTACTACCTCGCCTACGTCGTGTCGCACGACGGCGACTTCCGCCAGGCCCTTGAGCTGACCGATCGCACAGACGCCCTCTACGCCGGACTGGACCGGCCGTGGGATCAAGCCGCCAACTGGCTCTTCGCCGCCCGAGCCGCGATCTCAGCCAACGACGAGGAGCGCAGCGTCGACGCCGTCCATCACGTCCAGCACTTCCTGCGAACCGTCGACGACCCGTGGCTGCAGGTACGCCGGGACGCCGTCCTCGGCGAGCTCGCCCGCATCCAGCACCGGTTCGACGATGCCGTCGTCCATCTCGGTCGCGCCGCGCAAACCTCGCGATGTCTCGGCTTCCAGCAGACCGAGGCGTATCAGCTGTCCAGCCTCGGACGAGCGCAATGCCAGGCGGGGGACCACCACGCTGGCTCGGCCACCTTGGAACTGGCCATCGAGAAGGCCGAGGCCACCGGCGATGTCCGCCTGGCGGCGCTCGCCCGGGTTCACCTCGGGCGAGTCCTTCGGGCACTCGGACGAGTGCCCGAAGCCCGCACGGCCCTCGAAGCGGCAACCGCATGGCATCGCACCGCTGGGGGCGGCGAACAGGCCGCGCTCGGCAACTGCCTGCTCGCGGCGATCGACGCAGCCGATGGACGTCCCGGCGCCGAGCAACGTCTCGTCGCCATCCTCGACGACGCCCGGCGCAGCAACCACCCCCACGTCGAGGTCTTCGCCCTCGACGCACTGGCGCGCATCGAAGCCGAAACGGGCGACGTCGCCAGGGCACGAGAGCTCTGTGAGAACGCTGATCGGCGCTTCGAAGCGGCCTCCCACTTCATCACCGACGTCGATCGAACCGACGCTCACGCGGTCAGGCAGATGGCCTGACCCCACGCCGCTGACGATCGCTCGTTTTCGTCCGTTTCTGCAAGATCGCGCCGCGGCGTGGCTCTCGAAGGGGCAACGACTACCGAGGAGGACGTCACATGTCCCGACCCAGCACGCTGCTCATCCCGTTGACCATCGCCACGATGACGTTGCTCACCGCCAGTTCGATCGCCGCCGCCGAGGTGCCACCCGACGATCCGCGGCCGATCAGCGCCACGCCGACGGCATCGCAGCCGATCGAGACGACCTGGCTCTCATCTGGAGCCGTTCCTGCGACCGACCGGGTCGCATCGGTCGGTGACGAGCGCCCGTCAGCCGACGCCGACGCCGACGCCGACGTCGGCGGCGACGTTGTCGCCGCCGATGCGGATGATCGGGTGGTCAGCCCTGCGACCTCGCCCGACCTCGGCGCTGCCGCGCCCACGGCCGCCGACGGCGCGCCGATCCCGTTGGACGACCTCATCAGCAACTACGGCTGCATGATGGTCGAAGGCGAGCCGGGCGAGCACCTCGGTGTGAATTGCATCGACGAGGGCTGGCTGAACACCGACGGCACCGTCTACGTGCACACCACCGTGCCCGCGTCTCAGCAGGTGCGCATCTCGTCGAGCCCGCCGATCGGCACGACCGAGTACGGCGCCCCTGACCTCGCAACCTTCGATCTCGACACCGCCCCGGACTACAGCAGCTACGAGTTCACGTCCAAGGCGTTCGACATCCTGCCGGCCCAGACCTACTACCTCGTCGCCATGGCCTGGGACAGCGAAGGCAACATGGCCTGGAGGTACGGCACGGCCACCGTCCCGCACCTGGCAGTCGTCGTGATCGACAAGATCACGGTCCTCAACGACGGCGACGAGTACTCCTGGAACGAGGGCGAGATCGCCTTCGGCATCGGCATCGACGACCAGCTGCTGTGGACGTACCCAGAGGAGAAGTACGACGACGGCGACTCCTTCGATCCCGAGGCCTACCAGCTCATCGACGACTCGCCCCAGCTGGTCGAGGTCTTCGTCTGGGCGAGGGAGGACGACCCCGGCAAGTGCGTCCTTGAGTACACCGAACTTGACCTCGACGAGTTCGAGGACGGCGGGGGCTGCCACTTCGCCCAGGCCGTCGAGACCTTCGATCTGACGACGGCACCGCCCAGCCTCGATGTCGACTTCACCAGCCCCGACGAACACCTCCGCATCCGGGTCGAGGGGCAGATCACCCTCAGCATCCCCTGACCTTGCCCGGGTCACCGGTTCTGGCCGTAGCGATCGCCCCGATCGGGTCGATCGCTACGGCCAGTTCCTCGTTCGGGCGCTGCCAGGCCGTCAACACCAGCCACGCCAGCAGGCACAGCCAGAGCAATCGCTGGCTGATCCCGGTCAGCGACGAGCGATGGAGCAGCGGGCTGATCGCGCCGAGCACGGTGGCGAGCACGGCGAGGCCGGCGGCAACCGGTCGGCGCGGTGCCTCGCTGAGGCCGAGCCGGCCGAACGTCCACAACAGCGCAGCGACGATCAGCGCCATGGTCGCGATGGCCGATGCCAGGCTGTGCAGGGTGTCGGCGACGGCACCGGAGCGCTCCGGGTTGGTGCGGTAGATGGCGGAGACCACCATGCCGATCCCGGCGACGGTGAGGATCGCCGGAACCAGGCGCGACCACGGACCGCCGGAGCGGGCGAGCAGCCAGGCCAGAACTTGCACCCCGAGCCCGATGCTGACGAAGCCGACCGCCATCACCGCCCCCCAGGGGCCGAGCGCGTACTCGCTGATCCGGTGGTGGGCCGGCTCGAGGTCCGGGCGCATCAGGTGGAGCGCGGCGACGCACGTGATCCCGATCGACAGCAGCCCCACGCTGCCGGCACGCAGCGCGGCGTCCATCCGATTCGTGCTCAGATCCCGGTGGCGTCCGGCCCACAGTTCCAGGGCCGCCGGCCAGGCCACGGCGAGTCCCGCACCGATGCACACCCCGGCGACCACATCGCTGGCCCAATGGGCGGCGAGGTACGTGCGGCTCATCGCCATCAACGCGGCGAACAGCACGGCAGCGACGGTCCAGCGCGCTCGTCGTCCCGCGGCCGGCACGAGAACGATGACGATGCCGATCGCCGTCACCGACGCGGCGATGGCGTGGCCGGATGGGAACGAGGCGGAGTTGGTGACGATCAGCGCTCCGACCGGGCGCGGACGGTCGAGCGCGGCTTTGAGCGGACCGATGCACAGCTCGGACGTGATGATCGCCGCGGCGAAGGCGGTGAAGGCCAGCCACCGCCGCTGCCACGCCAGCGCGCCGAGCGCAGCCAGGCGCAAGGGCACCATCACCAGCGGCTCACCGAGGACGTTCAGCACGTTTGCCAGGTCCGTCAGCCACGGCGTGCGGACGTCAGCCATCCACGCCAGCCACCGGTCGTCCAGTGGCTGCATGGCGGGGTCCACTGGATCCTCGGCGACCAGCAGCGTCAGCACCGCGGCGACGGCAAGCAGGACCAGTCCGGCAACGAGCGCGTGGACGCGGCGCTCGAACATCGACTGCGGGGTGCGGATCATCCGGTCACGGGACGGGCTTCGCGTGTCGCCGGTGTTCCAGCTGGCGTTGACGACGCTCTTCGGGCGTCTGCCGCCAGCTGGCGTTGGTCCGCCAGAACAGCCAGCAGCCGACGCCGAGCGGGACCGGCAACAGCCAGGTCAGGGCGCGGTACAGCAGCACCGCGGCTGCAACCTGGATCCGCGTCTGCTCGGAGAGCCCCGCGCCGAGCGCGGCGGTGAGGCCGAGCTCGACGAGGCCGAGCCCGCCGGGCGTGACCGGGATCGCCGACACCAACCGCACGAAGGCGAGGGCGGCGAACACCGCCTGCCAGCTGACATCCGTCTCGGTCACGCCGACGCTGCGCAGGGCGACCAGGAGCACGGCGAACAGCGACAATGACTGATCAGCGACGTGATGGTGATCCACATCCATCGCCGTCGCAGCAGTCCGACGACCTCGGTGCGGAACCGCACGGCCCGAGGCGCCCAGTCCACCTCCGCCGGACGCTGCGCCAACCCGCGGATCGCCGTGACCAGCCGCCCAGCAACCGTTCCGAGCTGCGCCGCCATCCGCTCACTGCGCAGCAGCAGTGCGAACAGGGTGATCGCCGCCGCCAGAACGGCCACGCCGACGATGGCCGCAGCGGCCAGCGCCGTGCCGGCCTCGCCGCTGATGGCCAGCATTCCGAGGGCGACGACGGGCAAGCCGAGCTTGACGAAGTTGTTCCACACGCCCGTGACAACGATCGCCAGCGCTGTCGGGGGCAGCGGGATCCCCCAAGAGCGCTGCATCGTCATCGTGACGCCCATGCCGAGGGCGGCGCCGCCGGGCACGGTGTTGGCCACTGCCGTCGATGCCAGGTTCGCCGCCGCGGCCTCACGCAACCGAAGCCCGGGTTGGGCGGCCAGCTGCAGTGGCCAGTAGCTCATCAGGTTCCACAGGGCGACGGCGCCGAGCGTCACCAGCTCCGGGCCGGTCATGGCGGTGACGGTGTCCCACACTGCGCCATAGTTCGCCAGGCGCGGGAAGAAGAATCCGAAGATCACGACCACCACGGCGAGCGACGTGACCACCCGCACCCATCGGGCGTGCCACCAGCGATCCGGCGATCGCGGCGCGGCGGTGAGCTCGTCGCCCGCCACCGTCATGGAATGCGGAATGCCTTGCTCCGGAGGTGCAGCGTGATGAGGATCATCCACGCCAGCACCGATCCGGCGAGGACGCGCTGGACACTGCCGGACCACGTCGAGCCGCGAGCGAACTGCGTCGCCACGGCCGACACGGCGGCGGCGAGGGACAGACCGAGCGAGCCCCAGCGCACGTTCCACCAGCGGTCGTCGGATCGGCAGGCCAGCGAGACGAGGAGCATCGCGACGACCAGCATGACGAACGCCGCCACGGCCGAGTTGCTGTGGATGGTCTCCTGGATGGTCTGCGGAGCCAAGGGTCGATCAACCTCGAAGACCCCCGCCGCGATCATGCACACCCCCGACAACAGCAGCAGCCACGGGATCGGCCGCGTCACGCCAACGCGGTCGATGCCGGTGCGCATGCGGAATCCGAGAGCAAGCGCAGAGACGCCGAAGGCGTAGAACACCACGCTCATCAGCCATCCCCTCGAGCCGTTGGCGTAGTGGCTCATCACCTCGCGCAGCGGGTTGAGGTCGGAGCGGACGAGGTGCAGGACCATGACGCCGGCGAAGGCGGCGGCGACGGCGATGATGACCACCAGCGACGCGCCGGTGGGCTTGTGTGACGGGCGCGCTCGGGGCGGCGGAGGGCGAGGGCGGCGATCACCCATCACGGCCTCTGCGACGCCGGAAGACGGACGGCGACGAAGGCGACCTGTGCGGGACCGTGCATGTGACCTCCCTCCGTCCCGGCGAGGTCCGCGTTGTCGTCGGTGTGACGCTACTGCGCCTCGGCACGGGCCGGTCGCGGTCAGAGGTGACCGTGGCGCTCGAGCCGGACGAAGGCCAGCCAGCCGGGGAGGATCGGCAACCAGAACGTCGCCAGCCGGTACGTGAGCACGGCGGCAAGGGCCAGCGACGGCTCCATGCCCGCGCCGGTCAGGCCGGTGATGAGCGCCGCCTCCATCGCGCCGAGTCCACCCGGCGTCGGCGCCACCGCGGCGAGCGCCGAGGCGCCGAGGTACACGGCGCCCACCTCGGGGATGCCGACGCCGCCGCCGAAGGCCTGCACGGCGCAACCGAACGCCGTCCCGTAGGCGAGCGTCAGGCCGAGCGAGCCACCGAAGAGAGCGGCCAGACGCGCCGGGGAACGCACGACGCCGGCGAGGTTGGCCAGCGACTCGCGCCCGAAGGGCAACAGGCGGCTGCGCAGCAGCTTTCGCCCGCGCCGCGTCGCGGCGACGACGCCGAGGACGCAGAGCACGACGACGATGACGACGAGTGCGGTGCTGCCGCTCGGCATGCTGAACGAGGTGCCCGGTTGTTGCCGGGCCCACGCGACGAAGACGATGAGCAGTGCGATGTGCACCACCGCCCCGGCGAGGACGTTCAACGCGACCCCGGTGACGGCTTCGCCTGAGCCGATCCCGGCGCGCTGCATGTAGCGCACGCCGAGCGCCATGCCGCCGACGTTGGCCGGCGTCACGCGGTTGACGAAGCTCGAAGCCAACTGGACCTCGACCGTGCGGCCCAGCGGGAGCCGAGCGCGGACGCCGCCCATCAGGCTGAGGGCGGCGAACCCGTACGTGAGCACCGAGAGGGCGACGACCAGCAGGAGCCATGGCCAATCGGCGGAGCGCAGCGCGGCGACGCTGTCGTCGACGTTGGCCAGCTGCGGCAGTAGCAGGTAGAAGGCACCGGTCAGCGCGGCGACGGTGAGCACCGTCCGCGGTCGCACGCGGGCGAGACGGACCAGCGGCACGAGATCCTGCTCGGTCGCCGCGGCGACGTGGCGGCGCAGTTGCTCCAGGTCGCGCCGCGAGCCTTGTCGGCCCGTTGTCGACGACAGTGCCAGCCGTTGCAGATACGGCATCGTCGCCGCCACGTCCGCTGGGGTCATGACGGCGGTGGCCGATGCGACGGCGACCTCCGGACCCACCAGGGCGGTGATCGATGCCAGCAGCTCGGCTCGGTCGACGACGATCGCCGGCTCGTCAGCACCGATTTCGGCCGTGCCCAGGCCGACGAACATCGGCCCGGCGGCCGTGACGATGACGTTCGTGGCTCGCAGCGCCCGGTGCGCCAGGCCGGCGCGGTGCATTCGCGCCACCTCCCGCCACACTGTTTCGAGCAGCTCCGGCGTCAGCTCGTCAGGCGTCAGCTCATCGAGACCTCGGCCGTTCGCCGCCGTCATCACCACCGCCGCCGAGGCATCCCCGACCGGGACGACCGCACGCGGCCGGGGCCAGGGCAGCTCCGCGCGCTCGCCGACGAACAGCGCCAGCGCCTCGTGCTCGGCGCGCCGACGGGGGCTGACGATCGCCTCGGCCGGGCCCTTCACGAGCACCGCCCGCAGCGCCCTGTACAAGCGGTCGGCGTCGCGGCAGTCCTCCCCGTAGACCTTCACGAAAAGGAGCGTCCCCTCGGCCGTGGTGATGCTGCGCAGCTCGGCGCGACCGGCGATCGCCCGCTGGGTTGCGACGTCGACGACCGCGATGCCGGCACCCTCGAGCGCCAGCGCAAGTGCGCGCGCCGACGGCCGGCGGTTGGGAGCGCCGACGGCGACGAGGACCGCGGCGGCGACCACGTTGCCCACCGCCACCGCCAGGGCGAGCTCGATCGCGCTCAGCGCCGAGGACAGCACGAGCACGGCCGCGCCGGCCACGAGTGTCCAGCGCACGACTCGGCGCAGCTGGGCGGAGGTCCAGGGTCGAGCCACCATTGCCAGCGCGACGGCGGCGGCCAGCCCGACGATCGGTGCCTGTGGGGCAATGCCCTCGGCCAGTACAGCTTCGTCGAGGACGGCGGCGTCGTCGATGAGACCGGTGAGCTCGCCGAGGCCGATGACGACTCCGCCGGCGAGCGCCCCGGTCGCGCCGAGCGTGATGAGGCGCCGCCACCGGCTCCTGACCACGAGCGCGAGCACGACGATCGCCAGCGCCAGCAGGGCGACGACGGCGATGGCGATCCGCCCGAGCTGGCGCCCGCTCTCCGGGATCGAGTCGATCCACCCGGCGACGTCGCCGTCGATGGCCTGTGTCGTCCGTTCCGCCGTCTCGATCACGGCGACGAGGGCGACCGTGCTGATCGTCCACGCCACCAGGCGCAGCACGTCGCCTGGGTGTCGCTCGTAGCGGTCGCCCGGTGGGATGGCGGTGAACACCGGATGGCTCGGTCGAGACCGGCGGTCCGCGCCGCCCGCGGCGGGAGGCGCCGTCGTCAGCGACGTCACGTCGTGCCGTCCCGCGCCACCGCGCCAACGACGCGCAGCACCAGCACGGTGCCGCCGAGCAGGCCGCCGTAGCCGAAGATCTCGTAGAGGCCGGCATCCTCGCTGACCGCGGGCCCGTCGTCGGCGGCAACGAGGAGCACGGCCGACACGGCCAGCAGCGCGGCCCCGATCCCTGCCAGCAGCGCTCGGTTGACGAGCGTGCGAACGATGCGCCGCCCGTCCTCGTCCGTGACGCTGCGCACGCGCAGCTCCCCACGCCCGGCCAGGGTCAGCAACCGGTCGACGCGCTCCGGCAGCCGGCGGAGGTGGGGGAGCGTGGCGAGCAGCTCCTCTTTGACCAGTGCGTTGCGGTCGATGACCGGTGCGTGCGATGACGACGGCTGCATCAGCTCGACCATCGCCGACATGAGCGTCATCGTCGGGCAGAGCTGGCGCATCGTGCCGTCGACGGTGACGAGCGCCCGGGACAGCAGTACGACGTCGGTGGGAAGGCGCAACCCGAGGCGGGACAACGTGACGACGAGCTCCTGCATCACCGCTGGGTCGATCGTGCCGCCGCCTGGCCGGACGTGTTCGGCCATCAGCCTGCCGAGCGCCCGCTCCAGTTCGTCCTCCGAGGCGACCTCGGTGCCGCCCGTGAGCTGCACGACGCCCTCCCGCAGGAGGCTGACGTCGCGACTGGAGAGGGCGATGAACATGTCGACGATCGCCCGCTGATCGATCGGCCCGAGGCGCCCGACCGCACCGAAGTCGATCAATCCGAGGTTGCCGTCGTCGAGGGCGAACACGTTGCCGGGATGGGGATCGGCGTGGAAGTAGCCGAGGCGCATGATCTGGTCGATCGTCGTCGCAAGGAGGCGGCGGGCCAGCTCGTCTCGGTGCTCCTGCGGGAGCCCGTCGACATGGGTCACGGTCACCCCGTCGAACCGCTCCTGGACGAGGACACGGCGCGTGCACAGCGCCCGGTGCACGGTCGGAACGCGCACACCGCTGTCCGCCGCGAGACGGCCGGCCATCTCCATCATGGCGTCCGCCTCGCGCCGGAAGTCGAGCTCTTCACGCAGGCCGCGGCCGAACTGGGCGACGAGGTCGCCGGACCGCAGGTCGCGGCCGAACGGTGTCCTGCGCTGGGCCAGGTTGGCGAGCAACGCCAGCGCGGCCAGGTCTCGCTCCATCAGGTCGTCGATCCCGGGCCGTTGCACCTTCACGACGACGGGTTCGCCGTTTGCCAGGAGTGCGCGATGGGTCTGGCCGATGGACGCCGCGGCGAGCGGGACCCACTCGAACTCGGCGAACGCGCCGTCAATCGGGCCGAGCTCTGCCTCGAGCACGGCGGCGACGTCCTGCTGCGGGATGGGCTCGACGCGGTTCTGCAGCATGGCCAGCTCGGCGCACACGTCCGGGGGAAGGAGGTCGACGCGGGTGGCGGCGATCTGGCCGATCTTGATGTACACGCCGCCGGCCTCCTCCAGGACACGGCGCAGGCGCACCCCCGTCGGTTCGACGCTGCGTTCTGCTCGGTGGGCCGACGAGAGCATGGGCCCGAAACCCTCGCGGCGCAGCAGGCCGCCCAGCTCCCGGTATCGCCGCAGCACGGAGATCCGCCGTCGCAGGGCGCGCAACGGGCGCGGCGCCACGACAAGCCCCGCGCGATCGCCGACGGCCAGCGTGCCGGGCCTGGCGAGCAGATCGACAGCCACCGCGGAGGCCATCGTCAATGGGATGCCGATCGCCACGATGTTCAGCACGAGCCCATCGGAGCCCCAGTCCCACTCGCTGAGGCCGAGCGACACGGCGACCGCCGTGCCCCAGCCGACCACGCCGGCAAAGAGCGCCGTCGTCCACCCGCGGCGGATGCCGAGCAGTCGAAGCGACAGGCTGGTGATCACCGCTGCCGACGCGAGGCCGATGACCGTCCGCAGCAGCACAGCACCCAGCGATGCCGCCAGTGTCGCCGTCGCGTTCATGGTGCACCTCCCACGCAGGACGGGGCCACCGCTCCGCACAGCGTCTGCTCGGTGTCCGAGGGCGACCTCCGTCACCAGGTGACCACGAGGCTTGAAGGACAGGGCGTCCTCGACCTCAGCCGGCGCTTCACCGTCGCGGCTGAGGCCGGCACGGTACTGGTACGTCACGCACATCCCGTCTCCGACGTAGGCCCGCACTGCTGGGCCGTCCCGGCCGTCAGGGAATGAGACGAAGCGGCGCAGGGCCGGAACGTCGCTGGGCTCCTCACGCCATCCTTCGGTGGCGCAGCTCGGCGTCATCGTCACGATCACGGCGCGCTGCCCGGCGGCGTCGGAGTGCAGCGAGAACTGGGAGCGGTCACGCTCGACATGCACGCCTCCGTGATCCCAGCCCGCCGGCAGCTCTGCGGTGCAGGGGATCAGCGACGCGGCTGGGACGGACTGCGCCATGAGGACGATGACATCGCCGGTGCCGCACGCCGGGGAGGCGTTGACCGGGAGCCGCGCGGGAGCGAACATCGAGACCACGTTCGGCGTCACGAGGAACACGACGAGGATGATGGCGGTGGCGTAGACGATCCGCCGCAGTCCCCAGCGCTGCAATGGGACCGGCCGTCGCGGCGGGGCGAGCGCACGGAACTGGCCGATGAGATCCCGGCCGTCGAGTCGCATCACCATCCGCAGCTGGGACGGGCTGGCGACACCACGCGCGGCGGCGAACGCTTCGGCGATCTCCTCCCGGGTGAACCGCTGGACGGCGCGGGCGTAGACCTGCTCGGCGTCCGTCCTGACGGCGAGGACCAGCATCATGTTGGCGAGATCGACGGCCTCCCGCCATGGCGACGGACGGATCTGGGCGAACGCCACGTCGATGACGAGCAGCTCGCCATTGCGGATGAGGAGGTTGGCCGGCTTGATGTCGCGGTGGGCCAGCCCAGCGTTCCAGAGCTGGCGGACGATCCGCAGCCCCTGGTCGATCACGTCGTCGTCGACGGTGGCCTCGGTCAGCTCCACCGCACCCTCGAAGAATTCGGCGACGACGAGGTACTCGCGGCTCGGCGTGAGCTCGACGATGCCCAGCGGCGAGGCCGTCGGGATCCCGGCGTCACGCATCACGCGCAGCGCGTAGTCCTCGTGCTGGGCGAGGCGGAGGACGCTCTGGAACGGAGCCTCGTCCTCGAGTCGCCCGTAGAGGATGGTGCGGAACGTCTTGTACCAGCGGTCCGCCCGCACGTGGGTCAGTGCGTAGATCTTGCCGAAGACGTGCGTGCCGTCGTCAAGGCCCAGGCGCAGCGGTGTCGAGCCACTCGACCCGGCGAGGCCGATCGGTTCGATGTCGACGACGCACAGCCCGAGCTGCTCGCCGACGGCGGTACGGATCGCCTCGGCGCGACGCCCACCGACGTCCAGGTGGGCCGCCTTGCGGCGCCGATAGGTGATGGGGAACGCCTCGTTGGGGGCGAAGAACCGGAAGGCGAGCAATGGGACGGCGGTGCCGAGCACGACGCCGATCACGGCGTCGCTCGGGTGGTCGGCGCCGAGGTAGAGGCGGGCCGCCACGACCAGGCCGACGGCGACGGTGCCGATGATCTTGGCGACGGCGCGCGGCGTGCCGGCCACGACGACTCCGAACGTCAGCCCGACCACCGTGAACGAGCAGATCACCGCCGTTGTCGACGGCAGGGAGAAGCCCTGCCAGTTGCCGATGGTCGTGACATCGAACGGCCGCGGCCGATGGAACGCGTCGAGGATGAGGACGCCGCCGGCCTCGACCACGAGCACGCTGCCGAGGAACGCGAACAGGTGCTGCCACCGCCGCATGGCGACGAGCGTGATCAGCAAGGCGGCACCGACGACGAACATCGCCCACCCCGATGCGACCGCATCGATGGCCCGGCCGACGCTGCTCAGCACGTCGCTGCGGTGCTCGGCGAGGACCCGCAACAGGGCGGAGTCGGCATCGTCGATCCCATGGCGCAGCGACGCCGAGCGCATCGCCACCAGCACCACGGCAACGACGAAGAGCAGGGCGATGCCCCACGCCCGAGTCGTCCAGCCGATGTGCCGAGGGAGCGGTGGCGCGGCACCGGTCGGCCGGCGCCGCAGCCGTGCCGTGCGCCGCGGTGCACCGGATTGGCTCGGCGGACCGCGGTCGGAACGGCCGCCCCGCGGCGTCTTGCCGGCCGACGGTTCCGCCGGCAAAGCGACACCCTCACCGCGTTCGCCGAGATGAGGCGCCGTCATCGGAGCCGCACCGCGCGATCAGGGGTCCATGATGGCACCCCGCTCACCGCGTCAAGTGGCACGTGTCGCGTCCGGCTCACCGGCCGGCGCCGTGGACTGCCCGCCCCCGTTGACGGCATCGTCGACCTCCCTCGTCGAGTTGCACCATGGTAATTGCGATCAGCAGCCTGCTCGGGCGGTCGTCCCACCGCCTGGTGACGGGGCGGATACCGTCGGCTGATGCAGCGAGAGCTCGGTACCGTCGCCGGTGCCCGACGGATACGAGCGTCGACGGTCCCGCTGCGGCTGCCCCGAATCGTGAGTGCGCATCGCCGGCGGGGGAGACCTTCGCATCTGCCCTGACTGACCTGGAGGGATCGTGGCCAAGCTCGTCTACACGGCGATCACGTCGCTCGACGGCTACATCGAAGACACGCACGGGCGCTTCGACTGGGCGGTTCCTGACGCCGAGGTGCACGCGTTCGTCAACCAGCTCGAGCAGCCGATCGGCACCCACCTCTACGGGCGGCGCATGTACGAGACGATGGCCGTTTGGCAGACGGTCGGTGACGAGCCCGAGGTGTCGGTCGCCGAGGCGGAGTTCGCCGAGGTGTGGCGGGCGCTGGACAAGGTCGTGTACTCCCGCACGCTCGACGCCGTGTGGACGCCGCGCACCCGGCTGGAGCGCGAGTTCCTCCCCGAGGCGGTGCGCCACATGAAGGAGGCCGCCGACCGCGACATCAGCGTCAGCGGCCCGGACCTGGCGCATCACGCGTTCCGTGCCGAGCTGGTCGACGAGATCCATCTGTTCGTGTTCCCAGTCCTCGTCGGCGGTGGCAAGCCGGGTTTGCCGCGAGATGTCCGAGTGGACGTCGAGCTCGTCGACGAGCACCGGTTCGGCAACGGCGTGGTCCACCTGCACCACCGCACGAGGGTCGACTGACGCCAACCGTGACGGACTCGACCGATCTCGCATCGATGGCCCGAGCGATCGTCGACACCAGCTTGTACCTGGTCCTGGCGACTGCCGACCAGGACGGACGTCCCTGGGCGTCGCCCGTGTACTACGCGCATGTCACGTACCGGGAGTTCTTCTGGGTCTCGCGTCCCGAGGCACGACATTCGAGGAACCTCGCGGTGCGTCCCCAGGTCGGCATCGTCATCTTCGACTCCTCGGCGGCGATCAGCACCGGACGGGGTGTCTACGTGTCGGCGGCCGCGGAGCGGCTCACCGGCGCCGACGCCAGCGAGGGCATCGAGACGTTCTCCCGCCGCTCGCTCGCCCACGGCGGGCATGCCTGGACGCCGAACGATGTCCAGCCGCCGGCGCACCTGCTCCTGTTTCGAGCCACCGCGGAGACGATCGACGCGCTCGACGAGAACGACCGCCGCGTCCGCGTGACCCTGTAGCGCCAGCCGGCGGACGCAGGTCCCGGTCGAGTGCTGAGCCGGCGAGATACAGCCCTCCTCGTGGGAGACTTCGACCGTGGCGGCGCGACCCGAGGTGCCGGAGCCGTGGTTGCGACAACTGCGAGCGCTGCTCGTCGACGGCTTCCCTGAGTGCGTCGAGGAGAAGGCGTGGGTCGGCGTTCGGTGGAGCGTGGGTCAGGCGACGATCGCCCACGTGTTCGGCGGCGAGGACGGGCTCTTCCGAATCACGTTTCGCGCCGAGTCCGACGAGGTGATGGCGTTCCAGCATCTTGGTCCCCCGTACTTCAAGGCGAGCTGGGGCGTGAACGTTGTCGGGATCGTGCTCGACGACAAGACCGACTGGTCGGAGTTGGTCGAGTTGTTGACCGACTCGTATTGCGTCCAGGCGCCGGCGCGGCTGGCGAAGCTGGTACCCCGGCCGAACTGACCGCTGTTCGAAGGACGGGGTCGACCTCCTCGTCGGTCCATCGAGGCTCGCCGTGAGGATCCCCATCGAGCTGGTTCGTACCGTTGGCCGTCGCCGATCATGGGACGAGGAGGAGGAGGAGGAGGTTCACGGGATGGCAACGTTCGTCTTGATCCACGGCGGTGGGGACGTTGGGTGGTACTGGCATCTGGTGGTGGAAGAGTTGCGCCGGCGGGGCCATCAGGCCGTGGCGCCCGACCTGCCCTGCGATGACGACTCCGCTGACCTGCGGGCGTACGCCGAGGCCGTCGTCGAGTGCATCGGCGATCGCACCGACCTGGTCGTCGTTGGCCAGTCCTACGGCGGCTTCACGGCACCGCTGGTGGCCGATCGTGTGCCGGTCGACCAGCTTGTCCTGGTGGCCGCGATGGTCCCGGCTCCGGGAGAGGCCCCAGCCGAGTGGTGGGACAACACGGGCTATCGACAAGCCGTGGAGGATCAGGCCCGGCGAGACGGTGGCAAGACGGGCAGCGACGACCCGTTCGTTGCCTTCTACCATGACGTCCCCCGCGCCCTCGCCGAGGAGGCTGCGAGCAAGGAGCGCTCGGAATCGGACGCCGCCTACCACAGCCCGTGGCCGCTCGATGCCTGGCCGGCCGTTCCAACCAAGTTCGTGCTGTGCGCTGAGGACCGCTTCTTCCCGCCCGACTTCATGCGCCGTGTTGTCGCCGACCGCCTCGCCATCGAGCCCGACGAGATCACCGCCGGCCACTGTGTCGCGCTCAGCCGCCCGAAGGAGTTGACGGACTTGCTCGTCGGCTACACGTCTGCGTCGAGGGACCAAGATCGACGACCGAGCCGGGGACGACCCGGCGACGCGCCTGGATCCACCCGCTGACAATCTGGGCGCGGACCTTCTCATTCCGGTTTCTGGGCGCGGAGGTTCCCGAAGATGGGAATGTGCGCGCCCAGATTGCGCAGGCTCGTCAAATCATGCGGCGCAGCAGGTGGTCGCGGTTGATCACCTGGTGCTTGAGGACGAGGCCCACGTGGGCCGTGATGACGACGAAGAAGGCGACGTGGCAGGCAACGTGCACGGCAACGGCGTCATCGGACACGAGCACCAGCCACAAACCGCTGAGCGGCATGGCGAACAGCAACGTGTACAGGGCGCGCTCGGTCCAGTGGGCCAGCGTGCGTTCGGTCGCCGTCAGTCCCGGCGCCCACGGCGGCAACGTGCGGTGACGCCGCCACACGAGGCGAGTCGTCGCCAGCACAAGGATCGTCACGCCGACGATGACGTGCGCTGTCAGCAGCCGGTTGTCGCCGAAGACTTCCAGATCTCCGCCGCGCCCACGGCCTTGGCCCGATTCGCCGCTGCGCCCCGCGCCCGCGACCTCGGCCGCCACCGCCGGCATCCATCGTGTACCCGATCACGAACTGGGCGATGACCGCAGCGACCGTCAACCAGTGCAGCACCTTCGTCACCGGGCTGTACCCGGTCCGGGCGGGCGGGGGCGGCACGACCGTGCGGTGGGCGGTGTCAGCGATCACGCAAGTCTGCTGGGCGCAGCGGCCGCCGAACGCCCGTGACGTATCATCCACGAGCCCGAGGTCGCAATCAGCTCGACGTCGGACATGAGGGAGCGGTGATGGACCGACGAGGGATGCGCCGGCGGAAGTGGTTGCTCGGGCTGTCGGTCGCCGTCGCGGTGGCGCTGCCCGTCATCCCGACGGCAAACGCGCCCTTGGTGCAGGCCGGCACGGTGCCGCCGGTGACGTTGGAGTTCGAGTTCACCGGCGCGGCGCAGACGTGGACGGTGCCCGCCGGGGTCACCGAAGCCACGTTCGATCTCCTCGGCGCCCAAGGCGGCAGCGGGAACATCGAGCAGGGAGGAGACGGGAACCCGGGCGGACCCGGTGGGCAAGCGACGGCGACACTTCCGGTCACCGCCGGTAGCACGGTGACCATCATGGTTGGAGGCAAGGGCGACGATTGGGTCAACGATCCCACGGTCTGCAACACGCAGGGCGGGTTCAACGGTGGCGGTGACGCCGGCGCGCAGGAGCTCTTCGAGGGCTTCTGCGGACAAGGTGGTGGTGGCGGGTCGGACGTGCGCATCGGCGGCACCAACGTGACTGACCGCGTACTCGTCGCGGGTGGCGGTGGCGGAGCATCGGTCAACCTTTTCTGCCTGACCGCGGGCGCTGGTGGTGGCCTCGAGGGCCAATCGGCGCAGTGCGCAGGAGGTGGTGCCGGCGGCAACCAGGCCGGTACCAGCGGGAGCGGTCAGCTCGGCCTCGGAAGCAACGGGGGGCCGGCGACAAACCCGTCGATTGGACCCGGGGGTGGCGGCGGCGGCGGGTACTACGGAGGGGCCGGCGGCGCCACCAACGGGTTCGGGGGCGGTGGTGGCAGCGGCTTCGGGCCGGCGGGGACCGTCTTCGCCACCGGCGTGCAAGAAGGTCATGGCCGCATCACCGTCAGCTATGACGTTCCGCTCGCCATCACGGCGGATCTCGTTCCGTCGGGCGGGCCGGTCGGCACCACCGTCACGATCACCGGCCGCGGCTTCAACCCGACCCCGGGGGCGACACTCGTCAACTTCGGCCCGTATCCGGCGACCGAGGTGAGTTGTTCGAGCACGACCCAGTGCACCGCGGTGAGTCCACCGACTGGCTCCAACGACTTCGAGTCGGTTGAGCTGACGGTGTCGACGCCGGGAGGTCCGGGCACGACGAGCAACGCGCTCGCTCTACCTGTACGTCCCCCTGGGACTGGCGTTGACGGAGGTCAGCCCCACCAGCGGACCCGCGGCTGGCGGCACACCCGTCACGTTCCGGGGCGTCGCCTTCGAAACGACGCCCAACGGCACGCTGTTCTTCTTCGGCCCGATCGACGAGCAGCACGCGGCGACGGCGGTCAGTTGCACGTCTGCGACCGAGTGCACCGGGATCGCCCCGCCTGGGACGGGCACCGTGACGGTCACCGTGTTCACGCTGATCGGCGGCGAGGTGGCGGGCCCGTCGTTCACCTACGCGGCGGGTGAGCCGCAACCGACCACGACCACGACCATGGCGGCACCGACCACGTCGACCAGCTCGACGACGTCGTCGTCTACGTCGACGAGCTCCACCAGTTCGACGTCGACGACCCAGGTCGACGCGTCGACGACCTCGACGTCATCGACCACTTCGGCGCCGTCGACCTCGACGGCGTCATCGACGACCGTCGTCGGCAGCACGACAGATCCGGCGACGTCAACAACGGCCGTCGGTGGTGGCGTCAGCACGACACGGGTCAGCGGCGGCCAGGGCACCCTGCCGCGCACCGGTGCCAGTGGCACGAACACCACGTTGATCGTCGCCCTCGCGCTAGTCGTCAGCGGCGCCGTCGTCCTCCTGGTGACGCACCGCCGCCGACGCGCTTCCTGATCCGGCGGGTGAGCGTGGCAGACGTCGCGCACCGCAGTCGCGAGTCGCCCGCCGTCGCGTCAGTCAGCCATCTGCGCTCGCGCAGACTTCGAGCTCCATACCGTCGGGATCGCGGAAGAACAGGGACCACTCATCGCCGAGGCGTTGGATCTCGCCGACCTCGTCGGCACCGGGGGCGAGGCGCTCTTTGACCGTCTCAAGTGTGGCCGGCGAGTCGACGGCGAGTGCGTAGTGGTCGATCGCACCCCGCCCACCCTGGCGTCGGCGGTCGCCGATCATCTCCTCGGCGGGGACTTCGAACACGTTGAGCGCGGCCCCGCCACCGAGGGTGGCGGCGTCGAGGCCGGGTGCGGCGAAGCCGGAGCCGCCATCAGGGTGGCGGACGCCCGCCCGCCCAGCCCCCGGTTGGCGGTGTTGCTCGGGCCGCCGGCACCGCCCTCGACGACGACGCTACGTCAGCCGATGGCACCCAACCCGCCAGCCGGCTCCACCACTCGTCCGAATCCGGTGCATCGAACCTTCCCTCCAGTTCGCGCCAGCCCCGCCGCGCCGTACCCGCGACGATCAACAGGCGGTTCGCCGCCACCGCGACGCCGGCCAGACTGAGCTGATGGCCAGCTTCAGCGATGTCGAGCGCATCGAGCCAGACCTTGCGGACCGCATCCGCGCCGTCCTGTCATCGACGACGAACGCGGTGCTGGGCACCGTCCGCCGTGATGGCTCGCCGCGTCTGAGCGGTGCGGACCCCTACTTCCACGACGGCCAACTGCGCATCTGGTCGATGCCGCGAGCGCGCAAGGGTCAGGACCTGCGTCGCGACCCACGAGTCGCGCTGCACAGCATCCCGTGGGACTCGAGGAAGCTGCGCGACGGCGGCGGCGGACGTCGGCGCGGCTGACGCCAAGGTCGATGGGACCGCCGTGCTGTCCACGGATGCCGGCGATCGGGCGGGCTTTCGCGCCTGGCTGCAAGCCGAGCGCGGCGTCGAGCCACCAGAGGACTGGGATCTGTTCACCATCGACATCGATGCCCTGACGATCATCTCCGCCGACGATGGGCAACTCGTGGTCGACCGATGGTCGACCTCCGATGGGCGCCGAACCACGCGCCGCACGTAGCGACCGGCCGAGGTTGACGTTGGGCCCGCCGATGAGCTCCTCGGCGCTGCGGCGTCAGTGGGAGTCGCCGCCCGCCGTTCGACCGAGCAAGCGAGCGACGGATGGGCGGGCAACGATGGGATCGCTCGCCGACAGCGGCGGCGCTGGAGACGGTGACGCGTGACGGCGTCGCCGGTCAGCCGCCTCTTCGCCTACGGGACGTTGCAGCCCGGACGGCTGCGGTGGCCACTCCTCGAGCCGCACGTCGCCGCTCATCGGCCCGCTCACGCTCGCGGGCGGATCTACGACAGCGGGCTGGGGTGGCCGGTGACCGTGTTCGAGGACGCGGCCGGCCTGGTCCCCGGAACGATCATCGAGCTCGATCGGCGGCGACTGAACGAGCTCCTCGTCACGTTGGACGATGTCGAATCGGCCGCCACCGGGCTGCTCATGAGGATCGTCGTGACCACCACCGCAGGTGAGACCGCGTGGGCCTATCACTGGACCGGGTCGACCTCGGAGATGACGCCGATCGAGCGATGGGCGGCAGCCGTGGAGCGCTGATCTCAGGTTCTCCCCCGATCCGTGTCATCTGGGCGCGGACGTTCTCAAACCCCCTTCTGGGCGCGCAGGTTCTCGAAATCGAGAACCTGCGCGCCCAGATGGTGCTGGACCTGCGATCTGCGTTGTCCACCGATCGGTGGACCCGCTCGCCACCCGGGTGGTCAACCGGGTGGTCGATGCCGCTGCGACCGCCGCTGGCGGACACTGCAGACCTCAACCTCCGAACACAACTCGGACCTCCACGAAGAAGGAACATCATCATGAAGAAGCTCATCACCGCAGTCACGATCGTCGGCGGCTCGATCGTCGGACTGGCAACAGCGGCCGGCGCCGAATCGCCCGACGAAACGGTGACGATCGAGACCGTCGACCACCCCGTGATCACGTCGACGCCGATCATCGGCGCCCAGCAGTTGACGACCATCGACGGAGCCATCGTCGTCACCGACGCCCCGGTGACCATCCCGTCCGGCTCGGGCGTGACCACCGGGCCGACCGCCAGCCCGTACGTCGCGCCGCCGCCGCCGACGCTGGACCCGACGATCGTCCTCACGCCCGTCTCCACCGGGCACCACTACGGCGACGCGCTGCCGATCTTCGCCGACATCGCGTGGACGCTGTCGCAGACGAATCCGTGGTACGCCTACGGCTGAGACGTCCAGCCGTGACCCACAGGCCGGCTCGCCTCCGACGGCGGGCCGGCCTCGATTCGTGGCGTCGCTGCGGACGGCTCAGCCCGCGGACGTCTGGAGCTCGACGGCGGCCTCGATCAACGCCCGCAACGCCGGCCACGAGACGTCGTCGAGACCGCTCAACTTGGCACTGCGCATCGAGAGCGTGCCGGCGACCTGCCGACCGCCGGTGGCCGGGAGCAGGCCTTCGGGATCGGGCAACTCACCGCCGTGGTAGAAGCCGAGCGTGACGTGGCGCTTGAACGGCCATGAGGTAGGCGAACTGCTCGGTGAACTTCTTAGGCCCGGTGCCCCATCCGATCGCGCGCTGCTTCGGCCACACCACTTCGACCGTCGGCGGGAACACATCGAACACGAGGTCGCGCACAGCATCGGCCAGCTGTCGGATCGCTGCCGGCGACGTCGACAGCACCTCCCGGAACCGGCCGTCGTTGGCGTGACCAGCCCGACTGACGACACCTGCCGGCTCCGTCATGTCTCGCTCCCCGCTGCCCAACGGCGTCTTGCCGACACGACGATACGACTCGTCGCCGGCTCGCCGACGCCCGATCGACACCGAAGGCACAGCGGGGTCCTTCCTCCGGCCGCAGCACCGCGAGCTGCTGCGCTTCCACGAGTGGTGCAGCGTGGCATTCACCTCGCTCGTGTCGCTGCTCCGCAACGATGCCCACGAGACGTCCAAGCTGAAGATCTCCACGGGCGCCAGCTGGACGTTCCTCGCCGACGAGGACCTGGTCGTTCAGACCGACCTCGACATCCGCGAGTACACCGACACCCACCACACCGCCAGCGTGCCCTACACCCTCGTGCTGGCACCCGGGCTGATCGTCGACAAGATCTATTGCGGCTATTGGTTCTGGGGTCGCCCGCCGGTCTACGACGTGTGGGCCGACCTGCGCGACCTCAATCAGCGGATCCGTGCTGATTGCGACCCGCTCGTCCCGGAGGTGCGCGACGCCTACCTGGCGGCGACAGGATGACGACCATGACGCCGACGACCGTGCCGCGCGGCCGCGGCCGCGTGCGCACGGAGCCGAGCCACAAGCGGGTGCGCATCACGTTCGGTGGCGAGGTCATCGTCGACACGGTTGATGCGCTGTACGTGTGGGAGGGACCGCACTACCCGCAGTACTACGTGCCGCTCACCGACGTGCGGCCGGGAGCGCTGGAACCCACGACGACGACCGAACGCTCGCCGAGCCGCGGCACGGCGAGTCATTTCACCGTGCGCGGCGGCACCGGCGAGGCGGCCAGGCTGGCGATCGACGCGGCGTGGACGTACGCCGACAGCCATGATGGATGAGCTGCGCGGGCGCGTGCGCTTCGCCTTCGACGCCATGGACGCCTGGTTCGAAGAGGACGAGGAGATCTTCGTCCACCCGCGCAGCCCGTCGACGCGCATCCACATCCTGCCCAGCTCGCGCCACGTGCGCGTGCTCGTCGACGGGATCGTCGTCGCCGAGTCGGACCAGCCCGTGTTCCTCCATGATCCCGGGCTCCGGAGGCGCACGTACCTGCACCAGCGTGATGTCCGGACGGAACTGCTCGAGCCGACCAGCACGAGCTCGGCCTGTCCCTACAAGGGCACGGCGGTGGACGTTGCGCACGCCGACCGCCGAGCACGTCGACGTGGCGTGGAGCTACCCCGACCCGCTGCGCGAGTCGGCGCGCCGATCGCCGGACTGATCGCCTTCTTCGACGACGAGTCGAGCTGCACGTCGACGGCGAGTGATCACGAACGAGCCCGTCGGTGTTTCACCATCTGGGCGCGGATGTTCTCGATTTCGAGAACCTACGCGCCCGGATCGGCGATTGAGAACGTCCGCGCCCAGATGGTACGCGGCGCGACGCACGAACCTGAGGAGCTGAAATTACTGGTGGTAGATTTGGCGGGTCGTTCCGTGTACCCTCCGCCCAGGGACACACCTTCCAGGAGGCGACCAAGCGTGACGATCATCGACGAGACCACGCCGGCGCACCTGCGCGGCAACGGACGGCCGGTCACGGAGGAGCGCACGGTGACCGAGCTGTCCGTGACGGGCTCGATCCCGAACCAGCTCGACGGTCGCTACGTCCGCAACGGCGCCAACCCGTTCGGCGGCACGAGCGCCCATCCGTTCTTCGGTGACGGCATGGTGCATGGCGTGCGGCTGCGTGACGGCCACGCCGAGTGGTACCGCAACCGGTACGTGCGCACGCCGTTCGTCGTCCAGCCCGACCTCGACATCCTCGATCCGGGCGTGATGATGGACATGGCGGCATCCAAGGCCAATACCCATGTCTTCGGTCATGCCGGCCGGATCCTGGCCCTCGAGGAGGGCCACTTCCCGTACGTGCTCGACGGTGATCTCGAGACGGTCGGTCCGCTCGACTTCGACGGCGCGCTGGCTGGATCGTTCACCGCCCACCCGAAGATCTGCCCGGTCACGGGTGAGCTCCTGGCGTTCGGCTACTCGGCGTTCGAGCCCTACCTGCGGTACCTGCGGGTGTCGCCCACCGGCGAGCTCGTGCAGACCGAGGACGTCACCGTCGGCGGGCCGACGATGATGCATGACTTCAACATCACGCGCAACCACGTCGTGTTCATGGACCTGCCCGCCGTGTTCGATCTCGACCTGGCCATGCGCGGCGAGATGCCGATCCACTGGGACGACGACTATCCGGCCCGCCTCGGCGTGATGCCCCGCAACGGCACCGATGCCGACGTGGCGTGGTTCGACATCGACCCCTGCTACGTGTTCCATCCCATGAACGCCTACGAGGACGGCGACACGATCGTGCTCGACGTCGCCCGTCTGAGCCACGTGTGGCGCGACTCGATGATGGACTTCCCGTCGCCGGAGCTGTGGCGGTGGACGATCGACACCACCACGGGCACGGTGCACGAGGAGCAGGTCGATGATCGCCCGGCGGAGTTCCCGAGGGTCGCCGACAGCCACGTCGGGTTGCCCCACCGCTACGGCTACATGATGGCCATCCCCGACAACCCGACCTACGACGACCCGATGAGCCAGTCCGGCTCCATCCTCAAGTACGACCGGCACACGGGTGCCCGCACCGAGCTCGCGCTCGGGCGTGGCTGCCTGCCGGGCGAGTCCGTGTTCGTGCCGGCGGACGGCGCCACGGGCGAGGACGACGGCTACCTCATGACGTTCGTGTACGACGCCGAGTCGGACTCCAGCCGATTCGTGGTGATCGACGCCGCCACGATGGACGACACCCCGGTCGCATCGGTCGAGCTGCCCCGCATCCCGTTCGGGTTCCACGGCAACTGGATCCCGACACCGGTGGCGGGCTGACGCAAAGCGGGCGTCACAGGCGATGAAGTTCGGTCTGGCGTTCGCCGCCTCCATCGGGATCGACGGCGCAACGGCGCGCGACGTCTGCCAGCGTGCCGAGGCGGCCGGGTTCGAGTCCCTGTGGGGCGGCGAGCACGTCATCCTGCCGACGGCCATCGAGTCGCGGTACCCCTACACCGTCGACGGAAAGATCCCCGCCACCCCGGACACCCCCATCCCCGACCCACTGATCTGGCTGGCATTCGCCGCCGCCGCGGCCCCCTCGATGCGGCTCGGCACGTGCATCCTCATCGTCCCGCAGCGCAACCCGCTGGTGCTGGCCAAGGAGCTGGCGACGCTCGACCAGCTCTCCGGTGGACGCGTCGAGCTCGGCCTCGGCGTCGGGTGGATGAAGGAGGAGTTCGAGGCCCTCGGCGTGCCATGGGAGCGCCGGGGCGCCCGCACGGACGAGTACGTAGCCGCCATGCAGGCGTTGTGGGCCGGCCCGCACGCCGAGTTCCACGGCGAGTTCGTCGACTTCCCGCCGGTCACGTGCAGCCCCCGACCAGTGCAGCCGTCGATCCCGGTCCTCGTCGGAGGCGACACCGACGCCGCCATCCGACGCGCCGCTCGCCTGGCCGACGGCTACTTCCCGGGTGAGGGCGACCTCGACCGCCTCCGAGCGCTGATCACCCGGCTCGGCGAGGCCGCCGAGCGCGTCGGGCGCGACCCGGCGACCATCGAGATCAACGCCATGTTCACCAACCACCTGTCCGATCCCGTCGCCGGGATCGAGCAGCTCGCCGAGCTCGGCGTCGGCCGGGCGATGGTGCCGGCGTTCTTCTATGCCGGACCCGGCGGTCTCGACCGCCTCGACGAGTTCGGCGAACGCGTCATCCGTGCTGTCGGGCATCGACCGACGGCTCCCGAGAGGAACACGAGTGCCTGACTTCGATCTCGCCGGCCGCGTCGCCGTCGTCACCGGCGGCGGCCAGGGCATCGGCGAGGGCATCGCCAAGGCCTACGCCCGAGCCGGCGCCGCCGTCGTGCTCGCCGCCCGCCACGCCGACCGGGTGACCCGGGTGGCCGACGAGATCTCGGCCGACGGCGGGCGGGCCCTCGCCGTGCCCACCGACGTCACCGATCGCGCCGCCGTCACGGCCCTCGCCGACGCCGCCGTCGAGACCTTCGGCTCACTGCACGTGTGGGTCAACAACGCCGGCGGCTCAGCGGTCCGGTCGCCGCTGTGCGAGCTGACCGAGGCCGATTGGGACGCCTGCCTCCGCGTCAACCTCACTGCCGTCTGGCACGCCTCGGTCATCGCCGCCGGCCGCATGACCGGCGGCGGCAGCATCATCAACGTGACGTCACCCGCGGCCACCCGCGCCGTTCCCGGCAGCGGGCACTACTCAGCGGCGAAGGCGGGAGTGAACGCGCTCACCCTGACGATGTCGATCGAGCTCGCCCCGGCCGTGCGCGTCAACGGCATCGCCCCCGGGTACGTGCCGACCGAGGTGATGATGACGGCGCTGCAGACCGACGTCGAGTCACTCGAGAAGCTGGCGCAGGCGCGGGTCCCGCTGAAGCGCCTCGGAACCCCTGACGACATGGCCGGCGCGGCGATCTACCTGGCGAGCGACGCCGGCAGCTGGGTCACCGGCCAGATCATCACGGTCGCCGGCGGTCTGTGACGGTCGCCCCCGACGGGCGCTCAGCGCGTGGTGGCCGCCTGCCGCCCGGTCGAGGACCTGGCTTCACGCCCACTGAGATCCGTCGACGCCGCTGAGCTCGTCGCATCGTCCGCTGGCCGCGCCCGCTGGCGACGACGTCGTGCCTCGGCGGATCGGGTGCGCACCGCGCCGGCGATGCCCTCGGGGTTCTGGATCGCGGTGACGATCAGCAGCACGCCTCCGATCAGGGCACTCCACGGTCCGAGCGAGCCGATCACCTCGGTGAGGGCGAAGAACGCAACACCCGCCGTGGCGACGACCCCGGCCGTGACGGCGCCGCTCACGCTGGTGATGCCGCCGAGGTAGGCGACGGCGAGGGCGGTCAACGAGGCCACCAGGCCGTAGGACATCTCGCTCACCGCACCGAACCGGTAGGCGATCAGGCTGCCGGCGCACCCGGCCACCGCGGCGCGGCGGCACGCTCGTTCGACCGGATCGCCAACAGGCGGCGGCCGGTGGTGCTGCGGCGGAGGTTCGCCACGGCGAGGGCGATCACCAGCGCGATGGCCATCAGGAAGATGCCGAGGATCGGCCGCGACGACGTGTCGCCGAGCACCAGCCCGAGATCCCATCCGAAGAGCTCAGGGTTGGGGGCCTTGGCGCCGCCGGTCGAGACGTCACCGACGAACGTCCGATTCTTGACCAGGAACTCGGTGACGGCCACGCCGCCGGCCAGTGTGACGATCGCCAGGTGGTGCTGCGCAGGCGGCGGCCGAGCGCCCGGTCACGGTCCCCATCGAAATCCCCTGCTTGGTTGTCGGCGGTCGGTTCGCCGCCGGTCGTGCCCGACGTGACGTCAGGCGCAAGCGACGTCACCGTGTGTTCTGGCGCACGACCTCGGGTGAGCGCGCCCACATGAGTGCGGCGTCGAAGCTGAGCTTGTCGTCCGGCGTGAACTCGATGATCACCCGGTGCGGCGAGTCGAGGAACCGCTGGAACGTCGACGCGGCGACCTCGTCATCGGGACGCAGGTAGCGGGAGAACTCCGGATAGAACCAGTCCTTGGTCTCCCGGTCGTCGTGCACCACGCACGCGCCCTTGTACGTGACCGTCATGCCGGGCCCCATCGGCGTGCCGGTGCTGTTGACGCACACCGAGGCTCGCGGGAAGCGCCGGAGCGCGGCGATCCGCTTGCGGCGCTCCGCCGCCGTCAGCCAGAGCTTGCCGCCCTTCGGCAGGTACGACATCACGACGCCGAACGCCTCACCGGCCTTGTTCGTCCACATGAAGACGCACTCGCGCTGGGTGTTGACGAGCTGGTTCTCCAGCTCCGGTGCCAGCCCGCATTCGGTGAGGTCCTCGTACGAATCGTCGTCGTCGTGCGTCACCTGGGACATGGCCGAACAGTAGCAGTTTCTCGGCGGACAATCTACCCGGAGTAATTTGACGTGGTAGTGGTGACCTCGTCATCCATCGTCGCCCATTCCCGACCACACCAGCCCGGTGAGCTGGTCGGCCAGGGGCCAGCTCGCCGACGGGCTGATCAGTGAGGGGCCATGCCGGTGGCTACGAGGCGAAGTCGGGTTGGTTGCCGCGGACGTCGGCGGAACGGCCGGCGGGTTGCTCCCAGTCCTCTTGGCGTCCGAGCGCGGTGAGGTCGAGGAAGTAGTACGAGCCGCCGGTGCTCTCCAGTCCGCGGGCGTAGACCGAGTAGGTGCGGTACACCGTGCCGTCGACGGCGAGGAAGCAGGTGCGGCCGGGCATGTCGTAGGGCTGCTCGGCGGTCTTCATGGTCTCTTCGCCCATCGCGAAGTACTCGTCGAGGGTGCGGTAGTTGAACTCGTCGTAGCCCCGTGAAGCGTCGATGGTGGCGCCGAAGTCGTAGCTGAACTCGCCGTCATTGGTCGAGTACCACGGGATCGTCCAGCCCATCTTGGCCTTCCAGCGTTCGAGCTTGGCGAGCGGGGCGCGCGACACCAAGGCGTAGGTGGTGTCGCGGGTGTTGAGGTGCTCGATGAGGCCGGGCGCCAGCTCGTCGGTGCCGGCGGTGCAGCTTGGGCAACCTTCGTCCCAGTCGGGGTGGAACATGAAGTGGTAGACGATCAGCTGCGGGCGGCCCTCGAACAGGTCGAGCAGCGACCGCGTGCCGTCGGGCCCTTCGAACTGGTAGGGCTTGGTCACCTCGACCATTGGCAGCTCCCGCCGCTCGGTGTTGAGCCGGTCGCGTCGGCGGGTGAGATCCTTCTCCTGCTCCAGCAGCGCCCGCCGGGCGGCGGTCCACTCCTCCTGCGAGACGATCTTCGGCAAGCTCATGAGGGTTCCTTTCGACAGCGGGGCTCGACGGGCCGCGTTCCCATTCGGACCCCGCGGCACACGTGAACTCATCGGTGCACTCGTGGTGAAGGATCCGGTGGTGCGTTCAGCGGGTGGCTTCGAGGTGCCGGCGCTGGTACGTGAGCGGGCCCTGTCGGGCGGCGGTACCGGCGAGCGATGGCTGCGTGAGCTCCCAGAGGTGGTCGCCGATCTGGCCAGGCGCTGGGGGCTGCGGGTCGGCGCCGCGTATCGGGGTGGCACGGCGGGTTACGTCGTCGCGGCGCAGGATCGCTCCGGACGGGACTGCGTGCTCAAGGTAGCGATGGCGCTGCATCCCGACGAGCTCGTCGCGTTCGATCACGGCGTGCTGGTGCACGAGCTGGCGGATGGACGCGGCTGCGCCGCGCTGCTCGCCCACGACCGCACGGTGCCGGCGATGCTGCTCGAGCGCCTCGGTCCGAACCTTGACGAGCTGCGGATGCCGATCCCGCAGCTGCTGGAGACGATCGCCCTGACGCTGCGCTCGTTCTGGCGGCCGATCGGCGACGTCGACCTGCCGACCGGCGCACAGAAGGCGGCCTGGCTCGCCGAGACGATCGTGGCGAACTGGGAGCAGCTCGGCCGGCCCTGTGATCGCCAGGTGATCGATCGCGCCGTCGGCTGCTGCGAGGAGCGGGGATCGGCGTTCGATCCCGACCGTGCAGTGCTGACCCACGGCGACGCGCACGGGTGGAACACCGTCGAAGCCGGCGGTGGGCGGTTCAAGTTCGTCGATCCAGAAGGACTGCGCTCGGAGCCCGCCCATGATCTCGGCGTGCCGATGCGGGAGTACAACGAGTCGCTGCTGGCCGGCGAGACGTCACGCCTGACACGGCAGCGGGCCGAGCAACTCGCCGCGTGGTGCGACGCCGATCCCGAGGCGGTGTGGCAGTGGGGCTTCATCGAGCGGGTGTCCACCGGGCTGCTCAGCCTGCGCCACTTCGACGGCGACGACGGCCTGGCGTTCCTGGAGGTGGCGTCTCGGAGCCGCTGACCCCGGTCCGCCGTGACACCCGTCGCGGCACGGGGCGTCCTCGTCCGAGAATTGGTTGGAGGTCAACCAATTCGCTGACCGAGAGGAGCGATGCGTACGGCGATGCCGGCGAGCAGGACACCGGCGCCGGTGATGGTGGCGGCGAGGGGCAGCGTCACGGCGAGGACGACGCAGCCGACGAGTCCGGTGAAGCTGAGCCACCGGGGCCAGCGGCGTTGAGCGTGCGGGAGGGTCAGGCAGGCGGCGTTGGTGATGGCGTAGTAGGTGAGGATGGTCACGCCGGAGAAGCCGATGGCCCCGCGCAGGTCGAGTGCGGCGGTGAGCGCGATGACGACGGCGGTCACGAGGAATTCGGCTCGCAGGGGGAGCGAGCGGCGTTGGTCGATCTGGGCGAGCCAGCTGGGGAGCTCGTGCCGTCGGGCCATCGCCAGCACGGTGCGGGAGACGCCGGGCAGCAAGTTGAGGAGGACCCCGAGGGCGGCGATGCCGGCACCGACGCGCACGATCGGAGCGAGCGGTTCGAGTGGCGAGGCGGCGACCACGAGGCGGAGTGGGGCGTCACTCGTCGCGATGGCGGCGACCGGGACGGTGGCGAGCATGGTGACTCCGACGGCGGCGTAGATCAGCAGCACGCCGGCGAGGGCGCGAGGGATCGCCTTGGGGATGATGGTGGCCGGGTCGCGGACCTCCTCGCCGAGGGTGGCGATGCGGGCATATCCGGCGAAGGCGAAGAAGAGGAACCCGCCAGCGCGCAGGACACCGAGCGCAGAGGCGTCCATCGGGGTGAGGCGGGAGAGCGACGCCGTCGAGCTCGACCAGCCGGCGACGACGACAGCGGTCAGCGCGGCGAGGGCGACCGCGAGGAGGCACTTGGTGACGGCGACGGTGCGGGTCAGCCCACCGACGTTCACGAGGGTCACCGCACCGACGGCGGCGACGCCGACGAGTCGAGCGTGCTCAGGCCACAGGTAGGCGCCGGCGGTGAGCGCGATCGCGACGCATGAGGCGGTCTTGCCGACCACGAACCCCCATCCGGCGAGGTGACCCCAGAACGCCCCGAGCTGGTAGCGGGCAAAGACGTACGTGCCGCCCGATTCTGGGTGCACCGCGGCCAGCTGGGCCGACGAGGTGGCGTTGCAGAACGCGACGATCGCGGCGACGGCGAGACCGATCAGCAGCCCGGTCCCAGCGGCGTCGGCGGCCGGCCCCCACGCGCTGAACACGCCGGCACCGATCATGGACCCGGCGCCGATGGTCACCGCGTCGGCCAGGCCCAGCCGACGCTGCAGTGATGCCGTCATCGACCTCGACGCATCTGATCGGTGGTCGCGATGTGCTCGGCGTGGGCGATCGCGGCGTGTGCGGCGAGCCGTCGCTCAGCGCCCGGCGGGCTGGAAGAGCTCGACGACGTTGCCGGACGGGTCCTGCAGCAGGATCTGCTTGCCCCCGGGGCCCTCCACGATGTCGTTGCGGAAGTTGGCGCCGGCGTCGCGGAGTCGTCCGACCTCCGTGTCGAGGTCGTCGACGACGAAGTGGATCCGGTTCCAGCCTCCCGGGCCGGGCGTCGCACCGTCGGGCATCGGCCGACCCGCCGAGCTCCTGGGCCCGGCCAGCAGCAGCCGGAGGTTGCCGCGCTTGACATCGGCGAAAGCGGGGGCCGCGCTGGTCAGCAGCTCGAAGTCGAGCAGCGTGGTGTAGAAGGCGATCGACTGCTCGACGTCGCTGACCATGTAGCGGACGTTGACGGTCTCATCGTTGGGCATGAACGGACCTCCTCGACGGTGTCGGGTCGTTGTACAGGTGGAGCCGGAAGCCGATGCGGGTCTCGAGCTCATCGCCGGTGCGCTCGAAAGCGGGGTACGAGGTGCGGTTCGTCGAGCCCTCGACCGCCGGGTCGGGGATGCTCCAGTGCACGAGCTCGGGGTGCGACGGGAACGCCGGGCACACCTCTCGCACGCGGTCGCACAGGGTGATCACGGAATCGAAGCGCTCGGCGGCGAACTCGTCCAGGTGCTTGCTGCGGTTCCCGCTGATGTCGATGCCGCGCCTGCGGAGCAGGCGAACGGCGTTGGGGTGCAGCGGCTTCGGGTTGCTGCCGGCGCTGCGGGCTTCGATGGCGCCGGCCGACAGGTGCTCGAGCAGCGCCTCGGCGATCTGGGACCGTGCGCTGTTCCCGGTGCAGAGGAACAACACCCGCCGGCGGCGACCCGAACGCTCTCGGGGCCGATCGAGCGGCGGCACCGCAGCCGCCTGGAGCGCCGGATGGAGCGCATCGCCGGCGGCGTGGAGCGCCCGGCGGCACGCCGCGAGGTCGATGGTGTAGTAGCTGTCGCGGCCGTCAGCGGAGCTGCGCCGGGCGGACACGAAGCCGCCATCGCGGAGCTGGCGCAAGTGGTACGAGACCAGGCTCTGGGGTTCGTCGACAAGGGTCGTCAACTCCGACACGGCTCGATCGCTGCGCACCAGCTCGCGCAGCAGCTGCCACCGCACCGGATGGGCGGCCAACCGCACGAACGACGGCGGACCATCGACCGGGGGACGAGCAGTCACGCTCGGCTTCACGACGTGGAACCGTACCCCGTTCTCGACAACCAATCAAACCAAATTGATGGATTGCCCGGCGGTTGCCCCTGTGCGGTGAGAGATCGGCGCACAGAGTGCCCTCACCGCTCACCGCGTCGGCCGGCCCCACCGCCGACGATCCGGCTGGCATCATCGACGCGGCGTCCGGCTCGATGCCCGGGCGGGCGCGCTCGAGGAGGCACTCATGATCGACGCCGATCTCCAGCTCCGCCCGGTCGGCGTGGTCGCCTCCTCGCTGACCGACCTCGGCAGTGCCCCGAACCAGGGTGACGAGGGCGCACCCGACGCCGACCTCGTGTTCGATCCGGCGCTCGCTCTCGCGGTGGGCGACCTGGCGGTCGGCGACGAGATCGTCGTGCTGACCTGGCTCCACCAGTCCGATCGTGACGTGCTCGTCGTACATCCGCGTGACGACGAGCACCGCCCGCTGACCGGCGTGTTCAGCACCCGGTCGCCGCACCGGCCCAACCCGATCGGCATGCACGAGGTCGTGGTCATCGGCGTCGACATCGGCATCGACGACGTGCGTCTGCGTGTGCGCGGGCTCGAGGCCATCGATGGCACACCGATTCTCGACGTCAAGCCGGTGCTGGCGCCGATCACATGTCGCTGAGCGCCCGCCCCCCATCCCGTAGTACGAACAGCTCGACGTCAACGTTGACGTCGATCCTTCAACCGAACGGCACCGGATCACCGTGGCGCCGAAGGTTTGGGGGGCAGGGCTCGGGCGTGGCGCACGCCGATGCTGACCCACCGGCCGAGCTGGCGCTTGGTCGTGAGGTCGTCGACGTCCACGCGCAGCCAGCCGGCCATCGGCCGCCCGCGCATCTCCATCGGCCGGGCTGACGGCGCAGTGGCGAACAACTCCTCCGACTGCGCAGGGTCGACCCGCACCATCAACCCACCCTGGCCACTGGCGGCCACGGCCATGTTGCCAGCGACGAGGAAGGCGAGCCCGCCGAACATCCGCTGCTCGGTCACGTCCTCGCCGACGACCAGGTCGCGCACGCGGTCGGCAAGGTCCTGGTCGAAGGCCATCGAGGGGAGCGTACGACCACCTCGGGGAACCGTCGGAACGGACCGCCACGCTCCACGTGACGTTCCCGGACGAGCGCCACGTACGGTGCGCGACGTGACGCACGACGAGTACGAGAATCCGGCGCTCGATGTCGGAGGGCCGGCGTGAGTGCCCGCTTCTCCGGGCGCGTCGCGCTGGTCACCGGGGCCGCTGGTGGGATGGGTCGGGCGATCGCCGAGGCGTTCGTGGGCGAGGGAGCTGCGGTGCTGCTTGCCGACCGCAGCGAGCAGGGCGCCGACGTCGCCGCGACGCTGGTCGACGGCGGCGGGCGAGCCGTCTTCGAGCGCGTGGACGTCGCCGACGCGGCGGACGTCGCGCGGATGGTCGAGCGCGCCGTCGAGGAGCTCGGCGGCCTCGACTGCGCCGTCAACGCGGCCGCCATCGAGGGGGAGGCGGCGCCGCTGGCCGACGTCGACGACGAGCTCTTCGATCGCGTCATGGCGGTCAACGTCCGCTCGGTGTTCCTCTGCATGAAGCACGAGCTGCGAGCGATGCTGGCCGGAGGTGGTGGCGGCGCGATCGTCAACATCGGCTCGACCAACTCGTACCGCCCCCAGCACCACCAGGCCGCCTACACCGCCAGCAAGCACGCGGTGATCGGGCTGACGAAGGCGGCGGCCATCGACTACGCCCGCCATGGCGTGCGCATCAACGCCATCTGTCCCGGCGCCATCGACACCCCGATGCTGCGTGATGCGATGGAACGGCGCGGCCGGCCCGAGTCCGAGGTGCTGGCTCGACTGACGTTGACCGATCGCTTTGGGCGGCCCGACGAGATCGCCGCAGCTGCTCTGTGGCTGTGCTCCGAGGAGTCCTCGTTCACGATCGGCCACGCCCTCGCCGTCGACGGCGGCTACCTGGCGCGCTGACATCGGACGGGGTCCTCGGCAACATGCCGCGCTCGGGCGGCATCTAGGAGGTGTGACGTTCGAGCCCACGACCGCCGGACGGTCGAGGCCCGGGGCGCGAACACGACTCGTCGATGCCGAGTTCGAGGACTTCTACCGGCACTCGTTCCCGACGGCGAGGCGACTGGCCCATCTTCTGCTCAACGGTTCGGCCGATGCCGAGGACGTCGTGCAAGAGGTCTTCACACGGATCCACGGACGGTTCGAAGGTCTTCGATCGCCCGACGCGTACCGTCGGGTGAGCGTGGTCAACGGCTGTCGGCAGCACCACCGTGCGGCGTCTCGACACGACCGATGGGTGCGGATCTCGACGGCGGGTGACGAACACGTCACCGTCCTGGTCGATCCACTGCTCGACGCGGTTGCTGCGCTCTCGTTCCGCCAGCGCACGGCGATCGTCCTGCGGGACTGGTGTGATCTGCCCGATGAGGTGATCGCCTCGACGTTGGGCGCCCGCCCGTCGACCGTGCAGTCGCTGATCCGCCGCGGCCTCCATCAACTCCACGGGAGCCTGACCACATGACGACCGATCTCGAACGGCGCCTGCGCGACGCGCTGGCCGGCGAGTCTCGCGGTGTCGAGCTGACCGCACCGGAGTGGCGACACCGCCGACCGGCCCGACGAAACCCGCAGCCACTGCTCGTGGGACCGACGCGACCGGGCTCGCTGCACGCCTACGTCGCCGACGGCGAACAGCTCGTCGTGTACGACACCATCAGATCGGGACCGGGCGCCGAGGTCCGCGAGGCGCGTTGCTACGAGCTCCAGCAGTCCGATCGGTGCTTCCCGTCCGGCGACGGGCGGCCGTCCCTCGAAACGAACGCCGACCTCTGGGTATGGGTGGATCTGCCGCCGGGCACGGCGTTCGTGACGGCGACCGACAGCAGGTCCACCTCGTGGCAGCGACCGGCCGATGGCAACGTCGCGCTCCGGTTCGACGACCACAGTGCCGTCGTGCTGACCGCGCTCGACGCAGCCGGGAACCCGATCGTCAGCCACGACCGTCGCTCAGTCGTCACGGCGGCCGTCGAGGAGCTCACGACGGGGCCGTTCGACAACCTGGACGCCGCTGACGACGACACCATCAGGCGAGCGGCAGACGCCGCCGCGCTGCGGTGCCTCGACGAGCAGACGGCGGACGATGACAGCACGTCGGCGGCGGTCGCGGATGCCGGCCAGGCGTGGGCCACGTGCGTGGTCCCGGCCCAGGCGGCAGCCGCGACCGAGTTCGAGCGGTTGGGCGGGCAGCTCGTCGACGATCCGGGCCTCGATCCGAACGCCGATGCTCGCCCGATCTTTGCGGCGGACGGGTACTTGTGCATCCTCGAGCCGGCACCGCTCGATCTCTGCGGGCCGATCCTCGAACGGATCACGGGCACGACCGGAGACTGAGGCGGACTACCCTTCGACGATGCATCGGCGGAGCGGCATGACGGTCGCGCTCGCCCTCCTGGCCATCGCTGGATGTGGTTCCGACGACGACGGGGGATCGGCCGACGGAACCGCGACCCCAGATTCGACGGTGGAGACGACGGCCGCCGCCTCCGGCCCGCCGACCGAGTGCCTGGCCGAGGCCGGCGAGGACTCGACGACGATCCAGATCACCATTGACGACCCTCGAGACGGGTTCGGTTCGGTCGGCTCGCGCACACCGAGTGGCCTGACCGCCGGCACGCATCGCGTCGACCTGGTGGCGGACGAGGAGAACAGCGAGCCGATCGACGTGCCGCTGTACCTCGATGACGACGAGGTCTTCAGGTTCGTCGCGGTCGCGCCCGGCACGACGTGCGGAGTGGAGCTCGAGTTGGCCGCCGGGAACTACCGGGTGCAGCTCGGCGACAACGACGCAGAGTTCACGATCGGCGAGTGAGCGAACGCCGCAGAGGGCTTGTTCGAACTGTCGAAGCAGGCCTCACGCTGAGCCGTCGTCGGCTCGCACCTCCACCTCCGCGGTTCCGGTCACGACCCGCTCGTCATCGCGGGTCAGCCACACGTCGCAGTGGGCGATGCCGTCGACGAGCTCGCGCACCCGACCCCGGGCGACCACGCGATCGCCGTCGAGCACCGGCTGGCCGAACGAGACCGTGAGCCGGCGGATCGATGCCGCACCGGCCCACTCCATCAGCATGTTGGCGACGTAGCCGAGGTTCAGCGGTCCCTGGTTGACCACCCGTCCGGCGAGCCCCAACCCGGCGTTCGAATCGCGGTCCCAGTGCACCGGGTAGGGATCGCGCAGCAACGCGGCCATCGTCTTCATCCGGGCGGGATCCACTGACTGCATCTCCCACGGTGGGATCGTGTCGTCGTTCGTCGCGGTCGCGATCTCCTCCGTTGCCGATGAGGCCGCGCTGGCCGACGACGCCGGAGTCCGCCGGAACCGCCACCGGTTCGTGATGCGGGCGACGAGCCCGTCGTCGAGCGACAGCTCGATGCGGAACGCGACGTGGTCGTCGATCGCTCCGGACGACGTCGTTCGTCGCTCGGCGCTGGCGATGCCGCCCTCGACGCGGTACTCCACGTCCTCGCGGATCGGCCTGAAGTACTCCCAGTCGTAGCCGACGAGACCAACCGACCCGCCGGCGCCGCTGGCGCCACCGAGTCGGAACAGCTCGGCGATCGAGGTCCCGGCACCGAGGATCGGGGCGTGGAACAGGACGATCGGGTGCACGAGGTCGGCCGGCATCGGATCGCGACCCGTGCAATCGGTCAGGAGCCAGTTCTCCCAGTGCGCCACCCGGTAGGTGCCACCGGGGAACCGGTGCCCCTCGAGCGCGTTCAGTTCGTCCTCGGTCATGGTGCCCCCAGACTCATCCGTCGTTCCCATCCCCGACCACACGAGCTCGGCGAGCTCGTCGGCCAGCTGCCCGGACGAGCGCCCGCCGTCGTCGAGCCACCACATCGACACCAGGTTGAGCATGCCGATGATGGCGTACGCCCACGGCACGGCCACGGCCGCATCGCGCCCCTGGGCTGCGCGCCACCCGACCAACAAGTCGGCCAGCGGCTGCGCCGACCGGCCGGCGAGGTACAGCGCCCGCTCGGACGTGTCGTCCGACGCGCCGCGGGTCACGTACAGGAACAGCTGGCGATGGGTGCCGATCGTCTCGAGGGTGATCGCGAAGACCTTCGCCAGCGTCGCCCGGTCCGGACGACTCACGTTCACCTCGGTCCTCGCCCTCGTGAGGAGACGATCGGCGAGTCGCTCGGCGAGCGCGTTCGACAGGTCGGCTCGACTTCCCACCCGCGCGTACACGGTCGGTTTGGTGACGCCAGCTTCGTCGGCGATCGCCTCGAGCGATGCCCCGCTGCCGTCGCGAGCGATCACCCGCTCGGCGGCGTCGAGGATCCGCTCGCGATCGACGACGAGCTCCCCGCCGGCGGGACGTCCCCGCCCCCGGCGGGCGCCAATGCCGGGCCCGTCAACCACCGTTGGTCACCGCGGTCCGCGCCCGCGCAGGTCGAGCGCGGCAAGCTGAACCTCATGGACCTGCGCGTCGAGCGGAACGAGCGATGAACCCGACCTTCTACACGACGGCGGACGTCGATTGGAGCGCGCTTGATGGACAAGCGGTGTGCGTAGTGGGCTTCGGTCATCTCGGCGCATCGATGGCGCGCAACCTACGCGATGGCGGTCTGCCGGTGACCGTGGCCAACGTTGACGATGAGTTTCGCGGCGCCGCCGCCAGTGATGGGTTCCCGGTCGGGGACATCGCGGCGACGGTCGCCGAGGCCGACATCGTGTTCGTGCTCGTCCCCGACGAGGTGATCCCGGAGGTGTTCCGGACGTTGATCGCCCCCTCGCTGCGCCCGGGCTCGGCGATCGTGTTGGCGTCTGGGTACTGCCTTGCCTACGGACTGGTCGAGGCGCCAGCCGGTGTCGACGTGCTGCTGCTGGCGCCCCGAATGCTCGGCGACGAGGTGCGCCGGGCGGCCGTCGACGGCACTGGGTTCGTCAGCTATGTCTCCGTGGAGCACGACGCCAGCGGCAGCGCTCGCCGACGACTGCTCGCCCTCGCTGCGGCGTCCGGCGCCTTGCGCGCCGGCGCGCTCGAGATGTCGGCGGCGCAGGAGGCGACGCTCGACCTGTTCGTCGAACAGACCGTCGGGCCGTACCTCGGCACGGCGATCCAACTGGCCTTCGAGGTCGGGACGGCGGCCGGCGTGCCTGCGGAGGCCATGGTGCTCGAGCTCTACCAGTCCGGCGAGATGGCGCGCACGTTCCAGACGTTCGCCGAGGTCGGCTTCTATCGGTCCGTCACGTTGCACGGCGTCGCCGCCCAGTTCGGCGGGTTCGAGCGCACGCTGGAACTCGACGACCGTGCCATGCGCGCCCACTTCGCCGCGGTCCTCGCTGACATCCGCGCCGGCGGCTTCGCCGCTCGGCTGCAACGAGAGCACGACGAGGGGTATCCGACGATGCGTTCCATCGCCGGGATCACCAGCGGCGACGACCCGATGTCGCGGGCCGAGGAACGCGTCCGGGCGGCCCTTGGCACGAGTCACCCCACACCGTCACCCGTCCCTCCACCAGGCCAGCCCAGCTAACCCGGCGCCGGTGTGGGCCACCATCACCGGGCTGAACGGACCGACGAAGCAGGACGCCGGGCCGAGCTCGTCCACACGGTGGCGCAGCAGGGCGGCGGCGTCGTCGTCGAGTGCGTGGAGCACGGCGACGTGCAGCGCTCCTGCGGTGCCGTCGGCCGTGCAGCGGTCGACGATGCGGTCCAGCGCGCCCCGCCGACTGAAGGCGGGTCGCAACGGCCGGATGCGGCCCCGGCGCAGCTCGAACAGCGGCTGGGCACCGACGCGGGCGCCGATCCGCCGAGCCGTCTCGGGCAGCCGACCGCTGCGGGCGAGGCGCGTGAGGTCGGGGACGGTGGCGACCAGCCGAACCCGCTCGATGGCCGAGGCGGCCACGTCCAGCACCTCGTCGAGATCGGCTCCGCGGGCGGCAGCGCGGGCGGCGGCCAGCGCCACGAGCCCCTGGGCGCCGGCAGCGGTCTGGGTGTCGATGACGGTGACGTCGACGCCCTCGAGGCGCGCCGCCAGCACGGCGGCGTCGTGCGTGCTGGAGATCGTCGCCGCCACCGTCAGCACCACCACCGGTCCGTGAGCGGCGCCTGCTCGCATCGCGTCGGCGAACTCACCGGGCGACGGTGCGGCGGTCTTGAACGGTTCGTCGGCCCGTTCGACGAGCTCGGCCAGCGGCATCTCACCGTCGCGGAAGCTGTCCGGACCGACGTGCAGCCACAGGGGCACGACCAGGACGCCAAGGCGCTGGGCAAGCTCGGACGGCAGGGCCGCTGCGCTGTCGGTGACGACGGTGACCGGCACCGTCAGCGTTCCGGTCCGGGGTCACGGTCGAGGAGCAGGCGGTGGGCGAACGTGGCGACCGTGCGGTGCGCCGGCGAGTGGTTTCCTGCGAGGCGTTTGGCCAGCATCGGGACGACCACCGCGAGGGCCATCAGCAGCCCGGCCCGGCCGTCCGTGCGCCACAGCACCGGCGGCAGGGCGACGTCGGCGACGAACCCACCGAACCCGGCTTGGTCGACGACGCGCCCGAGCGCCACACCGGCGAGGAGCATCGCGCTGCCGCGCCACTGCCGAACGACGAGCGCGCCCATCGCCACCGAGATCCCGCGCCCGCCCGCACCACGCAGGAAGGGTGACCAGTTGTGGCCGACCACAGCGGTGGCGCCCGCGAGCGCCGCAGTCACCGGTCGGCGGCCACCGGCGAGCAACGGACCGAGCGCGCCCTTGGCGACGTCGGCGATGCCGGCGATGATCACCGGCCCGACGCCGGCGACGCGGTACAGGCCGGTCCCGGACACGGTCCCGTCGCCGACGGTCCGCAGGTCGACGCCGGTGCGCGCCCGTGCGGCGAGGTTGGAGAACGGCACGGAGCCGGCGAGGTAGGCGACACCACCGACGACGGCCGGATGTCGCGCCAACCGGGCCACCCTCACGAGAGGGGAGCGAGGTCCTGCAGCATCAGCTCGTACTGCTCGTCGTACCGCACCGTACCGACGGCCGTCTCCGAGTTCGTCACGCCGCTGCGCACCTCGCGCACGAGGAGCATCGGAACGTCTCGGGCGTACCAGCGCTCGACGGTGTCGTTCCCGGTCGACTGGCCACTGATCGCCGTGTCGTACTTCACGTGCACGGTGTCGACCATGTCGTCGCCGACCTGCAGTTGCTCGAACCCGACGACGGTCCCGGTGACGTCCTCGGCGCTGGCGCCGCTCTGGCCCGTTCCTGGGCTGCTGCAGGACGCCGTGAAGGTAGCGCCGGCCTCTGGGTCGGCGGGGAGCTGCAGCGACTGCGGCGTGCAGGTGAACTGGCGTTCGTCGCTCTGCTGGAAGAACGAGTGGAACGTCGTCTGCGCCGTGAGGTGCCAGCTGTCGACTTGCCAACAGTACGTGTCCTCATCCCAGCGCTGCTCGAGGGCGTCCCAGCGGATCGTCACGCAGCCATCGCCCGAGTCGGTCACTGTCATCGTCGTCGTCGCCGGGTACGGGTGCCTGTCTCCGCCGAGCGCGTCGACGCCTTCGTCGCCGGAGGTCGTGTACACGTAGACGCCGATCGGCAGCGCGGCGGGCTGCGTCGTGGTCGTGGCTGCCTGGGTCGTGCCCGGCGCGGCACTCGTGGGGGAGGCGCCAGCGGAGGTGCTGGCCGCCGTCGTCGTGTCCGCAGTCGTCGTGGTGTCCGCAGGCGCAGTCGTCGATGACGCCCTGGCGCGGAAGTCGGCCAGCACGTCGTCGACGGCGACCGGCCGGGCCTCGTCGCTCTTCAGCCACCAGAGCACCCCGCCGATGACACCGGCGGCGACGACGACGACCCCCACGATTGACCACGCAATGATGCGGCGGGTGCGCTGCTCCATCTCCCCCCGATCGGAATGTCCGGGCGATGGTACTCAGCACCGGGGAGCGGCGGATGGACTGCCCGGTACCGTGCCCGGCCGATGGAGGAGTGCGACGCCGTCGTCGTCGGCGGCGGTCACAACGGTCTGGCCTGCGCGGCGTACCTCGCCGATGCGGGCCGATCGGTCCTGGTGCTCGAGCGTGACGAGGTGCTCGGCGGTGCGGCACGGTCCGAGCCGCTGTTCGACGGCTACGACGCCCGCCTGTCGTCGTACTCGTACCTCGTCAGCCTGCTGCCCGAGGCGATCGTCGACGAGCTCGGTCTCGACGTGCGGTTGGAGCGCCGCCGGTACGCGTCGTTCACGCCGACCGAGCAGGGCGGGATCCTGCTCGATCATCGCGACCCGGTGGCCAGTCGTGCCCAGCTCGGCGTCGACGCCGGCGCCTGGGAAGCGCTCGGTCAGCTCACGGCCTCCGTCGCGGCGCAGGTGTTCCCGACGCTGACGGAGCCGCTGCTCGGGGTCGATGCGTTCCGGCGCCGTCTCGACGACGCGGCGGCGTGGCGGGAGCTCTTCGAGCGGCCGATCGGTGAGGCGCTGGAGCGACGGTTGGCCGGTGACGCGCTGCGCGGCACCGTCCTCACGGACGGGCTGATCGGGACGTTCGCCCACGCCCACGAGCTGGCCGCCAACCGGTGCTTCCTGTACCACGTGATCGGGCGGGGGTCCGGCCACTGGGACGTGCCGATCGGGGGGATGGGCGCCGTCAGCGGCGCGCTGGCCGCGGCGGCGCGACGAGCGCGGCGCCGAGCTGCGCACGGGCGTCGACGTGCGATCGATCGACACCGACGGACGGCGCGCCACGGTCCACTCGTCGGACGGCACGACCGTGCGGGCGCGTCAGGTCTTCGCCAACGTGGCGCCCGCCGTGCTGTCCAGGATGCTCGGCCAGGGGGCGGCGCCGGTGCAGCCCGAGGGTGCACAGGTCAAGGTCAACCTGCTCCTCGGTCGGCTGCCACGGCTGAGGGACACCGACGTCGCGCCGGAGCAGGCCTTCGGCGGCACCGTCCACGTCAACGAGGGCTACGCCCAGCTGGAACGGGCCTACCGGCAGGCGGCGTCCGGTGCCATCCCGGACGTCGTGCCGTGCGAGGTCTACTGCCACTCGCTGACCGACCCGTCGATCCTCGGCACCGACCTGCGGGCTGCCGGCGCCCAGACGATGACGGTGTTCGCCTTGCACCTGCCGACCCGGCTGTTCCGCGACGATCCGGTCGGGCGCCTGGAGCAGGCCGGGGCGGCCGTGCTGGCATCCCTCGACCGTGTGCTGGCCGACCCGATCCGTGACTGCCTGCTGGCGCCGGAGTGCATCGAGGTCGTCGGGCCGCTCGAGGTCGAGGAACGGCTCGGCATGCCCGGCGGCAACATCTTCCACCGCCCACTGCAGTGGCCGTTCGCCGAGGACCCGGCCGACGTGGGCCGGTGGGGTGTCGAGACGGCGCACGCCAACGTGTTCGTCTGCGGCGCCGGCGCCCGCCGCGGTGGCGGGGTCTCGGCCATCCCCGGCCGCAACGCCGCCATGGCCGCGCTCGGCGCGGCGGGCTAGTGGTGCGTCGCCGAGTTGGTGAGGTGGATCGTCGAGTCGGGGGCGTCGCTGGCAAGGCGCGACGACGAAGGCTGGGACCCACCCAGTCGAGGAGGCGCAACGCAGCCAGCGGCGCCATCCGACCGACGGGACACCTTGCCAATCCGGCGACACACCACTAGCGCACCTCGAGGGGGAGCAAGGCCTCAGCCGCCTCGTTCAGGTGACCCTGCCAGGCGTCGACACCGCCCGGTTCGACGATCGGCAGCACCACGAACTTCGTGGTGCCGACGTCGACGAAGCGCTTCACGGCGTCGATCAGCGCATCCCAACCGACCGGCACGAGGGTCGCCGGATCATCGAGGTCGGGCCGGCGGCGGCCGAGCTGGGCGAGCAGCAGGTCCGGCACCGAGTCCATCGAGTAGGGGATCAGGACGCCGTAGTGGTCGTCCTCGATCGTGCGGTCGTGCTCGTCGGCGACCTGCTCGATGACTGCCCGGCCCGTGGCGGCGTCGGCCGGCGTGACGAACGACGGGAGCCATCCGTCGGCCATCCGCCCGACCCGGCGCAGCTCCGACGGAGCGATCCCGCCAAGCCAGACGTCCAGGCGAGCGGGTTGCGGCCGCACCTTCAACCCCTCGTAGTGGAAGCGCTCCCCGTCGTGGTCGACGACCTCGTCACGCCAGCACGATCGCATCACCGCGAGGGCCTCGTCGAACCACTTGGCGCGTTCGGCGCGCTGCACTCCGAACGCCTGGTGCTCGGCGCCGTCGGCGACGCCGAGCCCGAACGCCGGCAGCAGCCGCCCGCCGGACATGACCGCCAGCGTCGCCAGCTCCTTGGCCAGCACGACCGGGTTGCGACCGGGGAGCACCAGCACGCTCATGCCGAACTTGAGGTGGGTGGTCCGCCCCGCCGCATACGCCATGGCGACGATCGGGTCGGGCGCGTCCCCGGTGATCCGCTCGGACAGCCAGAGGCTGTCGAATCGCAGGCGCTCCAGCTCGTCGACGACGGGGCCGAGCTCCGGGCCGTTGAGCTTCGTGCGGGTCCCGAGGCCGACGCCGATCCGCACGCTCACGGACCGCGAGACTAGGCGTCGTCGTCGGTGGCCGTGCCGGTCGCCCGCCAGCTGAGCACGAAGCCGATGACGAGCACGGCCATGAGGATGGCGATGATCGGCACCTCGAGGATGCCGCGCAGCAGGACCGCGGTGATCGCCGCCACGACGCTCAGGATCAGGCCGAGCCGGACGGTCGGGTTGGTGGCGATGGCACGAGCCGGGCGCGGCAGCGGTGGCCACGTCTCGCTCGACATGCGCTCCAGGTCGATGGTCGTCTTCATGGGTGAGAACCTCCCAACAGGGTCATCAGTTGGGTTCATCGGCACAAAGGGGCGCGATCCGCAGTGGAAATCTAAGAATCGGTGACCTCTAACGTTCGGCGTCGTGACCGCTGACGTGCTCGCCGCACTCGATCCACTGACGCCGTTCCGCCTCGACCGCCGGGTGGCGGTGGTGACCGGAGCGTCGTCGGGCCTGGGTCAACGGTTCGCTCGGGTGCTCGACGCCGTCGGGGCGCGGGTGGTCGTGACCGCTCGTCGTGCCGACCGGTTGGAGGCGCTGGCTGGATCCATGCGGGATCCGATCGTGGTGCCGGCCGACCTGTCGTCGCCCGAAGATCGCCAGCGGCTGATCGCCACGGCCCTGGAGGTCGGCGGGCGGTTGGACGTGCTGATCAACAACGCCGGCGTCGGGGTGGCGACGGCGCTGGAGGACGAGACGCTCGACTGGTTCCGGACCGTGATGGAGGTCAACGTCACGGCGGCGTGGCATCTCGCCAAGCTGGCGCGGGACGCCTTGATCGACGGGGGTGGGGGAGCGATCGTGAACGTGGCGTCGATGCTCGGACAGGTCGGGTCGACGCCGGTGAAGCAGGCCAGCTACTGCGCCAGCAAGGGCGCCGTGATCAACCTGACGCGGGAGCTGGCGCTGCAGTTCGCCCGCCGGGGCGTGCGGGTCAACGCCCTGTGCCCGGGGTGGTTCCCGTCGGAGATGACGGCGGGCATGGAGTCCGACGACGGTGCGCAGCGGTTCATCGACACCAACACCCCGATGCGCCGGATGGGCGACGCCCACGAGCTCGACGGCGCCCTCCTCCTGCTGGCCACGGACGCCGGCTCGTTCATGACCGGCCAGACCCTCACCGTCGACGGCGGCTGGACCGCCCGCTGACCGGTCCCGCCGATCCGCCCTCGGCCCGCTCGTGAGGTGAGCGGTGAGGGGACGCTGTGCCCTCACCGATCACCTCGCGGTCGGGTTCGGGCGCGGTCGGGTGGCGCTCGGTCCTGTGACACCCCGGTCGTACGGTGGCCGTACCAACGCTCGACCGTGCAGGTCCTCACGCATCCTGAACGATCGGAGTGAACCGTGCCCAGCCTCGACCTCCAGGCACTGACCTGGTTGCGTTCGCACCACGGGACGATCTCGGACGACGCGCTGTCAGCGGCCGGCATCGCAGTGGATCAACGCAAGTACCTCGTCGCCAACGGACTGCTGCAACGGGTCGTCCACGGCGCCTACGTGTTCGCCGGCTCGGCTGCCGGCGAGCTCTCGAGGTGCGCCGCCCTGTGCACCAGCCGGCCGCACCTCGTCATCGCCGGCCCAACTGCGGCGCGGATGTGGGCGCTGCGCCGCGCCCCGCGCGATGACCTTGTGCATGTGATCGCGCCGCCGCGCAGCCACCCCTGTCAGGAGCCGTGGGTGCGGGCGTACCGCACCTCCGTCCTCAGCGCGGACGAGGTCGTGCACCGCCACGACGGCATCCGCGTCACGAACCCGTCGCGAACCGCCGTCGACCTGACCCGCTACGTCTCCGAGGACAGCGTCGCTTCGATCATCGAGGACGTGCTGCACCGCGGGTTGAGCACCGTCGCCTCGCTCCATCGAATCGCCGATGCGCTCGCAACGCCGGGCCGGCCGTGGGGCCGTCGCTTCCTGCGCCTGCTCGACCGTCGACATCCCGGCGCTCCCGCGGCGTCCGACGCCGAGCGCCGCGTGAGCGATGCGCTGTCGAGTCGCGGCGTGACCGGGCTCGAACGACAGGTGGAGGCCGCTCTGCCGGGGTACGGGTACGCCCGGTTCGACATCGCCATCAGGGCGCTCTGCTGGGCGGTCGAGATCGACCTCCATCCGGAACACAACACGCCGAGCGGGATCGCCCGGGACAACCTGCGCGACGACTGTGCCGCCATCGTCGGGTGGGAGACGCGGCGCGTTGGCCAGGTCGAGCTCGACCAGCACTTCGATGCGACGATCGACCGCCTCGTCGCCGCCGTCGAGCGCCGGCGGACGGCCCTCGGCGCCCGCCCACCCGAGTGCGGTGAGCGGTGAGGGCACGCTGTCCCCTCACCGCTCACCTCACGAGGTGGGCGGCGGCGGCGGTGGGTGGGTGGTCGCCCAGGGGTGGGCGGATTCGAGCTGGGAGGCCACCCGGAGCAGGACGTCCTCCCGGCCGTAGGCGGCGACGAGCTGGATGCCGATCGGCAGGCCGTCGGCGTTGCGGTGGAGCGGGAGGCTGATCGCCGGCTGCCCGCTCATGTTGAACGGCGGGGTGTACACGGCGAACCGCCCGGCCCGGCGCATCGGCGCCGACGGGTCGTTGGGGTCGTTCTCGAACTCGGCCAGCGGCGGCGGCGGCTCGGCCAGCGTCGGCGACAGCAGCAGGTCCCAGCCGTCGGCCCACCACTGCTGCGCGGCGCGCCGGAACGCGTACGCCGCCCCCTGGGCGGCGGCGTAGTCCACCGCGCTCAGCCGCTTGGCGTACTCCACCTGCACCCAGTTCACCGGCTCCAGATCGGCCTCGGTCACCTCCCGACCCAGCGTCTCGCCGAACCCCCGTGCCCCCATGGCCATCTGCGTCGCCCACAGCGCCATGAACTTCGTCGTCATCGACGTGTCGCCGAGGCACGCCGGCCACGCCGGCTCGACGTCGTGCCCGAGGCCCTCGAGCATCGTCGCCGCCGCTCGGACCGCGGTCACGCAGTCGTCGTGCACGAACTCGTCACGCGGGTGCACGTCCAGCATCCCGATGCGCAGCCGGCCGGGCTCGGCGCCGACCTCCTCGACATACGATCGCTCGGGCACCGCGGCGATCACGGTGTCGCCGATGCCCGGCCCACGCACGGCCTCCAGTAGCCCAGCCGTGTCGCGCACCGAGTGGCTGACGCACAGCTCGACGCCCAGGCCGACCTCGGCCCGAGCCGGCCCGACGGAGATCCGCCCCTGGCTCGGCTTGAGCCCGACGAGCCCACAGCACGACGCCGGGATGCGGATGCTGCCGCCGCCGTCCGAGGCATTGGCGAACGGCACCATCCCCGCCGCCACCGCAGCAGCCGCGCCGCCACTCGACCCGCCCGGCGTCCGGTCCGGCGCCCACGGGTTGCGGGTCGCGCCCCACGCCATCGGCTGCGTCGTCGGCAGGCTGCCCATCTCCGGGCTGTTGGTCCGCCCGGCGATGACCAGGCCAGCCGCCTTGAACCGGGCCACCAGCGTCGTGTCGGCCGTGTCGACGATGCCCGCTTCCTTCAGCGCCACGTTGCCGTTCGACAGCGTCTGGCCGGCGAAGCTGGTGTAGAGGTCCTTGAGCAGGAACGGCACGCCGCGGAACGGACCGTCCGGCAGGTCAGCCCCGGCGGCGACCGATCGGGCGTGGTCGAACCACTCGATGACCACGGCGTTGAGCGCCGGGTTGGCGGCTTCGATGCGTTCGATCGCCGCCTCCAGCAGCTCGACAGGCGTCACCTCGCCCTTGGCCACCAGCGCGGCCTGATCCGTGGCGTCCATCCACCGTGTCTCATCGGCCAGAGCAGTCATGACCCACGGTTGTAGCACGGCCGTTACCGTCCGTCGCCGGTGCCGTCCGCTCCCTCGTCCACGCCTGCCGCGAGCGGGCGCCAGTTGCTGGCCGATCGCTCGGTCTCTTCGTTCCTGCTGGCCAGCGCGGCCTCGTCGGTGGGCATGTTCCTGCAGGCCGCCGCGCTCGGCAAGCAGCTCTTCGACATCACCGACAGCGAGCTGGCCCTCGGCCTGCTCGGCCTCGTCGAGTTCCTCCCTGCGCTGATCCTCCTCCCGCTGACCGGGTCGGCGGCGGACCGCTTCGACCGGCGGCGAGTCGCCGCCATCGGGCTCGGCGTGGAGGTCCTGACCTCCGTCGCCTTCCTGCTCTACGCCACCAGCGACCCGACGTCGGCGCTCCCGCTCTTCGCCATCGCCGCCGTGTTCGGCACAGCCCGCGCCTTCGTCGCCCCGTCGTTCCGCTCGCTCCCGCCCTTGCTCGTCCCCGCCGGCGGCCTGCCGCGCCTGATGGCGTTCTACGCCGGCACGTGGCAGTTCGGGTTGATCGCCGGCCCGGCCAGCAGCGGGTTCCTGTACGACATCGACCCGGCCGTCCCGTACGCCGTCGCCGCGGGCTGCTTCGGGGTCGCCGCCGCCATCGCCGTCTCGCTGCGCCTGCGCGAGCGGCAGCACCGGACGCCGGCCGACGAGCAACCGTCCCTGCACCACGCCCTCGAGGGGCTGCGCTTCATCCGCCGCCGTCCCGTCCTCCTCGGAGCCATCGCCCTCGACCTCTTCGCCGTGCTGTTCGGTGGCGCCGTCGCCCTGCTGCCGGCGATCGCCGAGGACCGGCTCGGTGTCGGCAACATCGGCTACGGCTGGCTGCGCGCCGCCCCGGGCATCGGTGCGGTCCTGCTGACGGCGTTGATGGCCGTCCGCCCGGTCCGCCGCCGCATCGGCCGCACGCTGTTCATCGCCGTCGCGGTGTTCGGCGTGGCGACGATCGTCTTCGGCGCCACCCGCAGCTACGCCGTTGCGTTCGTCTCGCTGCTCGTGCTGTCGGGCGCCGACGCGATCAGCGTGTTCATCCGCTCGACGATCGTGCCCTTGGCCACGCCGGACCGCATGCGCGGACGCGTCATGGCAGTCGAGAACGTGTTCATCGGCGCCAGCAACGAGCTCGGGGCGTTCGAGTCCGGGGTGGCCAGCACGCTGATCGGGGTCGGCCCGGCCGTGGTGCTCGGCGGTGTGCTGACGCTCGGTGTCGTCGGCGTGTGGTGGGTGATCTTCCCGCCACTGCGGGACATCGACCGCTTCGAGGACGTGGTCGACGACGCGTCGATCGAGGCGAGCCCCGAGGTCGATGTGCTTGACTCGTGACAGCTGGGCGGTTCGTCAATCGGAGGACATGCAGCACATGAGGAAGTACGTCGCCGAGTTCAAGGACTTCGTCAGCAAGGGTGATGTGGTCACGATCGCCGTCGGGCTGATCATGGCCCTCTACTTCGCCAAGATCGTCGACGCGCTCCTCAACGGCGTGATCAACCCGATCATCGCCGCCATCTTCGGCGAATCGAGCTTCACGAACATCGGCTTCAACATCGGTGACGCCCGCATCTCGATCGGACTCGTGATCGACGCCGCGATCAGCTTCGTCGTCGTCGCCTTCATCCTCTTCTTGATGATCAAGGCGTACAACAAGTACAAGGGTCCGGAGGACCCGGGCGGCCCCACCTCAGCCGAGCTGCTGACCGAGATCCGCGACGAGCTGCGGGCCCAGCGCCAGCTGCCGCCACCGTCGCCGCGCTGACCGGCGTTCCGGGCTCCATCCGGCGAGAGACGTGTGAGGTCGCGGCCCACCCGCTTCAATGTGGCGGATGGGCCGGCGACCCCCCCTCTTCGCGCTGGCCGCAGTAGCGCTGGCCGCCTGCGGCTCGGGGCAGGCCGCCGCGCCCCCGAGCGGGCCGCCGACGGTCGGTGACGTGGGGCAGCTGCCGGAGGAGATCTTCGGCACGACGACGGTCGAGGCGCCCGAGCCTGAGCCCACCGAGCCCGAGGAGTCGGACCCGCCGACCACCGCCCGTCGCACGACCACCACCGAGCGCCGAACGACGACCACCACCGACGCCCGGCCGGCCAACGTCGCCATCGGCCGCATCGCCGACGGCAACCGGCTCCTGATGATCGGCGACTCGATCCTCGCCTCCACCGCCGAGCGCTACACCAACGAGATGTGCTACAGCCTGGTCCCGCTCGGCTGGGCCGTCGAGATCGACGCCGAGACCGGCCAGACCGTCGAGTTCGGGACCGAGGTCCTCGACGCCCGGCTCAGGGCGGGGTGGGACGCCGCCGTGGTGTTCCTCGGCACCAACTACCCCGGCGAGCCGCAACTGTTCGCCGACGAGATGCGGCGCATCCTCGAGCGGCTGGCACCGCGCCCGACCGTGCTCGTGACCGTCTCCGAGTACGAGCAACGCCAGATCGAGGTCAACTACATCCTGCGCTCGCTGGCCAGCGAGTTCGAGGACGTCCGCATCCTCGACTGGGCGGCGTACACGGCGGCCAACGACGACCTGACGGTCGGCGACGGGTTCCACCCAACCGACGAGGGTCGGCAGGTGCTCGTGTCGCTGGTCACCTCGGCCCTCGGGCGGGCTCCGCGCGACACGGATTGGGATCCGTCGTGCCTGCCCACCGAGTTCACCGACGACACCAACTGAGGTTCGACGATGCTGCAGGCCCAGGGTCTGTCCGTCGAGGTCGGTGGCCGGCTGGTCGTGGAATCGGCCGACTTCACGGTGATGCCCCGCGACAAGGTCGGTCTCGTCGGGCGCAACGGCGCGGGCAAGACCAGCCTGTTCCGCGTCCTGGGCGGCGAGGCCGATGCGGCGGCCGGTCGCGTCGTGCGGCGGGGCGCCTTCGGCTACCTGCCCCAGGACCCGCGCATCGCCGGCGTGCTCGACGGCCGCCGGGCCGTGGCCCATGTGCTGTCCGGGCGGGGCATCGACGAGGAGCTGGAGCGGATCGAGAAGCTGCGCATCGCCATGGAGGAGCGACCCGACGAGCGCAACGTGGCCCGATACACCCGCGCCGAGGAGCACTTCCGCACGACCGGCGGGTACGCCGCCGACAGTGAGGCTCGCGCCCTGGCCGCCGGGCTTGGCATCGGCCCGGACCGCATCGACCTGCCCGTTGGCGTGCTGTCGGGCGGCGAGCGGCGGCGGGTCGAGCTGTCGCGCATCCTGTTCGCCGGCAGCGACGTGCTGTGTCTCGACGAGCCCACCAACCACCTCGACGTGGACGCCAAGGAGTGGCTGATGGGCTTCCTGCGCAGCTACCGGGGTGCGCTGCTCGTCATCAGCCACGACCTCGACCTGCTCGACGAGGCGATCACGCGCGTCCTCCACCTCGACCGCGTCGGCGAAGACGCCGTCGGCCACCTGGTGGAGTACAAGGGCACGTACTCGCAGTACCTGGCCGCCCGAGTTGCCGACGAGGAGCAGCAGGCCAAGCTGGCCGCCCGCCAGGCCAAGCAGATGGCCCGCATGCAGCGGTTCGTCGACCGGTTCGGCGCCAAGGCGACCAAGGCGGCGGCGGCGCACAACATGGAGAAGCGCATGGCCCGCCTGGAGGCCGAGCAGGTCGAGGAGCGGCGCAACGACCGCGTGCTGCGGGTCAAGTTCCCGCCCCCACCGACCCCCGGGCGCACGGTCATCGATGTGGGGGGCCTGGCCAAGTCGTACACCGGCCCGCCGGTGTTCGACGACGTCGCGTTCGACCTGGGCCGCGGTGAGCGGCTGCTGGTGCTCGGACTCAACGGCGCCGGCAAGACGAGCCTGCTGCGGATCCTCGCCGGCGAGCTCGCTCCCGACGAGGGTGCGGTGGCGTTCGGGCACCACGTCACCGTCGGGTACTACGCCCAGGAGCACGACAACCTGCGGGTCGGCGAGACGTTGATCGACAACCTGCGTCGCGAGGTGCCCAACGACGTCGTCCTCACCGAGACCCAGCTGCGCGGGCTGCTGGGGATGATGGGGCTGTCGGGCGAGAAGGTCTTCCAGGAGGCCGGCACGCTGTCGGGCGGCGAGAAGACAAAGCTGGCGCTGGCGATGCTGATGGTCGGCCGCAACAACCTGCTGCTGCTCGACGAGCCGACGAACAACCTCGATCCCGGCAGCCGCCAGTCCGTCGCCGACGCCCTCGTCGAATGGCCCGGCGCCGTGATCTTCGTCAGCCACGACACCGAGTTCGTCGAGCAGCTCGCGCCGACCAAGGTCCTGCTGATGCCCGACGGCGATGTCGACTACTTCAACCCGGGCTGGCTCGACCTGGTCGCTATCTCCTGATGGCCTCGCTCGCTCGGCCGTGTCTCGCTCCGCTCGACCTGACCATGCGCGCTCGCTGCGGTCGGGGGCCGAAGCGGTGGCGACACCGCCCCATGCCGTACCGTGCTCCGGCATGCGCACCGGAGTGATGGCCACGCAGATCAACGAGGGCACGATCGACGACGTCGTCGGCGAGGTGCGCCAGGCGGAATCGGACGGGTTCGACGCCTACTGGTCGTCGCAGATCTTCAGCCACGACGCCTTGACCGCCCTTGCCGTTGCGGGGCGTGAGGTGCCGCGCATCGAGCTGGGCACGGCGGTGGTGCCGACGTACCCGCGCCACCCGATGGCCATGGCGCAGCAGGCGCTTACGGTCAACGCGGCGACGGGCGGTCGGCTGTGCCTCGGCATCGGGCTGAGCCACAAGATCGTGATCGAGAACATGATGGGCATGAGCTTCGACAAGCCCGTGCGCCACCTGCGTGAGTACCTCAGCGTCCTCGGGCCGTTGCTGCACGGCGAGGCGGTCGGTTTCAACGGCGACGACTACCGGGTGAACGGTGCGGTCACGATCGCCGGGGCGACGGCGCCGTCCGTCGTCGTCGCCGCACTCGGTCCGCAGATGCTCAAGGTCGCCGGGGCGCTCGCCGACGGCACGCTCACGTGGTGCGTCGGACCGACGACGCTGACCGAGCTGACGATCCCCACCATCAACGCCGCGGCGGACGAGGCTGGTCGGCCATCGCCACGCGTGATCGCCGCACTGCCGGTGTGCGTCACCGACGACTTCGGCGGCGCCCACGAGCGGGCTGCCGAGGTGTTCGCCGTCTACGGCCAGCTGCCGAGCTACCGGGCCATGCTCGATCGGGAGGGTGTGGACGGCCCGGCCGACATCGCCATCATCGGTGGCTCCGAGCAGGTGCTCGAGCGAATCGGCCAGCTCGCCGACATCGGCGTGACGGACTTCGTGCCGGCCTCGTTCGGCGGCACGGCCGACGAGCGTGAGGCGACCCGCCAGACCCTCATCGCCTCCATGTCCTGACCATCCGAGGGTTTCAGCGCACCGGAGGGTTTCCGGCCCGGACGGGGTGCGCCAAACCCTCCGATGCAGCCAAACCCTCGGATGGATGTCAGGCGATGGTGACGGGGGTCTCGGCGGCGGCGGCGGCGTCGGCGCGGACTTGTTCGAACAGGTCGTTGCCCTTGTCGTCGACGACGATGAACGCCGGGAAGTCGACGACCTCGATCTTCCACACCGCCTCCATGCCCAGCTCCGGGTACTCCAGCACCTCGACGCGCGTGATGTTGTCGAGGGCCAGCCGGGCGGCCGGGCCGCCGATCGAGCCGAGGTAGAACCCGCCGTGGCGGGCGCACGCCTCCGTGACCTGCCGGGACCGGTTGCCCTTGGCGAGCATGATCATCGAGCCCCCGGCGGCCTGGAACTGGTCGACGTAGCTGTCCATCCGCCCGGCCGTCGTCGGCCCGAACGATCCCGACGCGTAGCCCTCCGGCGTCTTGGCCGGCCCGGCGTAGTACACGCAGTGGTCGCGCAGGTACGCCGGCGGTTCCTCACCCGCGTCGAGACGTTCCTTGAGCTTGGCGTGGGCGATGTCGCGGGCGACGATCATCGGACCGGTCAGCATCACCCGTGTCCCGACCGGGTGCTGCGAGAGCTGGGCGAGGATCTCGGGCATCGGCCGGCTGAGGTTGACGACGACCGCCGGCTGGTCCTCGATGTCGTCGGCGAGCACGGTCGGGAGGTCGGGGAGGAACCGCGCCGGATCGGTGTCGAGCTGCTCGAGGAACACCCCGTCCCGGGTGATCTTCGCTTTGGCCTGGCGGTCGGCCGAGCACGACACCGCCATCGCCACCGGGCAGCTCGCCCCGTGGCGGGGGAGGCGGATGATCCGCACGTCGTGGCAGAAGTACTTGCCCCCGAACTGGGCACCGATGCCGGTCCGCTGGGCCAGCTCGAGGACCTTGGCCTCCAGCTCCACGTCACGGAACCCGTGCGCCGACGGTGAACCAGTCGTCGGCAGCGAGTCCAGGTAGTGGGTGCTCGCCAGCTTGGCCGTCTCGACGGCGAACTCGGCCGACGTCCCTCCAACCACGACGGCGAGGTGGTACGGCGGGCACGCCGATGTGCCGAGCGCCTGCAGCTTGTCGAAGATCCACGGCAGCAGCGTCGCCTCGTTGAGCAGTGCCTTGGTCTCCTGGTACAGGTACGACTTGTTGGCGCTGCCGCCGCCCTTGGCGATGAACAGGAACGAGTAGGTCTCCCCGTCGACGGCCGAGATCTTGATCTCCGCCGGCAGGTTGTTGCCGGTGTTGGCCTCCTCGTACATCGACAACGGGGCCAGCTGGCTGTAGCGCAAGTGGCTCGTCAGGTACGTCCGGGCCACGCCCTCGGCGATCGCCGCCTCGTCGCCGCCGCCGGTGAACACGAACTGACCCTTCTTGGCCTTGACGATCGCCGTCCCGGTGTCCTGGCACATCGGCAGCACGCCGCCGGCGGCGATGGCCGCGTTCTTCAGCAGGTCGAGCGCCACGAACCGGTCGTTGTCGCTGGCCTCCGGGTCGTCGAGGACCGTGCGCAGCTGGGCCAGGTGGTCGGTGCGGAGGAAGTGGGCGATGTCGCGCATCGCCGCCTCGGTGAGCGCGGTGATCGCTGCCGGCTCGACGCGCAGGAACGTGCCGGCCGGCGTCTCGAACGTCGACACGCCCTGGGCAGTCAGGAGCCGGTACTCGGTGGCGTCCGGACCGAGCGGCAGGAGGGGCGTGTACTCGAACGGCTCCGCAGCGTCGGCCATCGCCTCAACGTATCGGTGCACCGAGGCGCACCCGGGCCCCCGACCGGGGGCGGTCGAGGTCGACGGCGACGATCCGCTCGGCCATCGCCAGCGGGTCGTCGTCGGCGACGAACACGTCGGCGCCGGAGCGCAGCTGGAACTGTCCGGGCCGGCGGCGGGTCGCCACCCGGTCGGGGAACCCGACGAGCAGTGCGGTGCCCGCCTCGGCGGGGTCGACGCCCGAGGCTGCGAACGTGATGCCGATCCGGCGGGCGAGGTCCTCGGCCTGGCGGCGGACCCGTGCCACAGCCCGCCGATCGGCCCGCTCGTCGTCGGTCGCTCCGGTGACGAGTCGGACCCGCAGCTCCAGGTCGGCCGGCACCCGCTGCGGCCCGCCGCGCAGCACGTCCCGGTCGTCGACGATGGCGGCGACGACGCACGACAGCGCGTCGCGCCGCTCGGCGATCATCCGGGCCAACCGTGGGTGGGCGGGGATGGCGACCATCGCCCGGCCGAGCTCGGTGACCCCGCCATCCGCGTCGAGGGCGCCGAGCGATGTGAGCAGCTCGACAGCCTGGCGGCGAGCCTTGACCGGCGGGCGGTCGAGGAACGCCAGCTCGTCCTCCCGCCGCCCCCACACCGCCAGCTCGAGCACGAAGCCGGCCAGGTCGACCTGGGTCAGCTCCGCGGCCCGGTGCGCCGGCCGGGTGCCGTGCTCCATCCGGCTCCACAGGCGATAGGCCACACCGGGCCCGAGCCGCCCGGCCCGCCCCGCACGCTGGTCGGCCGAGTCCCGGCTGATGGCGACCGTCGTCAGCCGGGTCATGCCCGACCCGGCGTCGAACCGCGGGGTCCTGGCCATCCCGCTGTCGACGACCGCCTGCACGCCCTCGACGGTCAGCGACGTCTCGGCGATGTCAGTGGCCAGCACGACCCGCCGCCGCCCGGTCGGGGACGGCCACAGCGCAGCGTCCTGCTCCTCGAAGGCCACCGCGCCGGCCAGCCGCCGGACGTCGACCCCGCGCCCCGGCAGGTCGTCGAGGGCGCGGGCGACGCGGTCGATCTCGGCGATGCCGGGCAGGAAGACGAGCACGTCGCCCGGTTGCTCACGCAGTGCACTGCGGACGGCGACGACGACCGCCGGTTCCAGGCGGTCCTGGCGGCGCCGGGGGAGCCATCGCACCTCGACGGGGTGCGGCGCGCCGGCGGTCGTGATGACCGGGGCCGGGCCCTCGTCCGTGGCCAGCAGGCCGGCGAACCGGCCCGTGTCCGCGGTCGCCGACATCGTGAGGATGCGCAGGTCGGGACGCCGGGCCGAGGCCGTGTCGATCGTCAACGCGAGGCCGACGTCCGTCGTGAGGTTGCGTTCGTGGACCTCGTCGAAGATCACGGCGTTCACGCCGGGCAGCTCGGGCGCCTGCTGCAGGCGGCGCGTCAGCACACCCTCCGTCACGACCTCGATCCGGGTGTCTCGGCCGATGTGCCGCTCGTCCCTGGTCTGGTACCCGACGAGCTCGCCGACCGCCGAGCCGGTGAGGTCGGCCATCCGGGACGCCACGGCGCGGCGTGGCGAGACGTCGCGGCTCGAGCACGACGAGCCGCCCGCCGGCGCCGATCCACCGTTCGTCGAGCAGGGCCAGCGGGACGATCGTCGACTTTCCGGCGCCGGGTGGCGCCGACACGACGGCGCGGCCGTGGGTGGCCAGCGCCTCGGTCAGTGCCGGCAGGACTTCGACGATCGGCAGGTCGGGTGGCGTCACGTGGTGGTCGGGTCGCCCGCTATCCGAGCGCCGCGGAGCCCCGGAACGGACCGGGGTCGCCGATGATCGGGATGTCAGGCGCCCGCCACGCCGTCGCCTCGGTGATCGACTCGGCGACGGATCGCCAGGACGGCGCGCTCCAGCCCTCGGTGGCTGCCGGCACGGTGCCGTCGACGCGGATGAAGACGAACGCCGGCAGCTGCTCGAGGCCGAGTGCCTTGACGGCCGTCCGGTCCGGGTCGAGGAAGACGAGGAAGTCCTTGGTCAGCGGGCCGAGGAAGCTGCGGGCATCGCGTTCGTCGGCGGTGACGAGGAAGTTGACCCGGGCGTCCGAGCCGCGCAGGCCTTCCAGGATGCGTGTCGCGGTGCGCAGGATCCACGAGCTCTCGTTGGTGTACGGATCGAGCGCCACCGTGGCGAGGTGGAAGGTCGTCAACCACTCCTCGAGCGGACGGGCCTCGGCACCGAGCGGCGACAGCAGGAGGTCAGCAGGGGGGTCCGTCGCCACGGCCTGGGACGGTAGCAATCGCGACGTGATGATGGCCTCGTGCGCTGCGCGTGGTCGGCGTGGTCCGGCGCTTGGCGTGCCGCAGTGCGACGTACCCTGCACGTGGTGCACCCCATCGAGCGGCTCCGCTACGTGGCGCGGGCACGCGGCGCCGACGCCGAGTCGCTGGTGCGCGAGACGGCCGGCGCGCTGCGGGGTCTGGGGCTCGATCCGTCCGGACTGGTGGTCGCCAGCCGGCGGATCGTCGAGCGCCACCCCGACTGTGGGCCGCTGTGGTGGTTGTGCGCTCGGCTCCTGACCAGCGCGGACCCGTTAGCGGCCAGTCGCATCGCCGTGGAGGAGATCGCCCTCGACGACACCGTCGATCAGCTCGCCGACGCGCTGCCGGACGGCGGGACCGTCGCCACCGTCGGCTGGCCGGGCATGGTCGGACAGGCTCTGGTGCGCCGCGGCGACGTCCGCGTGCTGGCCGTCGACGCCGGGCTCCAGGGGTCGTCGTTCGTGCAACGCCTGGAGCGCCACGACATCGAGTGCGAGCTGGTGCCGACCGAGGCGGCGGCGATCGCCACTGCTGCCGCCGACGTCGCGCTGATCGAGGCCAACGCGCTGGACGGGCGGCGGATCGTCGCCGCCACCGGGTCAGCGGTGCTCGCCGCGGCGGCCGGCCTGGCCGGCTCGCCGGTGTGGGCGGTGGCCGGCACCGGCCGGCGGTTGCCGGCGGCGATGATCGACGCCATCGCCGAGCGCCTCGGCCACTCGTTCGACCCGTGGTCGCGCGAGAGCGAGCTGGTGCCCTCGTCGTTGCTGGCATCGGTGCTCGGACCGGGCGGCCGACGTGCCCCCTCGGAGGTGCGGGCGGAGTGCGAGATGGCGCCGGAGCTGCTGCGCACCGGATGAGTCCTGCGGGGCATCATGTGGCCATGGCGAGTCGACGGGACCAGGTGCGGATGACCGAGCGCGAGGTGGCGGCGTACCTCGACGAGCAACGGGTGCTGAACATCGCCAGCAACGGCCCGGCCGGCCACCCCCACGTCGTGGCGATGTGGTACGCGATCGTCGGCGGTCGTCCGGCGTTCTGGACCTTCGGCAAGAGCCAGAAGGTCGTCAACCTGCGCCGCGACCCGAGGATCACGGGACTCGTCGAGAGCGGTGACAGCTACGACCAGCTGCGGGGCGTCGAGCTCGTCGGCACGGCGCAGCTGATCGAGGACTTCGACGCGATCGTCGAGGTCGGTCTGGCGGTGGCGGTCAAGTACAACGGGCCGGCGGCGGCGAGTGACGAGGCGCGCGGGTTCATCGAAGGCCAGGCGGGCAAGCGGATCGGCATCGCCATCGACGTCGAGCGCACCGTCAGCTGGGACCACACGAAGCTGGGTGGCGGGTACTGAACGACGGTGCCCTCGTCGTCCGCACGCTGCCGACGGGCGACCTGACGGACTCGCTCGAAGCAGCGCTGCGACAGCTGCTCCGTGACGCCTTCGCCGACGACTTCAGCGTCGAGGACTGGGAGCACGCGCTCGGCGGCGAGCACGTCGTCGTGGAGGTCGACGGTCGTGCGGTCGCTCATGCGGCGGTGGTCCCCCGGGTGTTGGAGCTGGGTGAGCGGAGCGTGCGGGCCGGCTACGTGGAGGCGGTCGGGACCGCCACGGCGGCGCAGGGTCGGGGGTTCGGTCGGCGGGCGATGAGCGAGATCGGCACGCTGGTGCGCCGCGACTTCGAGATGGGTGCGTTGGCGACCGGCGAGCACGAGTTCTACGCCCGGCTCGGATGGGAGCGGTGGCGCGGGCCGACATCGGTCCGGCGCGGGGATCAGCTCGTGCGCAGCCCGGAAGAGGACGATGCGATCATGGTCTTGCGGTTCGGCTCGTCGGCCGATGTCGACCTCGACGGCCCAATCGCCTGCGCCGAGCGCCGTGGTGACGAGGGAGACTGGTGAGGACTGGTGCGGTCTGGTGAGGGTCACGCGCTCCAGCGCTTCGTGCCCTTCATGCCGTACGTGTAGAGGATCAGCGCCCGGCTCGGCGTCACGGCGAGGAAGGCGGTGGCCGGCGATCCGTCGGGGCCGCCCGGCGCGAAGTCGTTGAGGTCGTAGTCGAAGACGCCGTCCCAGAGACGACGCTTCGTCTCGACGTCGGTGTGCACTTCGGCCGTGCCCCACACCTCGACGCCGTCGCCGGCCGCGGTGACCTGCCAGTGCATGGCGACCTGCGGGTTGGCGGCCACGTTGCGGGCCTTGACGGAGTCGGCGCCGATCATCGACCAGATCGTTTCGCCCTCCCAGCCGGGGTGGACCGGGACGACGTCCGGGGCGTTGTCGGCGCCGATGGTGGCCAGGTGGGCCCACGGGCTCAGGGAGGTGGCGAAGGTCTTGACCTCGTCCAACGTGACGTCGTCGCTCATGCGGTCGACAGTACGCCGGACGGTCACCGCCGTGACCAGCGGGGATGAGTACGTTCGCCGGCGATGAGCTTCGCCGATGACACCGCCGTGGTCGATGATGGCGACGGCCGGTTCCGCACCACCATCTGCCCCGGGTGGGACGTGGCCGGCAACGCCAACGGCGGGTATCTGCTGTGCCTTGCGGCGCGGGCGATGGCGATGGCGGCGGAATGCCCCGACCCCGTCACCGTGACGGCGCATTACCTGTCGCCGGGCCATCCCGGGCCGGCGACGGTGGCGACCGAGGTCGTCAAGCGGGGCCGGACGTTCACCACGGTGACGGGAGCGCTGGAAGCGGGCGGGCGCCGGCTGCTGCAGTCCATCGGGACGTTCGGCGAGGCAGCAGGGGTCCCCGCCGTCGTCGAGCGTGTTGACGCCGTCCCGCCGCAACTGCCGGCGCCGGAGGACTGCGTGGCGGTCGTGCCCGGCGACGACTTCCCGCCGCCGTTCATGGGTCGGGTCGATCTACGGCTGCACCCGCACGACTCCGGGTTCTCGAGCGGGGTTCCGAGCGGCGAACCGCGAGTGCGCGGGTGGTTCCGGCTGCGTGACGGCGAGCCGGTCGACACCCTTGCGCTGTTGCTGGCCGTCGACGCCTTCCCGCCGACGGCCTTCAACGCTCGTCTTCCGGTGGCGTGGACTCCGACGGTCGAGCTGACCGCCCACGTGCGCGCCCGCCCGGCGCCGGGCTGGATGCGCTGCGCGTTCACGACCCGGTTCGTCACCGGGGGCTTCCTCGAGGAGGACGGCGAGATCTGGGACACCACGCACCGCCTCGTCGCCCAGAGCCGCCAACTGGCGTTGGTCCCCCGCACGTAACCCGCGCCCGCCCCGATCTGTGAGCCGACCGTGCGGATGTGAGCCGTCCTGGCTCACAGATCGACGCGACGCCCGGCGGCGGGAGCCGGTGCGACCGGCGCCGTGACACCCCCTTCGTACTGTCGTCGCCATGCACGACAACGCCATCACCGCCGTTGCCGAGCTTGCGGCCGCTCAGCACCAGGCGTTCTCTCGTCACCAGGCCGCCGCCCTGAACTTCGACCGTCGTCGAGTCGCCACCGCGCTGCGCGCTGGCTGGCTCCGCGAGCCGGTCGCTGGCGTCCTGGTCATCGCCGGGTCTACGGCGAGCTGGCAGCAGCGGCTGATGGTCGTCACGCTCGTCGGCGGCGGGCACGGCGTCGCCTCGCATCGCGCTCGCCGCCCGGCTGCACCGCCTGGACGGCTTCGACCGCGCCGGGATGGCGGTCATCGAGGCCAGTGTGACGAGATCGTTCCGCGTCGACCTGCCCGGCGTGGTCCTGCACCACGTGACCCCACTCGATGCGCAGGACGTCACGACCGTCGATGGCGTTCCCTGTACCACGATGGCGCGGACGCTGGCCGACCTCGGCTCGGTGATCCGGGATCGCCGCCTCGTCGGCCGAGCCCTCACCGACGCCCGCCGTCGACGCGTTCGTTTGGACGTGCTTCGCGCGACCGCCGAGCGCCTCCACCGGCCGGGACAGCGCGGCACCGGCGTGCTGCTGCGCCTGCTGGACGCGATCCCGTTCGAGGGAGCCGTGCCCGATTCGTGGTTCGAGGAGCTTCTGGCGGCCTGCCTGAACGACCCGTCACTGCCGGCCGTCGTTGCGCAGTGCCCCATCGCCACAGCCGACGGACGGATCGTGGCCAAGACGGACCTCGGGCTCCCGTCGGTCAAGCTCGGCCTCGAGGCACACAGCCGCCGGTTTCACTTCGGCCCGACGAGCGAGCCCCTCGACGAGGAGCGCGACCTGGCCGCGGCCGCCTGCGGGTGGGAGCTGCTCTACCTCGGCTGGTACGCAACGAAGCGGCCGGCGGAGGTCCTCACGATGGTCAAGCGAGTGGTGGCGGCCCGGCAGGGTCGAGAGGACGCCGATCTGTGAGCCAGGACGACTCACTTCCGCACGCTCCGCTCACAGATCGGCGAGCGCGGGTGGGGAGGGGGTGGGTCAGGTCTCGCGCTGGCGGTGGACGCCGGTGACGGCTTCGGCGTCGGACTCCGGGTCCAGCACGTTGCCGTTGAAGATCTCCGTGTCCCCCGACTCGGTGAGGCCCTGCTGGATGAGGTTGGCGACCTCGCGACCGTCGATCGTCTCGTGCTCGAGCAACGCCTCGGCGACCAGCTCGAGGCCGCGGCGGTGCTTGACGAGCAGATCGGTCGCCCGGGCCTCCTGGTCGTTGAGGATCCGCGCCACCTCCTCGTCGAGCAGCTTGGCGGTGTCGTCGCTGTACTCGCGACCGCTGGTCATCAGGTCCTCGCCGAGGAAGACCTGCTGCTGGCTGCTCCAGGCCATCGGGCCGACACGATCGCTCATGCCCCACTCCCGCACCATCCGCCGGGCGATCGACGTCGACTGCTCGAGGTCGTTGGCGGCGCCGCTGTTGACGTGGTCGAACACGAGCTTCTCGGCCACCCGGCCACCCATCGCCTTGCAGATGGTGTCCTCGAAGAACTCCTTGGAATAGGTGTGCCGGTCCTGCGGCAGGCTCCACGTGACGCCGAGGGCCATGCCCCGGGGCAGGATCGTGACCTTGTGCAGGGGATCGCCGTGGGGGAGCACGGTGGCCAGCACGGCATGGCCGCCCTCGTGGAAGGCGGTGGCCCGCTTCTCCTCGGCCGACAGGATCAGGCTCTCGCGCTGGGCGCCCAGGACCACCCGGTCACGGGCGTTCTCGAAGTCGATCCGCTCGATCTCCTTCGAGCCCCGACGCACGGCGACCAGCGCCGCCTCGTTGACGAGGTTGGCCAGGTCGGCGCCCGACATGCCGGGGGTGGCCTTGGCCATGACGCCGAGGTCGACGTCCGGGCTCATCCGCTTGTCGCGGGCGTGCACCTCGAGGATCGCCCGGCGCTCCCCGGCCTCGGGCAGCGGGACCACGATGCTGCGGTCGAAGCGACCGGGACGCAGCAGCGCCGGGTCGAGGATGTCGGGCCGGTTGGTGGCGGCGAGGATGACGATGCCCTCGGACGTCTCGAAGCCGTCCATCTCGGACAGCATCTGGTTCAGGGTCTGCTCCCGCTCGTCGTGGCCACCGCCGAGCCCGGCGCCCCGCTTGCGGCCGATCGAGTCGATCTCGTCGATGAAGATGATCGCCCGGCCCATGCGGCGGGCCTGCTGGAACAGGTCGCGCACCCGGCTGGCGCCGACGCCGACGAACATCTCCATGAAGTCCGACCCGGTGACGGACAGGAACCCGACGCCGGCCTCACCGGCGACGGCCCGGGCGAACAGCGTCTTGCCGGTCCCGGGCGGGCCGACCAGCAGCATGCCCTTCGGCACGCGGGCGCCGATCTCCCGGAAGCGATCGGGCATCCGCAGGAAGTCGACGACCTCCGTGATCTCCTGCTTCACGCCCTCGTACCCGGCGATGTCGGCGAACGTGGTCGAGGGCTTGTCGGTCGTGTACGCCTTGGCCCGGCTGCGCCCGATGGACATCACGTTGCCCATCTGGCCGGCCGCCCGGCGCTGCATCCAGACGAAGAAGCCGATGATCAACAGCACGGGCAGCAGCAGCCCGGCGATGCTGAGGAACCAGTTGTTGCCCTCGGTTCGGAACGTGTAGTCGACGTTGTTCTCGTTGAGCAGCGCTTCGTCGGCCTCGGACACGCCGCGCTGGCCGCCGCCCGTGGTCGTGAACTCGTCGCCGTTGGCCAGCTCACCCGTGATCGAGTTGGAGTTGTTGCTGATGACGACGGACTCGACGTTGCCTTCCCGGACCTCGGCGATGAACTCGGTGTAGGTCAGCTGTGTGCCGCTGTCGCTCGGCCAGAACGACGGCAGGACGAGCGCCAGCGCGACGACGCCGAGGAGCACCCACATGGTCCAGCGCGGCCAGTTGCCCGGTCGCCGCATGCCCTCGCCACCGCTCCCGCCACCCTGCTGGTTGGGACGCTGATCACCCGAAGGGCGCAGCGGGCCGCGCCCGCGCCCGGGGGGCGGGGGAGGGGGCGGCGGCGGCAGGTTGCTCATGGCTTGACATGCTACGGCTCACCCACACGTGCGGCGCGGCCGGGCGAACGCGTCGCACCCGCTCTCACCTGCTTCTCAACGTGTCGATGGCGCCGAAGCGGCGCCGTGTCTCGCTATCGCTCGACGGGATGGACGCCTGCTCGCTGCGGCATGGGCCGAAGCGTCAATGGAAGACGTCACACGGCGACGAGCCGAACTCGCCCGTGGCGGCGGTCGACGACGTGCCACCCGAGGGGGACCGAAAGTGTCGCCGTGTGCCGGCGGCACAGGTCGTAGGCGTGCGGGTCGCGCTCCTCGGTGAGCTCGTCGAGCCAGACGTGGGCCCGTCCGTACACGTAGGTCAACGTGACGATGGCCCGCTCGGCACACCCTGGTCGCGAGCACTGGCGGGGGAGCCCGATCGGCACGGCGGGCCACCGTAGGAGACCGGCCCGTGGCCCGGGTGGATGCCCGTCCCGGCGGTTCTCTGGTCGAAAACGACGGCGATGCTGCCCTCCTACCGGTCCCCGAGCGTTCGTGCCGCAGTGAGCTCGGATTGTCAGGCCGGCCTTGCCCGGCCCAGGCCGAGGAGCGCAGTCTTCGGAGCGACCGAGGCCATCAACAACGGCCCGCGAGCGTACGTGCCGCAGGGAGCTCGGATGGTCAGGCCGGCCGCGTCCGGCCTCGCCAGCGCAGCGAGCTCGCGGAGCGAGCGAGGCCATCAGGGACGGAACTCGCGGGCCGCCGGCACTCCGTAGTGTGGATGGCCGTGCAGGTGGACGTGACGCGGACCGCACTTCGCGACGCCGGGCGGCCGATCGACGTCCCCGTCGCGATGCTGGCCTGGCTCGGCGCGTTCGTGCTCGGGCAGCTGGCCTCGGTCGCCGTGATCGGGCTGTCGGGCGCCGATGACATCGACGACGTCCCGATCCCGACGCTGTTCCTCGCCCTGGCCCTCACGTGGGCCGCCTACCTCGCCGCCCTGCTGTGGGCCTCGCGCCGCTCCGGGACCGGCAACCCCGTCGAGGACTACCGCGTCCGGTTTCGAATCGGAGACCTGATCGGGGCGCCGATCGGCGTCCTCACCCAGCTCGTCGTGATCCCCATCGTCTACCTCCCGCTCTCGCGCATCTGGCCGGCGACGTTCTCCGAGGACGAACTGGCTGACAACGCCGAGCGCCTCGTCGATCGAGCCGGCGGAGCGGCGGTGGTCCTGCTCGTGCTGATGGTCTGCGTCGGCGCGCCGATCGTCGAGGAGCTCGTCTACCGCGGGCTGCTGCAGGGGTCGTTCGCCGCCCGCGTCGACGGTGCCGTCGCCGTGCTGATCGCATCGGCCTGGTTCGCCCTCATCCACTTCCGCCCGGTCGAGTACCCCGGCCTGTTCACGTTCGGTCTGGTGGCCGGCGCCTGCTTCCTGGTGACCGGGCGGCTCGGCACCGCGGTGGTGACCCACGTGGCGTTCAACGTGACCGGCCTCCTCCTCGCTCTCGGTTGAGCTTCCCTGACGGCGAACGCCCCTGCTGCCCTGGCATGATCTGTCGTCGCGATGGATGAGCAGCTCGATCCAGCGGACCGCCGGGCCGACTCGGGTTCCGTCGCGCTGATCGACGAACGCGCCCCGGTCGAGTCGCCGGTCCGTCGCCCCGTCGAGGTCCCGGTCGACGACGACTCGCCCGCCGCCTCGGCACCAGCGCCGCAGGCGATGCCCTGGTTCGTCCGGGCCGGCCGGCGGGTCGTGCGCCGCCCCGAACGATGGATCCGCCGCCCGTGGCCGCCGCGCCGGATCGTGCAGGTCACGGTCACCACCCTCACGCTGTTCATCACGACGGTGATCATGATGAACGTCGTCCACTTCAACCCGATCAACGCGTCGGCGGACCTCATCTTCGACCCGACGACGCCGACCGGTGGCGACATGGGCGCCCACGTCTGGGGTCCGGCCTACCTGCGCGACCAGCTCCTGCCGAACTTCCAGCTGTCGGGCTGGAGCATGGACTGGTACGCCGGCATGCCCGTCTACCGCTTCTACATGGTCGTTCCGGCACTGGCGATCGCCGCCCTCGACACGGTGTTCGCCTACGGCGTGGCGTTCAAGCTGGTCGCGATCTCGGGGCTGGTGACGTTGCCGCTGTGCTGCTGGGCGTTCGGCCGGCTGGCCAACTTCCGGTACCCGCTGCCCGAGCTGTTCGCCTTCGCCGGGATGACGCTCGCGCTCGACGAGAGCTTCAGCATCTACGGCGGCAACCTCAAGTCGACGATGGCCGGCGAGTTCTCGTTCTCGATCGCCCTCTCCCTGATGATCCTCGGCTTCGGTCTGCTGGCGCGCGGCATGCAGACCGGCAAGTACCGCAGCTGGGCGGCCATCGTGCTGGCGCTCGCCGCGGTGTGCCACGGCATCGTGCTGATCTACACCGCCCTCGGGGCGCTGGTCATCGTGCTGATCAACTCCGACACGGGCAAGCGCCTGCGCTACGGCCTGACCGTCGGGTTGGGCACGGTGCTGCTCTCGGCGTTCTGGGTCGGGCCGTTCCTGCTCAACCACGAGTACATGACGGACATGAAGTACGGGGGCCGGCCGGAGGGCGCCGAGGACTCGTTCTACGACATGTTCTTCCCGCTCACGCCGCCCCTCGACATCCTCATCACGTCCCTGGCGATCATCGGCTTCGTGGCCTGCGTCGCCCGCCGACACCTCAACGGCACCGCGCTCGGGATCATGGGGCTGCTCACCCTTGCCGCCGTCTACGCCACGCGCGAGAGCCTGCCGATCATCGGGTTGCTGTGGAACCCCCGACTGCTGCCGTTCCTCTACTTCATCCGCTACCTGCTGATGATGATCGGGATCGTGGAGGTGGCCGGCCTGTTGGCCAACCTCTGGCGCGACGGCTCCCCGCGACGGCTCCTCGGCTGGGTCGGTGGCTCGGCGACGGCCGGCGTCGTCGGCATCTCGGTGCTCGTCGTGCTCGGGTTCATGTACGAGGTGCTGCCCGGCGACGGCAAGACGACCGAGAACGGCAAGTCCGTCTACTCCTGGGGGCCGTTCCGCAAGACGCCCGACGGGGCCGATGCCCAGGGCGACGGCTGGTCCCGTTACAACTTCATGGGGTACGAGGGGCGGACGTACTACCCCGAGTACCACGACGTGGTGCAGACGATGGCCGAGATCGGTCGGACCAACGGCTGCGGCAGGGCCACGTGGGAGAACAACGAGGACAACGGCCAATACGGCACGACGATGGCGCTGATGCTGCTGCCGCACTGGACCGACGGCTGCATCGCGTCGATGGAGGGGCTGTTCTTCGAAGCCTCCGGCACGACGCCCTACCACTTCCTGACCACCGCTGCGATGTCCGAGCAGAGCTCCAACCCCGTGCGCGAGCTGCGCTACGTCGACAACGACGCCACGGTCGGCGTGCGCCACCTGCAGGACCTCGGCGTGCGGTACACGATGGTCCGCACCGACGAAGCCAAGCGAGAGGCGGGGGCCCACCCCGAGCTGGAGCTGCTGGCCACCAGCGGGCCCTGGGAGATCTACCAGGTCGCCGAGTCCGACATCGTCGTCCCGCTCGACGTCCAACCGGTCGTCGTGAACGGGCGCGACGGCGACCAGCGCGAGCGCAACCTGGAGCTCGGCACGAGCTGGTTCCAGCACCCGGACGAGTGGGCGGCGCGGCCGGCCGACGACGGTCCGCCGGAGTGGCAGCGCATCGACGTCGTGGTCGACGAGAGCCGCCTCGTCCCGGAGATCCGACCGGCCGGCGCGGAGCCGGACACCAGGGGTGAGCAGGTCGACATCGTGGTGCCGCAGCAGCCCATCGACGCCGTGGCGTTGCCGGAGGTCGCCGTCAGCGACGTGCAGATGGGGGAGCAAGAGCTCTCGTTCCGGGTCGACCAGATCGGCGTGCCCGTCCTCGTCAAGGTCAGCTACTTCCCGAACTGGGACGTCGAAGGCGCCGACGGCCCGTACCGCATCGCGCCCAACCTGATGGTCGTCGTGCCCACGCAGGAAGACGTCCGCCTGCACTACGGGCGCTCGACCTCCGACTACTTCTTCTACGCCTTGACGATCGTCGGGATCGGCATGTTGATCCTCCTTCGGCGCAGGGGTGACGTCCGCTTCGCCGACGCCGTACCGGCCGGGGCGCCCGCCGCCGAGGTCGACGATGTCGTCGATGACGGTCGGCCGCTCGATGAGCTCCCGCCGCCGCGCTGGTCCGACGACGATGTCCCGCCCGACGACGGGCTGGAATCCCCGGCGCCTGCGGAGCAACCGACCGACGCCGGGCACGGTCGCGCCGAACCGCAGTAGCCTCGCCCGACGCATGTCCGCGCTCGACGAGATCGTCAAGGCGTACGACATCCGGGGCGTGGTGCCCGACCAGCTCGATGCTCGGGTCGCCCACGCGCTCGGTGTGGCGTTCGCCGAGTTCGCCGCCGCTCCTCAGGTGCTGGTCGCCCGGGACATGCGCCCGAGCGGTGTGGAGCTGGTCGAGGCCTTCACCGAGGGCGTGCTGCGCCAGGGCGTCGACGTGATCGACCTGGGGCTGGCCTCGTCGGACCTGCTCTACTTCGCCGCCGGCGAACTCGCCCGGCCGGGGGCGATGTTCACGGCGTCGCACAACCCGGCCGAGTACAACGGCGCCAAGCTGTGCCTCGCCGGGGCACGTCCGCTCGGCCTCGGCGCCGGCTTCGACGAGATCAAGCAGCTGATGGCCTCGTGCCTCGACGGCTCGGGGCCGGCGCCTGCGCCCGCCCGCGGTCGGCGCTCGACCAAGGACCTGCTCGAGCGCTTCGTGGACCACGTCCTGTCCTTCATCGATCCCGAGCAGCTGCGACCGATCCGCGTGGTCGCCGACACCGCCAACGGGATGGGCGGTCTCGTCGTCCCCGCCGTGTTCGAGCGGTTGTCGATGGTCGAGCTGGAGGTCATGTACGGCGAGCTCGACGGCACGTTCCCCAACCACCCCGCCGACCCGCTGCAGCCGGCCAACCAGCGCGACCTGCGGGCCCGCGTCGTCGCCGGGTCCTTCGACGTCGGCCTGGCCTTCGACGGCGACGCCGACCGCGTGTTCGTCGTCGACGAGTCGGGCAGCGGGCTGTCCGGGTCGACGACGACGGCGATGCTGGCCGTCGGCGTGCTGCGCGACGACCCCGGCGCCACGATCCTGCACAACCTGATCTGCTCGCGGGCGGTGCCAGAGGTGATCCGGGAGCACGGGGGCGTCCCGGTGCGCACCAGGGTGGGGCACTCGTTCATCAAGCAGGAGATGCTGCGCACGGGCGCCGTGTTCGGCGGGGAGCACTCGGCGCACTACTACTTCGCCCGCAACCACCGCGCCGACAGCGGGTTGATCGCCACCGTGCTCGTGCTGGCCGAGCTGGCGCGAGCCGAGCAGCCGCTGTCGGTGGTCCGCAAGCCGTACGAGCGCTATGTGGCCAGCGGCGAGATCAACACCCAGGTCGCCGACCCGCAGGCCGTCATCGAGCGGGTCGACCAGCACTACGCCCAGTTCGGCCGGGACCGCCTCGACGGCCTGTCCGTCGATTGCGGGTCGTGGTGGTTCAACCTGCGCCCGTCGAACACCGAGCCGCTGCTGCGGCTCAACCTGGAGTCCGAGACCGGCGACGAGTGCCACGAACGCGTCGCCCAGGTCCTCGGCGTCGTGACCAGCTGAACTCGACGACAAGGAGCAACGATGGCCCTCGATCCCGCCCTCCTGGCGATCCTCGCCTGCCCCGAGGACAAGGGACCGCTCTACTACCTGGCCGATGAGCACCTCCTCTACAACCCGCGGCTGACGCGGGTCTACGACATCGCCGACGACATCCCCGTGATGCTGATCGACGAGGCCCGCACCGTCGACGAGACCGAGGCGGCCCGCCTGCAGTCACGCATCGACACCGAGCACATCGACCCGACCTTCTGACCACCCGAGGGCTTCCGCAGGTCCTAAGCATCCGAGGGTTTCAGCGCACCGGAGGGGCTGCGGCCCGGACGGGGCCCCGCGCCAAACCCTCCGGTGCCTCGAAACCCTCCGATGGATGGGCCGGGCGGGGGTAGGGTGATCAGCCGCGACGGGCTGACCCGATCGGTGCCAGCAGGCCCCGGCCCGCCTCCAGAACCAGCGCCCGGATCGGGCGCCACCTCCAGGAGACACTGATGACCACCACCCTCGCGACCCGGCGCGACTACCGCGTCGCCGACTTGTCGATGGCCCCGTTCGGCCGCAAGGAGATCCTCCTCGCCGAACACGAGATGCCCGGGCTGCGGGCGCTGCGCGCCGAGTTCGGACCGTCAAAGCCGCTGGCCGGCGCCCGCATCTCCGGTTCGCTGCACATGACGGTCCAGACCGCGGTGCTGATCGAGACGCTCGTCGAGCTCGGCGCCGAGGTCCGTTGGGCCAGCTGCAACATCTTCTCGACCCAGGACCACGCCGCGGCGGCGGTCGTCGTCGGGCCCGACGGCTCGGCCGACGATCCTCAGGGCGTCCCCGTGTTCGCCTGGAAGGGCGAGACGCTGGAGGAGTACTGGTGGTGCACCGACCAGATGATGACCTGGCCCGACGCCGAGGCGAACGGTGGGCCGAACATGATCCTCGACGACGGCGGTGACGCCACGCTGCTGCTGCACAAGGGCGTCGAGTACGAGAAGGCCGGCGAGGTCCCGGACCCGACCAGCGCGTCCAACCCCGAGCTGGCCATCGTGCTCGGCCTGCTCGCAGCGCTCGCTCCGCACCGAGCCGGACAAGTGGACCCGCATGGCAGCGGCGATCAAGGGCGTCACCGAGGAGACGACCACGGGCGTCAAGCGGCTGTACCGCATGCACGCCGACGGCCAGCTGCTGTTCCCGGCGATCAACGTCAACGACTCGGTCACCAAGTCGAAGTTCGACAACCTCTACGGGTGCCGGCACTCGCTCGTCGACGCCATCTGCCGCGCCACCGACGTGATGATCGGCGGCAAGGTCGCCGTGGTCGCCGGGTACGGCGACGTCGGCAAGGGATGCGCCCAGAGCCTGCGCGGCCAGGGCGCCCGCGTCATCGTCACCGAGATCGACCCGATCAACGCGCTGCAGGCGGCGATGGAGGGGTACCAGGTCACCACGCTCGACGAGGTCGTCGGCACCGCCGACCTGTTCGTCAGCGCCACCGGCAACGCCGACATCATCACGGCCGAGCACATGGCGGCGATGAAGGAGAACGCCATCGTCTGCAACATCGGGCACTTCGACAACGAGCTCGACATGGCCGGCCTGGCCCGGTCAGGAGCGAGCCGTGACGAGCTGAAGCCGGGCACCGACGTGTGGCGCTTCCCGGACGGGCATCAAGTGATCGTGTTGGCCGAGGGCCGGCTGGTCAACCTGGGGTGCGCCACCGGCCACCCGAGCTTCGTCATGAGCTGCTCCTTCTCCAACCAGGTGATCGCCCAGATGGAGCTGTTCGGCAACACCGAGCGCTACCCGGTCGGCGTGTACGTGCTGCCCAAGCACCTCGACGAGAAGGTCGCCGAACTGCACCTCGGCGCCCTCGGCGTGAAGCTGACCAAGCTCACCGACGAGCAGGCCGAGTACCTCGGCATCGATCCCGGCGGCCCGTTCAAGCCCGAGCACTACCGGTACTGAGGGGCCGGCGGCCCCGCAGCCAGACTGCGATCCCTGTCCATCTCGAGCATCGGGAGGAAGAGGTGGACCAAGGGGCCGATGCCGAGGGCGAACACCGCCGTGCCGACGCCGATCGACCCGCCGAGCAGCACCCCGGCCACGAGCACGACGATCTCGATCAGCGTGCGGGCCAGGCGGATCGACACACCGCGCCTGGCGATGCCGGTCATCAGGCCGTCCCGAGGCCCGGCGCCCAGCCCGGCACCGATGTAGATGCCGGTGCCCAGCCCGAACAGCACCACGCCTCCGATCATGAACGCTGCCTGCACGGCGACGTGGTCCGGCATGGGGAGGCGCGGGTCGAGCACGTCGACCGACACGCCGATGAGCACGGCGTTGAGGATCGTCCCGATCCCTGGGCGCACGCGCAGTGGGATCCACACCAGCAGCAAGGCCAGGCCGACGATGACGATGACGGTGCCGATCGGGATGCCGGTGCGGTCGCTGACGCCCTGGTGGAACACGTCCCAGGGCGCCAGCCCGAGATCGCCGTGGATGATCAACGTCAGCCCGGTCCCGCAGATCAACAGGCCGATCACACAGCGCACCAGGCGCTCGATCGGTCGGTCGCGGGGCACGACACCCGACGCTACGGGACGGCAACCAGCAGGGCGCGGGGGAGTTTGGTGATCCGCAGCTCGGCGCCGCCGTCGATGGTCTCGCCGTCGACGGCCAGGCGGAGTGGGCCGTCGAGCGAGCGCACGTCGAGGGACTCGACGGACAGCTCCCGGTAGAAGGGGCAGTGGCGCAGGCGGCCGACCAGCACGTCGAGGACGAGCCGAGCCCGGGCGCCCGTGCGACCGCCCAGCACCAGGCGGACGTCGAGACGTCCGTCGTCCAACCGTTCCCGCCACGACGGTCCGAAGCCGTCCGGCGCGTAGCGACAGTTGCCGATCCACCCCAGCCAGGCGACGGTCGGCCGCCCGTCGACCTCGAGGTGCAGCGACTGCATGCGCGGCAGCTGGGTCGCCAGTGCCACCACCAGCGCCAGCCACTTGCCGAGGCGTGGCTCGAGCCGTTCTCGAGCGTCGACGATCTGGGTGTACCCCCCGAACGACAACGTGTTCACGAACGTCCGCCGGGTCGCGCTGGTCGCGACGACACCGAGGTCGATGCGCGTCGCCGTCCCGTTGCGGACCGCCTCGATGGCGTCGGCCGGATCGTCCAGGCCGAGGTCGCGGGCGAGGTGGTTGAAGGTCCCGGCCGGCACGGCGACGAGCACGGCGTCTCGTTCGAGGGCGACCGCGGCCGCTGCGCTGAGCGTGCCGTCGCCTCCGGCGGCGCCCACGACTCGAGCGTCGCTGTCGGCCAGGATCGTTTGCAGATCGTCGTCCTCGCCGACGCGGATGATGTGGGCCGCCGGGAGCCCGGCGCGCAGCTCGTCCGTTGGATCGTCGGTCCATGCCGGCCCCGAGCTGGGGTTGACGGTGATCAGCACGCCCGCGCCGTCCGGCGACGGTCGCTGCTGCGGATCGTGGACCGGATGCGGGCGGGCCGTCGGCGCCTCGTCGGGCCGGGGCGGCAGCACGACCCTCCGCAGCCACCACGCCATCGAGCCGAGCGCACCGACACCTGCGACGACGACGGGCAGCAGGCGACGACGCACGGCCGGCGAACCTATCGGTCGGCGAAGGCGGCGATCACGGGCGCGAACGCGTCGAGCTGGTCGGGGGTCCCGTCGAGGTGCACCGCCACGATCGCCTCGTCGACGCCGGCCTCCGCCCAGCCCCGGTACCGACCGACGTGCTCCTCGACCGTCGCCACGACGGGCGCGTAGCGCTCCATGGCGGCGGCCGACCCGCCGAGGACGGCGGCCTCGGACAGGTTCGTCACGCGCACCGTCGCCGGGTCGCGGTCCTCGGCGGCGCAGTGGTCGTGCAGCACGGCGACCTTGCGCGCCACGGTCGCCGGGTCGCCGAACAGGTTGCAGGCATCGGCATGGCGGGCGACCAGGCGCAGGGTGCGGCGCTCGCCGGAGCCACCGACCAGCATCGGGACGCGTTCCTGCAGCGGCCGCGGGTAGCACGTCGCTGCCGGCACGGCGGTCCGCCGGCCGTCGAACGGCGGGGATCCGGGACCCCACATCAGCGGTAGCAGCTCCAGCGCGTCCTCCAGCAGGTCGTAGCGCTCGGCGAGCGGCGGGAAGCGCCACCCGTAGAGCTGGTGCTCGCGCTCGAACCACGCCGTCCCGAGCCCGCAGAAGGCCCGCCCGCCGGACAGGACGTCCAGGGTCGCCGTGATCTTGGCCACATGGGCGACGTTGCGGTACGTGATCCCGGTGACCAGCGCACCGAGGCGTGCCGTGGTCGTCGCCGCAGCCAGGTAGCCGAGCGTGGCCGTGCTCTCCAGCAGGTCCTCCCACTCGCGCCCGACGGACGGGATCTGGACGAAGTGATCCATCACCGAGATCGACGAGAAGCCGACCTCCTCGGCCCGGCGGGCGATCGCCGCCAAGCGCGCCGCCGTCTCCCCGGGCGCGCCGGGCCAGGTGAACGAACCGATCTGCAGCCCGAAGGTCAGGGCCATGGGATCCTCCTCCTGCCGACGGGCGGCTGTGGGGGCGGCGAACAGGGCCGCCGGTACGACGACGACGGGTTCGTCGCCGGCCCGGTGCACGCCGGCGAACCCCTCGCCGGCGTCGATCGCTCGGATCGCGACCGCCATGGAGCGCAGCTGCGACGTGATCAACGCCGACGGCACGGCGTCGGGGCGGGCCCGGTTGCGGGCCCGGCACTCCCGTTCGGGCGTCTCGACCAGCACGGCGTGGCTCGGGATGCCGGCCGCGTCGGCGAGCCGCCGGAACCGCTGGCGGACGTCGCCGTCGAGCGACGTGGAGTCGATGACGGTGAGCAGGCCCCTGGCCAGGCGCTTGGTGACGACGAGGTCCAGCACCTCGAGGGCATCGGCGCTGGCCCGCAGGTCGTGGCGGTGGGTCCCGACGGTCGCCCGCAGGTCGTCCCACGACACGATCGAGTTGGCGGCGAACCAGCGGTGCGCCCACGTCGACTTGCCCGAGCCGGCGGGACCGACGAGCACCACGAGGCACGGATCAGGCAGCCGGATCGTCACGTCGACGGCTCCGATCCAGCCACCCACCCAACCGTTGTCGCACCCACCCAACCGTTGTCCCACCCACCCACCCAACCGTGGTCGCACCCACCCACCCAACCGTGGTCGCACCCACCCACCCAACCCATGACACCCCTTCATCATGATCGAGGCATGTTGCTCACCACCTGTTGCGCCGGCTGCGACACGCCGGGTCAAGCGCTGTGCCGCACCTGCCGGTTTGCCCTGCTCGCCCGCCACGCCCCACCCGCGCCTGCCGGCGTGATCGTCGCCGTGTCGTTCGCCGGCCGTGCTCGGGACGTGCTGCTCGGGTTCAAGTACCGCAACCGGCGGCCGGTGGCCGGCCACCTCGCCGGTCTGCTCGTCAACCGGCTGGCGCGGGCCGGGCAGCGAGTTGACGTGGTCACCTGGGCCCCGACGGGGGCCGGACGGCGGCGGGGGCGCGGCTACGACCAGGCCGAGCTGATCGCCCGAGCCGTGGCGCGCCAGCTGGGTGTGCCGTGCCGGCGCCTGCTCGAACGGGGCGGTACTGCCGGCGCGCAGACGGGTCGAAGTCGCGCCGGCCGGCTGGTCGGCCCGGCGTTCCGGGCCAGCCCACGGGTCCCCGCCGGTCGGGTGCTCGTGGTGGACGACGTCGTCACGACCGGTGCCACCCTGCGGGCGGCCGAGCGGACACTGCGTGCGGCGGGCGCCACGCACGTGGTCCAGGCGGCCGTCGCCGCGACGCCCGGCGAACGGTCCGTCACGCAGCAGGTCGCGTGACCCATCGAGCGCCTACCGTGCGGGGATGCACCTGGACGAAGCAGCGTCGACGTGAGTGATTCGGGCGGAACCGTCCCGCCGCCGCCCCCGCCCTCGTCGTCGGGCGACGTCCCGCCGCCTCCGCCCTCGTCGTCGGGCGACGTCCCGCCGCCGCCCCCACCCTCGTCGTCGGGCATCGTCCCACCGCCGCCTCCGCCGGGTGCCGGTCCACCTGGTCGCGGTGGTCCTCCCGGCCCACCGAGCCAGCCGCCGGGCCCGGCGGGCCCGGGCGGCCCGCCCCCGCCGCCGGGCTTCACCGCCGCCGGGCCGCCGAGCCCGGGCGGCGGGAACACGCCACTGATCATCGGCGTCGTGGTCGTCGCCGTGCTGGTGGTGGTCGGCGTCGTGGTGTTCTTCCTGACCCGCGGCGACGACGACGACGACTCGTCGTCCGATCCCGTCGACACCGAGGTCAGCATCGAGGTCACCGACCCGGACGAGACCGATCCGAGCGAACCGCCGGCCACGACGGGCGGGCCGGATCCGACGGCGTCGGGCGACATCCCGCCGCCCGGGGAAGAACCCGACGGCCTGGGGTCCGACGAGGCGCTGAACGAGCTCGCCCAGAACTGCTACGACGGCGACATGGGCGCCTGCGACGACCTCTTCTTCGATGCCGAGGAGGATTCGACCTACGAGAGCTATGGCGACTCGTGCGCTGGCCGGCAGCCCGAGAACACCGGCATCACCTGCGTCAACGCCTTCCCAGACGAGTAGGAGCCGGGCTGGCGAGCTGAGCGATGAGCGGTCCTGACGTCTTCGTCCTCGTGGTCCGCGAAATGGTTGCTGAGCAACCATTTCGCGGACCACGAGGACGAAGCAGCTCGTACGTGCTCCCGCCGGAGGCCATCCGGGGCAGCCGGTAGGCTCGTCCCCCGCATGGGCATCCTGGATCGCATCCTCCGCGCCGGGGAGGGCAAGAAGCTCAAAGCGCTGCAGGGGATGGTGCCGGACGTCGGCTCGCTGGAGCCCGAGATGCGGCGCCTGAGCGACGAGGCGCTGCAAGCGAAGACGGCCGAGTTCCGCCAACGCCTGGCCAACGGGGCCGAGATCGACGACCTGGCCATCGAGGCGTTCGCCGTCGTGCGCGAAGCCGCCCAACGGGTCATCGGGCAGCGCCACTTCGACGTGCAGATCATGGGCGGCGCCGCCCTGCACTTCGGATGGGTCGCCGAGATGAAGACGGGCGAGGGCAAGACGCTCGTCTCCACGCTCCCGGCCTACCTCAACGGTGTCGGCGGCAAGGGCGTGCACCTCGTCACCGTGAACGACTACCTCGCCCGGTTCCACGCCGAGTGGATGGGTCGCATCCACCGTTTCCTCGGCCTCGAGGTCGGCCTGATCATCCCCGGTTTCAAGGCCTCGCCGGCGGAGAAGCGGGCCCAATATGCCGCCGACATCACGTACGGCACGAACAACGAGTTCGGCTTCGACTACCTGCGCGACAACATGGCCGGCAAGCTCGTCGACAAGACCCAACGCGGCCACAACTACGCCATCGTCGACGAGGTCGACTCGATCCTCATCGACGAGGCCCGCACGCCCCTGATCATCTCGGGGCGCGTCGCCGACGCCGCCAAGCTCTACTACCGCTTCGCCTCGATCGTCCGCTCGCTGCAGCGCGACGAGGACTACGAGGTCGAGGAGGACAAGCGTGTCGTCGTGCCGCTCGACGAGGGCATCGAGAAGGTCGAGTCCGCGCTGGGCATCGAGAACCTCTACGACGAGGTCCAGCAGAACCTGGTCCACCAGCTCTCCGTGGCCCTCAAGGCCAAAGAGCTCTACAAGCGGGACAAGGACTACATCATCCAGGGCGGCGAGGTGAAGATCGTCGACGAGTTCACCGGCCGCATCCTCGAGGGTCGGCGCTGGAGCGAGGGCATCCACCAGGCCGTGGAGGCCAAGGAGGGGGTGAAGATCAAGGAGGAGAACCAGACCCTCGCAACCATCACCCTCCAGAACTACTTCCGCATGTACGACAAGCTGGCCGGGATGACCGGCACGGCCGCCACCGAGGCCGCCGAGCTGGCGAACACGTACGGCCTCGGGGTCGTGCCGATCCCGACCAACCTGCCCGTCGACCGAACCGACCAGGCCGACCTGATCTACAAGGGCGAGGTCGCCAAGTTCGACGCCGTCGCCGACGACATCGCCGAGCGCTACGAGGCCGGTCAGCCGGTGCTCGTCGGCACGGTGAGCGTCGAGAAGAGCGAGTACCTGTCCCGCCAGCTGCAGCAGCGGGGAATCCCCCACGCCGTGCTCAACGCCAAGCAGCACACGCAGGAGGCGCTGATCGTCGCCCAGGCCGGCCGGCTGGGCGCGGTCACCGTGGCGACGAACATGGCCGGGCGCGGCGTCGACATCATGCTCGGCGGCGACGCCGAGCTGCTGGCCCGCCACGAGGTCCTCAAGGAAGGCCACGCCGCGGACACCATGGTCGACACGTTCGCCCTGCCGCTGCCGGTCGAGCAGATGCCCGAGGACTTCCAGGAAGCACGGGCCAAGGCGATGGCCCGCTACGACGAGCTGCTCGTCGAGTTCCGCAAGGAGTGCGGCGAGGCCGGCGACAAGGTGCGCCAGCTCGGCGGGCTGTACGTCATCGGCTCCGAACGTCACGAGTCCCGACGCATCGACAACCAGCTCCGCGGCCGGTCGGGACGCCAGGGCGACCCGGGCGAGAGCCGCTTCTACCTCAGCCTCGACGACGAGCTGATGCGCCTGTTCGCCACCGGCGCGCTGTCGTACGTCATGAACAAGGCGATGCCCGACGACGAGGCGATCGAGGCGAAGATGGTCACCAAGGCCATCGAGCGGGCGCAGACCACCGTCGAGACGCGCAACGCCGAGATCCGCAAGAACGTCCTCAAGTACGACGAGGTCATGAACGAGCAGCGCAAGGTGATCTACGCGCGCCGTGACCAGATCCTCCAGGGCGTCGACCTGAAGTCGGCGGCCATGGAGTACCTGGCCGAGGCGGTGCACGCGCTGCTCGAGTCGCACTGTGCCAGCCCGGCGACCGACGAGTGGGACCTCGACGGGCTGGCCAAGGAGCTGAGGACGTTCTGGCCGGCCGCGGTCGGCGAGACGCAGCTGGCCGAGTGCCGCAACACCGACGAGATGTACGACGTCGTGATGGCCGACGCCACCACGCACTACGAGCAACGCGAGGTCGAGCTGACCGACAAGGTCATGCGCGAGGTCGAGCGCCAGGTGATGCTGCGGATCATCGACCAGCGGTGGCGTGAGCACCTCGAGGAGATGGACTACCTCAAGGAGGGCATCAACCTCCGGGCGATGGGCCAGAAGGACCCGCTGACGGAGTGGCAGCGCGAGGGCTTCGAGATGTTCGCCTCGATGATGAAGGGCATCGCCCAGGACTTCGTGCGCTACGTGATGCACGTCCAGGTCGTGCGCAACGACGCCCCGGCGACGGCGCCGGTGAGCAACATCCAGCAGTCGGCGCCCGACGACCAGTCAGCATCGGGCTTCCAGGCCGCGGCTGCGTCGGCCGTGGACGCCGCTGAAGCACCCGCCGTCGCGCCGGCACCGTCGCCGACGGCGATCCCGCAGGCCGCCCGGACGGGCGGCGGCGGGCGGCAGCGGGCCGTCGCGGGGCAGAGTGCCCGCCCGGCGAAGCAGGAGACGGTCGTCAAGGACGAGTGGTCGAAGACGCCGCGCAACGCACCGTGCCCGTGCGGGTCGGGCAAGAAGTTCAAGCTTTGCCACGGCGGTGTCTGACGACGCCTTCGGCGCCGTGTCTGGACACGTCGGAGCTGCGGTCGGGGGCCGAAGCGTCGATGAAACCACCAACGTCTGACGTCGACTGACATGCGGGACTTCACGGATGAGCTGCGCGAGCTGCGCCGCCGCCTCGCCGAAGCCGAGACCTACCTCCACGTCGGCGACGCGCGCAGCCGGCTGACCGAGCTGGAAGCAGAGATGGGCCGGCCGGACCTGTGGGACGACGCCGAAGCGGCCAAGGCGTTGTCGGCCGAGTACGCCACGGTGCGCGACGACGTGGCCACGTACGACGCGCTGGCGTCGTCGCTGGAGGACGCCGAGGTGCTCCACCAGCTGGCTCGCGAGGAGGACGACGAGTCCCAGGAGCCGGAGATCGCCGCCGGGCTGGCCAAGACCGCCCGCGGCCTCGACCAACTCGACCTGCGCAGCCTCTTCACCGGCGAGCACGACGAAGCCGACTGCATCGTGCAGATCAACGCCAAGGACGGCGGGGTCGACGCCCAGGACTGGAGCGAGATGCTGCTGCGGATGTACGAGCGGTGGGCCGAGCGCAAGGGCTTCCGCTTCGGCGTCGACGCCGTGTCCGAGGGCACGGAGGCCGGCATCCTGTCGGCCGAGTTCACGCTCGGCGGGCGGTACGCGTACGGCCTGATGACGAGCGAGCGGGGCACGCACCGGCTGGTGCGGATCAGCCCGTTCGACAACCAGGGCCGGCGCCAGACGAGCTTCGCCGCCGTCCAGGTCTGGCCGCAGATGGACGATCCGGACGTCACGCTCGACGATTCGGACATCCGGATGGAAGTGTTCCGAGCGTCGGGCGCCGGCGGCCAGCACGTCAACAAGACGTCGTCGGCGGTGCGGCTGATCCACGAGCCGACCGGGTTGATCGCCTCCTCGCAGGAGGAGCGCAGCCAGCTGCAGAACCGGGAGAAGGCGCTCGGCCGGCTGAAGGCGATGGTCGCCGCCAAGGTCGAGGAGGAGCGGGCCGCCGAGATGGACGCCATCGGCGGCAAGCAGGCGCAGGTCGGCTGGGGGAGCCAGATCCGCTCCTACGTCGTCCAGCCGTACCAGATGGTCAAGGACCTGCGCACCGACGTCGAATCGGGCAACGTCGCCGGCGTGCTCGACGGCGACCTCGACGAGTTCATGGAGGGTTACCTCCGCTGGCGCCGCGCCGAGTCCGACGGCCCGCCCGCTGAGGGCGCCGAGCGTTCCCGATCTTGCTTCACCGTTTCCGCCACCGGTGGCGACAACGGTGACGCAAACCCGGGTTGGCCTGTCGAACGCTCGGGCTGGCGCTTCGGGCATGCTCGGTTGGCGGCGTCGTGAATCGGAGGTCGGCGGCGACGCGCGGCCACGGTCTTACCTCGCGATCGTTCGCCGAGCGCGACGAGTTCGTCGCGGGTCGGGCCGATGGCGGTCGGTGGGCGCCAGCCGGTCTGGTACACGGCGCGGGCCAGCGGCTCGGCGGCCGCGAGCGACGCGGGCAGCGCGGTCATGGCCATGAAGCCGGCCACGAGTGGACCGATCCGAGGGTCGGCCTCCGCGGCGGCGGCAATCGCCATCGAGGTCAAGGGCCGGGCGAGATCGATGTCGTGGCCGTGCCAGCGGCGCACCGTTTCGGCGTCGAATGCGAGATGGTCCTCGACCCACGGGCGAATCCAGGTGTCGCACCAGGTGCCGAACGGGTCGGCGATGGTGGCAGGGTCGGCGCCGGAGTCGAGCAGCTGGAGGAGTGCGCCGATCTGCAGGCTGGCCATGGCCAAGCCCCGGCCCGCGGTGGGAGCGGTCGTAGACACCGCGTCGCCGACGGCGACCAAGCCGGGCCGGCCGAGCTGGCGTCGGTAGGTGTTGAGAAGTCCACCGCCGATCAAGACATCACTGGTGGGGGTGGCGACGGCAGGGTCGGTCCATTCGGCGAGGCCGGGGATCGCCCGGCTGGCGGCTTCGAACGCGCTGAGGTGACGCAGGACGCCGAGGCCGGCATCGGCGGTCGGCCGGATGATCACTGCCGAGACGTGCCCGTGCTCGTGGGGGAAGACGTAACTGTCGTAGCCGTGGAACATGCCACTCCACGCGAACGGCCGGATCAGCGGCCCCGCAGCCGCGCCGCGGGCCCGCCGGTAGGTACGGGACACGTACGCCATGCCGGTGTCGCCACCGAGCTCAGGCGGTGGGGCCAGCCGGGAGAGGCGGCCGCTGGCGTCGACGACCAGATCAGCGCTCGTCGTGGCCCCGTCGATCACGGCGCCCACGATCCGGCCGTCATGCTCGGCGAATCCGTCGACGTGCCCGATCGCAACGGTCATCCCATCGACCGAGGCCGCCGCCCGCCGCAGCGCCCGCTCGTAGGTGATGCGGCGGGACCGCACCCCGATCGCTGGCGAGGTCGCCCCGAGGGCGGGCAACTCGATCGGTTCGGCGCCGAGGGTGACCCACGTCCGCCACGCCTCGGGCCATTCGGCGACCAGCAGGTCGTGGACCTGTGGGCGGAAGCCGTGCGCTTGGTCGAACTGCATCACGCCGCGGCGCCGCCAGGAGCCGTCGGGTGCCGGGCCGGAGTCGCGGTCGACGGTGACGACCCGGTGGCCGCGCCGGGCCAGCACGGCGCCCAGCGTGAGGCCGGTAGGTCCGGCCCCGATGATGATCACGTCCATGGTTCATCTTTCGTTACACTGATAGGATGTTGATTACACTAGTAGTGTTGTCAAGTGGGGTGGCGGGGACGACGGAAGGGTTGGCGTGACGGACGGCGCCCGCCCATACCGCTCGGCTCTGCGCAGCGAGCAGTCCCGGGCCACTCGTCGACGGATCGTCGACGCCGGGGCCGAGCTGTTCATCGCGCGCGGGTACGTCCCGACGACCATGGACGCCATCGCCGAGCGCGCCGGAGTCGGACGCAAGACCGTGTTCACCTCGGTCGGCGGCAAGGCGGCGGTGCTCAAGTTGGCCTTCGACTGGACCCTCGCCGGCGACGACGAACCGGTGGCGCTCGCCGACCGCCCCGAGATGCAGCGCCTGATGCGGGACGAGGATCCCGTCACGTTGCTCGCCGGGTGGATGGCGATCAACGCCGCCATCAGCCGGCGTCTGGCGCACCTCTACCATGTCCTGGTCGTCGCGGCTGACGCCGATCCCGACGCCGCGACCCTCCTGGCGACGACCGACGAACAGCGCGCCGATGGCGCCCGCGCGGTCGTCGGGCGAATCGCCGCCCTCGGCGGGCTCGGGCCCGGCCTCGAGCCCGATCAGGCTGCCGCGATCGCCGAGGTGCTGATCGACCCGATGCTCTACCAACGCCTCGTCGGCCTCCACGGCTGGCCGTTCGAGACCTACGTCGAGCACCTGCAGCGAATCGCCGTCGCGTCGCTCCTCGCCTGAGCGTGCGCGGTGCGCGTGCAGCCGCGGCACCGGCGGATGATCGGGGAGCTCGCCATCGCCGGCCCGTTCGCCGGGCGCTGACGCCGACACGCCGCAGCAGTTCGTGACGCGGGTCGCGACCTCACTTCGTGGTGACGCACCGGTAACCTGCGATCCGCTTCGTCACGGAACTGACACATGATTCGCCTCGAGAACGTCTCCAAGCACTATCAGCACGACGTCGTCGCCGTCCGCGACGCCAGCTTCGACGTGCCCAAGGGCGAGTTCGTGTTCCTCGTCGGCCCGTCGGGCTCCGGCAAGAGCACCTTGCTGCGGCTGCTCAACCGCCAGGAGCGCCCGGAGAAGGGCTCGGTGTGGGTCGCCGGCCGGAACATCATCGACATGCCATCGGGCCGGGTGCCGCAGCTGCGGCGCAACATCGGCAACATCTTCCAGGACTTCAAGCTGCTGTTGAACAAGACCGTCTTCGAGAACGTGGCGTTCGCTCAAGAGGTCGTCGGCAAGCCGAAGCACGTGATCAAGCAGCAGGTGCCGGCCGTCCTCGACCTCGTCGGCCTCGCTGGCAAGGAGGACCGCTTTCCGCACCAGCTGTCGGGAGGTGAGCAGCAGCGCGTGTCGATTGCCCGGGCGTTCGTCAACCGCCCGCTGATCCTGCTCGCCGACGAGCCGACGGGAAACCTCGACCCGGCCACCGGCGAGGGCATCATGCGCCTGCTCGGGCGGATCAACCAGACCGGCACCACGGTGCTGATGGCGACCCATGACCAGCGCATCGTGAACATGATGCGCAAACGGGTGATCCAGCTCGACCGCGGCGTGATCGTGCGTGACCAGGCCCGCGGGGTGTACGAGTGATCTCCCGCTTGGGGTACACGTTTCGCGAGACGTGGGCGAGCTTCCGCCGCAACATGACGTTGACCGTGGCGGCGATCATCACCGCCGCCGTCTCGCTGCTGATCTTCGGGTTGACGCTGTTGATGCAGCGCGGCTTCGACAACCTCCTCGTGGCCTGGGAGGGCGACGTGGAGATGATCGTCTACCTCAACTCGGGTGCCACCGACGATCAGCGCGTGCTGGTGCAGAACGCCCTGGATTCGCAGTCCCAGCTGATCAGCGCGTTCACCTACTGCGACACGGCGTGCTCGCTCGACGAGGCGCAGCGCCTGCTGGCCGGTGACCCGAGCACGCTCGAGCTGCTCACCGAGACCAACATCCCGACGCAGTACAAGGTGGTCCCGACGGACGCCACGGACGTCGACTCACTGCGCCAGCTGCGCGAGGGCTTGCGTGAGCTCCCCAACGTGCAGCGCATCGTGCTGGCCGACGAGCAGCTCGACGTGATCTCCGAGCTCAAGGGATTCGTGGGTCTCTACACCCTCATCCTGTCGATCGTCCTGCTGTTCGCCGCGATCCTGCTCATCTGGAACACCATCCGAACCGCCATGTTCGCCCGAAGACGGGAGATCGAGGTGATGAAGCTGGTCGGCGCCACCGACTGGTTCATCCGCGTCCCGTTCATGCTCGAGGGGCTGATCCAGGGGTTCATCGGCGGCTTGGCGGCGTGCGGCGGGCTCTGGCTGATCAACAACCGGTGGACCGCCGGCGTCGGCGACTTCCCGCCCGACAGCGGGTTCGCCGCGCTCGTCGTGACCGACGGCTACGACTGGTGGGTGATGCTGATCATCATCGCCATCGGCATGGTCGCCGGCGCCATCGGCTCCGGCATCGCCGCCAGCCGCTTCCTCGACGTGTAGGCGTCGCCCCGGTCGGGCACGTCTACGTGGCGGGCCCAACGGAGGAGCAGCCATGTCGATGTGGGACTATCGGGACGAGGTCGAGCTGAGCGACGTCGGCATCGTCGGCTACGAGGTCGAGGCAACGGATGGCCGGATCGGCACGATCGACGAGTCGAGCGCCGATGCCGGGAGCGCCTACGTCGTCGTGGACACGGGGTTCTGGATCTTCGGGAAGAAGCGCCTGATCCCCGCCGGCGTCGTCGAGCGGGTCGACGACGATGCCAAGCGGGTGTTCATCGGCATGACCAAGGAGCAGGTCAAAGCCGCTCCGGACTTCGAGGACGACCACCGGTCCCGCCGCGAGGAGCACGCCAACTACTACGAGCCGTACGGGCGGGCCGACGAGGTCTAGATGAGGTCTAGTTGGTCGATTCCGAGGGATTGGCCTCAGAGCGGTCCGCAACCGGACGACGTGCAGGCTCGATCACCACGGTTGATTGCTCTGGAAGGAGGCGGGTGTGGTCACGCGGACGCGATCGCCGTCGAAGTGCGAGCTGTCGGCGCGGAGATCGATCGTTCTGGCTCACACTTCGCGACCAGGACCGTCCAGTGGCTCGAAGTGTGAGACCAGACGGCGGAAACCCGCTGCGTAACGTCACAGTTCCTGCTCCTGGAACTTGTCATCTCGTGGCGGGCCGGCGACGTGCGGTAGGGCTCAGCGCTTGCGGATCAGCGTCAGGCCATCCGAGACGGGGAGGATGCAGCTCTCCACGCGGTCGTCCGCGGTGACGTGATCGTTGAAGGCCCGAATTGCCACGGTGCTCTCGTCGTCGTCTGCCGGGTCGGTCACCCGTCCCGACCACAGCGTGTTGTCCACGAGGACGACGCCGCCGGGCCGGACGTGTGGCACGAGCTCGTCGTAGTAGGCGGTGTAGCTCGGTTTGTCGGCGTCGATGAAGGCCAGGTCGATCGACGCCTCCGTGGGCAGGGCGCGCAGCGTGTCGAGCGCCGGGGCGATGCGCAGCTCGATGCGGTCATCGAGGCCGGCGGCGGTCCACGCCTCGCGGGCCAGCGCCGTGTACTCCTCGCTGACGTCGCAGCACAACAAGCGGCCGCCCGGCGCCAGCCCACGGGCGATGCAGATGGAGGAGTACCCGGTGAACGTGCCGACCTCGACCGCATTCGTCGCCCCGATCAGGCGCGTCAGCAGCGTCAGCAGCGCACCCTCCTCCCCGGACACCTGCATCGCGGCGATGCGGCCGAGCTCGGCCGTGCGCCGCTGGAGATCGCGCAACACCTGGTCCGCAGCGGTGGCGTGGGCGCCGATGTAGGCGGCGATCTCGGCGGGGACGATGCTCGGGCGGTCGGCCATCCGGCGACGGTACCGTCGCGGCGGTGGAGCCAGCGCAGCTGTACGCCGCCGTCGGTGGTGCGCCGTTCTTCGAGCGGTTGGTGGGCGCGTTCTACGACGGCGTGGCGACCGACCCGGTGCTGCTGCCGCTGTACCCCGAGGCACCGGACCTGAAGGGCGCCCGCCGCCGCTTGACCCTGTTCCTGATCCAGTACTGGGGCGGGCCGGCGACGTACTCCGACGAGCGGGGACATCCGCGCCTGCGCCTGCGCCACCTGCCGTTCGCCATCGGTCCCGCCGAACGGGACGCCTGGCTGGCGCACATGACACGGGCCGTCGATGTGGCGACCGGCGATCTGCCACCCGCGGCGGCGTCCGATGTCCGTGAGCTCCTGCTCGGGTACTTCGTCCCGGCGTCCGAGCAGCTGCGCAACGACACCGGTCTGCCGATCAGCTCAGCGCGGCGGTAGTCGATGTCGGCGATCGCGGTGCGCGACCTCGTCAAGCACTACGGCGACGTGTGCGCCGTCGACGGGGTCTCGTTCGACGTCGCCGAGGGCGAGGTCTACGCGCTGCTCGGCGAGAACGGCGCCGGAAAGTCGACCACGGTCGAGATCATCGAGGGGCACCGCACGCGGACGTCGGGGTCGGTCGAGGTGCTCGGCACCGACCCCGGTCACGCCGCTCGGGAGTTCCGCGATCGCATCGGCATCGTGCTGCAACGGTCTGGGGTCGAGGACGAGCTGACCGTCGCCGAGGCGGTCGACGTGTACGGCGCCTGCTACCGGCGTCGTCGTGACACGGCCGAGGTCATCGAGCTCGTCGACCTCACGTCGCAGGCCGACCGGCGGATCGGCGCCCTCTCCGGTGGGCAGCGGCGCCGGCTCGACCTGGCGCTCGGCATCGTCGGTCGGCCGGCGCTGCTCTTCCTCGACGAGCCGACGACCGGCTTCGACCCGGCGGCCCGCCGCAACGCGTGGGGCCTCGTCCGCCAGCTGTGCTCGGGCGGCACCACCGTGCTGTTGACGACCCACTACCTCGACGAGGCCGAGCACCTGGCCGATCGGGTCGGCGTGCTCTCGAGTGGCCGCCTCGTGGCCGAGGGCACCCCGTCCGACCTCGTCGGCGGTGGTGCGACGAGGGTCGGGTTCGTGCTCCCGGACGGCGTCTCCGTCCAGGACCTGGGCTCGGTCGTCCCGGCCGAGGTGGCGCTGGTCGGCGACCGCGTCGAGTTCACCACCGCCGCCCCGACCGCCGCCGTGCACGCGCTGACCGGGTGGGCGTTGGAGCGCAACCTGGAGCTGGTCGGGCTGACGGTCGAGCGGCCGTCGTTGGAAGACGTCTTCCTGGCCATGGCGGCGGACACCGAGGTGGCGTGACCGAGTCGTTCCCGAGCTCCGGCTCACTGCTGGCCCGCCAGGTGCGCTACCAGCTGCTGACGTTCGTGCGCACGCCGGTGGCAGTGTTCTTCACGCTGCTGCTCCCGCTGATCATGCTCGTGCTGTTCAACGCCCTGTTCGGGAGCGGCGAAGTCGACACGGGATCGGGTTCGTGGCGGTTCAGCCAGTTCTACGTCGCTGGCATCGCCGCCTTCACCGCCGCGTCGGCCACGTTCACGAACCTCGCCAACGTGGTGCCGATCCGCCGCGAGGAGGGGGTGCTCAAGCGGTGGCGCGGCACGCCGCTGCCGCCGTGGATCTACCTGCTGGGCACGATCCTCATGTCGTTCGTCGTCGCCCTGGCTGGTGTGGTGCTGATGGTCGTGCTCGGCATCGCCGCCTACGGCGTGCGCATCGAGCCGGCCAAGTTGCCGGCGATGGTCGTGACCTTCCTCGTCGGCGTCACGAGCTTCGCCGCGCTCGGGTTGGCAGTGGCCGGGCTGTGCCGGACGGCGCAGAGCGCGGCGGCGGTCGCCAACGTGATCATCTTGCCGATGGCGTTCATCTCCGACGTGTTCATCGCCCTGGAAGACCCGCCGCCGTTCCTCGAGGTGCTCGGGGACGTGCTGCCGCTCAAGCCGTTCGCCCAGAGCTTCCAGGACACGCTCAACCCGGCCGTCGACCCGCCGGCGTTCGACGTCGCCCGGTTGGCCCGAGTGGCGGCGTGGGGGGTGCTCGGGGTCGTGGTGGCGATCAAGTGGTTCAAGTGGGAACCTGGGCGGGCCGGCCCGACGCGCCGTCGACGATCGCGCTCGGCGATGGAGACCCCGTGATGCACCCCGAGCTCAACGAGGAGCACGAGGCCCTGCGCAAGGTGGTGCGCGAGTTCGCCGAGGCGGCGATCGAGCCGCACGCCGAGGCGTGGGATCGGGACCACACGTTCCCGGTCGAGACCGTGCTGGCGATGGGGGAGCTGGGTCTGTTCGGCATCCCGTTCCCCGAGCCGTACGGCGGCGGCGGCGACCTGACGGGGCTGTGCGTGGCGATCGAGGAGGTGGCCAGGGTCGACCAGTCGATGGCCATCACGTTGGAGGCGGGGGTCGGCCTGGGGGCGACGCCGATCTTCCGCTTCGGGACGCTCGAGCAGCACGAGCGCTGGTTGCCGGACCTGTGCGCGGGGCGGGCGCTCGGTGCCTTCGGGCTGACCGAACCGGACGCCGGAAGCGATGCCGGCGGGACCCGCACGCGGGCCACGCTCGACGGCGCGGAGTGGGTGATCGACGGCGAGAAGGCGTTCATCACCAACTCGGGCACGCCGATCACGTCGCTGGTGACCATCACGGCGCGGACCGGGACGGACGAGATCTCGACGGTCGTCGTGCCGGCGGGCACGGTCGGGATGACGGTGCAGCCGCCGTACCGCAAGATGGGTTGGCATGCGTCCGACACCCACGGGCTGACCTTCGTCGACTGCCGGGTGCCGGAGGACCACCTGCTCGGTGAGCAGGGCCGTGGGTACGCCCAGTTCCTCGAGGTCCTGGACGAGGGCCGGGTGGCGATCGCCGCGCTGGCGGTGGGGGTGATCCAGCGGTGCGTCGACGACTCGGTGGCGTACGCCAAGGAGCGCCACGCCTTCGGGCGGCCGATCGGTTCGCACCAGGCGGTGGCGTTCCGGTGCGCCGACCTGGAGGTGTCGCTGGCTGCGGCACGGCGTCTCGTGTACCACGCCGCCTGGCTGCGCGACATGGGACGGCCGTTCAAGACGGAGGCCGCCGTCGCCAAGCTGTTCGCCACCGAGGCAGCGGTGAGCGCCACCCGTTCGGCCACCCAAGTGTTCGGCGGGTACGGGTTCATGGACGAGACGGCCGTCAGTCGCCACTACCGAGACGCCAAGATCCTCGAGATCGGCGAAGGCACCAGCGAGGTCCAACGCCTCGTGATCAGCCGGGCGCTGGGCCTGCGCCCCTGACGCCGCCGCCTCTCCCTCCTGGTCCGCGGATTGGTTGCTGAGCAACCATTTCGCGGACCAGGACGGGTGGAGCTGGCCGCTGGAGGCACGCTCGCACGACGCCCTGCACGTAGGCGCCGTCTCGGGTGACCTGCTCCCACGTGAACTCGTAGACCTGGCGGCCGAGGTCCTGCAGCTCATTGCGCCGCTGGGCGTCCCTGGCTCGTTCGCCCGGGGAGCTGTGCCCGCGCCGGCCCGACACCTCGATCACGAGGCCGTGGGACTGGAAGCAGAAGTCGACACGGGCGACGGTGCGTCCGTCGCGGCGGTGGACGAGCTGGGTGGTCGGTCGGGGGAGGCCGGCGGCGCGCATCAGGGCGAGGAAGCGACGTTCGAGCATCGTGTGTCCGCCAGCGTCGACGAGCAGCTCGTCGAGTCGGGGCGCACCCCACCGCCCACGACCTCGGATCTGCCCGAGCCGAGTGGCCAGGACGACCGGGGCGCTGGCGCCGGATCGCACTGCGCTGTCGATCGCTGCCTCGAGGCGCACGGTGGTGACACGGGCGCGCGCCAGGTCGATCACGGTGCGGGTGGCCGACGTGCACGGCCACCCGTCGATCACGACTCGGTCGAGCGTCGACCAGTGCCCCGTCGTGTGCACCGTGAACGGCACGCGCATGCCGTGGCATGCGCGAGGCACGGTCAACTCCACCACGTCGGGCAGGCACCGGTCGAAGCCGTGCAGCCGGGCGGCGGTCTCGTGGCTGAGCACCGCATCGGGACCGAGGCACAACAGCCCAGCCATCTGCCAGCGCGCAACGGTCGGCGGGCTGCCGCCGACGGCGTACACCCGTGGCGCCACCGGCACGAGGAGGCCCCGGCGGATCGCCGTCCGCAGCTGCTGCCGGGTGACCCCTCGCTCGACGAGCTGGGCCAGGGTGATCACGCCGTGCTGCCGCGCAGCGAGGGTGAGGGCATCGGTGAGACCATCCACACCCGCCTGGGTGCTCCTGACCCGCCGGATCGGAACGCCATCCCGTCCTCGTCCGCGGATTGGTTGCTCAGCAACCAATCCGCGGACGAGGACGGCGGGGTGGGGGCGGTCAGTAGTGGTACGGGGTGGCGGACCAGTCGGGGGGGCGCTTCTCGAGGAAGGCGTCGCGGCCCTCGGCCGCCTCGTCGGTGCCGTAGGCGAGGCGGGTGGCTTCGCCGGCGAACAGCTGCTGGCCGACCAAGCCGTCGTCGACCAGGTTGAACGCGTACTTCAGCATCCGCTGCGCCGTTGGGCTCTTGGCGTTGATCGCCGCCGCCCACTCCAGCGCCGTGGCCTCCAGGTCACCGTGGGGGACGACGGCGTTGACGGCGCCCATCCGGTGGTAGTCCTCGGCCGAGTACTCCCGCCCCAGGAAGAACACCTCGCGGGCGAACTTCTGGCCGATCTGGCGGGCCAGGTAGGCCGACCCGAACCCGCCGTCGAACGACGCCACGTCGGCGTCGGTCTGCTTGAACCGGGCGTGCTCGGCGCTGGCCAGGGTCAGGTCGCACACGACGTGCAGGCTGTGCCCGCCCCCGGCGGCCCACCCCGGCACCACGCAGATCACCACCTTCGGCATGAACCGGATCAGCCGCTGCACCTCGAGGATGTGCAATCGCCCGGACCGCCCTGGATCGATGTCCTCGGCCGACTCGGACGCCGAGTACTTGTACCCGTCGCGGCCTCGGATCCGCTGGTCGCCGCCGGAGCAGAACGCCCAGCCGCCGTCGCGCCGTGACGGTCCGTTGCCGGTGAGCAGCACGCACCCCACGTCGGTGGTCATCCGGGCGTGGTCGAGCGCCCGGTACAGCTCGTCGACGGTGTGCGGCCGGAACGCGTTGCGCACGTCGGGTCGGTCGAACGCCACCCGCACCGTGCCCTGGTCGACGGCCCGGTGGTAGGTGATGTCGGTGAACTCGAACCCCTCGACCACCTGCCACGCGGCCGGGTCGAACAGCTCGCTGACGGCGGGCGCGGACGGCACCCGTTCATGTTGGCCGACCCGTCTACTCTGCGCGGCATGCCGCACGCCGAGGTCAACGGGCAACGCATCTACTACCAGGACACCGGCGGCGACGGCCCGCCGGTAATCCTCGCCCACGGGTTCCTGATGGACCGCTCGATGTTCGACCCCCAGATCGAGGCGTTGGGCGCCGACCACCGCATGATCACCTGGGACGAGCGCGGATTCGGCCAGACGGAGTTCGACGCCCAGCCGTTCACCTACTGGGACTCCGCCAAGGACCTCCTGGGCCTGATGGATCATCTCGACGTCGATCGGGCCGTGGTCGGTGGCATGAGTCAGGGCGGCTTCGTGTCCCTGCGCGCCGCCCTCCTGGCCCCAGAACGGGTGCGGGCGCTGATCCTCCTCGACACCGGCGCTACCGCCCAGTCGGCGGAAGCGGCCGAGGGGGAGCGGGGCATGGCCGAGGCATGGCTGGCCCACGGTCCCGTCGACGAGCTGGCCAACGCCGTGGCCGACCTGATCATCAACGACCCGGAGGAGAACAAGCGCTGGGTCGCCAAGTGGCAGGCCCGTCCCAAGGAGTTCATGCGCGAGCCGGCGGCGTGCCTGTTCGGTCGCGAGGACCTGACCGAGCGCCTGGCCGAGATCACGTGCCCGGCGATCGTCGTCCACGGTGTCGACGACACGGCGCTCACGATGGAGGACGCCGAGGCGCTGGCCGATGGGCTGGCGGGCGCCGGTCCCGTGGTCAAGGTCCCGGGTGCCCACGCCGCCAACCTGACCCACCCCGAGCCGGTCAACACGGCCCTGCGGGGTTTCCTGGCCGACCTCCCGGCCTGACCGGGGCCGACGGTGGCGGTGCAGCTCCTCGGCGTCGACGGGCTGCCCGAGATCGCCGCCGGCGACGACGTGGCGGCGTTGGTCCACGCGGCCACGGAGCTGGCCGACGGCGACGTCGTGATCATCACGTCGAAGATCGTGTCGAAGGCCGAGGGGCGCACGGTCGAGCTGGCCGACGTCGTCCCGTCCGGCTTCGCCACGGAGTGGGCGACGCGGTGGGACAAGGACCCGCGCGTCGTCGAGCTGGTCCTCGCCGAGTCGTCGCGCATCGTGCGGATGGTCGGCCCGGTGCTGATCACCGAGACCCGGCACGGGTTCGTCTGCGCCAACAGCGGCATCGACCAGAGCTCCAGCGGCGCCGCCGGCCGAGTCGTGCTGCTGCCCCTCGACTCCGACGCGTCGGCGCGTCGGATGCGCACCCGGTTCGCCGAGTTCGGCGTCGACGTGGCCGTGGTCGTCAGCGACACGTTCGGCCGTCCCTGGCGGGAGGGGCAGACCGACGTGGCGATCGGCATCGCCGGCATCGCGCCGCTGCGGTCCTACGTGGGCGAGGTCGACCCGCACGGCCACGAGTTCCGGGTCCAGGAGCTGTGCGTCGTCGACGAGCTGGCCGGCGCCGCCGAGCTGGTCAAGGGCAACACCAGCCGCGTGCCGGTGGCCGTCGTGCGCGGCTACCCGTTCGAGCGGGACGACGGGGCGACGATGGGCCCCGTCATCCGCGACGCCCAACGGGATCTCTTCCGCTGAACCCCCGTTCTGGACGCTGCAACCCGGCTCACAACGGTCGATCGCAGCGTACAGAACGGATCAATCGAGGCGACGGAGCGGGCCGGGGCCGGGTCGGGCCGGGGCGATGCGCACCGTCGCGTCGGTCACCCACGCCCGCTCCGCCGAGACGATGATCGGGTTGAGGTCGGCCTCGACGATCTCCGGGTGGTCGGTGACCAGTTGGGCCACCCGGACCAGGGTGTCCACGATCTGGGTCGATGGCAGCCCGGCGGCGGCGAGTGCAGGGCCGACGCGCGACGAGTCGAGCAGCGACGCCGCCCCGGTCGATGACAGCGGCGCCAACCTCGACGGCTCGTCGGCGACCAGATCCGCCGTCGATCCGCCGAGGCCGACGGCGACCAGCGGGCCGATCCGCTCGTCGACCGAGGAGCGGATGCGCAGGTCGAGCCCCGGCGGGATCATCGCCTGCACCACGACGTCGGCGGCGTCCGATCCGAGCGCCTCGTGCATCACGCCGGCGGTGGTGCGCACGTCCTCGGCATCGACGAGGTCGAGCGCCACACCCGCCTGGGCCGACCGACCGAGATGACGGTGCACGGCCTTGACGGCGACGGGGTACCCGATCGCCTGGGCGGCGCCCGGCGCATCGGCCAGGGCGACGCGCCGGGACGACGGAACGGAGACCCCGTAGGCGGCGAACAGCTCGGCGGCGCTCGCCACGTCCAGCGACTCGACGCCGGCGGCCAAGGCAGTGGCCACGATCGCCGCCGCTCGCGCCCGGTCGATGTCACCGACCTCATCGGTCGGGGCGCTGGCGGTGTCCTCCAGCCAGCGGCCGTAGGCCCGGAGGCGGCCCAGCACGCCCGCCGCCTGCTCCGGGAAGGCGAACGCCTGGACGGGTGATCCGGGGCGCAAGGGACCGTTGCGGCCGCCCATCAGCACGACGACCACCGGCTTGGCGGCCCCGGCGACGGCCCGGTCGAGCGCCTCGGTCGGGGCGTCGATGGCCTCGGCAAGCGGCGGGGCGTGGACGATCAGCACGGCGTCGATCCGGTCGTCGGCGAGCGCGGCGCGTGCGGCGACGCCGTGGTCGTCGGGGGTCGATCGCCAGTCGAGCGCGATGGGTGGCTCGACCGGTTCGAGCCCCGCCGTCGCGAGTGCCTCCCGGGCCAGCACCGCCGGGCTGCGGGCGTTGGTCAGGACGGCGACGCGCGGCCCCTTCATGATCGGTGCCGTTGCCAGCACCCGGGCGGTGTCGAGCAAGGCGGCGACCGTCGGGACCTCGATCAGCCCGGCCTCCTGGTAGAGCGCCCCGCCGGTCGGCCCGATCGCCGCCGCCCCCGTGCGCACCGCCACGATCGGCCGCCGTCGCGACACCCTCCGGGCGATCCGGGTGAACTTGCGGGCGTTGCCGAACGTCTCCGTGTACATCGCGACGACCTTGGTCGCCTCGTCGTCCTCCCAGAACTGCAGCAGATCGTTGCCCGACACGTCGGCCTTGTCGCCGAGCGACACGAACCACGAGATGCCGACGCCGAGCTCCCGGGCCAGCTGCAGGACCGACGCGCCGAGCGAGCCGGACTGCAGCGAGATGGCGACCGGGCCGATCGGCAGCTCGACGGGCACGAGCGAGGCCTGCAACCCGATCGACCGCTCGGACGTGGCGACGCCCATGCTGCCGGGTCCGACGATGCGCAGGCCGTAGCGGCGGGCCCGGTCGATCAGGCCCGGCAGGTCGATCGAGGTCCCCTCGACCGACGTCAGGATCACGGCGCCGCGCACGTGCGACGTGATGCAGTCCTCGACCACCGACGCCAGCGCGGCGGCCGGGACGGCGACCACGGCCAGCGACACCTCGCCCGGGATCGACGCCAGATCCGGCCAGCACGGCTGGCCGGCGACCTCGGCCCGGCGCGGGTTGACGGCGTAGACGGGCACGGCGGCCGTGCTCGTGAGGTGTCGCCACAGTGCCTCGCCGACGGTGCCCGGCCGGTCGGTGGCGCCGACCAGGGCGACCGACCGGGGGAGCAGCAGGCGAGCCATCGCCCGAGAGTCGGCCCGCTGCTCGCGCCGCTCGACGGAGTCGAGGAACTCCTCGGTCTCGTCGAGCGAGAAGTCGAGGTCGATGATCCCGCTCTCGAAGTGCCGTTCGACGGGCCAGCCGGCGCGGCTGAAGACGGCCAGCATCGGACGGTTGTCGGCGAGGACCTCGGCGGTGAAGCGGGCGATGCCGTTGCTGCGGGCCAGCGTGGCGAGGTGCTCGAGCAGCAGCGTGGCGATGCCCTTGCCGTGGTGCGCGTCGTCGACCATGAAGGCCGCATCGGCGTCGTCGCGCCCGGCCCACCGCTCGTAACTGGCCCAGGCGATCAGCTCGTCGTAGCGCTCCACCACCAGCGCCGCACGGTCCACGAGGTCGACGTTGGTGAAGTGCGCCAGCTCGGCGTCGCTCAAGCCCGGCTTTGGCGAGAAGTACCGGCGATAGATGCTCTCCGGCGACTGGCGCTGGTGGAACTCGAGCAACGCCGGCGCATCGGCTGGGGTGATCGGGCGGACGTGCACCGTCTCGCCGTCGCCGAGCACGACGTTTCCGGTCCAGGGATCGTCGTTGCGCAGGGCGGAACCCATCGCCTCCATGTTGTCGCCCCGGCTCACCTCCGTGCGCGGGGTGAGTCACGTGTCACGCGATGCGGACCGCGGTGCGCTCCAATTCGACCTCGACCAGCCTGTGGCCGGAGTTCGGGAGTGGCGGGCGGGTGGTCTGCCGCGGACGACCCGGCGCCGGCGGTGGGGGTTCCTGCTGCTCCTCGAGGCGCTGGCGGATCTCGCGCACCAGGCCGGGGCCGCCGATGCGGCGGGCGACCTCGAACGCCGCATCGAACGCGCTGGCCAGCCCCGAGCACGTGATGTACGGCAGGTCGACGACCATCCGCTCCGGTGACACGTCCACGCCGTGGCGTTCGAGCAGCGGGCCGGCCAACCAGTGCGTGACGGCCGTGCGGCCGGCGAGCAGGCCCGACGCGGCGAGCAGCGCCGACCCGGTCGAACTGGCCAGCACGAACCGAGGTTGGATGCGCCTCAACCAGGCCGAGATCTCGGGGTGGCGGTGGGCGCCCAGCCCGCCGGGCACCACGACGACGTCGGCTCGTGGCACGTCGTCGAAGGTGGCGTCGACGTCCTGCGCACCACCCGGACCGGCGACCAACCCGAGCTGCTCGCCCACCGTGACGATCCGGGCGTTCGGCAGCAGCCCGAGCAGGTCACGGAAGACGTCCGTCTCGTCGGCCAGCACGCCCTGGTAGGCGACGATGGCGACCAGCAGGCTCGTCGGCGGTTGGGTTCGGTCGTTCGGGTCCGTGGTCAGAAGTCTCGCGCCTACGAGGGCGGGAACTGCGATCGAGCGCCATGATGGTTCTCATGAGCGCACCTCCCAAGGTCGCCGTCGTGCTCGGGGCCGGCGGGTCGGTCGGGCACGCCTTCCACGCCGGCGTGCTGACCGCGTTGCACGACGTGTTCGGTTGGGATGCCGGTCGGGCCGATCTGCTGGTCGGCACGTCGGCGGGCTCGATCGTGGCGTCGATGCTGCGGGCGGGGATGCCGGCGACCGATCTGGCGGCCCGGGCGACGGGCTCGCCACTGTCCCCGGCCGGTCGCGCCGTCGTCGCCCGGGCCGGGTTGGGCCCACCCGGCCGACCGCGACCGGCGCGGCGCAGCGGACCGGTCGGGTCGATGTCGTCGCCGGCGCGGCTCGCCCGGGCGATGCGGGCGCCCTGGGAGGTCCGGCCAGGGTCACTGGCGGTGGCGATGCTGCCGGTCGGGCAGGTGCCGACCGAGCACATCGCCGCGCCGTTCGACGCGCTGTACGGCGATCGCTGGCCGGCGCAGCCGCTGTGGATCGTCGCCCTGCACCTGGACACCGGTCGCCGGGTGGTGTTCGGTCGGGAGGGCGCACCGCCGGCGCGGCCCGGCGAAGCGGTGCAAGCGTCGTGCGCCATCCCGGCGTTCTTCGAGCCCGCGGTGATCGGTGGGACTCGCTACGTCGACGGCGGTGTGCACTCGACGACGAACGCCGACCTCGTCGCCTCCGAGCAGCCCGATCTCGTGCTCATCAGCGCGCCGATGTCGGCGGCCCGCGGTGCGGTGCGGCTCGGCCCGACGATGGCGATGCGCCAGATCGCCCGGCTGTCGTTGGCTCGCGAGGTCGCCGGGCTGCGCGGCCGAGGAATCACCGTGATGGCGTTCCAACCGACCGCCGCCGACATCGCCGAGATGGGCAACGACTCGCTCGACCCGGCCGTGATGGGTCCGGTCGCCCGCAAGGTGCGCGAGACCACCGCCGCCCGCCTCTCCCGCTCCGACGTCAAACAACGCCTCGCCGCCCTCACGTCCTAGCCCATCCGAGGGTTTCGGCGCACCGGAGGGTTTGCGTACCGGACGGGGTGCACGAAACCCTCGGATGCATCGAAACCCTCGGATGGGCGTTACGTGGGGGTGGGGACCTCCATGCCGGGCTTCCACTTCGTGGACTGAGGACTGACGAAGGTGTAGGGCTCGGTGTCGATCTCGGGCAGCTCGAGGTCGCCGTCGAGCACCCCGCGCTTCCACTCCTGATGGTCGGGTTCCATGTCGTGGAACTCGTCCATGACCTCGGCGGCGAACAGCTCGAGCGCCTCGCAGATGTCCTCGTGGCGGTTGCGCCCGGCCTGGTTGAGCAGGATCACCTGGTCCACGTTGGAGGCGGCGAACTTGCGCAGCTTGGCCCGGATCGTCTCGGGTGATCCGATCAGCCCGCCGTGCTGCGCCTTCTGGCCCGACGGGCTGGCCTTCCACGTCTGGTACTCGTCCCACAGGCTGACCGTGCCCGGCACGACCGGGCCGTGCTCGTTGTAGAAGCGCAGGGCGAACTGGAAGAAGGTCGACCCGTCGGCGCGCGCCCGGGCCTCCTCGTCCGTCGGCGCGCACATGAACTGGCACACGATGGCGATGTTCGGGTTGGTGGCGTACGGCCCGAGCGGGTCGAGACGCTTGACGTAGGAGTTGTAGTAGGCGTTGACCCAGGCCACGGCGGCCTCGGCGGACACGAACTGGAAGCCCAGCGCACCGAGCCCACGCCGCCCGGCCATCTCGATGGTCTCCAGCTGGCTGCAGGCCACCCACAGCGGCGGGTGGGGCTGCTGGCGCGGCTTCGGGATCACGTTGCGCAGCGGGAAGTCGAAGTGCTCGCCGTGGTACTCCCAGCCCTCCTCCCAGAACATCGGCATGAGGCAGCGCATGGCGTCCTCCCACACCGCCCGCTTGTCCCGGAACCGGCGGTCGAACGGGTGCAGTTCGGTGACGCTGCTGCCCTCGCCGACGCCGAGCTCGACGCGCCCGTGGCTCAAGAGGTCGAGGGTGCTGACCCGTTCGGCGACACGCGCCGGGTGGTTCGTCGGGAGCTGCACGATGCCGTGACCGAGCCGGATCTGCGTGGTGCGCTGGCTCGCCGCAGCCAAGAACACTTCGGGCGCCGACGAGTGGCTGTACTCCTCGAGGAAGTGGTGCTCGACCTCCCACGCGTAGTCGTAGCCCAGCCGGTCGGCCAGCTCGACCTGGTCGAGGGCGGCGTTGAGCAGGCGGTACTCGTCGTCTCGCTGCCACGGCTTCGGCAGTTGCAGCTCGTAGAACACGCCGAATCGCATCGGGCGAACCTAACCCTGCACGGCCGGCGGGCCCGTGTCGGGTGCGTCGTGCTCGAACTCCGTCAGCGTCCGATGGCAGCGAGCATCGCCGCCGAGTCGATGAAGAAGTCGGCGGCGAGCACCCGACCGTCGCGCACCGTCCAGATGTGGCATTCCGGGATGTCGAACGCGGCCCCGTTGGCTCGCACCGTGCCCCGGGTGCGACCATGCTGCACGACCCGGTCGCCGGCGGCGAACACCGTGTCGATCTCGACTGCCGACTCGATCGTGCCGACCAGCTTCGTGACCCACTCCACGACCCCGTCGGTCCCGACGAACCGCCCTCCCCAGGGCAGCGCCGGATCCTGCGTGATCACCATGTCGGGGTCGGCCAGCCCCATGACCTCGTCGATGCGCCCGGCGGCGAAGTCGGCGTAGATGCGCCGCACCAACTCGACACCGTCGGTGCCCTGCTGCTCGTCCATGTCCCTCCGATCAGCTCATCATCTGGTCGTCATCATCGGGCGGTGACAGTGCGCCGAGCAAGCGGTCGGCGGCCAGCTCGGGGCCCGGGCGGGAGCGCAGCTCGATCGCCAGCGCCTCGGCCCGCCGGCGGATCGGGTCGGCGAACGTGGCCGTGACCGCCCGGGCCAGGTCGGCCGGGCTGGCGGTGTTCGGATCGAGCGGCAGCCCGAGGCCCGTGCGCTCGAGGTCGGCGGCGGTCTCGAACTGGTCGGTGGAGAACGGCAGCACGACCATCGGCCGGCCCGCCGCAAGGGACTCCGTCACGGTGCCGTTGCCCCCATGCGTCACGACGGCGGCGGCTCGGGCGAGCAGGGCGACCTGCGGCAGCGTGGGCGCCATCAGCCATCCGTCGGGGCACGGGCCGATGTCGCCCACGGCGGCCGTGCCCGTCGACACGGCGGCGATGCTGTCGAGGTCGACCAACGCGTCGAGGACCCGCCGCACCACGTCGACACGCGCCGACAGGAACGTCCCGAACGATACGTACACGAACGGCCGGTCGCCGATCGTGTCGAGCCAGTCGCGCACCTCGTCCGATGGCCGCTCGCTGCGCACGCAGCTGCCGAGGAAGGCATGGCGGGACGGAAGGTCGGCGGCCCGTTCGGGGCGGTGCAGCGGCGCCGGGCTGTTGTAGAGGACGTCGTCGCCGTGAGCGGCGAAGGCGTCCTCGACGGGCGGCGCCGCCGGCGCCAGCGAGGCCAGCACCGAGTTGTACTCATCGGTGAACGATGCGGTGACCTCCCGGCAGCGCGCACGTAGCTCCTCGACGTCCGCCGGCGCCGGGGAGAACGTCGACGGCCACGCCGACGGCGCCCCGTAGACCTCGCCGCCGATGGGCACCTGCGTGGGGTGCCCCGGCACGAACGTCGTGAACCGCCGGCCGGCGGCGCGCAGGCCGAGTGTGCAGGCGAACGCCAGGTGATCGACCAGGATCGCCTCCGGGTGCTCGTCGTCGGCCACCTCGACCGTCGCCGTCGCGACCTGCGCCGGTTCCCACAGCAAGTCGGCGGCCCGGGCTTCGGCCTGGTGGGTCAACGTGGCGACCATCCCGCGATGGGTGGCAGCGAAGAAGCCCGACAGGTCGTCGGCGGCGGCATCGAGACGGGTCCTGTCGTTCAGCACGCCTGGGTTGCTGCCCCGACTCATCCGCAACTCGCGCCACCGGAACCCGTCGCGCTCCACTTGCGCCCGCAGCGCAGGACCCGTCGCCACGGTGACTGCCACCCGGCGGCGTTGCGCAGCACGAGCGATCGACGACATCGGCAGGTAGTGCGACGCGTAGTCCGGCGAGACGACGAGCAGCTTCACGACGCGACGACGTGGGCGATCGATCCGTACAGCTCGACGAGACGGTCGGCCATGTTCTCGATCGTCAACCGATCGAGGACGTCGCGGCGGGCCAGCTCGACCCGTCCCGGATCGGCGACGAGGGCGATGGCGCGCTCGATGGAGGTCGCCAACGCCGCCGCCGACGACGTGTCGGCGAGCACCCCGGTGACGCCGTCGCGCACGTACGTCGACGGCCCCCCGCCCGTCGGGGCGACGACGGGCAGTCCGGCGGCGAGCGCTTCGACGATCGCCAGTCCGAACTCCTCCTTGCGCGCCGCGCCGACGTAGACGCCACCGGCGGGAACTCCGGGCGCACCGATCGCCGTGGCCCGGAGCACCCGTGCCACGTCGCCGTGCGGCAGGTTGCCGAGCAGGATGACGCCCGGTCGACCGTTCACCAGGTCGTCGATGCTCGACAGGACGTCGAGCTCGTCGGGCGACGGCGTGCTGAGTGACCCACCGACGATCACGAGGTTCGTTGCCGACCGCAGGGCGGGCGTGGAGACCCACGCCTCGACCAAACGCCCCATCCCCTTGCTCGGGTGGAGCCGGCCGACGCTGACGATGAGCGGAAGCGACCGGCGCCCGACGGGCAACGCCGTCAGCTCGGTGGCCAGACGGTCCACGCCCGCCGGCAGCTGCTCCGCCGTCGCCGCACGGACGTCGCGGTCGGCCCGGCGGACCGTCGCCGCGTGGACGCCTTCGGGGACGACGACGGCACGCCAGCGATTGGCGTCGAGGTCGAACCCGAGCAGGTCGCGCAGGTCGCCTTCGACGTCGTCGCGGGGCAGCACGGCGATGCGCTCGGCCTGGTCGAGCAATCGCTCGACCATGCGCGCCCGGAACCAGAGGTGGGCCAGAACGTCGGCATCGCCGAAGTCGGCCCGGCCGAGCGCTCCATCCTCCTCGAGGGCTCGCACCACCACGTGGGGATCGGGGGCCGCGGTGAAGACGATCGGGACACGCTGGTGTCGAGCGACGCGGGCGGCGGCCAGCGTCCCGACGTCGGCCATCCGCAGGTGGAGCGCGTCGACCCCATCGCGCAACAGCCGCCGGAGTCCACGTTCAACCTGGACGCGGTACGTCCACGCTCCCTGGGCATCGACGCCGCCAGGCGGGCCGAACGGAACGCCGACGAAGTGCTCGGCCCGGTCGCCGCTCGGCCAGTGGTCGGCGATCGCCGACGCGACGTCGCCGCGCCCGATCGTCATGATCTCGCCCACCTCGGGCCGCGCCGCCAGCTCCTGGGAGAGCAGGCGCAGCAGCGTGGCGATCCCGCCGCTGTCGCCGGCGCCCGCACGGTCGTCGTCGGCGTCGGCGTGGAGGAAGAGTTGGGCGATCCGCAGGCCACCACCCGGTGACGAACGACTCCCGACCTCGTCACGGCTCAGCCGATCGGCCAGGGCCAGCAACGCGTGATCGGCAACGCCGTCGCCGTCGTCGCCGCCGGCCAGCGCGATGAGCGGACGCGGATCACCGCGTCGGTCGCCGAGGGCGGCGACGGCGGCGATGCGCACCGGGCCGGCCTCCGAGCCGTCGCCAGCGATCCGCTCCAGCGGATCGGTCGGCATGCGTTCGACCAACCCGAGCGTCTCGGTGAGTCGGCGGCGTGGACCAGGGCGTGACTCGGCGTCCAACGTCGCGACCGCCGCGTTCGTGACGGCCGGGCCGGCGGTGGCGCTCCAGCCTTCGAGCGTGCGCTGGGCGAGCATCCCGGTGAACCCACCGGAGGCGACCAGGTCCAGGAGGGGCACCAGCGCGGCAGGTTCGGGAGGTCGCGCCGACAGCGCCCACGCGGCGTGTTCGGAGACGTGCCAGCGGCGGTCCGCCAAGAGGTCGATCAGCAGGCCGCCGGCGCCGGCACCAGTGAGGGCGCTGACGGCATGGATCGCCGCGATCGACGTCAGTTGGTCCTGGTCGTCGTCGATGGCCACCGTCAGCCTGGCAAGGGCGTCGTCGGGGGCCGACGTCGTGGCGGCGGCCGCGGTCAGGGCGTCGGAGCTGCGCAACCCGGCCACGATCCCAGGTGCGTCGGCGACCGCAGCGAGCGCGCGGGGCACCGACTGGTCGACCCTGGGCACGGGCGGGCAGTACCCCTCCGCGAGGCGGGGCAAACGGGAGCCGCTAAGAACGAGCCCATGAGTGGTGCGCCGACGCTCGACCAGCTCAACGGAGATCCGCACCCACACCTCGCCGAGCTGCGGCGGCGGACACCAGTGGCGTGGGTCCCGGCCCTCGGCGGGTGGCTCGTGACGAGTCGGGCGGCGGCGTTGGACGTGCTCCACGACCCCACGACGTTCACCGTCGACGACGCCCGCTTCTCGACCGCCCAGGTCGTCGGCCGCAGCATGCTGTCGACCGACGGTGACGAGCACGCCAACCACCGCCGGCCGTTCGTCGCGCCGTTCCGTCGGCGCACCGTCGAAGCGCGCCTGGGTGCCGTCGTCGAGCGCCGGGTCGCCCGACTGCTCGACGGCGCCGCCGGTGGCCGGTCGATGGAGCTGCGCTCCGCCGTGGCCGGCCCGCTGGCGGCCAGCGTCGTCGCCGACGCGCTGGGACTCGACGGCGAGCGACCGGACGTCGTGGAGCGGCTGCTCGCCTGCTACCGCGAGATCGTCGACTCGGTCTCCGGCGTCGCGACGGGGCGACCGGTCACCGCGGGTGGAGAGGCGGCGATGGCCACGTTGCGCGCCGAGCTGGCCCCGTCGACCGGTCCCGAATCCGTGCCAGATGCGGCCGTCGTGATGTTCGGTGGCATCGAGACGACGGAGGCGATGATCCTCAACGCCACGTGGTTCGCGCTCGTGACGCCCGGCATCTGGAGCCGACTGGTCGCCGAGCCGAGCCTGGTCCCGCCGGCCGTCGAGGAGTCGCTGCGGCTGGAGCCTGCCGCCGCCGTGGTCGACCGGTACGCGACCCGCGATGTCGAGCTGGCCGGCGCGGCAGTCGGTCGGGGCGACCTCGTCGTCGTGTCCCTGGCCGGCGCCAACCGGGACCCGGCCGAGTTCGCCGATCCGGACCGGTACGACCTCGACCGCCCGAACCTGCGCCGCCAGCTCGCCTTCGCCGCCGGGCCGCACGTGTGCCTTGGCATGGACCTCGCCCGCCTCGAGGCGGTCGCCGCGCTGCGGGCGATGGTCGGGCGATGGCCGGACCTCCGGCTGGACGGCCATGCGCCGGCGCCATCCGGCGTGGTGTTCCGCAAGCCGGCGCACCTGACAGTGCGATGGTGAGAACGCCATCTGCCACTATTCCGCTCGATGGACGAGACGACCTTCACCATGACGGCAGCCGACGGCACGGAGGTGACCGTGGATCGCTACACGCCGGCCGGCGAACCGAGGGCGATCGTGCAGATCGCTCACGGCATGGGCGAGCACGCGGCGCGGTATCGCCGGCTGGCCGAGGCGCTGACCGAGCACGGGTACGTGGTGTACGCCAACGACCACCGTGGCCACGGGCGCACCGCCGGCTCGCCCGATCGGTACGGCGACCTCGGTGCCGGTGGATGGGCCGGGCTCGTCTCCGACATCGGTGAGCTCGGCACGCTGGCCCGCAAGGAGCACCCGGGCATCCCGCTGGTCGTCGTCGGCCACAGCATGGGTTCGTTCGCGCTGCAGCAGTACCTGCTCGACCACAGCGGCGACTTGGACGCAGCCGTGCTGTCCGGGACGTCGGCGATGGACGTCATCGCCGCCGGCATCGACCCGACGAAGGAGGTCGACCTCAGCGCGTTCAACGCCCCGTTCGAGCCGGCCCGCACCGAGTACGACTGGCTCAGCCGGGATCCGGCCGAGGTCGACACGTACGTCGCCGACGCGGCGTGCGGGTTCGGCCTGGACCCGCAGGCCACGGCCGGGATGGTCGATCAGTTGGCGGCGACGGCCGACCCCGATCGGTTGGCCGGCCTCGAGTCCGGCGTGCCGATCTACCTCGTCTCGGGCGACGACGACCCGCTGGCCGGCGGTGGCGCGTTGATCGACCTGGTGGCCGACCGCTACCGCCAGGCGGGGGTCGTCGACGTGACCGTCGCCCGGTACGCCGGCGCCCGCCACGAGGTCTTCAACGAGACCAACCGCGACGAGATCACCGACGCGTTGATCACCTGGCTCGATCGGGTGACGACTCGCTAGTCGTGCGTCACTCGTTGCCCTGCACTCGGTGCAGGTCGGCGCGATCGCCAGCCAGCAGGTCGAGGGCGTCTTCGGTCGACAGGGCGGTGCAGAACTCGCCGTGCAGCGTGGCGATCGACAGGTCGTGGACGACCTCCGGGTCGTGGTCGACGCCATCGAGGCCGATGCGGTTGCTCGTCGAGCAGGCATCGTGACAGAGGTACGTGTCGAAGCCGATGTTGCCCGCCGTGCGGACGGTCGTCTCGACGCAGAAGTTGGTGAAGAACCCGGCGACGACGAGACGGCGCACGGCCCTGCGACGCAGCTGGATCTCGAGGTCGGTGCCGAAGAACCCGCCGTTGACATGCTTGATGACCACGATCTCGCCGGGCTGCGGCTCGAGCCCCGGCTTGGAGGCTCCGCTGGGCAGCGAGCGCTTGAGCGGCGACGCGGCTTCGTTCGAGTCGTGCAGCGTGAAGGCGACCGGCCGGCCGGCGCCTCGCCAGTGCTCGAGGAGCTGCTGGAGGTGCTTCTCGGCGTCGGGGTTGTTGCGCCGCCCGGCCGGGCCACCCCAGTGCGCCAGGTCGTCCACGCCGACCTGGGCGTCGATGACCAGCAGCGCGGTGTCGTCGCCGAACCGGGAGATCACGATCGAACGGTATCGGTCGACGCCGGCAGGGTGGGCTGCGCACCGAGCCAGGCGGCGGTCCACTCGCCGCTCACCCTCGCCAGCGCGTTCACCAGGTGGAACGCGACGAGCAGCATCCCCACGCCGAGCGGCACCAGCAGCCAGGACCACGGCGAGCGGGCGACGCCCTCGAGCTCGGAGCTCCAGAACCAGTCGCCGAACGGGTCGTCGACGAACCGGATGTGGATGGGCGCGTACGCAACGGCCACCGACGTCGTCAGTGCCGTGACCGCGACGATGAAGGTCGCGATCGCCACCGGAAGACGCAGCAGCAGGTAGCCGAGCTCTCGCCAGCGGTGAGGCTGAGCGCCCAACGACCGCAGCCGGACCCACACGTTCCCGCGCTGGCCGGTCGCCAGCGGAAGGAGCGGGAGGTCGCGATCGAGCAGCACGTTGGCGAGGCGCCGCTCCACGTTGGCGAAGGCCCGGACCACGTAGACCATGCCCAGCAGCATCGGCACACCGAGCAATGCAACCACGACCATGCTGGCGGCGACCGACAGTCCGGTGACGAGCACCGCGAACCAGATCGTCGCCAGCGGCAGCCCGACGAGCAGGTAGCCGATGCTCCGGTAGCTCTGCGGACGAGTGACGACGCCGAGGAACCGACGCGTCGGCGTCAAGGGCGGTGGCGACGCCGCGAGCGGTCGAGGCGCAGGGCGGGTGGCGAGCGCGGTGTTCATCGGAATGACCTCCTCGAAACGTGACGTCAGGCCGACGGGACGAACCGGCGGCGGTGGGCGGAACGGACGGTACGGAGGAAGCCGCGGCGAGTCATCCGCCGATCTCGTGATCGCCGATCCGACCAACGAGTGGTCCACGGCCGCCGTCCAACCGATCCCGCTGCGCCATTCGGCGGACGAGCCATCAACACATTGCCGGATGACCGGCGCGCCCCGGCGCAGTACCGTCGATGCGTGGATCGCTGGTCGGGGCGGCGATGAGCGGCCCTCGCTGGGCGACCGATCCGCGGGTGCTGGTCGATGTCGCCGTCGCCGTTGTCGTGGCCGTGCTCGCGGTCGTCGATGTGGCCGCGGCCTCGGGCGTTGACGGCCGCGGGCAGCGCCCGGCCGACGGGCTCGCCTACGCGCTGGTGGTCGCTGGCTCGCTGAACCTGTTCTGGCGACGGCGGGCGCCGATCGCCGTGCTGGCGATCGTGGCGACCGTCCTCATCACGATGTACCTGCGCGAGTACGGAGCCCTGCTGTCGGTGCTCGGCCTCCCGGCCATCTACGCCGTCGCCGCCCACGAGGATCGCCGCCCGTTGGCGTGGTGGGCCATCGTCGTCACCAGCGTCGCCCTGCTGTCGGTGGCGAGCGTGAGCGTGTTGCAGACCGAGGACGGCTACGACTACCTGACGGCGCTCAGCATGGCGGCCTTCCTGTCCGCCGCCGTCGTGGCCGGCGTCGTCATCCGCCACCGCGAGCGCATCTTCGTCGATACCGCCCGACGCGCCGCTGCGGCGGAGGCCGACCGACTCGCCGAGGCCGAGCGTGCCGTCGCCACGGAGCGCCGCCGAATCGCCCGCGAGATGCACGACGTGGTGGCCCACTCGATGAGCGTCATCGCCGTCCAGGCAGCCGCAGGACGAGAGATCGTGCACGGCGACCCCGACCGGGCCGCCGCCGTCTTCGTCAGGATCGAGTCGGTCGGGCGGGAGGCGCTCGCCGAGCTGCGCCGCATGCTGGGCGTGCTGCGCGAGACCGGCGACGGCGACGCATCGTTGGCCCCGCAGCCAGGCCTGGCCGACATCGCCGCAGCGGTCGCCCACACCTCCGCGAGTGGGGTGGCAACGGACCTGATCGTGGAAGGGCCCGCGCGAGGGCTCGCTCCGGGCATCGAACTGACCGCCTACCGGATCGCCCAGGAGGCGCTGACGAACGTGCGCAAGCACGCCGGTCGAGCGGCGTCGGCGAGGGTGCGCATCACGTACCTGACCGGCTCACTGATCGTCGACGTCACCGACGACGGACGCGGCGACACCAACGGGTTGTCCCGGCTCGGGTCCGGACACGGGTTGATCGGCATGCGTGAGCGGGTCGAGATCTACGGTGGTCAGTTCACCGCTGGGCCACGCCAGAACGGGGGGTTCGCCGTGCGTGCCGTTCTGCCGATCGTCGCCGACGCGGGAAGTGGATCGGCGAGCGCGCACGGTGCGGCGGGCTGATGACCATCCGGGTCGCCGTCGTCGACGATCAGGCGCTGATGCGCGATGGCTTCGCCATGATCCTCGACGCCCAGGCGGACATCGTGGTCGTCGGTGACGCCGAGAACGGTCGGGCCGGTGTCGAGCTCTGCCAGCGCAGTCGGCCGGACGTCGTGTTGATGGACATCCGGATGCCGGTCCTCGACGGGATCGAGGCCACCCGGTTGATCGCCGCAGGGGATGGTGGCACCAAGGTGCTCGTGCTGACGACCTTCGATCTCGACGAGTACGTGTTCGCCGCCTTGCGCGCCGGCGCCAGCGGCTACCTCTTGAAAGACACGCCGGCCAAGGACCTGATCGCTGCCGTGCGCGTCATCGCCAACGGTGATGCGTTGCTGTCGCCGTCCGTCACCAGGCGACTGATCGAGCAGTTCTCCCGCCAGCCCGAGCCCGAGGCTGTCGCGGCAATCGTTCCGAACGACCTCACGGAACGTGAGCGCGAGGCGCTCGAGCTCCTCGCCCACGGGCTCAGCAACCGCGAGATCGCAGCGCGGATGTACGTCGGCGAGGCCACCGCCAAGACCCACGTCAGTCGACTCTTGACCAAGCTGGGGGTCCGCGACCGAGTGCAAGCGGTGATCCTGGCCTACGAATCCGGACTCGTCCGTCCCGGATCGGCCGGGCATCCGGGCTCGACGGCGGATGGTCGACCGTGACACCAGCCTCACTCGTTCGTCGGAGGCGGGCTCGTTCGAACGGATGACGTCAGGTCAGTCCACATCCGCCGTTGGCCCGACGACGCGGCGACGCATCCGGTCGCACGATGGCCGACATGTCCTTCACCACGAGCCACGCACGCCGTTCACGTCGCGCCGGCCGGACGGTTGCCGCGCTCTGCGCTGCGGTGCTGTTGGCAGGAACGGCGTGCGCGTCCGAAGACGCCGTTGTCGCTCCCGAGCCGATGGCACCGGCGACGCCGCTGCCGCCGACCCTCGCACCGCCGACCAGCACGGTTCCGGCGACCAGCGCGGCACCCTCGTCGACGGCGCCACCGCCGACCACGGCGCCGGCGGGGTCGGCGCATCGGGCAATGGTGTCGCGCATCATCGAGTCCCATCACGCCGCCGGTGAGTTCGTCGGTGGACGTATCGCGCTGCGCGATCGTGACGGCACGATCACGGAGGTCAGCGCCGGAACGCAGACGATCGATCCGTCGAGTCCACCCGTCGACTTCGACACCCCGTGGAACATCGGGAGCGACACGAAGACGTTCGTCGCAGTCGTCGTGCTCCAGCTCGCCGACGAGGGTCTCCTCGACCTCGACGCCGGGATCGACCCCTACCTGCCCGAACTCGTAGGCGCCGACCGGATCACCCCGCGCCAACTGCTCCAGCACACCAGTGGGCTCAACGAGTACAAGGAGCAACCGGCCGTGCTCGCCGCGGCGGGGCGCGAGTGGACGCCGGCCGAGCTGATCGCCGTCGCCGAGTCGGCGGGGCGAGTGGGCGAACCGGGCGGCTCGTTCCACTACTCGAACACGAACTACATCGTCCTCGGGACGATCATCGAGCAGCTGACCGGCAACTCGTGGACCGACGAGGTGCACACGAGGATCGTCGAGCCCCTCGGGCTGAGCAGCACGCAGGTCATCGACGACTCGTGGAGCCCTGGCTACTCCCGTGTCGACGGCGGGTTCCAGGACACGACCCTGTCGCAGCACTCGTCGCTCGGTGGCGCCGCCGGCGCGCTGGCGTCGACGGGTCGCGACCTGCTGCGGTTCGTCGCCGCACTGGCCGACGGGACACTGCTGTCGCCTGGCTCACAAGCGGCGATGCACACGTTCGTGCCGGGATACGACTTCTCCCAGTTCGGCATCACCCATGGCTACGGGCTCGGCCTCGAGCAGTACGCCACCGATGCCATCACGGTGATCGGACACCTCGGCACCGGGGTGCAGTCGGCGTTCATCGGCTACGACGCCCAGCACGGGACGGCCGTCGCCGTGATGATCAACACCAGCAACCCTGAGTCGCAGGGGCTGATGGCGATCGAGACCCTGACCGCCGTCGGCCAGGGCAGCTGAGCCCGCCGTCAGACCGGAGCCGCGGCGGGGTGGTCAGCGCACGACGACCGGCACTCGCTGGACGTGGTTGTTGGCCATCGCCTGGCGGTTCCAGCGTTGCTCGATCGGTTGCACGTGCCCCGCGGCGTCGGTCGCCCGCACGGCGAGGACCCTGCGGCCGGGGTGCCGGGCGTCCCACGTCCAACGCCAGGCGCACCAGGCGGACGGCGCGGGCGATGGGCCCACCTCGGCGTCCGACCACGTCACCGCATCGTCGTCGCTGACCTCGACCCGCACGATCGGGCCGTGCCCGGACCACGCCCGGCCGGCCAGCTCGTGCACCCCGCACTCGACGATCCGAGTGCGGGTCTGGAAGTCGGGGAAGCCGGGCGGGACCAGCAGGGCTCGCGGCAGGATCCGTGTCACGGGCTCGCCCGGGTCGTCGGCGTCCGTGGCGACGCGGTAGGTGACGGCGTTCTGGTACCCCGTGAACGGCTCGGTGAGGACGGTGATCCGCACGAGCCACTTCACGTGCGCCATGCCGTACCAGCCGGGCGCGACGAGCCTGACCGGCGCCCCGTGCTGTGGTGGCAGCGGCCCACCGCCCATCGAATGGACGACGAGCACGTCCGGATCGAGCGCGTCGGCGATCGTCAGGGCGCGCTGGTAGTCCTGCTCGACGCCACGTTCCACGCCGTGGTCGGCGCCCGTGAACACGACGTCGACGGCATCAGGAAGGACGCCGGCGTCGTGGAGCAGCGGGGCCAGCGGGGTGCCCGTCCAGTCAGCCGTTCCGACCGCCTCGTCGAGCCAGGGTTGGCTCACCGGGCGCGGGCTGAGCCGAGCCCGGCCGTTGCCGGCGCACTCCATCGTGACCCGGCGCGTGACCTGATGACGAGCGTGCAGGGACCGCAGGTCGAGCGCCATCGGCCGGGCGACCGCACCATCGACCCGGAGGCGGTAGGTCTCCGGGTCGACGGTCGGGATGTCGTAGTGCACGAGCAGGTAGTGCAGCCCGGGCGGTGACACGTCGTGGCGGAGCATCTCGAGCGGCAAGCCGTGGTTGCGGGCGGCCAGGCGCAATTCGTCGAGCGACACGCCCTCGTCGGCGGCGGCGACGCGCGCCGGAGGGCTCACCGACGGGTCGATGAGGTCCGTCATCGGCACTCGAGGCGTCGTCGCCCGCTCAGCCCCAGCGCGGCGCGGCGTCGGGGTCGAGGCCGAGGCACAGCTTGCCGATCAGCTCGGGCGCGAACAGCCGGTTGCCCGGGTGGAAGCGGCCCATGCGGATGTCGCGGAAGAGCTGCTCGAGCCGGTTGGCCCGGAAGGCGCCGGCGCCGCCCGAGAGGTCCATGGCCCGATCGACGACGTCGTAGGCGGCGTTGATGACGACCTGCCGGGTGGCCACCAGGCGCACCGGCCAGTCCTCGTGCTGTGCACCGGCCTCCCAGTCCGCCGCCGTCCGGTCGAGCAGCGCATCGGCGGCGTCGTGGGCCATGCGCATCTTCGCCACGTGGTGTTGCACCTCGGGGTGGTGGGCCATGGAGTTGGTCAGGGCGATCGACGTGCGCGTCGGCATCTTGGCGATGGTGATGTCGAACGCGCGGCGGGCCGCCCCGTGGTACACGGACGCGAAGCCGATGAGCGCCCAGGCGAAGATGCCGACGTGGAATGGTCCGGCACCGGCGAAGCCGATCGGGCAGACGACGGGGCACAGCTCGTCGGGGCAGAACGCCTCGTCGAGCACGGTGTCCTGGCTCTGGGTGGCGCGCATGCCGATCGTGTCCCACGTGTCCACGATCTGCAGCCCGGGCGTGTCCCGGGGCAGGAACCCGTGGACGACGCGGGGGTTGTCCGGGTCCGAGCTGTCCATGGCGTGGAAGCCGCCGTACGTCCAGACCGGCGTGAGGCTGCCGAAGATCTTGTGGCCGCTGAGCTTCCAGCCCCCGTCGACTCGCTCGGCCGTGGTGGTCGACATGAGCAAGGGGATGTCGTTGCCCGGTTCACCGTGGATGGCGGCGAAGATCTCGCCGTCGGCGGCCTTCTCGAGGACGAAGCGGCATGAGTCGTCGCCCATCTTCAGCAGGTCGGCGGCCACACCGGTCCAGTAGACGTGCATGTTGACCGCCAACGCAGTGGCTGGCGCAACGTAGGCGAGACGGCGGGCCAGCTTCGTGTAGCCGAGCAACCCCAGCCCAGAACCGCCGTACTCGACCGGCAGCGCGCATGACAGGTAGCCGGACGCGCGGAGCTCGGCGAAGTCTTCGTCGAAGAAGCGGTTCTCCCGGTCGTAGATCGGTGCTCGCTCGTCGAAGCGGGCCAACATCTCGTCGGTCAACAAGGTGTCGACCGGCGAGGTTGGTGCGATCGGGTCGGTCGTGCTCATGAAGGTGCCCTTTCGTCGGACGGCGCGCTGAGGCATCGACGATGCAGGCCACGTGACGCCGTTCGGTGCCCGCGCGGCCGCACGGCCGCTCGATGACCCCATCGACGTTCATCCGATGCCCGCTTCGTGCTCCTCCACCGTCTGTCCCTCACAGACGGCATGCGCTCCGTCCGATCACCGTACGCCCGCGGACGGGCGGGAGTCACGGAAAATCCCGCCAGGAGGGCAGGCTCCTGGTCGGTCACGGCCGGCGAGAGGGGTCATGGGGGTGGCGCGAGTCGGCGGTGTTCGGCCACGCGGGTGATGACGACCCGGTAGGGGGCCGGTGGCCTGGCGGTTGCCACCGCGGTCGAGTCGGTGCCGGCTCGGTCGTGCCCGATGACGCCTCGAGCGGGGAAACGCAGCGGTGCGCGACGGCGGTTTCGGAGTGTGCTAGCGCCCGAGGCCAGCGCCGTTGCAGGCGGCTTCACGGAGCACCGCGAGTGTTGCGGCGTACGCTCCCGGGCTGCTCGTGGCGATGGAGCTGATCGCCGGACCGAGTGAGCCAGTCGGTGCTTGTTGGCTGATGACGACGCCGATGCAGTTGCGTCCGTTCGGTGGTGCTTGCGCACTTGCGCTCATGGGAGCCAGGACGACCGCGCCCGTGATCGCGATGCCAACGAGAACCCTTCGCATGCACACCTCCCAGTCGAGGCACGACACTACGCGAGCCGGGCGGATCGTGGAGCACGGCGGCGCGACGAATCGGCGCGCTGCCGATGCTGCACCGGGGTTGACCGGAGCGCGGCGGCGCAGTACTTTCCGTGTTGGATAATCAACTGATGTAGAAAGTACCGGGGATGAGCGCTGCCGTCGATACCGCCGTCGGAGAGGAGCAGCTGACCGAGACGTTCGCCGCGCTGGCGAACTCGACGCGCCGGGCGATCCTGGCCCGTCTGGCCGGCGGCGCGGCGACCGTCAACCAGCTCGCCGAGCCGTTCTCGATGACGCTCCCGGCGATCTCGAAGCACATCAAGGTGCTCGAGCACGCCGGGCTCGTCGTCCGAGGCCAGCACGCGCAGTACCGGCCCTGCGCCATCAACCCCGCACCGCTGGCCGCGGTGTCGTCGTGGGCCGAGCAGTACCGGCCCGTGTGGGAAGCGCGCTTCGACCGGATGGACGAGTACCTCGCACAACTCCGCACCGCAGGAGAGGAATGACCCGTGATGAATGATCGGACAGCGTCTCGCGACGCGTTGGTGATCGAGCGGACGTTCGACGCTCGGGCCGCCGTCATCTGGCGGCTCTGGACGGTTCCCGAGCACTTCGCCGCCTGGTACGGGCCCGACGGCGCCACCATCCCCGTCGCCGAGATGGACGTGCGCGTCGGCGGTCGGCGGCTCGTGTGCATGGAGCTGGTGTCACCGGATGGACCGCGGCGGATGTGGTTCGGCGGCGAGTTCGTCGACGTCGTCGAGAACGAGCGGCTGGCCTACACCGAGTTCATCGCCGACGAGGCTGGGCGTCCCGTGGTGGCCGGAACAGCGGACGGTCACCCGAACACGACCGAGGTTCGCATCGAACTTGTCGAGGTCGCCCACCGGACGCGGATGGTGCTGACCCACGTCGGGATTGCCAGCGACTCCCCGGGCGCGGCCGGGTGGGAGATGGCGCTCACCAAGCTCGCCGGCCACCTCGCTACCGACTGACGGCGTCAGCGGTACGGCGGTGACTGGCGTCGGTCCCGGGAGAATCGGCCGCAGGTGATCTGCCGTGAGGTTCGTCGCCCCGTCAGTCCGCGACGACGCTGGGCGCGGCCCACGTGAACAGCTCGTCAAGTGCTGGATTGTCGATCTGCGCGGCGAGCGAGCTGGCGACGTCGAGTGCGCCGGGTTCTCCGAGACGAGCTCGGTAGACGGTGGCCCGCAGGAGGAGCTCGCGGATCCCCCGGCGGGCGGCGATCGCCTCCAGCTCGTCGATCCACCGCCCGGCGGCTCCCACTTCGTGTTCGACGGCGACGGCGCAGAGCGCGTCGAGCCCGTACGCCTCGATCCACAGGTACGTGTCCGGCAGGCGGCGGCACAGCGTCGGCGCGTCGACGAGCATCTCGAGCGCGCCCGGAAGGTCGCCGCGTGCCGCCGCGGTGAGTCCGAGTCCCCGGAGCGCGATGCTCTCCCAGCACGGATCGCCGACCTGGCAACCGAGGGCGAACGCGTGCTCGAAGCGCACTTGCGCCGAAGCGACGTCGCCCAGGGCGAGGTCGAGCTCGCCGCGAAACGACTCCGGCCACGGCACGAACGCGGTCATGCCTCGCGCCTCGACCTCATCGAGTGCCTGGTCGAGGAGGTGGACCGCGTCCTCGATCTCTCCCCGCATGAGGTGAAAGCGGCCCAGCAGGGTGAGCGCCTGACCCAACGGCTGGCCCGACGGCAGTCGCCTCGCACGCGCCAGCGCGGAGCGCAGCAGCTCGCCGGCAGCTGCGTAGTCCCCGACGTCGTGCCGGCAGGCGCCCCGAATCAGCTCGACCCAGGCGAGCTCTTCGTCGTTGCCGGCGGCGAGCTCGGCGGTGCTGGTCAGCGACTCCTCCGCTCGTTCGTAGTGCGCTCGCAGGAACTGGACCCAGCTGATCTCGCGCCATCCCTTCGCCGCGACATCGAACCGTCCGACCTGCTCCGCAAGTGTCGTTCCCTCGTGCAGTGCGGCGGCGCCTTCCTCGTCCGTGCCGCGGGCAGAGTGGACGAGCGCGCCGCCGAGCGCGACCAGCGCCCTCGAGAGGAGCGCGCGGTCGTCGACGACGCGAGCGCCCGCGACGGCACCGCGCAGACGGTGGAGACCGGCTTCGACCGCACCGGCGGCGAGCGCCGCCTCGCCAGCCTGGACCTGCGCTCGCACGGCCGCCGGCCCGGAGATGCGAGCCGCAACCGGCACCTCGGAGGTGGCCGCCGCCGTGCGCAGCGCAGCAGTCGGCTCGATGCCCAGTTCGCGTCGGAAGAGCGCGGTGCATGCCTCCACGTGACGCGCCGCAGCCTCGGAATCGCCGGCGACACGCAGGCAGCGGACGAGCAGGACATGGGCGTTCTCGTCGTAGGGGTTGAGCCCGACGAGCTCTGCGGCGTGACGGGCCGCGCCGCTGGCGTCTCCTCGTGCCAGCAGCGCCAGCGCAGCCTGGTGGAGCACGGCACTTGTCGTCCCCGCGACGTGACGGCGTTCGCTCTCGAGCCACATCTCGAAGCCGGGGCTGGAACGGAACGTCAGCCCCTCCAGCAACCCGTGGCCGAGTCCCGGAAGCGCGATCGCCTCGATCCACGATCCCTTGCTGAGGACGTCGAGGTCGACGAAGGTTCCGGGCGGCAACGTGAGCCGCAGTGGATCGCCGCCGAGCGCGGCCCCCTCGCCAAGCCGGCGGCGCAGGGCCGAGAGCGTCCAGCGCAGCGCCCCCAGCGGATCGTCCGCCTCTGGAAAGAGCAGGGTCGCCACCCGCTCCCGGGACGGAGGAACCCGGCTCAGCAGGAGGTACGCGAGCAGGCCCCACGCCTTGTGGCCGCGAGGGTCCTTCACCGGGGTCCCAGCCGATTCCATTCTCGGCTGGCCCAGCAGGTGGATGCTCAAGACCACGTCGAGCCTCTGGTCATCCCCGTCACACGCGCCGTCACACGCTCAACTGTGACCGTCCTGCCACGTCGTGTGCAACGCACGTCGAGAATGGAGCGGGACAATGCGCAGGTGGACTTTGCTGGCGTTCGCGGTTGCGGCCGTGAGCCTCGTGTCGGCGACGGCGGCGCATGCGTCGCACTTCTCGCCCTGGGACCCAGCCCAAAAGGTCGACGAGATCGCCGGGAACAGCTCGGAGCTGAACACCCCGTCCCTCGATGGCTGCCCGATCCAATCGCCGGACGGGCTCAGCCTGTACCTGGCATCGAACCGGCCGGGCGGATTGGGGTCCCTCGACATCTGGGTGGCCCACCGGGGGAGCACGGACGTCCCCTTCGGCGCTCCCGAGAACCTCGGGGCACCGATCAACTCCGCGGCGGACGACTTCTGCCCGACGCCCGTTCGTGGAGGCGGCCTCTTCTTCGTGAGCCGCCGGACGACGGCCGAGAGCTGCGGGTTGGGCGACGTCTACTTCTCGCGCTTCAACCCCAGCCGCGGCTGGGAGGCGCCCAGCCACCTCGGATGTGGTCCCGACGGCCCCAACAGCGCCCTCGACGAGCAGGGCCCCTCCTACGTGGAGGTCGACGAGGGGGCGCAGCTCTACTTCTCACGGAGCTCGGCGAGCGTCCCCGGCGACATCTTCGTCAGCGAGAAGCTGGCCAACGGGAGCTTCGGACCGGCGTCGCCGGTTGCGGAGCTGAACACCGCGGCGAACGACATCCAGCCGAACGTGCGCAAGGACGGGCTCGAGGTCGTCTTCTCCTCGAACCATGCCTACCCGGGCGCCCTCGGCGGCCAGGACGTGTACACCTCGACACGCGCCAGCGGCGACGATCCCTGGTCGGCGCCAGTCAACCTCGGCTCTGCGGTGAACACATCCGCTGGCGAGACGCGCCCGTCCCTCTCCTGGGACGCGCGGACGCTGCTGTTCGGGCGGGCGCCCGGGCCCGAGGGGATGTCCGACATCTACGTCGCCACCCGCGACAAGCTCACCGGAGCGGATGGGTGAACGCCGCCTGAGGCAGCCTGCGGGGAACGCCAGCCGCTGACGCCGGGCGAGGGACGCCTCGCCGACGTCAGCACCAGGTCCCGGTGTTTGGTTGGTGGGACGGCGGGCCGGTTGAGCACACCTTCGACAGGCGGAGGTTTCAGGCTATTGCCGCATCATCGCGACGGCCATCTTGTGCTCGTCGGTGATCTGGTGGCTGTGGTCGTCGTCGCCGAGATCGATGCGCACCCACTCGATGGTGCCGGTGAACGCGCTGTCCTTCGGGCCCGAACCCTGATGCAGGTTCGGGCCGTCCGGGATGTCCTGAGACATCACATCGTGGAGCTGGGGGGAATCGAACCGTCATCCGTCGATCCCGTTGGACCTGGTCAGAGCATGTGATGCCAGGTCAGAGGTTGTTTTCGAGTATCCGTTGTTGACCGGGAGTGACCGTTGGTGACCGGTGTGACCCGTCCTTTTCCCGTCCCATCCGTCCTTTTCCGTCCTGCGACCAGGGATGGAAGCGGGGGTGCGCGTTGTCATGTTTCCATCGTCCACGCGTGACGTCACCGATCGCATCACATGTGACGAATCGGTGGGCGAGAATCGATCGGCGACTCGCCGCAACGGTACTGCGGCCGTCGTCTCAAGACAGCCGCGCTCAGATCGCCGGATCTGCGGGCGATACGCGAGATCGATACGAGCGTTCTCAGCGCCGGCCAGTGAATGTTCTGCGTCCGCATCGGGCGTATCCCCGAGCCGGTGTTGTGGGACGCTCCCCGACCCGGAATGGGTGACGGCACAGTACGTGTGGGACGCCTCGGTGCACCCTTGGCACGACGTCGCTCACATCGTCCTCGACGAGGCGCTGGACTACACCGAGAGCATCCTCACCGTGTTCGACCTTGCGAACCACCCCGACTGCCTGCCGGTCCCACGCGGCCGTTCGATCGACGACCCGCACTCGCTGAGCGACCTGCGCCTTGCCGGCCGGTGGATCATGCGGGCTCGGCTGCTCAGCTACAGGCTGAGTGGAATGCCTGCCGAGTTCGGCGACAGCCGGCGCGACCCGGGCTGGATCGCCTGCCGCCGATGCCCGATCCGCCCTGATCGCTCGCCGCCCGATCGTTCACTTGTCGTCTCGGCGGTCGACGCCGTCCCAGTCGGCGGGTGGCGTGGTGCCTGCGAGGTCGTCGATCTTGCGGAGGTACTCCGCCGCGAGCTGATCGCCGGGCGCGACGCCGACGGCGTCCGAGAAGCCCGCTCTCGAGGTGTCGAAGTCACCCGAGTACCAGGCCGCCAGACCGGCCGCGAAGTTCGGCAGTGCGGCGACCAGCGCGCCCATCTCGTCGCCACGGGCGTCGAGCACCTCGTGCACGGTGACCGGTGCGATCTTGCCCTTGGCGCGGACGCGGCCGACCTCGCGGAAGGTGAACCGGCCGGGGTCGCGTAGCCGGTCGCGCACCGCACCCGACACGACGACCGCGGCGCCGTATGGTTCGGTGAGCCCCTCAAGGCGCGACGCGGTGTTCACTGTGTCGCCTATGACGGTGGTGTCCATCCGATGCGCCGAGCCGATCGTGCCGAGAATTACCGGCCCGGCGTGCAGACCGATGCCCATACGGAGCTGTTGGCCGTCACGGCCGGCGTTGAACCGCCGCAGCGCGTCGGTCATCCCGACCGCCGCCGCGACCGCCCCGTCGGCGGCGTCTACGAAGAGCGCCATCACGGCGTCGCCGACGTACTTGTCGATGAACCCGCCGTTGGTGTGCACGGGTTGGTCCATCGCCGCGAGGTACGAGTTGAGGAGCTGGAAGTTGTCGGCGGGCGACAGAAGTTCGGAGATCGAGGTGAAGTCGCGGAGGTCGCTGAAGAGGACGGTCACGTCGGCGGCGACGGCGTCGCCGAGCTGCACGTCCACCACGCTCGAACGTTCGAGGTGCTCGAGGAACGGCCGCGGCACGAACCGGCTGAACGCGGTCGCCATCTCGCGCTGGTGCTCGTAGAGGCCGGCGTTCTCGATGGCGATCGTGGCCTGCCCGACGATGGTGCGCGCGATCGTGAGGTGGCGGACGGTGAAGACGTCGGGTCCGAGCGAGTTCTCGAGGTACAGCACGCCGGTCAACTCCCCGGCCCGGTGCAGTGGGGCGCACAGGACCGAGCGGACGCGGTGCTGGCGGACGTACGGGTCGCGCTCGAAGCGCGGGTCGGCTGATGCGTCGGGAACGATCAGGTCGGCGCCGGTCCGGGCCACGTAGTCGACGACCCGCACGGGCCATGCCGTCGGTGCCGGCGAGGTCGGATCGAGTTCCTGCCCGGACGGCGTCGACTCGGGCACCCGCAGTTCGAACGTGCCGTCGTCGCTGACCATGGCGGTGGCCCGTATGGCGAGGTTGCCGTCGCGCCGGAGGAAAAGGGTGGCACGGGCGGCGCCGGCGTTCTCTAGTGCGAGGTGGAGCACCTTGGCGACGACGCCGTCGACCTCGAGCTCGCGCGAGACGGCGGCCGCTGTGTCGATCAGCGTGTCGACGTCGATCGACGAGTCGGCTTCCGTGTTCGCCGCCGGGTCGTGTCCGAGGAGCCGCAGTCGCGCCGTGGCGCCGTACCGCTGCCACACGGCGAACGCCCGGCCGAGGAGGTGGCGGGCGCTCTCCGCGTGGCCGCGGGACTCGTGCAGCGCTGCCGCGCGCTCGAGCGCCAGCCCCTCGAGGTAGGTGAACCCGCTCGCTGCCGCCGTGCCGGCGGCGTCGAGGAAGCGCGCGGAGGCGTCGAGCCGGCCGGCGCCGGCGGCGCGCTCGGCGGCGATTAGATCGAGGAACGGCCGATGGTCACCGGGGTTCGTCTTCGCCCGGCGCTCCAGCAGGCGGGTGATCGCGACGAGCCGGGCGCGAGCGCCTGCGCTCGCCCGCCCTGCCGCCCGCTTGCGGGTGAGCACGATCGCGTACATGCCGAGGCACGGCATCAGGTACGCCTGCCCGGGCGTGTTGCGCATGTTGGCGAACAGCAGCCCGAGGTGCCGCTCGGCGCGCTCGTCGTCGTCGAGGAGGAACGCGAGGAACCCGGCGGCGCACACGCCCTGCGGGATCGCGTTGCCGCCCTCGGACACCAACAGCTCAGCCAGCCGTGGCTCGAAGTCGATGTGCGCGCCCCGCAGCTCCGGCTCGACGGAGTTCGCCACGAGGTTGTCGACCGCCTGCAGCCACACCGACGTGCCGTAGATCGTTTGCTCGTGCCCGCTCGCCCGCACGGCGTCGACGTACGGCGCGAGGCGCTCGGTCAACGCCGGCAGCGGCTCGCCCGACACGACGGCGGTGTACAGGGCGGCCATCGCGCAGTACGCCGCGTTCTCGATGTCGCCCGCGGCGTGCGCCTCGTGGAACCCCTCGAGCACCGACTTGCCGCAGGTCGCCATCGGCTCCACGCCGTGGCGGATGAAGCCGTGGTGCACGAGCGCCGTCTTGCCGACGAGGTGGCGGGCGTCGGACCGGTCGAGGACCTCCATCGCCAACTCGCCGTACCGGAACCCGAGCTCCGCCTCGAAGAGCACGGCCGAGGCCACGAGTCCGTAGAGCACGTAGCCGTACGCCGACAAACCGCTGTTCCCATGGCGGATCGACTCGCGCACCATCGTCAGCCCGATCAACGGCACCAGGTTCGGCGACGCCCAGTACGCGTTCGTGGCCGTCTTCATGAGCAGCGACATCGACGCGTCGACGAGCTCGTCGTGCATCGGGGGAAGGTCCCGGAGGTCGTCGATCGTCCAGCGGCGCAGTTGCCACCGCATCTTCGCGATCTCCGTGGCGACAGTCACGAGCGACGGTTTGTACGGCAGCTCGATGCCGTACTCGTCGGCGAGCACGTCTATCGCGTATTGCGTCGCTTCACCCCATCGGTTCTGCGCCACGCCGATGCCGATGTGGATGTTGTGGATCGGCATCCGCTCGAGTGGGTCCGACGTGTGCGCGAGGACAGGGACGGCGTGACGATCGATGTCCGCGAATCGACCTTCGATGTAGGCGATGTCGGCGGCCTCCGTGTGCAGCCGGCGGGCCAGGTCAGCGTACGTGTCCCAGCGATCCGCGGGCAGGAGCCTGTCGGCGTGGTCGAGGAAGACCTGGGCCGGTTCGGTGGCCATCACGGCCTTGGCCCGCACGGCGCCGGCCACGAGCCAACGCGTGGCCACCCCGCGCTCCGCTGGATCGTCGAGGACGTCGATCGCGGCGCTGAGGTGGCTGGCGATGTCGACCGCGAACTCGTCGACGCGGGCCGGATCGGGATCCCCCTCCTCCATGCCGCGCCGGGCGAGCGCCAGGTGGGCCGTGGCGCGCACGTCGGGCGGCATCGACTCGTGAGCGACCTCCTGGACGCGGTCGTGGAGGAACGCGTACCGAGGGTTGATGCCGAGAGCGTCCGCCGACGCGTACTGATAGGCGTCGTCGCGCGGCAGGACGAGTCCCGACCGGAGGGCTGCGTGGAGGCCCGTGACAGCGTCGGCGCGATCGCCGCCGACGATGCTGACGACCGAGTTGAGGTCGAACTCGGGGCCGACGCACGACGCCGCCTGGAGGATCTCCCTGACGCCGGATGGCAGCCGCGCGACCTGGCGCGAGACGAGGTCGCCGACGTTCTCGCTGACACCGCGGCGCTCGAGGGCCGTGACGTCCCACGACCAGTTCCCCGAGGCGTCGACACGGAGCAGGTCGTCGGTCACGAGGTCGCGGAGGAACTGGCGCACGAAGAACGGGTTGCCGAGCGTCTTGTCGTGGGTGAGCCGGGCGAGGTCCTTCACGACGTCGGCTTCCTCGTGCATCGACACTGCGACCCAGTTGGTCACGTCCTCCACGCCGAGCGGTTTGAGCACGAGATTCACCGCCTGGCCCCCATGGCGCTGCACGAAGTCCCACGCGTGGTGGCCGGGACCGACCTCGTTGTCGCGCCACGCTACGATCACGAGCAACGCCGACGCGGCGACCTCCGCGATCAGCGCGCCGAGAAGGCGCAACGAGGCCAGGTCGGACCACTGCAGGTCGTCGATGAAGAGCACGAGCGGGTGGTCGACACTCGCCACGACGCGCACCAACGTGCGGATGCCCGCCTCGAGCCGTCGCTGCGCTTCGGCCGGCGACACCTCGCCGGGCGGAGCCTGCTCGCCGATGACGAGCTGGAGGTCGGGGATCAGCTCGGCTAGGGCGGCGGCGGACGCGCGCAGCTCCTCGGTGAGTCGTGTCGCCAGCGCGTCGAGCTCGACGGCCGGGAGCGTGAGCACCTGACGAACGAGCTCCCCAGCCGCTTGGATGAACGCGGCGTACGGGAGGTCGCGCCGGTAGAGATCGAACTTCCCGGTGGCGAACCAGCCATCGGTCGCGGCCACGGGCCGTTGCAGCTCGTTGACGAGCCGTGACTTGCCGATGCCCGAGTACCCCGACACGAAGGCGAGCTCCCGACCTCCCGCTGCCGCACCCGCCAGCGCATCGCGGAGCGCGGCGAGCTCCTGGTCACGCCCGAACAACACGTCGGAGAGCCGCAGTCGCGGTTCGACGTCGTGGTGCCCGAGCAGGAACGCCGGTGTCCGGCCGGCGGCGATGTCGCCGGCGATCGCCCGCAAGTCGTCAGCGACCGCGGCAGCCGTCGCGTAGCGGTCCTCGGGATGCTTGCGCAGCAGCCGGTCGACGAGGTCCGCGAACAAGGCCGGGCAGCCCGGCCGGCGCTTGTCGAGGCGCGGTGGCCGGCGGGCGATGTGCGCGTGGACCAGGGCCCGTGGTGACGGATCGGAGAAGGGCGGCGATCCGGTCACCAGCTCGGACAGCACGAGGCCGAGGCAGTACAGGTCGCTGCGCACGTCTACAGCACGATTCACGCGACCGGTCTGCTCGGGCGATAGGTACGCGAGCGCCGTCCCGACGGCGGCGGGCCCGAACAGCGGTGACGTCTCGGCCTCGACGTCGGAGGCGCGCTCGAGATCGGCGAGGTGCGCCGCACCGCTCGGATCGACGAGGACGCTGTCCGGCGAGAGGGCGCCGTAGACCAACCCGGCCCGGTGGAGGCCGCTCAGCGCCGATGCGACGGACGCTCCGAGCGCGCAGACCTCGACCAGCGTCGCTGCGCTCCCGACGAACGAGCGCAGCGTTCGGGCACCGTCGACCACCCCCGTGACAAGCGCGAGGTCGCGCCCGCTCGGAACGAGATCGAGGTGAGCGACGACGCCGTCGACCCCGGCGAGGCGCGCGCCGACCGCCGCCGCGTGACGTGTGGCCGCGAGCTCGCGCTCGGTCGGGACGGGGCTGGCGTGGAGGCGGACCACGACGGGGCCGTGCCGGGCCGACGCGGCTCCGAAGAACCGGTGGCGGTCGTCGCGGTGGAGGCACGCGCCGAGCGAGTAGCCAGGCACCACGGGGATCGCCCCGTCAGATGGTGATCGATCGACCGACATCGGACGGCACGAGGTACGTGTACTGCTCCGTGGGCGGCAGCTCGCGGTTGCGGTGCTCGATGGCGAAGGCGATGTCGTCGAGCCCCGATCGGAAGCGGTCGACGCAGTGCTCGGCCGCTCGCGAGCCGACGAAGAACTCGTCGGGGTAACTGCCGAGCGGGGTCAGCGTGGGCGCGGACAGCATGTGCACCATCGCCATCTGCTCGATCGCCGACCGGTAGCCCGGCATCGCGTACACGAGGCGGGCCTCGTTCGTCATGTGCTTGGAGGTCGGCGGCGGCATGAACAGTGACCTGGGCGTGTTCGGGACGTACCCGAACTGGTCCCACTGCCCGTTGTTCACCGCTCCGTGCTCGGCCGACACCGTGTAGACGACGTGCTGCAGCAGGCGGACGAGGTCGGCGACGGACTCCAGCCGGCCTTCGGCGGTCACCGGCGTACCGGCGACACGAGCACCGTCGTCGGCGACCAGCTCCCTCGCCCACGCCTGGAGCTCGGCGTCGCAGCGAACGTCGTCGTCGTGGCAGTAGAAGTCGCCGACGAGCTCGGTGACGTACTCGCCGATGGCGTCGAACAGCGCCAGGGCGTCGTCGCGGAACCAGTACCCGGGGAGCACCTCGGGCTCCAGCACGCCGCGGCGGGCGAGGTCCGCTCGCGGGTTCCAGTCGTTCTCCTCAATCAGGATTTCGCCGAACCCGTGCATGCCCCCCATGTCGTGGACTCCGTCCATACGGTGATTTTGGCAGACCGAGTGAGCGGCACCTCGAAGGGCACCGATCTGCGATGGCCTACTCATGGAGCGCAGCCGACCCGCCACGGCCGCGGCCCGATCCGACGGTGGGGCATCGCGGCATGCACTCTGGCCCGCGACTGACGATTCCGACCGGACGCACCCAGGAGCAGACACCGACGTGCGTTGGGTGACATGCTCGACGCCGCGGCGGACCTGCTCGCGAACGCCCTAACACGGCGCGCTGACGACGGCCACTTGCGCTCAAGCGCGAGCGAAGGACGTCTTCACGAGAGTTGCCCAGATAAGGGAGCGCGGCGGCCGTTCGAGCGCCGCCTAGCAACGTGGCATCACCAATCAGGTCACGAGTACCACTCGGATGGAGCTCGGATTGCTCGCGTCATCCGTCCTCTTTCCGTCCTAGGTCCCGATGCGTTCCGTTTGCGTGCCGTCGCCTCGGTGATCAACCGGCAGCTCAGCGGCGCCATCTCGACCCCATCGCCCCAGGCCTTCCGTGCCTTGGACGGGGGAAGAATCCCTTCGTCCATTCGGTGCATTTCCCCTGCTAGGTGGCCCTTTTTTGTGGAGCTGGGGGGAATCGAACCCCCGTCCATCAGCCGGACATCGGACCTGCTACGACCATCCCCGACATCGGGACTGACGCTGTCCCACCGGCGGGTCGGTTGGCCGCCTCACCGTTCGGATCGGTGGCCCTCGCGCGGACTTTCCCGCACGTCAGCCGTCTTTCCGGCCGTCAGTGGTCTTTCCCACCGTCATCGCCTGCTTCTGTTGCCGGGCTGCAGGTGACCGGCCCCGTGTGGCATCGCTGCTCACGATGACTGTTCGACTACCTGAGATCAGGCAGCGACAGCGAACTGCTCATCGGCAATTCTTGTTGGTGCCCCGTTTAACGAGTCTGAGCAACTCGGGTCGCATGCCCGACCCCCGTCACTGACGTCGAAACCTGTCAGCCCCGTTGGTACGTGCCCGATCGACGATAGCGGGCAGCGGTGCGTCGCGCTCGGTAGGTTGCCGTCATGGGTGCGACGGTCGCCATCGACGATGACGAGCTGGTCGAGCTGGCGCTGGCGGCCGACCTGGACGCACCTCTGCCCGACGACGCCGTGCCCTGGACGGGCGCCGACCCGGCCGAGGGGCTGCTGCCGTCGTGGTACATGCCGCCGAGCGTCAGCGTGCGCGGCCGGCGACGGCGCATCGTGGTCGGCGTGCTGGTCGCTTCGTTCGTGGCCGTCAACGCCGCAGGGCTGTGCGTGACCTACGGCTTCGCCGAGATCGCGTGGTGACGTGATGGCGCTGCCGCCATCTGGGTGAGCGAACACGTCGGATCCGCACTGTTCGCTCACGCAGAACTCAGTGTCGACCGCACGGGCGGAGCGGTCGCCGCCAACGGGCGCTAGGAAGGCCCGGCATGACGACGGGGCGCAGCGGGGACGGGTTCGTCCGGGGGAGCGACGGTCACGTGCGCTGGGGCCTGTTCGGCGCCGCCGGCGTGGTGTTCGTGGTCGCCGATGCCGACGCCGGGCCGCACGTCCTGTTGCAGCTGCGGTCGGGCTTCTCCCACGAGGGCGGCACCTGGTCGTGCCCGGGGGGCGCGCTCGACGCAGGGGAGTCCCCGCTCGACGGTGCGCTGCGCGAGGCCACCGAGGAGGTCGGTGCGCCGCCGGAGCCCCGGCGCCTGCTCGGCGAGCACCTGTTCTCACCGGCGCTCGAATGGAGCTATACGACGGTCGTCGTCGAGGTGCCGGAACGGTTCGGGAAGCCGATGAACTTCGAGACCGAAGCCGTCGAGTGGGTCGCCGTCGACGCCGTGGCGACCCGACCGCTGCACGCCGGGTTCGCCGCGGCGTGGCCGTACGTCCGGCCGATCGTCGACCGAGCCGGTGCACCCGACGGGGACTGACCCGGCGGACCGTGCGTTCCGGCCGTCTGGGCGCGGACGTTCTCGATTTCGAGAACCTCCGCGCCCAGAAGCCGGTTTGAGAACGTCCGCGCCCAGATCGGGGTGGTCGAGACGATCAGTGCTGGCCGAGCGCCCAGACGGCCTCGTTCAGCTCCTCGGCGGACAGCCACGGGAAGGCCTGGCGGAGCGCGGCGAGGTCGTCGAGCGCCTCGAGCTCGTCGAGCTGGTCGGTGGTCAGCGGGGTGCCGTAGACCTCGCCGACATGGGCCAGCCGGTGCCGACGCTCCTCGGCCAGGGTCGGGTTCTGCTGCATCTGAAACGTTACAGTCATGCCAGCGACGGTAGCTGAAACGTTTCAGTTCGGCAACGTCAACGGCTACCGTTGCCCCGTGGCCGTCGTCACGTTGAAGACCATCGCCGATCACCTCAACGTGTCGGTGACGTCGGTGTCGAACGCCTTCAACCGCCCTGACCAGTTGAGCCCCGTGCTGCGCGAGCGGATCCTCGCTGCGGCAACCGACCTTGGGTACGCCGGGCCCGACCCCCGAGCCATGGCCCTGCGCGGCAACCGCGTCGGCGCCATCGCCTTGGTGGGCAAGTCGTTGCCGGCGGCGTTCACCGATCCCGCTTCCCTGCTGATGCTCGGCGGGATCGCCGAGGCCTGCGACGACGCCGGCGTGGCGCTCGTCCTGATCCCGTTCTCGGACCACGGCGGCGGTCCCGACGACATCCTGCGCGCTGTCGTCGTCGACGGTGTCGTCGCCCATTGCGATGCGCTGGATCCCGCTCGCCGCAGCATCATCGCCGATCGCGGCTTGCCGTTGGTCGTGCTCGACGGGCAATCCATCGGCGGCGAACCGTCGGTCGTGATCGACGACGAGGGTGGCGCGCGCGCCGCCGCCCGCCACCTGATCGAGCTGGGACACGAGCGACTCGCCGTCGTCAGGTTCGCGCCGCTCGCCGCCGGGCTGGCCAACCTGGTCGAGGAGCGGCGGATGGCCGGCTACCGGGCCGCCGTCGCCGAGGGCGGGCTCGACCCCGACGATGTGGCAGTGGTCGAGGGCGCGGCCTACGACCGAGCGGCAACGGCCGACGCCGTCGGGGAGCTGCTCGACGCCCCGGATCGTCCGACGGCCGTGCTGGCGATGAGCGACGAGATGGCCGTGGCGACCATCGACGCGGCACGCCAGCGCGGCCTGCGGGTGCCTGCCGATCTGTCCGTGGTGGGCTTCGACGACACCACGGTTGCCGCCACCAGCGAGCCGCCGTTGACGACCGTCCACCAGCCGCACGCGGCGAAAGCCGCGGCGGCGGTGCAGATCCTGCTCGCCGGGGCGCGGCCGGAGGATTCGTTGCGCCTGCCGGTCGAGTTGGTCGTGCGGGAATCCAGCGGTCCGCCGCCGGTCTGACGGCGGTTATCCGCTGCCGGCGACGATCACGGAGATGGCGACCGAGATGGCGATCACCGCCGCCGGCGCGGCGTACGTGGCCCACGTCGGCATCGGGCGGTGGCGCGGCGACAGCACGACCCACCCGGCGATGGCCCCACCGACCACCCCGCCGATGTGGCCGCCGATCGAGATGCCCGGGATGGTGAACGTGATGAACAGGTTGAGCAGGAGCGTCGTGCCGAGACCCGTCGTGAAGGGGTTCAGCCCGCGGTTGAGCATGGCGACGAACGCCGCCCCCATCAGCCCGAACACCGCACCCGATGCGCCGCCGTGGAGGCTGTCGGGCTGCAGCAGCAGCGCGCCGGCCGATCCAGCGAGCAACGACCCGAAGTAGAGCAGCACGAATCGGACCCGGCCGATCGCCGGCTCCAACAGCTGCCCGAGCTGGAACAGCAGCAGCATGTTGAAGGCGAGGTGGATGATCCCGAAGTGCAGGAAGCCGGACGTGACCAGCCGGTACCACTCGCCGTTCTCGAGGAAGAACGTCGCCAGCCCGAGGTCGAGCTGCGGGTTGTCCTCGGTCAGCGCTGCCCGGCCCGTCAGCGTGTCTGGGTTGGCGATGGCGACGTAGATGAACACCGCCACGTTGATGGCGATCAGCGCGTAGGTGACGAGCGTCGGCTGGCGAGCGTTCCAGTACCGGGCCCTGGTGCGGACGTCCGGTCGAGCCGCCTTGGCGCACTCGACGCAGTGGCTGCCCACCGACGCCTGGACCAGGCACTCGGTGCACGCCGGGCGTCCGCAGCGGGTGCAGCGCCGGCCCGCCTCGCGTCCAGGATGGCGGAAGCAGGTGGCGGCACCGGCCGCCTGCGGCCCCGGAGCCTGCGGCGGCTGAGGAGGCTGCGAAGGTTGAGGAGGCTGCGGGAGCGCCATGGCTGGGGGACAGGTTAGAGCGCTCGGGTGAAAGGCGGGTGAGGGCTCACCGTTGCCGATCGTTCGCTCGCTCACTCGGTCCGTCGCTCGCTCGCGTACTGTCGACCGCATGGCATGGGACTTCAAGACCGACCCGGACTTCCAGGAGAAGCTGGACTGGATGGAGGGCTTCGTCCGGGACGAGGTCATCCCGCTCGAGACCCTGTCCGACGAGTGGCGGTCTCCCGACGGCCGGCGGGCCTTCCAGCGCATCACCGACCCGCTGAAGGACGAGGTCAAGCGGCAGGGGCTCTGGGCCGCTCACCTCCCGCCGGACATGGGCGGGCTCGGTTTCGGTCAGGTCAAGCTGGGCTTGATGCACGAGATCCTCGGGCAGTGCATCTATGCCCCGAGCGTCTTCGGCAACCAGGCGCCCGACTCCGGCAACGCCGAGCTGATCGCCGTCGGTGGCACGCAGGACCAGAAGGACCGCTGGATGCAGCCGCTGCTCGACGGGAAGCTGCGCTCGTGCTTCTCGATGACCGAGCCGACGGCCGGGGCCGACCCGACGCTCCTATCGACGACGGCGGTGCGTGACGGCGACGAGTGGGTGATCAACGGGCACAAGTGGTTCTCGTCGAACGCCTCGATCGCCGACTTCCTGATCGTGATGGCCCGCACCGGCGACGCCGAAACGCACGCCTACCAGTCGTTCTCGATGTTCATCGTCCCGACCGACACACCGGGCGTGAACATCCTGCGCGACGTGCCGACGATGGGCGAGCCGGACCACCGCACCGGCGAACCCGGCGGGCACGCCGAGATCCTCTACGAGGACGTGCGCATCCCGTTCGATCAGATCGTCGGTGGCGAGGCGGGGATCGGCCAGGGATTCGCCCTCGCCCAGAAGCGCCTCGGCCCGGGCCGCATCCACCACGCCATGCGCTGGCTCGGGCAGTCCAAGCGGGCGTTCGACCTGCTGTGCGAGCGGGCGCTGACCCGCTACACCCATGGGTCGATCCTCGCCGACAAGCAGATGATCCAGGACTGGATCGCCGAGAGCTACGCCGAGCGCCAGGCCGCCCGCCTGCTCACGCTGCACGCGGCGTGGACGATGGACGAGCTGCACGCCGCCGGCAAGCACTACAGCGACGCCCGGGTCGAGATCGGCGTGATCAAGTTCTGGGGCGCCAAGGTGCTCTACAACGTGATCGACCGGGCGATCCAGATCCACGGCAGCCTCGGCTACACGACGGACCTGCCGCTCGAGGGGATGTACCGCGCCGCTCGCGCCGCCCGCATCTACGACGGTCCCGACGAGGTCCACAAGGTCACCGTCGCCCGCCAGGTGCTCAAGCGCTACCGGGCCAGCGACCCGTCGATCGAGCACGTGCCGACGCGCCGTGCCGCCGCCCTGGAGAAGTTCGCGGAGCAGCTCGACGGCCTCGCCCTCAGCCGCTGACGGCCGCAGCTCCAACGTTTACGTCCGGATCCTGGTTACCAGTGCGACCAGGATCCGGACGTAAACGCATCAGGGGGTGGCGCGGGTGTAGGTGGCGGTGAGGTCGTCGTAGCCGAGGGCGGTCGAGTTGGCGAACGTCGCCAGGTCGTCGCCCGTGAACGCCTCGGGCAGCTCGTTCTGCTGGCCGAGGGCGTACAGCGCGAACCGGTAGTTGTGCGTCTCGCCGGGCGCTGGTGGGCACGGTCCGTCCCAGCCGACGGCCCCGAAGTCGTTGACGCCCTCGACGGCGCCGGTGATGGTGGCGCCCTCGCCGACCTCCCCCGCAGTCGGCGGGATGCCGACGACGGCCCAGTGCACGAAGCCCCCGGCGTCGTCGTCGGTCACCAGCAGGGCCAGCTCGATCGTCCCGGTGGGCGGCGCCGTCCAGGTGAGGACGGGCGAGGCGCCGGCCCCGTCGCACGTGAACCGGGTGTCGATCACGCCGCCGGCCAGCCCGGGCGCCTGCAGCCCGAACGTGCCCGGGAGGGTCGTCGACGTGGCCGTGCCGGCCGACGTGGGAGCAGTCGACACGGACGTCGCCGCCCCGCCGACGGCGTCGAGCGGAAGGCTGGGGAGCACCGGCGTCGTCGTGGTCGTCGTCGGAACGCCGGACCGCTCGGAGGCCGTCGGCTGACGCAGCTCCCGACCGTCGCCCGTATCGCACGCGCCGAGCACCACCACCGCGGCGAGCAGGGCGAGGGATCGGCGGCGCACGGGCGGGGAGCGTACGGGAGCCCGTCGCGTCGGGTACGTCGCGGCTCGACCAGCCGTAGCCTGGCACGGGTGCATGCGCCCGCCGACCACCTGGCCATCGTCAGCGTCCACGCCCATCCCGACGACGAGGCGTCGAAGGGCGCCCCGACGATCGCCCGCTACCACGCCGAAGGGGCGTACACGGTGCTGGTGTGCTGCACGGGCGGTGAGGAGGGCGATCTGCAGAACCCGTCGCTGCGCCAACCCGGCCAGCCCTTCCACGGTCTCACGCCCGAGCAGGAGAAGGAGAAGGTCGCCGAGCTGCGCCCGAGCGAGCTGGCCGCCTCCGCCGAGGCGATCGGTTTCGACGAGGTCGTGATGCTCGGCTACCGCGACTCCGGGATGCCCGAGTCGCCGCCCAACGAGCATCCCGAGTCCTTCCACCAGGCCGACCTGGACGAGGCGGTCGGCCGGCTCGTCGCCGTGCTCCGGCGGGTCCAGCCGCAGGTCGTGCTGACCTACGGTGACGACCAGCGCGGCTACCCGCACCCCGATCACCTGCGGGTGCACGACATCTCGGTGCTCGCCTTCGAGCGGGCCGGGGACCCGGACTGGTACCCCGAGCTCGGCGCGCCGTTCCAGCCGTCGAAGCTGTACTACTCGACGTGGTCGAGGCGACGGCTGGTCGCCACGCACGAGGCGCTCCTCGCTCGCGATGGCAAGTCGCCGTTCGAGGAGTCGTGGTTCCAGCGGGCCGACACCGACGAGCGGATCACGACGCGCATCGACGTCGGTGACTTCCAGCACGCCCGCTCGGCGGCGCTGCGCGCCCACGCCACGCAGGTCGACCCGCACGAAGGCTGGTGGTTCGCCCTGGCCGACCACGAGCTGCGCGAGGTGTACCCGTGGGAGGACTGGATCCTCGCCCGCTCGGTCGTCGGACCGATCCCGGCCCACGACGCAGAAGCGGACCTGTTCGACGGCGTGCGGACGTCGGTGGACACCCAAGCCTGAGCGGACGGGAGAAGTGTGAGCGAGCGTCCGGGGCGGTGGCACATGCTGCGGCTCGAGTGTGCGAGCGAACGGGCAGCGCGGTGAGCGTCCAGTACCGGATCATCGTCGGCAAGAAGGACGAGCGGGTCGAGGGTCCGGACGATGCCGACGTCGTCGTCACCGTCCCGCTGGCCGAGGTGCAGGACGCCGGCTTCGATCCGGCCGTGTCGTTCATGCAGGGCCGGCTGAAGTCGGCGGGATCGACGGGCGAGCTGTTCCGCCTGCTGCGCAGCGGCGAGGCGGCGGACGCGCTCAGCGCGCTCGCATCGCGTCCCTGAGCTCGGCGTAGCCGATCAGCACGGCGCCGGCTTCGGCGATCAGCCGAGGCAGCTCGGGGTCGTCGACGACCAGCGCCAGGTCGTCGACCCAGCCGGCCGCCGCCGTCGGCGCCAGCTCGCGCACCTCCGGCGTGTCGATCGCCGGCTGCACGTGGATCTCCGTGACGCCCGGGGCGAGCCGGCGGATCGCCGAGTGCACCCGGTCGCGGCTACCGGCTCGCCAGTCGTGGTCGAAGTGGTCGGGGAACACCACGCCTTCCTCGGCCGCCAGCTTGCGGAACGGGAACCCGGCCTGCTCGGCGGTGATGGACGACGGCAGGCGGATCGGGAGGGCGAACTCGACGGCCATGTCGAGGTACACGTCGAAGAACTCCGGCCGCAGGGTGATCGCGCTGAGGTGCGGTGCCAGGTGGGTCACGTCGATGCCCCACGCCAGGGCCCGCTCGATCTGGGCCCGCACCTCGCGGCGCACCTCGTCGGGGTCGGCGTGCTCCCAGAGGTCGTCGATGGAGCGGGGGAAGCCGCCGTCGCCGTCGAGCAGTGACGGGGAGTGGGTGATCGGCCCCCACCGGTAGCTGGGGTGCTCGGCGTTCAGCGTGACGTGCACGCCGATGTCGTCACCGGGCTCGTACGCCGCTGCGGCGTGCCGCGCCCACGGGGCGGGGACCATCAGGGACGCGCAGGTGGCCGCGCCCTCGCGCATCGCCCGGCGGACCCCGACGTTGGCGGCGTGGCACAGCCCGAGGTCGTCGCAGGAGATGATCACGAGGCGGGTGCTCGGGTCGTGGCCGAGTCGTTCGGCGAGGGACAGCCCGATGTCCGCAGCGGGGTCGGCCACGGCGTGACGCTATCCGTCGCACCCGCCCCACAGGCCGAGACTCTCGGCCTCGGCGGCCGTGGCCGCAGCGACGAGGAGCGTCGCGTAGGCGCCGTTGGGGGCGATGATCAGCGGGCGGGCGTACCCGTGGCGGACGATGGCCTCGTTGACCATCGCGCCTCCCGTGACCTCGCCGTCGCCGAGGACGTAGACGTAGGCCAGCAGCCGGCCGTAGTCGTCGCGGCCGACCACATCACGCTCCAGGCGGACCCGGGCGCCGGCGGTCAGCAGGTCGGCGGTGAAGGCGCTCGACTCGGGGCCGAAGCACTCGGGCGGCGCGCCGTCGGCGAGGAACACCTCGGGCGTGTCGATGCCCAACAGGCGGACCCGCTCCTCGTGCCCGGCGATGTCGATGTCCACCGTGTCCCCGTCGACGACGTCGATCACCGTCCCCACGTCCGCCGGTTCCGCCGGCGCCCGATCGCACGCCGGGCACGCAAGGATGCCGCCGGCCAGCGCGACGAACGTGACGACCCGCATCGCTGCCAGTGAAGCGGCATCCGAGCGTGCGACGTCTCTGGCCGTCGCAACCGGCCGTTGTGAGTCGGTTCCGACGGCCAGAACGGGCTAGAGGCGCTCGATGATGGTGCCGGTGCCGAGGCCGCCACCGCAGCACATCGACACGAGGGCGTAGCGACCCTCGATCCGCTCGAGCTCGTTGAGCGCCTTCGTCATCAGGAACGCGCCGGTGGCGCCCAGGGGGTGGCCGAGGGCGATGGCGCCGCCGTTGGGGTTCGTCTTGTCGAGGTCGGCACCCGTCTCGCGGGCCCACGCCAGGACGACCGAGGCGAACGCTTCGTTGATCTCGAACACGTCGATGTCGCCGATCGACAGCCCGGTCCGCTTGAGCAGGTGCTGGGTGGCGTCGATCGGCCCGGTCAGCATCAGGATCGGGTCGACGCCGACCAGGCACGTGTCGACGATGCGGGCACGGGCCCGCAGCCCGAGCTCCTCGGCCCGGCCGGCCGACGCCAGCAGCACGGCGGCCGCGCCGTCGGAGATCTGCGACGAGTTGCCGGCGGTGTGCACGCCGTCCTCGCGGGCCACCGGCTTGAGCGTGGCCAGCTTCTCGAGCGACGTCTCGCGCAGGCCCTCGTCGCGGTCGACGGTGTGCGTCGACCCGGTCGGCGCGCCGTCCTCGTCGACGTCCGGCGCCTCGACGGCGAGCCACTGGCCGTCGTAGCGACCCTCGGCCCAGGCTGTCGCCGCCCGCTGCTGGGACGCCAGCCCGAAGGCATCGGTGTCCTCACGGGTGATCGACCACTTCTCGGCGATCCGCTCGGCACCCTCGAACTGCGACGTCATCTCGTAGCGGCCGAAGTAGGTCTTCGGGATCGGGATGCCGAGGCCGAGCTTCTTCGAGGAGTTGACACCGATCGGGATGCGGCTCATCACCTCGACCCCGCACGCCAATGCGACGTCGACCACGCCGGCACCGACCAGCGACGACGCCAGGTTGGTGGCCTGCTGGCTGGAGCCGCACTGCGTGTCGATCGTCGTCGCCGCCGTGGACTGCGGCAGCCCGGCGGCCAGCCACGCCGTGCGGGTGATGTTGAAGCTCTGCTCGCCGACTTGGCTGACGCAGCCGCCGACGACCTGACCGACGTCGCTGGGGTCGATGCCGGTGCGCTCGACGATCCCCGCCTGGGCGATGCCGAGCAGCTCGGCCGGGTGGACGCTGGACAGGCCGCCGTTGCGGCGACCGATCGGGGTTCGGACGGCATCGACGATCACGACGTCTGCGGAAGGCATGGCTCGGAGCCTACGGATCGGACCGGGTTGCAGCCCAGGCGCGGTGGCCGCGGCCAGTTCTCCCGGTGGTTTGGGGCCGCATGTGACCCCTGAAAACGCTTGAGAACCCGATTTCGGGTCAGGTGGGGTGGCGGTGGGCGGTGGACCAGGCGCGGTAGCCGCCGACGAGGTCGGTGGCGTCGGCGATGCCGAGGTCGACCAGCGTGGCTGCCGCCAAGCTGGAGGCGTAGCCCTCGTTGCACACGAGGACCACCCGGCGGTCGGCGGCGGCTTCGGGCAGGCACGCCGGACTGGTCGGATCGAGGCGCCACTCCAGCACGAGCCGATCGACGACCGCCGCGCCGGGCAGCTCGCCCTCCTCGCGGCGGTTGACCTCGGGGCGGATGTCCACGACCAACGCACCCGCCGCCACCTCGGCGTCGAGCTCATCGACCTCGACCCGCCGCAGCCGCTGGCGGGCGACGTCGACCAGCTGGTCGATGCGTGGCGTCGTCACCCCGCCAGATTGCCAGGCCGGGCCGGGTCCGCTCGTTCGCGGTCTGCTACGAACCTGGCGATGACCTCTGACGACACGTGGCTCCCCGGCGCCACCGCCGACGGCACCATCGAGGTTCGCTACGTGCACGTCGTCGGCACGTCGGTCTGGCTGGCCGACGAACCGGCCGACGAATCGTGGGCCCGGCACGTGGTGGGGGTGGTCGGTGGCGCGGCATGGCACGCCGTCGATGTGCCCGTCGGCGCCGACCCCAGCGACGGCGCCGCCGTCGACCTGTACGCCTATCACGGCCGGGCCGGCGAAGCGGAGTGGCTGGCCGCAGGGCGGGCGGTGCAGCTCGTCGAGTGGGGCCGCACCCATCGCTTCTGCGGTCGCTGCGCCACGCCGACGGAGCCGGCCGCAGGCCATCGGGCGCTGGTCTGCCCGGCGTGCGGGCTGATGGCGTTCCCCCGGCTCGCTCCGGCGATGATCACGCTCGTCACCCGCGGCGAGGACGGCCCGGAGCAGGAGGCGTTGCTGGCGCGCGGCGTGCAGTGGCGAATCCCGATGTATTCGTGCCTGGCCGGGTTCGTCGAGCCCGGCGAGTCGCTCGAGGGAGCCGTCGTGCGCGAGGTGCGCGAGGAGGTCGGGCTGACCGTCGGCGACGTGCGGTACCGGGGCAGCCAGCCCTGGCCGTTCCCGCACAGCCTGATGATCGGCTTCCGCGCCCGCTACGAGTCGGGCGAGTTGGAGCTCGACGCCACCGAGATCGCCGACGCCCAGTGGTACCGGCGAGACGCGCTGCCGCAGATCCCGCCCGGCATCTCGATCGCCCGCAGGCTGATCGACGAGTGGGTCGGTGAGGGGTGAACGGCGTCAGCGTCGACGGCCCCGGCCCGACGCCAGCTTCTCCGTGAACCAGTCGAGGATGATCTCGCCGCGCATCCGGCGGTGCACCGGTGAACCCGATCGCGACAGCTCGTGACCTTCGGCCGGGAACCGGTAGAACGTCACGTCCTTGCCGAGCAGGCGCAGGGCCGTGAACAGCTCCTCGGCCTGGCCGATCGGGCATCGCAGGTCCTGCTCCGAGTGGATCAGCAGCATCGGCACGTCGATGTCGCGCACGTGGCGGATCGGTGAGATGCGGGCGTACTCGTCGGGATCGTCGAGATACGTCGGGCCGTGCTCGACGCGGAAGATGGTGCCGATGTCGCTGCTCCACTCCTCCGAGATCATGTTGTTCACGGCGCGCTCGCTGCAGATGGCCCGGAACCGGTTGCCGTGGAGCCCAGCCAGCAGCGTCGCCATGTAGCCGCCGTAGCTTCCGCCGAGCATCCCAACCCGTTTGGGGTCGCAGAACTTGTAGCGGGCCAGCGTGGCGTCGAGCACGGCCAGCACGTCGTCGACGTCGACCGAACCCCAACCGGTTCCCGGCGCGACGGGGTGCTTCGGGCCGAGGATCGACTGCCCCCATGCCGTGTCGCGGCCACTGCCGCCACGCGGGTTGCACATCAGCACGACGAACCCGGCTGCGGCCTGCATCTGGGCCTCGTCGAAGAACGTCTCGCCGTACTGGGTGAACGGTCCACCGTGCACGTTGAGCAGCACCGGGTACTTGCGGCGCGACTCGAAGCCGTCGGGGCGCATGATCCAGGCGTCGATCTCGTCGGTGCCGTCGGTCGTCGGGACGGCGAAGCGCTCCCAGCCGAGGAAGGTCTCGGTCACGTCGGTCACCGGACCGTCGAGGGTGACGATCTCGGCCGGGTGGGCCACCGTCGAGCGGGCCATGGCGATGCGACCACCGGCGGCGTCGAAGGCGTGGATCGTGATCGGCCCGTTGGTCAGCGCCTCGGGAGCGGCGGAACCGTCGGCGGCCAACCGGTACAGGTGGGTCTCGCCGCGATCCTCGGCGGTGGCCAGCAGCGTGTCGTCGTCCAACCACACGGGGGCGCGGCTGCCGGCCGTCGTCTCGAACGTGCGGTCCAGCGCGGTCGAGATCCAGCGGTGCTCGCCGCCCTCCACGGAGATCACGCCGACGCGAATGTTCTGGGGGTACGTCGTCGGGTCGTCGGCGCCGAAGAAGGCCACGCGGGAGCCGTCCGGCGAGACGGCGGGCAGGTGGTACACGCCGGTCTGCTTGGTGAGGGCGCGGGTCGATCCGTCGACGGACACGACGTACAGGTCCTCGCAGAGGTCGCGGTCCCAGGTGTCGTGTCGAGCCGCCGCCGTGACCACGCCCGACGAATCGGCCAGCCAGGCGATCCCGCCGTGCTGGAACGGTCCCGGGGTGAGGTCACGGGGCTTGCCGGTGCCGTCGGCGGCGACCACGAAGACGTGGTTGGGGCGGTCGAACACCCACCCTTCGTTGTCCAGCCGGCTGAAGAAGCGCTCGACCTTGCGCGGCGACTGCGACCGCTCGTCCTCGGCCTCGTAGCGGGAGTCGCGGGCCCGACTGGTGAACGCCAGCCGGCGTCCGTCGGGCGACCATCGCAGGTCGGTGGCGCCGTCGGGCATGGTGGCGACGGTGCGCAGCTCGCCGGGACCGTCGACCGGGAGCACGTGGATCGTGGTCTCGTGGTCCTTCTCGCCCCGGCTCGACGCGAAGGCCAGCCACCGGCCGTCGGGCGACCACTGCGGGTCCCGGTCGCGCGGGCCGGCGGTGATCGGCGCCGGGTCGCCGCGCCCGGCGAGCCAGATGCGCGTCGTGGTCGTGTTGCGCTCGAGGTCGATGGTGGCGACGGCGAACGCGATGCGCTCACCGTCTGGGCTGACGGCGGGCGATCCGGCGGTGGAGCGACCGTCGAGCAGACGAGTGGCGATCTCCCGGTGCGGCGAGATCGGCTCCGGTGCGGCATGTTCGGTCACACCGGCGAGGGTACCCACGCGCTGGCGTGCCAAGGTCGGGCTTCGGACGTGCGCGCTTCGGCCCCCGACCGCAGCGACTACGTACGGTCAGGCCGGCCTTGCCCGGCCCAGCCGAGCGAGCGGAGTCTTCGGAGCGAGCGAGGCCATCAGGACGTCTCAGACCCCGATGATGCGGGCCTGCAGCTTGCGCATGCCGGCCAGCCAGCGATCCGGGTCGTCGGCCTTACGGCGCATGTAGTCCTGGACCTCGGGGTGGGGGAGGATCAGGAAGCGTTCGTCGGCGATGGCGTCGGCGACGACATCGGCCACCTGCTCCGGTTCGAGCACCACGCCGGCGGAGCGGACGACCTGCGTGCCGCCGCCGCCGAGGGCAGGGTCGTCGCCGGCGCGCAGCATCTCGGTGTTCACCCCCTGCGGGCACAGGCAGCTGACCCGCAGCCCACGCGCTCCATAGGTCACGGCGAGCCACTCGGCGAAGGCGACGGCCGCTCGTTTCGTCAGCGTGTAGGGCGCTGACCCGATCTGCACCAGCAGTCCCGCCGCCGACGCGGTCGAGCAGAAGTACCCCTCGCCGCGCGCCAGCCATCCGCCGATGAGGTGCTTGGCCGCCCAGCGGTGGGCGTTGACGTTGACGTCGAACGCCTGCTGCCAGGACTCCTCGGGCGTGTCGAGGTCGGTGCCGCCGCCGATGCCGGCGTTGGCGAAGAACAGGTCGACCGGGCCGAAGGCCTCCTCGGCGCGAGCGATCAGGTCGATGTTGCCCTGCTCCGACGAGACGTCCACGGTGACGCCGATGGCGTCGGGGAGCTCGGCGACGACCCCGGAGACGTCACCCACGTCGGCGACGACGACCCTGGCCCCGCCGGCGGCGAACCGCCTGGCCAGGGCGGCGCCGATGCCTCGGGCAGCTCCGGTGACGACGACGTTTCGTTCAGCGAGGTCCATCTCGCCGACCCTACGGCGGAGCGCCGCGCCGCCGTATTCCCACCGCCGTCGTGACATCGGCCGCACCGATCTCCGCCCGCCCACCCGGCGCGCCAGCTACCGTGTTCGGGGATGACGGACGAGCTGACGAGGGACGTGCACGATGCCACCCACGACGCCGTGATCGCCGACGCGCTCACGGTGATCGACGAGGCGCTCGGCCGCATGATGGCTCGTGAGCTCGTCTCGTCCGGCGAGGTCGCCGACGTCCTGCTCGACGTGCGCACGCTGCTCACGTCGACCACGCACGAACCCGTCTGACCTCGGCGGCCTCCGCCACCGCTTGGAGGGAGCCGGCACCCGTCCGCTCGTCGGGACCGCGTCGGCCGGCGAGTATCGTGGCCCGTGTCCCAGGATCAGCGGACCCGACGGGGCTACCTGGTGCTGGCCGACATCTCGGGCTACACCGCATTCCTCGTCGGCACCGAGCTCGAGCACGCCAACGACATCGTCCGTGAACTGACCACGCTCATCCACGAGCGGCTCTCGCCGCCGATGCGCTTCGTCAAGCTCGAAGGCGACGCCGTGTTCTGCCACGCCGACGAGACATCCTTCGAGGACGGTGAGCGGCTCATCGAGCTCATCGAGACCTGCTACTTCGACTTCTCCAACCGCCTGCTGGACATGCAGCGCGGCACGACGTGCAGGTGCGCGGCGTGCGCGTCGATCAGCTCGCTCGATCTGAAGTTCGTCGCCCACTACGGCACGTACGTGCTCAGTTCCGACGGCGACCGGGATGATCTCGCCGGACCGGACGTCATCCTCGTTCACCGCCTGCTGAAGAACACGGTCGGCGACGACGGCGGGCCGCAGGCCTACGTCTTCCTCACCGACGCCTGCCTCCAGCGCATGCCGCCGGGGTTCGATCTGCCCTCGCACAGCGAGTCCTACGAGTCGTTCGGCCGGACGACGGGCGGCGTACACGACCTCCAGCCGGTCATGGCCCAGATGCGCCAAGCCCGCCGGGTGTACATCGCTGCGGAGGATGCCGACATGGAGATCAGCTTCGGCGAGTTCCCGCACCCGCCGGCCGTGGTGTGGCAGTACTTCGTCGAAGCCGGGAAGCGGTTGCGCTGGCAACCGCTGCAGACCGCGGTGAAGAACCAGCCCAACCAGCAGGGAAGGCTCGGGGCCGGTGCCTCGAGCCACTGCGCCCACGGGATCCACGGCGAAGCGCTGCGCGAATACCTGGACTGGCGCCCGTACAGCTACTTCACCAACCGCTTCACACCCCTCGGTCGCGGGCCGCTGTTCGTCCGGCTCATCGAGACCTTCGGGTTCACCCCCACGGCCGCCGGAACGAGGGTCGACTACCGGTGTCGACTCGATGGATGCGGGCCGTTGACGCGGCTCCGGTCCCGGATCCTCCGGCCCGGATTTCGCAGGTCGCTCATCCGCTCGGGGAACACGCTGGGGAGGATCCTCGACGAGGACGTCAGGCGCGGATCAAGTCCTTGAACGAACGCTCGATCAGCTTGGCCAGCAGTGCCGGCTCGGTCACCGCCGCCGCATCGACGTTCATCCCCATGTCGAGGCTGCCCAGGTAGGACAGCAGCGTCAGGTTGAACGCCACGCCGGCCAGCGGCCCGATCGGGTAGTTGTGCAGCAGCTGGGCGCCGCAGATGTACAACGGCACGGGCGAGCCGCGCACGTTGGAGGTGGCGAAGTCGACCGTCTGCGCCTGCTGGCGGGCCAGCCGGGTGACGAGGGTGGTGGGGAGCGCCGAGGCCACGGCCGCCAACGTCTCCAGCGAGGCACCGCCGTCGCCGCCACCGCGGGCGGCGTCGGCGAGCTGCTGGATCAGGAGGAACCGCTCGGCGATCGGCATCTCGCCCGCCGGGACGAGCATGCGGGCCAGCGAGAACGCGTTGGCGCCCGACGACTCCGTGCGCGTGCTGACGGCCATCGAGGCGCGCAGCACGTCGACGGGATCGCCCAGCTCGCGGTGGTAGCGCGACGCCGCCTCGGTCGCCGCGGTGAGGAATGCGGTGTTGAGGGTCCCGCCGAGCCGTTTGGCGGCGTCCTTGGTCTCGCGGAACGGTGCGGTGGCCACCTCGGCGTGGCGCTTCAGGCTGCGCCTGGACCACAACGGCGAGTGCGCCTGCTCGGTGTCCGACAGCTGGGTGACCACCCCGCGCACGGCGTCGACCGCAGCCGTGCCGGCCGACGGGATGGAGGCGGGGTCGGCGAGCAGTTCGCGGACTTGCTTGACCACGCCGATCGGCAGGCGCAGCCCGCCGACGATCAGGTCGCGCACGGCTTCGGCGCCCGACGGTGACGGGGGCGCGCCGACCGGGCCGTCATCGCTGCGGTCGACAGGTTCGGGGTCGGCGGCGTCGCGTTCGAAGTCGAGGTACTGCAGGGACATCTTGACCCCGCCGACGCCGTCGGTGATGGTGTGGTGCATCTTCTGCACCAGCGCCGCCTTGCCGCCGCGCAGTCCCTCGACGACGATGAACTGCCACAGCGGGCGGGTGCGATCGAACGGGTCGACCACGGCCAGCGTCGCCAGGTCGAGCAGCTGGCGCAGGTTCCCCGGCTTGGCCAGGGCGATGCGCCGCACGTGGTAGTCGATCTCGAAATCAGGGTCGTCGACCCACAGCGGCGCCGACAGGTTCGCCGGGGTCGGTTGCACCCGCCACCCGAGTCGGGGCACGGCGGCGATCGCCAGTTCCATCCGGGCCCGCAACCGGTCGAAGTCCGGCGCTCGGTCGAGCACGGTGACGTTCCCGAACGTCGACGACAGGTGCGGATCCTTCTCGAGGCGCCACATCAGTCCCTCGGCGTCGCTCATCCTCCGTTCATCGGTGTCGGCCACGGGCCGAGCATCGCACACGGCGCGTATCAGGTCCGCCCCGACACGGTCACGTTCTTGACGCAGACACCAGGAGGGACGACGAGATGGATGAGCTGCTGAACCGTGCCGTCAGGACCGAACGCCAGCTGCTGGCCGCCGACGCGGCGTTGGCGGCGCAGGTCCGCGACGCCCGTGGGCGACCGGTCGGCCGGCGCGCCCGCCGCCGCGTCCGCCCGGCGCTGGCGCCGATCCCGGCGGCTACGCGGACCGCCGACGTGCCTCCCGCAATCGCCTGAACTGCGTACCCGCTCAGCGCGGGATGGACGTGTGCTTGAACTCGTTGAGCAGCGGCCAGTCCACCTGGTCGAGCACCCGCTCGACGGTCGACATCGCCAGTTCGGAGTCATCGCCCGCCACCTCGAGCAGGCGCACGAACACGGCGCGGTCGCCGACGAGGAAGGTCGGCACGCCCCACACCTTGTGCGACTCGACGAACGCCGTGTGCTCCTTCTCGATCGTCGACAGCGCCGAACCGGTGTCGACGGCGTTCCAGGCGGCGTCGATGTCGACGCCGGTGGGAGCCATCGCCGCCGTCAGCGCGTCGCGCTGGCGCAGGTCGCCGGCGGCGACGTGACGATGGTCGAAGATGGCATGGTGGACGTCCAGGAAGTGGTCGGGCTGCGTGTCGCGCACGGCGATGCCGAGCTGCAGCGCGAGGAGCCCCGAGTCGACCTCCGGACGCTCCCACACCGGCGTCTCCCCCTCCGCGACGTGAGCCTGGCCGAGGGAGAACGGCAGGAACGTGACGTCCCAGTCCGCTCCCGCCCGCAGGCCGGCGATCACGTGGTCGTGGGCGATCCGGGCGTACGGGCAGCGGTAGTCGAAGGTGATGGAGAAGGTTCGGGTCACCGTGTCCTCAACGCCTCGGGAGGTCAGCGGATTCCCATTGCGCGCAGGGCGCGGACCGCGACGAGGCCCAGCGCGCCGCCGACGGCCATGCCGGCGACCACGTCGGACGGGTGGTGGATCCGGACATAGGCCCTGCTGGTGGCGACCGTGACGGCGATGCCCCACCACAGCGGTGCCGCCCGCCGACCGTCCCACGCCGTGAGGACCGTGGCGGTGAAGGCGGCGGCGCTGGCATGGCCGGACGGGAACGCCGACGTCGAGGGCCGCCGCACCGGGTACCGCGGATCGCCCTGCACGGTCGGGCGGGGACGGCGGAAGATGCGCTTGAGCCCTTGGTTGACGAGCAGGCTCTCCACGCCGAGCGCGACGGCGAGCGCCGGCACCTGGTCGGCCCGGCGCGCGCCCGACAGCCCGCGCGCCGTGTTCGTGACGTGCCAGACGAGGCTGAAGTCACCGAGGCGCGACGCCGACACGAACACGACGTCGGCCACGCGGTTGCCGCGCAGCCGTTCGAGCGCGCCGTCGACCCGCCGGTCGAAGGCGGCGATCGTCGGACCGAGGGTGCGGCGCCCCGGCGCCGCCGACGGTGGTGGGATCGGCGGTGCGTCCGGGTCGGCCCCTCCGACCAGGTCCGCCGTCACGCGCCGGCCGCGCCCACGAGCAACGGGTCACGCGTGTGGGGTGCCTCCGCCTCGGCGCGGTCGGGGTCGCCCCCGAAGCTGGGGCACCACGTCTGGAACCCGCACGACTGGCAGCGGGCGCTCGGACGAGGCCGGAAGTCGCCGGTGGCACAGGCTCGCTCGACGGCCTCCCACACGGCGCGCGTCCTGGTCGTGATGAACCGCGCGGACTGCGACGACGGTACGGCTTCGATGGTCTCCCCGCTGCTGAGGTACATCAGCCGGATCACGGCCGGGCGACGCCCGAGGACCTGTTCGCACAGGAACGAGTAGAAGTGCACGCCGGCCAGGCTCTTCTGCTCCCAGTTCAGCGAGGGAGCGCGCCCGGTCTTGTAGTCAGTGACGACGAGCTCGCCGTCGCGCAGCTCGAGGCGGTCGATGATGCCGCGCAGCGAGAGCGACCCGACGGACGCGCTGAGGCGCAGCTCCAGGCCGATCGGCCGCACCGCCTGCGGGTCCTCCATCGTGAGGTACCGGTCGACCAGGACCCTGCACTCGTCGTCGAACGTGGCCGTCGCGTCGTCGTCGAGCCCGAGGCCGACGAAGTCGGGATCGTCCCGGAACTCCCGGCGGGCGATGTCGAGGCAGTGGTGGAAGCGGGCGGGCGTGCGTGCTCCGGGCGGGGCCGAGAACGCCAGCTCCAGCGCACGGTGGACGAGCGAGCCGCGGGTGGCGTGGATCGAGGGCGCGTCGGCGAGGTGCTGGATGCTGGAGAACCGGAACGCCAGGGGGCACGACGTGAACGACTCGACCCTGCTGGGGGACAGACCGGTCGGCACCTCGAACACGCCGCCCATCGTACGGCGGGGGTGTCATCGCTTCGGGGAGCCCCGTTTACGTCCGGATCCTGGTCGCACTGGTGACCAAAATCCGGACGTAAACGCAGGTCTAGGCGACGAGGGCGGCGACCCGGGCGGGGTCGGTGAACGGGCCGAAGTGGTCGAGGTCGGGCACCTCCACGTACCGGGCGTTGGGCAAGTGCTCGGCAGCCGGTCGTGCGCCGTGTGACGCCTGGTCCTCCTCGACCCGGCCGGAGATGACGACGGTCGGCGTCTCGATGCTGGGCAGCAGGTCCCACAGCCCGCTCGTCAAGCTCTGCTCGAACGTCCGCGCCTCGTGCTCAGGCGAGCACTTCAAGCGGACGCCGTCGCCGTTGGCCGTGAACCCGTATCGCACGTAGGCGTCGAGCGCCGCCGGATCGAAGGCACCCAGCGGCGGCTTCGACCTGTAGTTGGTGATGGCCGCGTCGATCGACGGGAACGTGGCCCGGCGGCGGCGCGCGCCGGCGATCAGCGGGCTGGGTCGGTCCGCCCGGTCCGGGTCCGGCGGGAACACGATCGGCTCGTACAGGACCAGCTGCTCGAAACGGTCGGGCCGGCGGTGGGCGGCCAGCAGCAGCGCGGCACCGCCCATCGAGTGCCCGAAGCCGATCAATGACGCGGCCGCAGGGTCTCCAGCCAGGCGATCGGCGACGGCCAGGGCGTCGTCGCCGTAGCCGTGCCAGTCGACGGTCCAGTCCGCCGGCAACAACGTGTCGCCGTGGCCGCGGAGGTCCAGCCCGAGGATGCGATATCGATCAGCCAGGTGGGCGGCCATCGGCAGGTAGGCCCGCCCGTGGAAGCCGGTGGCGTGGGCGACCAGCAGCGTTGGGCGGGCGGCGTCGTCCGCATCGGTCAGCTCGTGGACGGCGACGGACACTTCGTCGGAGGACGGGACGCGCAGCAACGGGATGTTCAGTCGTCCCGTCGGCGCCGGCGCCACCACGTCGACAGCAGACGGTCGAGGAGGATGCCGATCCCGATGGCGATGGCGATCGCCACCCACACCGACATCTGGCGCTCCCAGAACAACAGCTGCACCCCGGCCCGCTCGGTGTTCTGGATGACGAACACGAGGGCCAACGCCACCACCACGGCAAGGCCGATGAGGGCCGGTGAGATGCCGCTGCGCGTCCTGCGCACCCCGCCGTCGCCGTCGTCCCGACGTTGTTCGTACACGCCGCCAGCTTGCCAGAGTCGAGCCTCAGACCCGAGTGTTGGCCTCGATAGCGTCGCCAGCCATGGCTGAGCTCGGGTTCGACGGCAAGGTGGCGATCATCACGGGAGCGGGCGGTGGGCTCGGTCGCCAGCACGCGCTGGCCCTCGCCGCGCGGGGCGCACTCGTCGTCGTCAACGACCTCGGCGGCGCCGTCGACGGATCGGGCAGCGACGCCGGCGCCGCCCAGCTGGTCGTCGACGAGATCAAGGCGGCCGGTGGCGACGCCGTCGCCGACACCAGCTCCGTCGCCACGCCCGATGGCGGCGAGGCGATCGTCCAGACCGCCATCGACACGTTCGGACGCGTCGACATCGTCATCAACAACGCCGGCATCCTGCGCGACAAGACGTTCCACAACATGACGGCCGAGCTGCTGGAGGCGGTGCTGGCCGTCCACCTCGAGGGCGCGTTCAACGTCACGAAGCCGGCGTGGGTGCACATGCGCGAGCAGCGCTCCGGGCGGGTCATCTCGACATCGTCGGCGGCTGGCATCTTCGGCAACTTCGGCCAGACCAACTACGGCGCGGCGAAGATGGGCCTCGTCGGGCTGACCCGTGTGCTGGCCGTCGAGGGCGCCCGCTACGGCATCCAGGCCAACGCCATCGCCCCGCTTGCCCACACTCGGATGACCCAGGACATCCTCGGGAGCATGGCCGAGCAGCTCGATCCGGCGCTCGTCACGCCGCTCGTCGTGTACCTCGCCCACGAGTCGTGCGACGCCTCGGGCCGGGTCTTCTCGGTCGGCGGCGGGCGCGTGGCCGAGGTGTTCATCGGCGAGACCGTCGGCTACACGGATCGTGCGCTGTCGCCGGAGCGCGTCGCCGAGAACTGGTCGACGATCACCGACCGCACCGGCTACAGCGTCCCGATGAACCTCGGCGAGGAGACGGCGCTCTTCCTCGGCGCGCTCACGTAGGGCAGTCGGCCGGCTCCGTCAGCCGGTCGACGATGGCCTCGATCGCCACGCCGAGCAACGTCCAGTCGGCGCCCACCCGGTCGCCGAGGTCGGCGCGGTCGAAGTGCGGGTGCTCGATCCCGGTCGAGCCCTGGATCGAGAACCCCTCTGCCATGGCGGCGAGGACGAGGGCCAAGTGGTCGACGGTGTAGGGCGGGCGCATGCGGCGATGGAACACGTGCAGCAGCACCTCGTAGAGCTGCACGAAGTTGCTGAGGCCGTCGCGGACCCGATCGGCCGAGATGGCGCACAGCTCCGGGTCCCACAGCGTCGATGCCCGCACGACGAGCGTCGTGAAGTAGAGCGCCGAACCGGGCAGGCAGTGCACGTTGGCGGCCGCACCGGCCCTGATCATCTCCAGGAACGGCGCGCCGGCGTCGACGAGGTGGCGGATGCCGGCGACGGTGTCGGCGACGGCGATCTCGTCACGCTTGTGCAACAGCTCGACGACGACGTCGCGCTGGAAGTCGTGCTGGTTGTCCCAGAAGCGGTAGGCGGCGCCGGTCGTGTACCCGGCACGACGGGCCGCCGTCGACATCTTGATGTGATCGACCCCGGGCGTCACGCCGGTCTCGAGCAGCAGGTCGACGCCGGCGTCGAGCAGCGCCTGGCGGCTGGTCGAGTGCTCGGTCCCCACGTTGCCAACGATGTCCGGTCGAGGCGAGGTTCGTGCAACGGAGAAGCACCGGCGAAGTGAAAAGTTCCCGAGCGTTCGTTGCGCAGCGAGCATGACAGCGCAGGCCGGCCTTGCCCGGCTTCGCGAGCGAAGCGAGCTCACGGCAGTCAGCCTTCGGCCGCAGCAGAGAGCGGAGTCTTCGGAGCGACCGAGGCCATCAAGAAAAGTCAAGCGCAGATGTTCCGTCCCGCGATCGGCCCATCGCGCTGGAGCGGCGCCACCTGGTGCGCGCACGATCCATCGTGACGGGCGACACACCACGTGAGGAGGAACGGATGAAGTTGAAGCAGAAGCTTGCGGCACTCACCCTCGCCGCAGGCATCGGTGTCGGGGGCGGGGCCCTCGCGTCGTGGAGCCCGGCGGCGGCGGCGACCGAAGCCACGCCGGCCGCCGCGCCGGCGCTGGCTCGCCACGGTGATGCCTGCACCAACGCCCCGGATTCGGGCCCGACGTGGAACTTCCACGACGCCTGTCACTGGCACGACTGGTGCTACGGCGCCAAGCCCTACGGCAACAGCCAGTGGGGTCGCTTGCAGTGCGACGCCAGGTTCTGGGACCGGATGATCGCCTCCTGCAACAGCCGGTACGCGTGGTACAACCCGCTGCGGTACACCTGCCACGAGGTCGCCGGCATCTACTTCCGGGTCGTGGTCGCCGCCGGCTGGTACTACTGGTGACCGATCCCCGGTCGGAGTAGCTCGACGCGATGAGCGATGAGCGGTCGCTGACCGCTCATCGCGTCATCACGTGTTGGGCGGCGTTGCGATGGCGTGGGCCGTGAGGGCGCGATAGTCGAGCTTGCCGTTGGCCGCCCGGCCGACGGTGTCGATCGCCAGCACCCGCTTCGGCGCCTTGTAGCCGGCGAGGTGGTGCTTGACGTGGGCGATCAGGGCCGCCTCGTCGACGGCCGATCCGGCGTGGGGTTCGACGAGTGCCGTGATCGCCTCGCCGAAGCGCTCGTCGGGCACACCCGACGACGGCGGCATCGGCGACGGTGGGGTGCAGCTTGAGCACCTCCTCCACCTCCTCCGGGTAGACCTTCTCGCCGCCGGTGTTGATGCACTGGCTGCCCCGGCCGAGCAGGCGCACGGTGCCGTCGGCGTCGACGGTGGCGAAGTCGCCCGGGATCGAGTAGCGCTGCCCGTCGATGACCTGGAACGTGGCGGCCGACTTCTCCGGGTCCTTGTAGTACCCGATCGGCGTGTGGCCGCGCATCGCCACCAGCCCTCGTTCGCCGGAGCCCGGCACCACGTCCCGGCCATCCTCGGTCACGACCCGCGTCGTCGGCCCGAGCCGGAACGACGCCGTGGCCGCCGAGCCGTCGGACGTCACGGTGCTCGAGGCCATCGAGATCGCTTCGCTGGAGCCGAGCGAGTCGACCATGATCAGCCGGTCGTTGTGGCGCAGCAGGCCGGCTTTGGACTCGGCCGACCAGATCACGCCGCTCGACACGATGACCCGCAGGGACGACACGTCCCAGCGGTCCGGTTGGGCATCGAGGGCCCGCAGGATCGGCTTGGCGAAGGCGTCGCCGACGATCGACATCGAGTTGATGCGCTCGTGCTCGACGGTGTCGAGCAGCTCGACGGGGTCGAAGCGGCGGCCCTCCATCGTGACGACGCTGCCGCCGATCATCAGGTTGGACAGGGCGTTGAACAGCCCGGTGCCGTGCATCAGCGGTGCGGCGGGAAGGTTGCGCGGCCCGGGCTTGACGACTCGATCGGCGGCGGCGTGGAGGTCCTGCTCCGGCGGCAGGCGCTTCTTGTTGGCCGCGTCGAGGGCGCCGAAGAGGTCGTCCTGGCGCCACATGACGCCCTTCGGCATCCCGGTGGTCCCGCCCGTGTAGAGCAGCACCAGGTGGTCGCCGGAGCGACCCCATGGCCCGGTGACCCGGTCGGGTGGGGCAGCGGCCGCCGCCGATTCGTAGTCGATCGCCCAATCCGGGCACGGGCCGCTGCCGTCGTCGACGAACAGCCACGTGCGGATGCGCGGCAGGCGGGCCCGCACGTCCTCAACGCGGTCGGCGAACGTGCCGTGGAACACGACGGCGACGACGTCGGCGTTGTCCCACAGGTAGACCAGCTCGTCGGCGGTGTACCGGTAGTTCGTGTTGACGGTGGCCAGCCCTGCCTTGAACGCGCCGAACACCGACTCCAGGTACGGCGGCGAGTTGTAGAGGTACTGGGCGACCTTGTCCTGCTCGGCGACGCCGGCGTCGAGCATCGTGGCGGCGATGCCGTCGGCCCGCCGGTCGAGCTCGGACCAGGTCGTCGAGCGGCCGGCGTGGCGCTGGGCCAGGGCGTCGGGCTGCCGATCGGCCACGGCCTCGAACACGTCGGCGAAGTTCCAAGAGGCGGGCATCGCCGGGCGACGCTAACGATCTACCGTGCGGGGATGGACTTCGAGCTGCCCGGGGGAGACGACACCCGGCGCGTGGCGGTGCGCGAATGGTTGGCGGAGCACCCGGATCCGAGCGGCGATGAGCTGGCCCGGGCGGGCTACGTGGTTCCGCACTGGCCGCGCCCGTGGGGCATCGACGCCGACCCGATCCACCAGGTGCTGATCGACGACGAGCTGACGGCAGCGGGCGTGCGTCGGCCGGTCAACCCGATCGGGATCGGGTGGGCCGGCCCGACCATCCTCTACGCCGGCACCAAGGAGCAGAAGGACCGCTACCTGTGGCCGATCCTGTCGGGCTCCGAGTTCTGGTGCCAGCTGTTCTCCGAGCCGGGCAGCGGGAGCGACCTCGCCAACCTCGGCACCCGGGCCGTGCGCGACGGCGACGAGTTCGTCGTCAACGGCCAGAAGATCTGGACCAGCGGGGCGCAGTACGCCAAGTACGGCATCTTGATCGCCCGCACCGATCCGGAGCTGCCGAAGCACAAGGGCATCTCGTATTTCGTGTGCCCGATGGACGTGCCGGGCATCGAGATCCGGCCGATCACGGAGATGACCGGCGGGCACACGTTCAACGAGGTGTTCTTCACCGACGTGCGGCTGCCGGCGGCCAACCTGGTCGGCGATCTCAACGACGGTTGGCGGCTGGCCAAGGTGACGCTCGGCAACGAGCGCATCTCGCTGTCGACGGGCGGCGTGCTGTGGGGGAGCGGGCCGACGGCGCTGGACCTGGTCGAGGCGGTGAAGGCCGCCGGGCCGCTGACCGATCCGACGCTGCGCCAGCGGCTGGCCGAGGTGTACGTCGAGCACACGGTGCTCGAGCTGATCCGCATGCGCACGCTGACGGCGCGGCTGAAGGGCGAGCAGCCGGGCCCGGAGGCGAGCATCCGCAAACTGCTCGGCGACGAGCACGGCCAGCACGTGATGGAGCTGGCTCGCGACCTCATCGGGCCGGCGGCGATGCTGACGGGCGGCGACGGCACCGAACCGGCGAAGGGCGCGCAGTTCTCCAATTCATCGTTCGTGCCGGGCACCGAGAGCCGCAACCTCAGCCCCGGCCGTCCGCCGCGCACGCTCGACCACCCCGGGTGGTACGACGGCTACCTGTTCTCGCAGGCGTTGACGATCGGTGGCGGGACCGGCCAGGTGCAGCGCAACATCGTCGCCGAGCGCGTGCTCGGCCTGCCCCACGACGTCGACGTCCAGCAGGGTCTCAGCTGGTCGGAGGCCCAACGTGCCCGCCCCTGACGACGCGCGTTTGTTCGGTGATGATCGGTCGACGGAGGCGTCGTGAACAAACGCGGTGATGGGGGGCTGGTGGCGGCGGCCGAGGCGGTTGCGCCGCTCGTCACGAAGCTGGCCGACGACGCCGAGCAGGACCGCCGGCTGCCGGCCGAGACGGTCGAGGCGCTGGTCGCCGCCGACCTGATGCGGATGGGCCTGCCCGAGGCGTACGGCGGCCCGGAGGCCGATCCGCTGACGATGCTGACGGCGATCGAGGTGCTGGCGCGGGCCGACGGCGCCGCCGGGTGGTGCTCGATGATCGCCTCCACCACGTCGACCCAGGCCTTCTTCCTCGAGCCGCCGGCGGCGAGGGAGATCTTCGGCGAGCCGGACACCGTGACCGGTGGTGCGTTCGCGCCGACCGGCACCGGCGTGGTCGATGGCGATCGGATCACCGTGACGGGCCGCTGGCAGTGGGGGAGCGGGACGCAGCACTGCCGGTGGATCCTCGGCGGCACGGTCTGCGACGACGATGCGTTCCGGCTGTGCTGGTTCCCGGTCGAGGAGGTGACGTTCCACGACACGTGGCACAGCTCGGGCCTGCGTGGCTCGGGATCGCTGGACTACTCGGTCGACGGCGCGGTGGTGCCGATCCACCGCACGTTCCGCCCGCTGCAGACGCCGGCCGTGCTGCGCCGTCCGCTGGCCGCGTTCCCGAACTTCACGCTGCTGGCGTCGTGCGTCGCCGCGGTGAGCCTGGGCATCGGGCGGCGGGCGATCGACGAGCTGCTGGCGCTGGCCGAGGGCAAGCGGCCGCTGTTCGCCTCCAAGACGCTGGCCCAGAGCGCGTACACGCAGATCGAGCTGGCGCGGGCCGAGGCCGATCTGCGGGCGGCGCGGGCGTTCCTCCACGACGAGGTCGGCCGGACCTGGGACGTGGTGACGAACGGCGGGCGGGCCACGATCCCCGATCGCCTCGGGGTCCGAATGGCGGCCACCAACGCGGCCACGCGGGCGGCCGAGGTCGCCGACAGCATGTACACGCTGGCCGGGGGATCGAGCGTGTACCAGTCGAACGTGCTGCAGCGCTGCCTGCGCGATGCCCACGTCCCGACCCAGCACCTGCAGGTGGCCCCGAAGCTCCAGGAGACGTTCGGCCGCCTCCTCCTCGCCCAAGACACCGACACCTCCCTGCTCTGATCAGGTCGGAGCGAGGGCGGCGAGGGTGCGCGGACCCGTGGGGAGGTCGAGGGGCGGGACGACGAGGCCGATCTCGGTGATGCCGGCGGCGGCGTAGTCGGCGATGCGGCGACGGACGGTGGGCTCGTCGCCGACGAGGGCGACGGCGTCCAGCACGTCGACGGGGATCCGGGCGGCCAGCTCCTTGGGGTGCGGGCGCGTACGGGCGAACGCCACGAGGTCGCCGAAGCCGGCCGCCTCGAACATCTCGGCGTAGCCGGGTGCGCCGAGGTAGCCGACGTACCCGAGAGCCAGCCAGCGCCGCTCGTCCGGCGTGGGGTCGACGGCGGCGGCCAGCCACACCGCGGTGTTCGGGTGATGGGCGGCAAGGCGCCCGGCTGCCTCGACGGTGACCATGTTGAGCACCATGCGATCGGCGGCGGCGGCGACCTCGACGGCGCGCGGCCCGAAGGCGGCGACGGTCAACGTCGCCGCCACCGGCGGCTGGCGCAGGCGGAAGCCGTCGACCCGCTCGCCGGTGAGCAGCGCCCGCACGTCCCGGGTGGCCGTGGCCAGTCGGTCGGCGGCGTTGGCGCGGGTTCGGCCGTGCCATCGGGCGACGGCGTCGCTCGACGTGCCGAGGGCGATGTGGGTCGTGCGGCCGGTTGCCGCAACGGTCGCAACGGCCAGGGCCATCTGGGCGGGCGAGCGCACCGTGACGGCCAGCGGTCCGAGGCAGGGCTGGATCTGTTCGGTCCGGGCGACGATGGCGGCTGCGGTCGCCGGCGCGTCCAGCTTGGCCATCTCGCCGATCCACACCTCGGGGAACCCGAGCCGATCGGCGGCGACCGCCACGTCGAGGTCGGCCTGGATCGGCCGGTCGAGCCACTCGGCGAGGACCACCGTCAGCCGCACCACGAGGACCGTAACGGCGACCGCTACGGTCGCCGCGCGATGGACACGATCGGCCTCCAACGCCACGGCGACGTGCTCGTGGCGACGATCGACCACCCGGACTCCGTTGTCAACGCCGTCGATGGTCGCCTGCACCACGACCTCGGCGAGCTGTTCCGCACGCTGAAGACGGAGGGCTCGGCGCGCGCCGTCGTGCTGATCGGAACGGGCCGGGCGTTCTCGGCGGGTGGCGACATGGAGTGGTTCCCGTCGCTGCGTTCGATCGAGACGGCGCACGCGCTCCGGCGTGAGGCCAAGCAGCTGATCTGGGACCTGCTCGACGTGGAGGTGCCGATCGTGTGCGGGCTCAACGGGTCGGCCGCCGGGTTGGCGGCATCCGTCGCCCTGCTGTGCGACGTCGTGGTGATGTCCGAGCGGGCGGTGATCGTCGACCCGCACGTCAAGGTGGGGCTCGTCGCCGGTGACGGCGGCGCGGCGATCTGGCCGCTGCTGCTCGGCCCGCTGGCCGCCAAACGCCATCTGTTGCTGGGAGAGCCGCTCACGGCGCCGGACGCCCACCGGCTCGGGGTCGCCGCCGAGGTCTGTCCGACCGAGGACGTGCCGAACCGAGCGATGGCCTGGGCCGAGCGGCTGGCCGCCGGCGCGCCGATCGCCGTGCAGGGGACCAAGCAGGCGATCAACGCCCAGCTCAAGCAGGCGCTGCTGACCAGCTTCGACCTGTCCACGGCGCTGGAGATCCCGTGCATCCTGTCCGCCGACCACGTCGAGGCCGTCGATGCGTTCGTCGCCGGCCGAGTACCGACCTTCGAGGGGCGATGACGTGAACGAGACGATCGAGTCGATCATGACGACGCGGGCCATCCGCCGGTTCACGACGGAGCCGGTGACCGACGACGAGCTGCGCCAGTGCCTGCAGGCGGCGCAGCAAGCGCCGAGCGGCGGCAACGTCCAACCCCAGCAGTACCTGGTGGTGACGGATCCGGCGCGCCGGGAGGCGGTCGGCCGCTGGTACCGCGCCGCCTTCGACCGCTACGAGGCGTCGCTGCCCGAGCCGACGGAGTTCCGTGACGAGGCCCAGGCCGCATCCTGGCGGCGGACCCGGGACGCCAGCCGCCACCTCGCCGACCACCTCGGCGAGGCGCCGGCGCTGGTGCTGTTCCTCCAGCCGCTCATCCCGTGGACTCCGCGCGACGACCACGGCGAGATGGACATCGGGCGGCTCGACGCCAGCGTCTACCCGGCGGTCCAGAACTTCTGCGTCGCCGCCCGGTCCCTCGGCCTGGGCACCGCGCTGACGACGGTGATCCGCATCCACACCGCCGAGGTGCTGGCCGACCTCGGCGTGCCCGAGGGCCGGTTCGAGATCGCCGCGCTGGTGCCCGTCGGCCGGCCGGCCGGTCGCTTCGGCGTCGCCCCGCGCAAGCCGGCCGACGCCGTCACGCACTGGGACACCTGGGGCGACCGCCGCTACCGCTGATCCATCGGCGAACGAAGTTCCCGAGCGTTCGTTGCGCAGCGAGGCCATCAAGCTCAGACGCGCGTGCGGGTCGACCAGCCCCGTTCGCCGAGCATGGCCTTGACGCCGGCCGGGCCGTCGGCCCGCCGGTTGGCCGGGCTCAGCGCCCGCTGGGCCTCGACGTCGCCGCCGAAGGCACGGATGGACAGCGACGGCTCGGCGTTGGCGACGGCGAGGATGGCGCCGGTCACCCCGAGCGGCCCGGCCGCCGACAGCAGCCAGGCCGAGCCGACGTAGAGGTCGCCGGCGAACTCGTCGAGGGTGCGCACCATCCGCTGCGGGTCGCCCGAGGAGTCCTTGACGCCGACGACCCCGAGGTCGGCGAGGCGGGGCAGCGCGTCGACGGGGATCCCCGGTGCCGACATCGCCGGGAAGTGGTACCCGAGCACCGGGACGTCCCCGGCGGCGGCGACGACCTGGCCGTAGTAGCCCTCGAGGTCTGCTGACCTCGGCGGTGAGAGCACGAGCACACCGTCGGCCCCGGCATCGACCGCGGCCCCGGTGTGGCGGACGGCCTGGCGCGCCGAGGGCGCGCCCGTCCCGGTGATCACGGGCACGGTCGTCGGGATGGCGGCACGAACGGCGGCCGTCAGCGTGGCCCGCTCGGCCGTGTCGAGCGTCGCCGCCTCACCGGTCGAGCCGGCGATGACCACGGCGGTGACGCCATGGCCGACGAGCTCGGCCGCCAGCGCCGCCGTCGAGGCGGTGTCCACCTCGCCGGCGTCGTCGAACAAGGTGACGAGGGCGACCCCGACCCCGCGGAACAGCGGTGCGGACACCCCCGGCACGCTACGGGCGCCCGTGGTGCCGGTCGGGCCGCTTCGGGACGGAGCCCCCTTGGGCGGTGTGACGGGCGGCACTAACGTCCGGCGGATGGCGATCACCACCGTTGCCGACATCTTGCGCACCCACGCCGGGGAGCGGCCCGACGACGTGGCCCTCGTGCTCGACGAGCGCACCGTCACCTGGGCCCAGCTGTACGAGCGGGCCAGCCGGGTTGCCGCCGGGCTCGCCGCCGCCGGGGTCGGTGACCAGGACCGGGTGGCCTTCCTCGACAAGAACGGCATCGAGCACTTCGAGGTCTTCTACGGCGCGGCGCTGGCCAACGCGGTGTGCGTCGACGTCAACTGGCGCCTCGCCCCACCGGAGGTCGAGTACATCGTCAACGACGCCGAGGCCAAGGTGCTCGTGGTCGGTCCGGACTTCGTGCCCGTCCTCGACGCCATCGCCGACCGCCTGACCACGGCCTCCACGATCCTCGTCATCGGCGACCACGCCAAGCATCAGGACTACGACGAGTGGGTCGCCTCCCACGAACCGGTCGACCCGCACACGCCGAGCGGCCCGGAGGACGTCGCCTTCCAGCTCTACTCCAGCGGCACCACCGGGCGCCCGAAGGGCGTGATGCTGTCGAACAACAACTTCTTCGCCCTGCTGCCACTGGCCAGGGAGATGTGGGAGTTCGAGCCGGACAGCGTGAGCCTCGTGGCGATGCCGCTGTTCCACATCGGCGGCGGCGGCTGGGCCACGGCCGGCATGTACGTCGGCATGAAGAGCGTGATCCTGCGCGAGCTCGACCCGTCGGCGTTGATCCGGTTGATCCCCGAGCACGGCATCACCCACGCCTTCGTCGTGCCGGCCGTGCTGCAGTTCCTGTTGATCGTCCCAGGCGCCGACCAGGCCGACTACTCATCGCTGCGCGTCGTCGTCTACGGGGCGTCCCCGATCAGCGAGGAGGTGCTGGCCAAGAGCGTTGCCATGCTCGGGTGCAAGTTCTGGCAGGCCTACGGGCTGACCGAGACCACGGGGGCGATCGTCAACCTCTCGCCGGAGGACCACGACCCGACCGGTCCGAAGCGCCACCTGCTGCGGTCGTGCGGCCGGGCCGGCCCCGGCGTCGAGCTGCGCATCGTCGGGCCCGAGACCGGCGAGGACGTGCCGACGGGCGAGGTCGGCGAGATCTGGGTGCGCAGTCCGCAGGTGATGAAGGGCTACTGGCACAACGACGAGGCGACCGCCGAGTCGATCGACCCCGAGGGCTGGTTCCGGTCCGGCGACCTCGGCTACCTCGATGCGGACGGCTACCTCTACATCCACGACCGGGTGAAGGACATGATCGTGTCCGGCGGCGAGAACGTGTACCCGGCCGAGGTCGAGAACGTCCTGATGGCCCATCCGGGCATCGCCGACGTTGCCGTGATCGGCGTGCCCCACGACAAGTGGGGCGAGACGGCCAAAGCGGTCGTGGTCGCCGTCGCCGGCGCCGAGCCGTCGGCGGACGAGATCATCGCCTACAGCCGAGAGCGGCTGGCCAAGTTCAAGTGCCCGACGAGCGTCGACTTCGTCGAGGCGCTCCCGCGCAACCCCAGCGGCAAGGTGTTGAAGAAGGACCTGCGCGAGCCCTATTGGGCCGGCCGCGACCGCCGGGTGTCGTAGCTGGGAAGCGATACTCCCTTCGGGCGGTACACGCTGTGACGCTGACACGACGCGCGTCCGCTTTCCTCGATCGTGGTCGGAAGGGGGAGGGAGGGAGGGAGGGTGCGCGAGTCCCGCGTCCACCGATCCAATCGAGGCGGCGAGCCGAACCTCCGGCGAGCGGAGACGGTCGAGGCCAGCGGCCCATCAGACCGGTCATGAGCCGAGAGCCTCGAGCTGGCGGCGGAGGACTTCACAGAGGGCGTCAACTGACCCGACGACCACCGACTCCGCTGGCCCGAACATGATCCTCGCTCTGAATCCGCCCGGGTCGAGCCAATAGCGGACGATGATCACGCTCGTGGAAGCACGCTGCCCGCTGCTGTCGACCATCCACCCGCATACTCGTCCAGGAGAGTCTCTCCTCCGTTGCGCTGAGGTACGAGACGTGGTCGCGAGCGCCACGGCGCGAGCGTTCATCTGGCGGACCGGCCGACGCCCGTGCCGCCGGCGGAGCCGGAGCCCTTGGACGTGAGCGCGGATCAGCTCGCGCTGTTCGTGCTGGGCGGCTTCGAGCTGCGCGCGGGGCCGCGTCTGCTGCCAATGCCGGTGAATGCGGGACGCGTGGTTGCGTTCCTCGCGGTCCGTCAGCGCCGACAGCTCCGCTCGACGGTCTCGACGATGCTGTGGCCGGACACGAGCGAGGATCGCGCCAGCGCCAACCTGCGAACGGCGCTGTGGCGACTCCATCAGGCGGAGATTCCGGCCATCGTCTGCAGCGGGAACCACCTGGCGCTCGGTTCGGCCGTGGCGGTCGATCTGCACGTGGTCCAGTCGGCCGCCAGGATTCTGATCGGCTCGGACGAACTTCCCACCATCGATCCCGGTCCGCTCCTCCTGGCCGGGGACCTGTTGCCGGACTGGGACGAGGACTGGGTCCTGTTCGAACGCGAGCGACTTCGGCAGCTTCGCATCCACGCGTTGGAGGTTCTGTGCGTGCGACTGTCGGCAACAGGACGTCACGGACAGGCGATCGATGCGGCGCAAGCCGCGGTGGCCGCCGAGCCGCTCCGGGAGAGCGCGCAACGAACCCTCATCGAGGCCCACCTCGCAGAGGGCAACGTGTACGAGGCCAAGCGACAGTTCGATCTGTTCTCCTCCCTTCTCGGCGACTGCATGGGGCTGGTTCCGTCTCCCGGGCTCGTCGAGCTGGTCTCGACCGCAGTGGCTTGCTGCAGCGGACGCCACCCGTCGCGGATCGCCTAACGGGACGCCGTTCGCGGCTGCGGCGGCACCCGGTCCACCTCGTCGTCGTGACTGCCGTGCGCCAGCGCGCTCGCAAGTGACGCCGGAACGACGGGCGAGCAGACAAACCGACGACGCCTGAACGACAGCCATGCCGACGCGGGTGTGCTTGATTCGATCTGGTCACGTGCAGTTGATGCACGCGACAGGAGGGAGTCGCAATGTCCAGTTCCGGATCCGAGAACCAGTTCGAGACGCCGACCGACGACGCGGCAGCAGTCCGAAGAGACCGCCGGCACCCAGTTCGCGGTACCGCCCGCAACCGCCGAAGGCGAGCAGGCGGCCTTCGCTCCAGATCCTCAGGCGCTGAGCGGCGTTTCCACACAGCTCCTCGACGCGCACGCCGCCCTGGAGGACGCACTCCTGCACCAGGACCGAGCCACGAGCGCCGTTCGCAGCATGGACTCGCTGACCGACGGTGGCGGCGGTCCCGCCAACGTCGAGGGCGTCGCGATCGGATTGGGTGAGCCGGGGGATGGCCCGCCCGGGCAGCCGACGCTCAACGTGTACGTGGCTGAACCCAGCACCGTCGAAGAGGTCCGAGCAGTGGTGGTGGATGGGCTCGGCGTGCAGGCCGCCGGGGACATGCCGATCACGGTGCGCCGTTCGGGCCAGTTCGATGCTCAGCCTCACCGGTTCCGGATTCGACCCGCTCCAGGTGGGGTCTCGGTCGGCCATGTCAAGATCACCGCTGGGACGATCGGCTGTCTCTGCGTGGGTCGCAGTGCGCCCCGCAACGCACGGCTGATGGTCCTCTCCAACAACCACGTGCTCGCCAACTCCAACAACGCCGCCTTCGGTGACAGCATCATCCAGCCCGGCCGTTACGACGGTGGGACCCATCCCGCCGATCAGATCGCGATCCTCGAGCGGTTCGTTCCCATCCAGTTCGGCGGCGCGCGGAACTACGTGGACGCGGCAACGGGGTGGTGCTGGCCGGACCGGGTGCGGCGCGAGCTCATCTACCCGTCCGGCGGCAGCTACCAGCTGTTCCGGATCGGAAGCAACCCGGTGTACCCACAGCTCGGGTGGACGGTCGGCAAGACCGGCCGTACCACGCAGCTCACGCAGGGTCGGATCGTGTCGATCAACTGGTCTGGCTATGTCAACTACGGCGTCGGGACAGCGTTCTTCGTCGGCCAGATGGTCGTCCAAGCGGCCAGCGGCAATTTCTCCGCTGGCGGCGACTCGGGATCGTCGATCTGGAAGTGGGAAGCCGGACTTCCGCCGACCGGGCTGCTGTTCGCCGGCGGTGGCGGCTACACGATCGCCAGTCCGATGCCCTGGGTGACCCACCTCCTCGACGTCAACCTCTACACCTGACGCTCGGCCGGTCGGCGTCACGACGGCGAAACGACGAGCCGGGACTCGGCCGATCGGGAACCGGGCCGAGTGCGGCGACGTCGAAGTGGGCATGAGCGCAGGATGGAGGGTGGCACTGGTCTTGGCCGCCACAGCCATCGCCGCGACCGGCGGCGCCATCGCCAGATCGGGGCGGGCGAGAAGCCGTCCGCCTCCCTGTCGTCTGCCGCCGTGGCGGTAGATTGGGGCGAGCGAGGAGGTACGCCCCCGTGGACCAGTTCGAAGAGCCGAAGGCTGTTGTCGAGGATGCCGCGATAGGTGAGTTCGTACCCCCGCCGCGACCCGATCTGACGGTGCTGGACGGTGTGCTGGAGCGGAATCAGGCCGACCTGCTGTCGATCGACGGAGTGACGGCAACATGGACCGGATTGAACGCCGAAGGGGCGGACGTAGTGTTCGTCGCCGTGACCGACACGTCGGCCAGACCCCGAGTACCGCAGGTGATCGAAGGGCACCCCGTGGAGGTCGTCGTGGTTCCAGGTGGCTTCGTCCCACAGGTCCCGCCGGAGTAGAGGGTCCATCTCACCGGTCGCGGTGAGGTTCTGACATGAGGTCAGACCTGGCGCCGATCAGCGACGCCGAGCTGGACGCGCTGCTCGGTCGCCGCTCGGCGACGCGCTGGCCGAGCGTCGACTCACCGTCGCCCAGGCGCTGCGCGTCGTCGAGCGCCAGCCCGGACCGTTCGCTGTCGGACGCATCGACCGGCCGTTGGGCATCGACCCGGACGTTCTTCGACCGCGGCACCGTCGACGACCGGCCGGAGATCCTGCTCGAGCGCGTGCTCGACGATCGCGGCGACGAAACGTTCCTGCTGCGCACGCGGATCGGCTACTCGGACCCCGAGCTCGGGGTCTTCCTCGTCCCGTCGGTCTGGACACGTTCCACTCCGACCTGACGTCGGTGCCGACGCTGTTCACGTGGCTCGTGCCGCAGACGGGTCAAGTCACCTGCCGGCGGCGCTGGTGCACGACGGGTTGATCCTCGGTCAGCGACGAGCCACGCACGCACATCGGTCCCGACCGTCGACCGGGTCGCCGGCCGACCGCATCTTCCGCGACGGCATGAGGCGAGCTCGGCACCAGCATCCTCCGGCGGTGGCTGGTGTGGACGGCCGTCGCCGTGGCCTCGGCCTGGTCGTCGCCTGGCTTCGTGCAGCGGTGGTGGTGGCGCTTCGTGATCGCCGTCACGACGCTGGCCATCGTCGTTCTCGGCGGTCTGGCCACGGTCGACTTCTTCGACTGCCGCGATGCACTGCCCTGGATGTGGAAGGACCGACCGTGGGGGCTGGAACTGCTGTACGGCGGATTGATGGCGGCGGCCGTGCCGGTCGTCCTCGCCACCCTGCTGTGGTGGGGCCGGTGGCGAGCGGGGGTCATCTTCGGGATCGGCCTGGCGTTCCTGCTCCACGTCACGCTGGCCATCGTCGTGCTCCTCAGCCTCTACACGCTGGCCGAGAACGTCGTGAAGCCGCGCAGCGCCAGCCAGGTGCTGCTCGCCTTGGCCGGCCTCGCCGGCGCCGGCGTCGGCTCCGTCTACTTCCTGTGGTGGGCGTGCCACTGACGGCGCCCGTCACGGTTCTCCTGAGGATCTGGGCCCAGATCTGGGACCCCTGAAAACGCTTGAGAACCGTCGGGCGTGACACGCTGGCCGGCGTGGACCATGCGATACCGCCCGAACTGGTCGCCTACCTTGCCGAGCTCGACGAGTTCATCGAGCGGGAGATCAAGCCGCTCGAGCAACAGGACGACAACATCCGCTTCTTCGACCACCGGCGCGAGGACGCCCGCACCGACTGGGACCGTGGCGGGCTGCCCAACGAGGAGTGGGAGGCGCTGCTGCGCGAGGCCCGCCGCCGAGCCGACGCCGCCGGCCACTACCGCTACCCGTTTCCCAAGGAGTACGGCGGCAAGGACGGCACCAACCTCGGCATGGCCGTGATCCGCGAGCACCTCGCCGCCAAGGGCCTCGGGCTGCACAACGACCTGCAGAACGAGCACTCGATCGTCGGCAACAACGTCGGTCTGCTGCTGATGCTGGAGTACGGCACCGACGAGCAGAAGGCCGAGTGGGTCGACGACCTGGCCGAGGGCCGGCGCGGCTTCGCCTTCGGGATCACCGAGCCACAGCACGGCTCGGATGCCACGCACATGGAGACGCGTGCCGTGCGCGACGGCGACGACTGGGTGATCAACGGCGAGAAGACCTGGAACACGGGCATCCACAAGGCCCAGTACGACCTGATCTTCGCCCGCACCAGCGGCGAGCCAGGCGACGGCCGCGGCATCACGGCGTTCCTCACCCCGACCAACAGCTCCGGCTTCAAGGTCGAGGAGTACCTGTGGACGTTCAACATGCCGACCGACCACGCCCACATCTCCCTGACCGACGTGCGCGTGCCCGACTCGGCGATCTTCGGCGGAGAAGGTCGCGGCCTCGGCGTGGTCCAGCACTTCTTCAACGAGAACCGCATCCGCCAGGCCGCCGGCAGCCTCGGGGCGGCGCAGTTCTGCATCGACGAATCCGTGGCCTACGCCAAGGAGCGCAAGCCGTTCGGCAAGCCCCTCGCCACGAACCAGGCGATCCAGTTCCCGCTCGTCGAGCTGCAGACCCAGTGCGAGATGCTCCGGGCGCTGATCCACAAGACGGCGTGGCTGATGGACACGCAGGGCGCGTTCTCGGTGTCCGACAAGGTGTCGATGTGCAACTACTGGTCGAACCGGCTGTGCTGCGAGGCCGCCGACCGGGCGATGCAGGTGCACGGCGGGCTCGGCTACTCAAGGCACAAGCCGTTCGAGCACATCTACCGCCACCATCGGCGGTACCGGATCACCGAGGGCGCCGAGGAGATCCAGATGCGCCGCGTCGCCGGCTACATGTTCGGCTTCATGTCGCAGCAGGCTCCGAAGGGCGTGGACACCGTCACCGGCCGGGACCGGGCCACGGCGGCCGCCGACTAGCGACGGTGAGCGAGCGTCCCGGGCACCGCCCCGAGCTAACGGTGAAGCCAAGCGAGCGAACGGTTGCGTGATGCAGTTCGAACCGGACGCGCCGACGCTCCTGGCCGCCGTCGCCCGGCTGCTCGACGAGCAGGTGCTCGTGGCCGTGCCGCCGGAGCTGCAGCACCCGGTGCGCGTCGCCGCCCACCTGGCCAGGTTGGTCGAGCGCGAGCTGCGCCTCGGTCCCGATGCCGACAGCCGTGAGCACGAGTTGCTGACGGCGCTGGTCGGTGCCGACGTCGACGACCCGTCGGCCGCCCTCGCCGAGCGGTTGCGCTGCGACGACGACGAGGAGCTCGAGCGGGCGGCATGGCCGGTGCTCGTCGAGATCGCCCGCCTCGACCTCGCCGTGGCCAAGCCGGGCCACGACCGCTGGGAGGGCCACTGATGGCCGATGTCGACGTCGCCGCCGGCCTGGCGACGTACCTGACGGAGGCGTGGGGATCCGCGGTCGAGGTGTCGGACCTGTCGACGACGACGGCCGGCGCCCGCCGCCACAACGTCCTGTTCGACGCACGCGTCGGCGACGGCGAGCGGCGCCGGCTGGTGGCCACGATCGTGCCGACCGGCGAGACGCTGCTCAACGAGGTCGAGGCCGAAGCCGGCGTGCGCCTGCTCGCCGAGTCGGCCGGCGTGCTCGTCCCGCACGTGCACCTCTCGCGGACCGACGGCGAGCTCGTCGGCGGACCGTTCATGATCTCGGACTTCGTGGCCGGCGAGACCGTGCCGCGCCGGGTGCTGCGACTGGTGGAGGAGACGGGCAACGGCGATCTGGTGGCGGACCAACTCGGCGAGTCGTTGGCCCGCCTGCACGCCGTCGACCCGGCCGCCGTGACGGTGCCGCTGCGCGAGCTCGACGCCAAGGACCCGTGCGGCGCCGCGCTGGCGGCGCTCGTGGAGGCCGTCGACCTGCTGCCGCAGCGGCGTCCGGCGCTCGAGCTCGGCCTGCGGTGGCTGGAGCGCCGGCGGCCGGAGCCACCCAACCGCGTCTCGATCCTGCACACCGATGTGCGCAACGGGAACATCATCGTCGGCGAGGACGGCCTGCGCGCCGTGCTCGACTGGGAGGGCGCGCTGGCCGCCGGCGACCCGATGCAGGACCTGGCGTGGCCGTCGCTGCGGATGTGGCGCTTCCGCAACGACGAGCGGGAGATCGGCGGGTTCGCCGACCGGGCGCCGTACGTCGCCGGCTACGAGCGCGCCGGCGGCACGTACGACGAGGACCGCTACCAGTGGTGGAAGGTCTTCGAGACGGCTCGCTGGGCGGTCGGCCTCGCGGCGCAGACGATGGGTTGGCTGGAGGGCCGCGTCCCGAGCATCGTGTTCGCCGCCAGTGGCCGCCGCGTCCCCGAGCTGGAGTGGGACCTGCTCATGCTCATCCGCCCGTGACCACTCCGTTCTGGCCGTCGCAACCGGCCGTTGTGAGTCGATTCGGACCGCCAGAACGGGCGTTTCGGCGGGGACTGATCGGCATCACGATCGCCGCCGCGTTGTGGCGCCTCGGGTATCTGCTGTTCGTCAAGGTCGACGATGCGATCCAGCTCAACGACTCTCTGTACTACGTCATCCAGGCCGGCCGGAACAGCGAGGGCGACTGGTTCCGCGACGGGCTGACCGAGCTGCCGGGAGCCGAGCACGGTCCGCTGACCTCCCTGTACCTGACGCCGTGGAGCCTGCTGCCGGGCGACCTCGCCCCGTGGCAGCGCCTCGCCACGACGCTCCTCGGCATCGCCCTCGTGGCGGTCATCGGGTTGGTCGGGCGGCGGCTCGCCGGGCCGGCCGTCGGCCTGCTCGCCGCCGCCATCGCCGCCATCTACCCGAACCTGTGGATCAACGACTCAGTGGTCATGTCCGAGTCCCTGGCCTGCCTGTTGACCGCCGTCGCGCTCCTGCTGGCGCTGCGCTTCGACGAACGTCCGAGTCTCGGCCGCGCCGCCGCGCTCGGTGCCGTCGTCGGCCTCGCCGCGCTGACCCGCAGCGAGCTGGCGCTGCTCGCCGTCGGCTTCGCCGTCCTGGCGTGGTGGCGATCGGCCGGTCAGCGGCGCCGCGCCCTGATGCCCGTCAACATCCTCGCCGCGGCGATCCTCGTGATCGCCCCGTGGAGCCTCTACAACCTCAGCCGGTTCGAGGAGCCCGTGCTGCTCACCACCAACGACGGCACCACGCTGCTCGGGGCCAACTGCGACTCCACGTACTACGACGACATCGGCGGATGGGACCTGCGCTGTCTCGGGGAACTGCCGCCCGTCGGCATGGTCGACGCGTCGGTGCCGTCGCTGGCTCGCCGGGAGCAAGCCGTCGACTACATCACGGACCACCTCGGTCGGGTGCCGATCGTCGTCCTGGCCCGGGTCGGGCGGCTGGTCGATGTCTATGGCCTCGGCTCGCTCGTCGCCCTCGACCTCGGGGAGGAGAAGGCGGAGTGGGCGGTGTGGGCCGGGATCGTCTGCTGGTGGCTGGTGGCCGCCGCCGCGGTCGTCGGCTGGCGGGCGTTGGGGCGGTCGGGTGATGGCGCGGCCGAACGCTCTCGGGCGAGGTGGTGGCTGGCTGTTCCCATCGTTGCCGTGCTGATCACGGCGATCCTGTTCTACGGCGCCCACCGCATCCGGGCGCCGGCCGAACCGGCGGTCGTCGTGCTCGCCGCAGCCGGGATCGTCGGCATCGCCGAGCGCCGGTCGACCCGCCGCACCGTGGGCACCGAGGAGTTGTCGCCGGTTGCGCCGTGAACGCGGCGTGGCACACTCCCTTCGTGGTCGACGCCAAGGTGGCTGCCCTCGAGGCCGAGCTGGTCCAGCTCGACCGGGTCGTCGTGGCGTTCAGCGGCGGCGCGGACTCGGCCTTCCTCGCCGCCGTCGCCCAGCGCACGCTCGGCGGGGGCCGGGCCCACGCCGTCACGGCCGTGTCGCCGTCGTTGGCCGGCGACGAGCGCGACGACTGCCGCCGGCTGGCCGCCGAGTGGGGCCTGCGCTGGACGGCTGTCGAGACCGACGAGATGGCCCGCGCCGCCTACCGGGCCAACGACCTCGACCGCTGCTACCACTGCAAGTCCGAGCTGATGGACGTGCTGACGCCGATCGCCGACGCCGAGGCGGCACGGATCGTGCTCGGCGTGAACGTCGACGACCTCGCCGATCACCGACCAGGCCAGCGGGCCGCTGCGGAAGGTGGGGCAGTGTTCCCGTTGGTCGCCGCGGGGTTCACCAAGGCCGACGTGCGCCTGGCGTCGCGCCGTCTTGGGTTGCGGACGTGGGACAAGCCGGCGGCGGCCTGTCTGGCCAGCCGCGTCCCCTACGGCACCGAGGTGACGGTGCCGCTGCTGTCCATGGTCGACCGGGCCGAATCGGCGCTGCGGGGGGTCGGCCTCACCCAGGTGCGCGTCCGCCACTACGGCGACACGGCGCGCATCGAGGTCGAGCTGGCCGACCTCCCGCTGGTGGTCGAGAACCGCGCGGCGATCGTCGCCGCCGTCCGCGCCGCGGGCTACCGGTACGTGACCCTGGACCTCGAGGGGTTCCGGTCCGGCAACTTGAACGGCTGACCGCGCTCGGGGCTCGTTTGAACGCTCGACAGGGGTACGGTCGCCGGCCATGAAGCTGGCGATGATGATCAACTACTCGGGCGACTTCCACGCCGACGTGACGCGCGTTCAGGAGCTGGAGAAGGCCGGCCTTGACCTCGTGTGGATCCCCGAGGCCTACACGTACGACGCCATCAGCCAGGTCGGCTTCCTCGCCGCCAAGACCGATCGGCTGGAGATCGGGACCGGGATCATCAACGTGTTCTCGCGCACGGCCTCCGCCATCGGGCAGACCGCCGCCGGATGCGACTACGTCAGCGACGGGCGCTTCGTGCTCGGACTCGGGGCGTCGGGACCGCAGGTCATCGAAGGGTTCCACGGTGTCCCGTACGAGCACCCGATGCCGCGCATCCGGGAGTACATCGACGTGTGCCGGATGTTGTGGCGGCGCGAGCCGGTCGTGTACGACGGCCTGACCGTGCAGGTCCCGCTGCCCGCCGGCCAGGGCACCGGGCTCGGCAAGCCGCTCAAGCTGATCAACCATCCGAAGCGGGCCGACATCCCGGTGTTCTGGGCCAGCCTGATGGGCAAGAGCGTCGCCGCCACGGCCCGCCACGCTGATGGGTGGCTGCCGATCTTCTTCGACCCGGACAAGTTCCAGCAGGTCTGGGGCGACGACCTGCGCGCCGGCATGGCCGACCGCGACCCGTCGCTCGGGGACCTGCAGATCTCGGCGGGCGGGATGGTGGCGATCGGCGACGAGTACGCCGGCGACGGTGCCGACCGGGTGCTCGACATGGCACGGCCCACGTCGGCGCTGTACATCGGCGGGATGGGGGCGCGCGACAAGAACTTCTACAACACGATCGCCAAGAAGTACGGCTACGTCGACGAGGCGACCGAGATCCAGGACCTGTACCTCTCGGGGCGCAAGGAGGAGGCCGCGGCCGCAGTCCCCAGGGAGCTGCTGGCCAGCACCAACCTGGTCGGTCCCGAGTCCCACGTCGCCGAGCGGATCGCCGCCTACCGCCAGGCCGGCGTCACGCACCTGTCGATCACGCCCGTCGGCCCAGACCCGGTCAAGACGGTCGAGACCTTGCGCGGCCTCCTGGACTGACGGTCGCGCGACTCACGCCCCCGAGGGTTTGGACCTCCGTCCGCAGGCGGCAACCCCTCAGGAGAAGAGCACCTCGTTAGACCATGCCTCGCAACCACCACAGGCTCAAGGCCCAGGCGGCGGCGAGGAGGACGAGGGCGATCGCCGCCCATCGCCACGTCAGCTCGGAGACGACCTCGAACTGCTCGCCCAGCGTGTCGCCGAGCGAGTCCTGGATGCGACCGTAGGCGTCCTCCAGCTCGGCGCTGCTCGCCGCCTCGTAGGCCACGCCGCCCGTCGCGTCGGCGACGTCCTCGAGCGGCCCCGGTCGCACTGGCACCGGGATCGTGTCGCCGGTCTCGGGGTCCTCGATCGTGCCGTCGGCCGTTCCGAAGGCGATGGTGAACACCGGGACCCCGGCGTCGGCGGCCGCCTGGCCGCCCTCCTCGGTGGGCCGGCCGACCGTGGTCTCGCCGTCGCTGAGCAGGACCATCGCCCCAGGCGCCAGCTCCTCCTCGCCGTCGGCCGGCTCGATGTCGGAGTCCTCGGCCAGACGGGTCAGCAGCGTGGCGCCACTGGCAAGGGCGTCGCCGATCGCCGTCGACTCGGCGAGCTCCAGCCCGTCGATGCCGCGATCGATGGCCTCCCGATCCAGCGTCGGCGACACCTCCACGCCGACCGCCCCACTGAAGGAGATCAGCCCGATCTCGACGTCGGGCTCGACCCGCTCGACGAAGTCCCGGGCCGCCTGCTTGGCGGCCTCCAGCCGGTCCGGATCGACGTCGGTGGCCATCATCGACAGCGACACGTCGAACAGCAGCAGGATGCGCCCTTCGCTCTCCGTCCGCTCGACGGATGTCGTGATCGGCCGGGCGATGGCGACCACGCCGGCGGCCAGGCCGGCCAGCTGGAGGATGGCAACGACATGGCGCCGCCAGCCCGGTCGTGACGGGGCGACGCGGTCGAGCAGGTCGACCTGGGTGAAGCGGACCGTTGCCCGCCGCCGCCAGCGCAGCACCACGACGTAGCCGGCGGCCAGCGCCACCACCACGAGCAGCCACCACAGCCGGCCACCGTTGAGGAACGTCGCCGCGGTCACCTTCTGAGCACCTGGGCGTTGACGGCCTGGACACGGCGCCGGCGGACGTGGGTCACCAGCGCGCCGAGCCAGTCGCCGTCGGTCGCCAGCTCGATGAGGTCGGCGCCCGAGCGGCGGATGCCCCAGTTGCGCTGCTCGACCAGCTCGGCCGCGGCGACCGCGTAGCGGCGCTGCACATCGGCCGTGACCCGCACCTCGCGGCGTCGGCCCGTCGACGGGTCGACGACCTCGATCAGCCCGACCGGTGGCACATCGAGCTCGCGCGGGTCGTGGATCGTGATCGCCAGCAGATCGTGGCGCAGGCCGAGCCGGGCCAGCGGATCGACCCACGCGTCGCCGGCGAAGTCGGAGATCACGGCGGCGAAGCCACGGCGCCGGCAGACGGCGGCCACGCGGTCGATCGCTGCGGCGAGGTCGGACGGGCCGGCGCCCTCAGATGGCGGCGACGTGGCGATGGCGCTGAGCACGGCCCGCACCTGGTCGCGCCCGAACCTGGGTGGCACGACCTTGAGGTGCGGCCCGGCGACCAGCACGGCGCCGAGGCGGTTCTGGTTGCGGGCGGTCAGGAAGCCGACGCCGGCGGCGGCGGCCAGCGCCACTTGCGCCTTGTCGGCGGTGGTCGTCCCGAAGCGCATCGCTGCCGACGTGTCGACGACCAGCCAGGCCTCCAGGTCGCGGTCGGCGATCTGCTCGCGCACGTGGGTCTCCATCGTGCGCGCCGTGACGTTCCAGTCGATCCGCCGAACGTCGTCGCCTGGTTGGTACACCCGGGCCTCACCCGGCTCGCTGCCGTGGCCCGGCGTGAGGCCCTGGTGGTTGCCGTGGAGCGCGCCGTCGAGGCGGCGGTTGATCGTCAGCTCGAGCGAACGGACGAGCTCGTGGACGTGCTCGGTGGGTGGTCCGGCCGGCCACCCGATCTGCGGGGGACCGAGGTCAGGCATCGACGGTTCGGCCCCCGACCGCAGTGAGGGGGAGTTCAGGCCGGCCTTGCCCGGCTTTGCGAGCGAAGCGAGCGGTCGTCAGCCTCGGCGACTCGACACGAGGAGCGAAGCGAGCCATCAACCCAGCGCGTCGTTCGGCTTGGGGGACACCCAGGTGGCGGGCACCGATTCGAGGATCCGGTTGACGATGTGGTCCGGCGTGACCTCGCGGGCCAGCGCGTCGTACGTCAGCAGCAGGCGGTGGCGCAGCACCTCGGGAGCGACGTCGAACACGTCCTGTGGCGTGGCGTAGGTGCGGCCGCGGATCAACGACAGGGCCCGGGCGCCGCGCACGAGGTTGATGCTCGCCCGCGGGCTGGCCCCCAGGCCGATCGACGAATCGAGCTCGCTGAGCCCGAACCACGACGGGTTGCGCGTGGCCTGCACGAGGTCGACGGAGTACTGGGCGACGCTGCGGTCGACGAACACCGCATCGGACCGACGCTGCAGCGCGATGAGCTCGTCGAGGTTGACGACCTGGCCGGCGTGCGGCGGGTTGACGGCCATCCGGTCGATGATCGTCAGCTCCTCGGCGGCCGTCGGGTGGTCGAGGACGATCTTCATCATGAAGCGGTCCCGCTGGGCATCCGGCAGCTGGTAGACGCCTTCGCTCTCGATCGGGTTCTGCGTGGCGACGACGAAGAACGGTGTGGGCACGGGGTGGGTGATCCCGCCGATGGTCACCTGGTGCTCCTGCATGACCTCGAGCAGCGCCGATTGGACCTTGGCCGGCGCCCGGTTGATCTCGTCGGTCAGGAGGAAGTTGACGAACACCGGGCCGAGCTCGACGTCGAAGCGCTCGCTGCTGCCGCGGTAGATGCGCGTGCCGACGATGTCGGACGGCAGCAGGTCGGGCGTGAACTGGATGCGGGCGAACGTGCCGCCGACGACGTTGGCCAGCGTCTCGGCGGCCAGCGTCTTGGCGAGGCCGGGGACCGACTCGAGCAGGCAGTGGCCACGGGCCAGCAGGCCGACGAGCATGCGCTCGAGCAGCCGGGTCTGCCCGACGATCACCTTGCGCAGCTCGAAGAAGATCCGCTCGACCTGCTCGGCCGTGCGGGCGTCGTCCATCGGGCTGTTGGGGCGGGCGTATTGGGCCGTATCGACGGAGGGTGGCATGGTCACAGACTCCCGTGATCGCTGCGGTCGGCGAGGCTGAGACGGTACCAATGCGTCCCTGGGTTCCCGGTGAGAGCTCGGTGTGTGTTCGCTGCGTAGTGGACCCGCCGCAGGGGCACGCAGGCGTGGGAGGATGGCGGCCACATGAGGCCCCGGACGCGACGCGAAGTGCTCGCCGCGGGTGGCGCCATCTCGCTGACCGCGGTCGCCGCCGCGTGCACGGCCGGCGACGACGACGCCGCACCCGGTACGTCGGTTGCCGGCGCCACCACGGCAACGCCGGCGACCTCAGCCGCGAGCACCCCAGCTGGGACCGCGGGTGCATCGACGGCGACCAGCCGGCCAGCGCCCAGCCCGGTCACGATCTCGGACGAGGTGCTCGAGACGTTTCGCGCCGAGGTGGCGGCTGCGGTGGAGGACTTCGGCGTGGTCGGCGCATCCGTTGCGCTCGTGCAGGGCGGGGAGATCGTCTTCAACGAGGGGTTCGGCGTCCGCGGAATCGACGACGACGAGGCGGTCACCGTCGACACCCAGTTCCGCATCGCATCGAACACGAAGTCGATGACGTCGATGCTGATGGCCCGCTACGTCGACGACGGGCGCCTGTCGTGGGACACGCCGGTGATCGAGCTGTGGCCCGAGTTCCGGGCCCCCACGCCCGAGTTGACCGACGGGCTGAAGGTGAGCGACCTCCTCGGGATGGCCACGGGCGTTGCCGAGGCGGTGACCTTCGAGTTCTTCGTCAGCGGTGGCGGCTACGACGCCCGCCGCCTGCTGCGCTCGATCGCCGACTTGACCGTGATCGGGCCACCAGGCAGCGAGTACTACTACAACAACACGTTGGTCGCGGCCGCCCCGTTCGTCGCGATGCTCGCCGACGGCACGGTGCCTGAGGCGTTGGAGGCAACGTACGCCGCCGACCTTCGACGCTTGGTGTTCGACCCGATCGGGATGGCCGGCGCGTCGGTCGAGGCGGACCCGCGGCCGTTCGCCGCCGACCACGCCACTGGCTGCGATGAGGACTTGTTCGGTGTGCAGGAACGGGCGCCGTTCATCAGCATCGACGGTCTCGGCCCAGCCGGCAGCGCGATCGCCAGCAGCACCGACATGGCCCGGTACGTGATCACGCAGATGCAGGGCGGCGTCAACCCCGACGGGACGCGTGTCGTGTCCGAGGAGAACCTCGTGCGCACCCACCAGCCCGGCATCACGGTGCCCGCCGAGGGCTTGAACGCGCTGCCCGCGGTGCTCCTTCCGGACACGGTGGAGTTGCGGTACTGCCTCGGCTGGTTCGACCAGACCTTCGACGACGGGCGCCACTTGCTGTGGCACGGCGGCGGCATCGACGGATTCGGATCGCTGATGGGGTTCCTGCCCGTCGAGCAGGTCGGGTTCGTCGTGTTGACCAACGTCGAGCCGGCCATCTCCGGCGCGTTCACGTTCTCGGTCGAGAGCTTCTTCCTGCGCCTCCTGTTCGGGCTGAACGAGAACGTGCCAGCCACCCTGGCCGAGCTGCGGACCTCCGGCATCAGCAATCGAGCCGACCTGGCGGCGCGCACCGAGCCGGTCGATCCGGCCGCTGTGGAGCCGTACCTCGGGCTGTACTCCGACGGTTTCCAGTTGCGCGTCGACGAGCCGGACGGGCTGCGGCTCGTCCACGACATCCGCACGATGCGCGTTCTGGCGACGGCAGGTGGCGATTACGTGGTTGCCAGCGGCCCTGGCGCGGTGTCCGGCCGGACGTTGCAGCTCGCCGCCCTGGACGATGGCCCGCGCACGATGACGATCGACGGGTTCGATCCGGTGCGTTGGCTCACCGGCGACTGACCGAAACGCATTCGCTACGGTGCGCCTGCATGTACCCGGGGAAGTACGCAGCGGAGCATCCCGACCAACCGGCGCTGGTGATGGCCGGCTCGGGGGATGCGTTGACGTTCGCCGAGTTCGAAGCGAACGCCAATCGACTGGCGCACCTCTTCCGGGCGGCCGGGTTGCGGCGCGGCGACCACGTGGCGATGTTCCTCGAGAACCATCTGCGGTACTTCGAGACGATGGCCGCGGCCGAGCGCACGGGCCTCTACTACACCTGCATCAACTCGTACCTGACGCCCGACGAGGTCGCCTACGTCGTCGACAACTGCGATGCAAAGGTGTTCATCACATCGGTGGCCAAGGTCGACATCGCCGAGGCGGCAGCGGCGAAGACGCCAAAGGTCGAGGTGTTCCTGTGCATCGACGCCGACCGGGAGATCGGACCGTTCCGGCCGTATGACGCGGCCATCGCCGCGCATCCCGCCACGGCGGTCGACGACGAACAGCTCGGAGCGGCGATGTTGTACTCGTCCGGCACGACGGGACGCCCAAAGGGCATCCTGCGCCCGCTGCCCGAGGTGCACCCGAGCGAGCAGCTGCCGGTGATGCAGTTCATCACGAACATGTTCCGCATGCGGCCGGGCATGGTGTACCTGTCGCCGGCGCCGATCTACCACTCGGCGCCGCAGGCATCGGTGGCCATCGCCCTGCGACTCGGTGCGACCTCGGTGATCATGGAGCGCTTCGACCCGGAGGAGTACCTCAGGGTGGTCGAGCAGCACCGGATCACCCACAGCCAGGTCGTCCCGACGATGTTCAGTCGGATGCTCAAGCTGCCCGACGACGTCCGCAGCCGCTACGACACGTCGTCGCTTGAGATCATCATCCACGCCGCGGCGCCGTGCCCCGTGCCGGTGAAGCAAGCGATGATCGAGTGGCTCGGGCCGATCCTCATCGAGTACTACGGCGCCACCGAGGCCAACGGCTTCACGTTCTGCGACAGCGAGGAGTGGCTGGCCCACCCGGGCACGGTCGGCCAGCCGATCCTCGGCAAGCTGCTGATCCTCGACGACGACGCCAACCCGGTGCCGACCGGCACGACGGGCACGGTGTGGTTCGAGGGCGCCACGAACTTCACCTACTACCAGGACGACGAGAAGACGGCCGAGAGCCGTGACGAGTCGGGGCAGCGCTCGACGGTCGGTGACGTTGGCTACGTCGACGACGACGGGTTCCTGTACCTCACCGACCGCAAGACGTACATGATCATCTCGGGCGGCGTGAACATCTACCCGCAGGAGGCCGAGAACCTGCTCGTCACGCACCCCAAGGTGATGGACGCGGCCGTGATCGGCGTGCCCAACGTCGACCTCGGCGAGGAGGTCAAGGCCGTCGTGCAGGTGATGCCGGACGTCGAGGCCGGCCCCGAGCTGGAGCGCGAGCTGCTGGCGTTCTGCCGCCAGCAACTCGCCCACTTCAAGTGCCCGCGCTCGGTCGACTTCGAGGCCGAGCTGCCGCGCCTCCCGACCGGCAAGCTCTACAAGCGCCTCCTGCGCGACCGCTACTGGGGCAACACCACGTCGAGGATCGTCTGACCGCCGGTCCATCCCATCCGAGTGTTTCCCTGCATGGGAGTGTTTGGCGCAGGGCCTTCCCGCACGTGACACTCGGATGCACGCAAACACTCGGATGAACGGGGTGTGGCGGGTGGGGCCGGGGTTGGCGTTCGTCGCCGTCGCGGTCGTCCTCGCCTTCCTGTTCGGGGCGGTCGTCGACGTCTCGCCGCTCGTGGGAGGCGTCGTGCTCGGCGTGATCGTCGCCAACGTCGGGCTGACCCGGCCCGTCCTGACGCCCGGCATCACGTTCGCCACCAAGCGCCTGCTGCGCGCCGGCGTCGTCGTGCTCGGCCTGCGGCTGTCGTTCGACCAGGTGCGCGACCTCGGCGTGGTCGGCGCGCTGGCCGTCGTCGCCGTAGTGGTGGCCAGCTTCTTCGGGATCCAGCTGCTGGCCCGGGTGATGGGCGTCAGCCACGGGCTCGGTCTCCTCGTGGCGACGGGGTACTCGATCTGCGGCGCCTCCGCCGTCGCCGCGATGGAGCCGCTGGCCGACGCCGACGAGGAGGAGGTCGCCTACGCCATCGGGCTGGTGACGCTGTGCGGCAGCCTGTCGATCATCGTGCTACCGGCCGTCGGGCACGCCATCGGGCTGTCGGCCGAGCAGTTCGGCGCCTGGGCCGGCGCCGGCGTGCACGACGTCGGTCAGGTCACGGCCACCGCGTCGGCCTACGCCGAGGAGTCGCTCGCTCCGGCCCTGCTGGTCAAGCTGACGCGGGTCATCCTGCTGGCCCCGCTGGTCGCCGGCGTCGGCCTGTGGCGGCGCCGCCAGCACGCCGCCACCGGCGCCACCAGCGCCAAGACACCGCTGGTGCCGCTGTTCGTCGTCGGCTTCCTGGCCGCCATCGGTCTGCGGGCGACGGGCTGGCTGTCCGAGGACGCCCTGGCTCGGGCCAAGGACCTCGAGCAGGCGTTGCTCACCGCCGGCATGTTCGGACTCGGCTGCGGGGTGGCGTTCGGCCGGCTGCGCCGCCTCGGCGGCCGGCCGCTGGCGCTCGGCCTTGCGTCGTGGGTCGTCATCGCCCTCGTGGCCCTCGGCGCGTCCGTCGTCGTATCGTGACGTGCATGACCGGCGGCGGCGACGACCAGGTCGACGACCACGTCGACGAGCGGGCCGACGAGGACCGCGCCCGCGTCCATGCGGCCAACCAGCTGGCCCGTGACCGCAGCGCGATCGCCCACGGCCGGCGGATCGGAGGCGCCGCCGGCGCCGCGCTGGCTGGGGCGATGATCGCCATCCGGGACATCTACGAGGGTCCCAAGCGCGACGACGGCCAGGTCGTCGTCGATGCCCCGAGCGAGCCGCACGACGTCGACCGGGACGGTGTCGAGCTCACCGCCGACGAGATCGGCGGCCCCGATGCGATCGCCGTCCCCGCCCAACCCCGCCGTCCGGTGCTGCCCAGCCCGGCGACCCGCCGTCGAGCCCGCCGCCGCTGATCTGGGCGCGCAGCGTCTCATTTCGCCTTCTGGGCGCGGACGTTCCCAGAATCGAGAACGTCCGCGCCCAGATCGGTGACTACAGGATTTGGCTGAGGAAGAGTTTGGTGCGGTCTTCGCGGGGGTCGGTGAAGAAGTGCTCGGGCGTGCCGACCTCGACGATCTGACCGTCGGCCATGAACACGACGCGGTCGGCGACCTCCCGGGCGAAACCCATCTCGTGGGTGACCACGATCATCGTCATGCCCTCTTGGGCCAGGTCCTTCATCGTGTCCAGGACCTCGTTGATCATCTCCGGGTCGAGCGCCGACGTCGGCTCGTCGAACAGCATCACCTTCGGCCGCATCGCCAACGCCCGGGCGATCGCCACCCGCTGTTGCTGGCCGCCAGACAGCTGCCCGGGGTACTTCTTGGCCTGCTCGGGGATTCGCACGTGCTCGAGCAGCTCCATGCCCAGGGCCCGGGCCTCCTTCTTGGGCAGCCGCCGGACCTGGCGCGGGGCCAGCGTCACGTTGTCGAGCACCGTCAGGTGGGGGAAGAGGTTGAACTGCTGGAACACCATCCCGGTCTCCTTGCGGATCTCCTGGATGTGGCGCAGGTCCCTCGTCAGCTCGACGCCGTCGACGACGATGCGGCCCTCGTCGTGCTCCTCGAGCCGGTTGATGCACCGGATCATCGTCGACTTGCCCGACCCCGACGGGCCGATCACGACGATCACCTCCTGCTTGCCGACGCGCAGGTCGATCTCGCTGAGCGCCGTGAACGACCCGAACCGCTTCGTCACGCCGTCGAGCTCGATCATCACCTCCCGGTCTTCGCCCACCTGCGTGGCGTCAGCGAACACCTCGGCGGCATCGGTGGCATCGCTCATCGCAGCCCCACTCCCAGTCGTCGTTCCAACCGTTGGCTCTCGCGGCTCATCGTGATGCAGCCGATCCAGAACAGCAACATCACGAACGCCAACACCTCGGCGGTCAGGCCTTGGCCCTGGAACGCCGGCTGCCCGGTGACCGCCTCCGAGACGTTCAGCGCGTCGAGCAGCCCCATCGCCGCCGCCGCAAGTGTGGTGTCCTTGAACAGGCTGATGAACTGTCCGACGAGCGCCGGGATCACGTTGCGCAGCGCCTGCGGCAGCACGATCAGCGCCGTCAGCCGGACCGGCGACAGCCCGAGCGCCTGCGCCGCTTCGGTCTGCCCCTTGGGCAGCGACTGCAGCCCGCCGCGCACGATCTCGGCGACGTAGGCCGCGGTGAACAGCGTGATGGCGACGATCGCTCGCACGACGGTGCTCGGCGAGGCGTCGGGGCTGGGCAGGAACAGTGGCACGACGAAGAACGCCAGCAGCAGCAGCACGTACAGCGGGACGCCGCGGAACAGCTCGATGTAGGCGACGCTGAGCCACCGGATCAGCGGCAGCTTGGACCGCCGCCCGAGAGCCAGCAGCAACCCGAGCGGGAAGCAGAGCGTGATGCCGGCGACCGCCAGGAAGAGGTTGAGCATCAGGCCGCTCCACTCCTGGATCTCCAGTCCCTGGCGGAGGAAGAGCACGACGCCGACGAACCCGACGATGGCGACGAGCACGAGGAACGGCGCCGATCGGGCCGGCAGCGCGGGGCCGAGGAACCGGCCGACGACCGCCGCGGCGACGACCGCCAGCACCGTCAACCACGGCCCGGCCGTACTGGTCATCGTCATGATCAGCCCGACGCCGGCGATCAGCGGCCACAACCGCCACAGCGTCGCCAGCACGGCACGCCACCAGGGCCGATCGATCTCGGCCGGGTCGACCGTGCCGGTCACGACGCGCCGGCGGGCGACGAAGCCGGCGACGATCCCGCCGAAAAGCGCCATCACGGACATCGCCACGACGATCCGCCACAGCTCGTCGACCGGGTAGCGGCCGACCATGAACAGGCGCAGGTTGACGCGCACGATCTCCCACCGGCCGGTGACGAACAGGTACCGGACGGCGCGGAACACCACGTACAGCACCACCAGCCCGGAGACCACGGTCACGATCCCGTCGCCGACGGAGCGGAACAGGTTGCGCCGCACCCAGTCGCCGGGCCCCGCGGCCGGCGGCCGCTCGGGTTCCGGCGGTGGCACCGCCATCGTCTCGGTAACGATCGTGTCGGTCACGGCGCGGCCCTCACCGCCCGGCCTGCGTGGCCGGGGAACGCAATGATGGTGTTGGTCACGACGTCTCCCTTGCCGCGCGGCCTGCGTGGCCGGGGAACGCCATGAACGTGTCGGTCATCGCTCGACGATCGCCAGGCGGCGGTTGAACAGGTTGACGATCAGGGAGATGACCAGCGAGATGACGAGGTAGATGAGCAGCAGCAGGATGTACGAGGGAACGGCCGGCGCCCGCGTCGCCACCGCCAGCTGCGTGACCTTGGTCAGCTCGGCGAAGCTGATGACGGCGGCCAACGACGAGTTCTTCGTGAGGTTGAGGTACTGGTTGCCAATCGGTGGCACGCCGATGCGCATGGCCTGGGGGAGCACGACGTACCACAGCCGCTGGAACCCGGACAGCGCCAGGGCGTCGGCGGCTTCACCCTGTCCGCGCGGGACGGCCTGGATCGACGCCCGCACGATCTCGGCGATGTGGCTCGACGTGTAGGCGACGAGGGCGATCAGCGCGGCGAAGTAGGCGGGCGTCATGGTGATGCCACCGGTCACCCGCCGGCCGTCGAGCTCCGGCGCCGTGGCGCCCAACCCGAGCACGATCCACGCCAGCACGGCGACGACCAGGCCGATCGGGATCGCCCACAGGGCCGTGCGGGCTGGCTTGCCCGAGCGGTCGGCGACGGCCCGCCGCCACCGGGCCACGAGCCACATGACGATGAGCGCCAGCCCGACGACGACGATCGCCTTCCAGTTCGAGCCCTCGAACCAGAAGATGCTGGAGCCACGCACGTTGAGCACGGCAACCGGTCCGAGCTCCCACGAGTCGTTCGGCGGCGGGAAGGCGTTCTGCACGATGGCGATGAACGCCAGCACGACGAGCGCCAGCAGCGGCACGTTGCGGATCACCTCGACGTATGCCCGCGTGGCCGTGCGGATGACGAAGTTCTGCGAGAGCCGGCCGATCCCGATCAGCGTGCCGAACACCGTGGCCAGCACGATCCCCGTGATCGACAGCCGCAACGTGTTGAGCAGCCCCTCGACGATGGCGTCCTGCACCGTTTGGGTCTGGCGGAACGTGCTCGACGGGATCGGGAAGCCGGCGGGTTGGTCGAGGAAGTCGAACCCGGTTTGGAGGTTCCGGGCGTCGGCGTTGCTCGTGTAGTTGCCGACGAGGTACCAGACGACGGCGACGACCACGGCGACCACCACGATCTGGAACGCCCACGACAGGACGCGGACGTCCCTCCAGATCGGTGGCCGACTCGTGGTCGGCGCTGTCGTTCGGGTCAAGGACTGATCAGCGGTACGGCGGGGCGTACTGCAGGCCGCCCTCGGACCACAGCGCGTTGAGGCCGCGGTCCTCGATGCCGATTGCCGGCAGGTTGGCCTCGAAGATCTCGCCGTAGTTGCCGACCTGGGTCACGACCTGCAGAGCGAAGTCGGTGGGCAACCCGAGCCCCGGGTCGAGGGTGGCGCCGTCGGCGTTGGTGCCGCCGAGGAACTCCGCCTTGGCGGCGTCGTCACCGGTGGCGTCGGCTTCGGCGGTGTCTGCCGTGATGCCGAGCTCCTCGGCCTGGATCGTCGAGAAGATCGCCCACTCGACGGCCTGGGCCCAGCGGGTGTCGCCGTCGATCACGGCCGGGGTCAGCGGCTCGCGCGAGAACACGTCCTCGAAGATGACCAGCCCCTCGGGCCCGCCCTGGTCGGCCGGGTAGTTGGCCCGGCGGGACGCCAGCTGGCTGCCGTCGCTGGACCAGCCGTCGCACTGGCCGGCGATGAACGCCTCCTGCACCAGGTCGATGTCGTCGAACGACTGCACGTCGACGGTGAGCCCGCGGCGGGCGAACTCGGTGGCCACGTTGCCCTCGGTCGTCGTGCCAGCGGCGACGCACACCACCGCACCCTCCATGTCGTCGATGCTGGCGTAGCCGCTGTCGGCGGCGACCATCATCTGCTGACCGTCGTAATACGTCGGGTGGAGGAAGTTGGCGCCGTCGTTGCCGTCGCGGCTGGCCGTCCACGTGGTGTTGCGGACGAGGACGTCGATCTCGCCGGCCTGCAGGGCCGGGAAGCGGGCGTCAGTGGCGACGGGCACGAACGTGACCTTGGTGGCGTCGCCCAGCACGGCGGCGGCGATCACCCGGCAGAAGTCGGCGTCGAACCCGACGTACTCACCGGCGTCGTCGACGACGGCGAACCCGGCCAGGTCGTCGCGGACACCGCACCGGACGGTGTCGTTGGCGATCACGGTGTCGAGCAGCGAGTCCCCGGTCTGGACCTCGGCGGCCGAGTCCGGCGTGCTCCCGCCACCGGCCGCGGTGCCCTCGGTCGTCTCGCCGCCCGCCTCGGTCGTCTCGGCCGCCGAGTCCTCGGTGGCGATCGAGTCGTCACCGATCGGTGCCGCGCTCGACCGGCAGCGTCTCCTCGCCGGCGCCCCCGCCGTCCCCGCTGTCGGAGTCCGAGCACGCCGCGGCGACCAACGTGATCGCCGCCAACGGCACCAGAGACCGGATGAATGAACGTCGCATGAACCCTCCCCATCTATGCCCGCTGCGGCGACCTTAGCCCGGGCAGTCTCCGGCCGCCGGAAGGCCCGACGGTGGTGGCGCGCCGAGCACGGCGCGCAGCTCGGCGGCGGTGACGGCGTACGCCTCGTCGGACGCGTCGAGCACCACGATGCCGAGCAAGCGGCCGGCGCCATCGAGCAGCGGCGCGCCGCTGGTGCCGGCGGCGACACCGGGGGCAAACCGGTGCACGTCGCGACGATGGCGCTCACCATCCGTCACGTCGTTGACCACGAGCGGACCGGTGGACGTGATCCGGACAGCGAGCTCGGACCCGATCACCGCCACCACGGCCGACCCGGTGCCGGCGGCGGTCGCCAGCTCCACCGTGCCGCGCGCCTGCGGTGCGGCCAGCACGGCGAGGTCCGTCCTGGCGTCGATCGAGACGAGCTCGGCCGGCGCGCCGTCGACGGTCAGCTCACGCAACGGCTCGTCGACGGTGTGGGCGGCCGTGGCGACCAGACCGTCGCTGACGACGACGCCGACCCCGGACGCCCGGTTGGGCGTCGTGCACGGCTGGGCGGCCACGGCGACGACGACGGGCGCGGGCGGACGGTCGGCAGTCGAGCAGCCGGCGACGAGCCCGACCACTGCCGCGCCGAGACGTCGTCGAGCGCTCAGACCGACGAACCGGAGCTGGCCGCGCTGGCCCGCGACAACGCCCGCTCGGCCTCCTCGACCATCCGCACGACGAGCTCGCCGGCGGGCACGAGCTCGTCGATGCCACCGACGCCCTGGCCGGCGGGCATGAACTCCTTGCCGACCTCGACGTCCGTGCCGTCGGGGGAGCCGAGGTGGTTGACCCCGGCCCGGCTGGAGGCGAACGCTTGGGCGGGGAACGGTTGCAGCTCCTCCGGGTGCTCGTCGAAGTGGCGCGTCCACTCGTTGGTGACGACCCGGCAGGTCTTGCCGGTGTAGGCCCGGCTGATCACGGTGCCGTCCTCGGCCAGGCCGAGCAGGGTCTCCTTGTAGCCGTTGACGGCCTGGGCCTCGGGGGTGGCGATGAACCGGGTGCCGATCCAGACGCCGTCGGCGCCGAGGGTCAGCGATGCGGCCAGCCCGCGTCCGTCGTACAGCCCGCCGGCGGCGACGACCGGGACCTGGTCGCCGACGGCGTCGACCACCTGCGGGACCAGCGCCATCGTGGCGATCTGGCCGGTGTGCCCGCCGGCCTCGGTGCCCTGGGCCACGACGAAGTCGCAACCGCTGGCCACGGCTCCGACGGCGTGGCGGACCTTGCCGCACATCGAGCCGACGAGGATGTTGGCGTCGTGGAGGGCGTCGATGACCTCGCGCGGCACGCCGAGTCCGGCGACGAAGATCCGCGCCCCGCCCGAGATGACGTCGGCGATGCCCTGCTCCACCTGCCCCGGCATCGCCGTGAGCAGGTCGACCCCGAACGGCTTGGAGGTCAGCCGACGCACCTCGGCCATCTCCTTCGGGAGCTCCTCGGCGGACATCGTCGACGCGCCGAGCGTGCCGATGCCACCAGCCTCGCTGACGGCCGCCACCAGGCGGTGGTACGACACGCCGCCCATCCCGGCCAGCATCACCGGGTACTCGATCTCGAGCAGCTCCGTCAGTCGAGTGCGCATGTGGCGGACGGTACGTGAGCCGACCGGCGCGCGGAAAGGCGGAGCAACGTCCTCGGCAGCCATGAGGTGAGCGGTGAGGGGACAGATCCCCCTCACCGCTCACCTCAGTCGGTCCAGGCGCCGGGCTGGCCGAGGAGCTGGCGGTGCCAGCGACCCGGTGTGAGCACCACGGCGCGCGGTTCGTCCTCGAACATCCACCGGGCGAAGTTGCGCCGGGCCCAGCCACCGGCGTGGTCCAGGATGGCGATCGCCCCGCGTGCGCCACGGCGGTGGGCCAGCACGCGTCCGAGGGCCGCCGACATGCGGTGGTCGGCGACGAGGTCGTCGTGCACGGCATGCTCGTACCGGTGCCGAGCCACCTCCGGTGACGTGGCGCCGGCGGCGAGCACGGCCTCGGCGGCCAACCGGCCGGTCAGCAGGGCCTGGCCGATGCCCTCGCCGGTCATGACGTCGGAGGCTGCTGCGGCGTCGCCCACCAGCAGCACCCGCCCGGCCGCCAGGCGGACCTGATCGACCCGGGCCGGGATCGGCCACGCCAGGTGCCGGCCCTCCAGCGCGGCGTGCGGGCCCAGCGCGGCCCGGATGTGCGGGCGGTCGAGGAGCCCGGACCACTGCGCCTTCATCGCTCGCCCCTGACCTTGACCGTCGCCGTCGCGCAGCACGCCGAAGCCGACGTTGGCCCGGCCGCCCGGCAACGGGAAGGACCACGCGTAGCCGGGGAGCAGATCGGCGTCGAACCACACGTGCAGGTGCTCGGTCGCCGTGCCATCGACGCCGCGGGCGTACGCCCTGAACGCGTGCCACTCGCCGAGGTAACCCGCCACGCCGAGTCCGGCGGCCTTGCGGACCGGGCTCCACATCCCGTCGGCGCCGATCACGTAGCGAGCGTCGATTCGCGTGTCGCCGTCGATGCCGACGACGACGCGGTCGTCGTGCTGGTCGAGGGTCCGGTCGAACCCGCGGCCCTCGACCACGTCTGCCCCTGCCTTCGCCGCCAGCTCGACCAGCGAGGCGTCGAGTTGCCGGCGCGGCACCACCGCGGCGAACGTCCCGCGGTCCCGCGGCAACGGGACGGTGACCTCGCGCCCGGACGGTGAGCGGAGCACGGCACCGTCGACGACCTGCCAGTCGTCGACCATCGAGGGGGCGAACCCGAGCCGTTGCAGCTCGCGCAGGGCCAGCGTCGTCAGGCCGTCGCCGCAGCACTTGTCCCGCGGGAACGCCGCCTTGTCGATCAGCGTGACGTCACGACCGGAACGGGCGAGGCTGATCGCCGCCGCCGCCCCGGCCGGCCCCGCGCCGACGACCAGCACGTCGGTCACCGTCCGCATCGTCGCTTGAGGCTACGAGTGCGGAGTTGCCTAATGTCGAGCGGCCGTATCGCCACGATCGCAGAGGAGCTGGCGCACATGTCGAAGTTGGTCGAGGGCCGGGTGGCCATCGTGACGGGCGCCGGCCGCGGGATCGGTCGCGAGCACGCGCTGAGCCTGGCCCGGCACGGCGCCAAGGTCGTCGTCAACGACCTCGGCGGTGACATGCACGGCGGCGGCGCCGACACCAGCCCGGCGCAGCAGGTCGTCGACGAGATCCTGGCCGCCGGCGGCGAAGCCGTCGTCAACGGCGACAACGTCGCCGACTGGGACGGCGCCCAGCGCCTGATCCAGACCGCGCTCGACTCGTTCGGCGACCTCCACGTCCTCGTCAACAACGCCGGCATCCTGCGCGATCGGGTCCTCGCCAACATGACCGAGGAGGAGTGGGACGCCGTCATCAACGTCCACCTCAAGGGCACGTTCGCACCGTCGCGCTGGGCCGTCGCCCACTGGCGAGAGCAGGCCAAGGCCGGCCAGCCGGTGAGCGGCCGGATCATCAACACGACGTCCGTCTCGGGCATCTACGGCAACCCGGGCCAGAGCAACTACGGCGCAGCCAAGATGGGCATCGCCGCCTTCACGAACATCGTCGCCCTCGAGGTCGCCCGGTACGGGGTCACGGTCAATGCCGTGGCGCCCGTGGCCCTGACCCGGATGACCGAGGGCCTGGGCAGCGCACCGGAGACGGACGAGGAGCGCGAAGCCCGAGCCCCGCACTGGATCGCCCCGATCGTCACGTGGCTGGCGTCCGACGAGGCGGCCGGGGTCACGGGACGGGTGTTCGAGGCCTCGGGACAGTTCCTCGCCGTCGCCGAGGGGTGGGTGCGCGGCCCGTCCGTCGACCCGGTGGACGATCCGACGAAGCTCGGCGCGGTGGTGCCCGAGCTCCTGGCCACGGCACGCGTGAACAGCGGCATGGACGGTCGCCCCGGATCCTGGCCCCAACCCAAGCAGTAGCAACACCGGTTCTGGCCGTCGTCATCGACTCACAGCGGTCGATTGCGACGGCCAGAACGGAACGGAGGTAGATCATGCCCCTCAACCCAGGTGCCGTCGGCGCCCAGAGCGAGCCGGCCGAGTTCAGCTGGACGAGCAAGGACGCGCTGCTCTACGCGGTGAGCATCGGTGCCGGCGGCGACGAGCTGGCGTTCACCACCGAGAACACGAACGGGGTCGAGCAACAGGTCTTCCCGACGTTCCCCGTGGTCATGGGATACGGCGCCGGCGGCCGCTCGGTGATGGCGAACATCGGCACGTTCAACCCGGCACTGCTGGTCCACGGGCAGCAGGCGGTCACCCTGCACCGCCCGATCCCCGTCCAGGGCACGGCCTCGATCACGTCGAAGCTGACGGACATGTTCGACAAGGGCAAAGCGGCGGTGGTGGTGACCGAGTCGACCGTCACGATGGACGGTGAGCCGCTGTACACCACCCGCTCGTCGGCGTTCATCCGCGGCGAGGGCGGGTGGGGCGGCGAGCGCGGTCCGTCGGGCCCGCAGAACGTGCCGCCCGACCGGGGCCCCGACCACGAGGTCACGTACGACACGTCGCCCGACCAGGCGTTCGTGTACCGGCTCAACGGTGATCGCAACCCGTTGCACACCGATCCGTCGTTCGCCGCGGCCGGCGGGTTCGACCGCCCGATCCTGCACGGGCTGTGCAGCTACGGCTTCACGGGGCGGGGCCTGCTGCACGCGCTGTGCGGGTCCGATCCGGCCCGCTTCCACCACATCGAGGGCCGCTTTGCCGCGCCGGTCCTGCCGGGAGAGTCGCTGACGATCAGGGCGTGGGACACCGCCGACGGCGAGGCCGTGTTCACGACCTCGGTCGGCGACCGCGTGGTCATCGACCAGGGCCTCCTCAAGCATTCCTAACCAAGTGATCTTCACGCGGCGGGAGTTCCTCCAGCGCACGGCGGCGGCGACCGCGCTGCTCGGTACGGGTGTGCTGCTGGGCGCCTGCTCGGACGACGGGCCGCCGGCGCCTGGTGCGGCCGAACCGGAGGCCGACCCCGAGCTCGACCGCATCGTCCGTGTCGCCGTGCACCCGTCGGTCGGCATCGCCCGCGTCGGCAACAGCCCGGACAGCTTCTTTTCGGCCCCGAGCTGCCGGGCACGCTGCCCGTTGCGCCGGACGGTTTCAAGGACGCCAACGGCGCGATCGCCCGCCAGGCCGCCCGGTTCCGGATCTACGGCTACGACGAGTCGGGCGCGGTCGTGCGAGAGCTCACCGCGGCCGACGGCGCGACCATCAGCTGGACGGTCAGCGTGGCCAACAAGAAGGCCGCCTGGTACGACTTCAACACCGCCATGGACCTCCCGGTCGCCACCAAGGTCGGGCGCCGCAACGACACGGTCACCGGCGCCGACCGCGACCGGCTGGTCGTGGCGTCGGGCGAGCGCACGGTCAGCGGCGCCGGTGCCGCTCCGGTCCCGCTCGACGCCGGTCGATTCCTCGACGAGGTCGTCCCGCTCGGCGAGCTGGTCACCGACGAGGTCGGCCGGCTGGTCTACCTGCCCGCCGACGGGCGCGGCTACTCGCCCGGTCAGGCCCCGCTGACGACGTTCTCGGACAACGACGGATGGGCCGACGACACGTGCGACGGTCCCGTGCTGGCGACCGTGACGATGAACGGCCGCACGCTCGTCGCCGATCCGGGGTGGGTGGTCGTCACCCCGCCCAACTACGGCCCGGGCCTCGTCGCCGGGCTGGTCACCGGGTACGACTCGTCACGCCTCGGCTGGGACACCGTCGACCCTGCGGTCGTGGGCGCCGAGGGGGTCAGCTTCCGTGACGACATCCTCCCGATCTTCCGGCGGATCGTCGACATGCAGTGGGTCAACGCCGGGTTCCTCGGGTCGAACGGGTGGGGCAGCGACGCCGACTTCCTCGAGCCGGCACTCCTCGATCGCCTCGCCGACGCGTCGGCGGCCGGCGCCGAGCTGCGCCAGCGGACGTTCGAGCAGTTCCGCAACCCCGACTACGCCGCCGCGGAGCCCGACGCCGTCCCGCAGATCTACGGCGACGGCATCGCCGTCCCGGCCCGGACGGCGTACCAGTGGTTGACCGTCACGGCGATCCAGTACACCCACCTGGAGGCGTGGGCCGCCGGCACGTTCACCGACGACCGCGCCGAGCAGTCGCCGACCGACCTCGCCGCACTGCCGCCGGCCGAGCAGGTGATCGCCCTCGACCGGGTCGGCCTGGACTCGTGCCTCGGTGGCGCCTACCACCCGGGCATCGAGGTGCCGTGGACGTTGCGCGTGCCGTCGATGTGGGCCGGACCGGTGCGGCTGAAGGTGCGCTCGACGACGGTCGACAACCCGGACTACGGCGACGAGCTGACGCCCGACCGCACGATGGCCGCCGATGGGCCGCTGGCCGGCAGCGGTCCGGGCGACCTGACGAAGTGGCAGGGCACGCCCTGGCAGAGCGACGCGGCGAGCTGCCGATCGGGCTACGACCTGAACGTCTCGCCCGTGCTGCCCTCGTTCTGGCCGGCGCGCATCCCCAACCACGTCCTGCGCGAGGAGGACTACCTCATCGTCGTCGATACGGATGCGCCGATGGCCGACCGGCAGGAAGCCTTCGACCGCCGGTTCGACTGGGAACGCTTCGTCACCGCGGCGCAGACCCAACAGACGCTGCAGAACATGGTCGAGCGCTGGGGCGACCTCGGCCTCGTGACCGAGCAGCCCGGACCGACCGACGGCGCGTTCCCGGCCGTGATGAAGGTCGAGACCCACGTCGGGTTCACCACCGAGCCGACCGTGAGCTGGAACGCGACGGGTCAGGAGTCGGACCCGCAGGTGTGGGACGGCGCGCCCGTCACGACGCCGTCGTGATCGGCGGCGGCCCGGCCGGATCGGCCGCCGCCGTCACGCTCGCCCGGGCCGGCCGGTCGGTGCTGCTCGTCGTCGACCCCGGTCGCCCGCGCAGCTTCCGAGTCGGCGAGGGGGCGCCCCCGGGGCTCGACCGCGCCGTCGACGATGTGTTCGGCGCCGGCACCTTCGTGGCCACCGACCACCTGCCGAGCTACGCCAACCGGGCCGCATGGGGATCCGATCGGTTGGTGAGCACGGAGTTCGCGTTCAACCCGTTCGGAGCAGGGTGGCATCTCGATCGACTGGCGTTCGACGACCGGTTGCTGGAGGGTGCTGCGGCGGCCGGCGCCACGGTCGGCACGCAGCCGGTCGAGGCGCCGGTCGTCATCGACGCATCGGGTCGGGCCGCCGTCCACGCCCGGCGCCACGGCGGCAGGCTGGTCGTCGAAGACCGGTTGACGGCCGTGGTCGCCGTCTACGGGCGCGGCGACGACGATCGGGACACGACGACCACGGTCGAGGCAGTCGAAGCGGGCTGGTGGTACACCGCCGCCATCCCCGATGGCCGGCGGGTGGTCGCCTTCCTCACCGACGGCGATCTGCTCGCCGCCGAACTGCGGACGGCAGCCGGCTTCGACCTGGGCGTGCGGCGCACCAGCCATGTCACTGGGCTCGTCGGGCCTGGGCCGCCGGCCCACCTCGTGGTCGTCGCCGCCGGCACCGCCCACCTCGACCGCCCGATCGGGGACGGGTGGGTCGCCGTCGGCGACGCCGCCGCCTGCTTCGACCCGCTGTCGTCGCAAGGCCTTCTCACCGCGGTGCTGATGGGCGGGGCCGTCGCCGACGAGCCGGCGGCGTACGCCGACCGCTACCGCACCATCGTCGACCGCTACCGCGCCGAGCAGCGCGCCACGTACGCCCTCGAGCAGCGCTGGCCCGACGCCCCCTTCTGGCGCCGCCGCCACCCCTGACCCATCCGAGTGTTTCGTGCCGTCCGAGTGTTTGGCGCACGGCCTTCCCGCACCAAACACTCGGATGCAGGGAAACACTCAGATGGATCAGGTGGTCAGCGTCTGGACGAGGTCGGGGAGGGGGACGTCGCGGCGCTCGCCGGAGCGGCGGTCGCGCAGCTCGACGACGCCGTCGGCGACCCCGCGGCCGACGACGACGATGGTCGGGACGCCGAGCAGCTCGGCGTCCTTGAACTTGACGCCCGGCGAGACCGAGTCCCGGTCGTCGAGCAGCACCCGCACGCCGGCCGCCTCGAGCTCGCCGGCCAGCGACTCGGCCACCGGCCACTGCTCGCCGCCGGGCTTTCCGGCGATGACGACGTGGACGTCGGCCGGCGCCACCTCCCGTGGCCAGCACAAGCCGAGCTCGTCGTAGGTCAGTTCGGCGATCGCCGCCACGGCCCGCGACACCCCGATGCCGTAGGACCCCATCGTGACCGTGACCGGCTTGCCGTCGGGCCCGAGCACGGTCAGCCCAAGGGCCTCGGCGTACCGCCGGCCGAGCTGGAAGATGTGCCCGATCTCGACCCCGCGAGCGATCTCGACCACGGCACCGCAGGCCGGGCAGGCATCGCCATCGCGGACGTCGGCCACGTCGATCACGCCGTCGGGCGTGAAGTCCCGGCCGGCGACGAGGTCGACCACGTGGTGACCGGACTCATCGGCCCCGGTGACCCAGCGCGTCCCGCTGACGATCCGGGGATCGACGACGAAGCGGATCCCCGACGACGACGCCTCGCCCAGCGCCCCTGGGCCGATGTACCCCTTGACCAGCTCGGGGCGGGCGGCGAAGTCGGCGTCCGTGAACGGCTCGACCTCGGCCGGCAGCACCTGGGCCTCCAGGCGCTTCAGGTCGACGTCCCGATCGCCCGGCACACCGATGGCCAGGGGCTGGCGCGTGCCGTCCGGGTGGCGTACCCAGACCACGACGTTCTTCAGCGTGTCCGCCGCAGCCCATGGCCGGTCGGCCCGGCGTAGGTCGTCACGGGCGTTGAGGAGGTCGACCAAGGTGGCGATCGTCGGCGTGTCCGGCGTGTCCATCACGACGGCGGGTGGCGTGTCGTCGTACGGCTGTTCGGGCGGCACGGGCACCCGGACCGCCTCGACGTTGGCGGCGTAGTCGCACGTCGAGCAGCGGACGTAGGAGTCCTCGCCCACGTCGATCGGCGCCAGGAACTCCTCGCTGGCCGAACCGCCCATCGCCCCCGACATCGCCGACACGATGACGAACGGCATCCCCAAACGCTCGAACGTGGCGATGTAGGCGTCTCGATGGCGCTGGTAGGACTTGTCCAGCCCGGCATCGTCGAGATCGAAGCTGTACGAGTCCTTCATGACGAACTCGCGCACGCGCAGCAGCCCAGCTCGCGGTCGGGCCTCGTCCCGGTACTTCGTCTGGATCTGGTAGATGACCAGGGGCAGGTCCTTGTACGACGAGTACAGGTCCTTCACGAGCAGGGTGAACAGCTCCTCGTGGGTCGGCGCCAGCAGGAAGTCGTTGCCCTTGCGATCCTGGAGGCGGAACATGTTGTCCCCGTAGTCGGTCCAGCGTCCCGACGCCTCGTACGGCTCGCGCGGCAGCAGGGCCGGGAAGTGGACCTCCTGGAAGCCGGCGCGATCCATCTCCTCGCGCACGATCCGCTCCACGTTGCGATAGACGATCCACCCCAGCGGCAGCCACGTGAACCCACCCGGGGCGGCCCGTCGGATGTACCCGGCCCGCACCAGCAGCCGGTGGCTGGCCACCTCGGCATCGGCGGGGTCATCGCGCAGCGTGCGCACGAACAGCGAGGACATCCGCAGCATCAAGGGCATGGTAGGGCCGAGCCCGTCGGTTGGACATGAGCGCCCGACTCGGCACGGCGGGCGCGCCAGCGCCTTCGCCGGCCGCATCGAATACGTCCGGTATGCTGCATGGCCGTTCTGTTGGTTCGAGCAGTCGCCGCCGGGCGGCATGACCGAGAGGCGTGGGCTCCCAGCCCACGCCTCGTTTCGTGAGAGGAGGCAGGTGTGGACGTGGAGACCGGGGTCGACAGCCCGGTGATCGCCCGCGTCCGCGACCTCGTCGCACCGATCGTCGCCGACCTCGGACTCGACCTGTACGACGTCGAGCGGCGCGGCGGAACCCTGCGCGTCACCCTCGACAGCAAGCCCGGCAGCCCCGGCGGGGTGACGCTCGACGACTTGGCCCTCGCCACCCGCCTGGTGTCCCGCGAGCTCGACCACGAGGACCCCGTGCCCGGTCGCTACACGCTGGAGGTCACCAGCCCCGGCGTCGAGCGGGCGCTGCGGACCGCGGCGCACTTCCGCCGCGAGATCGGCAAGGTCGTCGCCATCCGCTTGGCCGACGTCGGCCACGACGACCGCCGCCTCACCGGCACGCTGGTCGCCGCCGACGACGACACGGCGACGATCCGCGTCGACGGCCCCGACGGACCGACGGAACGCACCATCCGGCTCGATCAGATCGACCGGGCGAAGACCGTGTTCGAGTGGGGAGCCGCGCCCAGGCCAGGCGGGCAGAAGAAGACGAAGAAGGAGCGTTCGTGAGCAATCTCGACATGACGGAAGCGATCCGCATGCTCGCCCAGGAGAAGGGCCTGTCGGAGGACTCGTTGCTGCACGTGCTCGTCGATGCGCTCGCCTCGGCCTACAAGCGCCGCCACGGCGCCGCCGACGAGGTCGTCGTCGAGGTCGACCCCCAGACGATGGAGTTCACGTTCATCGCCTACGACCTCGACGAGGACGGCAACTGGATCAACGAGCGCGACGACACGCCGCGCCGTGACGAGCTGGGGCGCATCGCCGCCCAGACGTTCCGCCAGGTGATGAGCCAGCGGATCCGCGAGGTCGAGCGGGACCGCAAGTTCGAGGAGTACGCCAACCGCGAGGGCGACATCGTCACCGGCATCATCCAGCAGACCGACACCCGTTACACGCTCCTCGACCTCGGTCGCGTCGAGGCGCTGCTGCCCCAGGCCGAGCAGGTGCCGTTCGAGCGCCCGCAGCCCGGCGATCGGTGCAAGGCCTACATCGTCGAGGTGCGGCGAACGGCAAAGGGCCCGCAGATCGTGGTGAGCCGCACCCACCCGGGGCTGATCAAGCGACTGTTCGAGTTGGAGGTGCCCGAGATCGCCGACGGAATCGTCGAGATCAGGGCCTGTGCCCGCGAACCAGGCCACCGCACGAAGATCGCCGTGTGGTCGAACGACCACAACGTCGACCCGGTGGGCGCCTGCGTCGGGGCCCGTGGCGGCCGCGTGCGGATGGTCGTCAACGAGCTGCGCGGCGAGAAGATCGACATCGTCCCGTTCAGCGAGGACTTCCAGGACTTCGTGGCCAAGGCGCTGTCGCCGGCCAAGGTGTCGCAGGTCATCGTCAGCGACGACGGCACCCAGGCCGACGTGATCGTGCCCGACCACCAGCTCAGCCTGGCCATCGGCCGGGAGGGCCAGAACGCCCGCCTGGCGGCGCGGCTGACCGGCGTGCGCATCGACATCCGCTCCGAGACCCAGCTCGCCGAGGGCATCCCGTCGCGCCGGGAGGAGCTGGAGGAGGGCGTCGAGTACGCCGAAGGCCAGTGGGTCACGAACAGTGCGACGGGCGAGATGGAGTGGCACGCCGCCGACGGCACCGTGATCAGCGAGTCGGAGTGGACCGCCCAAGCCGCGGCGGCCGAACAGCAGCCGGAGACGCCGGCCGTGAGCACCGACGATCAGCCCGGCCCGCAGGACGAGGCGGCCGGTGACCAGCCGGACACGAGCGAGCCGGACACGACCGAGCCGGACACGACCGAGCCGGACGCGAGCGAGCCGGACGCGACCGAGCCGGACGCGACCGAGCCGTCACCGACCGCGACGCCGGGCGACAGCGACGCTCCGGACGACCCCGAGCTCGTCGACCCCGACGGGATCGGTGGACCGGCCGAGCTCGACGGCGACGACCTGCCGCCGGGACGTGCATGACCGTCATCGCCTCCCAGGGCCACGCAGGCCGGCCGATTCGCACCTGCGTCGGGTGCCGTCGCCGCCGGCCGCAAGCCGAGCTCGTGCGGTGCGCCGTCACGCCCGCCGGTCGGGCCGTGGTGGATCGTCGCGCCCCCGGTCGGGGAGCGTGGCTGTGCCCGCCGCCGGGTGACTGCTTCGACCTCGCGGTGCGCCGCAAGGCCTTCGAACGGGCGTGGCGCCGTCCCACGTCCGAGATGTCCGCACTGCGCAGGCAGTGGGTTGACGGCGAGAAAGGTTGAATGAAGGGCCGTGGCGAAGAACCTACGAGTGCACGAGCTGGCCAAAGAGCTCGGGATGACGAACCAAGAGGTCGTGGACCTCTGTGGTCGGCTCGGCGTGCCGGTGAAGAGCCACTCGTCGTCGCTCAACGAGGCCTACTCCGACATGGTCCGCCGGCGCGCCGTGCGCGACGGCCTGACCCGCGACGAGCAGCCTGAGGAGCCGAAGCCGGAGAAGAAGCCGGCCAAGAAGGCAGCGGCGAAGAAGAAGGCCGCCGCCGAGCCCGTCGAGCCCGTCGAGCCCGTCGAGCCGGTGGTCGAGGTGGAGGCGCCGGCCGTGGACGTCGAGGCGGAGGCGCCGGCCGAGCCCGAGCGGCCGGCAGTCGCCGCTCCCGTCGAGGAGCCTGCACCGCCCGTCGAGGCGCCGGCGGTCACCCCGCCCGCCGCCGTCGAGGAACCGCCGGTCGTCGAGGAGCCGGCCGCAGCCGTCGCGCCGGCGGTCGAGGAGTCCACGCCCGAACCGGTCCCGCCGGCACCCGAGCCAGCAACGGTCGCTCCGGCCGCCCGTCCCGCCGAGCCGGCGCCCGAGCCGGCACGTCCCGTCGAGCGCCCGGCCGCCACCGTGGCCCCGCGACCGGCCCCCGCCCGGCCCGTCGAAGCGCCACCGCGCCAGCCAGCAGTCACGACCCCGCGTGTCGCCGACCGCTCGGTGATCTCCTCGGGGCGTCCCGTCCCCGGCGAACACCGTCCGATGGAGGTGCCGGCGGCGCGCACCGACGTGGCCACGCGCCCGGCGGCGCGGGTCGGCGCGCCAGTGCCGGCTGGCGCCCCAGTTCCCGCCGGCGCTCCAGCCAGGCCGATGTCGCCGACGGGCCGGCCCATCCCGCCGCCGCCCGGGCGGCCGCTGTCGCCGTCCGGCCGTCCCATCCCGCCGCCCCCGGGCAGTGCCCGCCCCGCCGCCCGCACCAGTGGTGGGCCTGGCCCCCGCCCCGGCGGAGGCACCGGCCTGCGCACCGGTGGTCCCGGTGGCCCGCGCCCAGGTGGTGCCCGTCCCGGTGGCTACACCGGCGGCCCCGGTGGTCCTCGCCCAGGTGGCGGGCCCGGACGCCCCGGCGGCGGCCCCGGTGGCCCGCCAGGCGGCGGGGCCCGTCCTTCCGGCGGCCGCCGGCCACCACGGCGTGGCCGCAGTCGTCGTCGTCGTCGCGACCGCGAGGAGCTGCAGCCGCAGTTCACGAACTACACCCGCAGCGACGCGCCGGTCCCCGAGGGCACCGTCGTCATCGAGCGCGGGGTGTCGGCCCAGGAGTTCGGCCCGAAGCTGAACCGCACGTCGGCCGACGTCATCAGGTTCCTGCTCAACAACGGCGAGATGATCACCGCCACCATGGACCTCTCGGACGAGCAGATGGAGCTGTTCGCCCTCGAGATCGGCGCCGACATCATGCTCGTCGAGCCCGGCCAGCAGGAGGAGATCGGCCTGCAGGCGCTGTTCGACGACAGCGACGACGAAGAGGACCAGGAGCCACGGCCACCCGTCATCACGATCATGGGCCACGTCGATCACGGCAAGACGACCGTGCTGGACAAGATCCGCCACGCCAACGTGGTCGCCGGCGAGGCCGGTGGGATCACCCAGCACATCGGCGCCTACCAGGTCGAGCAGAACGGCGGGAGGATCACGTTCCTCGACACGCCGGGCCACGCCGCGTTCACGCAGATGCGAGCACGTGGCGCCGACGCCACGGACATCGTGGTCCTCGTCGTCGCAGCTGACGACGGCGTGATGCCCCAGACGGTCGAGGCCATCAACCACGCCAAGGCGGCCGAGGTGCCGATCATCGTGGCGGTCAACAAGATCGACAAGGACAACGCCGATCCGCAGCGCGTGCTCAGCCAGCTGGCCGAGCACGAGCTGGTCCCCGAGTCGTGGGGCGGCGACACCATCGTCGTGGAGATGTCGGCCACCCAGGACCTCGGCGTCGACGACCTGCTCGATCAGCTGCTCGTCGTGGCCGAGCTGGAGGAGCTGACGGCCAACCCGACGGGCCGGGCCAAGGGCGTCGTGCTCGAGGCCAAGCTCGACGTCGGGCGCGGCCCGGTGGCCACGGTGCTCGTCGACAAGGGCGAGCTGAAGGTCGGCGACCCGATCGTGGCCGGTGCGGCCTGGGGCCGTGTGCGGGCGATGATCAACGACAAGGGCGAGCAGGTGAAGAGCGCCGGGCCGTCCACGCCGGTGCAGGTGCTCGGCCTGGCCGCCGTGCCCGAGGCCGGCGACGAGTTCCGCGCCGCACCCGACGAGAAGACGGCGCGCATCGTCGGCGAGGCCCGCGACTACCGGCTGCGGATGCGCCACCAGCGCGGCGACGCCAGGGTCAAGACCGGCACCAAGCTGGAGGACATCTTCGCCCAGATCCAGTCGGGCGAGACCGCCACGCTGAACCTGGTGCTCAAGGCCGACGTCCACGGCTCGCTGGAGGCAGTCACGGAGAGCCTGCGCAAGCTGGACCGACCCGAGGTCGAACTGACGTTCGTCCACCGGGCGGTCGGCGGCATCACCGAGAACGACATCTCGCTGGCCGCAACGACCAACGCCACGATCATCGGCTTCAACGTGCGGCCCGACCGCAAGGCGCGGGAGCTGGCCGACGCCGAGGACGTCGAGATCCGGACCTACGAGATCATCTACAAGCTGCTCGAGGACATCGAGCAGGCGATGGTCGGCATGCTGGCGCCGGAGTACGAGGAGGTCGTCACCGGCGAGGCCGAGGTGCGGGAGATCTTCCGAGTGCCGAGGATCGGCGCCATCGCCGGGTGCTACGTGCGGTCCGGCACGATCACCCGCGGGTCGAAGGTGCGCTTCCTGCGCGACGGCGCGATCATCTGGAAGGGCGAGATCTCTTCGCTGAAGCGGTTCAAGGAAGACGCTCGCGAGGTACGCGAGGGCTTCGAGTGCGGCATCGGCCTGTCCGACTTCCAGGACCTGAAGCCGGGGGACCTGATCGAGACGTTCGATGAAAAGGAAGTTGCTCGCACATAATCGTCAGGAGCGCGCACATGGCCGAACAGCCACCCGTCGACGTCGAGTTCTTCCTCGATCCGGTGTGCCCGTGGTGCTGGATCACGTCGAGGTGGGTGACCAACGTGCAGGCCGAGCGGGACTACGTCGTCGGTTGGCGGTTCATCTCCCTGGAGCTGCTGAACCGGGACAAGGAGCGCCCGCCGGAGCGCCAGGCGGCCCACCAGGGCGGTTTGCGGGCGCTGCGCGTCGCCGATCAGTTGCGCATCGATCACGGCAACGACGCCGTGGCCGCGTTCTACACCGCGCTCGGGGACCAAGATCCACGTCGCCCGACGCCGGGAGGAGCTGCTCGACGACACGCTGCTCGTCGAGACCCTGGCCGAGCTGGGCCACGATGCGGCGTTGCTCGACCACGCCCGCGACGAGCGCCACGACCGGCACCTGCAGGCCGAGACGGACCTCGCGCTGTCGCGCACCGGACCCGACGTCGGCACGCCGATCCTGACGTTCGCCCCGGGCCAGGGGGAACGTGAGGGCAGCTTCTTCGGTCCGGTGATCTCCAAGGCCCCGACCGGAACCGATGCGGTCCGCCTGTGGGAGGCCGTCGAGACCCTCGCCACCTCCGGCGTGGCCGAGCTCAAGCGCAGCCTCCGCGCCCGCCCCGAGTTCGACTGACCCCCATCCATCCGAGTGTTTCGGTGCATCCGAGTGTTTGGCGCGGGGCCTCCATGCGCCAAACACTCGGATGCCGCAAACACTCGGATTGGAGGTCGGTAGCGTGCCGGGGATGGCTGGACGGCGTGGGTCGAGTGGGCATCGCTATCCCCGGAGTGCTCGGATCAGCGAGACGCTTCGTGAGGTGATCGCCGAGGAGCTGGTGCGCATCGACGACGAGCGGCTGGCGTTCGTCACGATCACCACCGTCGACGTCGACAACGAGCTCAACCGGGCGTTCGTGTACTTCGACTCGCTGGCCGACGAGGACGCCGACAGCACGATCATCGAGGTGCTGGACGAACACCGCCGGCGGATCCAGACGTCGATCAACCGCCAGATCAAGGCCAAGAAGACGCCCGTCCTGCAGTTCCGGCCCGACGACGTCATCCGGGCCGCCGAGCGCATCGACGACATCTTGCGCGCCGACCGGCCCGCCGACCGCTGATCGGGCGATGGCTCGGCGGCGCCCGCCGACGGTCCACGGCCTGGCGATCGTCGACAAGCCGGCGGGGGTGACGAGCCACGACGTCGTCGGCATGCTGCGGCGTCGGCTGGGGGAGCGGCGGATCGGCCACGCCGGCACGCTCGACCCCGGCGCCACGGGCGTGCTCGTCGTCGGCGTCGGGTCGGTCACCCGGCTGCTGCGCTTCGTCGGGGACGGCACCAAGCAGTACACGGGCGAGGTCGTGCTCGGCGTGGAGACCGACTCGCTCGACGCCGACGGCGCGGTCACGGCGACCCACGACATGTCAGCGGTGACCGTGGGCCAGGCCCGGCAGGTCGTGGCGGCACACCTCATGGGCGCCATCGAGCAGGTGCCGCCGATGGTCTCGGCCCTGAAGGTCGACGGGCGGCGGTTGCACGAGCTGGCCCGAGCAGGCATCGAGGTGGAGCGGTCGGCCCGGCCGGTCACGATCGACCGGTTCGAGGTCGGGGCGACGGAGGATCCGGGGGTGCTGACGATCGACGTCGAGTGCTCGGGCGGGACCTACGTCCGCACGCTCGCCGCCGATCTCGGCCGGCTGCTGGGCGGAGGCGCCCACCTCCGCGGCCTGCGCCGCACGGCGGTCGGCCCGTTCACGATCGCCGAGGCCCGCCCGCCCGATGAATGTGAGCTGCTGGCGCCGATCGAGGCGCTGCGCGGGATGGCCCGCGTCGACGTCGACGCGACGACCGCCGAGCTCGTCGGACATGGTCGGGTGCTCGACGCGCCCGCCGGGGACGGGCCGTGGGCGTTCGTCGGTCCGGACGATGAGTTGCTCGCCGTGTACGAGCGCCTCACCGGCGCCCACGCCAAGCCCACGGTCGTCCTCTGACCGTTCTGGCCGTCGCAATCGACTCACAACGGCCGGTTGCGACGGACAGAACCGGGATTGGCCGTGCGGGATAGCGTCGCCGGCCGTGGACGTCATCTCCGAGCTGGATTCGCCACCGTGGCCGGGCCAGCGGTCCGTGGTCACGATCGGTGCCTACGACGGCGTGCACCTCGGGCACCAGGCCGTGATCGCCGACGTCAAGCGGCTCGCCGAGCGCGAGGGGGCCCGTTCGGTCGTGCTGACGTTCGACCGCCATCCCGCAACGATCGTGCGACCCGAGTCGGCGCCGCAGCTGCTGACGTCGCCGGAGCACCGGCTGCAACTGCTCGCCGCGACCGGGCTCGACGCCACTGTGGTGCTGCGGTTCGACGAGGCGCAGTCGAAGGAGTCGCCGGAGGAGTTCATCGAGCGGGTGCTCGTCGGCGCGCTCGGCGTCAAGGTCGTCGTCGTCGGGCAGGACTTCCACTTCGGCAGCCACCGGGAAGGCAACGTCCGGCTGCTCGAGGAGTTCGGCGCCCGCAACGATTTCGTCGTCGACCCCGTGGCACTGGTGGACCGGGCCGACGGGATCGAGGAGCCCATCAGCAGCACGGCGATCCGCAGGGCGCTGGCCGGTGGCGAGGTGGAGCGGGCGGCGGACATGCTCGGGCGACCCCACGAGGTGCGCGGCAAGGTCGTGCTCGGTGACCAGCGGGGGCGACTGCTCGGTTTCCCGACCGCCAATGTCGAGGTGCCCAACGCCGTGTGCCTGCCCGCCGACGGTGTGTACGCCGGCTGGTACGAGCGCGCCGACGGTGAGGTCCACCCGTGCGCCATCAACCTCGGGCGCCGCCCGACGTTCTACGAGCACGCCGACCACTCGCTGCTCGAAGCCCACCTGCTCGACTTCGACGGCGACCTCTACGGCGAGCAGGCGCACGTGCGGTTCGAGCACTTCCTGCGCAGCGAGCGCAAGTTCGACGGCATCGACGCCATCAAGGCCCAGCTGACCCACGACGTCCAGCACGCCCGCGCCCTGCTCGGCATCGACTGATCGCGTTTACGTCCGGATCCTGGTCGCACGTGCGACCAAAATCCGGACGTAAACGGATCAGGCCGGCCAGATCACTTGGGCGTTGTCGTCGTACACGGCGGTGATCAGCTCGTCGTCGTACTGCGCGGAGATGTCGGGAACCTCGCCGCCGAACAGGCCGACCTCGGCGTAAGCCGTGACCTCGGCCCGCAGCAGGTCGCCATCCGGCACGCCCACGCCGGTGCCCTCGGGGGTGGCGGCGGCGATCGATGCGGCGTCGGTCGTCCAGCGGAACGTCTCGCCCTCGAGTGAGAAGAAGTTCGGGTTCCCCTGGGCGTCGGCGAACTCGAAGACTCGGGCGGCGGCGACCTCAGGAGCGTCGATCGCCTCGGCCAGGCCGCGCATCGCCGCCCGCACGAAGTCCTCCGCCGCCGTGGGGTGTTCGTCGATGAACTGCTGCGTCGTGTACAGCACGCCGAACGACCCCGGGATCTCGAAGTCGCCAGGGTCGAGAAGCTCGAACTCGAGGCCGGCCCGCTCCAGCTGCCCCGGTTCATTGCTGGCCCAGCCCGGGAAACCGACGATCCCGTCGGTCTCGTAGTGCACGAGCGGGTCGAAGCCGTCGAGCGGGACCGTGTCGTAGTCCTCGCCCTCGACCAGCCCGGCCGTGGCCAGCATCGCGGCGATGCTGGACGGTAACCCGAGCTTGGTGCCGATCGTCTCGCCGGCCAGCCCTTCCAACGTGGTGGGACCACCGGGCTTGAGGATCAGCCGGTCAATGGCGCTGCGGCCCTCGACGGCCACGGCAACGAGCCGGGCTTCGTTGGCGGCGGCAAACGTGACCACTTCGCTGAACGAACCGCCCGAGGCGAACTGTGCCTGGTCGCCGGCGATGAGGGGGTAGTTGGTGGACGACCCGCCGGCGCGCAGTTCGACGTCGAGGCACAGCTCATCGAAGTAGCCCTCCGACTCGGCGAGCACGACCTCCACGATCGAAGCTGCCGCGGCGAAGTCGAACCCCGTGAGGTACGTGATCGTCCCGGCCTCGCGGTTGGCCTCGCAACGGGCCGACGGGAAGGGCTGGCCGGCGACGACAGCGAGGTCGCCGTCGTCACCCGGCGTCGTCGGCTCCACCGCATCGGTCGTCGTCGACCGGACCGCGGTCGTGGTCGGGTCGGCGCTCTCGTCGCCACCGCAGGCGGCGACGGCGACGACGACGGACATGAGTAGGGGAACGGCGCGCTGACGCATCTCGACTCCTCGTTCAGGGAACGGTTCGGTGTTTGCCAGCGCACGTCGACCGGGCCGGTTGCAAGAGATCCGACCTCGCCCGTTGATTCCGTGCGCCGCCCAGCGTAGCGAGCGGGTGCGCTCGACCCGCAGTCAGCGCCCGGGCGCCCAGCGCGTGCGCTGCGAGGCGTGCCACGGCACGAGCAACCGCTCGAGCAGCGTCACGGCGGCGAGACCGATGACGCCGAGCAGCACCGTCGCCAGCACCGTGGCCCACAGCACCGGACCGTTCGACGCATTGGCGGCGGCCCGGCCGAGCGCGCCGAGGCCGGCGTTGGCCAGGTTGCCGCCTTCGCCGTAGTAGGAGGCGGCGAGCGCCAGGGCGAACACGTACCGCGCCGTAGCCAGGATGAACGGCAGCGCCGACGGCAGTCGCAGCCGCCACAGCACCTCCAGCCGGCTGGCGTCGACGGACGCCAGCAGCTCGCGTGCCGCCGGGTCGGCGGAGCGCAGCCCAGACACGGTGGCGAACACGAACACCGGCGTCGTGACCAGGGCGACGAGGAACACCACCGGAGGATCACCTCGCCCGAGCCACAGCACGATCGAGGAGAAGTAGGCCACCCACGGGGCGACCAGGATCAGCACGAGGACGGGCTGCGCCGCTTGTTCGAGGAACCGCGACGCGGCGAGGGCGGCACCAACGATCAGCGCCACGGCGAGCGCGATGACGATGCCGAGCACGGCGTGGCGACCCGTCGTCCACGCCGCCTCGCCATAGCGCCCCGGGTGATCGGCCAGCTCGGCGACGATGCGCGACGGTGGCAGCAGCACGAACGACCGAACGTCGAGGAGCCGCACCACGCCCTCCCAGAGCAGCCCGAAGGCGACGATCCCGCACGTCGCCGCTACGAGGATGCGCCGGGAGCTCACGTCAACCGCAGATGGGGCACCGACACGACCGTCATCGCGGTTGACGGGCGGCGCCGAGCAGCGTGCGCAGCCGGGTCTCGATGGCGAAGAACGCGGGGTCGTCCTCCAGCTCCGGCCGACGGGGATGGGGCAGGTCGATCCCCTCGACGCCGATGATCCGTCCCGGCCGTGACGACAGCACGGCCACCCGGTCGGAGATGAACACGGACTCGGCGATCGAGTGGGTCACGAAGACGACCGTCGTGGCCAGCGGCTCGCACAGGCGGGTCAGCAGGTGACGCATGTCGGCACGCGAGATCTCGTCGAGGGCGGCGAACGGCTCGTCCATCAGCAGCAGCGGCGCGCCGAGCGCCATGGCTCGCACGAGGGCGACTCGCTGCTGCATCCCGCCCGACAGCTCGTGGGGTGCGGCGCCGGCGAACTCGGCCAGCCCGACCTCCTCGAGCAGCTCGGTCGGAGACGGGCCGGTCGGTGTCGGCGTGGAGCGGCGGTTCACGTCGAGCAGGAGGCGGGCGTTCTCGGCGACCGTCCGCCACGGCAGCAGCGCCGGTGACTGGGGCACGAACCCGATCCGCTTGGTCTTCCGGGCGGCGCGCGGGGCGGCACCGGCGACGCTGACCGTCCCGCCCGTCGGCTCGACGAGCCCGCCGATGATCCGCAGCAGCGTGGTCTTCCCGCTGCCGGATGGTCCGAGCACGGTGACGACCTCGCCAGGTGTGACCCGCAGGTCGATCGGCGCCAACGCCTCGACGGCACCGAACCGCTTGCTGACGGCCACGAGCTCGACCGCCGACGTCACGGCGCCCGAGCGTACCGACGCGCCGTTCGCCGGCTCCCGCCCACTCGGCCCCGCCCGGATGACGCGTTTGTGCACGGGAGGTCGGTCGGGCGATCACCGCTGCACAAACGCGAGGTTCGGCCGCCACCGGTCGCGTTTGTGCACGGGAGGTCGGTCGGGCGATCACCGCTGCACAAACGCGAGGTTCGGCCGCCGGCAGTCGCGTTTGTGCACGGGAGGTCGGTCGGGCGATCGTCGCTGCACAAACGCGGTTCGGGGCGATCGGTGGGGTTGGGCGGCCCCGGGCCGTAGCCTTGCCAGGTCCGTCGCAGCTCCGGCTTCGGCGTGATGCTGGGTGCCGACCGGCGCCGAGCGAGTCCCCGATCGACCAACAGGATTGGAACGGAGACCGATGTCCAAGCAGGACACCATCAGCGAGCACCGCACGCACGACTCCGACACGGGGTCGCCCGAGGTGCAGATCGCACTGCTCAGCCAGCGCATCAGCCACCTCACCGACCACCTGCGCACGCACCCCAAGGACCACCACAGCCGGCGCGGCCTGCTGATGCTGGTCGGGCGCCGCCGCCGGATGCTCGACTACGTGCGTTCGATCGACGTCGCCCGCTACCGGGCGATCGTCGCCAGGCTGGGCCTGCGGCGCTAGCCTGATCCAAACCCGAGCGGCCGAGGTTCGGTTGCCGGTCGCCCGTTCCGTGGCGCCGATCGCAGATCGCGTCAGCGGGATCGCCGACTGGGAACCGGAACGGCCGCTCCTCACGACCCGCCAGCCGGCGGGCGAAAGGAGGCCTTCGTGGCCGATCCCATCCGCGTCAGCGGCCCCATCTCCGCGACCGAGCGCACGCTCACGTTCGAGACGGGTCGTCTGGCCCTCCAGAGCCAGGGCGCCGTCGTGGCGTCCATCGGCGGTACGACCGTGCTGACCACGGCCAACGCCGCCAACGACGTCCGCCCGGGCGTCGACTTCTTCCCACTCACCGTCGACGTCGAGGAGCGGGCGTATGCCGCCGGCAAGATCCCCGGCTCGTTCTTCCGCCGCGAGGGTCGGCCGACCGAGGACGCCATCCTCACCTGCCGCCTGACCGACCGCCCGCTGCGCCCGTCGTTCCCGAAGGGCTTCCGCAACGAGACCCAGGTCGTCACGACCGTGCTCGGCGCCGACCAGGAGAACCCCCACGACGTGCTGTCGATCAACGCCGCATCGGCGGCGCTGATGATCAGCGGCATCCCGTTCGACGGGCCGATCGGTTCCGTACGCATCGCCTACTCGACCGAGGGCGAGTGGCTGCCGCACCCCACCTACCAGGAGAGCGACGCCAGCGTGTTCGAGCTCGTCGTGGCCGGGCGTCAGCTCGGCGACGGTGACGTGGCGATCATGATGGTCGAGGCGGGTGGCACCGAGAAGAGCTTCGAGTACTACGCCGCCGGTGCCCGCAAGGTCGACGAGGCCGTGCTGGCCGAGGGCCTCGAAGCCTCGAAGCAGTGGATCAAGGAATCCGTCGGGCTGCAGCGCCAGCTCGTGGCCAGCGTCATCGCCACCCACGGCCCGATCACCCCCCTCGCGTTCTCGGCCGTCCACGACTACGGCGACGACGTGTTCGCCGCCGTCGAGGGCGTTGCCAGCGACGACGTGTCGAAGGCCGTCACGATCGCCAGCAAGGCCGAGCGCAACGCCGCCACCGACGAGGCCGCCGACCGCGCCGTCGCCCAGCTGGCCGGCACGTCCGACGAGCCGGGCCAGTTCGTCGGACGCGAGCGGGAGATCCGCGAAGCCATCCGGTCGCTGACCAAGCGCCTCGTGCGCACGCGCATCGTCGAGGAGGGCCTGCGCATCGACGGCCGCGGCGTCACGGACCTGCGTCCGGTGTCGGCCGAGGTCGGCGTCCTCTCCACGGCGCACGGCTCAGGCCTGTTCCAGCGCGGCGAGACCCAGGTGCTCAACGTGTGCACGCTGGCGATGCCGCGCATGAACCAGCTGATGGACACGCTGTCGCCGGAGACGACGAAGCGCTACTTGCACCACTACAACATGCCGCCGTGGGCCAACGGCGAGACCGGCCGGGTCGGTTCGCCGAAGCGGCGCGAGATCGGCCACGGCGCACTCGCCGCCCGCGCCGTGCTGCCCGTGGTGCCGAGCCAGGAGGAGTTCGCCTACACGCTGCGCCTCGTGTCCGAGGTGCTCAGCTCGAACGGTTCGACGTCGATGGCGTCGGTGTGCTCGTCGAGCCTGTCGTTGATGGACGCCGGCGTGCCGATCAAGGCGCCCGTGGCGGGCATCGCCATGGGCCTCGTGTTCGCCGACGGCAAGTACACGACGCTGACCGACATCCTCGGCGCCGAGGACGCCTACGGCGACATGGACTTCAAGGTCGCCGGCACCGCCGACGCCGTGACCGCGCTGCAGCTCGACACGAAGATCGACGGCATCCCCGCCGACGTGCTCGCCGCCGCGCTCAACCAGGCTCGTGACGCCCGCCTGCAGATCCTCGAGGTGATGAACGCGGCGATCGCCGCGCCGCGCACCGAGGTCTCGGCGACGGCCCCCAAGATCACGACGATCATCATCCCGATCGACAAGGTCGGCGAGGTCATCGGCCCAAAGGGCAAGGTCATCAACACGATCCAGTCCGAGACCGGCGCCGACATCAGCGTCGACGACGACGGGGCCCAGGGCATCGTGACCATCGGCGCTGTCGAGGCGTGGCGGATGGAGGAGGCCCGGGCAGCGATCCTGGCCATCGTCGACCCGCCCAAGGCCGAGCTCAACGCGGTCTACAAGGGTCGCGTCGTGAACATCACGAAGTTCGGGGCGTTCGTCAACATCCTCCCGGGCCGTGACGGTCTGGTGCACATCTCCAAGCTCGGCCGTGGTCGGCGGATCAACGCCGTCGAGGACGTGCTGTCGCTCGGCGAGGAGCTCGAGGTGCGCGTCGACGAGATCGACGACAAGGGCAAGGTCAGCCTGACACCGGTCGGTGACGAGCCGGCCGCCCCGGCCGGCGGCGACGCCGGCGCCGGGAGCAGTGCTGTGGCGCCGGCCTCCGGCAACGGCGAGGTCGTCAGCGTCTCGTTCGAGGACAGCTTCGACCAGGAGCTGCGCGACGAGGTGGGCGACCTGGGGCCCGCCAGCGCCCGCAGCGGCGGCGACGCTGGGCGCGACCGCGACGCCGGCGGCCGCAGCCGCGACGGCGGCCGCGATCGGGGTCGGCGCCGTCATCGTTGATCGCTGGCGCAGCCCTAACGCGAACTGCAGGCACGGGCCAAACGGTCAATGACTGAGATCATCTCGCGACTCGACAACGGGTTGACGATCGCCACCGACCGGGTGCCTGGGGCCCGGTCGGTGGCGATCGGCGCGTGGGTCGCGGTCGGGTCGCGTGACGAGCCGACCGAGCTGGCGGGCGTCAGCCACTTCCTCGAGCACCTGTTGTTCAAGGGCACACCGACGCGCACAGCGGCCGACATCTCGCGGTCCGTCGATCGCGTGGGCGGTGACATCAACGCCTTCACGTCGAAGGAGTACACGGCCTACTACTGCCGGATGCCGCGCCGCCACGGCGTCGCCGGGATCGAGCTGCTCGGCGACACCCTGACCCGCTCGCTCCTCAGCGACGACGACGTCGAGAGTGAGCGCCAGGTCATCCTGGAGGAGCTGGCGATGGACGACGACTCGCCCGACGACGTGGCGCTGCGCACACTGACCCGCCAACTGTTCGGCGATCACGGCCTCGGCCGGGACACGGCGGGAGAGCGGGCGACCGTGCGGGCCATCCGGGCGGCCGACGTGCGGTCCTTCTTCGAGCAGCACTACCGGGCTGGCTCGACCACCATCGCCGTCGCCGGCGATGTCGACCACGACGACGTACGGGTGGCCGTCGAGCAAGCCTTCGCCGACCTGCCCGCCGGTGATGGCCGCGTGACGCGCGGCTGTCCAGGACGCGGGGAGCCAGGGCTGACCATCGACGACGACTCCGAGCAGGTCCACCTGGCCATCGGTGGGCGATCGGTGGCCCGTGACGATCCGGATCGCGAAGCGCTGGACGTCGTCAACCACGTGTTCGGTGGCGGCTTGTCGAGCCGCCTGTTCGACGAGATCCGGGAGCGCCGCGGGTTGGCCTACAGCGTGTTCTCCTCCACGTCGGCCTACGCCGACGCCGGCTCGTGGATGGTCTACGCCGGGTCCATGCCCGAGCACGCCGGGCTCGTGGCCCGCCTGATCGAGGGCGAGCGGCAGCGGCTGGTCGAGGCCGGCATCACCGACGACGAGCTGGCCATCGCCATCGGCTACCTCACGGGTGCGTACGAGCTGGGGCTGGAGGACACCGGTGCGCGCATGTCCAGGCTCGGCGGGATGTTGGCCACGCTGGGTTACGTGATCCCCGTCGACGAGCAGGTGGCACGGTGGGAGCAGGTCCGTCACGACGACGTCCGCCGGGTCATTGCGCGCGTCTACGGCGCCGCTGACCCTGTCACCGTCACCGTCGGACCAAGCTTCTAGCGGACCAGGTCAGGGTTCCAGCACGCTCAGCCTCTCTCATCGACGGCATCACTGCCGCCGGTGCGACCTGTGACGGCGGAATGGCGGTGGCCAACATGACCGCCCCGTCACAGCCCGGCACGTATGAGATCGAAGCAGGCAGCGCCACGGCCGACCTCAGCGTCGAGATGCCGATGGCCGGCCTCGAGAGCGCAGCCACCATCGCACTCGTGGGTGGGGCCGTGCTGGCCGCAGGCGTCGGCCTGGTCAGCGTCGGCCGGTTCCGCCGCCGGTCGATCTGACGCTCAGCTCGGCCGGTCGGGCGAGCCACGGGTCTGATCGTCAGTCCAGTTCGTCACCTACAGTCGGGCGATGGCCATCCGGGTGGGAGTGAGCGGCGCGGCCGGCCGCATGGGTGCCACCGTCGCCCACGCCGTCATGGTCGACCCGGAGCTGGAGCTGGTGGCCGCCGTCGACCCGTCGGCACCCGGGGCGATGGTCGAGGGCATCGAGATCGCCGGCGAGCCGCGGGCGTTCGCTGACGCCGGCGCCGAGGTGGTCGTCGACTTCACGGTGGCCGACGCGGCCCGCCGGACCGTGCCGTGGCTGGCCATGCACGGCATCCACGCCGTGGTCGGCACGACGGGCCTGACCGAGGACGATCTGGCGGCGTTCGCCGAGGAGTTCGGTGAAGGTGGGCCGAACTGCATCGTCGCCGCCAACTTCTCGATCTCGGCCGTGCTGATGATGCAGTTCGCCGAGCGTGCGGCGCCGTACTTCGAGACGGCCGAGATCATCGAGCTGCACCACGACGCCAAGGTCGACGCCCCGTCGGGCACGGCGCTGACGACGGCCGAGCGCATGGCGGGCGCCTCTGACGAGTGGGCTCCGGACCCGACGCGCAGCGAGGTGGTGCCAGGCGCCCGCGGCGGGGTCGGTCCCGCCGGCATCCGCGTCCACTCGGTGCGGATGCGCGGCATGGTCGCCCACCAGGAGGTCATCCTCGGTGCGTTGGGCCAGACGCTGACGATCCGCCAGGACAGCTACGACCGGGCCAGCTACATGCCCGGCGTGATCCTGGCCGTCAAGCACGTCGCCGAGCACGACGGCCTGACCGTCGGCCTCGACCGCTACCTCAACCGCTGACGCCGCCGGCGCGATGAGCGGTGAGGGCGATCTGTCCCCTCACCGCTCACCGCGCTGGTGGTGTCAGCGCCGCAGGCGGTCGACGGGCGCGGCGCCGGAGTCGGTCTCGTCGTGGGTCCAGTCGGGCTGCTTGGTGGCCTGCGACTCGTCGAGCTCGGCGACACCGCCGTCAAGTCGCGTCAGCGGCGCGATCAGCACGGGCGTCGCCGGCGGGGCCTGCTCTGGCGCCGTGTCGAGGTGCCGCGCCAGGACCTCGGGGAACAGCGCCAGCAGGCTGTTGGCGACCCGCTGCTGCTGGTGGGCGAGGAAGCACCGGGCCTCGTCGGTGACCGTCTCGATGCGCGTGGACAGCTCGTCGACGTCGTGATCCGTGGCGTCGGAGGCGGCGAACCGTCCGAGCAGCTCGGCGATCGCCAGGCCGTCCTGCTTGCAGGGCGTGCACTGCCCGCACGACTCGACGGCCAGGAACCGGGCGACCCCGTGGGCCACGGCGACGAGGTCGTCCGATTCGTCGAACACGATGAACCCTGACGAACCGAGCCCCGATCGGGCGGCATCCAGCGCCTCGAACGCCAGCGGCGTGTCGAGTGCACTGGCCGGCAGCAGCGGGTGCGACACGCCGGACAGCACGGCGGCGATCGTCGCGCCCGACCTCGGGCCGCCACCGATCTCGTCGATCACGGCCCGCAGCGTCGTGCCCATCGGCACCTCGCCGACGCCGGCCCGCCGGGTCGAGCCCGACACCGTGCAGATCGACGTCCCCGGCGATTCCGCCGTGCCGACCTCTCGGAACCACGTGGCGCCGTGGGCGAGGATCAGCGCGACGTTGGCCAGCGTCTCGACGTTGTTGGCCAGCGTCGGCGGGGCGTCGGCTGGGTCGTCGTCGTCGCCGTCGTCGGCGGCGGCGGCGACGTCGGCGGAGGCGGTGTCGAACCCGTGACGGTACGGCGGCGCCACCCGAGGAAACGGCGGGCGACCCTCCGTGACCTCGAGCAGTGCCGTCTCCTCGCCGAACAGGTACTCGCTCGGACCACCGACGAGGTCGAGGTCGACGCCGTCGGCCCACCCAGCGGCGCGCACCTCGGCGAACGCCGCCCGCAGGCGGGCGATCGGGTCGGCGAACGACTCCTTCACGGCGACGATGACGTGGTCGGCACCGACGGCGCCGGCGGCGATCAGGGCGCCCTCGATGATCCGGTACGGGTTGCGCACCATCAGCGTGCGGTCCTTGAAGCTGCCCGGCTCACCCTCGGCGCCGTTGACGATCACCGTGCCGGCGCGCTCGGCGCTGGCTGCGACGGTGCGCCACTTCGTGCCGGTCGGGAACCCGGCACCGCCGCGGCCGCGCAGCCCCGACGCCTCGATCTCGTCGATCGTCGACGCCGGCCCGAGGCGGCGGGAGGCGTCGAGACCGGTGCCGCCCCCGGCGGCGACGTAGTCGGCGAGCGAGGCGACCGGGTCGGGGTCGAGCACCCGGGAGACGAGCACCGCGGGGTTCAGATCGCCGCGAGGGCGCTGTCGTAGTCGGGTTCCTGGGCGATCTCCGGGACCTGCTCGGTGTAGGCGACGACCCCGTCGGGATCGACCACCACGACGGCACGCGACATCAGCCCGGCCATCGGCCCGTCGGCGATCCGCACGCCGTAGGTGTCACCGAAGTCGCTGCGGAACGTCGACGCCGACGAGACGTTCTCGATGCCCTCGGCGCCGCAGAAGCGGGCCTGGGCGAACGGCAGGTCGGCCGACACGTTGAGCACGGTGACGTCGCCTCGGCTGCCGGCGCGCTCGTTGAACGCCCGCACGCTGGCCGCGCACACACCGGTGTCGACGCTGGGGAAGATGTTCAGCACGAGGCTCTTTCCGGCGAAGTCGCCGGCGGTGACCTCGCCGAGGTCGCCGCCGGTGAGCCTGAATGCGGGGGCGGGCGTGCCGACGGCGGGGAGGTCGCCGACGGTGTTGACGGCGTTGCCGCGGAGGGTGATCTGGGCCATCGCGGCAGTCTGTCAGCGGGCTCCGCCGCGGCGGAAGTTCCGGGCGTTGACCAGCAGCACCAGGGCGACCGAGATGCCGAGCGCCCACCACTGGTACCGCTGGAGGAAGTCGAGGACGTCGAGCAGCGGCTCCTCGAACGTCTTGGCCAGCCACCACATGAGGGCCAGCCGACCGGCGATCCCCACCGCCAGCAGCGCGGCCAGGCGAGCCGGCGGCGTCCGGTGCACGCCCGTGAGCACGGCCACGATGTTGCTGCCGGCGAAGAACGGGATCAGCCCGAGCTCGAGCTTGCCGAAGTTGCGCTGGTAGGCGGCCAGCGACTTGGGCGAGACGCCGAGGAACCGCGTGAACCACGACAGGGCCTGGTCGCGGTAGGCGCGGCCGATCATGTGGCAGACGACGAAGGCCACGGCGATGCGCAGCGTGGCGACCACGATGTAGGTCAGGGGCGAGATGCCGCCGGCCACGACCAACACCAGGTAGCGCTGGCGCGACGACAGGGCGAGCAACCCCTCTGGTCGCGAGTTGACCCACGACGGCCACACCGCGTTGGCCACGTTGGTGCAGACGATCAGGGCGACGAAGGCGACCAAGGTGAGGGGCGCCCACGCCGGAGGTGCGTGGGGGTGGACGGCCGCCTCGACCGTGTCGTCGTCCGGCGTCGGCGCAGGAAGCGAGGCGACCGGCTCGTCACCGGCGGGCGGCGCCACAGCCGCCGAAGCTACCGGGGCGGCCGCCGACGGCGCGCTCGGCCCGTGGGGCATCCCCCGATCCGGGCGGCGACCGGTGAAAGAATCCGCGGGTGGCGACGTCGACGACTGACGACCTCGCCACCGCCGGTCGGACCGAGGTCACGCGGCTGCGCGCCCTGCACCTGGTCACGACGATGGCGTTGCTCGGGTTGATGGTCCTCGGCGTGCTGGACGGCTTCGGCGTGCTCTCGGTGTACGGCGTGGACACCGGTCGCGTCGCTGCGTCCGGCGGTGGCTACGAGCTGGAGGTGCTGTACGCCACGGTGTCCCGCCCTGCCCTGGCGACGCCGTTGCAGATCGAGGTCCGCCGCGCCGGAGGGTTCGACGGTCCCGTCGAGCTGGCCCTCACCCAGCAGTACCTCACGTTGTTCGACGAGAACGGGCTCAGCCCAGCGCCGGCCGCCGAGACGTCGTTCGGGCCGTACGTGCTGTGGGAGTTCGACCCCCCGCAGGGCGACACCCTGACCGTCTACTTCGACGCCCGGATCGAGCCGCAATGGCAGCGGGGCCGGACCGGCGAGGTCGCGGTGATCGAGGACGGGGCGACGGTCGTCGCCGTGCAGTTCGAGACGGAGCTCCGCCCGTGAGGGAGGGGGGCGGCTGATGGAGATCATCATCCGCTCGTCGGTGATCTTCGCCCTGCTGTTCGCCTTGACCCGAGGGATGAAGCGGCGGACGTTGGCCGACATGGCTCCGTTCGAGCTGCTGCTGCTCGTCGCCCTCGGCGACATCGTGCAGCAGGGGATCACCCAGGAGGACTACTCGGTCACCGGGGCGGTGCTGGCCATCGCCACGTTCGCCTTCTGGATCACCGTGCTGTCGTACGTGACGTGGCGGTCGAGGCGCCTGGCGGGGATCATCGAGGGCGTCCCGCTGGTCATCGTGCAGGACGGCGTCGTGATCGAGCCGACGTTGCGGGCCGAGCGGCTCCCGGTCCACGAGGTGCTCGAAGCGGCCCGCCAGCGGGGGATCGAGGACCTCGGCGACGTGAAGCTCGCCGTGCTCGAGCCGACGGGGCGGATCTCGTTCATCAAGCGGTCCGGTGCCGACGAGGACGCCTGACGGGACGCGGCTACTCGCCCTCGGCCTCCTGCACGCACGCGTCGAAGGCATCGGCGGCCGCCTGCGCCTCGGCGTCGGGGTCCTCGCCGTTCAGGCTCTGCACCAGGACGCGGGCCACGACCTCGTCGGAGATGTGCTCGTCGGCGCAGGCCTCGCTGGCGTCGGTCCGCTCGGTCTGGCTGAGGGTCAGGACGAGGTAGCCGTCGCCGCAGTCGACGAGCGCCGCCTCGACGGCGGCCGGGTCGTCGAACGTCACCCCGAGCTCGGCGAAGTTGGGGGTCTGGGCCAGCGCTTCCGGCGACACGCCTGCGGACTGCAGCTGCTCCAGCCCGACCCCGTTGACCGCCGCTTCGGCGATGCAGCGGGCCTCGTCCTCGCCGTCACCTGAATAGCCCGCCATGATGGCGTCGACGTAGGCGCCCTCGTCGTCTGCGGGCTCTCCTCCGCCCGTGACCTCGGTCGTGTCGCCGGGCGCGGAGGTGTCGTCCGTCTCGGTCGTGTCGGTCGTGTCGGTCGGGGCGACGGTCGGCTCGACCGTCGAGGCGTCGGCGCCGCCCGCTGTGTCCTCGGTGGCTGCAGTGGTGGAGGACGTCGACTCGCTGTCGCCGCCGCAGGCCGCCAACGTGGCCAGTGCGAAGGTGGACAGGACGGCGATGCGGCGCATGGCCCGTGGGTCTACCGCGACGAGCGCCAAGAACCACCCGGAGGAGCCCAGTGACACCCCCGCACTAACGTCGCCGGCCATGAAGGGCCTGATGCAGGACGTGCCGCTGACCATCACCCACCTGTTCGACCGCGCCGAGCGGTACTTCCCGCACAAGACGGTGACCACGGCCACCGCCACCGGGAAGCAGCGGATGGAATACGGGCAGTGGGCCGAGCGGACGCGGCGCCTCGGTGGCGTGCTCGACGACCTCGGCATCGGCGACGACGGACGGGTGGCCACGTTCGGGTGGAACACCGGGCGGCACCTCGAGCTGTACTTCGCCGCGCCGTGCACGGGGCGCGTCCTGCACACCTTGAACATCCGCCTGTTCCCCGAGCAGCTGACGTACATCGTCAACCACGCCGACGACGAGGTGATCTTCGTCGATCGGTCCCTGCTCGCCCTGCTCGCCCCGCTGCTGCCGACGTTCGAGCGCCTCCGCCACCTGGTGCTGATGGACGACGGCAAGGGCGACATCCCCGACGATCTCAACGGCCACGAGTTGCAGGACTACGAGGAGCTGTTGGCCGCCGCCTCGCCCGTCGACTTCAAGGTCGACGACGAGTGGCGAGCGGCGAGCATGTGCTACACGAGCGGCACCACCGGCAACCCGAAGGGCGTCGTCTACACCCACCGCAGCACGTTCCTGCACACGATGGGGGCGATGACCGCCGACTCGCTGGGGGCGCGGGAGACCGATCGCATCCTGCCGGTGGTGCCGATGTTCCACGCCAACGCCTGGGGCCTGGCCCACGCCGGCGTGGCCACTGGTGCCGATCTGATCATGCCGGGGGCGGACCTCTCGGGCCCGGCGATCGCCGACCTCGTCGTGGACGAGAAGGTCACCGTGGCCGCCGGCGTGCCGACGATCTGGATGGGCGTCCTTCCGCTCCTGGAAGGTCGTGACACGTCCAGTCTGCGGGCCATCCCGTGTGGTGGTTCGGCGGTGCCAAAGGCGTTGTCCGAGGGGTACCGCCAGATGACGGGGTTGCCGATCCTGCAGGCGTGGGGGATGACCGAGACGTCACCGATCGCGTCGGTGTGCCGGCTCGACGGCGATCAGGAGTCGCTGCCCGAGGAGGAGCAGGCCGACCTGCGCACCGGCGTCGGCCGCACCTGCTTCGGTGTCGAGTGCCGGGTCGTCGAGCCGGGTACCACGGATCCGTTGCCGATGGACGGGGAGTCGAGCGGCGAGCTGCAGTGTCGAGGGCCGTGGATCGCCGCCGACTACTACGACGACCCGCGGTCGGGGGACAGCTTCACCGACGATGGGTGGTTGCAGACCGGCGACGTCGCCACGATGGACGAGCGTGGGCGGATCCGGCTCGTCGACCGGACGAAGGACCTCATCAAGTCGGGTGGCGAGTGGATCTCGTCGGTCGAGCTGGAGAACGAGCTGATGGGCCACCCCGAGATCAAGGAGGCGGCGGTCATCGGCATCCCGGACGAGAAGTGGGCCGAGCGTCCGCTGGCCTGCGTCGTGCTGGAGGACGGCGCGACGTTGACCAAGGACGGCGTGCTCGAGTTCCTGGCACCGCGCGTCGCCAAGTGGCAGCTGCCCGACGACGTCGAGTTCATCGACGAGGTCCCCAAGACCAGCGTCGGCAAGTTCTCCAAGAAGACCCTGCGCGAGAAGTTCGCCGCCCGCTGAAGAGGTTCTGGCCGTCGCAACCGACCACCGCCAGCGCTTTGCGACGGACAGTTGGGCAGCCGGCGTCGTCAGACTCGGCCCGCCGCGATCACGCGCTGGAGGAACTGTTGGGTGCGGGCTTCTCGCGGGGCGCCGAGCACGTGCTCGGGTGTGCCGTGCTCGACGATCCGGCCGGCGTCGAGGAAGCACACGCGATCGCTGATCTCCCGGGCGAACTGCATCTCGTGGGTGGCGATGACCATCGTCATGCCCGCCTCGCGCAGCCCGCGCACCACGTCGAGCACCTCACCGACCAGTTCGGGGTCGAGCGCCGACGTGACTTCGTCGAGCAGGAGCACCTCGGGCTCGGTGGCCATCGACCGGGCGATCGCCACGCGCTGCTGCTGGCCGCCGGACAGCCGGTCCGGGTAGTCGTGGGCCTTGGCGGCCAGGCCGAGCCGGGCCAGCAGCTCCACCGCCTGCGGCGCGCGCCGCCGCCTTGTCCCGTCCGTAGACCTTTCTCGGCGCCAGGGCGACGTTCTCGGCCACGGTCAGGTGGGGGAAGAGGTTGAAGGCCTGGAAGACCATGCCCATCCGGCGCCGCAACGGGTCGGGGTTGCGGCCGGGCTCGCTGATGTCGTCGCCGTCGAGCAGGATCCGCCCGTCGTCGATCGGCTCGAGGAGATCGACGCAGCGCAGCAACGTGCTCTTGCCCGACCCGGACGCACCGATCAGCGTCACGACCTCGCCGCTGTCGACCTCGAGGTTGATCCCGTCGAGCACTCGGTGGTCCCCGAACTCCTTCACCACCCCTTCGAGCCGGAGCTTCACGTCACCGCCGTCGTCGTCATCATCCGCCGCTCGCGCTGTAGCAGGTGGTCGGTCAGCCGGGTCAGCGGGATCGAGACGCACAGGAACAGCACGGCGGCGGCGACGTAGGGCGTGAAGTTGAACGTCCGGCTGACCTCGATGCTCGCTCGGCGCAGCACCTCCACCGGGCCCAGGATGCTGATCAGCGCCACGTCCTTCTGCAGGCTGACGAGGTCGTTCATCAGCGGAGGGACGACCCGGCGGATGGCCTGGGGGAGTACGACGGAGCGCATCGTCTGCCCCGAGGTGAGCCCGAGGGACCGAGCCGCCGCCCGCTGTGACTCGTGCACGCTCTCGATCCCGGCCCGGAACACCTCGGCGACGTACGCCGAGTACGTCATCACGAGGGCCACCGAGCCCCACACGATGTAGCTGCCGTACAGGGAACGGGTCTCCAGCAGGGCGGGCACGCCGAACCCGAGCAGCGTGATCCAGAGGATCACGGGCACGCCGCGGACGAGTCGATGTACACGGTGGCGAACAGGCGCACCGGGTACAGCGCCGGCGTCCGCACGTTGCGGCCGATGGCGACGAGCATGCCGACGACAGGATGCACGGCGCGCACCACAAGAAGATCTGGACGTCGTACCAGAACGGCCCGAGCAGCTCGGGGAAGATGGATCGGAACGCATCGGCGTCGAAGAACGAGCGCTGCACGTTCTGCCACCCGGATGACTTCGGGAGCAGCCACACGAGCAGCCCGACGACGACGGCGGTGCTGACGGCGGCGATGGTGATGCTGCGACGGCGCCGGGCCGTCTCGTACTGCTGGCGACGCGTGCGCGTCGAGTGAGCGAGCGAGTCTTCGAGCGAACGAACCATCGTTACGGTGCTTTCTTCGTCGCCGGCTTTGCGGCGGCCCGGCCATCGGTGACCGGTTCGTCGGCACGATGCCGAACCCGTCGTGCGGTTCGGAGGACACCGATGGCCGGGCCGACCAGGGTCACTCGAGGGTGATCTCGGGGACGCCGCTCTCCGTCTTCATCCACTTCGTCGTGATGTCCTCGAGCTGGCCGGACTCGTGAGCGCCGCCAGCGCGAGGTTGACGCACTCGACCAGCGGGCTGTCCTTGGCGAACAACATGCCCCACGACTCGCCCTCGGCGCCGTCGACGCGGCGGGAACTGGCCGAACACGGACGTCCCCTCGATCTCGACGGCGGTGATGTACAGCGCCGTCGGCAGGTCGGCGACGACCGCGTCGATCTGGTCGCTGTCCAGCGCCACCTTGGCGCCTGCGTTGTCGTTGTAGACGAACGGGTCTTCGGTCGGCTTCAGCACGTCGGTGACGAAGTTGAGGCTCGTCGTCCCGACGGCGACGCCGATCCGCAGGTCCTTCAGGTCGGCGATCGTCGTCGCCGACGCGGCCGGCGAGTCGGCGTAGCCGAGGATCGCCTGGTTGCCGGTGTAGTACGGCGTGCTGAAGCTCACCGCCTCCTCCCGCTCCGGCGTGATGCCGTACTGCTGGATGTTGAAGTCGAACTCCTTGGGTCCCGGTGCGATCGCCGCCTCGAACCCGGTTCGCACCCACGTCACGGCGTCCGGTCCGATCCCCATCGCCCCGGCGACGGCGTAGGCCACGGCGGCCTCGAAGCCCTGCCCGTTCTCGGGGGTGTCGTCGATCACATACGGCGGGAAGGCCGGATCGCCGGTGGCGATGGTCAACTCGACCGGGTCGAGCGTCTTGCCCTCGACGCACGCCGCCGGCCTCTTCGATCCGGCGCGACGCGGGCCGGGCCGGCCTCGGAGGACCCGCCGGATGATGCGGTCGTCGTGTCGGCCGCCGGCCGCCGTCGTCGCCGTCGTCTCGGCACTGGTGGTCGCCGTGACGGCGCTCGTGTCGCTGCCCCCGTCGTCGTCGTCGCTGCCGCACGCCGCGGCGGTGAGCACCAGCACGACTGCCAACGCCTGACCTCGCAAGCGATCCCTCCCCAGGTCGGTGCCGGCTCGGCCCGGCCGACCCACCGTACCCCCCGGCGGGTCGGCGTTCCGGGCCGTCGGGGTTGACAGTGAGACGGTTGGCGTCTTATTGTCTCATCCGTGCCCAGCCCGACCGATCGCGTCCTCGACGCGACCAAGCGGTGCTGCGAGCGGTGGGGGTTCCAGCGGGTGACCATCGACGACATCGCCGTCGATGCCGGGATCTCGCGGGCGACCCTGTACCGGATGTTCCCGGGCGGCAAGGACGTGCTGTTCGAGGCGTTGCGGGTGCGCGAGCTGGAGGAGTTCTTCGTCGTCCTGCGTGATCGCGTCGCGGGCTCGACGTCGATCGAGGACCTGCTCGTGCTGACCGTCGTCGTCGCCACCCAAGAGCTGCGCGCCGACGAGCACCTCGCCGTGATGCTGTCGACCGAGCCCGGCACGATGCTCGGCCAGCTGACGGTGGAAGGGGTGCCGCGGATCATCCGGTTCGCCACCGCCTTCCTCGCCCCGCTCGCCGAGCCGTTCCTCGACCGCCACCAGGCGCGGTCGATCATCGACGTGCTGGCCCGGCTCACCATCTCGTACTTCCTCGCCCCCAGCGATTCCGTCGACCTCGGCGACGAGGCATCGGCCCGCGCCTTCCTCACCCCCTTGATCCGCTCGACCCTCCACGAAGGAGCCCTTCAGTGACCATCACCCATCGCAGCAACGACGAGATCCTCGGCCGCAGCGAGATCGACGACCTCGAGGCGATCCTCGCCGTCACGAACACCGACGTCGACGAAGTGCAGCACGCCGTCAAGGACAACGCCGATGCCCTGTTCACGTGGGACTACTCGCTGGCCCGCCCGCAGCTGCGCAAGCTGTACGAGAAGGGCAAGACCGGGCAGTGGAACGCCACCACCGACCTGCCCTGGGACACCGAGGTCGACCTCGAGGCCGTCGTGTCGGCCGACCAGCTGGCCGTCGCCGCCGGGCTCGACCCGAACCACTACGACGGCACGGTCCTGGAGAAGTGGGGCGACAAGGAGTGGCTCGAGTTCGGCATCCACAACCGCCGCTGGACGCTCTCGCAGTTCCTCCACGGGGAGCAGGGCGCACTGCTGTGCACGGCCAAGATCACCGAGACCGTCCCGTGGTACGACGCCAAGCTGTACGCCTCGACGCAGGTCGTCGACGAGGCCCGCCACGTCGAGGTCTTCGCCCGCTACCTGGACGAGAAGCTGGGCGGGGGGTTCCAGGTCAACGCCCACCTGCGGATGCTGCTCGACGACATCATCAACGACAGCCGCTGGGACATGACCTACCTGGGGATGCAGGTGATGGTCGAGGGGCTGGCGCTGGCGGCGTTCGGGTTCATGCACCAGATGACCGAGGAGCCGTTGCTCAAGAAGCTGCTGCGCTACGTGATGGCCGACGAGGCCCGGCACGTCGCCTTCGGCGTGCTGTCGTTGAAGGAGGCCTACGACGGCATGACCGATGCCGAGATGAAGGATCGCCAGGAGTTCGCCTACGAGGCGGCGGTGCGGATCCGCGACCGGTTCATGAGCCAGGAGGTGTGGGAGCGCGTCGGCGTGAACCCGCGCGACGTCCTGCCCGTGGTGCTGCGCGACCCGACCCGCGAGCTGTTCCAGCAGATGCTGTTCTCCAAGATCGTCCCCAACTGCAAGAAGCTCGGCCTGCTCGACCGCAACGAGTCGTGGCTGCGCCGGCGCTTCGAGGAGATGGGCGTCATCCAGTTCGAAGACCTCGAGGACACCGGCGAGGAGTACCTCAAGTTCGAGCTCGGCACCGACACCCCGTCACCCACCCCGGCCTGATCCATCGGAGTGTTTGCCTGCATCCGAGTGTGTCGTGAGGGGCCTCCCCACACGTAACACTCGGATGCGATGAAACACTCGGATGGGTGGGACCCGGGGCAGTACTCGAAGTTCGCCGCCGAGCGAGCGCAGCCGTTCTGGGACCTCGTCGGGCTGATCGAGCGGGACCGGCCAATCCGGCGCGCCGTCGACCTCGGGTGCGGCACGGGCGAGTTGACCGCCGCCGCTGCCGAGCAACTTGGCGTCGAGACGATGGTCGGCATCGACTCGTCGCCGAAGATGCTGGCGGGCGCACCCCCGGGCCTTGACGTCCGCGAGGGCGACCTGGCGACCTGGACCTCGAACGGCGACCACGACCTCGTGCTGGCCAACGCCAGCCTGCAGTGGGTGCCCGACCATCCCGGCGTCCTCACCCGCTGGTGGGCTGCGCTGCGCGACGGCGGCCAGCTGGCCGTCCAGGTCCCGGCCAACGCCGACCACCCGTCGCACCGCATCGCCTCCGAGGTCGCCGCCAGCGACCCGTTCCGCTCGGCGATGGGGGGCGCGCCACCCGCCGATCCCGTCGCCCGCAACGTGCTGGCGCCGGAGCAGTACGCCGTCCTGCTCGACCACCTCGGCGCCCGCCGCCAGCACGTCCGCTTGCAGGTCTACGGCCACACCCTGGCGGCGTCGAGCGACGTGGTCGAGTGGGTCAAGGGCACGTCGCTGACCCGCTTCGTCGACGTGCTGCCCGATGACCTGCGCGAGCCCTTCGTCGACGAGTACCGCCGCCGCCTGCTCGAGGCCATCGGGGACTCGGCGCCGTACTTCTACCCGTTCAAGCGGATCCTCTTCTGGGGCTGCCGCTGACGTCGCGATGGAGGTCCGGCGCCCCTGCTACCTTCCGGCCATTCGCACGTCGACCGAGGGGAGACGCATGGGTGCGCGCTGGCTGAGGGGGAGCCGCTGGGCGGTTCCAGCACTGGCCGTTGCGATCGGAGTTGCGGTCCCGGCGGCGACGTCACCGTCGGTGCAGGCAGGGGTCGGCGACACCGTCGTCGTGACGTTCGAGTACACGGGCGCAGCGCAGACCTGGGTGGTGCCAGCCACGGTGTCGGTGGCCACGTTCGATGTGTACGGCGCCCAGGGTGGCTCCGGGAACGTCGAGACCGGCGCGCCCCAGCTCGGTGGTCTCGGTGGACGGGCGACCGCCACCGTGTCGGTCACCCCTGGCAGCACGATCGACGTCTTTGTCGGCGGCAAGGGCGCCGACTTCGTCAACCAATCCCCCGACTGCAACATCGCAGGAGGCTTCAACGGCGGCGGTGATGCCGGAGCGCAAACTGTGGGCGAAGGTTTCTGCGGTCAGGGGGGTGGTGGGGCGTCGGACGTGCGCATCGGCGGTGATGCTCTGTCTGATCGTGCACTGGTCGCCGGTGGGGGCGGCGGAGCGTCGGCCAACCTCTTCTGCCCGGCGGTGGGAAGCGGCGGCGGGCTCAGCGGCGGCTCGGTCCCACGAGAGGGGCTGTGCACAGGAGGCGGTGCCGGCGGCAACCAGGACGGCACGAGTGGAAGCGGCGTGCTGGGGAGCGGGAGCGACGGTGGTCCGTTCGAAAATGGTCTCGCGCCGGGCGGTGGTGGTGGTGGTGGCTACTACGGCGGGGCCGGCGGGGAGACCAATGGCTACGGGGGTGGCGGCGGAAGCGGCTTCGGGCCGTCGGACACCGATTTCGAGACCGGGGTCAGGGCGGGCAACGGCCTCGTCACGATCACCTACGGGACGCTGGCGATCGCGGAGCTCGATCCACCGAGTGGGACGGCCGGCACGCCCGTCACGATCACCGGGAGCGGGTTCAACCCGACGCCGGGCGCGACGACCGTGCAGTTCGGTCCCTACGGGGCCACCGACGTCAGCTGCGCCAGCAGCACCAGCTGCACCGCGGTGGCCCCACCGAACACCGCCGGTGGCTCCGAGGTGGTGGACCTGACGGTGTCGACGGGTGGCATGACGAGCAACTCGCTGACGTTCACCTACCTCGCGATCCCCACGTTGACGGCGATCAGTCCGACCAGCGGGCCCGAGGCGGGTGGAACGCCGATCACGTTCCGCGGCACCAACTTCTCGACCGAGCAGGGCGTCACCGGGTTCATCTTCGGCTCGCTCGACGCCGGTTCCTTCGCCACCTCCGTCAACTGCCCGTCGACGACTGAGTGCACGGGGCTGACCCCGCCGGGGACGGGCGCCGTCTCGGTGTTCGCCAGCACCATCGAGGGGACCTCGGAAGGACTGCCCTTCACGTACGTCTCGGACGAGGAGGCGCCGATCGCCGACACCGGCGCCGGCGACTCGGTCACGCTGGTCGTGCTGGCGTTCGGCCTCGTTGGCGCGGGTTCGGCGCTGCTCGTCGTGAGCCAGCGCCGTCGCGCCGCTTCCTAGGGAGGGTGCGCCGAGCGGCGCATGCGCCCAACTGAGCGGGATCGGCGTCACGGCGCCGTGCTCGTACGCGTTCGAGCCCACCCTCTTGTGGGCTGCCGAGTGACCTAGCCTGCTCGCATGGCACGTTTCGGGCGGGTGCTCACCGCCATGGTCACGCCCTTCACGGACGATGGGTCGCTCGACGTCGACGGCTCCGTGGCGCTGGCCCGGTGGCTGGTGGAGCAGGGCAACGAGGGCCTCGTGCTCGCCGGCACGACCGGCGAGGCGCCGACCATGAGCGACGACGAGAAGCTGACGCTGTGGTCGGCGGTCGCCGAAGCCGTCACGGTGCCGGTCGTCGCCGGCTCGACGACCAACGACACGGCCCACTCGGTGCACCTGACCGCCGAAGCGTCCAAGCTCGGCGTGGCGGGCGTCCTCGCCCTGTGCCCCTACTACAACCGGCCGTCGCAGGCCGGGATCGAGGGGCACCTGCGGGCGATCGCCGAGGCGACCGACCTGCCAGTCGTGATCTACGACATCCCGGTCCGCACCGGGCGCAAGATCTCCACCGCGCTGCTCGCCCGGTTGGCCCACGAGGTGCCCAACCTGATCGGGGTGAAGGACGCCGCCGGCAGCCCGGGGGAGACGGCCCGCCTGCTCGCCGTGGCGCCCGCCGGCTACGAGGTGTACTGCGGTGACGACGCGCTGACGCTGCCGTTCCTGTCCGTCGGCGCCGTCGGTCTGATCGGCGTGGCCACCCACTGGGCGGCGCCCGAGGTGGTCGCCATGTTCGACGCCTGGGAGGCCGGCGATACGGCACGGGCCCGTCAGCTCAACACGATCCTGCTGGACAGCTGGGCGTACGAGACCGGCGACGAATCGCCGAACCCGGGCCCCGCCAAGGCGATGCTGCGCCACCTCGGCCGCCCGGCCGGGAACTGTCGCCCGCCGATGGGCGCCGACCCCGAGTGGCTCGACGAGCGGGCCGCCGAGGTCTTCGCCAACCTGGCTGCAACCCGCGCATGATGGTCGCCGAAGCGGCTCCGTGTCCCGCTGGCGCTCGACGGGAACCTGTCACGCTCGCTGCGGTCGGGGGCCGAAGCGGTCACGACCTCGAATCGAGTCCTCGAGTCAGTGATGGCTGATCCGGTCCGGTTGGTGTTCCTCGGCGGGTTGGGAGAGATCGGCCGCAACTGCATGGCCATCGAGCAGGGGGTCGGCGACACCCGGCGCATCCTGCTCATCGACTGCGGGCTGATGTTCCCCGGTCCCGACCTGCACGGCATCGACCTCGTGCTGCCCGACTTCACGTACCTGCGCGAGAACGCCGATCGCATCGATGCGCTCGTGGCCACACATGGCCACGAGGACCACGTCGGTGGGTTGCAGTTCCTGCTGCGCGAGATCAGCTTCCCGATCTACGGCTCGGCGCTCACGCTGGGTCTGGCCCGCAACCGCATCGAGGAGGCCGGCCTGCTCGGTCGCACCGAGCTGATCCCCGTCGCCGACGGCGAGCGGCGCCGCATCGGCACCTTCGACGTCGAGTTCATCCCGGTCACCCACAGCGTCCCCCACTCCAACGCCGTCGCGGTGCACACCCCGCAGGGCGTGATCCTCCACTCCGGCGACTTCAAGCTCGACCTCACCCCCGTCGACGACCGGCGCACCGACCTCGCCCGCATCGGCCAGCTGGCCAAGACCGACGGCATCCGGGTGCTGCTGGCCGACTCCACCAACGCCGAGGAAGCCGGCTACGCGCCGAGCGAACGCAGCGTCGGGCGGGTGCTGCGCACGATCTTCGCCGAGCACTCCGGGCGACGGATCATCACCGCCAGCTTCGCCAGCCACCTCCACCGCATCCAGCAGATCGCCGACGCCGCCATCGAGTGCGGCCGCAAGGTGGCGACGCTCGGGTTGAGCATGCGCAAGAACGTCCAGCTCGGCCTCGACCTCGGCGTGCTCCACCTCCCGGCCAGCCAGATCATCGACGTCGAGGACATCGACCGCTACCCACCGGGCGAGGTCTGCGTGATCTCAACCGGCTCCCAGGGCGAGCCGATGTCGGCGCTGGCCCTGCTGGCCCGCGGCGAGAACAAGTTCGTCAAGCTCGCAGACAACGACACGGTGATCCTTTCGAGCCACGCCATCCCGGGCAACGAGAGCAACGTCAACCGGGTCATGGACGGCCTGCTCAAGGCCGGTGCCACCGTCATCCACTCCGGCATCCAGGACGTCCACGCCACCGGCCACGCCCAGGCCGACGAGCTGAAGACGTACCTGTCGATCGCCCGGCCGGAGTGGTACGTGCCGGTGCACGGCGAGTACCGCCACCTCGTGGCCAACGCCGCGCTCGGCGAGGTGATGGGCGTCGCCCACGACCACGTGTTCGTGTGCGACGACGGCGACGTGCTGGAGGTCACCGATCGGGGCGTCGACGTGGCCGGTCGCGTGCCGGCCGGCTACCTGTTCGTCGACGGCATCGTCGGCGACGTCGGGTCCGGCGTGCTGCGCGACCGGCGCGTGCTGGCCAGCGAGGGCGTGGTCGTGGTGGTCGTCACCGTCGACACGCAGACCGGCAAGGTGCTCGTCGGTCCGGAGATCATCACCAGAGGGTGGGTGTACGCGCCCGAGGCCGAGGACCTGCTCGACGAGGCCTGCGACACCGTCGCCGCGGCGGTCGAGCAGTCGTTGGCGTCCGGGGTGCAGGACGTCGAGGCGCTCGAGCGCGACGTGCGGCGGGCCGCCGGCAAGTTCGTCAGCGAGCGCACCAAGCGCCGGCCGATGATCGTCCCCGTCGTGATGGAGGCGTGACCGAGCGTCCCCGTCGTGATCGAGGGCTGAGGTCTCGAACCCGGATCGCTGTGTCGCTCGTCGTCCTCGGCGCTGGGTGTGGTGGTGGTAGCGACCCAGTTCGACCGCTGGTCGCCGAGCTCGCGCCCGCCATGGCAGCGGTCGACGCTGCTCTCGGCGGTCCGCAGCAGTACTTCGAGGTCAATGCCACGCCGCAGCTGGTCAACCTGTTCGTCGCCACCGACGACGCGTCGGCGGCCGTCGCCTACGTCTACGTCGACGGTGAGCTCGGCCCACCGGCGCCACCCGAACCGGCCGAGGGGGCGACGTTCGCCGCCGCCGCCGTGGCGTTCGATCCGGATGTGATCCTGGACGGCGACCTGCCCGACGCCGAGCTGACGGTGTTCACCGTGGTCGGCGGGCCCACTGGCTCCGTGCGCTACGGGGTCGTCGCCCGGTCCGACGAAGGCGGCACCCTCGACATCACGCTGGCTGCCGACGGCACCGTCCTGGCCGTCGACGCCGGCTGACTCGGATCCGCGATCGCTGCGGGCGGAGTCGGTACGGTCCGCGCCAGTGGCGGTGACGAGGGCACGGCGGTTCGCCATCCGCCTGGATTCGGTCGACGACCTGTTCTGGCCCTATGACGCCCGCCCGATCGCCGAGCGCGCCGTCAACGTCGACGTCCGCTGGGCCCTGATCGACGAGTGGGACCGTGCCCGCCACTTGAACCCGACGTCGCTGACGCTGGTCGTCCCCGCCACCGAGCGGGCCACCACCGACGAGGGCGCCGTCACTGCGGCGATCCACGCCTCGCTGCGCCGGGCCAGCGGGCCGATGCGGCGCATCGATCCGCAGACCCGCCAGGAGAAGGTCGCCACCTGGCTCGGGGTCTTCGTGTGGTTCCTCTCGATCGCCATCTCGATCGCCATCGACAAGTGGGGCGGCGACGACGTCATCGACTCGGCGCTGTCGCAGGGGATCGTGCTGGTCGGCTGGGTGGCGCTGTGGCCGCCGGCGTCCCGGCTGCTGACCGAGGTGGCACCGCACGCCTTCAACCGCCGCCGGTTCGCCGAGTTCGCCGCCATCGAGATCCGCTTCGAATGGGTCGCCGAGCCGTCCTGACCGTCTGGCGCATGGCGGGGCCGCCGAACACCCCCTTGGTACGGTGAAACCCGTGACGACCTGGGGTCCGTCGAAGCGGCGCGCCAAGCGCTCGCCGGCACCACGGCGGGCCCCGGCGCGCCCGGCCTCCGCCGATCGTCGTGACCCGGACGCCCCGCGCACCCGGCGCGAGCAGGCCACGGACGAGCTGCGGGTGGGCCTCGACGAGCGCCAGCAGGAGCTGATCGGCATCGGCCTCGTCGTCGGCGGCGTGCTGTTGGCCCTGGCCACGTTCTTCGACCTCGCCGGGCCCCTCGGCCGCGGCCTGCGCTCGCTCCTCGGCTGGCTGTTCGGCTTCGGCCTCTACGCCGTCCCGGGGGTGCTGATCGGCGTCGGCATCGCCCTGATCAAGCGGGGGCGGTCGACGAGCCCGTTCCGCCTGGCCATCGGGTGGGCGCTCGTCGGCCTTGCCACACTCGGCCTGCTGCACGTCATCTGGGGGCCCGAGGGGTTCTCCGACCTCGACGAGCTCGACGACGCCGGCGGCCTGCTCGGGTCGCTGGTCGGCGAGCCGCTCCAGGCCCTCGTCGCGCCGGTCGGGGCGATCGTCGTCATGCTCGGCGTCGCCCTCGGTGGGGCGCTGCTGATCACCCGCACGTCCCTGCGCACCATGGCCGCCCGCACGGGCGCCGGCGTCGGCTCCGTCGCCCGCCCGATCGGACGGGCGGCCCGCAAGGCGCTGCGCGACCTGTCGTCGCTGAGCAGTGACGACGAGGACGACGCCCGGCGCGATCCCACCACGACCGATGTCCTGCCGGCCCTGCCGCCACCGACCGTGTACGACGCCGCCGACGACTTCGGCGACCCGCTGCCGCCACCCTCAGCGGCCCGCCGGAACGGCCAGCGGGCGCCGTCGCCGTCCACGGCCGCACCGCCCGGTGACGGCCACCAGCTCGGCCAGTGGACCCTTCCGCCGACGTCGCTCCTGCACCGCACGGGCGCCCACACCGTGAACCGCGCCGAGGTCGAGTCGCGCGGCAAGGTGCTGCAGGAGTCGTTGCGCCAGCACGGCGTCGACACCACGTTGGTCGGCATGACCGTCGGGCCGACGGTCACCCGTTTCGAGCTCGAGCTCGGTCCGGGCGTCAAGGTCGCCCGGGTCACGAGCCTGCAGCGGGACATCGCCTACGCCATGGCCGCCACCGACGTCCGCATCCTGGCCCCGATCCCCGGGCGCTCGGCGATCGGCGTGGAGGTGCCGAACCACGCCCGCCAGCTCGTCGCCCTCGGCGACCTCCTCGTCTCGCCCGAGGCCGCCGCGGCCAGCGGCCCCCTGGAGGTGGCGATCGGCAAGGACATCGCCGGCAAGTCGGTGTTCCTCGACCTCGCCACCACCCCGCACCTGCTGATCGCCGGCGCCACCGGCGCCGGCAAGTCCAGCGCCCTCAACTGCATCATCACGTCGCTGCTGATGCGCACCACACCGGACCAGGTGCGGCTGATCCTGATCGACCCGAAGCAGGTCGAGATGGGGCAGTACATGCGGCTGCCCCACCTGCTGACCCAGCCGGTCACCAACCCCAAGAAGGCGGCCAACGCGCTGGCCTGGGCGGTCAAGGAGATGGAGCGGCGCTACGACCTGTTGTCGGAGGTCGGCTTCCGCGACGTCGGTGGGTACAACGAGGCCTTCGACCGGGGTCAGCTGACCGGCGACCCCGACCGCCCCGCCGACGGGCAGTACGAACGACTGCCGTACATCGTCGTCGTCGTCGACGAGCTCAACGACCTGATGATGGTCGCCGCCCGCGACGTCGAGGAGTCGATCACCCGGATCGCCCAGAAGGCCCGGGCCGTCGGCATCCACCTCATCGTCGCGACGCAGCGCCCGAGCGTGAACGTCATCACCGGCGTGATCAAAGCCAACATCCCGGCCCGCATCGCCTTCGCCGTGTCCAGCCTCACCGACTCGCGGGTGATCCTCGACCAGCCCGGCGCGGAGAAGCTCGTCGGCAAGGGCGACATGCTGCTCCTTCCCGGCAACTCGTCGGTCGCCCATCGCGTGCAGGGGTCGTTCGTCGGCGAGGACGAGGTGCGCAAGGTCGTCGCCCATTGGCGCCGCCAGGCACCGGAGGTCGAGTACGTCAGCGGCGTGGAGGGCGACGAGGACCTGTTCACGTCGAGCGGCATGTCGTTCAACAGCTCCGGCGCGGCCGACGACGACGACATGGCCATCCTGCGCCAGGCGATGGAGCTGGTGGTGCGCAGCCAGCTCGGCTCGACGTCGATGCTGCAGCGCAAGCTGAAGATCGGCTTCGCCCGCGCCGGGCGCGTGATGGACCTCCTCGAGCAGCGCGGCGTCGTCGGCCCGAGCGAGGGTTCCAAGGCTCGAGCGGTGTTGATGACGGTCGAGGAGTTCGAGCTCCTGCAAACCGCCGAGTAGCGACGATCGCAACGCCGCTGTGCCAGCATCCGGCCCGTGAGCGAGCGAGTCTTCGAGCGAGCGAACCATCAGGCACGGTCTTCGGCTCATTGGTGCACCGGTTCGACGTGTGATCCGTCGAAGGACGCCAGGGTGCACCAGTGAGCGAGCGAGTCTTCGAGCGAGCGAACCATCAGGCACGGTCTTCGGCTCATTGGTGCACCGGTTCGACGTGTGATCCGTCGAAGGACGCCAGGGTGCACCAGTGAGCGAGCGAGTCTTCGAGCGAGCGAACCATCAGGCACGGTCTTCGGCTCATTGGTGCACCGGTTCGACGTGTGATCCGTCGAAGGACGCCAGGGTGCACCAGTGAGCGAGCGAGTCTTCGAGCGAGCGAACCATCAGGCACGGTCTTCGGCTCATTGGTGCACCGGTTCGACGTGTGATCCGTCGAAAGACGCCAGGGTGCACCAATGAGCGAGCTGACGGAGATCATTGGCGGGTTGCGGTTCCCGGAGGGTCCGGTGGCGATGGCCGACGGCAGCGTCGTGCTGGTCGAGATGTTCGGCCCCCGCATCACCCGCGTCCGGCCCGACGGCACGACCGAGACGGTGGCCGAGATCACGGGTGGGCCCAACGGGCTGGCCGTCGGTCCGGACGGCGCCTTCTACCTGTGCAACAACGGCGGGTGCTTCACGCCCGTCGAGCTGATGGGCCTGCTCCTGCCCGGCCCGTTCGACCCGGCTCGCTACATCGGCGGGCGGGTCCAGCGCGTCGACCAGCGCACCGGCGAGGTCACCGACCTCTACACCGAATGCGGCGGGCGTCCGCTACGGGCGCCCAACGACCTCGTGATGGACGGCCACGGCGGCTTCTGGTTCACGGACCACGGCATCCGCGACACCCACGGCGCCCGCACCAGCGACATCACCAGCATCTACTGGGCCCGCTGTGACGGGTCCGAGATCCGCGAGGTCGTGTTCCCCGTCGAGTCCCCGAACGGGATCGGACTGTCGCCCGACGGCGCCACCCTGTACTGGGCCGAGACCCACGCCGGCCGCGTGTTCCAGCGTCAAGTCGTCGAGCCCGGCGTGCTGGCCGAGGTCGTCCCGCTCGACCCGTCGGCGGTGCTCCACGGCCTCCCCGGCTTCCAGCTGCTCGACTCGCTGGCCGTCGACGCCGAGGGGTGGGTCACGGTGGCGACGCTCCTCAACGGCGGCATCACCTCGATCTCGCCAGACGGCACGACGATCGAGTTCCTGGAGACCGGCGATCCGCTGACCACCAACGTCTGCTTCGGTGGCGATGACCGTCGCACGGCGTACATCACGCTGTCCGGCACCGGCCGGCTGGTGTCGACACCGTGGCCCCGCCCCGGCCTGACCCTCGCCCATCAGTGACGACCCCGTTCTGGCCGTCGCAACCGGCTGTTGTGAGTCGATCGGGACGGCCAGAACGGACCTTCCCGAACGGCCAGTAGATTCGCCCAGCGTGCCCCGCTTTTATGTCGAGACGCTGGGCTGCCCCAAGAACCAGGTCGATTCCGACAAGCTCGTCGGGACGCTCGTCGACGACGGGATGGTCGCCACGGACGAGCCGGGTGCCGCCGACCTGATCGTCGTCAACACGTGTGCGTTCATCGACGCCGCCCGCCGCGAGTCGATCGACACCGTGCTGGCCCTCGGCGAGCAGCGCCGGCCCGGCGCGCGGCTCGTCGTCACGGGCTGCATGGCCGAGCGCTACGGCGACGAGCTGGCCGCCGCCCTCCCCGAGGTCGACCAGGTCGCCGGGTTCGGGGTCCGCTTCCACCAGCCGGCCCGCCACCGCCCGCTGATCCCCGTGACCACCGCCGACCTGCCGGCGCTGGACCTGCTCGAACTGCCCCGCCCGCCGGCCGAGGCGCCGTGGGCGTACGTCAAGATCGCCGAGGGGTGCGACCGCTCGTGCGGGTTCTGTGCCATCCCGTCGTTCCGCGGTCCGCAGCGCAGCCGGACGGTGGCCTCGATCCTCGCCGAGGTCGACGCCCTCGGGGCCCGGGAGATCGTGCTCGTCGCCCAGGACCTCGCCTCGTACGGCAAGGACGTGCCCGGCGAGCTCGGCGCAGGGGCCATCGTGGCGCTCGTGCGCGAGGTCGCCGAGCGGGTCGAGCGGGTCCGCCTGCTGTACCTCTATCCCAGCGACCTCTCCGACGCGTTGATCGACGCCATCTGCGACAGCGGCGTCCCGTACTTCGATCTGTCGCTGCAGCACGTCAGCAAGCCGCTGCTGCGCCGCATGCGCCGATGGGGTGACGGCGAGCGCTTCCTGCGCCGCATCGCCGACATCCGCGCCCGCCAGCCGGAGGCCGCGTTCCGCAGCAACTTCATCGTCGGCTACCCGGGCGAGACCGAGCGCGACCACGACGAGCTGCTGCGGTTCGTCGAGGAGGCGCAGGTCGACTGGTGCGGGTTCTTCGCCTACAGCGCCGAGGTCGGCACGTACGCCGCCGGACTCGATGGCGCGGTGCCGGCCGGACTCATGGTCGACCGGCTGAGCGAGCTGAGCGAGCTGCAGGACGCCATCACCGCCGAACGACGAGACCAGCTGATCGGCCGCACGGTCGAGGTGCTCGTCGACGCCCCGGGCGTCGGTCGCAGCCACCGCGAGGCCCCCGAGATCGACGGCGTGGTGCACGTCGCCCGCGACGCCGGCGTCGGTGACCTCGTCGAGGTGGAGATCGTCGACGCCCTCGGCCCGGATCTCATCGCCGCCGGTGCGCTGACCGCGGCGACGGAGGGCGACGGCTGATGGTCGACCCGAGGACGCTGGCGTCATGGGCCAACGCCATCACCGCCGGCCGGCTGCTGCTGTCGCCGGTGATGTTCGTGATCATCCCCGACCATGACCGAGGCGCCTGGGGCGCGTGGGCCCTGTGGTTCGTGCTGTGCCTGAGCGACGCCTTCGACGGCTTCATCGCCCGGCGCCGTGGACCGACCCGCTCAGGCGCCTTCCTCGACCCGCTGGCCGACAAGGTGCTGGTGCTCGGCGCCATGTTCATGCTCGTGCGCAACGGCATGTTCTGGATCGTGCCGGTGGCGATCATCGCCGTGCGCGAGTTCGTCATCTCCATGTATCGGACGGTCGCCGGCACGAGGGGCGTGAGCATCCCGGCCAGCCGGTCTGCGAAGAACAAGACGCTGGCCCAGCAGCTCGCCGTCGGGTTCGCGCTGTGGCCGCTGACGGCGCAGAACGCCACGTGGCTGTGGACGGGCATGCTGTGGATCGCCGTCGTCCTGGCGTTGGTCAGCGGCTGGGAGTACCTGTGGCGGGCGCACGTCTCCCGGGTCGAAGCCGTCCACGCCATCTGATGCGCTGCGACGTCGTCGCCGTCGGGACGGAGCTGCTGCTCGGTCAGATCAACGACACCAACTCGGCCTGGATCGGCGAGCAGCTGGCGGCCAGCGGGATCGCCTCGCTGCTGCAGGTCAAGGTCGGCGACAACGTCGATCGGATCACCGCCGCGCTGCAGGACCGGCTGGCCGACGCCGACGCCGTCATCGTCACCGGCGGCCTCGGTCCGACCCACGACGACCTGACCCGGGATGCGATCGCCGGTCTGTTGGGGGTCGACCTGCACCTCGACGAGTCCGTGGCCGAGGTCATCCGCGACCTCTTCGCCGCCCGCGGGCGGGTGATGCCGGACAACAACCTGCGCCAGGCGATGGTGCCCGCCGGGGCGATCGTCATCCCGCAGACCCGCGGCACCGCGCCGGGCCTGATCTGCCCGGTCGGCGACCGCGTCGTGTACGCCGTGCCCGGTGTTCCGCACGAGATGCGCGAGATGCTGCATCGGGCCGTGCTCCCGGACCTGCGCCGGCGGGCGGGGGAGCAGAGCGTCATCGTCAGCCGCGTGCTGAAGACGTGGGGCGAGAGCGAGAGCGGCCTCAACGAGCGGCTGGACGAGGTGGTCGGGCGGCTCGAGGAAGTGGGCGACCCGACCCTGGCCTTCCTGGCCCGCGGGTGGCTCGGCCTGCACATCCGCCTGACGACCCGCCAGCCGTCCGAGGAGGCGGCGACGGAACTGCTCGACCACTGGGAGGCCGAGGTGCGTTCGGTCGTCGGGCCGCTCGTGTTCGGCGTCGACGACGACTCGATGGAATCCGTCGTGCTCGATGTGCTGCGCCGCCGAGGGTGGTCGCTGGGCCTTGCCGAGTCGCTGACCGGCGGCCTGGTCGCCGCCCGCCTGACGGAGATCGCCGGGGCCAGTGACGTGCTGCGCGGGTGCATCGTGTCGTACGCCGGGGACGTCAAGCGCGACCTGCTCGGCGTGGCGCCTGGGCCGGTCGTCAACGAGGCGACGGCGGCGGCGATGGCCGACGGCGCGCGCCGCGTGCTCGGCGCCGACGTCGGCCTGGGGTTGACCGGCGTCGCCGGACCCGCCGAGCAGGACGGGGTCCCCGTCGGCACCGTGTGCTTCGGTGTCGCCCTGCCCGACGGCACGACCACCACCACGACACGCCGCCTCGGCACGCAGCGCGAGCAGATCCGCCAATTCGCCGTGATCACCGCCCTCGACCTCCTCCGCCGCGCCCTGCCCGCCATCGCGCCACGGAACGGGGCGCGCCGCGCAAATAGGCTGCACGACCGGCTCCCGTAGCTCAGTCAGGACAGAGCAGCGGCTTTCTAATCCGCAGCGCGCAGGTTCGAATCCTGCCGGGAGCGCGCCGTGACGTCGTCCGAGCGCCGCGGGCGTGGACGACGATCTCAGTCAGGTGCTGTCAAGGTCACGCCGAGTGCGAGTGGGCCAGCCAGCGTTGCCACCACTCGGCCTTCACCCGGTTGCTCGGCCAGTGTGAGCTGACAGTCTTCATCGCCCTGAGGACGGCGGTCGAGGTGCGCCATCGAATCGAGTGCCGTCGGCACGAAGTCGATGTCCCGCTCGCGCAGAGCGAGCATCACCGAAGGTGCCACCAAGCCAGGAGGCGCGAACCCGGGCTCGAAATCGACCGCCACGGTCGTGCACTCTTGGAGCTCCTCGAAGGGAAGCCCGGAGACCATTCTGGCGATCGCCGCACTCTGCTGCTGTTCAATTGGACGTAGTCGCTCGCCGGTGGTCAGGTTGAGGAGCGCCGCACACGCACAGGCCGTGATCGCCGCGGCCACCAACGTGGAGTTCTCGATACGCCTCGAGGAACGCCGTCGAACGAACACGCAGATCGTCCAAGCCAGCACCAGCGTGACCAAGAGACTCAAGGGCCAGAGCCACCGCCACTGGTTCCGACTGAAGCCGAAGGTCGCGCTGATCGGGACGAGACCGATCGACACCACCGCGAGCGGCAACAGCACGCCGACGAATCGCGCGAAGGCTCTCACCATTCGCGTCGGGCCGCGCACGGCGAGTGCCAAAAGCGCGACGAGCAGCGTTGCGAGCGCAGCGGCGCTCGGCAGCGCGGCAGGGGGCGGATCGAAGATGGTGGGGCCGTCGAAGCCGGCCGGCAACCACCATGGTGGAAGTGCGACCACGGCGGCGACCACCCGCTGGGCGTCCAGGGGACCGAGCACCGTTGCCGACGTTCCGGCGCTCTCGAGCATCGCCGCGATGTTGCTGTCACCGCGATGGACGATCACCTCGATGATCGGCTGAATCCACAGAGCGCCCAAGACCAGCAGCGGGACGATGCGTTGCTGTCGCGTCCAACGCTCGGTGCGAACCAGCCCAGTCCGTCGGTTGACGACCCACACACCGACCATCGCGACCAGTGTGAAACCAACGATGTACACATAGCCGATGTGGGTCTGGAGAGCGAGCGACAGGCCAACCACCGCCGGCAGCGCCGCCTTCGGCTCTCCGAGCGTGAGCAGTCCGGCCGCCACGAGGAAGAGGAGCGCTGGCAGCATCGCCACATGGGGGTTCCACGGCTCGATCAACAACGGCCACGACATCGTCCACGTCATGAGCGCGATGCCGACGGCAGTCGCCAGCCTCGCCGCCAGGCCCCCAACACGACCGACGATGCTGACGATCCACCACGCGCAGATCGCGTTGAGGCATCCGACGACCAACGGCACGCCGAGATCGCTCCCCAACAGTCGCGCTGGCAGCGCTAACGCATCGAAGAGCAGTGGTCCTGGGTGGTGCACCTCGACGCCGGTTTCGATCGACAGGGACGACACGGTGCCGAGCAATGGATGTTGTTCGAACCCGAGCACATCGAGTGCTCGAATGGCCAACAACGCGTTGTCCGAGGTGGCGATCCAATCACCTGAGATGGCACGAACGAGAGCGACGAGCGATGGAAAGACCGCAGTGAAGGTCGCGGTCCTTTCGAGCCAACGGCGGGTCGTGTCGTCAATTGGTCGAACGTACGATCCTGGCTCGCCTGCTGCCGGCCGACCAGGCGTCACGACCTTTCTGCCCCGAGAGGCGTTGCCTCGGCGGGCGGCCCGGCGCCCGTCGGCCGGTTGCGCATCGACGGAATGTAGCGTGGCACCGGCCGGCCCTTCCGTACGATCGAGCCGTCGACGCCGTCGACGCCGGCGGCGCGCCAGGTGGCCGGGCTCGTCGGGCAGACCTCGCAGGCCGTCGGCGCGACTCAGGCGTCCGAGCGGCCGCCAGCCGCCGTATCCTGGACTGCCCGGTCCCGGCACTCCCTCTCGCCGGTCCGACCCGAGAGGTGTCTGTGAACTTCAAAAAGGGCGAGACCATCATCTACCCCCAGCACGGGGCGTGCATCGTGATGGGCACGAAGAAGATGGATGCGTTCGGCGAGAAGCGCGAGTACCTCATCCTGCAGACGGTGATCAACGAGATGGTGCTCAAGGTGCCCGTGGACAAGGCCGACGAAGTCGGCGTGCGGCCACCCGTCTCGGCCGATGAGCTCGAGGACCTCGTGGCCGTGCTGTCGAAGCCCGATCCCCGCGTCCCGTCCAACTGGAGCCGGCGGTTCAAGAACCACCAGGAGAAGCTGAAGAGCGGCGACGTCTACCAGGTCGCCGAGGTCGTGCGGAACCTGGCCGCCCGCAACCGCGACGCCTCACTCTCGGCCGCCGAGCGCACGATGTACGAGCGGGCGCGGGTCAACCTGGTCAGCGAGATCTCGCCGGCGCTCAAGGTGTCGGCGGAGGACGCCGAGGCGTACCTCGACGAAGCGCTGGCCAAGGGTGTCCTGCGCGGCCCGAAGGAACCCGCGGTGCGCAAGAAGTAGCCGTCCGAGCGGTCAGCGCCAGAAGGACTCGCTCTCGGCCGGCTTGGCGTCGACCATCCACAGCTCGGCGATCAGGCCGTCGCGCACGACGACGAGGAACCCGGCGAAGTTGTGCAGGGTGCGGCCGTTGCGCTCGGCGCGGATCTCGATCATCGCCAGCGTGCGGTCGGCATCGATGTCGACCACCTGCGTCAGCCGAGCCGAGCCGCCCGCAGCGCGCAGGTCGGGCACCCGGGCGAGGTACTCGTCACGACCGCGCACCATCGTCGCCGTGCCGTCGGCCTCGGTGATCGCGGCGACCATGTCCGGCGCCAGCAGCGCGCCGGCGGCCTCGGTCTGACCCTCGTCGTAGCACTCGAAGAACCGCCGAACCAGCTCGACGTGGCCCGTCAAGGTGTCCTCCTACGGCCAGAAGCGGTCACGGCCTTGGCCCGATGTATACGCCGATGTTAACAAAGGGGCCGATGCCGGAGTCGACCAGGCTTCCCCGCGCGGCTCGCCGGGCCCAGCTGATCGACTCAGCGGCGGGGACCTTCTTGCGCCGCGGCTTCGATGCCACGTCGATGGACGACGTGGCTCGGGACGCCGGCGTGAGCAGGCTGATCCTCTACCGGATCTTTGCCTCCAAGCACGAGCTCTACCGCGCCGTCCTGCTCTCGGTGATCGACGGCCTCGGGATCGCCGTCGAGCCCTACGCAGTCGACGCGCTGCGCATGACGGGAGCGGCGCGCGTGCTCCTGCCCGTCGCCCGGGCGCACCCGGATGCGTTCCGGCTGCTGTGGCGTCGCGCCCTCAACGAGCCCCAGTTCGCCGATCTCGCCCTCGGGGTGCGGGAGATCTTCGTGTTCTACGCCCGTGGGATCGTCGGTCACTACATCACCGACGACGACGTGCGGTTGGAGTGGGCGGCCCGCACCGCGTCGGCCCACCTCGTCGAGGCCCTCTGCACGTGGCTCGACCTCGGCGACCCCGCTCGAGACGAGGAAGCCGCTGATCTGATGGTCGCCGGGCTGCGGGCGCTGACGATGGCGTGGTCGTCGGAGGTCCCGCCACCGGTCAGGGCGTGACGGCGACGGCCACGGCGTCGACGATCCGGTCGATCTGGTCGTCGGTGGTCACCAGCGGTGGACAGAACGTGATCGTGTCGGGCGGGATTGCCCGGGTCACGACGCCCAGCTCGAGCAGCCGGTCGCGCACGGCCGGCGACTGCTGATCCTCGGGGAGCGCAACTGCCCACACGGCGACCGCGCCACGCACCGAGGCGACCGTCCCGTCGTCGGCGAGCGCTCGCAGGCCGGCCTCCAAACGGGCGCCGAGATGTGTTGCCCGCTCGAGCAGACCTTCGGACTCGAGCACGTCGAGGTTGGCCATCGCCGCGGCGCAGGCGCCGGCGTGCCCCGAATACGTGTAGCCGTGGCGGAGCACGTAGGTGGCGTCCGCCTCGAGCGCCGCCCGGACCTGCGGCCCGACGATCACGCCGCCCAACGGCACGTAGCCCGACGTCACGGCCTTGGCGAACGTGATGAGGTCCGGCAGCACCCCGAAGTGATCGGCGCCGAACCACGCGCCGAGGCGGCCGAAGGCCGTGATCACCTCGTCGAACACCAGCAGGGCCCCGTGGTGGTCGCACAGCCGCCGCAGCTCGAGCAGGTAGCCGTCGGCCGGCGGGTAGACGCCGCCGGCGCCCTGCACCGGCTCCGTCACGACGGCCGCCACCTCGCCGCTGCGCTCCGCCATCAGCCGGGCCAGCGCCTCGTGGTCATCGCCCGGCACTTGCACGACGTCGGGCACGAGCGGCCCCCAGCCCTCCCGGTTCGGGGCGATGCCCTGGGCGCTCGTCCCACCAAGGTTGGTGCCGTGGTAGCCACGATCGCGGCTGATGATCAGCGTCCGCTCGGGGTGCCCGGCCAGCCGGTGCGTCAGCCGCGCCAACTTCATCGCCGTGTCGACGGCCTCGGAGCCCGAGTCGCACAGGAACACGCGGGCGTCGGCGACGGGGGAGAGCTCGACCATCCGCTCGGCCAGGGCATCGGCGGCCGGGTTGGTGAACGGGTCGAAGCACGAGTACGCGGCCAGCGTTCCCAGCTGTGCTTCGACGGCGGCGGCGATCTCACGCCGGCCGTGACCGGCGGCGCAGTACCACAAGCTGGCCATGGCGTCGATGTACTCCTTGCCGTCGCGGTCCCACAGCAGCGCGCCGTCACCTCGGACGATGTCGACGAACCGCTGCTTGCTCGGCGGCGCGAACGGGTGGAGGAACGCAGGCAGGTCGCCGGAGGTCACCATGGGTCGGACCGTAGGCCGGTCGCCGCACCGAGCGGTAGCCTCGGGCCCCATGGGTGCCGATGAGACCCGGCTGGAGCTGACCGTCGGCGCCGACGGTGCGCTGCTGCTGGACGGGGAGATCGACAGCTACACCGCACCGGGCCTGGCCGCCCGACTGGCCGCCGATCCCGCGGTCGATGTGGTCGACCTCGCCGGCGTCAGCTTCATCGACTCTTCCGGGCTGCGCGTGCTGGTCCAGATCCACCAGCACCGATCGGCGGCCGGCGACACGCTGACCCTGCGGTCTCCATCGGCGTCGGTCCAGCGGCTGCTCGAGATCAGCGGCCTGTCGACCCACCTCGACGTTGCTTGATGGCCTCGCTCGCTCCGAAGACTCCGCTCGCTCGGCTGGGCCGGGCAAGGCCGGCCTGGGCTGTCATGGTCGCTGCGTAGCGAACGCTCGGGGACTTCGTGCGGCTACGACGCTGACGATCCGTCGCCCAGCGGGTCCTGGTCGGTGCCCACGGTCCCCCCGACATCGACGGCGTAGCCCACGGTGGGGTCTCGCTGCACGCGTTGGACGTCGAGCAGCACCGCCCGTCGGTCGCCGTCGGTGAGGGGGGAGTCGCCGGTCAAGCGGCGCGGCCACAGGTTCTGGGCGAGCACGGAGTTGGCTTGCGCCGACAACAGGACGATTCGCCCGACGAGGTGGAAGTAGCTGAGGAGGGCGATGACGAGGGCGAACGCACCGTAGGTGTCCTCGGCCCCGTTGATGAACCGCCGGATGACGAAGCTCCCGAGCTGCTGCAGAAGCACCAGGGCGACGCTGGCGATCAGCGCGCCCGGCAGCAGTTCCCGGATCGGTCGGCGCTGTGCCGGCAGCACGGTGAACATGGCCAGCATGAGGCCGACGTTGACGACGAACGTCGCTAGCAGGCCGATGGCGCCGGCGAACGGGCCGGTGTCGAACAACGTGGCCAGGTTGGCCAGCACGACGGACGCCACGATGCCCAGGGCGAGGGAGAGCAGGAACAGGACGACGCGGACGCGCTTCAGCGCGAAGTTCGGCCGCTCGTGCATCGACACGTCGGCGACGTCGTGGAGGCCCTGTTGCAGCGCGCCGGCGGCGCCCATGCCGGCCCACAAGGCGGTGGCGATGCCGATGACCAGCGCCAGGACGCTGCCCTGCAGTCCGGTGTCGCTGGCCAGCGAGTTGCCGATCACGGGTACCGAACCGAGCGCGCTGTCGACGAGGTCCTGTCGCAGACCGTCGTTGCGCTCGAGCACGAGGCCGAGGACGGTGACGAAAACGAGGAGCAGCGGGAACACGCTGAAGAACGAGTAGTACGAGACCGTGGCGGCGAGACGGGTCCCGTCGTGCTCCCCGAACCGCTTGTTCACGGCCAACGGCACGGCCAACCAGCGATGCCGGCGCTGGACGGCGTCGACGCGGGCGACGAAGCGCTTGATGGCGTTCGGTCGGTCGTTGGCGGGCGTCGGACCAGCCTCCACGGAGGTCTTGTACCACGGCCGACGGGCGCGAACCCGTTTGCGATCGATCAAGACCGGGAAAACGGCGACAATGACGGCGGCCCGCGGGGACAAGGGCAGATACCCGAGTACCACGCGCGCAGCGTCGCGACTGGAGCTCGAGGTTCCTCCCCGCGCCATCTCGGTGGGCCGGGCGCGACATGCCGTCGCCACGTTCCTCGCCGCCAACGCCGTCCCCTCGGTCGTCGTCGACGACTTCGAGCTGGTCACCAGCGAGCTGGTCACGAACGCCGTGATCCACCCGGTCGTCACCGAGCGGCCGGTCCGGGTCAGCGTCAGCGTGGGGTCGAGCGTGCAACTCGAGGTCGCCCACCACGGTCCGTCGAGCGCACTCCCGCCCGTCGAGATGTGGCAGCTGGCACCGCCGACCGAGCGGTCGGGCCGCGGTCTTGGCATCGTCCGTCGGCTCTGCGACGAGATCCAGGTGAGCCAAGACGGGCCGTGGGCCATCGTGGGGTGTGGACGTCGCCTCCCCGACGACGGCGGATCGCCGTGACGGAATCGGCGGTCGGCGAACCGATAGGCGGACCCAGGACGGTCACCGTCGCGGTCATCAACGACTACGAGGTCGTCGTGCGAGGGGTGGCGGCGATGCTGGCGCCCTACGTGGACCGGGTTCGGGTCGTCGCGCTGGAGACCGAGACGATCCCGACCACGCCGACGGACGTCGCATTGTTCGACACGTTCGCCGGTCGCCGGCACACGCTGTCCAGGGCGGCCGGGATGGTCGCCTCGGGGCGAGTCGGCCATGTGGTGCTGTACACGTGGGACGCGGCGCCGGACTTCGTGCGGGCGGCCGAACAGATCGGCGTCTCCGGCGTGGTGCTCAAGACCCGCTCGGCCGAGGGGCTGGTCGACGCCGTGCTGCGCGTGGCGAGTGGGCAGAAGGTCGGATTCGACGACGTCGGGGCCAACGGCGTCCCGACGCGGGCCGCCGAGCTGTCCGATCGGGAATCCGAGGTGCTGGCGTTGATCGCCAAGGGGCTGACGAACGGCCAGATCGCCGACGAGCTGTACCTGTCGGTCGAGACCGTCAAGACGTACGTGAAGCGGCTGTACGCCAAGCTCGAGGTGCACAACCGGGCCCAGGCCGCCGTCGCCGCCTCCGATCACCAGCTCGTTCCCCGGGCCGGGCATTGACCGGTCCGGTTCGGCTCGTCGGCGGGCAGAATCCACCCGTGCTACCGCTGATCGATCGTCCATGACCGGGCCGCAAGGGTCGGTGCGCCTGGAGGTGCCGCCGGGCCCTCGCTACCTCTCGGCCGTGCGGGTGGTGGCCGGGGCACTCGCCGCCGACGCCGGCTTCAGTGTGGACGACCTCGACGACCTCCGGCTCGGCGTCGACGAGCTCGTGTCGACGCTGATCGCCGGTCTCGACGACGGCGACGTCGCCCGTGCCCGGATCACCCTCGACTACCACATCGACGACTCCTCGGTCGTCATCCGTGGCGGCGTCGAGGGTGCCGAGGCGCGGGCCGTGCCCGACCCGCTGACGTCGAGGATCCTCGCCGCCGTCGCCGACGACTACGAGCTCGGTCCGTCGTCCTTCGTCATCACGAAGTCGTCGTCGCTGCGTGAACAGCACTGACCCGCGCGCCGAGCCGCGCGAGGAACGGGCCACGGCGGCCCCCGAAGATGAGCGGGCGCTGTTCGTCGAGTTCACCCGCACTCGTGACCGGCGGCTGCGCAACGAGCTGGTCGAGCGACACATGGGCCTCGCTGCCCACGTCGCGCGTCGGTTCGGACGCCGGGGGCCGGCGGCCGACGACCTGCGCCAGGTCGCCTTCCTCGCCCTCGTCAAGGCCGTCGACCGCTTCGATCCCGAGCGCAACGTGGCGTTCTCGACGTTCGCCGGGCGCACGATCGAGGGCGAGATCAAACGGCACTTCCGCGACCACACCTGGTCGGTGCGAGTGCCCCGGTCGGCGAAGGAGACCCACCTGCAGCTGCGCCGGGCGACCGACGAGCTGACCCAGCGGTTGGGCCGGTCACCGACCGTCCAGCAACTCGCCGAGTACCTGGACCTCGGTCGCGACGACGTGATCCAGGGCTTGGCGGCCGGCTCCGCCTACTCGACGACGAGCCTCGATGCGCCGACCGGGGCGGACGGCGACGGCACCCGGCAGATCGGCGACGAGGACGAGCACTTCGATCGCTTCGCTGACATCGACATGGTCGAACAGCTGATGCGCCGGCTGCCCGAACGGGAGCGGGAGATCGTGCGGTTGCGGTTCTACGAGGAGCTCAGCCAGAGCGAGATCGCCGACCGGGTCGGGATCTCCCAGATGCACGTCTCCCGCCTCCTCCGCCGCAGTTTCGAGCAAATGCGGGGATGAGCTTCTGGCCGTAGCAATCGACCATCAACGGTCGATGCCGACGGCCAGTTCCGAGCGCGGCGTGGACGATCTAGCGGTTCGTGCCCAACTGGCCGTCGGCATCGACCTCAGATGGTCGATCGCTACGGCCAGAAGCGGAGTCGCTACGGCCAGAAGCGGAGTCGCTCCGGCCAGAAGCGGAGTCGCGACGGCCAGAAGCGGTGGTCCACCAGTACAGCAGCGCACCGGCGACGGCGGCGAGCAGGAGGAGCGCCACCGGCTTCTTGGAGCGCTTGGGCGCCGGCGCCAACCGTTCGCGGGCTGCGACGGTGACCTCGCCGACCTGTTCGGTGACCTTGTCCAGCGCCGTGGTGGCGATGTCGCCGGTGCGGCTGGCCGCCGTCGCTGGCGATGTCGCCGATCACGCTGGCGCCGGTGGAAACCGCCTCGCTCACGGTGTCGGTGAGCTCGGCGAGGGCTGAGCGATTCACGGGATCGACGCCACCGAGGGCGCAACGGCACCGTTGTCGGTGACGGTCGATCGAGGTGCAGGCGTCGAGGGGTTGGCCGATCTGAGCCCGCTGTTGTCCAGCTTGGAACGCAACGCATCCCGACGCCTGGAACCGGCGTCTGGGTCGAACAGCCAGGCCAGCGCGGCGCCGAGCGCCATGGCCACGAGCAGCTTCTTCATGACGCGGACGCTACCCCTGTTGTGAGGACTCGTAACCTGCCGCATAGCTTTCCACCATGCAGCTGGATCGCTTCTCACGTCGCCGGCGGGCCGCCGTCCTCGGCGTCGTGGCCGCCGTCGCACTGACCGCCTGCGGTGGCGACGACGATGGCGACGCCGGCGACGGCGCGACCACCACGGCGGGTGGCGCCAGCAGCGTCGCGCCCGACACGACCGCTGACGTTGCGCCCAGCGTCGCCCCCGACACCGCCGCCGGGGAGACCAGCCCAGAAGCGTCGTCGGCGGGGGCGGGGGGCGGCGAGGAGGTCGTCGTCGGGGCCGTGCTCGAGCCCAGCAACTTGGACCTCGTCACCCAGGCCGGGGCGGCGCTGGACCAGATCCTGCTCGACAACGTCTACGAGACGCTGCTGACGGCGACCGACGACGGGTCGGTCGAGGCCGGGCTGACCGAGCTGCCGGAGATCTCCGAAGATGGCCTGACCTACACGTTCACGATCCCCGAGGGCGTGAACTTCCACAGCGGCGAGGCGCTGACGGCCGCCGATGTCGTGTGGTCGCTCGACGCCCAGCGGGCCGAGGGCGCCAACCAGGCGTCCCGGTTGGCGTCGATCGCCAGCGTCGAGGCAACTGACGACCAAACCGTCGTCGTCACGCTGAGCGAACCGGACAGTGGACTGCTGTACACGTTGACCAGGCGGGCCGGGGCGGTGCTGCAGGCCGACGCCACCGACCTCGAGACGACCGCCAACGGAACCGGCCCGTTCCGCTTCGAGGAGCGCAACCTCGGCTCGTCGATCACGCTCGTGCGCAACGACGACTACCACGGCGATGCACCGTCGGTCTCCGGCGTCACGTTCCTGTACTTCACGGACCCCAACGCGGCCGTCAACGCGTTCACGACCGGCGACGTCGACATCCTGACGGGCGTCCGCAGCGAGCTGGTCGCGCCGTTGCAGGAGAACCCGGACTACGTCGTCAACGAGGGGTCGACGAACGGCGAGTTCACGCTCGGCTTCAACAACGCTCGGCCGCCGTTCACCGACCCGGCCGTGCGCCTGGCGATCCGCCAAGCGATCGACAAGGAGGGGATGCTCGAGCTGTTCAGCGGTTTCGGCACGGTGATCGGCGGACCGGTGCCGCCGTCGGACCCGTGGTACGAGGACCTCACCGACGTCGCGCCGTACGACCCGGCGGCCGCCGAGGCGGCGATCGAGGCCGCCAATGCGACGGGGACGCCGCTCACGCTCGTGTACCCGAACATCTACCCGACGTACGCCGCCGAGTACGTCGCCTCCCAGCTGGGCGAGGTCGGGCTCGACGTCACGGTCGAGCTGATCGAGTTCCCGGCGTGGCTGGAGCGGGTGTTCACGAACAAGGACTACGACATGACGGTGGTCCTGCACGTCGAGCCGCGGGACATCGCCAACTACGCCAACCCGGAGTACTACTGGAACTACGACTCCCCGGAGGTCCAGCAGTTGATCGCCGACGCCAAGGCGGCCCTCGACCCGGCCGAGTCGAACGAGCTGCTGCGCCAGGCGGCCCGGTTGATCTCCGAGGAGTCGCCGGTCGATTGGCTGCTGCTCGGCGCCGACATCACCGTCTCCACCCCCGACGTGACCGGGTATCCGACCAACGACACCGCCTCGCGCTTCGACGCCTCCGGCATCACCCTCCCCGGCTGACTCGTCCCACGATCCGGTTCTCGCGCCGTGACGTGGTTCATCGTTCGCCGGCTCGGACTGTTCGTCGTCGCCTGCCTGGTGTCGACCGTGGTGATCTTCCTGTTGCTGCGGCTGCTCCCCGGCGACGTGGCACTCGTCGTGGGAGGCACCGAGGCGACCCCCGAGCAGGTCGCCGCGATCCGCGAGGAGCTGGGGCTCAACCGATCGCTGCCGGCGCAGTACTTCGACTGGCTGGGCGGAGCGCTGACCGGTGACTTCGGTGTCTCGGCCCTCAACGGCGAGACCGTCACGAGCGAGCTGGGGGAGAAGCTGACCGTCACGGGACCGCTCGTCCTGACGTCCACGCTGCTGTCCATCCTCGTCGCCGTGCCGGTCGGCGTGTTCGCTGCCTCTCGCCACCGCAAGCCCGACGGGGTCGCCCTGTCGGCGATCAGCCAGCTCGGCATCGCCGTCCCGTCGTTCCTCGTCGGCTTGGCGCTGATCATCGTCTTCGCCGTGCGCTGGGAGATCTTCCCGGCCCAGGGGTTCCCACGGGCCGGATGGGACGACCCGGCCGGCGCCGCTCGGGCGCTGGTCCTGCCGACGTTGACGTTGGCGCTGGCCCAGGGTGCGGTGCTGTTCCGGTTCGTCCGCTCCGCCACGCTGGACGTGCTGCACCAGGAGTACATCCGCACGGCCCGGGCGAAGGGCCTGACGCGCCAGGAGGCACTGTGGCGCCACGGGCTGCGCAACGCCTCGATCCCGATCATCTCGATCCTCGGGGTGCAGGTGGCGAGCCTGATCGCCGGCATCGTCGTGATCGAGCAGGTCTTCACCCTGCCCGGCGTCGGCCAGATGCTGATCCGCGACGTCGGATCGCGCGACCTCGAGAAGGTGCAGGGGACCGTCGTGCTGATCGCCGTCGTGGTGCTGGCGATCGGCTTCGTCGTGGACGTGCTGCACCGCCTGGTCGACCCGCGCCTGCGAGTGTCGGCGTGAGGTACGTGACGCGGTCGTGGACCGGGCGCCTCGGGCTGGCGCTGGTGGCGATCATGGTCGTCTCGGCGCTGGTGTCGCTGGTGTGGACGCCGTACGACCCGACGAGGATCGTGCCGTCCGATCGATGGATGCCGATCTCGTGGTCGCATCCGTTCGGCACCGACGGCGGCGGCAAGGACCTGCTGTCACAGGTGTTGGTCGGGGCCCGGACCACGCTGCTGGTCACGATGGCGTCGGCTGGGCTGGCCGCCCTGATCGGCCTGGTGCTGGGCATCGCCGAGCGCGATCCTGCCGCGGTTCGTCGGAGAGTCGCTGGCCTACCTCATCGACGTCCTCATCGCCTTGCCGACGCTGATCCTGGCCCTGGTGTTCGTCGCCGCACTCGGTGGGTCGGTGGGGACCGTCTCCATCGCCATCGGCGTTGGTTCGGGCGTGATCCTGGCGCGCGTCGTCAAGGCCGAGGCGGCGCGGGTGCTGACCCAGGACTACGTCGTCGCCGCAGCGGCCAGCGGATCATCGACCTGGCGCACGATCTGGCGCCACATCATCCCCAACATCGCGTCCACGGTGATCGTGCAGGTGTCCCTGATCGCCGCGCTCGCCGTGCTGGCCGAGGCGGCGCTGAGCTACCTCGGGCTCACACCCATCTCGACGCCGTCGTGGGGACGAATGCTCTCCGAGCTGCAGCGCACCGTGACGATCCACCCGACGTCCCTCGTCTTCCCCGGGTTGGCCGTGATCGGCGCCACACTCGGGTTCAACCTGCTCGGCGACGCGCTGCGCGACGCGGTGGACCCGCGTCTGCGCAGCCGGGCCGCCGCCGTGACCCCGGAGATCGCCGCCCGGGTCGATCGCGTCGGAACCTCCTCCGGGGGACTGGCCGCCGGCCCAGAGGTGCACGGGTGACGCTGCTGGAGGTCGACGACCTGACCGTCGCCTTCGCCGGGCGGCCGGTCGTCGACGGCGTCTCGTTCCGGCTCGACACGGGGGAGCGGCTCGGGGTGATCGGCGAGTCGGGGTCCGGCAAGACGCTGACCGCCCTCGCCGTCCTCGGCCTCGCCCCCGATGCGGCCACCGTGACCGGGCGCGTGCGGTTGGCCGGGGAAGACGTGCTCGGACGGCCGGATCGGCAGCTGGCCCGGCTGCGCGGCGAACGGGTGTCGATGGTGTTCCAGGACCCCCGCACCGCGCTCAACCCGGTGATGCGAGTCGGCCGCCAGATCTCCGAGACGCTGCGGTTGCACCAGGGGCTCGGGCGCCGAGCCGCGGCGGTGGTCGCCGAGGAGTGGTGCGGACGGGTCGGCCTGCCGGAGCCCGAGCGGACGGTGCGTGCCTACCCCCACCAGCTCTCCGGCGGCCAGCGTCAACGGGTGGGGATCGCCATCGCGTTGGCGTCCCGACCGGCGTTGCTGATCGCCGACGAACCGACGACCGCGCTCGACGTGACGGTGCAGGCCGAGGTGATCGCCCTGCTGCGCGGGCTCGTCGACGAGGACGCCACGGCGCTGCTGTTCATCAGCCACGACCTGGCGCTCGTGGCGTCGATCGCCGATCGGATCCTCGTGATGCGCAACGGGCACGTCGTCGAGCACGCCGACGCATCAGCGATCGTCGAGCGCCCGACCGAGGACTACACGCGCCAGCTGCTCGACGCCGCCCGCCGCACGTCCTTGGAGGCTATGTGAGCGAGCGTTCGGGGCCGGGCTCGGCGCGACGGTTCGATGGTGCGAGCGAACGATTGTCCACGGTGAGCATCGCAGCCGATGCGGTGGCGCTGCTGCAGGCCGAAGCCATCCGGCGCGACTACCCGCTGCCGCGCCAGTCGCTGTTCGGGCCGCGGGCGGTGCGCCGCGCCCTGGTTGGCGTCGACCTGCGGCTGGGGGAGGGGGGCAGCCTCGGCATCGTCGGGGAGTCGGGCTCCGGCAAGTCGACGCTCGTGCGCATCCTGCTCGGGCTGGATCGGGCGACCGCCGGGACGGTCCGGTTCCGCGGGAGGGTGGTCGAGCCGGGTCGACCACGCCAGCTGCGATGGCTGCGGCGGGCCGCCCAGGTCGTGCTGCAGGACCCGTCGAGCTCCCTCGACCCTCGCATGACGGTCGGTTCGATCGTGCGCGAGCCGCTGGTGTGCCTCGACGTCGAGGGCGACCACGGCGCCCGGGTGGCCGAGGTGCTGGAGACCGTCGGGCTGGACCCGGCGTGGCGGGCGCGCTACCCACACGAGCTGTCGGGCGGGCAGCAGCAGCGCGTCGCCATCGCCAGGGCGATTGCCGCCCGCCCGGCGCTGCTCGTCGGGGACGAGCCGGTCAGCGCGCTCGACGTGTCCGTGCGCGTGCAGATCCTCGACCTGCTCCGCCACCTGGCCGACGAGTACGGGTTCGCCCTCGTCCTCGTCTCCCACGATCTCGGCGTCGTGCGCTACCTGTGCGACGACGTCCTCGTCCTGCGCGACGGTGTCGTCGTCGAGCACGGGCGAACCGAAGACGTCTTCGCCGGCCCGTCGGCCGACTACACCCGCTCCCTGCTCGCCGCCGTCCCCCGCCTGTGACCCGTCATCGTCCGCGGATTGGTTGCGCAGCAACCAATCCGCGGACCAAGAGGACTGGACCTCGGCGGTCAGCCGAGGCGGGAATCGACGTAGCACCAGCGCCACTGCTCGCCGGGCTCGATGCTGCGGATGACGGGGTGGGCGGACTCCTCGAAGTGCGCCGTGGCGTGACGCTCCGGTGACGAGTCGCAGCAGCCGACGACGCCGCACTCGAGGCACATCCGCAGGTGCACCCAGCGCGTCCCCTTGGCGACGCACGGTGGGCAGACGCGCTCGGCCGGGATCTCCCGCACGGGCCATTCGACGGCGAGGTGTTGGCACGGCGCCGAGCTCCTCGTGGTGGGCGCGTCGCCGGCCGAGCTCGTCAGGTCGTCGAACCGGTCGAGGATCGACTCCTCGACGTCGAGGAGGCGCTGCACCTCGCGCAGCACCTCCTCGTCCAGCCGGCCGGCGCGGCGCAGCTCCGTCAGCGCGGCGCGCTCGGCTTCCAGCATCTCCATGCGGACGCGCCGGTACGACTCGCTGGGCGTCTCGTCGTCGCCTGCTCCGAGTCGCTCCCAGGCCCAGTTGGCCCGGTCGAGCGTCCGGTCGCGCAGCCGCGTGACGACGTCCTCGGGCACCCCGTCGGACAGCTCGTCGAGGCGGGCAACGCCGGCGCGGGCGGCGGCCTGGAGCGCGTCGGCGGCGGCAAGCGCATCCTCGGTCGGGTCCGGTCCGGGCAGGCGCAGCCGGCGCACCAACGCCGGCAGCGTGGCGCCCTGCACGATCAACGTGCCGGCCACGACGGCGAAGGCGGCCAGCACCAGGGCCGGTCGCTGCGGGGTGTCGACGGGCAGGGCGAAGACGGCGGCGAGGGTGACCACGCCGCGCATGCCGGCCCAGGAGATCACGAGCGGGTAGGTCCATGGTGGAGCAGGATCGGCGCGAGCGATGGACGGGAACAGCAGCCGTGGCAGGTAGGTCGCCGGAAACGTCCAGACGAACCGCACGGCGATCGTGGCCGCCAGGACGACCAGGCAGATGGCGATCAGCCGCGGCCAGCCCAACCCGGAGTCGCCGGCGTCATCCACCACGCTGCGCAGCTGCAGCCCGATGAGCAGGAAGACGGCGTTCTCCAGCACGAACTGGACCGTCTGCCAGTTGATCCGCTCGGCCAGTCGCGCCGAGGCGCTCTGCAGCTCGTCGGCGTGGTGCCCGAGCACGACCCCGACGATCACGACGGCCAGGACGCCCGACGGGTGCGCCCCGTCGATCGACAGCTCCTCGGCGACGATGAACGCCACGAACGGGGAGAGCAGCGAGAGGGTCGTGTCCAGCACCAGGTCTTGCACGTAGCGACGGACGATCACGAGGACCTTGGCGACGACGAACCCGACGATCACGCCTCCGCCGGCGGCGACGAGGAACTCGAACCCGATGCGACCGAGGGTGACGCTGCCGACCAATGCGGCCGTCGACACGCTCAGGGCGACCAGCGCCGTGGCGTCGTTGACGAGGCTCTCGCCCTCCAGGATGCTGACGAGCCGGCGCGGCATGCGGACTCGGCGGGCGATGGCGGTGGCGGCGACGGCGTCGGGCGGCGCGACGACGGCGCCGAGGGCGAAGGCGGCGGCCAGTGGGAGGCCCGGCACGATCCAGTAGGCGACGAGCCCGACGAGCACGCACGTGAACCCCACCAGCCCCACGGAGAGCAGCGCGATCGCTCTCCGGTCGCGGCGCAGGTCGATGATCGACGTCCGGATCGCCGCCGAGTACAGCAACGGCGGCAGGATCCCGACGAGCACCAGATCGGGGTCGAGGCGGTACTCCGGCATCGCCGGGATGTAGGAGGCCACGACGCCGACGACGACGAGCACCAGGGGGGCCGGCAGGGCGAACCGCCGGCTGAAGGCCGATCCGGCGGCGACGATCGCCACCAGGATCGTCAGGTCGAGCGCCAGCTCCATCAGGTGCGGATGGCCGACGGCAGCTGGTCGCGGTAGGACGGCATCGTGCCGGCCGAGGTCGCGGCGAGCACGGCGTGCACGATGGCCCGGGCCACGGCGTCGGCGGCGGCGGCGATGATCGTCGTCAGCTGGGCGAACCGGGTCATCGCCGGGCGGATGAACGTCGCCGGTGCGACGTCCGGCAGCTCCCGGGCGCACGTGGCGAGGGCGAAGCAGACGTCGCCGTCGGTGTAGGTGTGGATCGGGCTGATCGCCCGGGCCATGCCGTCGTGGCCGGCGCCGGCCAGCCGCGTGCACTCCGGCTTGGTCAACCGGGCATCCGTCGCCACGACGGCGAGGGTCGTGTTGAGCGTCGGCGGCGTGAAGGCCAGCTCTCGGAATGCCGAGACTTCACGGCGGCGCGGACGGCGCAGCTCGGCGAACTCGTCGCCGATCCCGTGGCGGGCACCCCACAGCGTGCCGGTGGCCGGGTCGACCGGGCTCCCGCCGGAGTTGAGGACCACCAGGGCGGCGACGGTGATGCCCGTGGTCGTGACCACGCTGGCCGATCCCACGCCACCCTTCAGCGCGGCCGCGTGGGCGCCCGTGCCGGCACCGACGGTGCCCTGGCGCAGGGCGGAGGTCCGGGCGGCGGCGGCGGCCCTGCGCCCGAACTCCAGCGTCGGGCGGTTGGCGAACACGCCGCCGGCGCCGAGGTCGAAGATCACCGCCGACGGCACGATCGGCACCACGTGGTGCGACAGGTGCCCGATGCGGAACCCACGCTCGTGCTCCTCGAGCCACGCCATCACGCCGCCGGCGGCGTCGAGCCCGTAGGCGCTGCCGCCGGTCAAGCAGATCCCATCGACCTCGCTGACCATGTTCAACGGGTGCAGCGGGTCCGTCTCGCGGGTGCCCGGTCCGCCGCCGCGCACGTCGACCCCACCGACCGTGGCGGGCGGCGGGAGCACGACGGTCGTCCCCGTCAGCCAGCCTCGCCCGGTGCGCTGATGGTGCCCGACCTTGATGCCGGCGACGTCGGTCAGGTCGTTGTGCGGGCCGATCGTCACGATGCGGGGCGCAGGAACCGGTGGGCGGCCTCGACGTAGACCTCGGCGTGGCGAAGCAGGTCGTCGACCTCGACGAACTCGTCGGCCTGGTGGGCGATCCACTTGCCGCCCGGCCCGTACACCACGGTCGGGATCCCGGTGCGCGACGTGATGATCGTGCCGTCGGTCGAACCGGGCACGCCGCCGAGCCGCGGCGCGGAGCCCCCGACGGCCTCGTGGGCCTCCCACAGCGCACGCACGAGGCGGTCGTCCTCGGGCACCGCGATGGCCGGACGGTCGTCGATCACCGTGACTTCCGTCTCGATGCCGAGCGGCGCGGCCGCCGCGGCGACAACGTCGGCGAGCTCGGGCACCAGCGCCGCGTGGTCGAGCCCGGGAAGGGTGCGAACGTCGACCCAGACCGAAGCGTTGGCCGGCATCACGTTCATCTGGGCGGCCGCTCCGGCGGCCAGCACCGTCGGGGTGACCCACACCTGCCCGAGGTACGGGTCGTCGCCGTGGCGCTGTTGCAGCACGTGCTCGAGGTCGGCCAGCGCGGCGATCGCAGCCGCGACAGCGCGGTTCGGGTTGCGGCCCTCGAACGGCATCGCGCCGTGGGCCATCTTGCCGTGCAGGTCGACTCGCAGGCGCACCGCCCCCTTGGCGACGTGGCAGATCTCGCCGCCCTCCGGCTCGCCGCAGATCGCCGCGTCGACGCCGTCGGTGCGGCCGCGGGCGACGAGGTCCTTGGCGCCGAGCATCATGCCCTCTTCGTCGACGAGCGCGGCGAGCACCACCCTTCCCGGGAACGCTTCCCGGCGCGCCAGGGCGTCGGTGGCGAAGAGCATGGCGGCCAGCCCACCCTTCATGTCGGCGGCGCCGCGGCCCCACAGCTTGCCGTCGCTGAGCTCACCTCCGAACGGGTCGACCGTCCAGCCGTCGCCCTCCGTCACCACGTCCGTGTGACCCTCGAACATCAACGTCGGACCCGGCCCGCCGCCGCCGTCGACCACGGCGATCACGTTCGGGCGGCCGGGTGCGACCTCGTCGATCTCGGGATCCCAGCCGAAGACCCGCATCTGCTCGGCCACCAGCTCGGCGGCGGGCTGCTCGTCCAAACCGCGCGCCGGGTCGTGGACGCTGGGGATGCGAACGAGCTGCTGGACGAACTCGACCAGGGCGTCGGCGTCGATGCCGGCGCTCACGAGTGCGCCGTGACGTCAGGTCGGCGGGTCGAAGCGGCCGTCGGCGGCGGTCCAGCCCCCGTCGACGAAGACCGTCGTCCCCGTGACGTAGCTGCTCGCATCCGACGCAAGGTAGACCACCGCGCCGATCAGCTCCGAGGGCTGGGCCCACCGCCGCAGGATGGTCTTGTCGGCGTAGGCCTGGTACCACTCGGGGCGGGCGATGATCGGCGCCGTGAGCGGCGTCTCGACGACGCCGGGCGCGATGGTGTTGGCCCGCACGCCGCGCGGTCCCAGTTCGGCGGCGAGCGTGCGGAACAGCATCACCGTCGCCGCCTTCGTGGCCGCGTAGGCGCCCTGGCCAGGTTCCGTGGTCAGGGAGCGGATCGACGTGAACCCGATCATGGAACCGCGTCCGGCCGCCGCCATCAGCCGACCGAACGCGCGGCACAGTCGGAACGTGCCCTTGAGGTTGAGGTCGACGACGCGGTCGAGCTCGGCGTCGGTGTAGTCGGCGATCGGCTTGCGGACGTTGACCGCCGGCGTGGTGACCAGGATGTCCGGCCCGCCGAGCTCACCCGCCACGGCGTCGATCGACGCCACGTCGAGCAGGTCGACGTGACGGGCCGTCGCCCCGCCGTCGAGCGTCGCGGCGACCGCTTCGGCGGCGGTCAGGTCGATGTCGGCGCACACGACCCGGGCACCGAACTCGCTCAGCCCCAGCGCCGCGGCGGCGCCGATGCCTCGCCCGGCACCAACCACCAAGGCAGTGCGTCCGTCGAGCCGGAAGATTTCGTCGAGTGCAGTCACAGCGATGCGTTTACGTCCGGATTCTGGTTACCTGCGCAACCAAGATCCGGACGTAAACGGGATGGGTGCCTCAGAGCTGCAGGCTCTTGACCTCGAGGAACTCCTCGAAGCCGTGCTGGCCGTACTCCCGGCCGATGCCGGACTGCTTGTACCCGCCGAACGGCGCGTTCGGGTTGAACGCGCCGCCGTTGACCTCGACCTGACCCGTGCGCAGCCGCTTGGCCACCTTGACGGCCCGCTCCTTGTCGGCCGACCACACGCCGCCGGCGAGGCCGTAGACCACGCCGTTGGCGATCTCGACGGCCTGCTCCTCGTCGTCGTAGGGCAGGATCGACAGCACCGGCCCGAAGATCTCCTCCTGGGCGATCGTCATGTCCGGGCGCACCCCCGAGAACACCGTCGGCCGCACGTAGAACCCGGTGTCGAGGCCATCGGGCGCCCCGGTCCCACCGGCCACGAGCGTGGCGCCCTCGTCGATGCCCTTCTGGATGTAGCCCTGCACGCGCTCGCGCTGGGCGGCCGACGCCAGCGGGCCGAGGTGCACACCCTCGGCGAACGGGTCGCCGACCTTGACACCCTCGACGACCTTGGTGGCGATCTGCTCGGCCTCGTCGAGGCGGTCACGCGGCACGAGCATGCGGGTCAGCGCCGAGCACGTCTGGCCGGAGTTGAGGAACGACTTCTGCACCCCGTCGGCCACGGCCTTGGCGAAGCCTTCGGTGTCGAGGTCGTCGAGCAGCACGTTGGCCGACTTGCCGCCGAGCTCCAGCGCGACCCGCTTGACGGTCTCGGCGCCGAGCTGGGCGACGCGCTTGCCGGCCCGGGTCGAGCCGGTGAACGTCACCATGTCGACGTCGGGATGGCTGGCCATGGCCTCGCCGACCGTGGGGCCGTCGCCCGACACGAGGTTGAACACGCCGGCCGGGAGCCCGACCTCGTCGATGATCTCGGCGAGGATGAACGCGTCGAGGGGTGCGATCTCGCTGGGCTTCAACACCACGGTGCAACCGGCGGCCATGGCGAAGGCGACCTTGGCGGCGATCTGGTGCAGCGGGTAGTTCCACGGCGTGATGCAGGCGACGACGCCGATCGGCTCGCGGACGATCAGCGAGTTGCCGACCTCTTCCTCGAACTGGTAGCTCTCGGCCAGCGCGGCGGCCGACCTGAAGCTGTTGATCGGCAGCCCGACCTGGACCAGCTGGGACAGCCACTTGGCCATCCCGGTCTCCTTGGAGATCGTGGTGGCGATCTCGTCGGTGCGGGCGGCGAGGGCGTCGCCGATCCGGCTGAGGTACTTGGCCCGCTCCTCGACCGGGGTCGCCGACCAGGACTCGAAGGCGCCCTTGGCAGCGGCGACGGCCCGGTCGACGTCGGCGGCCGTGCCGGCGGGGATGCTGGCCATCACCTCCTCGGAGATCGAGTCGATCACGTCGATGGAGTCCGTCGAATCCGAAGGGGACCAGGCGCCGTCGATGTAGAGCTTGTCGAAGGCGGTCACAACGTCGTTCGTCATGGCGACCGTCCTAGCAGACCGGCCGGCGGTGCCCCTCAGCGAGGCGGCTCGACGGTCCAGCCTCGTCGGGTCAGCTCGGCAGCCAGGGCGTCGTCGCCGAGGTGGCGCAGCGACGGCTCGGCGGCGGGTGGCGGCGGGGGTGGATCGGCGATCGGTAGCGGCACCTGATCAGGGGTGTCGTCTTCGCCGGCGAGCCGGTCGATCAACGCAGATGCCTCGGCCCGGGTGAACTTGCCGGAGCCCTGGCGCTGGGTCAGGCCGAGCGGGCGGCGGGCGTCCCGGAAGCCGTCGTAGCCCTCCTTGCGCAGCAGGGCCTGCAAGTAGGCGAGCTGCTTGTCGGTCGCCGGGGGGCCGTGACTGGCAGGATCGCGGAAGCTCAGCGCACCGCCTCCGGTGAGCGGGCCGGCGCGCACTGCGTGAGGTCCCAGTGGTCCTGATGGTCGCCCAGGTCGTTCGTCATGGTGGCGAGCGTAGGGAGCGGTGGTGGCACGGGCCGGATCGCGGACCTACCGTCTGTCGGCATGATCACCGCGGTGCACACCCTCGTCTACGCCGACGACGCCGACCAGGCGCGGGCCTTCTTCCGGGACGTCCTGCAGTGGCCGGGCGTCGATGCCGGCGGCGGGTGGTTGATCTTCAAGACCGGTCCGAGCGAGCTCGGCGTGCACCCGACGGATCACGTCGGTGGCCAGCACCACCAGATCTCGCTGATGTGCGACGACATCGAGTCGACGGTGACCGATCTGCGCCAGCGCGGGGTCGAGTTCAGCCAGGACGTTCGTGACGACGGGTTCGGGCTGACGGCGATGTTCGTCGTGCCCGGCGGCGGCCAGATGATGTTGTACGAGCCGCGGCATCCGTCGGCCTACGACCAGGCGTGACGTCGTCGGGGCGACGTCAGCGCTCCTCGATCGTGATGCCGATCTCGTAGGCCTCGCCCAGCTCCGGCCCGACTCCGATCGGCACGGGGTCGTCACCGAACAGGGCCGTGAGGAAGGCCGTGGTGACGTGACGGATCGGCGGGAACGCCTGCTCGACCGGCGCGTTCGGCGGCAGGCGCGTGGGTCAGCGGCGGTCGAACACCACGACCGGGATCTCTCGATCCGTGCGGGCGGCGTACTCATCGAAGTTGGGCATCAGTTCGGCCTGGGCGCTGAACAGCCGTGCCCGCTCAGCGCCCTCGGCCACTCGTGCGCGCACCGGGATCGTCTCGGTACCGACTTCGACGGTGACGTCCGGGCTGGCGACGAGGTTGTGGAACCACTGCGGGTGCTCGGGTGCGCCGCCCTTCGAGGCGATGACGACGAACGAGTCGCCGTCACGGGTGTAGACGAGCGGCGAGGTGTACGGCTTCCCGGACTTCGCGCCGACGTGGTTGACGAGGATCATCGGCGCGCCGGCGAACTGCCCCCCGACCTCACCGCCGCGCTGGCGGAACTCGGCGACGACGCCACGGTTGAACTCGTTGAACTCCTCGGCAGTTGGCATGGCCGGCATCGTCGCGCAACGGCGCGGCTGACCCGCCATCTGGGCGCGGAGGTTCTCAATCGCCCTTCTGGGCGCGGAGGTTCTCGAAGATGAGAACGTCCGCGCCCAGATGGATGCGCGGCACGACGTGTCGGTGGGCTGGGGGCTCACCGTGGACGCGCCGGGCGGCGCGCCGGCTACCGATCTCCTCGTGAAGCGTCGTCGCTGTGTTCGTCGAGCAGTCGCTCGATCTCGGATTGCACGAAGGCGACCGTGTTGGCATCGCTCATGGCGGCGCCCGTGCGCACGGCCGCGCTGAACTGCGCCGGTCCGAGCACTTGGCGGGCCTGATCCGCGTCGGCGGCCAGCTGCTGAGCGTCGGCGGGTTCGAACGGGAGTGCTGCGGCGGCGCCCGCCCCGACCAAGGCTCCGTGGAGCACCGCCGCTGCGTGGTAGGTCCCGAGGTCGGTGAAGACGCCGAGCACGTGGCGCAGCGAGAGCCACTGGTTGGCCCAGTCGCCGCCTCGGTACCAGAGATCGACCACCTCGGCGAACCCTCGCAGCGCGTCTGCGAGCCGTCCCCGCTGCGCCAACATCCAGTCCACCTCGGTCAACGCGAAGGCACGGATCCAGCGGTTGCCGGCCGTCTCACCGAGATCGGCGGCGAGGCGTAGCGCCCGCTCGGCCCGCTCGCTGTCGCTCGCCCGCAGCGCCATTCCTTGGGCGTACGCGGCTTGAGCTCGCGCCGTCGGCGACCCGCAGCGCTCCGCCGCGGCAACCGCTCGCTCGGCCAGCATCGCTCCACGCGGGGCGTCGCCGACGGACGTGGCGGCGACTGACGACATGTACAGCGCGTGCGTCTGGGCGGCCGGTCGACCGCTCGCCGCTGCCGCCTCCGCCATCCGCTCCATCCATCGCAGCGCGTCCTGCGTCGCCCCGCTGTAGAAGACGGCGTTGCCGAGGACCCGCTCGGCGAGGCCAGTCGACGGTTCTCCGAGCGAGTCGGCAACGGCGATCGAGCGGTGGGCGAATGCCTGCGCCGCATCGAGGTCGCCGCGCACCCACCGCCCGTAGGCGATGACACCGAGCACGATCGGTGCCGAGGGTGAGCGCTCGAACCCGTCGAGTTGCGCCGTGGCCTCTCCCCAGCCGGCGATCTCGTAGCGCACACGCCGGAAGGAGTACTCGCGAAGTGCGGCCACCAACCGGGTGGCCACGGCGAGATCACCGGCAGCCACAGCGCCGGCGTGGGCGGCGCGGAAGTTGTCGAGGTCTCGGTCGATCCGGGCGACCCATCGTCCCTCGTCGGGGGTGTCGAGTCCAACGGCAGCCCGCTCGGCGACATCGGCGAACCACTGGCGATGGCGTTGCTCGGCGGCTGCCAGCGCGTCGGTCTGGCGGAGTCGTTCTCGGCCGAAGTCGCGCAGCGTCTCCAGCAGCCGATATCGCGGCTCGTCCGGGTCGACCACCTGGAGCATCGACTTGTCGACGAGGTCGATCACGACACCCGCTGGGTGCTCGGGGCCGTCGGAGATCGGACGGCACACGACCTCGGCGGCGTCGAGATCGAAGCTGCCGGCGAACGCCGCCAGGTCGGCGAACGCCTGCTGGTCGACAGGTGCGAGCAGCTCATACGACCATGCCACGAGCCGGTGGAGGTTGCGGTGCCGCGGGTCGGGGCTCGCCGGGTGGTCGGCGAGCACGGCGAAGCGCTGGTCGAGGCGGTCCGAGAGGGCTTCGGCTCCGATGGATCGCATCCTCGCCGCCGCCAGCTCGATCGCCAGTGGCAGGCCATCGAGCTTCCGGCAGATCTCCGCGACCGCGGCCAGGTTGCGCTCGTCGAGCCGGAAGCCCGGGCGGGCCTCGGCGGCTCGGTCGGCGAACAGCTGCACCGCGGCCGAGGCCCGGGCCTCGTCACCGCCGGCGCCGGCCGCCGGCACGCTCAGCGGCGCGAGGACGTGGACGAGCTCGCCGGGCAGGCCCAGCGGCGCACGACCGGTCGCCAGCACGGTCACTCTGGGGCAGTGACGGGTGAGGCGTTGGACGAGAGGAACGACAGCACCCAGGACGTGCTCGCAGTTGTCGAGCACGAGCAGCACCGCCCGGTCGTGGATGAACTCCTCGATCGTTCGCTCCAGGGTGAGGTGCTGGCGTTGCTCGACATCGAAGGCGCGAGCGACGAGCTGGACGGTGGCGTCCGGGTCGCGCAAGGACGCCAGCTCCACGACGACGACCTGGTCGAAGCCGTCGGCGCAGGCGTCAGCGACCGTCGTCGCCAGTCGAGTCTTGCCGACACCTCCCGGTCCGGTGATGGTGACGACGGGACGTTGTTCGAGTTCCGCTCGCAGGACCGCGATGTCGCCGGAGCGACCGATGAGCTGGGTGGTGTCACGACGCGCCAGCGGCACCGACGTGACCCGCGGCGGCTGATCGACCTGGTGGCGCAGCGACGGATCGTCGGCGAGGATCCGAGCCTCCAGGTCCTTGGCGGCCGGCGAGAGGCTCAAGCCCAGCTCGTTGCGCAGCATCGAGCGGAGGTCGGCGCACCGGCGCAACGCCTCGGCCTGTCGGCCGGTGCGGTAGAGGGCAAGCATGAGCTGCCGCCAGAACCGTTCGCGGAGTGGATGGGCGGAGACGAGCGGCTCGAGCTCGGCCACCATCCGGGCGTCCTCGCCGCCGTCCATCCGGGCGTCGATGAGGTGCTCGGTCACGGTCAGGCGAAGCTCCTCGAGACGCAGCGCCTCGCCGCGCACGCCGGGAAGCTCGGCGAACTCGCCGAACGCGGTGCCGCGCCAGAGGCCGAGGGCGGCTTCGAGCGAGCGGGTGGGCTCGGGTCCCGTCGCCGCCTGGGCGAGTTCCTCGAACCGGGCCGCGTCCAGATCGACGAGGCTCAGGTCGATGGCGTAGCCAACGCCACCGGCGCGGACGATGGAGTCAGGCGCGAGCGCCCGCCGCAGCCGTGAGACGTGGCTCTGCAGGCTCGCCCGAGCAGAATCCGGCAACCCATGCTCCCACAGCGCCTCACCCAATCGCTCGGCGCTCACCTCGTGGCCGCGGGCGGCGACGAGCACGGCCAAGAGTTGGCGGCGCTTCAGCCCATCGACGGTCAGGAGTGCGCCTCCGCGCCGCACCTCCACCGGACCGAGCACGTTGAGGGCGATGCCCGTCACGACGTGATCACGTCACCATTGTCGTTCGGTCCCAACGCTCCCGCGTGACTCCCTTGTGGCGCAGTTGTCGGCCGCACCAAGCGAACGCCGGGTCGACGACAAGCGCGCTCCGTCACGATCGACGACGACACCTACACAGGAGGAACCGTCATGCCGTTCGTCAACGTAAAGCTGATCAAGGGCGTCTTCGACGCCGACCAGAAGCAAGCGATGATCGAGAAGCTCACCGACACCATGGTCGAGATCGAGGGCGAGTCCATGCGACCCGTCACCTGGGTCACGATCGAAGAGGTCGACAGCGGCGATTGGGGGATCGGCGGCAAAGCCCTCACCACCCAGGACGTGCGCGACCTGCAGCACGCGGACGCCGGCTGAGCCGCCATGCGACACCCGCTGAACGCAGCGGCGGCCGGCGTTGCCGCCCTCGTCATCACCGCCGGGGCTGCGGTCCCGCTCGGTGCCGCCGGCGGCGAGCCGCCGCCGCCCATCCTCGTCGAACCGCTGACCCCGCGTGGACAGTTCACCGACGACGTGAGCCTGCAGCTCAGGGTCAAGCCAGAAGGAAGGGGCACCGGCGTGATCAACGTCCACCAACCGTCGCGCACGGTCGTCGCAAAGATCACGGTGCAACCCGGCGCCCAGTTCCCGTGGCACACCCACCCGGGACCGGTCATCGCCAACGTCACCGCCGGCGAGCTGACCTACGTCTACGCCGACGACTGCGTGCACCGCCCCTACCCGTCCGGGACCGTGTTCGTCGATCCAGGCCAGGGCAACGTGCACACGGCCTACAACTCGAGCGACGACGTCGCCGTCGTGATGGCGACGTTCTTCGAGGCGCCGGCCCAAGGACCCCTGACCATCCCCGTCGACGCCCCAGCCGACTGCGTGGTCGGGACGACGACCCACGACCACTGAACGCCCGTCGACCGTGCGCGCACGGCAGGAGCCCGGAACCCGCCCGGGGTCGCACGCCTGCCGTGCGTCAGGTCACCAGGCCCTGGTGCGTGTCGGAGCGATGCGGATGGTCGTCGGATAGTCCGCAGTGAGCTGTTCCGGGGTGGTTTGCAGGGCCGTACGGATCGCTTCGTCGTACTTGGCGAGATAGGCGTCCAGGAGTTCGGGTGGTTCGGCTTCCAGCGAGGCGGTGCCTTCGATCGTGATGATGTTGCCGCCGTGACCGTCGTCGGCGAGGTGGAACGCCACCCGGGGGTTCGCCTCGATGTTGCGGACCTTGCCGGCTTGCGCTTGGCTGCGCAGCCACAGCGACGCTCCATCCCAGATGAACCAGACCGGCGACGACTGGGGTTGGCCGTCTGCTCCGGCCGTGGTCAGCCAGGCAACATCCTCGCCCGTCAACCGTTGGGCAGGTCCATCCTGTTGCAGTACGTCGCTCATCGGTCCTCCTCGCGGCTGGTCCAACGGCCAAGGGTACGGGCGTTGCCAAGGGTGGCGGCAACGACCCGGATGGCGCGACATTGATCTGATGACGGGGACGTGGCCGGATCGACGGCTCCTTCAACTGTTCGGCATCGAGGTTCCGATCGTGCAGGCGCCGATGGCCGGGGCGCAGGGCGCGGCGCTGGCCAGCGCCGTCAGCGAGGCCGGCGGCCTCGGGTCGCTGCCATGCTCGCTGCTCGACGCCGTGGCGATGCGCGCCGAGCTGGCGGCCTTCCGGGCGGCCTCCTCCCGGCCGGTCAACGTCAACTTCTTCTGTCACGACGAACACCCCGTCGACGGCGGGGCCGAGGCGGCGTGGCGCGACAGGTTGGCGCCGTACTACGCCGAGCTCGGCCTCGGCGACGCGGCGCCGTACGACGTGGCCATCGTCCCGTTCGACGACGCCCGCTGCGAGGTCGTCGAGGAACTCCGTCCGGAGGTCGTCAGCTTCCACTTCGGGCTGCCGGCCGACGATCTCCTCGACCGGGTGCGGACCAGCGGGGCCAGGGTGATCGCCTCAGCGACGACGGTGCCCGAGGCAGAGTGGCTGGCCGACCGCGGCTGCGACGCGATCATCGCCCAGGGCGCCGAGGCGGGTGGGCACCGGGGCATGTTCCTGAGCGCCGATGTCGAAGCGCAGGTCGGGACGATGGCGCTGGTCCCGCAGGTGGTCGACGCCGTCGACGTGCCCGTGATCGCCGCCGGCGGCATCGCCGACGGACGGGGGATCGCGGCTGCGTTCATGCTCGGTGCCAGCGGGGTCCAGATCGGCACCGGCTACCTGCTGTGTCCCGAAGCCACGATCAGTGAGCTGCACCGGGCTGCGCTGCGCAGCGCGGCGGCGCGGGACACGGCCCTGACCAACGTCTTCACCGGTCGCCCGGCGCGCAGCATCGTGAACCGGCTGATGCGCGAGACCGGTCCGCTGTCGGCGGCGGCGCCCCCCTTTCCGCGTGCGACCGGCGCGGTGGTCCCGCTCCGGCTGGCTGCCGAGCCCGACGGCGACACCGCGTTCACGGCGCTGTGGTCGGGCCAGGCTGCGGCCCTCGCCCTGGATCACCCAGCCGGCGAGCTCACTCGCCTGCTGGCGGCGGCGACGCTGGAACGCCTGACCTGATCGAGGGCGAAGCGGCCCGGGCGCCGGCGACGGCACGGTCGAGCCGGACGATCGCAATCACCTCGTCGGCCGACTCGCCCGCGGCCGATGATTGCAGCCATGGCCACGACACGACGAGCGGACATGTTCACCGCGGACGGCAAACCGTCCGACGACGACCCGCGTGAGCACGGACCGAGGATGGGGGACGAGCGCACCACCCTGGTCGAGGCCCTGCGCTGTCAACGCCTCACGTTGGAGCTGAAGTGCTCAGGTCTTGACGCCGAGGCGATGGCGCGCCGTTCTGTCGAGCCGTCCACGATGTCGCTCTTGGGGCTCGTGCGTCACCTGGCCGAGGGGGAGCGCGCCACGTTCCGGGTGATGATGGCCGGACAGGACGCGCCCCGGCTGTTCTGCTCAGACGCCGACCGCGACGGTGACTTCGATGGCGCCGTGCCCGATCCTCAGGTGGTCGCCGAGGCGTGGGAAGCCTGGCGAGCGGAAGTCGACTTCGCGACCCGGTTCGTGGCGGAGGCGCCAAGCCTCGACATCACCGGTGACGACCCGTTGAACCAGCATGGCAGCGGTGGAGGGTCCATGACGCTGCGCGAGGTGCTGGTCGGGACGATCGAGGAGTACGCCCGCCACATGGGTCACGCCGACCTGCTGCGCGAGCAGATCGACGGGCGCATCGGCCAATGACCCACCCAACCAGGGAATCGACGCGGTCGGCGCGACGCCACCCGGTCCTCCGAGGCGGGCGGTGATCGAAGCCGGATTGTGGGGGGTTCGAGCTGATCGACGAGGCGGTCGCGACGTCGGATCGCCTGCGCAGCACGTTCTTCGGCTTCTTCGCCGGGGCCATCGTCTTCACGATCGGCGACATCGCGATCAGCCGGCTCGGCTACGCCGATCGCAAGGACATCGCCGGCACGCCGAAGGATGCGAGCGGCCTGACGATCGCGCTCGGCGCACTGCTCGACGGCATCCCGGAATCGGCCGTCCTCGGTCTGACGCTGCTGGAGACGGGCGAGGTCGGCGTGGCGCTGTTGGTCGCCGTGTTCGTCTCCAACGTTCCGGAGGCGATCGCTGCGACGGTCGGGCTGCGCAACAGTGGGTGGTCGACGGCGAAGGTGTATGGGATGTGGTCGGCGATCGCGCTGGGCTCAGCGCTGGCCGCCGGGGCCGGTTTCCAGTTGCTCGACGGTGCCTCGCCCGACACGATCGCCTTCATCTTGGCGTTCGCCGGCGGTGCCATCCTGACGATGCTGGCGACCTCGATGATCCCGGAGGCCTACGAGCACGCCGGCCGCTCCGCCGGATTGCTGACGGTGGCCGGATTTGCGGTGGCGTTCGGCATCAACTGGCTGGAGAGCTGACAGCGGTCTGGCAAACGACGCGCTGGAGTTCGAGAACCCGTACGTCAAGGTTGTGCGGAGGGGTGGGTGCTCCAGGACGCGGGGCCGGTACTCGACGAGCTGGATGCGGCCGTCGAAGGTGCGGTGGTCGATCATCTCGAGGGCGACGTCCGGGTAGCCGTCGTAGATGCGTTCTGCGCCGGTGGCGCCGGTGATCACCGGGAACATCACGACCCGGAAGCGATCAACGAGTCCGGCTCGCAGCAGCGACCGACACAGGCTGATGCTGCCGATCGTGCTGATGGGGCCCGAGCCGCCGTCCTTCATCGCCCGGATCGCTTCGACCGCGTCATCGCGCACGAGCGTGGAGTTGGCCCATGTGAGCGGCTCCGCGAGGGAGGTGGAGAACACCACCTTCGACGCTCGCGTGAGTTCGTCGACGGACGCCTCCTCGTCGGCGGTGAACTCGTCCGTTCCTGCTGGGGTCTCGCCGGCAGCGAAGCCCGACATCAGCCGGTACGTGTTCGCTCCCATCACGTACGTGACCTCCGGTTGTTCACCCAACCAGGCGAGGTACTCGGGCCCCTCGAGACCCCAGAAGCCGGGCCAGCCCTCCCCGGACGCGTAGCCGTCGAGGGAGGTGATGAAGTCGACGAGTAGTTCAGGCATGGTCGTGTCCTTGTCTCGTGTCGGGTCGCCGCTCGTGCCTTCGCTATCACGGCGACAGTGGTTGGACGGGCGGCGAGTCGAGAACTCATCGCTCGCGACGACTGCTCCGGTCCGGTGGGCGGTCGTGTCCCACCGCCCACGACCAGCGCCGAGTCCACCGACACGCCGCGCTCGCATCCAACTGGGCGCGGAGGTTCTCAATCGCCCTTCCGGGCGCGCAGGTTCTCGAAAGCGAGAACCTCCGCGCCCAGATGGTGATGGCCGGCCGCGTCCCGGATCGCAGGCTGGCCGGCGCCGTGCCTTGGTCGACACTGCCGGCGTGGGTTGGCGCACTGAGGGGCCGGCGCAACGAGTCCTTCGACGTCGTCGCGGGTTCATGGACGTTCGTGGAATCGTGCCGTCGGTGGTGTCCCCAGGCGCAGCCCGGCAGGCCGATCCTCGTCCGGGACGCCGCCCACAGCTGCGTCGCCGGCGCAGCACAGCGCCCCCGCGCCGCATCGGGCTAGGTGAGCGGGTCGGTCGTTCAACCGTCCAGCTCTGCGACGGAGGACAGCACCCGGAAGCGGGTGGACGCTGCGCTCCGCTCCGCCGCGGATCGACACTTCGGCGAGCGCGTGCGTTCTCACGGGCGCCGCATCGCCAGCGCTTCCAGCGAGCGATGCGCTGAGGACCTGTCGAGCTCTCGACGTCCGTGGTGAACCGCGGGGCGCCGGTGTCCGGCACCGACGACCGATTCAGAAGGTCACGTACGGTCACACGGGCCGGTGAGCCCGAGTACGTCAGATCCTCTCTGGATCCGAAGACGCAGAATGAGCTGGGGCTTCCTCTGGAGCGGGTGACGGGAATCGAACCCGCACCACCAGCTTGGAAGGAAGCCTTGCGTCCGACGGCTGACCAGCGGCGCCGCCAAAAGAGCCTGCTCAGCGGCGAGATTCGTTGACCGCCAGTGACCTCGCGTGACCGCCATTGACCGCAAAATAGTGGCACGATAGTGGCACGTCGGCTGACCACCAGCCGAAACGACCGCCGGCCGGTGCGGAGGGAGGGACGAATGGCTCGACGAGCGACAGCGACGCCAGAAGGGTAGCGGCGCGCTGCGCAAGCTGCCGTCCGGGCGCTGGCAGGCCCGAGTCGCCGGCGATGACGGCTCGTTGGTGGCACTGGGCGCGTTCCCGACCCGTCACGACGCCGAACACGCACTGCGTCTGGCAGTCGGCGATCAAGCTCGCGGCGAGTGGATCAGCCCGCACGCCGGGCAACTGACCCTCGAGGCCTATGCCACCGAATGGCTGGCGCACCGCTCGACGATCCGCCCCCGGACGCGCGAGCTGTACGAGTCGCTGCTGCGCAACCATGTCCTGCCCGTCCTCGGGGCGGTGCCACTGGCGGCACTCACCCCTCGGCTCGTCCGCCAGTGGCACGCCCGGCTAATCGACGGCGCATCGATCGGCGCGGTGACCGTCGCCAAGACCTACCGGCTGCTGCGCACCGTCCTGACCACAGCGATCGAAGACGGCCTGATCAGCCGCAATCCATGCGTGATCAAGGGGGCCGGCGTCGAGCGGAGCGCCGAGCGACCGACCGCGACCATCGCCCAGGTGTACGCCATCGCCGACGCCGTCGACCCTCGCTATCGCATGCTCGTCCTGCTGGCCACATTCACGTCATTGCGCTTGGGCGAGCTGGCTGCGCTCACCCGACGGCGCGTCGACCTCGACACCGGGCTAATCACCATCAGCGAAGCGGCCAGCGAGCTCAACGACGGTACCCGCACCCTCGACGCCCCCAAAACGCCCGCCAGCCACCGCATCGTCGCCGTCCCGCCGGCGCTGCTCGGCGAGCTGCGCACCCACCTCGGCCGATACTCCGAGCGCGGTCGAGACGGCCACGTCTTCGTCGGACCGCTCGGCGGGCCACTGCGTCGGAGCAACTGGTACAAGGTGTGGCGTCCGGCAGTGACTGCCCTCGGACTTGCAGAGCTGCATTTCCACGACCTCCGACACACCGGCAACACGCTCGCCGCAGCAACCGGTGCGTCGACCCGGGAGCTGATGAGCCGGATGGGCCACTCGTCCAGCCGCGCGGCCCTGCACTACCAACACGCCTCGCCCGAGCGCGAACTGGCGATCGCTCAGCGGCTCAGCGACATGATCGCCGCCGTGCCGCTGCCACCGGCGCCAAGTGACGCGGAGGAATCGCGACCCCTAGCGGCCGCGCAGGAGTAGCAGTGCGTCGTCCTGCCGATCGGAGTCTGCCCCTCCGCAGCGCGGAACCCGGTGCGTGCCGTGGCTCTGTCGCCGCGAGCAAACACCAGTGGTCGGATGCCGATCGCCGACTCAGCGCGCTCGTCGCACGCTCGCAGCACTAGGTGGTCGCATCGCCGACGCTCTCGGCCCCCCTTCGGCCAGCGACCCCGGACGCGGCCGCCCGTGATCATCCCCGCCGTTCGAGCACACGCCGCCCGGAGCGTTCGGTGCGCGTCCCGCTGGCGCGCCCGGGCCGTGGCGCTGCGCTCGACATCGCTCAAACGGCCCGTTTGACGAACGCCGAGCCGTCGATCGGAGCGGGTCCGGCGTGATCAACCAACTCGGCGTCGACGCCCCCTACTGACGGGCATGTCGTGCCTTCCACAAAGCCCTCGACCTGGTCCGTTCAGCCGTCAGCGGCCGGCCCAAGAGACAGCCGCGTGCGCAGAACGTCGGTGTGCGACGTCCTGGAGCGCGGTCGAGCGATGGCGGTAGGGACGCGCCCAGTCGGGGTTGCCGGAAGCGGATGTCGGGCACATCGCGACAGCCGGTCTCGTGGAGGTTAGGCGGCGGTGGGCGAGGGGCCGTCGCAGGTGGTGCGACAGTCACAAGATCCCGGCGGGCACCGCCGCGGCGGCGTGCTGGCCGGTCTCGACGGCGCCGTTGAGGCATCAGATCGGAGCGGGACGTGGCCTGGTGAGGCGGTCGCGGACCTCGGACCATGCAGGTGGGAGGTCGGTTCCCGGCATGAGGGTGGTGTCGATGTGGGGTTCGTTCATGTGCGGCCCGATGGCGGTCATGGCCCGGACGTGGACGTCGGAGCGGACGAAGGCGTGCAGGCTGTCGGCGGAGTCCCAGACTGAAATCGTCCAGAACGTCTTGCGGATCAGGTCGGCCTTGAGCGAGTAGCCGACGAGCCCGTCGCTGCGGGCCAGTTCACGGGCGATCTGCCATGTGGCCCGCATGACCGCGGGGATGCGGGTGTGCCGGCGAAGTGGGAGCCGGGTGATGGTCACGACGTAGCTGACGTCGGGGTCGACGGTGGTTGTGGCACGCCAGGGCAGTGGTGGAGCCATCTCAGTGCACCTCCAAGGTGTTCGGAACGGGACGTATCGAGACGAGGGCGACGCCGAACGATTCGAGGAGGGCGAGCAGCCCGTAGAGCGCGGCGGTATCGAGGATCTGGCCGGTGAGAACCGTGGTCGCGTCGTCCGTTTCCTGGTGGAACGTGTCCAGGTCTGCGGCCAGGGCCGTTGGCAGTCTGCCGGTCAGTTCGATGACGTAGGTCGTCGTCGTCTGGGTCACGGCTCGAGTGTCGGCGCGGCTGTGCGATCGTGCTTCGCCCTGGAGGGTGATTCAGAGCAGGTTCACCTTGCGGGCCGCTTCGACGGCCTCGTGGCGGGTGTTGACGCCGAGCTTGCGGTAGAGGCCGCGCGTGTGTGTCTTGATCGTGTTGGGCGAGAGGTACAGCTCCTTGGCGATCTCTCGCGGGGTGAGAGGAGACGGCAGCAGCCGCAACACCGACATCTCTCGTCCGGTGAGCTGTTCGACCAGCTCGGGCGTGTTGCGACGCAGCGTCGTGTTGGCGAGCCGTCGGCGGACGGCGTCGGCTTGTCGCTCACGGGGGACGTGATGGACACGGGCCACCAGTGGTTCGGCGATGTTGAAGTGGTGGGCGGCGTCGGCGGGTCGCCCTTCGTCGAGGAGGAGCTCGGCCATGGTGAGGTGGGCGACCGCAGCTTCGGGATGGTCGGCCAGCGCCTCGGCGTCGGCGAATCGGAGGGCGCCGATTGCCGCGGCCGTTGCGTCCGCGGGGCGTCCGGCTCGCCGGTGGATGTCAGCAAGGTGTGATCTGGCGATCAGCGAGACGATGCTCAGCCCGTAGGGTTCCCCAAGCTCGAGCGCCTGGGTAAACGACGCCGCGGCAGCGTCGAGATCGCTGTCGGCGAGCAGGGCCCGGCCTTCGATCAACAGGAGCGACGTGCGGGCCCGGGGCTCGTCGACGGGCACCAGCGGCAAGGCGGCACGCGCCGTGGCGAGTGCCTGGTCGGGTTCGTCGTTGGCGATCAGTCGACCGGCTTGGAGGACCATCACCTCGGCTCTCGTCAGGTCGCCGGTCGGTTCGATGGATGCCGCCAGGTCGCGGACGGCGTCCCAGTCGCCGGCGTGGTGCGCCGCCCATGCTGCCGCGAGCGTGAGACCTGGTCGCGTTCGGAGCGCTGCGGGCGGCAGCTGATGCACCCAGTCCCGCAGCGTCCTGCCCCTTCCCTGGCCGATGAGGAGCCATCGCTGGTCCTCGATGAGCGCGGCGGCTCGGTCGGTGTCACCGGCGGCGAGCAGGTGGCGCACGGCGTCACCGGTGTGGCCGTTGGCGAGCAGCCAGTCAGCGGCGGCCCGGTGCCGGGGTCGCGGATCGTCGACTTGGAGGCGAAGCCATCCGGCGAAGAGGTGGTGATAGCGAAACCAGCGGCGCCGCTGATCGAGAGGCAGGACAAACAAGTTGCGCCGTTCGAGCTCCTCCAGGATCTGCTGCGCATCAGCCGCCCCGGTGACTGCGTCGCACAGCGGTGCGGACAGCCGCTCGAGGACGGCGGTGTCGACCAGGAACGCCCGGAGCCGATCGGACAGCGAGGTAATGACCTCGTCGCGGAAGTAGTCGAAGACGTGTCGATGATCCGCGGTGAAGGCGTCGACGACCGTGGTGGGGTTGTCGCTGACACCGGCCGACAGCCCGACGAGCTGGATCGCCGCCACCCACCCGTCGGTGCGCTCGACGAGTCGCTGGGCGTGGAGGGGCGGCAGCGTGACGCCTGCGATCCGGCCGAACACGGCCGCCGTCTCATCGGTGTCGAACCGCAGCCCGTCGAAGCGCAGCTCGCGCAACGCCCCGTGCGAGCGGAGCCTCGACAGCGCCAGGGGCGGGTCATGTCGGGTGACGATCACCAGCCGCAGCGCTGCCGGTGCTTCGACGAGGAGCTGGTCGACACCGGCATGGATGACGGGATTGCTGACGACGTGGTAGTCGTCGAGCACCACCACGACGGGTCCGGTGGACTGCTCGGCGAGCGATGTGGCGATCCAGCGGGCGTCGACCGTGTCGGTCGGCTCGAGGTGCAGGGCGGCGCCGATGGACGGCCAGAACAGGGCCGGATCGTTGTCCTCGACGTCGAGGGAGTACCAGGCGCTACCGCCGTCTCGGCGTGCGACCCAGCCGCTCACGGCCGACGACTTCCCGGACCCTGCGGGGGCCGAGACGAGCACCAGCGCCGCCTCGAGCACCGCCGCCTCGAACACGGCGTCGAGCCTCGGGCGTGGGACGTGGCTGCGCGGGAGCGGCGGCGTGACCAGGGCCCCCGGCCGGGTCGGCATCGCCATGGCGGGCATCTCACCAGTCTCGCGGCGCACGTTCACATCGTGGGGTGAAGCGGCTTCACCCCGATCGTTCTCATGCTCGGTCCCGGGCGGCGACCCGGCCGCCATGGACAGATGGAGGTATCGAGGTGCTCGACCACCTTGCCCAGTTCGCCTACCGTCGGCGCCGCACCGTCGTCATCGCCTGGCTCGCGCTCCTGGTGGTCGCGGTGATAGTGGGCGGCCGATTCGGCGGTGACGACACCACCGACTACGGCACACCGGGGTCGGAATCATCGGCCGCCAACGACCTCGTCGCCGACCGCTTCCCGGCGGGGTCCGGCGACACCATCAACGTCGTGTGGCGGGCGCCCGACGTCACGGCCCCCGCCGCGCAGGGACGCGTGCGGGACGTGCTCGACCGGGCCGCCGCCCTCGACCATGTGATCGGCGTGGTCAAAGGTCCGACCTCCGAGGACGGCACCGTCGGGTACGCCACGATGCAGCTCGACACGTGGGACATGCCCGTCGAGGTCACCAACGAACTCGTCGCGCTCGCCGAGGCGGCCGACGGCGACGGGTTCACCGTCGACGTCGGAGGCAACCCGGTGCAGACCGCCGAACAAGGCGAGGTGAGCAGCGAAGGCATCGGGTTGATCGTCGCCGCCGTGATCCTGCTGGTCAGCTTCGGATCGGTGCTGGCGATGGGGTTACCGATCCTGTCGGCGATCCTCGGCGTCGGCGTCGCGACCGGTCTCATCGCCCTGCTCGCCAACCTGGTCGACGTCCCCGACTGGGCCACCTCGGTCGCAACGATGATCGCAATCGGCGTCGGCATCGACTACTCGCTGCTCATCGTCACCCGATACCGGGCGGCGCTCCAACGAGGGCTCGACCCCGAGGCAGCGGTGGGCGAGGCGGTCGGCACCGCCGGCCGCGCCGTCGTGTTCGCCGGGCTGACGGTGATGGTCAGCCTCCTCGGCATGATCGTCATGAACCTGCCGTACCTGTACGGGGTGGCGATCGGCTCGGCCCTCGCGGTCGGCGTCATGGTCGCCCTGTCGGTCACCCTGCTGCCCGCCGTGCTCGGCTTCGTCGGCCACCACATCGACCGTCTGCGCGTGCCGTTCGTCAAGGCGAACCGGCCCGGCCCTTCACTGGCGTTCCGGTGGAGCCGGGCGATCCAGCACCGGCCGTGGCGGGCGGCGTTCGCCGGGCTCGTGCTGCTCCTGGTGCTGTCGGCGCCGGCGCTGTCGTTGCGGCTCGGCTTTCCCGACGCCGGTAACGGCCCCGAGTCGCTCACCAGCCGCCGGGCCTACGACACCCTCACCGACGCGTACGGACCCGGCCACAACGGGACGTTGCTCGTCGTCGCCGACCTCGCGGCCGGCGGGACCCTCGCCGACGTGGACGCGTTGCGGTCGGCGCTCGCTGCCGTCGACGGGGTCGACGCGGTCACCCCGCCAGCGGTAAACGAGGCCGGTGACACGGCCGTGCTCGGTGTCGTCCCGTCGACATCACCCCAGGACGAAGCAACTGAAGCATTGCTGCGAACTGTGCGCGATGACGTCATTCCGACGAGCGTCGCCCGCACCGGCATCGACGCCCGAGTCGGAGGCTTGACCGCGTCGTTCCTCGACCAGAACCAGACCATCGCCGACCGGCTCCCGTTGTTCATCAGCGCCGTCGTCGGTCTCAGCCTGTTGCTGCTGCTGGTCGTGTTCCGATCGGTGCTCGTCGCCGCCAAGGCCGGGGTCATGAACCTGCTCAGCGTGTTCGCCGCCTACGGCGTCGTCAGCCTGGCCGCCAGCGGCGGATGGTTCGGCGAGCTGTTTGGCATCCACGAACCGACCCCGGTGCCCGGCTTCATCCCACTGATGATGTTCGCCATCCTCTTCGGGCTCAGCATGGACTACGAGGTCTTCTTGCTGTCGAGGATCCGCGAAGAGCACAACCGCAGCGGTGACAACAGCCGCTCCGTCGCTGATGGCCTCGCCGCCACCGCCCGAGTGATCACCGCCGCAGCGGCGATCATGGTCGCCGTATTCGGCGCCTTCGTGCCCAGCGACCAGGTCTTCCTCAAGCTCGTCGGCCTCGGCATGGCCACCGCGATCCTGCTCGACGCCACCGTCGTGCGAATGGTGCTCGTCCCGGCGTCGATGCAACTGCTCGGCGAACGCAACTGGTGGCTCCCCCATTGGCTCGACCGAGTCCTTCCCAACCTCGATATCGACGGACCAGCCCACGTGGCCGCACCGGCCGAAACGAACGACCCGGCCGCCGAGCCGGTCGCAGCCTGAGGAGGGCAATGATGGAACACGAACTCGACGGATGGGACATCGTCCACGGCGCCGACGCCGACTGGATGCCATGGGGCGGCGAAGGCCCCCCCGCCCGAGCGAAGGTGCTCGGCACCGGTGACGGCTACGCCCTCGTGCTCGTCGAAGCCGCCACCGGCTACACCGGCACACCGCACGACCACATCCATCCCGAAATCTCCTACGTCATCGCCGGCGCCGTCGAACACCAAGGCGTCCCGATGACTGCAGGCGACGGGTACATCGCATCAGCCGGATCCGTCCACACCGGCTTCACGGTCACCTCCAACGCGACGTACGTGTTGGCGTTCAAGCTGTAGCTGCAGCTCCGTCCACCAAACGGGCACCGGCCACACGGCCGGTGCCCGTACGCGTACCCGTCCCGGTCACGGGCGCGAAGTCAGGCGGGGCGCCGCGTCGATCGTACGCCCCGACTCGGCGTTGCGTGCGGCCGCTCCAGGCTTCGTCCGGCACGCGGATGGGGGCGCCGGGCCGACCGCTTGACGGTGGTGGAGGCACCGAACAGCCTCCCGTCGACGTTCTGTAGCGCGGGAGTTCCGGCGGTAGCGGACGCGGTCGGGCGCGATTACAGGACGCAGATATCGGACTGTGAGCAAGCTGTGGACAAGCGTCGTTCGGTGCGTCTCGATTGCTGATCGGCGCTGGGGTGTCCGTGTCCCTCCGGCACCGCTGAGACTCTGGAGTCGACGAGGCCGGGACCTTGGCTAGCTCCGGTTCGAAAGGTTCGCCCCGAATCTTGCTTCCCGTGTAGTCAGCGGGTCAGCTGGAGGCGCAGAGGTTTCGTGTAGTGGCTGTGGTTGTCGATGTCGTGGAGGTAGAAGCTGGCCTCGAGGGAGGAGTCGTCGACGTCGTAGAGAGCTTGCCAAAACGTCCTGGCTTCTTGGAGTGGCGCCTGGAAGCGCACGGCGGAGAAGTGGTCGCGGATGTGGTCGCGGTCGACGATGGCGCCGTCGCCGATGGCTGAGGTGAGTGTGCGCCAGCGGTGGTAGGTGAGGGCGGCGGTGCCGATCGGGCCGTCGTCGTCGGGGAGCAGTGTCGGGTCGGGCCACCGGTGCAGGAGGTGGTTGGTGCACACGAGCCGTCCGTTGGTTTGCGGGCCGGCGTCGACGATCGTTTCTCGGTTGCGGCGCGGCGAGTGTTCCCACACGAACGACGCACCGGAGCGGTCGGCGACGACGAAGTGGCAGGGCGTGAAGAAGTAGTAGTGCTTGGCGAGGAGCAAGGCGGTCTTGGCCTCGTCGACGGTGGCGCAGGTGTCGAGCAGGTAGCGGACGACTTGTTGTTCGGCCAGTCCGACGCGGGGTGTTCCGGTCGGTTCGGGTTCTGGTGTCTCGTTGTCGGCGAGTAGTGCGACGGTGAGGCCTGCTTCGTTGATGCCGTCCATGGCGCCGAGGAGGTCCATGATCCCGATGACGATCGAGGCGTAGCCGTTGTCGGGGTGCAGTTCGATGATCCACGGCTCGGCGGCCAGTGGTCGCTCCTGAGGAAGCGGGGGGAGTCCGACGATCTGGGTGAACGTGGCGGTGGGGAAGTCGAAGTTGCGCGACAGCACGCCGTGGCCGTCCTTGGTGCCGGTGCCGGGGTAGAACGCCACTGAGCAGCCGGCGGGGAGGTCGTAGGTGCTGAGCCAATCGAGCGCGACGGTTGGGTCGGCGCCGTCGATGCCGAAGTGGTCGGCGACACCGCGGATGCGTGCGGAGTGCGCCGGATAGTGGAGCTCGAACCAGCGCCGCCGGGCCCGCTCGGTGAGCGGATCGGCGACGGGTCGAGGGGTTGCGGCGTCGCCGTGGGTGCGGTGCGCCGCTGCGGCGAGCTGGCGTCCGATCTGGCGGTCGTCGCCTTCGATGCGCAGATGGCGGACCGTCAAGAAGTCGTCCGGGTTGCCTCCGGCGACGGTGGTTGGTGCTGAGTCCATGATGATCCCTCTACTAGTGCGATCTCGTAGTACACTGGTATAGTGCGAGATCGTATGAACATTGTCAAGGGTCATCCGGTGGACATGGTGCCGGCGGCGGGGACCAACGTGCTGTTCGATGTCTGGCTCGTCTCGCGGGCGACTCATGCGGCACTCGATGCTGCGCTTGCTGGCACCGGGCTCAACGCAGATGAGTTCGCGATCTACTCGGTGCTCACCTCAGCCGACACGCTCACCCCCTCGGAACTGGCCCGATGGATGTCGGCGCCGGCCACGACGGTGTCGAGTCACGTGAAGCGCTTTGAGCGACGCGGCCATGTCAAACGCGAACGCAACCCGCACGACGGCCGCTCGTACGTGTTACGCCTCACTGCCGCCGGTCGACGCACGCACCGGTCTGCGGTCGAAGCGTTCGTGCCCGTCCTCCACCACGTCGTCGAGGAACTCGGTCCCCGCGAGCCGGCTGTCCGGCGCGCCCTCACGGCAATTCGCGAAACCATCGACATCCCGAACGCCGACGAACCCTATGTCCCCCGCTGACGGTGACACCCAGCGCCACCGTCGAGCCCTCGTCCGGTCGCCAAGCGTCGAGAGCGTCGAGGGCGTCCGCGTCCCACGGGCGACGCAACTCGCATCGGCCTCGCACCACGTCAACCCCCCGCCCGGCTGAGCAGCGTCGCCATCGTCGCCTGCGAGTTCTACGAGGCAACCTTCGCCATCGTGGCGTCGCTGGTCGCTCAACCGGTCGTGCTCGAGCGGTACCGCCAAGGCCTCACTGCGTTGGAGGCCGGCCGCACGTGCTCATCCAGCGACTCGCGACGCTGCTCCGCGCAGCACGCGATCGCCACGAGCATACATCGCTCGGCTGACCCCGACGCCGCAGCCGCCCTGCTCCTCACCGTGTGCTTCAACGCGCCTTCCTCGCCTCATTCACTCCGCCGGTCCCCCCGCCGAGCCCATCAACCTTCGCCGCCGACCTCGTCGCCACCCTGCTCGGCGCAGCCCATCCCGTGCCGCCCGAGCACCATGACGGCTAGAGCCCGGACAACCGAGGCGTCCGACACGTCAGGAATGCCACAGCGCCGACGCCCCTTGTGCGCAGACGCAAGAGTGACGACCACTCGACCCGCCGACACGATCCGCGAACCGGCGGTAGAGGACACGGCGGTTCGGGATATTCGGCGCTGTTATCGGCTACCCGCCCCGGCCGGCGTTCGGTGCGTGCCGGGAGGTGGTCTGGACCTCTCATCGCGACCTCGACCGACGGTCGAGCCGTCGTCCGTCGGCGGAAGCAGGCAGCGCCCGACCCGTCGATCTGGCGCGTCGTCAATCCTCATAGGCCATTCGCCGTCTGGCAGGCGATCGGGCGCGAGATCGGACATTCGGCGCTCGTCGTGAGCAGAGCCGGTCTGCTGCTCGACCGTCGCACCGAGGTCAGCGTGGTCGGTCGGCCGGCTACCCGAAGTCGACATAGAGGCGACGCAAACTCCGACCCAGCAGACCGACACTCCATTCGGCGGCGCCGTCCGGGAGGCGCATATCCGGGAACCGACGGAGTATCGCTCCGAGTGCGATCTCCGTCTCGAGGCGGGCAACGGCGGCACCGAGGCAGTGGTGGATGCCATAGCCGAACCCCAGTTGGCCAGCGTCGTGTCGGCCGACGTCGAGACGGTCCGGCTCGGGAAACCGAGCTGGGTCGCGGTTCGCAGCGGCGACGCCGAGGAACACCCGATCCCCGACTCCAATCCTGCGCCCTCCGATCTCGACGGGATCAACCACGACCCGGGCCATGATCCCGGTAGGTCCCTCGAACCGAAGCAGTTCTTCCACCGCACTCGCGCCGAGCGACGGATCCGAACGCAGGCGTTTGAGCTCGTTGGGGTATTCCAGCAACGACAAGAGCCCGGTGGCGAGAAGGTTAGTCGTCGTTGAGTGGCCCGCGAACAGCAGGAGAGTGCAGGTCGCCACGATCTCATCCATGGTTAACCGGTCGTCGCCCTCGGTGGCCGCAGCGAGGGCGGCGACGAGGGTGCCGTCGCTGGACTCCGCCAGATCCCTGAAGTAGGCGTCGAAGTCGTCCAAACCAGCTTCAGCCCGTGCCCGCCGGTCGGGGCGGTTGAGGGCACCGAACACAACGCCGGCGATCTTGTCGGACCAATCGAGGAAGCGGGATCGATCCCCAGGCGGGACACCCATCAACTCGGCAATGACCATGGCAGGGAGAGGCGAGGCGAAGACGCTGATGAACTCGGCTGGACCTCGCGCGTCATCAAGCAGCTGCTCGACGAGTTCCTCGATGCGCGGACGGAAGCCGGCGATGACGCGGGGCGAGAAGGCGTTCCCTACCAGGCGTCGCAACCGCGTGTGCCGCGGCGGGTTGAGGAAGACCATCCACCGGCCCAGTAACGGGAAACCGTCGGCATCGATGCGCTCTGACGACAGCCGCGCGTCGCGAAAGCCCCTGACCACATCCTCATACCTGGTGAGCACCCACGCCTTGTACCTGGCGTTCCAGTGCACCGGATCCAGCGCTCGCAACCGATGGAAGTAGACGTGGGGGTTGAGGCGTAGCTCCGGCCCAAGCAAGTCGTCGTCGACGACAACCTCTAAGTCTCCGAGGTCATCGCTCGGCATGCGGGAATTATCGCTGGCTCCTGCCGCACTCGCCAACACCGCCCTGCCGATCGGCGTCCTTGGTCCGACGGTCGGCTGTTGAGAACACGGAGAGCGGCGAGTGCCGATTCGGCGTTCCGTATGCTCGGGCGCCGGCGGTGTGGACGCGCCGACTGTCCGTGGCGACCAGTCCAGCCAGAGGGCCACGCTCCGAACGGGAGGCCAGCGTTCGGTATCGCCATCAAGCCGGCGGTTGCGGACGCGGCGAGTCGCGATATTCCCCGTCGTTCTCGGAGACCCGGCGGGGCGAGCAGTCAGTACGCGTGGGCAAGCCGGCGTCCGTCACGGGATTCCGGGCATGATCGTTCTCATCGGCGGTTCTGGGCGCGATCGTTCTCCAGAACCCACCTCAAGAGCCGAGAACAACCGCGCCAAGATCTCACGCCGATCGCTGGCCCGAGCGGGCTGTCGCTGTGTACTTGCTCCGCCAGACGTACAGTCCGCTCCGGTGAGCATCCGCACGCTCTGGCACCGACTGTGGGAGGTGCCTGACGTCGTTCGCTCGCCGAACGCGGAGTGTCCGTTGTGCGGTGCCAGAGTGGTCGTTGAGCCGAACGCGTACGGAGGCGTCACCTTGGGTGGATCGGTGCTGTCACCGAGGCCTCCGCAGGAGTTGGTCGCCGCGTGCGCCAAGCACGGTCGCTCGCCGTACAACGACAAGACCGTCAGGTACTACGCGGAGGCTCCCACCGCGGCTGGAGGCCCGCTGGACACGTAGCGCCCACTGCCGATCGGCGTCGGGGCGGTGCCGGCGCCACAGCAGCACACCGCTGTCCGATGTCGGTAGCGCCGGAGTCCCGGCGTTGGAGGACGCGGCGGGTCGGGATTATCCCCGTGATATTCGGATACCTCGTCCTACGGTGGCCAGCCGATGGAGACGGTCGTGGTCGAGGGCTTGCGCGTCGGTTACGAGCGCGTCGGTGACGGACCGCCCGTGGTGCTGCTCCATGGCTACGTCGGAGACGGACCAACGACTTGGCGGGGACAGCTCGCAGCACTTGGTGACGAGTTCACGCTGGTCGCGTGGGATACGCCCGGTGCCGGCCGGAGCTCGGATCCGCCCGAGACGATGGGGATGGCCGGTTACGCCGATTGCCTCGCCGGGTTCATCACTGAACTCGGTCTCGACCGGCCGGCCGTCGTCGGGCTGTCGTTCGGTGGTGCACTGGCGATCGAGCTGGCCCGCCGTCATCCGAGCATTGCCGGTCAGCTGGTCCTGGTTTCGGCCTACGCCGGGTGGGCGGGGTCCCTGCCCGCCGACGTCACTGAGCAGCGCCTCCGCCAGGCGCTCATGCTGGCCGACCTTTCACCGGACGAGTTCGTCGACGCACTGCTGCCGACGATGTTCTCCGATGCGACGTCACGGGAGGTGGTCGACGCATTCGCCGCGAGCATGCGGGCGTTCCATCCGGTCGGGTTCCGGGCCATGGCTCGTGCGTCCGCCGAGGATCTACGCGACGCGCTGCCATGCGTCCAGGTTCCGACCTTGCTGGTGTACGGCGCCCACGACGTGCGGGCACCGCGCAGCGTGGCCGAGAAGCTCCATGCCGCAATCAGCGGCTCGACCCTCGTCGTCCTGCCCGGCGCAGGGCATGTCTGCAACGTCGAAGCCGCTGACGACTTCAACGCCTCCGTGAGCGCCTTCCTGCGCCAACCCACGTAGTCACGTGGGAAGACCCGGCGGTCTCGGACGCGCGGCTGGAGCGGTAGCCCCGCGATTACCGGACAGGCGCCGGCCGGGTGTTCGGTGCGCGTCACCGACACTCGCATTGCCCCCCGGGACCGTGAAGCGCGCCGGCGTTCGCCTCGCCAGCGCCGTCCCGTGAGTCGATACCGACCCGTCGATCGGTCGCGGAGCACCTCCGGTGACGAGGTCGACGATCGCACTCCCTACCGGGCATTACGTGCTCACACGGCTGATGCGAGTTGGTGCCCATCGTCGCCGATGTTCGAGCGTCGGGGCCCCTCCCGGAGGAGGGGCCCCTCGCCACAGTCCGTCAGGGCGTGCAGTCAGCCGGAGCTTCGATCCCGGCCGTGACGGTCAGCGGTCCGGTCTCCGGCACTTCGAAGAAGGTCGCGTAGAGGACCGTCACCCCAGTCGTGCGGTTGATCGCCGTATGGACCATGCCGTTGCCGGGATCCACGAAGGCGGTCCCTGCTGGATACGGTCGGTCGACGCAGTCGTGGGCCATGATGTACGTCAACTCGCCCTCGGCGACGTTGACGATCACCGGTCCGGGATGGGTGTGCCACGGGAACTGAGCGCCTGGCTGCACGGTGATCTTGGCCACCACGGTCCGCGAGGGGTCGAGGGAATTGGAGACGTCCGTCGCATGACCGTCCATCTTGTTGCGGATCTGCAGTTGGACGTCGTCACTGAACGCGGCCCGTTGTGTCAGCGGTTCGACGGCGATCGGCGGCGGCGCGGTCTGCGCCTGCAACGTCCCGACAGCAACTGCTCCCGCGGCGACGGCGCCCGCCACGGCGAAGGGCACAGCCCATTTCAAAGCGCGCATGGTGATACCTCCCTTTTGTCCCGCCCGCTAGCGGGAGTGGGGCCGGAACGTACCATGGCCGGTGGCAATCGGACCGTGCTCACCCACGCCGATCTGCCGCTCGGCATCGGGCACGGAGCTCGGCCGTTCCAACGCCGACGCGCCCCTATTCGGCGGTAGGTGCGCAGGAGTCGTGTCGTTCGCGCTCGCCGCTCACGGCGGCTGGCCTCGCCTCGCTCGGCCGGGCAGCCGCACCGAACGCCGCTATGAATGACGGCATCGAAGCTGGCGACGACGATGCAGAACGGCATGTCGGCAGTGGACGCGGCGTTTCGTCAGGGTCTCCGCCGGCCGGAGGTGCTGTCTCCACCCGTGGTCGGGGCCTCCGGCCACGATGCTGGAGGTTGCGTCATGTCTGTGCCCACCACGACCGCCGTCGAGCGGTGTCAACCGGCTCTCACCGACATCGAACAGGTCACTCTGCTCGGCTCCTTGCCGGCTCCCGGGGCTTCAACGCGAGGCGTACGCGCTGGATCTGCGCCAGTTCTCGGCGTGGTGCTGGCAGCACGAGCGGCACCTCTTCGACGTCCATCGCGTCGACATCGAGTGCTTCGCCCGTGACCTCGAAGACCGAGGCCGCGCTCGAGCCACGGTCGCTCGCCGGCTGTCGACGGTCGTCGGCTTCTACCGCTACGCCGAAGAGGAAGACCTCGTCGAACACTCGGCTGCGGTGCACGTGGGCCGGCCACGGATCGACTACGAGTCACAAGTCGCGCATCTCGACCGCAACGAGCTCGGCGCCATCCTCGTCGCCGCCGCATGTCGTCACCGCGCGACCATGCACTGATGTCGCTACTTGCCTTGAACGGTCTGCGGGTGTCGGAAGCGATCGGTGCCGACATCGACGCACTGGGCCTCGAACGGGGACACCGGACGCTGACAGTACTCCGCAAGGGCGGCAAGATCGCAACGATGCCGCTGGCGCCACGGGTCGCCCGAGCGGTCGATCTCGCCATTGTCGACCGTGTCGATGGCGCGATCTTCGTCGACGCCACCGGTGATCGCCCCGATCACGATCAAGCCGTGACCGCTTCGGTGGGCCCGTTGGGACGTACGGCGGTGACAGGCGATCATCAGATCGGGGCCGTTCGCGTCGACATGTGAGAATGCTCCCAGGATGGTCGAGCACGACGTGACTGCGGCGCTGAAGGCATGGGGGCTGCACCACCGCGACGACCCGTTCTCCGTGTTCGCCGACGTGCGCCGGCGCGGCGCGGTACACCAGGTGACGCTCGCCGACGGCCACGATGCTTGGCTCGTCGTCCACCACGACCAAGCCCGTTCCGCACTCAACGACCCGCGACTGTCCAAGGACATGCAGGCCGCCCTGGTCGCCAACGCAGCCGTCGTGTCCGACGGCCTCCCCGGACCGGCATTCGCCCGACACATGCTGACCGTCGATCCGCCGGACCACACCCGGCTCCGCCGGCTCGTCTCGAGCGCCTTCTCGCCACGACGCATCGAGGTACTCCGTCCACGAATTCAAACGATCGTCGACGACCTGCTCGACGGCATCGCCGTTGAGGGCGCCGACAGCCGGGTCGACCTCGTCTCCCGCTTCGCCTTCCCGCTGCCGTTCACCGTGATCTGCGAGCTGCTCGGCGTGCCCGAGCAGGATCGCGCCGCCCTCGGTCGAGGCTTGACCGGGTTGCTCGTCCCGACCTCGACGCCCGAGCAGTACGCCAAGGCCAAGGTGGCATCCGACGCAGTCGTTGCGCGGTTGGAGCAGCTCGTCGACATGAAGGGCGGCGCACCGGGAGACGACCTCGTCAGTGCCTTGATCGCCGCCCGCGACGGGGACGAGCGACTCGACACGCGGGAGCTGCTCTCGACGATCTTCCAGCTGATCGTCGCCGGTCACGACACCACCGCGAGCTTCATCGGCAACAGCGTCGTCGCCCTGTTCCGCAACCCGGGTCAACTGGAGTTGCTGCGCGGCGATCCCGCAAGGCTCGAGGCGGCGTTGGAGGAGCTCCTGCGTTTCGACGCGCCGGTCCCGCACTCGACGTTTCGCTACGCCGTCGAACCGGTCGAACTGGGCGGCGTGACGATTCCGGCCGGCGCCCAGGTCATCATCAGCCTGGCCGCGGCGAACCGCGACGAGCACGCCTACGACGATCCCGAAGGGCTCGACATCGACCGGTCGGGCGTCCGCCACCTCGCCTTCGGGCACGGCATCCATCACTGCCTCGGCGCCCCGCTCGCCCGCCTGGAGGGACACATCGCCCTGGGCACGCTGCTGCGGCGCTTCCCCGAGCTGCGGCTCGCCGGCGCCGACGACGAGCTGCGGTGGGGTCACGGCGACGGGCTCGTGCTCCGCGGTCTCTCCGAGCTGCCGGTGATTCCGGGGCCGGCGTTGCCGCGAGTGCCAGCCGGACGGAATTTCCCCTGATCGAGGGTTCGGCCTTCGAGTATTATCCATGGCCCGGTCGCCGAGGGAAGGCGAGACTCGCTGAGGGCGGCCGGAGAAGGGAAGGGCGAGACTGATGTCCACTACCGGGACCCCTGTCGACAACGGCGTCAACGTGGCTGCACTGCTGGAGGCGCGAGAGGCCTTGACGGCCGCTCCTCAGGCGGCTCAGTTTCAATGGCGGGCCAGTTGCACCTGGAAGAACGGCACTCACAGCAACTCGACCGTCGAAGGCTTCTTCGGCCTCGGCGAGGAGCAGCACCACAGGAGGGAGTACACCTTCGACGCTGATCACCCGGAGATCTTCGCCTCCGAGGACAACGGGGCGACGCCGGTCGAGTACGTGCTCGTCGGCCTGGCCAGTTGCCTCACCGCGGGCGTCGCCGCCGTCGCCCAGAACCGGGAGATCCAGCTTCGCTCGGTGTCGGCGACCCTCGAAGGAGAGATGGACGTCTCCGGCATCCTGGGCATCGACAGCGACGTGCGCAACGGATTCAGCGGCATCAAGGTGACCTACGACATCGACGCCGACGCGACCCCCGACGAGATCAAGGCGATCGTTGCGCAGTCGCAGAAGCGGTCGGCGGTGTACGACGTCATCACCAACCCGACGAACGTCACGGTCGAGGTTCGCTGAGACCTCCGCTGCCGGGAGGGTCCACCGTGGCACGCAGCATCACGACGGTCATAATCGGCGCCGGTCACGCCGGTTTGGCGATGAGCCACCGGCTGTCCGCTCGTTCCATCGACCACGTCCTGCTGGAGCGCGGTGACGTCGCCAACTCGTGGAAGACGCAGCGGTGGGATTCCCTGCGGCTGCTCACACCCAACTGGCAGAGCCGGCTCCCCGGCTTCGGCTACGACGGTGACGACCCCGACGGGTTCATGACGATGCCCGAGGTGATCTCGTTCCTCGAGCGGTACGCCGCGGTCGTCGCCGCCCCGGTGCACGCCGGCACCACGGTCACTGAGCTGCGGCCGACGTCGAACGGGTACGCCGTCACCACCGATCACGGCTGCTGGAGCGCGCCGACGGTCGTCGTGGCAACCGGGGCCTGCAACGTCGCCCATCTCCCGCGCGTTCGCCACCGACGTTCCGGCGAGGCATCGACCTAGTGACGCCGGACGCGTATCGGAACCCGGACCACCTCGCCGACGGAGGCGTGCTGATCGTCGGAGCGTCGGCGACGGGCATCCAGCTCGCCGACGAGATCCACCGATCGGGCCGCCCGGTGACGGTGGCCGTCGGCGCCCACGTGCGCGCCCCGCGGACCTACCGGGGACGGGACATCCAACGCTGGATGAACGACATCGGCATGATGGACGAGCGCTACGACGAGGTCGACGACATCGTCCGGGTGCGCCGGCTGCCGTCGATGCAGATCGTCGGCACACCGACGCGTACGACGCTCGATCTCAACGCCCTGACGTCGATCGGGGTCCGTCTCGTCGGGCGACTCGCCGGGGTCAGCGACGGGCAGGCGCAATTCTCGGGGTCGTTGCGCAACGTGTGTGCGCTGGCCGATCTCAAGCTCGGCCGGTTGCTCGACGCGATCGACGAATGGGCGACCGAGCACGGGCTCGACGGTGAGCTCGAGCCGGCCTGGCGACCAGCTCCGACGATCGTCGAGGACTCACCACCGCTGGGCATCGACCTCACCCGTGGCGAGATCCGCACGATCGTCTGGGCCACCGGCTTCCGCCCCGACTACTCCTGGCTGGACGTGCCGGTGCTCGACCGCAAGGGGCTGATCCGCCATGACGGCGGGGTCGTCATCGACGCGCCGGGCATCTACCTGATGGGCATGCCCTTCCTCCGCCGTCGCAAGTCGACCCTCATCGACGGCGCCGGCGACGACGCCGACGACCTCAGTGCCCACCTCGTTTCCTTCCTCGACGGACGTGTCGCAGCACTCGCCTGACCCCCGCGGTGACCCGTCGCCTGCGTGGCGCCAGGTCGACGAGGGCTGGGGCCGGCGCGCCGTCGACTTCGCCACGCTCAGTGAGCCGGCGCAATGCAGGGAATACGTGACCCTCCACCATCACCTCGGCGTCGGGCCCGGGGACCGCCTGCTCGACATGGCCTGCGGCTCCGGACTCGCCATGGAGATGGCAACGGCGGTGCACGCCACGTGTTCCGGCATCGACGCGTCGCCACGGCTGATCGCCGTCGCCCGCGATCGCAGCCCGCATGCCGACCTACGCGTCGGCGACATGCATGACCTTCCATGGCCGGACGCCTCCTTCGACGTCGTCACCAGCTTTCGCGGGATCTGGGGGACGACCCCCGGCGCCGTCGCCGAGGCACACCGCGTCCTCGTGCCCGGTGGACGATTGGGGATCACCGTCTGGGGTCACATCAAACCCTCCCCTGGGGCATGGGCGTTGGCGCCGCTGGCGCTGGCGAGCGGGCCCAAGGTGGAACACCAGGCGGCGATGGTGGCGCTCGGCCGGCCAGGGGCGGGCGAGGAGTTGCTGGCCCGGTGCGGGTTCGTCGACATCGAGCGTCACGAGATCCCGTTCGTCTGGGAATTCGCCGACCCAAATGCCTACGCCCGCGCCATCTCATCGGTAGGCCCGGCGTACGAGGCAATCGAGAACGTCGGCGAGGAGGAGTTCATGCGGTCGGCAACCGCCATAGCCCAGCAACGAGTCCGCGACGGGCTTCCGCTGCGAGCGCCGATCGCGACCGTCGGCTATGTCGCCTACAAGCCTTCGACGGCCCGGCTCGGCGATGCTGCGGGTTCGCCGGCCACGTCGTTCCTCGACGCCGCGCCGCCGTCGCCAGGCGCTCAGCGGCTCTTCGACGACGACCGGAAGGGGCTTGGCTACGTGATGAACGCCTCCAAGCTCTGGGCTCACGATCCGGCGGCCCTCGACGGATTGTCCGACCTGCTCGGTCACGTCAGCCAATCGGGGTCACTCACGTATCGGCAACGAGCCATCCTCGTCACCTCCTGCGCGTCGGCCCTCGGCGACTCATACTGCTCGCTGGCATGGGGCAAGAAGCTGGCCGGCGAGGCCGGCGCAGAGGTCGCCGAGAGTGTGCTTCGCGGCGACGACGCGCCGCTCGACAGCACCGAGCGGGCGCTCGCTCGCTGGGCCCGCCGGCTCGCTCGCGATCCGAACTCGACTACAACCGCCGACGTGCGAGCGCTGCGCGCCGCCGGCCTCGACGACGCTCAGATCTTCGCCGTGTCCGTGTTCGTAGCGCTCCGCATCGCCTTCTCCACCGTCAACGACGCGCTCGGCGCACAACCCGATCGGCAACTGGGTGTCGACACGCCCGAGGCAGTCCGCCACGCCGTCACGTTCGGTCGGCCAGTCGCGACGTCCTAGCCCGAGCGCGATCGGCGGACACCTCTTGAGGACGACATTGTCGCGGATATCGGACTGTGAGTCTGGAGCCGTCGGTCGTTGCGATCGGCGAGGGTTGGTGTCGGTGACGACGGTGTGACCCCTTATCGGACTTGCCCTGGCTCGGTGTCGGGTGCATTGCAGCTGATGTGTCCGTCGTTGTTGCCGATGCCGGCCTGGCCTGCTGCTGTCCTGATCAGAAGCCTGTCCACCTGACGGTGTGACTCATCACAGTCCTGGCGTAGCGGTTCCTCCCAGGCCGGCACCGACCGAACACTCACATTGGAGGTCCACCGTCATGCTTGCAGAGCTCGTCGATCACGTGGTCGGCGTCGACCCCGACCGCGACTGGATCACCCTCGCGCTGCTGGACGCGCGCAGCGCCGGAGTCGTGGCCGAAGGTCGCTTCCCCGCCACGAGGGACGGTTACGACGAAGCCATCGCGTTCGTTGACGGCCACAGCGTCGACAGCGAGCGGGCGTGGGTGATCGAAGGCTCCGCCGGCTACGGGCGAGGTCTCGCTGTCGCGCTTGAACGCCACGGCGAGTGGGTCATCGAGTTCGACCGGCCGACCCGGAAGGCCAAAGACGGCGCGAAGTCCGACGCCCTCGACGCTGTCCGTGCCGCCCGCGAGATGCTCGGCCGGAAACGGCTCAGCATCCCTCGAGCTCACGAGGGCGCTCGTGAGGCGATCCGCGTTCATGCCGTGACCAGGGCCGCAGCGGTTCGCGCCCGCACGGGTGCGATCAACGAGCTGAAGGCACTCATCGTCACCGCCGACGAATCACTGCGCGGCGAGCTCCGAGGACTGCGCACTACCGGGCAGGTCGAAGCATGCGCAAAGTTCCGCGACCGCCCCTGCGGAGCGGTCCATGAACGCGCCACCCGCAACGCGATGCGGTCCCTCGCCCGACGGGTCCAGCTCCTCGACAGCGAAGTCGACGAGCACGACCGGGCACTCAAGCAGCTGCTCGACGGGGCCGCCCCACAGCTGATCGCTGAGCGCGGCATCGGTTACGTCACTGCCGCCCAGTTCTTCATCGCATGGTCACACCCGGGCCGCTGCCACAGCGAGGCAGCATTCGCCCGCCTCGGCGGCACGTCACCCGTGCCCGCAACGTCCGGCCAGAACCAGACCCGGCACCGTCTCAACCGAGGTGGCGATCGACAGCTCAACCGGGCGCTCTACCTCGTCGCCGTGACCAAGCAGCGATGCGACCCGCCCACGAAGGCCTACGTCGCCCGCCGTGTCGCCGAAGGCAAGACCGACCGAGAGGCCCATCCGCTGCGTCAAGCGGTTCCTCGCCCGCCGCGTCTGGAGGCTGCTCGAGCACCCGCCGATCAGCCCTTGACAGACATAGAAGCATCAACGGAGCTACATCACGCTTGCAATCAGCTCGATCATCTCCCGTCGACCGGTGGACGAGATCGTCATCTCCGCCCTGCCGACGAGAACGTCGCTACAACTCCGTCAAGATCTCGCCGGCCGAGTCAAGCGCACGTTCACGCTGCCGGTTGCCGTGGTCCCCTCGCCCCACGATCTCAGCGGATTCCGCTCGCACCGGACACTCGCGTAGGTTACGCGTTCTCAGCAGTCAATCGGGCCGGCGTCCGTGGCCGCCAACCCGGCCGCACATCGACGTCGGCAACGCGAGGTGAGTGTCACCGTCGGACGGCCGACTGTCACGGACACGCCCACCAAGCGGTTCCCCAAGCGCACACGAGGTAATCCACCCCGTCGACGTTGAGCACGCGGCGCGCCATCGGACGATCTGCCCGTGCGCTATCGCGGAACTTGATATGTACCGAATGTCGCGACCGAATGACGTCACTCAGCTCGTTGGCGAGGCGCCAGAACGGCATCTCGGGATCGTGTGGTGACGGCCGCTCGGTCGACGCGCCACACCTGCGCTCGAGAGGGTGTCGGACGTTGTTTCCACAGCGGTGACGTCGGAAGGGCAGCGCTTCGGTCACCGCCCGAGCTCGAGATCGGGCGGCTCCGGATTGGTTCGCAGTGGCCGGCGACCTTCGGGTTCGAGCGACGGCGGTGGGTGTCGGGCGGTGAGCCGGTGGAGTTCGGGAGCGCGGCGTGGTCCTTGGGGCGATTGGCCCACTCCTTGGAGGCGATGATGTCGTCGAGAGAGGCGACCCGGACACGCAGGCCAGCGAGCTGGTAGTCGGCGCCGCCTCCGACGAGCTGGCTCGTAGGAACGTCGGGTCCCGTCGCGTGTTGGGATGTCGTGGAGGATGTCCAACGGTCCGGCGTCAGTCATCCATGTCGTGATCGCGGCGCGATTGAAGAAGTCGGGGTGGATGACCCCGAACGACAACGCCATGGCGTCGTCGTCACTCATCCCTTCGATTCTGAGCCGAGCGTTCAGCTCGCTCAGGGCCGCGCACAGGCGGGTGAGATTCTCCGGTTGATGGCGGGTGAGGCAATCGAAGTCGACCGTCTCCCGTTTCGCGCCGTGGGCCTGCGCGGCGACACCGCCCACGAGCAGGTATTCGACCTGATGGCTGGCGAGGGCATGAACGATCCGCGCCGGGTCGAGCGTCGGGCCTTCCACGCGGCGTTCAGGCGCCGCGATCGCCGCTGAGCGGGCGACCCTTGGCGGCCAGCTCAGCTTTGAACCACTCGACGTAGGCGACGACCTTCGCTGGCGTGTCGAGCCGGGTGCCGTCGCGAAGAATCGTGACGTCATCGACAGTCGGGCGATCGCCTCGGCGCAGGACATCTAAGTCGATGACTGGCAGCTCTCCGATCGGGACGTCCTTCACCAACGCCCAGCGTACCGACGGTCCCCATGGAGTCGCCTCCCCACTACTCGAGCGCGACCGCGCCGAACATCGGCACGAAACGACCTACACCCACACCTCGCGCCGCGCCCGAACGGCATAGGCGTGCCGGCGTCGGTGTGTCCTGCGGGCGTAGCGTCGCGTTCCCACCGGCTGGAGGCGCTTGCTGCGTTGTGGTCGGGGCCTTCGGCCATGTCCACACGGAGGTCCACAACCATGTCCACCATCACGACCGCGGTCGAGCGGTACCAGCCGGTGCTGTCCGAGGTCGAGCGGATGACGTTGCTCGGTTTCCTCGCCGCGTATCGCGGCTACACCCGCGACGCCTACACGCTCGATCTGCGCCAGTTCACCGCGTGGTGCTGGCAGCATCACCACCAGTTGTTCGACGTCCGCCGCGTCGACATCGAGTGTTTCGCTCGCGATCTCGAAGACCGCGGCAAGGCCCGAGCGACGGTGGCTCGCCGCCTGTGCACGATGGTCGGGTTCTACCGGTACGCCGAGGAAGAAGGCGTCATCGAGCACTCCCCGGCCGTGCACATCCGCCGACCCCGCATCGACTACGAGTCCCACGTCGCCCACTTGGACCGCAACGAACTCGGCGCCATCCTGGTCGCCGCCGGCCTGTCATCACCACGCGACCACGCCCTGGTGTCCCTCCTCGCCCTGAACGGGCTCCGGGTCTCCGAAGCGATCGGTGCCACCGTCGAGGCGCTCGGCCAGGAACGGGGCCACCGCACCCTGACCGTGCTGCGCAAGGGCGGCAAGCTGGTCACGATGCCGTTGGCACCACGCGTGGCGAGGGCCATCGACCTGGCCGTCGGGGAACGATTGGAGGGACCGATCTTCATCGACCCAGACGGCGGCCGGCTGGATCGCCACGCGGCGGGTCGGATCGTGCGGCGCATCGCCCGCAGGGCCGGGATCGCCAAGCGTGTCGGTCCGCACACGTTGCGGCACGCCTTCATCACCGCAGCGCTTGACGCCGGGGTGCCGTTGCGTGACGTGCAGGGGGCCGCCAGCCACGCCGACCCCCGAATGACGATGCGTTACGACCGTGGCCGCCAGTCGCTTGATCGGCACGCCACCTACATCGTGGCCACCTTCGTCGCCGGCGCCGCTCGCTGACACCAGATCTCCGGCGTTCGGTGTCACACCCGGGCGCCGCCACCGAGCGCCGGAGCAACCAACCTCAGGACCGACCAACCCCGCCGACAGCCGCGCCATCACCGTCGTTCGGCGCTGTCCGGCGCAGCCCGCTGAGACGTAACCGGCGTTCCCGAGCAGGCATTCGGGCGCGCTCGCAGGAGGCAGCAAGGACGCACGGCACTGCGGGCTGCGTGCGTCGCAGACCCGGCGGTCGGGGATGCACTCGCTCCCCACGCAGCAGCGCGTTCTGTGACACCGTCTGGTCGCGCTCGACTCCGAGCAGGCCGCCGAGTACGGAGCGTGCGGGCGAAAGCCCGAGATCAAGATGGGCTGGTCGTAAAGAGCGCGTTTCCGGGGTCGCCAGGTGTTGTCTCGACGGTGACCGGGCCGAAACCGGCCTCCCCAAGTAGCTGGAGCGCGGTCTCTTCACCCCAACCGGTACCCAGGCCTGCGCCACCGTGTGCCAGTGAGACGGTCATGCAGTGCAGTGTGCTCACGGCATAGGTGAAGGGCGCCATGGGGTTGTCGAGGTTGTCCTCGAGGGCGGCGGGCATGCGGGGTTCGTTCATCAGGAAGAGGCCGCCCGGAGTGAGCGATTCTCGGACCCGTCGTAGCATGCCTGCAGGGTCGACTTGGTCGTGCACGGCGTTGAACGCGACGACAATGTCGAAGGGTTCGGCAGGGCGGAGTTGGGCCGCGTCGCACTGTTCGAAGGTGACGTTGTTCAGGCCGTTGTCTGCCGCCCGGACTCGACCGCGGTCGAGCCCGTCGGGGTCGAGGTCGTAGCCGACGAACGTGGACTGGGGGAAGGCCTCGGCGAGGAGCACGACCACGGCTCCGGTCCCGCAGGCAACGTCGGCGACGCGGGCTCCGGCTTGCAGTCGCTCGAGGATGCCGGGTGCGAGGGGGAGGATCGTGTCGATGAGCGTTTCCTCGTAGAGCGGACCCAGAGGATGTCCATGAGATCGTGGATCTCGGGCTTGTAGGCCTCCCAGGGCACGCCTCCGCCAGACCGGAACGCGTCAGTGACCGCGGCGACGTGGCGGCCGAGCTCGGTGACGAGCGCGCCGACGGGCGCGAGGTCCGCCGCGCCGCGGGAAAGGCAGATGGCGTGCTCGCGTGGCAGCCAGTAGTGAGCAGTTGCCGGGTCGTACTCGAAGATGCCGCCGGTTGCCATGGCGGCGAGCCACTCACGGACGTAGCGCTCGGTGAGGCCGGCTCGGTCGGCGAGCTGCGTGCAGGTCATCGGTTGGCCGGCTGCCGCATCGAAGAGACCGGTCCGCCGGCCGATCTCGATGAGGTAGGTGAGTGCGCCCCCGGTGAAGAGCCCGAAGAGCCGACCGGCAAACTCTTCCACCGCGGCTTCGTCGACATCGGCGACAGGGGCCGCGGCGCTGTCGTTGCTGCCGATTGTGGTCATGCGACGAACGTACGGAATCGATTGGCGACGGTCATGGGGCGCGCACCCCAAGTTCTTGCCGTTAGGTCGCTTCGGCGGCCTCGCCGTCATGGGCGAGCATCAAGCCGTGCTTCATGGCGAACACGCCCGCCATGGCGCGGTTGTTGACTCCGATCTTGGCGTAGATGCGCTCGACATGGTTGCTCGCGGTCTTGCGGGAGATCACGAGGCGCTCGGCGATCTGCTTGTGGGACAACCCTTGCGCGACGAGGCGCAGGACCTCGACCTCGCGAGCGGTGAGACCGCCCGGCCACTCCCGCTTCCGGCGGACCCGGTGCCCCGCGGCTCGGAGCACGGCGTTCACGGCGTCGCCGTCGAGCCGTCCGGCCTTCACCTCGGAGCGCAGGTGCGACTCCACCTCACCGAGCGGAGCCGAGCTCCGATGCGGCCGCGCCTCGGTCCTGGTCTGGTACACGTCAGCGGCGGCGAGGACCCTGCTCGCCAACGACAGGGCCGAGCCGGTCACCCCGCGGGGATAGCCGGAGCCATCGAGTCGCTCGTGGTGCTCGGCAGCGAGCTGCCCGACCGCAGCGAGCGGGCTCGACGCGAACATGCGGTCCACGAAGTACGGGTGGAGCCGGACGCGCTCCATCTCCTGGGCGGACAGGGGGCCGCGCTTGTCCCAGATGGAGTTCGGAACGCCGAGCTGACCAACGTCGTGCACCAGCGCGGCACGCCGCAGTATGTGGCGGTCCGGGGCCGGCAGCGATACCTCCTCGCCGGCGCCAGCGGCGAGGTCAGCCACGTTGCGGGCGTGACCGATGGCGAACGGCGCCTTGAGATCGACGAAGTCGCCGATGGCCTCGAGGGCGGCATCGAGGTCGCCAGCGCTCAGCGCGCCGGCCGCGACGGGCCGGCGGTCCATCAGCGCGTCCCAACTGGTCACCGGCTCGATCTCATCGAAGAGCCCGGCAGCGCGGGCGCAGAACAAGTCGACGAGCTCCGGGTCGAACTGAGTTCCTCGCCGCGCTCGGGCGACCCCGACGGCGGCATCGACGCCGCCCGCTTCGTGAAAGACCTCGACCACATCGGCGAGGTTCACGAGACGCGACGCAACCAGGATGTCGCTCCCCTCGACCTCGCCCGGATCGCCCTTGCCGTCCCATCGCTCGAAGGTCTGCGCGATGTTGGCGCGAACGACGTCGCCGAGACCCAGCCGCTCGGCCAACTGGTCAGCGGCGCGCCAGTGATTGTCCAGCATCGCGTCCATCGCCTTGACACCGTCACCGAGGAATGCGGCACCAAGACGTGCACGCTCAGCCATCCGTCGTCCGCTTCCGATGTGGCGGATTACGAACGCAGCACTCTCGACCGGACGGCCGAAGTCAACCGACCGGATGTCGTGCTTCACCGCGCAGTCGTCGCCGAACCACTTCGCCTGCTCGTAAGCGTCAATGTGACAACCGACCCACGCCATCATCGACGACAAGTACACGGTCTCGCGCTCATCAGCGCCGAGCCCCATCTCCTCTGCGAGGCGAAGGGCCAGGTACGTCTGGCGGAGCACATGCTCCATGGGATGTCCCATACCAAGATCGGTGCCGAGAGAGAGCGCGGCGAGCAGTTCAGGCATGCTCACCCCGCCCCTCAACCCCGACGATCCCACACCATCGATGATTGCAGACCTCCGTAAGCAGAAACCGGCCGGCCGGGCGGCAGATCGACGCCCCCAGGCTGCACAACGAAGGCCAGGCCGTCCCCGAACGCGCGGACATATCGACGTAGGGCATGACCCCGAGGTGCCGGGAGGTGACGAGCCCTCTGCCGGTCAGCCGCCGGCGACGAAGGCGACTACGACGTACGCTGCGTGGCGGTCGAAGTTCTCTCGACGGCGGTCATAGATGGTCGTCGTGCGGGGATCGGCGTGACGAGCGGCGATCTGCACATCGCGTAGAGGGACTCCGGCGTCCAGGGCCGCCATGATGAACCCGGCGCGCAACATGTGTGGGTGCACGGAGCCCAACCCGGCTCGCTTGCCGATGGATCGCACCCATCGATGAGCGGTGCGGCGGTCGAGGCGCTGGCCGTCGTGGCGGCAGATGATGGGGCCTTCGTGGCGTTCACCCACGGCGAGGTCGATCGTACGGGCAGCCCGCGGCACCAGAGGGATGAGCGCTGGCTTGTTGCCCTTGCCGAGGATGCGCAACGTGCGGTGTCCTCGTTGGAAGCCAAGATCCTCGACGTTGGTCCCGCACGCCTCCGACACGCGCAGGCCGTTCAGCCCGAGGAGCACGGCAAGCGCGGCGTGGGAGTGATCGAAGCGCTCGGCAGTGAACAGGAAGGTGCCAAGTTCGCCGCGATCCATGCCGTGGCCCTCGCTTGGCTGCACCTTCGGTCGGCGGACGTACTGGGCGGGGTTCGACGGGATGCGCCCGTCGATGTGCGCGAACCGGTAGTAGCCGCACACTGTCGACAGTCGCCGGTCGATCGTCGAGGCCGCCAAGCCGCGGTCCTCCATCCAGCCGCGGTAGAGCTCGATGTGGGGTCGCGTCGCGGCCAGCACGGTCAGGCCGACATCGGCCGACCACTGGAAGAAGCCACGAAGATCGTGGCGATAGGCGTCAAGGGTTCGGCCGCTGTAGCGAGCAAGGAACGCAGCCGCAGCCAGCTGCGCCTCATCGAACGCACCGTCCGCGTCCAGCCTCTGAAGAGACGTCGGTGTCGAGTAGATCGTGGTCATGGTGGAACCTCCTCATGGTGGGAGGCCCAGGGAACACCTCGCCGTGGACCGGCGTTTGAGGGCACAGCGGTGCGATGTTCGGGCGTGCGGAACTCGGAAACGTCGGTGGATCGACCGGGCGGCCCGGAGATGGGGTGTCAGGAGGGCAGTGCGCCGAGCTGGCGAAGCATGGTCAGGTCGTCTCGCACCGCCCAGCGCTCCGCGATTCGGCCGCCTTCGAACCGGTACATGGCGGCGAAGCTTCGGCTGTATTCGCCGGGGGCTGCCTCGATGCCCATGAAGCGTCCGCCGTGCCAGCGTCCGTGACGGACGCCGTACTGGACGACATAGTCACCGTCGGCAACCACGACCAGTTCCCGCCAGCCCTCGTGTGTCATCTGCTGGCGGCCCATCGTCTCAAGGAACTCACGTGTGCCCGCCAGCCCGGCCGGTCGATCAGCGGCGATCGCATGGTTCACCATGTCGGGCGTGCAGAGCCGGTCGAGCGGCGTCAGGTCGTCCGCGCCCAGTAGCAGGTCGAACTCAACGAGCACCCGCTTGTTCTCCTCGACGCTCATCGGCGGCCTCCTCGTACCCGGGACGAGCATCCAGTCTCGCGACATCGCGTCGGTTGACGCGCCAGTGTTGTACTGCCGCCCTGCGACGACGCAGTGAGCGCCGAGCCGTCTGATCGGTCGCGCTCGCGGGAGGCAGCATCCCGAGCGACTGAAGTCCCGGCAGCGCTCATCGACCCGGCGGTAGGTGACGCGCCTCCAGAGAACTTTCGAGGTTGTGTCCAGCGATGTGTTTTGAGCGGGATGTCGGGGTTCGGGATCTGGCAATTCGCTGTTAGCGATGCGTTAAGGCGGGATGGCTTGGCCGACCGGTGCGGGTGACCGGTCTGGCCGACCGTCGCTTGCGAGCCCACACGCGGGTGCTGCTCAGATGGTGCTCCGGTTGGCGACATTTGTCGCCTCTTCGAGCGCCTCGCCCTGGAGGTGCTTGTGGTACCAGAGGACGTCCGTTCCGGATGGGAAGTCCTCGACTCGGCCCACTAGTGCGTAGCCGTTGCGTTCATAGAGGTCTCGGGCCTGGAAGTCGTAGGTGAAGTGGACGGTCTGTGAGCACCCGCGCTCGGCTGCCTCGGCTTCGGCGGCGGCGAGCAGCCTTGTCGCGAGGCCGCGCCCACGAAGGCTCGGTGCGACCCAGAGACTCTGCAGCTCGCAGCAGTTGCCCCAGGTCCATCCGCTGATGCCCGCGACGACTGTCCCCGCGTCGTCCCGGACGAAGATCGCGAGCTCGACTTCGTCACCGAGTGCCATTGCGGCAGACGCCTCACGACGGATCTGCGTCTCCAGGAGTTCGATGTCGAGTGGATCGGGATGGTCCTCGACGTGGAACTCCACAGCCGACCGAGTTCCTCAGACGCCGACAATCTGCTCGATCAGGGACACGTCGTCGAAGTATGTCCGGTACGACCGGATCTTCCCGTCGCGGAAGTCGGCCACAGTGACGCCAGGCAACTTGACGTGGCGTCCCGTCGCTTCCAACACGGCGTCCTCATCAAGGACGAGTGGTCCAGTGTGATCGGCTTCGATGACCCACTCGGCAAATGCCTTGTTGCCCACTTCGTCGATTCCCCTGTACAAGATGACGACGTTGGAGAAAGCTACGTCGCGGAGAGCGGCGAGGGCCGCGAGTGCTTCCAGCCCTGAGACGGTGGCATAAGGCGACCAACCGACGACATCATCGGTGAACAGGGTACCGAGATCAACGGATCCACCAGCCACCTCGGCATCGATTGCCTTCGACAATACATCTTTGCGCGATTCACTCATCGAAGTCCCCTATCCCTGTCGGAAGCGATCCAACCAACAGCTCGTGAAATCCAACGAATGCTCAGGACCCGAGCACCTTCGCCTTCGCCGCCGTGAACTCATCGTCCGAAAGCACGCCTGAGGCGTGCAACTGCGCGAAGTGCTCAATCTCGTCCGCCGGGCTCGCCGGAGGCGGCGCATACTGCACCTCGGAGTCGTACACCGGCCCCTCGTCATACGCCGGCTCCTGTTGCTTTGCTCTGTGATGAGCGATCGCCCCTCCAGCCACGGCTCCAGCAACGAGCCCACGGCGCCTTGCCCTTCGCCTCATCCCCATCGGGAACTCCTCACGACTCGTTCGACCGACCACGACCTGGCCGAGCGACCTACCGACCGGACACTACACGCGGCCCACGATGCGACAATTGCGGACACCGACCAGGAACCCGCGCAGGACGGTTCGACCGCAACTGCATCCGTTGGACACGGATAGCAAGCACTTCGACGGCATCGTCGCCGCCGACTTCGACCTGCGCACCGTGTCCGCTATGCGGCCGGCCTCGACGCGGTCGGCGTGTGGGGTGGGTGGCCGGCTTCTCCCGCAGCCGGGTCGAGCGCGGCGAGTCACGGCCCTTCCACACAAGCGACGTCCGATATCGCGAGCACGGGATCGCACCGATCTCAGCCCTCGAGGATGCCACCGAAGCGCCGTGTGTCCCGGGGACAGAGTGCTCGCGATCGCGAGCACTCTGTCCGTGAGGCGCTTCGGGGCACCGGCTCCGGACGACGGATACGGGCGCGGCAAGAGCGTCTCGAAATGTCCCCGAACGCGCGGACATATCCGCGTGGGGCATCGCCCCAAAGTGCCGTTCTCGGACAGCGAACGTTTGCACCGAACGACATCTCTTGGTCGTGAGCCAGAGCGCCACGCCGCCATCTCGGAGGCTGCAGCCCGTGTTCCCCAAAGCGATAGTGGCACGGTTAAGCGCGATGCGTTCGGAGCGGAACCCGGTTCTGGCACCCTGGCGTTTTCT
>CAVUCK010000006.1:0-107751 GCA_963739975.1 uncultured Acidimicrobiia bacterium
CAACCGTCCACTCGGCTGGCGGGCAGGCAGCTGAGGCGTCGTCGGAGCCGGCCACCGAAGTCTCGGCCACGACGTCCCCGTTGACCACGGTCTTCCACGTGCACCCAGCCGACCAATAGTTCCGGTTCTCCTCGACGATCAGCCGATACGAGGTGATGTTCGCGCTGGACCAGGAGGTACGCGCCTGGTCAAGTTCTTCCGACACGACTCCAGTGGTATCCGGCGCGGTGACGGTGACGGTTGTCGCCGCTCCGGGTGCGTTCGTCACAAGAACAGTGGTGCTCGGAGCGGCGGGCGCGGGCGTCGCGGACGCAGTCACGCCAGCGGCCGTCGGCAGTGGACGAGGACCACGACCAGAGAGCCCGCAGGTGAGCGCCACGCGCTCGTTGCCAGCGTCGACTGTGCGTTGGGTGTGGACGGGCTACGTGCACTCGCGATCAGTGTCTTGGTCGTCGCGAGTGGATGCAGCACAGACCGTCGGACGTCCCCCACGAGTGATGTCACGACACTCGATACACGAATCCCTCAAGTGCGAACAACAGCTCGTTGTCGACGCACGGTGCCCGAGACTGTGTTGCAGCTGGACGAGGTCGTCGGCGTCGAAGCGGCGCAGAACCTAGTGGCACCGGCAGGGCCTCGGCTGCGATAACCCGTCGATCCTGTCCGAGAACGACATCCGCTAATCCCGGCCCACACCGGGGATAACGCCGGGTGCCGGTCTACCGGTCTCGGTCAAACAGCGAGGGGTCAGTCCGGATCATCGGCCAGCGATCCGCGCGACAGTTCGGATCACGCTTCGGCTGATCGTGGTGACGGGGACGTGGCTGCTGGCTCCGATCGCCACGGGGCTCGGCTTGTCTCGAACTACGCCCGGCCAGGCTTATGATCGCGGTCCTGGACCGTTTCGACGACTCGGCACGGTCGGACGAGAGGAACCTGACATGCGCCTGGTAACCGTCGTCACCGCATGTGTCGCTGCAGTTGGCATCGCGCTAGGAGCCGGCACACCGTCGGCTTCGGCGGAGGGATGCGCCTCCACTTGTTCCGTCGGCGGTGCCGGAACAGGCGGCCAGAGCTCGGACGGCAAGGCCAAAGGTTTCCACGTCCAGCAGCCGAGCACCGGCTTCCCTGGCTCGACCTTTACCAACTCCGGCAACCAGATCGCCGGCAATATCTCGCTCCAGGGCACGGCAGACGGCATGGGAGCCGGGGCGTTCACGCCGCAGGGTGTCGTGGTCGGACACTACGACGGCGTCGTTGCTGAGTTCTTCGGCATCGACGGCACGTGCAACGGAGTCTGCGGGTAGTACCGGGCGACCGCGAGTCAGCCCCCTGACTCCGCGCTTGGCGTCAACACCAACAACGTGCTGCGCGCTCTGCGGCTACTCCGCGATAAGGCCTGTGGAGTTCCGCCGTGGCCGAGGCATCTCCGTCGCCGCGACATGAGAATGGGGTGTTCGTGCTCAGTGACAGTGGCGCCGGGTTGCGTCCGGGCACGTCGAAGCAGGCTGAGGGGTCAGCTGGCTCCGTGCCGAGCGCGGTGCTGGGACCGGGGCGAGGACCGCGGCGCCGAAGATCGCGACGGCCACCTGCTACGGCGAGGGTGCCGGCCCGAACCACAGGATCTCGGCGCGAGTCGCCCGGCCGACAGCGTCGAGCATGTCCCCCGAGGGCGCTGCCGGTCGGGTCGAGACGGCTGGCCATCGTGTCGAGCCGGTAGGTGGCGACGGTGTCGTCGGAACGCACGACGTCGTTGTTAGCCCGTGCTCGACGCAGCCAGCCCCGCACGGTCGTCGCCGGGCGGTCGACCTGGGCGGCGACGCGGCGGTGGCCGGCGCCGCTGGCGGCGGCGAGCAGGGCGGCGCCGACGACCTCGACGGGGTCAGGGCGCCGCGGGAAGCTGCGGGTGGAGACGAGCACGTGGGTGACCCGACAGGCCCGGCAGCGGGCCAGGCGCGGCCGGTGGGTCTCGCTGCGCCCGGCGCTAAGACGCAGCACCCGCGGTCGAGCCTGGCGCCCCACGGGCCGAGCTGGCCGCCGCACGACCCGTCGGCGCACACGAACGTTCCCGCGTCGAGGCAGCGCGGTGGCGGAACGGACGTCGTGGATCAGCAGCATCGGCAAGCACGCCCGCCAGCGTGACCGACGTGGTCGACGCCGGGGGGGCGAGTCCGTGTCGCACATTGCCCGAACAGGAGGTGCCGCCACCAACCGACCTCCACCGGTGCCGACCACGCTGCCGCCACCGCGAGGACGAACCATCCTCACCGTCGATGTCGCCCAGGACCCCGCCCATCGTCATCCAACATGTCGCTCAACAGGTTCCCCTCACGAGACACCTCAACCGCTGCGTTCGCTACGACGGTCGAAGAGTCAGAGGTCGTCGACTAGCGGCCAGAGATGCGCGCTTACCGCAGGCCGGCTGACGTGCAGAGGAGGGTTCAGTGGCTGCTCGGCCTTGGGCGGGGCGTCGGTGGGGAGCCGTCGTGCGGGTCGAGTTCGCGTTCGACTTCGTCGATGAGGTCGAGGTGTAGCTGGAGGAGACGGCGCAGGAACCCGACGATGAGGAGGAGGTACTTGCTTCGGTGGGGTAGGTGCTCGGCGCCTGCTTCGGTCTCGGAGAGGCGCTGGGACAGGTCAGCGATGTCGTCCCGTAGCGCGGCGATGCTGTGGCGGGTCGGCGATTCGCCGACGAGGTCGGCGATGAGCAGACGCTGCAGGGCCTCACTCTTCAGTGGCGTGAAGTGGACTGGTGTCCGCGCCCAGTCGCGCAGCGCCTGAAGGCCGCGGTCGGTCAGCGTGTAGACGGTTCGTTCGCGGGTCTTGCCCGGTTCCTTGTGCGCTTGCAGGTAGCCGAGCTCGGCGAGCCGCTTCGGCTCGACGTAGTACTGGCTCTCCCCGGCCCAGGCGAGGATCCGGCCGCGTCGCACCATTTCGTGAAGGTCGTGGGGCCCGGCACCAGTGGTGCCGATGAGACCCAGGATCTCGTAGGAGAACAGGCTCAGCTCATCCCTTGACATAGCTATGGAGCATAGCATATAACTATGATTCATAGTATTAGGGAGAGAGGCAGAGATGATCTTGATCACCGGAGCAACGGGCCGCACCGGCTCGGAGGTGGTGCGAGCACTGCTCGACAAGGGACGAGCGGTGCGCGCCTTCGTGCGAGATCCAGACACGGCGCAGCGCCTCTTCGGCGACGCCGTCGAGCTGGCGGTGGGCGACTTCGCCGATCCGGCGTCGGTACAGGCCTCGCTCGAAGGCGTCGAGCAGATGTTCCTGTCCGGCGCCGACGACCCGCGGCGGGTCGAATGGGAGACCGCCGCCATCGACGTCGCAGCAGCCAGTGACGTTCGACGAATCGTCAAGCTCTCATCGATCGACGCCGAGCCGGGAAGTCCGGTGGCGTTCTGGGACTGGCACGGCCGAATCGAGCACCACCTCAGGGCGTCGGAGATCCCCGCCGTGGTGCTGCGGTCGAGCTTCTTCATGTCGAACTTGCTCGCCGCCGCCGAACAGGTCGCTGGCGAGGGTCGCCTCTACGCCCCCGCAGGCGCAGCGAGGATCGCCATGGTCGATCCCCGCGACGTCGGCGCCGCGGCGGCAGCCGTGCTGACCACCGCGGGCCACGATCACCGGACCTACGTGCTGACCGGGCCGGAGGCGATCACCCACACCCAGGTGGCGGCCGAGCTCTCGGCGGCCACAAACGAGGCGGTCGAGTTCGTCGACGTCCCCGACGACACCGCGAGGCAGGCCATGACCCGACAGGGCGTGCCCGATGTCGTCGCCCGACAGGTCGTCGAGGTCTACGCCATGCTGCGCCGGGGCGCCGGCGAGCGGGTGACGAACACCGTCGAGTCACTGACCGGGCGCCGCCCACGCGGCTTCGCCTTCTTCGCCCGCGACCACGCCCACGTCTTCACCCCAGCCGCCGTGGGAGCCGAGCAATGACCCGTTCGGACTCCTCAACTCCGACCATGAGAAAGCACCGCACGATGATGACCGACGCCAACAAGGCCCTGATCCGCCGGATCTTCAACGAAGTGATCCCCCACGGAGACCGCGCCACCATGCGCCAGCTGTTCACCCCCGACTGGGTCGACCACGATCCGTTGCCGGGACAGCCCGCCGGCCTCGACGGCGCCGAATACGTGGTGTCAACGATGCACACCGCCCACCCCGATCTGCGGTTCACCATCGATCACCTGATCGCCGAAGTCAGACCTGGTCGTCATCCGCTGGACGCTGCACGGCACCAACACCGGCCCGATGCTCGGCCGCCCACCCACCGATCAGCCCGTCGAACTCGCCGCCATCGTCATCTTCCGCATCGCAGACGGCAAGATCGCAGAACGCTGGGCGGGCTGGAAACCAGGCCGCTCACCGCAAACCCACCCCGCCCTCGCACCGCCCGCCCCGAAGGTCTCCCAGCCGGCGGGCTGACCGGCGTCGGAAGGGACTGCGGCCGAACTCGAGACCTTCGAGCCCGACGGCGCCCTCGGCACGCCGTTCGGCTTGCTCGCCAACACGACGCTCGGCGGGCGGGCCGGCCAGCCCGCCCGCCACGGTCGTCGCAGCTTGACCACGAAAGGACTCTCCAGTGACCACCAGCACTACGTCCGCCTCCACAGCGACTACCGACAGTCGTCGCCGACGGCGCCGCGCCGCGGTTGCGACGCTCCTCGCCGCCCTCGGACTGCCGGCGACGGTCGTCGCCGCCCCGAGCGATGCCACGTCGCTGACTTGCGGCTCGATGGTCACCGCCGACCTCCGCCTCGAGACCGACCTCGTTGACTGCCCCGAGTTCGGCCTCGTGGTCGGCGCCCCCGACATCACCATCGACCTCAACGGTCACGTGATCGACGGCACCGGTTCGGGAGTGGGGATCGACAACAACGGCCGCCACGACGGCATCCACATCACCGGTGGCCGGGTCACCGGCTTCAGCCAAGGTGTGGACCTGCTGGAGACCAGCGGGGCGCAGGTCGATCGGATGACGTTCGAGGCCAACGCCATCGGCGTCTCGATCAGCAACTCGGACCACGTCGTCATCGACCGAATCGATGCAGTTGCCAACGACTTCACCGGCATGTCGTTCTCGTTCAACGAGCACCTCACGGTCTCCCGCAGCGTTGTCAGCGGCAGCGGGTTCGGCGGGATCTTCGACCAATTCTCAACAGCCAGCCGCTACGACAGCAACACGTTCACCGACAACCGCTTCTTCGGCCTCCGGTTGGAGACCGTCGAGCAAGCCGTGCTCGTCCGCAACAGGGCCGATGGTAACGAATTCGACGGGATCCGTCTCGGGTTCTGGACGACCCACGCGATGCTCGAGCGCAACAGCACGGTTGGCAATGGCGCCGATGGGTTCAGCATCGACGAGCCCGGCAACACGCTCCGGCGCAACGAGGCGTTCGACAACGGCGGCGTCGGCATCGCCGCCCCCGCCGGCACGAGCGACAGTGGCCGCAACCGCGCCGCCGGCAACGCCGGCGGTGACTGCACGGGCGTGACGTGCGGGTGATCGGGCTTCACTGCTCGCAGCGCTCGAGCATCTGCTCGACGGCGGCGGTCTCGGCGGCGGTGACGGTGAGCGCCCACGCCGTCTTGTTCGCGATCCCAGTCCTTGGCGTAGGTGCAGCGGGCGGCGTGGTTTGGCGGCTGCCAGGCGTCGGGTGGAGCATCCGCCTTGGCCCGGTTCTGGCTGGCGCTGACGACGGTAAGGGTCGGGGTCGTCAGGTCGTTGGCGAAGGCGATGCGTCACCCAGGTTCCGCGCTCAGGCGCCGGCTTGCCAGGCGTGGGCCAGCGGCACGAAGTGTTATCTGGCTCCGCGCGTCACCGATTTCACGCCGCCTCGCCACGTTCGTCGGTCCGGGCGGTCCGGCGGAGCTGTGACAAACGGCGGTGGTTGTGGCAGTCGATGTAGCCGGCGACCACCCGGCGAGCCTGGTCCTTGGTGGCGCATGACGACGGCTCGGCGTTTGACTCGGCAGCCTCGCAATCGGCGTTCACGAGCCGTCACGGCCTCCGTCCGGCGGCACGCGCGCCGAACGCTCGGGCGAGGAGTGTCCTCGAACGACGGTCAGTGTCAGAGTCGAGGGATAATCCCGGGTCGCCGCGTGCTGGATCGCCGGACGGCGGCTGCCGGGCTCCGTACGATGCGTTCGTGGGCGACGCCAGCATCGTCCGTTCGACTCGGACCGAGGATCTGGACAGCGAAGCGCGAGCGTCAATCATTACGGTCTGCATCGAGGCGCACACGAGCGAGGAGTTCAACAGCCTGTTCTCGTACGTCCCCAGCGGAGGTCGACACGTGCTCGGCTATCGAGACTTTCAACTGGTGAGTCACGCCGTGGCGACCACGAGATGGGTGCAGCCCGCGCGTCAGCCACCGCTGAAAACCGCGTACGTCGATGCGGTCTCCACTCTGCCGGTTTACCAAGGGCTTGGCTACGCCAGTGCGGTCATGCGCCGACTGGCTGACGACATCGATGGCCACTTCGCCATCGGATGCCTCCAGACCGACCGCGCTGGCTTCTACGAGCGCCTGGGTTGGGAGCTGTGGCGAGGTCCCATGGCAGGACGACGCGTCGACGGAAGCCTCGTTCCTACCCGTGACCAAACGGGTGTCATGGTCCTGCGGCTCACCGACACTCCCGACCTCGATCTCGGCGCCATGCTCACCATCGAGTGTCAGCCCAGCCGCATCTGGTAGCAACTTCTCCCACACGCCGTAAACCGGACTAGCCACCGCCGGCCACGCGATCCGGGGATAACGACGCGCAGTCACGACCCGCTCGCGAGGGGATAACGCCGGGTGCCGGCGCCGCGCGTCTCACGGTCGGGTGACGACCCGTTCGAACTCGAGCTCGTGCCGTACCGGGATGCCGCCGCCGATCATGGGAATCGACGGCTTGACCCGACGGGAGGCGTCCGCTCCGTCGCGGACCAGGCGACGCAGGTCCATACCCCACTGCTGGTAGAACGCGAACGCTCGGAGGTTGTCGTTCGTCGTGATCAACCACAGGCGCGGCGCCCCTCGCTGTAGCGCGTGCTCGTACACCGCATCCATCAACGCTCGACCGACGCCTCGTCGCTCCTCCAGCGCCTGAACCGTGACGACTTCGATCCCGTCGGCACGGTCGAAATAGGTGAGCAGACCAACACGCAGATCGCCATCGACGGCGACGTAGCCAGGGAGCTGTGCGGCGTCGACGAGCTCGGCGAGTCGGGCGACGGTCGTCGTACCCCAGCCACGCTCAAGCGTCGCCAGCTTCCACCATTGATCTTCGTCGTTGAGTGATCTGACAAACACCTGAGATCGTCGCGCCACGAGCGAACACTCGAACGCCGCCGGGTGCACGCCGTCCGATACCAACGGGGATAGTCCCAGGCGCACACGTCCGGTACCGCCGGCGGGATGACGGTCCACGTTCGAGCGCCTGGCACGATTCCGTCGCGTGGCGACTCGTCGGGTGCAGCTCCGTCGCGACATTCGCGAGGCTCGTCGACGAATGGTCGTTCCGGAGCCGATCCCTCCAATCGACGACGGCGGCGGCGCTGGATGGAACGTGTCGAGCACGATCTCACTGCCGAACAGTGGATGGCGCTCCAGGAGGCGTGGGGTGGCTGTGCGTACTGCAACGCGTCCGACCGTCGCCTGCAACGCGACTGTGTGCTCGCGGTCTCCCGTAGGGGGCCGCTACACGCTCGACAACGTGGTGCCGGCCTGCGGATCGTGCAACGCCAGCAAGTGCAACGACGAGGTCACCGGCTGGTTGCGCCGACGGCGACTCGACAAGCGGATGTTCCGGCTCCGCCACCTTGAGATCGGTGCCGCGCTCCAAGCGCGGTTCCGCCCGGGGCCACAGGGGAGCCCGGCGGCGACGCCGACAAGTGCCCGAGAACGACGGGATTAACGCCGGGCTGGCGCGTCCTGGATCGCCGGTTGTCGCCGAGCGTTCTATCGCCCGCCGGTCGCGTGCGACGATGTGCCATCGAGGCGTGAGGGAGAAATCGATGCCGTACGCGATGAATCGTGGATGCCGGATTGCATTCGATGTGACCGGTGCGGGGCCGACGGTAGTGCTGCAGGGCGGGCTGACGAGCCGCAAGCTCGACGTCGAGCGTCTTGGCTACGTCGAGCTGTTCACGGACGCATATCAGGTCGTCAACGTCGATTCGCTCGGCCATGGCGACAGCGACACCCCGCGTGACCTCGGCCTGTACGGCGGGAGACAGCGTGCTGGCGACATCGCAGCGGTGATGGACGCTGTCGGCGTGGCGCGGGCCCACGTCGTGGGCTACTCGATGGGCGGTTGGATCGCGTCGAGATCCCCGAACTGACCCGACTGGCCACGACCATCGACCGCTGGAGTGACGAGGTCCTCGCCTTCCACACCACCGGCGGCGCCAGCAACGGACCGACCGAAGCCGTGAACCTGCTCATCGAGAAGATCCGCCGCATCGGCCACGGCTACCGCAACTTCGACAACTATCGACGTCGACTCCTCCTCGGCTGCGGAATCACATGGGTTACCGTCCCCACCCGCAGAATCCGAGGCCGTCAACCAGCGTTCGCCGCGTAGAGCTCGTTATCCGCAGAATGGCGAGGCCTCCGACTCGCGTGGTGGACCCTGTGAGCCAGGCACCGTCACGACCCGGCCCCAGCGTTCAACGCGCAGAGCCCCTTGTCGCCGAACGAGGGCAAAGCGCCACGTCTGTGCGGCGGAGCTCAAATCAATACGAAGTTGAACGTCGCTTCGCGCGTCGAGCCCGGAATGTACTGGACGATGCAGGCAGCATTGAACACGCCGTCGCCTTCGTTCATCGGATGGCCGGGAAAATAGAGCTGAGTTGTGAGCGTAGGACGCATGCGAGCCTTGACCTTCACATGGACATGAGCGGTGCGCCGCATGTTGAACTCTTGACCGGCGAACTCGAAATGATCCTCATAGTCGCTCGGAATGACGGTTTCGATGCAGTAGCGACCTTGGTCGTCGGTGTGCTGGTAACCGCGAAGCCGGTACCCGTCCACGTCGTAGGTCCCGTCGCCGTCGCACTGCCAAACGTCCATCCACGCGCCCGCCAACGGCCTGCCGGTCATCGCGGAGTGCACGCTTCCGGAGATCGTCACGGCCTCACCGACGGTGTCTGCCTCGACCAGACTCATGCGCCGCGGCGATCCAGGCAGCCAGTACGGCCCCTCGATTTGCTCTGGCGTCAGTGCGACTCGGGGAGTGCGCAAGGTGGACACGTACGTCTCCCTCTCTGGCGGCGACACGGTATTCGGAACGGAGGTGCGCGGCGTGTCCAATACTGCCGGCCAGATAGCGCGACGTCACGTGACCGCCACCGCGCTGGACGGCTTGCCGGAAGACGCCGGCGAGCACGCCGAGGATGACACACGGCACGGGCCGCCGACCGGTCTGGCCTCCGGTCGAGGACTGCCTGCGCCGCAGGTCATCCGCAGGCCGGATCGAAGGGTCGGTCGGGGAACAGTTCGGTCCATTCCTGGGTGGTGAGCTGGCGGCCGGCGGTGCGGCAAGCGTGATCGAGCCACGATGACGGACGAGTGTCGAACGCGTCGACCGACCGGTCGCTGTACATGGTCAGGAGCGTGTACCCATCCGATGCCCAGGTCGCCCGGACGCGGGCGTTCGGAGGCCCGGGCTGAAGCGTGCCGATGGAGCGACCGGACGCCGTCTCCCACATCCCGACGGTGCCGTCGTAGCTGCCCGACGCGAACCGTGTGCCGTCGTCCGCGAAGGTCACGCCGATGACGCGGCCGTTGTGGGCGACGACCGGTAAGCCTGTGAGCGTGGTCGTCATGGGGTCGATCCGGAGCACCCGTCCGTCGCCGTCGCCGGCGACCAGGAGCGAGCCGTCTGGGGAGAACGCCAGTGCCGAGATGTCTGACTCGACGTCGATGGACCGCCGCGCACCGGTCGCCACATCGACGGTCCATACCGTCGGCGGATTGAAGGTAGCAACGGCCACGGTGGCGCCATCGGGGGTGACGGCGGTGACATCGACCGGAGCGCCGACGTCGATCATCCCGCTCCTGTGCGGCTCGAGGGTGACAGCGTCGAGTGGGACGATCGTCGTGAGACCGGTCTGTACCCACAGCACGTCTCGTTCGCTCGTCACGGCCAACGGCAAGGCCTCCGTCTCCGACGCCACGGGGCCACGCTCGGCGAGAAGGGCGCCAGTCGCGACGTCCCACCGCCGGATCGCGCCGTCGCGCCCGCCCGTGATCACGGTGGTGCCGCCGCTCGGGAGCACCGCCAGCGCACCCCCGTGACCCGTCTCGATGGGCTCCGTCTCAACGGCGGCGTCGAGTCGATCGACGACGAGCAGATCGGTCTCGAACGGGATCGCGACGGCCGTCGATCCGTCGCTGGTCAACGAGAACCACTGACTCCTGGGGTCAGTGGAGCCGCGGGCCACCTCGCGCGCGACCGTGTCGTCGGCGGCGAGGTCCCAGGTGATGATCGTCCGGTCGAGGCTTGCGCTGAACACCTCGCTGTTGTCAGGACTGAAGGCACCGGCGACGACGGTGCCGGTGTGGCCGGCGAGCACGGCGATCTCGCGACCGTTCGATACGTCCCAGACTCGCACGGTGCGGTCGTCGCCGGCGGTCATCAGCAACGTGCCGTCGCGACTGAACGCCCGATGACGGATCCGTTGACTGTGGCCGCCGTCGAGATGTAGTCGCTCGCCGGTCCCGATGTCCACGAGATCAAGCGTCGCATCGTCTCCGGGAGCGTTGACGGCGAGTGTCCGGCCGTCGGGAGCGAACAGGCCCCCTCCGCCGTCGATCGTGGCCCGGCGCTCCCCCGTCTCCAGGTCGAGCACGGCCGTCGCTCCGCCCACGGAGACGGCGACGTGGTCGCCGGCTGCGTCGAAGCTGACGTCATCGTCGTCGCCCTGCGTGGCGTCGGGCAGCTCGATCGTGCGGGCGGGCGGACCTGGTCGGGCGACGTCCCAGACGGTCAACTCGGGAGTTGTCGCGGTGCCGTCCCTGGTCGGGGCGGCGACCAGCCACGTTCCGTCAGGACTGAAGGCGAGATCGCTGGCGGGGTGGCGCCGACCCGTGTACCGGGCGCGCTCCTGCAGCGTCGCCGCATCGACGACCACGACATCGAACGCCATCGAGGCAGGATCAGCGCTGTCCAATGGGGCACCGGCGTCGACGGTGGCGAACGCCGTGCCGTCCACCGTCCACGTCAGCGCCTGCCGGGCCTCGTCAGCGGCAACGTGGCCGAGGAGCCGGCCTGACGTCGCGTCGTAGAGGGCCGTCCCGCTGGCGTTCTCGTTGACGGCGATCGTGGTGCCGTCCGGGCTCACCTCGAGCGCCACCAGCGGCGGTCCCTCACCGCCGACGGTCCTGCTGGCTTGCGGACTGCGTTGCACGGCACGCAGCAACGCCGCCCGGGTCGAGGCCGTGTCGCCCATCGAGTAGGCCTGGGCGGCGAGCAGCAACGACGTGTCGAGCTCGTCCTCCAGACCGGCCAGCGCTCCGATGCGCTCGGCGTCGGCCGTCAACGCTGCGGCGTCTGCCGTCTGCGCTGCCGCATCGGCTGAACGGGCCGCAGCGTCGGCGCGATCCGTCTCGCGGTTCGCCGCGGCCGCCTCGGCGTCAGCACGGTCGGCTTCTCGAAGCGCGGCGGCCGCCTGTGTGTCGGCCCGGTCGGCTTGGCGCACGGCCACCACGCCGGCGACCACCGCAGCGAGGAGGAGGGCGGCCAGGCCCATCAGGAGCGAGCGCAGCCTCCGGTTGATCCTGGAGTTGTGCTGCGCTTCCGCTCGGGCGCGCGCCAGTCGGCGATCCGACAACGCGACCGACGCGGCGACGAAATCGCGTTCGACGTCGAGCAGATCGGCCTCGTGCCCCGCCGAGCACCACTCGGACGTCGCCGCCAGCCGCGCCCCACGCAGGAGATCGCCATCGTCGCAGCCACCCTCTTCCCACATGGTCGCCGCCGCCGCCACCTGGTGATGCAGCCGCCGGCCGTCGACGTCCTCGGCCAGCCATCCGGCCAACCTCGGCCATTCACGCAAGAGCGCCTCATGGGCGATCTCGACGGTGCCATCGCCAGTCACCAGGAGTCGGTACTCGACCAGCGTCGTGAGCGCATCCACAGCTGCAACATCGCTCACAGCCGCCACGTCCTGCGGTCGAGTCCGCCGGCGGGTCTCCTCGCCGACGTTGCCGCTCGGATGCACCAGCCGGAGCAAGACCCGTCGAGCCGCAACCTGCGTCGCGACCGGCATCGATCCCCACGCATCCTCGGCGAGCTGGGCGATCGCCCCCGACACACGCCCCGCCGCGACATAACCGGCCACCGTCAGCCCGGCAACCGTTCGCCGGTCCCACGTCGCCGCCAGAGCTGTGGACACGAGCGGAAGGGTGCCGACCTCACCGGCGAGGTCGGCGACGATCTCATCGGTGAGTGCCGGTTCGACAGCGACACCGGCGCGTCGCGCCGGGCCCTCGACGACACGGCGCATCTCCGTGGCGTTCAGCGAGCCGACCAGCACGGTGGCTTCGGTCAGGCGAGCCGTCATCGCTGGGTGCTCGGCCAGCTGGCCGAACTGGTCGGATCGCACGACGATCACTACCCGCGTCCGGCCGTCATCGACGAGGCGGCACAGCTTGTCGAGGAACTGGCCTCGATCATCCGCACCGACGCCCAGCGTGTACAGCTCTTCGAACTGGTCGACGACGAGGACCTGCGTCGCATCACCGTCCCAACCAGCGAGCGCATCCGCCAACGTGGCTCGGGGATCGTCGCCCGGGGTGAGCGTGGCCCGCTTCCAGCCCTCGCTGCCGGGCAGCGCACCACGTGACAGCGCGGCGAGCACGCCCGCTTGCACCAGGGACGACTTGCCGCTCCCCGACGGGCCGACCACCGCCACCAGATCAGTCGACGCCAGCCTGACGACAAGCTCGGCCACGAGGCGGTCACGTCCGAAGAAGATCTCGGCGTCGTGCTCCTCGTAGTGCATCAGGCCGGGATACGGATTGTCGTCGCCCGCGCTCCCGGCGGGGCGGCGGTCGTACCGGCGACGCTGCTCGACCAACTGCCGCAACCCCAGCACCGCATCGGTCGCCGCAGTCCGCGACCAGGTCCGGGCCCGCCGCGCGACGTCCAGTCGCTCGACCTCCGCCCCGAGGCGTTCGACGGCGGACCGTTCGGCGACATCGGCCGCGCTCCGGTGAACCGCCAGCGGCAGTCCGGCGCTCTGCTCGAGCACCGTCGACACGTCATCGCTCGACCAACTCTCGACCCCATACAGGTCGCAGATCGCTGCGACCGCGGCGCGATCCAGTCCGCCGAGCACCACCTGGCGATCGGCGGCGCCGGCCGTGAGATCGTCGGTGCGGAAGGCACCGACGATCAGCATCGGCGCCGAGCTGCACCACTCGGCCAGCTCGGCGACTGCGGACAGAGTGTCGCCGTCGGCGAGGTGGAGATCATCGAACACCATCAGGATCGGCCGGCCATCACCCCACGCCGCAAGGTGGCGGGCCGCGGCGACCGCCAAGCCGTCCGAACCGGGGACGACCTCGGCCATGGAGGTGCCCTGACTGCGCAGGGCCGCATCGAACAGGGGGCGCGGTCCGACCAGCGCATGGTCGCACCGCGCGTACAGGACCACTCCGTCCCGCTCGCCCACGTACGCCGCCATCTCGGCGACGAGCCGTGTCTTGCCGACCCCCTCCGGCCCGACCACCGACACGAACCCGCCACGCCCATGCCGGCAGCTCGACCACCAGTCGAGGAGCGCCGACAGCTCGACGTCGCGGCCGACGAACGCCGGCCCGGCGGAGTCGAGCGCCGGCGGCACCTGCCGAAGCGGTGGGGCCGGGCGAATCGACAGCAGCCCGAGGTCATGGTCGAGGATGGCGGCCTCGAGGTGGCGCAAGCCTGGTCCCGGCTCGACCCCCATCTCCTCCACGAGGACCCGCCGGACCCGTTTGTATGCCGCGAGCGCGTCGGTCTGGCGGCCGACTCGGTACAGGCACAGCATCAGCTGCTCCCAGAAGCGTTCGCGGTACGGGTGGTCGACGACCAACCCCTCCAGCTCGGCGACGAGCATCACGTCGGGCCCAGCGGCGAGATCGACATCGATCCGCCGCTCGATCGTCGCCAGCCGCAGCGCATCCAGGCGCCGGCCGTCCTGGGCGCAGATCGGCACGTCCTCGAAGCCCTCGTACGCCGCGCCGCGCCACAGGCCCAGCGCGGCTCGCAACGTGGCGCCGTCGTCGGCGTCTCGGCCGCCCGGGCCGATGAGCTCCTCGAACCGACGTGCGTCGAGTTGCGCAGGCGGGACAGCAAGCGTGTACGCGCGCCCCATGGTGACGATCGATCCGTGCTGGCGCGCCGCCCGACCGGGTTCGAGCCGGCGGCGCAACCGGGCGACGTGAGCGTGCAACGTGCGCTCGGCGCTCGCCGGGGGATCTCCAGGCCACAACCCCTCGATCAAGACGTCGACGCCGACCGGCTGACCGATGCGGGCGATCAGTTGGGCGAGCAGGACGCTCTCACGTCCGACCGGGATGGGAACCGGACCACCCGGCCCGACCACCATCAGCGGTCCCAGCACACCGATCGACACGGCGCCGTCGGCGCCGTCAGCAGAACCGGTCCACTGCGTGGTGATGCCGGAAGAGCGTAGATGGGCCGGCCCTGCGCGGCCGTCAACGAACTCCGACCGCCGTCCCATGCCACCATCCGCGTCGGTCCTCGAGGTCGAGCGAGCCACCGCACGACAGCATTGCCATCGCCCGGTTGCACGGCAGTTGCAGCCCTCGTCAGCGACGGGGCTGCAACCGACGCGCAACCGCCGTCGGGGAAGGTCGTCGCATGCAGCAGCAGCATCTGACGGCCGGGTTCAGGAACGGTTCACGCTGGTTCGCCGTCGCCGTGACCCTCGCCACCGCAACCATCGCATGCGGCGGTGACGACGACACCGCTGACGAATCCCGGCCGGAGCCCAGCTCGAACCAACCGGCGACGGACGCGACGGACTCGACCACCAACGATCCAACGACGTCCGACCGTGCCGAGACGTCAACGCCGTCCCCCGAGACCACCGAGGCCGACGGCGACGCCACTACCACCCTCGACGAGACGGAAACATCCGTCGACACACCGACCTCCACCTCACCTCCTTCGCCGCCGACCTCAGCGGCCGAGGCGCCCACCTCGCCGACGGAGGTTCCGATGCCCACCCTGCTCGCCTTCGGCAAGGGGGTTGAGGACACGGGGGGGACCGGACGGCGCCTGGTCAACATCTTCCTCGCCGCGCCCGACGGGTCGGGCATCCGCCAACTCACCAACGCGACGGCGTTCGACGCCTGCCCCGACTTCTCGCCCGACGCCAGCGAGATCGCCTTCTGCAGCGACCGGTCCGGCGCCTTCGAGATCTGGACCGTGCCCACCGCTGGTGGCGACCCCAAGCAGCTGACGAACGCCGGCGGGGCGCTGACCTTCCCCGACTTCTCCCCCGACGGCACCCTCATCGCCTTCTCGGGCCGAACCGATCCGAGCGCCGCTGAGGACACCGGCGAGATCTGGGTGATCCGTCGCGACGGAACCGGTCTGACCCAACTCACCAGCGACCCCACCGTCGACGAGTTGCCGGCGTTCTCCCCGGATGGCGACCAGATCCTCTTCATCAGCGCCCGCACCGGCACTCCCCAACTGTGGGTCATGTCAAGCGACGGCTCCAGCGCGACCCAGCTCACATTTGATCCCATCGCCAAGGAACAGCTTCCGGAATGGAGCCCTGACGGTTCACGCATCGCCTTCGCCGCCGGAGGCGACATCTACGTGATGAACGCCGACGGGAGCACGGTGCAGCAGTTGACGACCGGCACTCCCGACGACTTCGGGCCGGCCTGGTCGCCAGACGGGAAGGAGATCGCCTTCGTCAGCGGGGTCAGCGAGATCGACCGTGGCCTGTACGCCATCGGCGCCGACGGGACGGGACTGCGGCCGATCGCCACCGGCGGCCTCCACTACGTCCCCGACTGGAGCTGATCCGACATGCCGAATCGCGCCGCCAAGGCGTGGAGTCCCGACGGCACTCGCATCGCCGACACCGCAAACGACGACATCTCCATCATCGACATCGCGCTCGGCGCAAGACAACAGCTGACGACCGACCCGGCGGACGAGCTCGGTCCGAGGTGGTCCCCCGCCGCCGCCGCGATCGCCTTCGTCAGCTCGACCGAGCCGGCCCGCCACCTCATCGCCGGAACGCTCGACAGATCAGATCAGCGCCTCACTCCGAGCGACGACGACCCCGGCGCCCCCGACCAGGAACAGGCATGAGGCGACGACAGGACTCAGCAAACGCCAACGTCGAAGACGTAGGCGCTGCAGCCGGACTCGGGGTCGACGCTGCCGTCACGATCGCCGCTGCGATCATCGCCGGGACGCTGCGCTCGCCCGGGAAAGTGACCCAACTTCTGCCACCACCCCCGGATCGAGTGGACCACATCGAGTCTCGCCGTCAGCCGACCAGGGACGTGTAGAAGGTCCGGCCGACCACCAGCCGTCGGAATCCGAACCACATCAACAACGACGACCACATAGAACAACGCCAGCGAGCGTCGGCCTCAAGGCCCCGGTCGCGCCCGACCGGCGTTTCGGGACCGTAACTTCCTACGACGCGAAAGAGCGGTTGTAGCATTTGGCAGCCCTCTCGAAGTGAAGTCACCGTCGGGATCGACGGAGGTCCTGCGGGCCTAAGTCCGGACGGAGAGTGGGTTGCATTTCGGTGACGCACGAGGGCACGCACAACGTCGACTCCCCGGCGCTCCCGGCGACCCGGACGCAGCGTCGATCTGCGAGGCGCGGCCCAGGTCAGGGCCGTCAACGGGACGCTCGTCGAGCAGCTTCAGCTGTTCGACGACGCCAGTTTCCGGCTCTCAGGTCGGTCGACTTCATGGCGCTTGATCGACAGTCCGAACGCCTTCGGGAACCGTGCCGGATCCGCCCAGTTCGACAGTTCGGTGGCCCGCACCGTCACAGCCGCCGTCATGAGGATCGAATGGCGAGCGAGGCGCACGGCCGTCGTCGGGCCTCTCGTTGGCGCAGCGCACGCCGGCGCGTCGGGGAATCCGGAAACAACGTCCTAATGACCTCGTGGTCAGTACTGATCAGGCGGCGTTGGCTCCCCGCCGCTCGGGCCGGCATTCGTTGCATGATCCACGTCGCGGGCGCGCCGTGTGGCAGGTCCGTGACTGTCAACGAGGCGACGAACCCAAGCCGTTCGTAGAACGAGACGTTGCGCTCGTCGCTCGTTTCCAACCCGGCGATGAGCGATGCGTCGTCACACTGCTCAAGTACCGGACGCAGGACGGCGCTCCCAAGCCCCTCACCCTGTCGTGCCGGCAGCGTGCCCATCGTCGCCAGGTGCCAGTCGGGCTCGATGGGTGTGAGCGCAGCGAGCGCCTCGCTCGCAGCCGCCACGGCTTCAACGTGAGCACCGAAGGCCGACACGCTCGCTGCGTTGAGTTCGGCGTGATCGACGTCGGTGAGGCGTGCGCGCGCGCCTCGGGGTACCCATATCGCGACCGAGGCCGCATCGTCGACGACCCACACCTCTCCGAACGGAAACGCGATCGCGTGAAGGTCGGCGCGGTACATGAGGGCCAACCTTTCGGGTCGATCGTCGAAGGGTACGGCCCAACGCTCCCACACGTAGTCGCGGTGGGAGATGACGAGCGTGGCCACCACGGCGTCGATGTCACCGGCCCCCACTCGTTCGATCATCTGGAGTTCCACCGTAGATCCAACGGCTGTTCCGGCCCCAGGGTGACCATCCAGCACGGTCGGTCCGTTCGTACGTCGAAGATGGTTCGTCGGATATCAGCGCGAGGTTGGCGTCGGCCTCGGAGGCCGGGCTCTGGCTGGGCCGGTCGTAAGGTGACGTCGGATCGGGAGTGGCTTGAGCATGTGCTCGATACCTGTCAGGCCGACGTCCTCGAACGCCGGCACCGGCGACCTCCCGGGTCGTGAAGCCGGCTAGGTGGTGCAAGCACACGACGGTGCGCAGCTGCAGGGGAAGCAAAGCCAGCTCGCGGCGCAGGTCAAGCACCGACACGTCCAACGCCGTCTCGTCAACAGGGCGGATGCCCGCCAGCACGGCTTCGCGGCGGTGGCCGTCCCGGCGGACGTTGAGCAGCCGATTCACCGCGACGCGCCTCACCCAGCCGGCCGGGTCCTCGTAGCAGCCCACCCGGCGCCACCTGCGATGGGCAGCAATGAACGCTTCCTGCACTCGGCGGCGTCCTCAGGCACGAACGCAACGCTCAACGAGCGCACCAACCGCGAGAACTCGCGATCGAACAGCTCCTCCAACGCGCTCATCGAACCCATCCCAACGTTGACACACCCGAGCAGCACCATCGGTTGGGCCCGCATGAACACTCTCGCGAGACGTGCACGGCGATCTCGTCGCAGGATCGAGGCGGCCGCGCTCGAGAAGCGCGAGGGCGGCGCCTCCAAGCGGGGTGGCGCACGGCTCGACGAGCCCCACGGGCCACCGTGCACGCACCGTTGCCCGGTCCGGAATGTCTCCAGGTTGCGCATTGCGAGCGGCGGTGGCGAATGAGCGACTGGTCGACACTCGGGCGCTCGGCGCGCGGCGGGCTGTTCTAAGGGCCAGGCCGAGTCGACGAGTCCGCTTCACGTCACGGGATGGTCCGATCCGGGTGCGGTCGGGTCGCCGAGGGCGAGCGCCGCTTGGACGAGGGCGGCGTGGGTGAGGGCCTGGGGGAAGTTGCCGAGATGGTCGCCGGTGGCGGGGTCGATCTCCTCGCCGTACAGGCCGAGCGGGCCACCGAGGCAGACCAGCTCGTCGAACAGCGCTTCGGCCTCGCCGTGGCGGCCGGTGCGGGCGAGCGCTTGGACGAGCCAGAACGAGCAGGGCAGGAAGGCGCCTTCGCCGCCGGCGAGGCCGTCGGTGCCGGGCGGGTAGCGATAGAGCAGCGGCCCGCCGGCGCCGAGCCGACGGTGGATGGCGTCGATCGTCCCGGCGACTCGTAGGTTCGTCGCCGGTTCGAACTCGAGCAGGGGAAGTAGCACAGCGGCGTCGAGTTGCGCAGACCCATAGGCGCCGGTGTAGGCGCCCTGGGCGGCGTCGAACCCGCGTGTCTGGATGTCCTCGACCAACGCATCGCGGGCAACGCTCCAACGCCGCTGGCGACGACTGCGCCGATCTCCCCGGGCCGCGGCGATGCGCATCGCCCGGTCGAGGGCCAGCCACGCCATCAGCTTGGAGTGGACGTGGTGGGCGGGCGTCGCCCTGCGCTCCCAGATCCCGGCGTCGGGTTCGGTCCACGTGGCGGCGACGTGATCGGCCAAGCCGGCCACGACCCGCCAGGTCTCGCCATAGAGCCCGTGCCCGGCGTCGGTGAGGAGCCAGGCGGCCTCCAGCGCCCAGCCGTAGCCGTCGAGTTGGTGCTGGCGGGCGGCACCGTTCCCGATCCGGACAGGGCGGCTGCCGGCGTAGCCCGGCCAACCGTCCAGCTCCGCCTCGCGTGGCCCCGGCCGCCCGTCGATGGTGAACAGCACCGGCAGGCGTGGCCGCGACAAGCGGCCGGCGTGGAGGAGCCAGCCAAGGAAGGCGCGTGCCTCCTGCGGTTTGCCGGCGGCGAGGAAAGCGGCGATGCCGATCGAGGCATCTCGCGGCCAGGCGTAGCGGTAGTCCCAGTTGCGGTCACCACCGATGCGCTCGGGCAGCGAGGTGGTGGGGGCGGCGACTGGAGCGCCCGACGGCGAGTAGGTGAGCAGCTGCAGCGTGATGAGGCTGCGCACCACCGCGTCACGATGGTCGGCGACTCTGATCCCGGCGGCCCAGCTGCGCCAGCCGAGCTCGTCTCGGGCCAGTTCGGCGATGGCCATCGTCGGCGCGACGACGATCAGCGGCCGGCGGTGGGCGACGGTGACGACGATCGTCACCGGTTCGCCGGGGTGGACCTCGAAGTCGACGGCCCGGTCGACGTCGATCGTGGGTCCGTCGCAGGTGACGGCGACAGCGAGGTCCCCGTGCTCGCAGACCAGCGCGCCAGCTCGTTGCGAGATGCGTCGCGGCACCTCGCGGCCGTAGCCGAATCGGGGAACGAAGCGGAGCCGGGCGCGCACCGATCGTCCGCGGGCGCAGAGACGGCGGACGAGCGCCGTGGCGGGCAGGAACCGCCCTTCCACCTCGGCGATGAGACCATCGGCCAACTCGAGTTCGCCGTCCCCAACGTTCCACGTCGTGGTCAGCGTCGCGGTGTCGGGCCGGTAGGTGCGGCCGGCGACCGGTACCGCTTCGCTGGGGCCGAGGCTGAACCATCCGGCTTCGGCGCCGCCGACGAGCCGACCGAACAGCGGCGGGTCGTCGAACCGTGGGACGCACCACCACTCGATCGAACCATCGGGTGCGACGAGCGCGGCACTGCGGGTGTCGCCGATGAGGCCGTAGTCGCCGATTGGCACGGGCTTGGTCATCAGCCGCTGCCGAGGAAGAGGCCCAGCACAGCGCCGTAGACGATGTGGGCTCCGATCGCGACCAGCGGGGTGGCGGTGCCGTAGTTGAGGGCGAACAGCCCGGGGGGTTCGAGCACGGCGGTCGAGTCCGGGCCGGCTCGCTCGCTGGCCATGCGTGGGTGGATGCCCGGGAGCAGGGGCACCAGCACCGTCAGCGCGACGGCGGCGTGGGCGAGTCCGAAGATGGCGCCGAGCCACCAGTCGGAACGGTCGAGGACGGCGAACCCGGCGGCGTAGAAGAGGGCGAAGACCTGGCCGATGGCGAGATGGATGGCGAAGCCGGCGACCCGGGCGCGGTCTGGATCCTCGGTCGTCAGCGTGCCGAGCATCAGCGGCAGGTCGAGCCGGGTGCGGCCGGCGAGCTGGGCGCTGATCATGAAGGCGGTCAGCCCGGTGGTGGCGACCAACCCGAAGACGGCCCATCCCGCCCAGTCCACTATCGCCCCTTGGCGAGGGGTCGATGGGCGTGGAGGCGGACGCAGCAGGTGTCGTCGGAGGGTTCAAGCCGGGCCGAGAGCACGTCGTCGCCCAGTGCTTCGGTCATTCCGGACAGCAGGTCGTGGTTCATGCCGCACACCAGCTCGCGCTGCTCGTCGACGAGGGCGTGGAACGGGCAGTTGGCGAGCACGACCTGGTCGCGTTGGGGGCGTGGTTCGTAGCCCTGCTCTTCGAGCACGGCGACGGCGGCGTCGGTGAGCGCGCGGCGGCCCGGCCGCGCGCCGGCGGCCGCTCGCGCTCGCTCACCGAGTGCGCGGCCGCGCTCGGTGGCGGTCCGGGTGAGGGCTCGGGCCACGGGGGTGCCGGTGCGGATGGCCTCGTCGACTGCGCTGGCGAGCAGCCGGGCGGCGAGGTCGTAGTGGCGGTCGGGAAGGCTGACCGACACCTCGCCCTCGGCCCGCCGGTACAGCTTCGCCGGCCGCCCGGCACCCGGTCCCTGGCGGCCGGACAGCCGGCGGTACTCGGTGGTGAGCAAGCCGTCGGCGACGAGGCGGTCGAGGTGGAAGGCGGCAACCGACCGGGCCACTCCCATCGCCCCTGCGGCCTCGTCCTTACTCACCGCTTCGCCCCGCGTCACGACGTAGCGGTACAGGGCCCGCCGCTGCGGTTCCGCCAGCGACGCCACTCCGGCGACGCGTTTCTCGAAATCGTCGGTGGCCATCGTCAGCTCGTCGGGATCGCGGCGACGAGGTCGGCGAGGCGCGCGAGCGCTCCAAGCCCGCGGGACACGTACCCATCGGGCAGCACCAGGCTCGGGGTGATCGGCTTGGGGAGGGCCTCGAACTCGGCTTGCCACCGACTGGCGACCACGTCGTCACGACCGGCGGCGCCAGCGCGGTCGAGCTCAACCGGGTCGCCGAGATTTCGGCTCTCTGCCCACACGGCGGCGAACAGCCGCCGCCGCAGCACACCGGCGTCGTCACCGGCCGCCGCGAGCGCCGCGGAGGCAGCGGCAGTGTTGGAACGCACCGGCGGCACCGTGAGCTCGAGGTGGACATCGTGGCTGCTGAGGTCGCGGATCTTGGCGACCTCAGCCGCCAGCTCGACGAACGTGTCGCCCTCGACGGGCTCACCGTCGGCAGGGATGGCTGTGTCGTGCTGCACGGCCCGCCAATGGACTTCGTATCCGCCGGAGGCGACGAGCAGGTCGGCACGGACGCTGGCCAGCGCCGAGAACGGACAGTTGAAGTCGCCGTAGATCATCAGCCGGGTCACGACCCCTCCTCCTCTAAATTAGTTCAGACTTGACGATACAGAATCCAAGGTGTAACGTCAACTATACTTGCTACTACAAGGAGGCCTCGATGACCACCACGACCGCCCACCCCGCCGGCGTGCCGAGTTCCCCGATCGCCGTTCGATCGGCGAGTCTCTCCGACCCCGCCTACCAGGCGTTCTGGCTGCTACGGATCGGCTTCGTCGTTGCCCCGATCCTGTTCGGGCTGGACAAGTTCTTCCACGTCCTCGTCGACTGGGACCGCTACCTCGCCCCCGAGTTCGCCGATCTGTTCAACGCCGAAGCGCACACCCTGATGTACGCCGTCGGGGCGATCGAGATCGTCGCCGGCCTCGTCGTCGCCGTCCGACCCCGGTTCGGCGGCTACCTCATCGCCGCCTGGTTGGCCGGCATCATCTTCAACCTGCTGTTGATCGGCGACTTCTACGACATCGCCCTGCGCGACTTCGGGTTGCTGCTCGCCGCGTTGACCCTGGCCCGCCTCGCCACCGCCTTCCCCACCCGCCACGCGGCGTGAGACCACAGTGACGACCGCCTTCGTGTTGTCGGGCGGTGGGAGCCTGGGAGCCGTCCAAGTCGGCATGCTCCAGGCCCTCACCGCCCGAGGAGTCGAACCCGACCTGCTGGTCGGCACCTCCGTCGGCGCCCTCAACGCCGCCTACGTGCCGGGCACACCCTGCTCATCCAGCAGCGCCTCATCGCGGCAGCCGGCCGCTGGCTCGACGAAGAAGGCCCGCTGCTCCCCCACCCCGAGCGATTCCTCGCACCGCACCGAGACGACGTCCCAACCGACGCCAGCCAGCTGGCCGGCGCGACCGCCGTCCTCTCATCAACCCCGACGAAAGCATTGCCATGACCACTGACCAGACGCTCGTCATCGTCGGCGCCAGCCTGGCCGGCGCCAAGGCCGCCGAAGGCGCCCGAACCGCCGGCCACGAAGGACGAGTCGTCCTCGTCGGCGACGAACACGAGCTGCCCTACGAGCGACCCCCGCTGTCCAAGGCCGTCCTGCGCAGCGAGGCCGACCCCGACACGACACGCGTCCACGACGCCGCCTTCTACGCCACCCACGACGTCGAGCTGCTGACCGGCCGCACCGTCGAAGCCCTCGACCCGGACTCCCGCCAGGTTCGCCTCGACGGCAACGACGTCGTGCCGTTCGCCGCGGCAGTGCTGGCGACGGGCGCCGCTCCGAGGCGACTCGACATCCCCGGAGCCGAGCTCTTCGGTGTTCACTACCTTCGCGAGATCGGCGACTCGCGCCGGCTCGGCGACGCCATCCGCGACGCCAGCCGAGTGGCCGTGATCGGTGCCGGCTGGATCGGCTCCGAAGTCGCCGCGTCAGCCCGGCAGATGGGCCCCGACGTCATCCTCGTCGACCCCGCTCCGACCCCGCTGCACCGCGTCCTCGGCGACGAGATCGGCGAGGTCTTCCGTCGCCTCCACGCCGACCACGACGTCACGCTGCGGCTGCGCACAGGAGTCGCCGAGCTGCGCGGCACCGACCGGGTCGAACAGGTCGTGCTCAGCGACGGACGCGTCGAACCCGCCGACGTCGTCGTCATCGGTGTCGGCGTCACCCCCCGCGTCGACCTGGCCGTGGCCGCCGGCCTGAAGGTCGACAACGGGATCGTCGTCGACGACCAACTCGAGTCCAGCGTTCCCGGCGTGTTCGCAGCGGGCGACGTCGCCTCCGCGTGGCACCCGCACTACCGCCGTCACCTGCGCGTCGAGCACTGGGCCAACGCCCTCAACCAAGGCACCACCGCAGGGATCAACGCCGCCGGCGGCACCGAGCCCTACACCCGGCTGCCCTACTTCTTCTCCGACCAGTACGACCTCGGCCTGGAATACGTCGGCCACGGCGACCCCAGCGACGCCGTCGTGATCCGCGGCAGCCTCGACGACCGCCAGTTCATCGCCTTCTGGCACCGCAACGGCATCGTCACCGCAGCCATGAACGTCAACGTCTGGGACGTCGTCGAGGAACTGAAGGCGGTCATCGCCGGCGGACGCCGACTCGACCCGAGGATGCTCGGCGATTCGGCCGTACCCCTCGCCCACCTCTCATGACCAAGCTGCAGCGTCTGCACGCCGAGTGCGGCCAGAGTCCCTGGCTCGACAACATCAACCGCCGCTACCTGCGCGACGGAACCCTCGCCGGCCTCGTCGCTGACGGGATCCGCGGCGTGACCGCCAACCCGACGATCTTCGCCAAGGCCATCAGCGGCTCCCCCGACTACGACGAACAGCTCGCGTCCCTGATCGGGGCGGGCTGCTCGGTGGACGAGGCCTACTGGGAGCTGGTCGCGGCCGACATCACCGACGCGCTCGCAGTCCTGCGCCCGGTGTACGACGACAGCCACGGCGCCGATGGTTTCGTGTCGGTCGAGGTCGCCCCCGAGCTGGCCCACGACACCCCAGCCACCATCGCCGCCGCCCGAGGACTCCACACCCGGATCGACGAGCCCAACCTCCTCGTCAAGATCCCCGCCACCCCCGAAGGCATCCCGGCCATCCAGGCGATGATCGCCGAAGGGCGCAACATCAACGTCACCCTCATCTTCTCCCTCACCCGCTACACCGAAGTGATCGAGGCGTACCTGTCCGGACTGGAGAGGTTCACTGCTGCCGGCGGGGACCCGGCGACCGTGCACAGCGTCGCCTCGTTCTTCGTCAGCCGCGTCGACAGCGAAGTCGACACACGCCTGGAGGCCGTCGGCGGAGCAGACGCGCTCGGACTGAGCGGCCGCGCCGCCGTCGCCCAAGCCAGGCTCGCCTACCGGCTGTTTCGCGAACGGTTCTCCGGCGCACGCTGGGAACGCCTCAACGCATTGGGCGCCCACCGTCAGCGCCCGCTGTGGGCCTCGACGTCGACGAAGAACCCGGCGTACCCCGACACCCTCTACGTCGACAGCCTCATCGGACCCGACACCGTCACCACGCTGCCCGAGGACACCATCGCCCACTACGAGGACCACGGAACCCTTGCTCGCACCGTCGACACCGACGTGGACGACGCCGACGAGACGATGCGCCGCCTCAACGCCCTCGGCATCGACATGGAAGCCGTCGGCCTGACCATGGAGAAGCAAGGTGTGGCCGGCTTCCACGACAGCTTCCGCCAGGTGCTCGACGACCTCGACGTCAAGGCCCGACGCCTCAATGGACACTGACCAACCGAGGTGCAACAGCGTCCGCGACCTGTGCCGTCGGTCATGGGCGGCGGGCCGGCAGTTGTGTCAGCGTCGCCAGAGCAGATGGTGGACAACGCCGCTGGGACTGGGCACGACGTCACAGTGGTACCGATCGAGAAGTTCCTCGGGTGAGCTCCACAGCCGGGAGCCGCTGCCGAGCTCAACCGGAGCCACGGCGACGTGCAGCGTGTCGATGAGGTCGGCGTCAAGGAATTGCCGGATGGTGTTCGCGCCACCGCCCAGCCGGACGTCCTTGCCGTCGGCGGCTTCGAGTGCGCGTTCCAGGACCGCGGCGGGTTGGCCGCAGACGAAGTGGAAGGTCGTGTCGGACAGGGTGAAGGAGGGCCGCGGGTGATGCGTCATGACGAAGACCGGGGTGTGGAACGGCGGCTGCTGACCCCACCAGCCTTTCCACGCGTGGTCGGTCCAGGGTCCGCGCTGAGGGCCGAACTTGTTGCGCCCCATGATCTCCGCACCGATGTTGCGGTGGAAGTCTCGGACGAGGTAGTCGTCCAGTCCGCGGCTGCCCCCAGGGTCGGTGCGGTTGGGCCAGCTGGCGGTCGCGCCGGTCCAGGAGAAGAGGGCGGTGGCGTCGGCATGACCAAAGGGACGTTCCAGGCTCTGGCCGTCACCGGCGGCGTAGCCGTCGCTGGACACATTGAAGTTGTGCACTCGGACCATCTGCGTCACTACTTGCTCCCTCGTCAGGTGCGATCAGCATCGACGTGATGGACCTCACCGCAGGACCAAACTCATCGCGCTCCGCCGAGGAGGGCCGCGCGGTGACGAGGTGACCGGTGAGGGATCCGCTGCGGCACGGTTGGCGGTTCTCCGCTTGGGCCCGTGCATCGCCGTGGTGTTCAGCCCAGCCGGCACGTCAGACACCGGCGCCCGGGCATCGTAGGCTCCCTGATAGGCACCTTGCGATACCCTCTGGCACCAGGTCTCGGCAGAAAATGACCTCTGACCTGGTGGGCGATGCGGGACTCGAACCCACGACCTCCACGGTGTGAACGTGGCGCTCTAACCAACTGAGCTAAACGCCCGGGCGTCCGAACGCTAGCAGCGGGCATCATGGGTCCTGGTCCGCGAAATGGTTGCCAGGGAACCGTTTCGCGGACGATGAGGGGTCGAGGGCGGCGGGTCAGCCGCCGGTGACGACGCAGGCCAGCCCTCGGCCCTGGCGGTCGCGGTAGCCGGCGGTGCCGGTCGGACACTTGGCGTCGATGGGGACGAGCGCCTGGACGACGAGCTGGTCGACGCCGTCACCGCAGTTGACCTCGCGGGCGTCGCCGTTGCCCTCGATGACGACGCACGAACCCGGGCCGAGCAGGTTGTCGGGCGGGGGCTCGGCCGCCGGCTTGTAGAGCATCGCCCCGATCAGCACGACGGCGGCGCCGACGAGGAACATCCCGATGACCAGCTTCCACGGGTACCGCGCCGGCGGCAGCGGCTGTGGCGGCCGGGGCACCGACCCGCCCGTGGTCGGCGTCGACGGCGTGGTCCACCGCGGCGCCGAGGAAGAACGGGCCGCCGACCCGGCCGGTTGGCGCAGCGACTGGTCGTACACGGCACGGCGCCCGGGGTCGCGCAACACCCGGTAGGCCTCGTTGACCGCCGCCATGGCGGTCGCGTCGCTGCCACCGCGATCGGGGTGCAGCTGGCGGGCACGACGGCGGTAGGCGTCGCGCACCTCGGTCGCCGACGCGGTCGGTGACAACCCGAGCGTGTCGTAGAGCGTCATGGCACGCTGCCACCGATGCGCCAGTACACGCCGCTCTCGCGGGCCACCAGCTCCTCGTCGACGAGGTACCGCCGCAGCGTCGCGACGTCGTCGTAGCGCAGCGCGAGGATCGCGTTGACGTGATCCTCGCGGTAGCGGCGGCCGGGCTCGAAGTCCTGGGCCACCCAGTCGAGCACGACCCGCCGCTTGCCGCGCGCCGCCGGCATCGTCGTGATCCGACCGTCGACGACGAAGGCCTCGAGCACGCGCCGCTTCCCTGCGGGTTGACCGGCGTGCTCCTGCGTCGGTGGCCGCGCCAGCGCCGAACGGGCTGCCCGCTGGAACGCCGCGCCGAGGATCACGAGCACGCCGTCGTCACCGGTCGTGACGAGCCCGCCGTCGACCAACCGGGACAGCGCCTTCGACGCCCGATCGACGGACAGACCCGTCGTCGCGACGACGCCGTCCAGCCCGCTGGCGCCGAGGGTCAACGCCGCAGCGACGAGCCGACGGTCGTCGTCGGCCAGCAACCCGACCAACGTCGCGGCGTCCAACGACTCCATGATCAGCACCCAGAAGGCCGAACGAGATGCCACGCGCCCAGCTCGAGCGCTCCTCGCCGGTCCACCAACCTGCGCCCGTTCTAATAGCCAGCGTCGACGTCGACGGGGCCGAGCAGCTCCTCGTCGGCGCCGAATCGCTTGACGTTGGCGCTGATCCGCTCGGCGAGCAGCGGCACCGCCATCTCGGGCGTGTTGCCGACGTGCGGGGTGACGATGCAGTTGGGCAGCGTCCACAACGGGTGCCCGGCCGGCAGTGGCTCGGGGTCGGTGACGTCGAGGCCGGCACCGCCGATCTCGCCATTGCGGAGTGCGTCGACGAGGTCGTTCGTGACCACGTGGCGTCCGCGGGCGACGTTGATCAGCCAGGCGTGGTCCTCCATCAGCGCCAGCTCATCGGCGCCGATGAAGCCCTCGGTCTCGGGGGTCAGCGCCAGCGCCAGCATGACCACGTCGGCGCCCGGCAAGGCGTCCGGGTACCGGTCGGCTTCCAGCACGTCGTCGACCCCGTCGAGGTCGCTCACGTTGCGCCGCACGACGGTCAGGTGGCAGTCCCACGGAGCGAGCAGCCGCACGAGGGATTCCGCGATGCCGCCACCGCCGAGGATCGTGACCCGTGCCCCCAGCAGGTTGCGGCCTTCGGGCGGCGACCACTCCCCCGCCCGGGCATACGTCCCGAGCCCGCGCAGACCGGCCAGCGCCAGGCTCATCGCCAGCTCGGCGACGGGCTCCGCGTAGACGCCCTTGCCGCACGTCCACACGTGATCGTGATCGACGAGGTGGACGAAGTTCTCGATGCCGGCGAACGGGAGCTGCACCCACCGCGCCGCTTTCGCCCGGTCGAGGACCTGGGCCAGCGCATCGGGATTGCGCGGGTCGGCCCAGATGACGCCCTCGGCCGCTTCGATCCCGACGAGGTGGCCACCGCCCTCGCTGACGGCCTCGGCCACCCACTCCGGTGCCCCCTCGGGAGCGACGGCGATGCGCGGGGCCTCGGTTCTCGGCATGGTCACTTCGAGGCTAGTGAGGATCGGCTCGTCAGCCCAGGGCGCGGGCCCGCCGGCGATTGCCGAGCAGCGTGCCGGCGACAAGGATCACGATCGCCACCACCATGATCAGCGTGGCGATCACGTGGACCTGCGGCGGGATCTCGACCTTCGCCGAGTCGAAGATCTCCCGCGGGAACGTCGACACGCTGCCGGCGATGAACGACGTGATGATGTAGTCGTCGATCGACAGCGAGAGCGACAGCAGGAACGCCGCCACGATGCCCGGCACGATGATCGGGAACGTGATCTTCACGAACGTGCGCAGCGGCGGTGAGCCGAGGTCGGCGGCGGCGTCCTCCAATGACCAGTCGAGGCCGCGGAAGCGGGCCTTGACGGTCAGCGCCACGAACGACAGGCAGAACATCGTGTGGGCGATGACGATGGTCCAGAATCCGCGGCCGACGCCCTGGTTGAAGAACAGCGTGAACAGCGACGCGCCGAACACGATCTCCGGCGTCGTCAGCGGCAGGACGAGCAGCAGGCTGAGCAGCGCACCGCCGTGCATCCGGTAGCGGGCCAGGGCCAGGGCGATCAGCGCACCGAGAATCGTGGCGATGGTGCAGGCCACGAACGCCACGCGCAGCGAGACGATCAGCGCGTCGGTGTAGTCGCTGCCCTGGAACGCGTTGGCCCAGTTGTCGAACGTGAACTGCCGCCAGCTCGTGTTGAACCGGCCGGCCGGCTCGTTGAAGCTGAAGACGGCGATCGTGATCAGCGGGATGAAGAGGTAGGCGAACCCGAGGATGGTCACTACCCATAGGGCGATCGTGCCGAACCGGATGCGGCTCACGCCGTTGCCACCTGTTCGCTCGTCCACTCAAGCCGCTGTGTGGGACTGCACCTCGGACGCTCGCTCACGCGATGTCCTCCGTGCCGAGGAACTTCGAGTAGACGAGGACCAGCGCCGTGATGATGGCCATGATCACGAAGCTGATCGCCGCCGCCGTCGGGTAGTCGTTTCGTTCGAGGAACTGGGTCTGCACGACGTTGCCGATCACGCTGGTGGTCGGGTTGCCGAGCAGTTCGGCGTTGATGAAGTCGCCCGTGGCCGGAATGAACGTCAGCAGCGTCCCGGCGAAGACGCCCGGCAGGGACAGCGGCAGGATCACCCGCCGGAACGTTCGGCCGAACGAGGCGTAGAGATCCGACGCCGCGTCCACCAAGCGGACGTCGACCTTCTCCAGGCTGACGTAGATCGGCAGCAGCATGAACGGCAGAAAGTTGTAGGTCAGGCCACCGATCACCGCGACCTGGGTGTTGAGCAACCGGCCGTCGTCCAGCACCCCGATGCTCTCCAGCACGCCTTCGAGATTGAGCGCCTCGATGAGGCCGAGCACCGGGCCGTTGTCGTTGAGCAACGACTGCCAGGCGATCGTGCGCAGCAGGAAGCTGGTGAAGAACGGGACCATCACCAAGCCGAGCAGCACGTGGCGGTAGCGGCCGCCCTTGAAGGCGATGAAGTAGGCCACGGGATAGGCGATCAGCAGTGCCAGCACCGTGGCGATGCCGGCGTAGGCGAACGCCCGCACGAGCTGGGTGCCGAAGTCGGTGAAGGCGGTGGAGAAGTTGGACCACTCCCAGGTCAGCTCGTAGTCGGGCAGCAGGGGGTCCGGCTTCGTGGAGAGCGAGATCTTCAGCAGCGTGATCAGCGGGACGACGAAGAACACGAACGTGAAGAGCATCCCCGGCAGGATCAGGGCGTACGGGATCTTCCGACCGGTCCGGACGTTGCGGTCGTCGGAGGCGGCCGCGGCGGCGGTGGCGGTGGCCGTCATGATCGGATCGCTCCGCAGGCGTCGCTCACTGCCATCGTCAGCCGCCGGTGATCGACAGGAAGCGCTCGGTCAGCGCGGCGTCGAGCTCGGCGGGCAGGTCGACGAAGACGTTGAGGCGGGCAGCCTCCTCGTCGTCCGGGAACAGGATCGGGCTGTCGGCCAGCTCGGCGGCGTCGCCGCCCATGGCCACCAGTTCGTCGCGCACGCCCTTGACCGTCGGGATGAACTGCACCCAGTACGTCAGCTGCGCCGCCTGCACCGGGTCGTAGACGAAGTTCATCCAGTCGGCGGCGGCGTAGGCGTTCGGGGCGCCCTTGGGGATGACCATCGTGTCGTACCAGCTCATCCCGCCCTCCTCGGGGACGACGAACTGGATGTCGGGACGGTCGTACTGCAGCTGCACGATGTCGCCCGACCACGCCAGGCAGGCGACGAAGTCGCCGCTCTCCAGGCTGCGCAAGTACTCGTTGCCGGTGAAGGCCCGGATCTGCCCGTCGGCGGTGGCCTGGGCAATGACATCGAGCGCCTCGAAGGCGCCCTCTTCGTCGACCACCTTTGGGTCGTGGCCGAGCGACAGCATGGTGAGGCCGAGGGTGTCGCGCATCTCCGTGAGCATCGCCACCCGCCCGCGGAACTCGGGGTCGAGCAGGTCGTTGATGCTGCGGAGCTCTCGCCCGGTGAGCGCCGGGTCGTAGGCGATGCCGGTGATGCCGGCCTGCCACGGCAGGCTGAACGCCGCGCCGTAGTCCCAGTTCTGGTTGAGGAAGCGGTCCTCCAGGTTGACGCGGTTCGGGATCCGGTCGAGCGGCAGCGGCTCGATCCAGCCGAGCGTCTTGAGCCGAGCGGCCAGCCAGTTCGTCGGGCAGATGATGTCGTAGTCGATGACGCCGCCGGTGCCGAGGATCGGAGCGAGGATCCGGTTGTAGACCTCGTTGTTGTCGTTGAAGTCCTCGTTGTAGGTGACGGCGATGCCAGTGGCCTCGGTGAAGCGGTCGGCCGTGCCCACGGCGCCGTCTTCGGTCGGGTCGATGTAGGCCTGCCAGTTGAGGATCCGCACCGCGCTGTCGCCCGTGCCGATGCCACCCTCGCTCCCACCCTCGTCCGCATCGCTCGATCCACCGTCTCCGGTGAGGGCGAGCACGCCGCCGACGATCGCCGCCGCACCGGCGACGGCACCGCCAGCGATCAGCGCCCGCCGCCCGAAGCGCCGGTCGGGAGGGAGGGGCAGGGCGTCGCCGCCGTCATCGCCGGCGTGCTCGGGCACGGCCTCACGGCCGTCGAGCGCCGCCTGCACCTCGTCGACGTCCGTCGTGGTGGCTCCGACGACGGCGGAACGGCCGCGCAACAGGTACGGCGCGTCGGGCGCCCACTGCAGCGTGATCGGGTCGCCGGGGCGGACGTGGGGCAGCGAGTCGTCGGCACCGATCGTTGCCACGACCTCGGCATCGTCCGGGAGGTGAACGATCAGGCGCCGCTCGGAACCCTGAAAGATGACGTTCTCGATGACCCCGCCCATGCTGCGATCACCGTTCCCTGTCGGGTCGGTCGTGGCACTCAGGCGTTCCGGGCGGAGCATGACGGTGACCGGATCGCCCGTGACGGCCTCCGTGTCCGCCATCACGGCGACCTCCTGCCCGCTGTCGAGGCGAGCCACGGTCCGCCCGTCCCCGGCACCGACCAGCGTGCCCGGCAGCAGGTTGGCGGAGCCGATGAAGCCGGCGACGAAGATGCTCGCCGGCGCGGCGTAGATCTCCTCCGGCGTGCCGATCTGCTCGACCTGGCCGCGGCTCATGACGGCGATGCGGTCGCTCATCGTCAGCGCCTCGCCCTGGTCGTGGGTGACGAAGATGAACGTGATGCCGACCTCGCGCTGGATCCGCTTGAGTTCCAGCTGCATCGCCTCGCGCAGCTTCAGGTCGAGCGCGGCGAGCGGCTCGTCCAGCAGCAGGGCACTGGGCATGTTGACGAGGGCACGGGCGAGGGCGACGCGCTGCTGCTGGCCGCCGGACAGCTGCGCCGGCCGGCGGGCGGCGAACTCACCGAGGCGGACGATGTCGAGCATCTCGCCGGCGCGGCGGCGGGCCTCGCCGGCCGGGACCTTCTTGGCCCGCAGCCCGAAGGCGATGTTCTCCGCGACCGAGAGGTGCGGGAACAGGGCGTACTGCTGGAAGACGGTGTTGACGTTGCGCTTGTGCGGTGGGACGTCGGAGACGTCGGTGCCTTCGAGCAGGACCCGGCCGGCGGTGGGTCGCTCGAAGCCGGCGATGATCTTCAGCAGCGTCGTCTTGCCGCAGCCGGACGGCCCGAGCAGCGAGAAGAACTCGCCACGAGTGATTGCGAAGTCGGCCCGCTCGACGGCCACGAAGTCGCCGAACTCCTTGCGCACCCCGTCGAGGACGATGACGTCGTCGTGGGCGTCTGGGTTGGAAGCGATCATCGTCAGCTCTCGATGTTCGCCATGACGTGCTTGACCCGGGTGTAGTCCTCGAAGCCGTAGGCGGACAGGTCCTTGCCGTAACCGGAGCGCTTGAAGCCGCCGTGGGGCATCTCGGCGACGAGCGGGATGTGGGTGTTGATCCACACGCACCCGAAGTCGAGGCGCTTGGCCATCCGCATCGCCCGCCCGAAGTCCTTCGTCCACACGCTGGAGGCCAGGCCGTAGTCGACGCCGTTGGCCCAGCGCAGCGCCTCGTCCTCGTCGCTGAACCGCTGCACGGTGATGACCGGGCCGAACACCTCGTCCTGGATCATCTCGTCGTCCTGGCGGAGGTCGGCGACGACGGTCGGTTCGTAGAAGTAGCCGGTGTCTCCCTGCCGGGCGCCGCCCGTGAGCACCCTGGCGTGGTCGGGGACCCGTTCGAGGAAGCCGCTGACCCGCTCCAGCTGGGTCGAGTTGTTGAGCGGGCCGTACAGCACGTCCTCGTCGTCGGGGAGGCCGGTGCGCGTGCCCTTCGCCGCTTCGGCCATGGCATCGGTGAAGTCGGCGTAGATGCCAGGACCGGTGATCACCCGGGTCGCCGCGGTGCAGTCCTGCCCGGCGTTGAAGTAGCCGGCGACGGAGATGCCCTCGATCGCCGCCTCCAGGTCGGCGTCGTCGAAGACCACGACCGGCGCCTTGCCGCCGAGCTCGAGGTGGACTCGCTTGAGGCGCGTCGCCGCGCTGCCGGCGACCTCCATCCCGGCGCGCACCGAGCCGGTGATCGAGACCATCGCCGGCACGTCGTGGTCGATCATCGCTCGACCGGTGTCGCGGTCGCCGCAGATCACGTTGAACACGCCCGGCGGCAGGAACTCGGCGGCGATCTCGGCCAGCAGCGTCGTCGACGCCGGTGTTGTGTCGCTGGGCTTGAGGACGACGGCGTTGCCGGCGGCGATCGCCGGGGCGAACTTCCAGACGGCCATCATCATCGGGTAGTTCCACGGTGCCACTTGGGCGCAGACGCCGACCGGCTCGCGGCGCAGCATCGACGTGTGCCCGGCCATGTACTCGCCGGCGCTCTTGCCCTCGAGGTTGCGGGCGGCGGCGGCGAAGAAGCGGATCTGGTCGACCATCGGCGGGATCTCCTCGGACCGCGTCAGGCCGATCGGCTTGCCGGTGTTGCGGACCTCGAGGTCGATCAGCTCGTCGGCCCGGGCCTCGACGGCGTCGGCGATGCGGAACATCGCCAGCGACCGCTCGGACGGCGTGGCGTCACGCCACGTCTCGAACGCCTCGGCCGCCGCCCGCATCGCGCGGTCGACGTCCTGTGGACCCGACAGCGCGGCAGTGGCGTACTCCTCCCCGGTCACCGGATCGACGACGGGCGTGGTGCGGCCGTCAGCGGCCGGCACCCGTTCCCCTCCGATGAAGTTGTCGAAGCCCTGCATGGACGAGTTGTACCACGGAACCGGACGATGGGCTTGCTCCCTCCGGCCCATCGGTTCTCCTGAGGATCAGGGCCCAGATCTGGGCCCTGAAAACGCTTGAGAACCTGAACGGGGGCGGGTCAGCCGGCGGGGGACGGGTAGTCGGGGGGGTCCTCGCCGGGGGGCGGCGTCTCGTAGAGGGAGACGGCGCCGTCGGGCACGAACAGCTGGTCCTCGGTCGACCACTCCCCCGGCAGGTAACGGGTGCCGCCTTCGACGTACTGCCACATCCCGGTGCCCTCCTTGCGGATCTCGTCCGGGCCGGTGGCGACCGGGTCCCACCAGATCACGGTGGCATCGTCGATGCCGCTGTAGTCGGCTTCGGGCCAGTAGCCGTGCTCGCCCCACGAGAGGAACGGCTGGCTGATCGCTGCCTGCGTACCCTCTCCGGCGAACAGCGCGTCCCGCCACGTCGCCGGCGTCAGGTCGGGGCCGGCCGCCTGGGCCGTGGAGAAGAACACGGCGAACGGCGGCTGGAACACCCCGATCGTGTCGGCGGCCGGCGGTTCGACGCCGTTGAACCACTGGTACAGGGCGTAGTACCCGATCGTGCCGGGCCGGTTGCGCGCCGCCAGCTGCGTGACCCCGAAGGCATGCGCCCACTGCTGCTGGTCGTACGTGCGAGCGAACGCCGTCGTGTCGGCCAGCGTCGCCGCCGAGATCAACCACTCCGGGAAGTACTCCTGGGCCGTCGCCTCGCGCGGTGAAGTCGCGCGGCGCCACGGGGTCCCCGGTGAACACCACCGTGGTCACCCCGGCCGCTTTGAGTCGGGTGATCACCTGCGACGCCGTCTGCTGGATCGTCGCCGGGTCGAGCTGGTACGGGATCACCTCGACGAACGGCGCACCCAACGCCTGCATCTCGGCGGCGTACCGCTCGGCCAGCTCCCGGGACGCCGCGCTGCTCTCGATGTACACGAGCCCGAACACCCGCGTCTGGCCCGTCACCGCGTCGCCTCCGTGCACGGCCGGCTTGCCGATCAACTGCTTCTCGATGAACTCCAGGGCGTGCTCCTGCTTCTGCACCTGGGCGCCGTCGATGGCCCACACGTACGGGTCGCGCTCGACGTAGAACTCGGCCGGCTGTCCCGGCGTGCACTGGATGCACATGATCTGGCGCGCCGCCAGCTCGTCGGCGAAGGCGCTGGTCAGTGCCGGGCCACCGAGCACGACGAAGGGCTGGAACTCCTCGGCGATCTGCTGGGCGTCGGCGCGCGCCGCGACCTCGTCCAGCGCGCCGCCCGTGCCCTCGTAGATCTGCAGGTTGACGGTCCGGCCGTACAGCTCGTAGTACGTCTCGTAGTAGCGGACCAGCTCCCGGGCGGTGTTGGCCAGGTCCTCGTTCGTGTCGTCGTTGTCGATGGCATCGGTGACGTACTTGATGATCGGGTCGGCCTCCTGGCCGATGTAGGCGACGACCGTGATCTCCTCCGCGGTCACGCCCGGGGCCGTCGCCCCGCCGTTGTCGCCGTCGAACGGCGCGTAGCACTCCGGTGCGAAGAAGTCGGGGACGGCCAGCCGCCCCGTCTCCGGGTCGCACCGTTCGCCGAACTCGATGTCGAGGCCCTGCTCCTCGGCCTGGCTGAACGACAGCGGGAACGTGATCTCGGCCGCCGTGGTCGGGGCGGTCGACGGCTCGGTGTCGCCCCCGGTGGTCGTGTCGGGTGCCGATCCCTCGCTGGCCGTGGTGCCCGCGGCGGCCGAGGTGGCCGGCGACGTCGACGCCGGCGCGGTCACCGCGGCGACGGTCGTGGTGGCCGACGTGACGGTGTCGTCGTCGTCACCGCCGCCGCGCGTGGCGACGAGCACGATGACGCCCACGATGGCGACGACGAGCACGCCGATGATCGGTCCCCACCGCTTCAGCTGGCGGTTGCCGCCGCCGTCTCGCGCGCCCGATGCACTCGCTGGTTGCACGTCTACCCCCTGATCCCCGAACGCTCCCGCGCCACCTGGCTGGTGCCGAGGTAGCTCTCTAGCACGGCCGGGTGCTCCAGCACCGTCGCTGGCGGCCCGCTGGCGATGACCTGCCCCACCTCGAGCGCGATCAACCGGTCCGAGATCGAGGCGACGAGCGGGATGTCGTGCTCGATCAGCACGAGGCTGGCGCCCATCTCGTCGCGCAGGCGGCGCAGCACCGGCGCCAGCGCTTCGACCTCACGCTGGGCGATGCCGCTCGACGGCTCGTCGAGCAGCACGACGGTCGGCCGATGAGCGACCAGGCAGGCCAGATCGAGCACGCGTCGCGTCCCGGTCGACAGCTCGCGCACGAACGAGTTGCGGTAGTCGCCGAGGTTCATCAGCTCGATCAGCTCGTCGACGCGCTGGGTCGTGCGTTCCTCGTCGTCGAACACCGTCGGCAGCCGGAAGGCGGCAGCCACCGCACTGCGGCTGTGCACCCACCGCTCGAGGGCGACGGCCAGCGCCTCGCTGACGGTCATCTCGGGGAACAGGCGAGCGTCCTGGAAGCTGCGCTCCGAGCCCCCGCGCCGCCCGCTCCGACGGGTTCATCGTGGTGATGTCGACACCGTCGAGCACGACCCGACCGCTGAGGAGCGGCGTGAACCCGCTGATGAGATCGAAGACCGTCGTCTTGCCAGCGCCGTTCGGTCCGATCACGCCGACGATCTCGCGCCGGGCCACGGCGAACGACGCCTCGTCGACGGCACGGATGCCGCCGAACGCGCAGACCAGCGATTCCACCTCCAGCACGGCGGCCGCCGCGTCGGGCTCGTCGTCGAGCACCTCGGCCCGCGCCACGGCAGCCTCGGTCGGCGCGACGGCGCCGGTGAGGAAGACCGAGCGCAGCAGGTCGTCGCGTTCCAGCAGCTCGGCCGTCGGCCCCGAGAAGCGGATCGTGCCACGCTCCATGAAGTAGGCCCGCTCGGCGACGGTCAGCGCCACGTTGACGCTCTGCTCGACGAGGACGATGGCCACGCCGTCGGCGGCCAGTCGGCGCACCAGCGGCAGGAGCTGGCCGACGACGACCGGCGCCAGGCCCAGCGACAGCTCGTCGATCAGCAGCACCCGCGGCTTGGCGACGAAGGCCATGCCGAGGGCGAGCATCTGCTGCTGGCCACCGCTCAGGTCGGCCGCCGAGCGCGACCGGCGCTCGGCCAGCACCGGGAACAGGTCGAACACCTCGGCGATGGACGCGTCGACGCCGGGCCCGTCGCGGCGGCGAGTCCAGCTGGCGAGGCGGAGGTTCTCGTCGATGGTCAGCGACCCGAACACGCCTTGACCACCCGGCATCTGGGTGATGCCGAGTGCGGCGACCTCGTTCGGTGGCGCATGGGTGATGTCCCGGCCGTCGAGGATGACGGCGCCACGATCGGCCTCGACGACGCCGCTGATCGACTTGAGCAGCGTGCTCTTGCCGGCGCCGTTCGTGCCCAGCAGGGCGACGATCTCGCCCTCCTTCACGTCGATGTCGACGGAGAACAGCACCTGCCGGTCGCCGTAGCCGGCCTCCAGCGCCCGCACGAGCAGCAAGTCCGCCTGCCCCTGCCGGCGCTGGTACAGCGCCTCGCTGCGCGCCGCCGAGGCTTGCCACACCTGGGCGATGTCGGCAGTGATCACGTGCCGCGCCGTTCCGAGGATGAGGGCGCCGATGATGAACATCGGCACCGTCACCAGCATCCCCCAGCGGATGCCGAAGTGGTCGTCGACCCAGCCAATCAGCGGGAGGACCACCAGGCCGGGGATCACCCAGAGCGAGGCGACCGAAAAGCCCGTCGCCCTGGCCCGCGGGGGGATGGCTAGCGAGAGCGCGACGAGGATGCCCGGCGCGAGCACGGAGAAAGCCGCTGAGATGACGCAGTTGAGGGCAACCGCGATGCCGAGGTTCGGGGCCAGCGCGAAACCGGCCAAGGCGATCGCCGTGCCGATCGCGACGCGTGACAGGAATCGGATGAGGCCGCCCATGTCGCCGAGGAAGCGGCGGGTGACGATGCGCGTGCACGACGACCAGCCCGACAAGCTGGAACGGCTCAGCCACGGCGGCGGCGATGCCCCTACCGCGTTCGTCGAGGCCGAACTGCTGGTCGTACAACAAGGACGCCAGGACGACGAAGCCGATCAGCGCAGTGGCGATGAACGGGAGGCTCCACCACAGCCGCTTCAACGTGTCGATCTTCTGCACGGTCCGCCAGCTCTCGGCATATGAGGGCACGGCCTCCTCGGTCACCACGACCTCGTCCCGCGCGCCCGTCGCCTCGCGCTCCCAGCGGCCACGCGTCGGCTCGACCATCCGGAAGGCGAGGACGGCGAACACGACGGTGGGGACGGCGAAGACGAGGAACGGCACGCGCCACCCGAACGAGAAGGCCAGCAGCCCGGCCGCCAGCGGACCCACGAAGCTGCCGACGGCGTTGGCCGCCCGGTGCGTGCTGAACACGCCGATGCGGGACTGGATCGGGTAGTAGTCGGCGAGCAGCGAGTTGTGCGTCGGATCGATCACCGCCTTGCCGATGCTGCTGCCGCTGCGGGCGATGACGAGCATGACCACGCCGACGGCCAGTCCCGTCATCCCGCTGAAGAACCCCCAGACCAGCGCACCGGCGATGGCCAGCGGCACGCGCCGCGACCGATCGGCGAACTGGGCGATCGGCACCTGCAGGGCGAGTGCAGCGACCAAGGACACGGCGACGAGCGCGAGCACGGTCGTCGTGTCGAGACCGAACTCGTCGCGGATGTTCGGCAGGAGGATGCCGAACGCCGTGCGGTCGAGCTCGTCGACGGCGTTCAGCCCGAACAGCACGACCAGCGGGTAGGCCGACTCCCCGCCGCACACGCTGCCCAGCCACGTCATCGGGTGGCGCACGGCGGCGCTGAACCGGCTCATACGCCAGCGGGCTCGGGCTCGGGCTCGGGCTCGGACTCGGCCGCGGGCGACGCGACGTCTTCGTCGCCAGCGGCGGACCGACGCCGGGTGAGCAGCCGGACGACGACGTCGCGCAGCTTGACCCACAGGCTGCCCAACCCGCCGGGGAGGATCAGCAGCACGACCAGCACGCCGACGCCCGTGGACAGCAGCTGCCACTCCGGCGAGGTGATGAACCAGCGCGTGCCGCGCAGGTACAGCGCGCCGAGCAGCGCCCCGCCGAGCGAGCCGAGCCCGCCGATCACCGCCGAGGTGAACACCTCGAAGCTGGCGCCGACCCCGAACTGAGTGCCGGTGAACGACCGGTTGCCGTGCACGAGCAGCGCCCCCGCCACGCCGGCGACGACTCCGCTGATCACGAACGCCGTGAGCTTGGCCCGCACGACGGGCACCGCGTAGGCCTGGGCGCCGCGCTCGTTCTCCCGCATGGCGATGATCACCCGGCCGGTCCGGGACCGCCGGATCCCGCGCACCGCGACGTAGACGACGGCCAGCACGGCGACCGAGTAGTAGTAGAACGCCGTCGGCGACTCGACGTCGATCCGCCCGAACAGCGGTGGTCGCTCGAAGCGCTCGTCCGGGGCCGGGAACCACTCGAAGTACGTGCTGTTCAGCAACCAGCGCTCCGTGGCCAGCGCCAGCGCGAACGTGGTGACGGCGAGGTACAGGCCGCGCAGGCGCAGGGCCGGCACCCCGACGGCGAACGCGGCGAGCCCACCGACCACGCCGCCGACGACCAGGGCCAGGTTGAGGTCGATGCTCCAGCGCGACGTGAACGTGGCGCTGACGGCGGCACCGATCCCGACGATCGCCATCTGCCCGAGCGAGATCTGCCCGGCCCATCCCGTCAGGACGACGAGCGAGATGCCGATGACGGCGAAGGCGATCAGCGCCGTCCCCTTGATCACGTAACCGACCGGGAGGATGCGCGGCACGAGCAGCACCGCCAGGACGGCCATCGCCACCAGCGTCCAGCGCACCGTGCTGACGACCGGGTCGGCCAGTACCCCGGCCGGCAGCGGGCGGACCTCTTCGGCCCCACGCCAACTGCTGGTCGCGTCGTTGTCGCGCCGCGCACTGCTGGGGCGCTGGACGAGCAGCACGACGAAGATCGCCGCCGCCATGATCGGGTAGGCCAGCACGGGCGAGTCGCTGTTGTTGAGGGCGCCGAACTCGAGCAGTCCCAGGGCGATGGCGGCGAACGTCACGGTTGGCAATCGCTCCAATCGCCCGATCACCAATGCGGCGAGCGCCAGCATCAACAGCGGCAGGCCAGCGGCGAACCCGATCGGCACCCCGCTGATGCCGGCCTTGAGGAACAGGGCGACGAACGACAGCAGCGCCGCGATCCCCCACACCACCGTGTTCAGCCGGGCCGTCGGGATCCCGAGCATCGCCGCTCGATCTGTGCGCTCGGCGGTCGCCCTGATCGCCGTGCCCAGCCGGCTGCGCCCGAGGAACCACGCCACGCCGGCGATGCAGATCGGCCCGACCACGAGGGCGATCATGTGGTTGGCGTTGAGGATCACCGGCCCGATCGTCCACGTCCAGTCGAGCGGCGGGGCGATGCGCTCGCTGGCCAGGTTGCGGCCCCACCAGCGCGGCACGAGGATCCCGAGCACGACGAGCAGTTGGCTGATGCCGAGCGTGGCGACGGTGACGACCAGGCGCGGCGAGTGGCGGAACCGGCGCACGATGGCCAGTTCCACGACGACCCCGAGCAGCACGGCGAGCACGAGCCCCACCCCGAGCCCGACCAGGTACGGCAACCCCCAGAACAGGATGAAGGCGGCGGCGAAGCCGGTGGGCACCTGGCCGAGATCGGCCTGGGCGAAGTTGACGACTCGGTTGGCCCGGTACACGAGCGCCATCCCGATGGCCAACATCGCCCCCAGCACGCCACGCGCCAGGCCATCGATCCACAGGCCGAGCGGCAACGGGAACCACACGAGCTGCACGACGAACAGCGCGACCACGGTGGCCCCCGACACCAGCCGCGTCGGATCGGCCGTCGCCAGGCGCCCTCGAGCCACGTTCCTCACCCCCCAAGGGCGCACCGGGGCGACCGTAGTGGGTCGGGACCTCGCCGAGCTTCTGACGCTTTGGCCCCCGACGCAGTGAGCACTCGACCCCGGCCGAGCGCCAGCGGGGCACGCCGAGCTTGCGAGGCATCGTTACGGCTACCGTCGGTACGCATGGGAACCCCGACATTGGCGCGCGACCTCGATCTCCCCGTCCTGGAGGAGGAGGGTGCACGCAGCCGAACCGCCACTCGCGAGGAACGGCGGCTGGCCTCCGAGCAGAGCTGGATCGCCCGCAACGCGATCGGGTTCTCGATCCTCCACTACGACGACGTCAGCGCCATGCTGCGCGACAAGCGGTGGCACAGCGCGACGTCCAAGATCTTCGAGCTGTCCGGCGTCGCCATGCCCGAGGCGATGGCCGACCGGCCGCAGGGGATCCTGTCGGCGGAGGGCGATGAGCACACTCGCTTGCGCCGTCTGGTCGGGCGGGCATTCTCGCCACGCGTCGCCGACCGGCTGCGCCCGTTCATGCGCGAGGTCGTCAACGGCCTCGTCGACGAGGTGGCAGCACGCGGTCGGGCGGACATCGCCGTCGACATCTGCGAGCCGTACCCGATCCCGATCATCTGCGAGCTGCTCGGTGCGCCGAAGGAGGATTGGAAGCTGTTCAGTCGCTGGGCGACCGACGTCCTGCGGATCTTCAACGGCAACCTGGCCGAGGACCTCCCCCTGATCAGCGCAGCTGAGGACGAGCTCGACGAGTACACCCGTGGGCTGATCGCCGAGCGGCGCGACAAGCCCGCCGAGGACCTGCTCACCGAGCTCATCGCCGCCGAGGAGGCCGGGGACAAGCTGTCGACCGCGGAGCTGGTGATGATGGTCGAAGCGGTGATCATCGCCGGGACCGACACGACCCGCAACCAGCTCGGGTGCTCGGTGGCCCTGCTCGCCGAGCACCCCGAGCAGTGGAAGCTGCTCGCCGAGCAGCCCGACCTGGCGTCCCGCGCCGTCGAGGAGACGATGCGCTACTTCGGCGCCGTGCGCGGCACGGCCCGCTTCGCCAGCGAGGACATCGTGTACCGAGACGTGCTGTTCCCCAAGGGCACGTTCATCGGCACGTCGCTGGCCACCGCCAACTTCGACCCCACGGTGTTCAGCGACCCGGACCGGTTCGACATCACCCGCGAGCCGACGCGGCAGCCCCAGCTGACGTTCGGATCAGGGATCCACTACTGCCTCGGCGCGGCCCTGGCGCGCGCCGAGCTGCAGGAGGCGCTCCCGCTGCTGGCCCGCCGCATGCCCGGCCTGGCCCTCGACGGTCAGCCGACCTGGAAGCCGAACGCCGTCGGGATCTTCGGCCCCGACCACCTCCCGGTCACCTTCGACCCCGGCCACTGACGGCCGGCGGCCGGGATCACTCCGGCTGGGAGCCCTTGCTCAACCAGAAGTCGTTGAGTGCGTTCTGGACCTTGAAGTACCAGATGAACAGCCCGATGATCGGGAGCAGGAACCACAGACCCCAGATGGCCCGGACGGGGCTCTCACGCCCGTCTCGCTCGTACATGTTCTTGATCTCGTTGGGGATCGTGAACATCAGCACCACGCCGAGCAGCAGGTTGAGCACCACGGCGAGCACACCGCCGATCCCGTCGCCGTTGTACTTCTTGAGGTCCTCGTTGGTCCGATACGACCACAGGAACGTCCAGACGCCGATCGTGACGATCGACAGCAGGATGACCATCCCCGGGCTGTAGTACGCGCCACCCAAACGGGGCGGCACCTGCCCGACCGGCACCGGGACATACCCCGTCCCCGGCCCCGCCGGCGCAACGCCCGGTGGCGGCGTGTAGGACGGAGGCCCCGGCGGCGGGGGCTGTTGGTCTGGCGGTTGGAAGTCGCTCACCCCGGTGACCGTAGTACCCCGGCCGTCTACCGTCGGCGACCATGGATCGTCGCATCACGCTTGGGTACGGAGCGGGCTACTGGTCGGCGGGGCCGCCGGCCGGGGCGTTGGAGGGGATCAAGGAGGCCGAGCGACTCGGGTTCGACTCGGTGTGGACGGCCGAGGCCTACGGGTCCGACGCCCTCACCCCGCTGGCCTGGTGGGGTGCGCACACCGAGCGGCTGCGCCTCGGCACCGGCATCATCCAGCTCTCGGCGCGCACCCCTGCGGCCACGGCGATGGCGGCGATCACGCTTGACCACCTCTCGGGCGGCCGGGTGATCCTCGGGTTGGGGGTATCCGGCCCGCAGGTCGTCGAGGGCTGGTACGGCCAGCCCTACCCGCGCCCGCTGGCCCGCACCCGCGAGTACGTCGACATCATCCGGCGGATCGTGGCACGCGACGCGCCGCTCGACCACCACGGCGAGTTCTACGACCTTCCGCTGTCGGGCGGCGCCGGGCTGGGCAAGCCCCTCAAGTCGACCGTCCACCCGCTGCGCTCGGAGATCCCGATCTTCCTCGCCGCCGAGGGGCCGAAGAACGTCGCCCTCGCCGCCGAGATCACCGACGGCTGGCTCCCGCTGTTCTTCGCCCCGAAGGAGGACGGCTTCTACCGCGAGTGCCTGGCCAAGGGCTTCGCCGCGGCGGACGACCCAGGCAAGGCCGACCGGTTCGAGGTCGTCTCCAACCTGCTGATCATCCCGGGCGACGACGTGGACAAGTGCGCCGACCTGATCCGCCCGTTCGTCGCCCTCTACGCCGGCGGCATGGGCGCCCGCGGTGCCAACTTCCACTTCGAGGTGTTCGCCCGGATGGGCTACGAGGACGTCGCCCTCAAGGTCCAGGACCTCTACCTGCAGGGCAAGAAGGCCGAGGCGGCGGCGGAGATCCCGCTGGCCATGGTCGAGGACGTGGCGCTGGTCGGGCCGCCCGAGAAGATCCGCGACGACCTGGCCAAGTGGCGCGACACCTGCATCACCAGCTTCATCGTCAGCGGACCGGCGTCGACGCTCGAGGGCTACGCCGAGATGCTCTCCGACTGATCAGCCGTAGAGGTCGTCGAAGGCGGAGCCGAACTTGTCGTAGACGACGTTGCGCTTCAGCTTCAACGACGGGGTCAGCTCGCCCGTCTCGACGGCGAAGTCGCGATCGAGCACCTTGAAGCGCTTGATCTGCTCGACCTTGGCGTACTGGGAGTTGGCGGCGTCCAGCTCGTCCTGGATGAGCTTGGTCAGCTCCGGCGTCTCGGCCAGCTCGCCGATGTCGGTGGGCAGCCCGTGCTGCTGCGCCCACGGGACGACCTCCTCGGGGTCGAGCGTGATCAGCGCCACCGGGTACGGCTTGCGATCGCCGTACATGACGGCCTGGGAGATCCAGCGTGAACGACGCAGGTCGCCCTCGAGGTTGGCCGGCGTCAGGTTCTTGCCGCCGGCCGTGATGATGATGTCCTTCTTGCGGCCGGTGATGGACACGTAGCCGTCGTCGTCGATGGACCCCAGGTCGCCCGTGCGCAGGTAGCCGTCGGCGGTCATCGTGTCCGCTGTGGCCTCGGGGTTGCGCCAGTACTCGCGCATGATGATGTCGCCGGCGATCTCGATCTCGCCGTCATCGGCGATGCGCACGTCCACTCCGTCGACCGGTCGACCGATGGTGCCGAAGCGGAATGCATCCGGCAGGTTGAGCGTGCCGAGCGACGTGGTCTCCGTCATGCCCCAACCCTCGAAGACGGGCACGCCGGCGGCGTAGAAGAACTCGAGGATCTCCGAGGCGATCGGCGCGGCGCCCGAGATGGCGAGGTGCACGTTGCCGCCGAAGATGCCACGGATCAGGGCGAACATCTCGCCGTCGGCCTTCTCGAACGCCGCCGCCTGCTCGGCCGGCACGTCCTCGCCCGCCCGGCGGGCCTTGCGCACAGCGAGGCCGAGCTGGATCGCCTGCTCCACCTTGTCCTCGTCGCCGGGTGGCACCATGCCCATCGCGAGGGCGTACACCTTCTCGAAGATGCGCGGGACGGACGGCAGCACGGTCGGCTTGATGACGCCCAGCTCGGGAACGATCTGCGTGGCGTCACCGCCCCAGAACGCGATCGTCGCCCCGACCTCGACGCAGTCGGCCTGGATGAGTTGGGCGAAGACGTGGGCCAGCGGCAGGAAGAGGTACACCACGTCGCCGTCGCCGAACAGCGCCATGTCGACGGCAGCGCGGCGGCCGGCGGCGAACCCCTTGTTCGTCAGCACCACGCCCTTCGGGCGACCAGTCGTCCCCGACGTGTAGATGATCAGGCAGGCGTCATCCGGACCGACGCCTGCAGCACGCCGCTCGAGCTCGGAGGCGTCGCCGTCGGCGCCGCGGGCGGCGACTTCCTCCAGCGTCATGGTGCCCGACGGGTGGCCGTCGATCACGACGATGTGCTGCAGGTCCGGCAGGCGCGAGCGGACCTCGTCGATCTTGGCGACCTGCGACTCGTTCTCGCAGAAGATCAGCGTGGCGCCGGAGTTGCCGACGACCCATTCGCATTCGTCAGCCGAGTTGGTCGGGTACACCGGGACGACGATCGCCCCAGCCGTCGAGGCGGCGAGGTCGACGATCGTGAACTCGAGGCGGGTGTTGGCGAGAACGCACACGCGGTCGCCGACCCCGACGCCGAGGTCGACGAGCCCGAGGGCGATGCCCTGCACGCGATCCCACAGCTCGGCGTAGGTGATCTCGTCCCACTCGTCGCCGCGCTTGTAGCGGGCGGCCACGCGGTCTCCGTAGCGGTCGGCGGCACCCCTCGTCAGTGCGGCCATCGAATCGTTGACGGGTCCCGCCTGCATGGTCATGCCCCGAAAGTACCAGCGCGACCGTGAGCCGCTAATCGCAGCAAGAATCGCGCCAGCCGCAGGCGCGGCAGCGCTGGTGGGCGTGCTCGGGCGTGAGGCGCTCACCGCACAGCGGGCACTCGGCGAACGGCGCCAGCGGTGACCGCTCGGGCTGGCCGGCGGGGCAAGTGTGCATGTGACCGATGTCCTGCGTCATGGGCTGTCGATGGTCGCATCCACCCCGTAGCGGACGGTGGATGGTCGGTACGTTGGTCGATCCCTCGCTCCCCCATGTCCGACGTCGCCGCACTCCCCCACTCGCACCGACCGGGGACGGCGCGCGCCGCCCTGGCCTACCGGGAGTTCCGGCTCATCTGGTTCGGGCTGTTCCTGTCGAACATCGGCACGTGGATGCAGAACTTCACGTTGCCGGCATACATCGAGTTCCGCACCGGGTCAGCAACGCTCGTCGGACTGCTGGTGTTCACGCAGCTCGGCCCGCTGCTCGTGCTGTCGATCCCGGCGGGCGTGCTGGCCGACCGCTTCCCTCGCCAGCCGTACCTCATCGCCATGCAGGCGATCCAGATGGTGTTCAGCGTGGCGCTCGCCGTGCTGGTGGCGACGGACGCGCCGCTGTGGACGCTGTTCGCCGTCTCGCTGGTCATCGGCACCGGCAACGCGCTCAACGCGCCGGCGTTCCAGGCCAGTGTGCCGCTGCTCGTCCAGCGCGCCGATCTGGCCGGGGCGGTCAGCCTGAACTCGGTGATGATCAACGCCAGCCGCGTCCTCGGCCCCGCGCTGGCGGCGCTGCTCGCCCTGGCCGGCGCGACCACCTCGCAGCTGTTCGTCGTCAACGCTGCGACGTACCTCTTCCTGATCGCCGCCATCCTCATGGTCACGATCCCGGACGTCCGCGGTCATCACCCGGAGCAGGGGTGGCGACGTCTGCTGACCGGCATCAACATCGCTCGCGGCCGCGCCGTGATCTCCCGGGCGCTCCTGACGATGTGCATCTTCTCCGTCGTCTGCCTGGTGTACGTCGGACTGTTCCCGTCCGTCGCCAGCCGCAACTTCGACATGGACGTCGACGACGCCGCCTACAAGCTGCTGTACACGGTGTGGGGCCTCGGCGCCTGCCTGGGCGCCCTGGCGGTGGGAACGGTGCTCCACCACATCGATCGGCGTCGTCTGGTCACCGATGGGCTGGTGCTGTTCGCCATCAGCCTCGCCGCCTTCGCCGTCGTGCGGTCGCCGGGGCCGGCGTTCCCGATCGCCTTCGTGCTCGGCTTCGCCTACTTCCTCACGGCGACGGCGTTGATCACCATCTTCCAGGAGAACCTGGCGGACACCGAGCGGGCAGCGACGATGCCCCTGTGGTTCATGGCGTTCGGCGGATCGGTGCCGATCGGCAACTTGATCTTCGGTCCGGTCATCGACGCCATCGGTGCCCGCTGGGTCCTCGGCCTGGGTGCCGTGGTTGCGGTCGGACTGGCCCGGTGGTGCGACTTGCGCCGCCTGCCCCAGTCGGCGTACCTGCCGCAGGGTGTCCCGCACGACGAGCCGGCAGACACCGGCATCGTCGCCGGGCGCTGAGCCCCCGTTTACGTCCGGATTCTGGTTACCGGGGCAACCAGAATCCGGACGTAAACGTCACCGCGCGAGGGCGTCGGCGACCGGGCCGAGGCCGGCCACGAGGCTGCCCTTGACGAGGACCGCCGTCCGCGCCGTGATGCGACCCAACTGGTCGGCGACGTCGGCTCGGGCGATGGCGGCTCGACCGTAGAGCTCGGTCTCGACAGCGACCAGTTCGATGCCGAGGGCGTCCGCCCTGGCAGCGATCACGGCGTGCTCGCCGGCCGGATCGTCGAGCTCGGCCATCAGTCCCAGCACGGCGATCCGGCGATCGGCGTCCATCGCCGCCAACGCCTCCAGTGCCGCCCCGACCGACGCTGGGTTGGCGTTGTAGGCGTCGTTGACGACCATGCCGCCGTCCGGGGCGGGCAGGATCTGCATGCGCCGGGCGGACAGCTCGACCGCGCCGAGGGCCCGTCCGGCGGCGTCGATGGGCACCCCGACGACCCCCGCCACGGCCAGCGCGGCCCCGGCGTTCGCCGCCATGTGCCGCCCGCTCACCGGCAGACGGACCTCCGTGGACCCCCACGGCGTGCGGGCGGTGAACCGGGCGCGAGCCAGGTCGTCCAGGTGAACGTCGTCGATGTGCACGTCGGCCGAAGCGTCGAAGCCGAACGTCAGCACGGCGGCGTCCGTCCGGTCGGCCATGGCAGCCACTCGCTGGTCGTCGGCGTTGAGGATCGCCGTCCCGGTCGACGGCAGCGCTTCGACCAGCTCGCCCTTGGCCCGCGCCACACCGTCGATCCCACCCAACCGCCCGGTGTGGGCCGCGGCGACGGCGGTCACGACGCCGACGTCCGGCTGCCCGACGGCGCACAGTCGGGCGATCTCGCCCGGCCCGCGCATCCCCATCTCGAGGATCAACACCTCGATGTCGTCGGGTGCGCCGAGAACGGTGACCGGGAGCCCCTGCTCGTTGTTGAAGCTGCGCGTGTTGGCCCACACCCGTCGGCCTGCACCGATCGCCGTCACGCACAGGTCCTTGGTCGTGGTCTTGCCGACGCTCCCGGTGATTCCGACGACGGTCGCCGGTAGACGGCGGCGGGCCCAGGTGGCGAGGTCGAGCAGCGCCTCGCCCGTGTTCGCGACGCGGACGGTCGGCAGGGTCGTCGGGGCGTCGCGGCTCGCCAACGTCGCCGCCGCCCCCGCCCCTGCGGCGGCGGAGATGAAGTCGTGTCCGTCGCGCTCGGCGACGATCGGGACGAACAGCTGCCCCGGTTCGATCGAGCGGGTGTCGAACGAGGCGCCGACGAGCTCGACATCGGGTCCGCGGAGCTGGCCGCTTGTGGCGCGGGCCACGTCGGATGCCCGGAACCGCACGGCGGCGAACGGTACCGTCGGAGTCCGCGAAGCGAAGTGCAAGCGAGCGAACGATAGACGTGAGCGAGCGGACCAACCTCATCGTCCTGTTCGGAGGCCGGTCGGCGGAGCACGAGATCAGCTGTGTGACTGCCACCCACGTCCTGGGCGCCATCGACCTGGACCGGTATCGGGTGACCCCGATCGGCATCTCGACGGAGGGAGAGTGGGCGCTGGCCGAAGTCGCTCAGCACGCGCTCGAGGCTGGTGCCGGCGCGCTGCCGTCCCGTCTCGACCCGTCCGGGCCGTCGATCGCACCCGACGTTGCGCTGGCGCCCGAGGGGAGCGACACGACCGTGGTCCTTCCGTTGCTGCACGGCCCGATGGGCGAGGACGGCACCGTGCAGGGGCTGTTGGAGCTGGCCGACGTGGCCTACGTCGGGTCCGGCGTGTTGTCGTCGGCGGTGGCGATGGACAAGGCGATGGCCAAGCAGGTGCTGGCCGCCAACGGCATCCCGCAGGCCCGCTACCGAGCCGTCGCCGACCACCAGCGGACACCGGGACTCCCCGCCGCGGTGGCCGAGGAGCTGGGCCTGCCGTGCTTCGTCAAGCCGGCCAACATGGGCTCGTCGATCGGCGTCAGCAAGGCGAAGTCGGTCGAAGAGGTGCGCGACGCCATCGATCACGCACTGACCTATGACGAGTGGGTCGTCGTCGAGGAGGCCGTGACCGGCCGCGAGATCGAGGTGGCCGTTCTCGGCGGGCTCGATCCGAAGGCCTCGCCGCCGGGTGAGATCGTGCCCGGCGCCGAGTTCTACGACTACGAGGACAAGTACGTCACCGACGGCGCCCAGCTGCTGGTGCCGGCGCCGCTGTCGGGCGCCGACGCCGACGACGTGCGCCGCCTGGCCTTGGACGTGTTCCGCGCCCTGCGCTGCGACGGGCTAGCGCGCGTCGACTTCTTCTTCGAGGAGGGTGGCCGCGGGTTCCTCTGCAACGAGGCCAACACCATGCCTGGTTTCACCCCCATCTCGATGTTCCCGAAGCTGTGGCAGGCGGCGGGCGTCTCGTACGCCGAGCTGATCGACCGACTGATCGACCTGGCCCTCGAGCGCCACGCCCGCCGCCGCCACAACGTGAAGCACTAGGCCGGTCGAACCCTCACCGACGCTGAGCGGCAGCAGTTCGGGCTTCCATGAGCGCGTCGTTCATGTGGGGGACGGGGGCTTCGTCCACGCAGTGCGAGGGCGCCGCGCCGGCGTCGGACTGGTGGGCGTGGGAGCGAGCCGGCAACGCCCCGATCTCTGGGGAAGGGAACGGCTTCGCCACGCGCTACGCCGAGGACTTCGCGCTGCTCGCCGGGCTCGGCCTGACCCACCACCGGCTGTCGATCGAGTGGGCGCGCATCGAGCCCGAGCCGGGCCGGCGGGATGAGTCGGCCATCGATCACTACCGCCAGGTGCTCACCGCGGCGCGTTCGGCGGGCGTTGCACCCTGGGTGTGCCTGCACCACTTCACGCTGCCGAACTGGTTCACGGAGTCGGGCGGGTTCCTCGTCGAGGCCAACCGCACGGGCGCATGGACCCGCCATGTCGACTTCGTCGCCGACACGTTCGGCGCGTTCGTCGCGGGGTGGCAGCCGGTCAACGAAGTCAACTACTACGCCGACGCGGCGTACGGCGGCCGTGGTTGGCCGCCCGGCCATCGCGATCGGACCGAGCGGGCCCAGGTCGACGAGGCCATCCACCTGGCCAACGCCGAGGCGGCAGTGCGACTGCGCCAGACCGGCGCACCGGTCTCGTCGATCTTCGGGCTGTCGGCCTTCGTCGCCCAGGACGAGGACCCAGCGACCTCGGCGCGGGTCGAGCGGCTGTACGAACGGATGTGGATGCCCGGCCTCGGTCTGTTCCGTGACGGTGTCCTGCGCGTCCCGGGTCGGGCGCCGGTGACGCGCGACGACCTGGCCGGGGCGTTCGACCTGATCGGATTCTCCTACTACTCGTCGACCGGCGTGCGGGCCGGCCAGCTCACAGTGCATCCACCGGACGCGCCCCGGTCACCGCTCGGCTACGGCATCTCCCCCGACGGCCTCGGACTCGTACTCGCTCGGCTGCACGCCGAGATTCCGGAGACCCCGCTGCTCGTCGCCGAGTACGGCATCGGCACGGATGACGACGAGGTGCGCGCCGACTACCTCCGGCGAGGGGTGGAGATCGTCGCCGACGCGATTGCCGGCGGCATCGACGTACGCGGGCTGTTCCACTGGACAGCGGTCGACAACTACGAGTGGCTGCACGGTTTCGACGTGTCGTTCGGGATCATCGATCGCGACCGCCGCGTCCGCCCGAGCGCGGCGGTTCTCCGGGAGGCGGCGACGACGAGCTGAACCAGGCCGAGGCCGTCGAGACCGCCGAAGGCCGCCCGCAGCGACAACTACTCTCGTGAGCCCAACTCGATCTGAGGGAGGATCCGAAATGAGCGAGTACCTGGGGTACTACAGCAACAATCGCAAGCAGCGCGTGGAGATCCAAGGCGTCCTGGCAGGTCCCCAGCGCGGCGCCAGGTCGGCGGCCGCCGGACCGATGAGGTTCCCGACGGTTCCGCAATCGGCGGGCCGCCAGGTGATGGACCTGCTCGCCGCGCAGCCGGCGAGCATCCTGTCCCGCTTCGCCGTCGTCGCCGAGAGCCACACGATGATCCAGCCGGTGCGGCGCGGCCGCACGGCGATCATCCCGACGGCAACCGTCGCCGTGATGGGGGCGCGCAAGGCGGATCTGGCCTGGGCCCGCCGCCAGTTCGGCCTCACCGTGGCGCAAGAAGGCACGCACGGCAAGACGCTGCTGGCCGTCCCCGGCGACGCCGCCGACCCGGTCCAAGCTGCCGCGGCGGCCGCCCGCGCCCTGTACGAGCGGGGCGGCATCGACGGCGCCCACCCCAACTTCCTGCGCCTCGTGCAGCGGCCCGGTCCGAGCGATGCCGTAGCGCCCGGCCAGTGGGCGCTGGACAACGACGGGACCGTCGGGGTCATCGGCGCCGACGTGGCCGCGGAGGCGGCGTGGACGATCACCACCGGTGACCCGGCGATCCGTGTCGCCGTCCTCGACGAGGGTGTCGACACGAAGCACACGTACCTCGCCAAGGCGGTGGTCGCCGAGCGCGACTTCGTCGACTCGAACCCGACCGCCGCGCCCGACGGCGACGACGCCCACGGGACGGCGTGCGCCGGGATCATCGCCTCGCGCGGCAAGAAGGTCACCGGGCTGGCGCACGGCGTCTCGCTGGTCGCCGCCCGCATCGCCAAGGGCGACGGCGGTCAGGGGTGGATCTTCGATGACTTCAACACCGCCGACGCCATCGACTGGTGCTGGGACGATGCCCAAGCCGACGTGCTGTCCAACTCCTGGGGCGGCGGCCCACCCGTCGACGTCATCACCAACGCCTTCCGGCGGGCTCGCACGGAGGGGCGTCGGGGCAAGGGCGCCGTGGTCGTCGTCGCCGCCGGCAACTCGCAGATGGACGTGTCGTACCCGGGCAACCTGCCCGACATCCTCACCGTCGGGGCGTCCAACGAGTGGGACCACCGCAAGACCAAGACGTCGCAGGACGGGGAGAACTGGTGGGGCAGCAACTTCGGGACGGGCCTCGACTTGATGGCGCCCGGTGTGCACGTCCTCACGACGGACATCTCCGGCGCCCGCGGCTACAGCGGCGGGCTCACCGCCACGTTCAACGGCACGTCATCGGCGACGCCGTTCGTCGCCGCCGCGGCCGGACTCCTGCTGTCGGCTCGTCCCGACCTCGGCGAGGCCGACGTCCGGCGCCACCTCGTGGCCACCGCCGACCCCATGTTCCTCGGCAACGGCGGACCCGATGCCAATACCGGCGCTGGCCGGTTGAATGCCTTCAATGCCCTCCGCGCGGCGCGGCGATAGCGACGGCCGGTCGGCCTACTACGTGGCCGGTGGTGAGCGGATCACGCTCGCGCCGACCGACGAGGTGGCCGTCGACGTGACCCGGGCGGAGCAGTCGGACCTGGCGCCGCAGCGGTTGGCCAGCCTTCGACGAGACGGCCGGACCGTCAACGACGGGTTGTTCCTGATCGGCAACGGCCAGCTCGAGGCATCCGAGCGGGCCAGCCTCGAGCAGACGTCGGCCTTGCAGCCCGTGTACGAGGCGGGCGGCGCCCGCATCATCGTCCTGCCAGAGGTGCGGGTCGAGATCAGTGAGCCGCAGCACGAGCGCGAGCTAGAACGTCGCGTCGCCGAGGACGCGGGCAGTGAGGGGGGCGCCGCTCAGCTCGTCGAGCAGCGGCCCGGTCGGTACGTCATCACGATGGAGCGCGGCACGGGCGACGACGCCCTGTCGCTGGCCAACGACCTCGCCGAGTCGCTGCACCCGGACCTCGCCCAGGCCCGGTTCATCCGGATCACCGATCGCCCGGGCGGCACGGTCAAGGGATGAAGTAGAACGGATCGCTCAGCTGATGATCGTCAGGTTGGCGGCCTCCGGATCGACGCGGTCCGGCTGCCCGTTGGTCGCCCAACTGCTCGATTGCGGCCAACATCCGAGTTCAGTTATATCGAATATCTGTTTCAACGTCCGCTCTGACCAGGCGTTTCTTCCTTCACGCCGTGCGCCAGCCGCGCCGCCAGAACACACTCGACGGCGTGAACCACGACGAAGTGATGGCCTGGGTAGACGGATACGAACGGGCGTGGCGCGATGACGACGTCGATGCGGTGGTCGCGCTGTTCACCGACGACGCGGCGTATCGCCCATCGCCGTACGAGCCGTCCGAGGTCGGCCACGACGCGATCAAGGCGTTCTGGCTCGACGATGCCGGCCGGTCGTTCTCGATGCACGCCGACGTCGTCGCCGTGGAGGGCACGACGGCCGTCGTCCGCGTCGACGTCAAGTACCGGACGCCGAAGGAGCAGGCGTATCGGGACCTGTGGATCCTCCAGTTCGCCCCCGACGGTCGCGTCGCCGACTTCGAGGAGTGGGCGTACTGGCCGGGCAAGCCGTACACGGCGGCCAACGACCCGGCGTGACGGCCGGCGCTACTCCCGTCCAGCAGAGCCAGAGATGCGGCGCTGCAATCCCGGTGGCCAGTGCCCGGCGTAGCGCCGCTGCAGTTCTGGTCGTCGCCAGTCCTCCCCCGTCACGACCGTCCGGCACGACGCGGCACCACAGGTGCACACCATCTCGAAGCTGGCGTCGTCCGAGATCGTGCCGTAGTCGACGGTCAGCTCCTCGCCAGCGACGATCGGTCGGCGTGTTGTCAACTCGTATGGCCCGACCGCCCAAAGGGTGGGGTCGCAGCTGTGGTTGCCATAGTGCGCCGTGGTGTGGAACGGCAGCACGAGGTGGGCGTCGCCGCCGACGGCGAACGTGTCGACGTACTGATCGTCGGGCGTACGGGCAAGCAGCTCATGTAGCTCCGCCGTCGTGACGAGTCGGCCACCGAGGCGCATCACGACGACGTCGGCGTCGATCGCAGCGGTAGCGAACAGCCCGTGTCCCTCGATCGCCGACGGCCGGACGGCGACGGCCGGGTGAACCCAGACACGAAGCGGCGGCCCGCTCCCCGGTTCCATCCGTCCAGTGAACTCGACCGGTGTCGTGACAGGCTGGCGGGGTGGAGGTCGGCGAGCGGATGTTCCTGTGGTGCGTGGGCGGGCCGGCGGTCGGCCGTGCGGAGCGGTTCCCGCCGCCTCTCGAGATCGGCATCGACGGCGGCGTCTACGTCCTCGTCGACGACGGTCCGCCACCGCAATGGCGCTACGAGTTCGTCCCGGGCGAGGGTTGACGCCTGATCTGATCTTCTCCGAGCGACGACTGGCCGAGATCTACGACCAGTTCGACGGCGACCGGAGTGACCTGGACGTGTACGCGGCGATCGTCGACGAGCTCGGCGCCCGCACGGTGCTGGACATCGGCTGCGGCACGGGCACCTTCGCCTGCATGTTGGGGCGGCGGGGCCTCGGCGTCGTCGGCGTCGACCCGGCTGAGGCATCGCTCGATGTCGCCCGGGCCAAGCCCGGCGCCGACGCCGTCCGCTGGATCAACGGCGACGCCACCATCCTGCCGCCACTGCAGGTGGACGTGGCGACGATGACCGGCAACGTGGCCCAGGTCTTCCTCACCGATGACGCGTGGGCGGCAACGCTGCGCGCCACGGCCGCGGCGTTGCGTCCCGACGGGCACCTCGTCTTCGAGACCAGGGTCCCGGCGCAGCAGGCCTGGCTGCAGTGGGATCGTCAGCACACGTACGAGCAGCTCGACGTCCCCGGGGTCGGGCGGGTCACGGCGTGGTGTGACTTGCTCGACGTCAGCTTGCCCTTCGTCACGTTCCGCAGGACCAACGTGTTCGCCGCCGACGGTGCGGTCCGCACGTCAGAGTCGACCCTGCGCTTCCGCGACCGCCTCGAGGTCGAGCGCTCGCTGCACGACGCCGGCTTCGCCGTCGAGGACGTGCGTGACGCGCCGGACCGGCCAGGCAAGGAGCTCGTCGTCGTCGCTTCCCGCTGACAGGACTTCACCTACTGTTCTCGGCCGTGTCAGCGCTGGCACCCGGGAGCGGCACCTGAACGGTGATGTTCACCGTCATGGTCGACTCGACGCGCCAGCGGGTGGCGCTCGGAGACGAGGCCGCCGCGTTGGTCGACGACGGGCGCTCGATGATGACGGACCCCTGATCCGTCAGCTCGGCTGGTCGAACGGGCGGCTCGCTGGTGGCTCGGCACCTTGACCGTGAGGACGGAGCGCAGCGCGCAAGAAGGCCCGCAGCTCGTCGCGCAGGCGACGCAGGCCGGCCGCCGTCGGCGTCCACCCCACGCCGCGCAAAGCCTCCGGCTCGGTGGCGATGCCGGTGACCGTGGCGTAGGCCAGCGCGGCCACGAGTCGCGGGTCGCCGTCGCGCAGCCGACCGGCCGCCATCTCCGTGGCCAGAAACCCGACGGCGCGATCGATCATCGGCTCGACCAGCCGCCGCAGTCGCTCGGCCTGCGGACCGGGCAAGCGGCTCAGCTCGCGCACCAGGCCGAGCACCGCGGGTCGGCGCACGGCCAGACGGAACACCGCCCGCACGACGGCGTCGATGCGCTCCAGCGGGTCCTGCGGCGCGGCGCGCACGGCGGCGTCGATCACGACGGCCAGCTCGCCGGCCATCGTCTCCAGGACGGCGTCGACCAGCTCCTCCTTGCTGGCAAACCAGTACAGGACGGTCTGCTTGCGCACCCCGACAGCGACCGCGATCTCGTCGAGCGAGACGCCGTCGACGCCCCGCCGTCCGAACAAATCGAGTGCCGCGGCGAGGATGCGCTCCCGGGTCGGCAGCGGTCCCACCAGGTCTGTCTACCATTTGGTAGAGAGGCGTGGTAGACACTGTGAGCGTGATCGCCGAGTCGCTCGCCGGCAAGCGCATCGCCATCACGGGGTCAACGGGCTTCGTCGGCACGGCGCTGGTCGAACGGCTGCTCCGCTCGGTCCCCGACTGCGACCTGGTGCTCCTCGTCCGCGACGGCAAGCGGTCGCCAGCCGCTCGGCGCGTCGAACGCGAGCTGCTGCGCAACGACGCCTTCGACCGGCTGCGCAAGGAGCTCGGCGTCGAGGCCTTCGCCGAGATGACGGCGCGGCGGATCACGACGATTGCCGGTGATGTCGGCACCGACGGACTCGGCTTGTCCGACGAGGACCGCGACGTGGTGGCGTCGTGCGACGTCGTCATCCATTCGGCGGCGGCGGTGTCGTTCGACTCGCCGCTCGACTCGGCGGTCGAGATCAACCTGCTCGGGCCGTCGCGGATCGTCCAGCTGCTGCAGGAGCTCGGCGTGCGACCGCACCTCGTCTCCGTGTCGACCTGCTACGTGGCCGGCAACCGGCGTGGGACGGCGCCGGAGGAACTGGTCAGCGACGGGCCCTTCGACCTCGGCCTCAACTGGCGGACCGAGGTCGCCGCCGCCCGCCGGCTGCGCGGCGACGCCGAGGCGGCCAGTCGCCAGCCCGAGCAGCTCGTCCACCTCCGCAAGGAGGCGCGCGCTCGGTTAGGCGCCGCAGGCGCCCCTGCGCTGGCGGCGCAAACGGAGTCGCTCCGCGAGCGCTGGGTGCGCGACCAGCTCGTCGACGCCGGCCGGGCCCGCGCCGCCAGCATCGGTTGGCCGGACGCCTACGCCTTCACCAAGGCGCTCGGCGAACAGGCGCTGATGGACACGAAGGGCGACGTGCCGGTGAGCATCGTGCGTCCGTCGATCATCGAATCGGCGGTCGCCGAGCCGCGGCCCGGGTGGATCCGCGGCTTCCGCATGGCCGAGCCCGTGCTCATCTCGTACGCCCGCGGGTTGCTGCGCGAGTTCCCGGGCGTGCCCGAGGGCACGGTCGACGTCATCCCGGTCGATCTCGTCGTGGCGGCGATCATCACCGTCGCCGCACTCGGCCCCGAGGCTGCACCGGACATCACCCAGGTCGCCTCGGGCGGCATCAACCCGCTCAAGTACCGCGTCCTCGTCGACAACGTCAGCGGGTGGTTCACCGAGCACCCGATCTACGACGCCGAGGGCCAGCCGATCGTCGTCCCCGAGTTCCGTTTCCCAGCTCGCGGGCGCGTGCAGTCCCAGCTGCAGCGGGCCAAGACCGTCATCACCCGCGGCGAGCAGCTGCTCCAGTCCCTGCCGCTGCGCGGCAAGCAGGCCGACTTCGCCGCCCGCCTGGAGACCAAGCGCACCGAAGTCGAGCGGGCACTGGAGTACGTCGAGCTGTACGGGTTGTACACCGAGTGCGAGGCGATCTACCAGGTCGACAAGCTGATGGCGATGTGGGCCGAGCTCGACGCCGCCGACCGGGAGGCGTTCGCCTTCGACCCGCGCGCCGTCGACTGGCCGACGTACATCCGCACGATCCACCTGCCGTCGATCGTCCAGCACGCCCGGGTCAAGACCACGCCGACGAAGACCAGCACCGACCGCACGGCCCGACTGCGCAAGCAGGTGCTCTCGCCCGAGCGCACCGTCGCCGCCTTCGACCTGGAGAACACGCTGATCGCCAGCAACGTGGTGGCCAGCTACTCGTGGCTGGCGACGCGCCGGCTCGATCGCAACGAGCGGATCCGTTACGCACTGCGCACGCTGGCCGAGGCGCCCGGCCTGTTGAAGCTCGACCGCATCGACCGCGGCGACTTCCTGCGCCACTTCTACCGCCGTTACGAGGACGCCCCGGTCGAGCAGATCCGGATCGATTCGCAGCAGCTGCTCAGCGAGCTGATCCTGACCAAGAGCTTCCCGGCCGGCATGCGGCGGGTGCGCGAGCACCGCGCCGCCGGGCACCGCACGATCCTCATCACCGGTGCGCTGGACTTCGCCGTCGAGGGCCTACGGCCGCTGTTCGACGAGATCGTCGCCGCCGAGATGAGCGTGCGGACCGACGGGACGTATTCGGGCGAGATGCTGCGCGTCCCGCCGACCGGGGAGACGCGGGCCCAGATCCTGACCGACTACTGCACGGCCGAGGGCCTGCGCATCGAGGACGCTGTGGCCTACGCCGACTCGACGAGCGACCTGCCGCTGCTGGAGGCGGTCGGGTTCCCGGTCGCCGTCAACCCCGAGACCCGGCTGGCCGCCATCGCCCGCAAGCGAGGCTGGCTCGTCGAGCACTGGGACAAGGCCAGTGGCGGCCCCCGCCCCCTCCTGCCGATCGGTCCATCCATGGTCGAGCGCGAACGTCGCCGGCGGTTCGCATGACGACGCGTCATCCGAGGGTTTCGATGCACCGGAGGGTTTGCGTACCGGACGGGGCGCAGGAAACCCTCGGGTGCGCTGAAACCCTCGGATGGGTCGGGGGTGGGGCGTGAGGGCGTTGCAGGTGCGGCGGTCGGTGGGGCGGTTGGGGTTGGCGCGGGTGGCGTCGGCGGTGGCGCCGGCGGCGGCCGTGCGGGTCGGGCCGCTCGAGTACACGAACGTCGACCCACCCGAGCTGCCGGGCCCGGGCTGGCACTGCGTCCACCCGCACCTCGCCGGGATCTGCGGGTCCGACCTGTCGATGATCGAGGGCCACGCCTCGACGTACTTCGACGACTGGGTGAGCTTCCCGTTCGTCCCTGGCCACGAGGTCGTCGGCCGCCTCGACGACGGCACGCGCGTCGTGCTCGAGCCCGTGCTCGGTCACGCTGCCCGCGGCGTGCCGCTGCCCTTCGACGGCGCCGCGCCTGGCGACGGCGACGACTACGCCCACCTCGCCACGGGCGAGCTCGGGGCGGGCATCCAGACCGGGTTCTGCTGTGCCACCGGCGGCGGGTGGTCCAGCCAGCTCGTGGCCCACGAGTCCCAACTGCACCGTGTGGCCGACGACGTGCCCGACGAGCGGGCAGTGCTGATCGAGCCGCTGGCCGGCGGCATCCACGCCGCGCTGGTCGCCGCCCGTTGCCGCTCCGTGACCGCCGCCGACCGGCCCGTGATCGCCGTGCTCGGCGCCGGCACGATGGGCCTGGCGGCGATCGCCGGCCTGGTCCGCTACGTGCCTGCCGCCCACGTCGTCGTCGGGGCCCGCTACCCGCACCAGCAGCGCGAGGCCCGCCGGCTCGGCGCCCACGACGTCGTGGCGGCCACCGACCTCGCCCGGGCCGTGCGGCGGATCGTCGGCTGCCACCTGATCGGCGACCACCTGTCATCGGGCGCCCACGCCACCATCGACGCCGTCGGCACCGAACGCTCGATCGCCGACGCGCTGGCCGTCACGCGGCCGCGCGGCCGCACCGTGCTGATGGGGATGCCGGCCGAGGTGACGCTCGACCTGACCGGTTTGTGGCACCGCGAGACCGAGCTCGTCGGCGCCTACACCTACGGCACCGAGCACCTCGACGACGGGCGGACCGTCACCACGTTCGAGCTGGCGATGGACACCGCCGACGTCGTCGAGGCCGAACGGTGGCTCACCGCCACGTACCCGCTCGACGAGCACGTCGACGCCATCGCCCACGCCGCCGCCGCCGGCCGCCGCGGCGCCATCAAGATCGCCTTCGACCCTCGGCCCGGCCCGAGGACCTGAGGAGCCCTCCATGCCCCGTCCCGGATTCGTCCTCGAGGTCGACCGCTCCACGCCGCCGACGCTGTTCTGGCGCGGTGAGGGCGTGAGCCTGGAGAACCTGCCGCCGGACCGCAGCCGAGTCATCTACGCGCCCGAGCCGGAACCGGCGATCGACGACATCGACGGCGCCATCCGCCGCGCCCTGCTCCACCCGATCGACCAGGACCCGCTGCCGTCGCTGCTGTTCCCCGGAATGCGCCTGACGATCGCCTTCGACGACGTCAGCCTGCCGCTCCCCCAGATGCGTCGCCCGGACGTCCGCCAGCGCGTCATCGAGGCGGTGCTCGACCTCGCCGCCGATGCCGGCGTCGACGACGTCGAGCTGATCGCCGCGCTCGGCCCTGCACCGCCGCATGACCGAGGCCGAGCTGCGCCACGCCATCGGCGACCGGATCTACGACGCCTTCGAGCCGCGTGGTCTGCTGACCCAGCACGACGCCGAGGACCCGACGGCGCTTGAGTACGTGGGCACGACGGACCAGGGCGAGGAGGTGGAGATCAACAAGCGGGCGGCCACATCCGACCTGCTCGTGTACGTCAACATCAACCTCGTCGCCATGGACGGCGGGTGGAAGTCCACGGCGACCGGGCTGGCCAGCTACCGCTCGCTGCGCCACCACCACAACCCGGCGACCATGGAGGCCAGCCACAGCTTCATGGACCAGCGCCACAGCGAGCTGCACAAGAGCAACTGGCGGATGGGCAAGGTGCTCGTCGACGCCGGCGTCAAGGTCTTCCAGATCGAGACGACGCTGAACAACGACACGTTCCCGTCGAGCTTCGAGTTCCTGTCCAAGCGTGAGTGGGAGTGGACGGCCAAGGACCGGGCGACGTACCTCGGCACGGCCAAGTCGCTGTCGCTGGCGCCGACGCGGTTGGCCCGCAAGATCCTCCACTCGATCGAGGCGCCGCACCAGATGACCAGCGTGCAGGCGGGCGAGGTCGGCGCCGTCCACCGGGTGACGACGGAGAACGTCTACCGCCAGCAGCTCGTCGAGGTGCAGGGGCAGACCGACATCCTGACCATGGGCATCCCCTACATCTGCCCGTACAACGTGCACTCGATCATGAACCCGATCCTCGTGATGTGCACCGGGCTGGGGTACTTCTTCAACCTCTATCGGGGCAAGCCGCTGGTGCGCGAGGGCGGGGTCGTGATCATGGCCCACCCGACGCAGCCCGACTTCAACCCGGTCCACCACCCGAGCTACATCGACTTCTACGAGGAGGTGCTGGCCGACACGACCGATCCGCACGTGATCGCCAAGCAATACGAGGAGCGCTACGCCACCGACGACTGGTACCGCCACCTCTACCGCACCGGCAACGCCTACCACGGCGTGCACCCGTTCTACATGTGGTACTGGGGCGCCCACGGGATGGCGCACTGCGGCCGGGTGATCATCGTCGGCGGTGACGCCAAGGCCGTGCGGCGGCTCGGCTTCGTGCCCGCATCCACGCTCGACGACGCGCTGGAGATCGCCTCGGACACCGTCGGTCGATCCCCCACCATCACCCACCTGCACACGCCGCCGCTGATGCTGGCGGACGTCAGATAGGCGCCCGATGGAGATCCCCCGCCACACGCTGCGCCGGGCGGCCCACGCCGCAGGTCGCGTCGAGCGCGCCGTCGGTCGCGTCACGGCGCCCGGGCGCAACGTCGCCTTCCCGTACCGGCGGCCGACGGTGCCACGCGGTGTCGAGGTGCCCGAGGAGCCACCCACACTCGGCGCCGACTACGACACGGGCTGGGCCCGCTCGCCGATCGCCAGGGCGGCGCGCGAGGTCATCGCCGAGGGACCGATGCGGATGGTCGTGCGCGGGCTGGCCGATCCGGAGGTCACCGGCACCGACCGCCTCGACGACTGGCGCCGGGCCGCCGGCCGCGACGACGACGACGACGACGACGATCCGGCCCCGCTGATCTTCGCCCCCAACCACCACAGCCACCTGGACACGGCGCTGATGGTGCGGGCCGTGCCGTGGACCTGGCGGCGCAAGCTCGTCGTCGCTGCGGCGGCCGACTACTTCTTCGACAAGCGCTGGAAGGCGACGCTCGCCGCACTGTCGCTGAACGCCGTGCCGATCGACCGTCAGTCGACCGGTCGGCGTTCGGCCGACCTCGTGCGCGACCTTGTCGCCGACGGGTGGAGCCTGGTCATCTACCCCGAGGGCGGCCGTTCGCCGGACGGCTGGGGCCAGGAGTTCAAGGGCGGCGCGGCGTACGTGTCGGCGCGCACGGGCGCACCGGTGGTCCCGGTGTTCATCGACGGCACCGGCTCGATCTACGGCAAGGGGATGAAGCGTCCGAAGCCGGGACGCACCCGGGTCGTGTTCGGAACGCCGCTGCGCCCGGTCGAGGGCGAGTCGACGCGACGTTTCAACGCCCGCATCCAGACCGCCGTCACCACGCTGGCCGACGAGGCGACGACGGACTGGTGGACGGCCCGCCGGCGGGCGGCCGACGGGACCAGCCCGACGCTCGGCGGACCGGCCTACACCGGCTGGCGTCGCCAGTGGGACCTGTCGAAGCGCCGCCGCCAGGGCATCGCTGGGTGGCGGCGCCCGCCGACCCGCACGTGGCCCGACCTGGGCTGATCCCCGTTCTGGCCGTCGCAATCGGCCGCTGTGAGCCGATCGCGCCGGCCAGGACCGCCGATTGCGACGTCAGCCGGGCGGGACGGTCGTGCAGGTCGAGCCCGGCGGGATGACCACCGACTCGCCGGTCCGCTGGAAGTTCGAGTACTCGGCGTCCCAGCCGTTGGCCGCGGTCAGTGCTTCGAGCGTGATGTCGAAGTCCTGGGCGATCGACGTCGGGTTGTCGCCGTCCTTGACGACGTAGCTGCCGGGCGTGCACCCCACCGGCGCGCCCTCCGGCGTGGTCTCCGTCGAATCCTCGGTCGCCGGCTCGTCCGTCGCCTCGGTCTCGTCGCTGGTGGTGGTCGTCGTCGTGGCGTTCGGGTCGATGTAGAGCGCGTTCGGCGGGATGCGCACCGTGCTGCCGGCGTCCGGGAAGTCCGAGTAGTCGTCGGCCCAGCCGTTGTACTCACGCAGTTCGGACACGTCGATGTCGTACAAGTCGGCGATCAGGATCGGGAAGTCCTCCTCGACCACGGTGTAGGTCTGCTCGGCGGGCCAGCGACCCTCGGCATCCGGGCCGGCGGCAACGGGCACGGTGCTGGTCGTCACGGCATCCCGCACCACGTAGCTCGACGGCTTGATCGTGACGGAGTTCGCCGTCGCCGGTGGTTCATCGTCGCCGCACGCCGCGGCGAGCACCACGAGTCCGAGGCTGAACGCCACGGCAGCGAGATTGCGCCCAAGTGCCGACGACATGGCCCGGGAGCCTACGTGGCCACCACTACCAGAGGGCATCACGCCCCGAGGCCATCAGACTCAGGTGAGCGGGCGGGTGGTGGGGAGGACCGGGGACGGGAGGGTGGTCTCGCCGACGAGGTAGCGGTCCACGCCGGCGGCGCAGGAGCGGCCCTCGGCGATCGCCCACACGATCAGGCTCTGGCCCCGCCCCATGTCGCCGGTGACGAACACGCCCGGCACGTTGGTCATGAAGTCGTCGTCGCGCTGGACGTTGCCACGGGCGTCGAACTCGACGCCCAGGCGGTCCAGCCACGAGCCCTGCTCGGGCCCGACGAACCCCATCGCCAGCAGCACGAGGTCGGCCGGCAGCTCGCGCTCCGTGCCGGGGACCTTCTGGAAGCGACCGTCGACCAGCTCGACCTCGTGGATCAGAAGGGCCCGCACGTTGCCGGCGCCGTCGTCGACGAAGCGCTCGGTGTTGACGCTGTAGACCCGGTCGCCGCCCTCTTCGTGGGCCGACGACACCCGGTAGATCAGGCTCCACTGGGGCCACGGGTTGTCACCGGCGCGATCGTCGGGTGGCCGGGGCAGGATCTCGAGCTGGGTGATCGAGGCCGCCTGCTGGCGATGCGACGTGCCCAGGCAGTCCGCCCCGGTGTCGCCACCACCGATGATCACGACGTGCTTGCCCTCGGCGCTGATCGGCGGCTCGTCGAGATCTCCCTGCTGGACCCGGTTGGCCCACGGCAGGAACTCCATCGCCTGGTGGATGCCGGCCAGCTCCCGTCCCGGCACCGGCAGGTCGCGCCACGCGGTGGCGCCGCAGGCCAGCACGATGGCGTCGTTCGACGCCAGCAGCACCTCGATGTCGATGCCGTCGCCGACCGCTGCGCTGGTGCGGAACTCGGTGCCCTCGGCCTCCATCTGCGCCAGGCGCCGGTCGAGGTGGCGCTTCTCCATCTTGAACTCGGGGATGCCGTAGCGCAGGAGGCCACCGATCCGGTCGGCCCGTTCGAGGACGACGACGTCGTGGCCGGCCCGGGTCAGCTGCTGGGCCACCGCCAGCCCGGCCGGTCCGGACCCGATCACGGCCACCCGCTTGCCGGTTCGCACCGACGGGATCTGGGGGGTGACCCAGCCCTCGTCCCACGCCCGGTCGATGATCTCCACCTCGACCTGCTTGATCGTCACCGGGTCGGCGTTGATCCCGAGCACGCACGACGCCTCGCACGGCGCCGGGCACAGCCGCCCGGTGAACTCGGGGAAGTTGTTCGTGGCGTGCAGGCGGTCGATGGCGTCACGCCAATGGTCGCGGTAGACGAGGTCGTTCCAGTCGGGGATCAGGTTCCCGAGCGGGCACCCGTTGTTGCAGAACGGGATGCCGCAGTCCATGCACCTCCCGGCCTGCTGCTGCGCGGCCTCGGCCGGGAAGTCCTCGTAGACCTCCTTCCAGTCGAGCAGCCGCACCGGCACCGGCCGGCGGGTCGGCAAGGCGCGCTCCCACTTGAGGAACCCGGTCGCTTCACCCACGAGCCCACCTCACATCTGGGCGCGCAGGTTCTCGATTTCGAGAACCTGCGCGCCCAGATGGGGGTTTGAGAACGTCCGCGCCCAGATGGGTGGGGTCACCCATGGCTGGCTTCCATCACCCTGCGCATGGTGGCGTCCTCGTCGAGGCCGTCGTCCTCGGCTTGCTTCATGACCCGCAGCACGCGCTGGTAGTCGAGCGGCATGACCTTGCGGAAGCGGCTCAGCTTGACGCTCCACGACGCCAGCAGCCGTTCGGCCACGGCGGACCCGGTCAGCTCCCGATGGCGGCGGACCGTGTCGAGCAGGAACGCCCGGTCGTCGGCGTCGAGCTCGTCGAGCAGGACCATCTCCTGGTTCAGGCGGGAGCCGAACTTGCCGTCGACGTCGTACACGTAGGCGATCCCGCCGGACATGCCGGCGCCGAAGTTGCGCCCGGTCGTGCCGAGCACGACGACGCGCCCACCCGTCATGTACTCGCAGCCGTGGTCGCCGACGCCCTCGGCGACGGCCAGCGCACCGGAGTTGCGGACGCAGAACCGCTCGCCGACGACGCCGCGCAGGAAGATCTCTCCGGCCGTTGCGCCGTACCCGATCACGTTGCCGGCGATGATCTGCTCTTCGGCGACGAACGGCGACGTCGGCGGCGGCAGCACGACCAGGCGGCCTCCGGACAGCCCCTTGCCGAGGTAGTCGTTGGCATCACCCTCCAAGCGCAGCGTGACGCCGGCCGGCAGGAAGGCGCCGAAGCTCTGCCCCGCCGACCCGGTGAGGCGGATGTCGATCGTGCCGTCGGGCAGCCCCTCGCCGTGCCACGCCTTGGTGATCTCGTGGCCGAGCATCGTGCCGACCGTGCGGTTGACGTTGCGGATCGGCAGGTCGATGTCGACGTGGTGCCCGTCGGAGATCGCCGGCTGGGCCCGGCGGATCAGCTCGACGTCCAGCGCGTCCTCCAGCCCGTGGTCCTGCTCGACCGTCCGATGCAGCGACTGGCCGTACGGGTTCTGCGGGACGGCGAGGATCGGGCTGATGTCCAGCCCCTCGGCCTTCCAGTGGTCGATCGCCGCCCGGGTGTCGAGTGCCTCGACGTGGCCGATCATCTCGGCCATCGTCCGGAACCCGAGCTCGGCCATCAGCTCGCGCACCTCCTCGGCGATGTACTCGAAGAACGTCTCGACGAACTCCGGCTTGCCACTGAACCGCTCGCGCAGCACCGGGTTCTGGGTGGCGATGCCGACCGGGCAGGTGTCCAGGTGGCAGACCCGCATCATGATGCAGCCCGACACGACGAGCGGGGCGGTGGCGAAGCCGAACTCCTCGGCGCCGAGCAGCGCGGCGATCACGACGTCCCGCCCGGTCTTCAACTGCCCGTCGGTCTGCACGACGATGCGGTCGCGCAGCCCGTTGAGCAGCAGCGTCTGCTGCGTCTCGGCCAGGCCGAGCTCCCACGGCCCGCCGGCGTGCTTGAGCGACGTCAGCGGACTGGCGCCCGTGCCCCCGTCGTGACCGGAGATCAGCACGACGTCTGCTTTCGCCTTGCTGACTCCGGCCGCAACGGTGCCGACCCCAACCTCGGCGACGAGCTTGACGTGCACGCGCGCCGCCGGGTTGGAGTTCTTGAGATCGTGGATCAGCTGCTTGAGATCCTCGATCGAGTAGATGTCGTGGTGCGGCGGCGGACTGATCAAGCCGACCCCCGGCGTGGAGTACCGCGTCTTGGCGATCCACGGATAGACCTTGTGGCCCGGCAGCTGGCCGCCTTCGCCCGGCTTGGCGCCCTGGGCCATCTTGATCTGCAGGTCGTCGGCGTTCGTCAGGTACTCGGCCGTCACCCCGAACCGGCCGGACGCCACCTGCTTGATCGCCGACCGGCGGGCCGGGTCGTGCAGCCGGTCGGCGTCCTCACCGCCCTCGCCCGTGTTGGACTTGGCGCCGATGCGGTTCATCGCCACCGCCAGCGTCTCGTGCGCCTCGGCCGAGATCGACCCGTAGCTCATCGCGCCGGTCGAGAAGCGGCGGACGATGTCGGCCACCGGCTCGACCTCGTCGATCGGCACCGCGGACCGCTCCCCCGCCGTCAGCTCGAACAGCCCGCGCAGCGTGGCCAGCTGCTTCGACTGGTCGTCGACGGCACGCGAGTACTGGCGGAAGATGTCGTAGCGCTTGGCCCGCGTCGAGTGCTGCAGCTTGAACACGGTCTCCGGGTTGAACAGGTGCAGCTCGCCCTCTCGCCGCCACTGGTACTCACCGCCGAGCTCGAGCTTGCGGTGGGCGCGCTCCTCCGGCCGAGTCGGGTGGGCGGTGGCGTGGCGCGCCGCCACCTCGGCGGCCACCTGGTCGAGGCCGATGCCACCGAGCCGGCTGAACGTGCCCGTGAAGTAGCGCTCGACGAGCTCCTCGCCGAGCCCGATCGCCTCGAAGATCTGGGCCCCCGTGTAGCTGGCTACGGTCGACACGCCCATCTTCGACATCACCTTGAGCACGCCCTTGCCGCACGCCTTGATGTAGTTGCGCAACGCCTTGGCCGGCTCCATCGAGCCGAGCCCGTGGAGGTCGTGGGCGATGAGGTCCTCGATGGACTCGAAGGCGAGGTAGGGGTTGATGGCGCCGGCGCCGTAGCCGATCAGCAGCGCCATGTGGTGCACCTCGCGGGCGTCGCCGCACTCGACGAGCAGACCGACCATCGTCCGCTGCTTGGTCCGCACGAGGTGGTGGTGGACGGCCGCCGTCAACAGGAGCGACGGGATCGGCGCCTCGACGGCGTCGGCGTTGCGGTCCGACAGCACGATGATGCGGGCACCGCCGTCGATCGCTGCGGACACGTCGTGGCAGATGGCGGTCAGCGCCCGCTCGAGCGCCAGTCCCCCGCCGGCGACCCGATAGAGACCGGACACCTCGTGCGCCCGCAGCCCCGGGAACCGGCCGTCGTCGTTGGCGTGGACGATCTTGGCCAGCTCGTCGTTGTCGATGATCGGGAACGGCAGCACCAGCTGGCGGCAGCTCGCCGCACTCGGCCGCAACACGTTGTCCTCCGGCCCGACCGTGGACGACACCGACGTGACGACCTCCTCGCGGATGGCGTCGAGGGGCGGGTTCGTGACCTGGGCGAAGAGCTGCTGGAAGTAGTCGAACAGCAGGCGGGGTCGCGTCGACAGCACGGCGATGGGGGTGTCCGTGCCCATCGAGCCGATCGGCTCGGTGCCCTTTGCCGCCATCGGCGAGATGAGGATCTTCAGCTCCTCGTGGGTGTAGCCGAACAGCTGCTGGCGGCGCAGCACGCTGTCGTGGCTGAACACGACGTGCTCGCGCTCGGCCAGGTCGTCGAGCTCGACGAGGCTCTGCTCGAGCCACCTGCCGTACGGGTGCTCGGCGGCCAACGTCGTCTTGAGCTCCTCGTCGTCGACGATGCGGCCCTGGGCGGTGTCGATGAGGAACATCCGCCCGGGCTGCAGGCGACCCTTGGTGATCACCTTGGCCGGGTCGACGTCGATGACACCCACCTCGGACGCCATCACGACGATGTCGTCGTCGGTCACCCAGTAGCGGCTGGGGCGCAGGCCGTTGCGGTCGAGCACGGCGCCGATCACGGTCCCGTCGCTGAACGCCACGCTGGCCGGGCCGTCCCACGGCTCCATCACGCACGAGTGGAAGCGGTAGAAGTCGCGCTGGGCGGGGTCGAGCTCGTCGTTGTTCTCCCAGGCCGGCGGGATCATCATCAGCACGGCGTGGTGGATCGGACGGCCGCCGAGGTGGAGCAGCTCGAGGACCTCGTCGAACCGGGCCGTATCAGAGGCACCAGGCGTGCAGATCGGGAAGGCCCGTTCGATGTTCGGGAACACCGACCCATCGAGCATCGCCTCCCGGGCACGCATCCAGTTCTGGTTCCCCTGGACGGTGTTGATCTCGCCGTTGTGGGCGACGTAGCGGTAGGGGTGGGCGAGTGGCCAGGACGGGAACGTGTTGGTCGAGAAGCGGCTGTGCACCAGCAGCAGGGCGCTCTCGAACCGTTCGTCGGTGAGGTCCGGGAAGAACTCGGCCAGCTGCGGCGTGGTCAGCATCCCCTTGTAGACGAGGGTGCGCGACGACAGCGACGCGAAGTAGGTGGCGATCTCCGGGTCCAGCTCGTGCTCGATGCGCTTGCGGGCCAGGTAGACCTTGCGGTCGAGGTCGATGCCGGCGGCGCCAGCGGGGTCGGTGACGACGAGCTGGGTGAACGCCGGCATCACGGCGCGAGCGGTGGCGCCGAGGCACGATGGGACGACGGGGACGTCCCGCCAGGCCAGGACCCGGAGGCCCTCGTCGGCGACGATGTTCTCGATGGCCGCCTGGGCCTTCTCGGCGGCGATCGGATCGGCCGGGAGGAACCCGAGGCCGACGGCGTACCGGCCGGCGGGCGGCAGCTCGACGCCGTGCTCGGCAAGCACCCCGCGCAGGAAGCGGTCGGGGACCTGGACCAGGACCCCGGCACCGTCGCCGGTGTCCGGCTCGGCCCCTGTGGCGCCCCGATGAGCCAGGTTGGTGAGGGCGACCAGCCCCGTCAGCACCAGCTCGTGGCTGGCCACGCCCTTGATGTGCGCGACGAAGGAGACGCCGCAGGCGTCGTGCTCCAGTCGCGGGTCATAGAGGCCCACAGGGCCGGGGGCAGCGTGCATCGTCTCCGTCATCCACAGAAGTCGGGATCGGCTTGGGTGGACGTCCGGGACGACGCTGGCCCGAACGGTCTCGCCACTCTAGAGGTCGCCCAGGTCCGGTGGAAACGACGATCTGATGACACGCCCCGGGCGATCGACCGGCCCGTGGGCGATGGCACACTTGCGCTCACGAAGGCGAGGACCCACCCGGTCGACCGCGACAGCATCGACCAGCGGCTGCACGACTCCGTGGCGCGCGCCGTCCCCGTGCCGCTCGACCGGCGGGCGGACCGGCCGCCCCACCGGCGGCGCAACGCTGCGCTCGTCGTCGGCGCGATCGTGGTGGGCTCAGCGGTCGCCGCGCTGGTCGTGGCGGTGGCGATCGACGGTCGTCCGGACGAGGCCGCGCCGACCCCGACGGCGAGCCTGCCAGCCCGGCCCGTGCTCGTCGCCTACGACTTCGACGGCGATGGTGGCAACTGCATCGAGCTGGCCGGCGCGCCCGGCGCCCCTCCCGCCGCACGCGGCTGCGCGTCAGGGAGCCAGCTGCGCTCGGGTCGACCGCTCGTCGTGTGGACCGGCGACACGTCGAGCCCGGCCGTGTCCGCGCTGACGGGCGCACCGGCGGTCGAGGTCCGATCGTGCCTGGAGGCGACGGCCCACCCGGCGGTCGTCGATCCGGTGGTCTGCGGACCCCGCCCGCTCGTCGGGGTGCTGCCGGCGAACACGTGGGGAGCGGTCGAGTGGTCGGTGCGCGACGCCAACGGATCCACCGTTGCCCTCACGCCGATCGACGTGGACGGTGACGTCCTGGTGTTCGAGCTGCCACCCTCCGGCGGTGCGCGCTGCGTGCTGATCGCCAGCCATCGGGCCGATGGCGACTGGAGCGAGGCGTGCGCGACCTCGGCGGCGGCCACCGCGCTGACCGCGGTCGGGGGTCGCCCGGCGGGCGTCGACGTGAGGATGGGCTCGGTCGAGGTTCTCGACGCATCCGCCATCGGGCAGCTCGGCTGCGTCGATCTCGACGACCTGCTCCGGCGGGCCGGAGCGCTCGGAGGCGTGACGCTCGAGGTGCGCTGCGAGGGCGACCGCGCCGTGGCCGTGCAGGGCGAGGCCGTGCTGGAGCACGACCGGCCCGGCCAGCTCCAGGTGATCCTGGAGCGCGCCGGCGAGCGCTGGTTCGTCGTCGCCGACGGTCCGCCGGGCGGCTGATGCTCAGGCGTCGGTGAAGCTCGGGGCGCGCTTGTCCATGTTGGCCATCACGGCCTCGATCTGGTTGGGGGTGCCGATCTGGGCGCGGATCGTGTCGCGCTCGGCGGCGAACTGCTCGGCGGCGCCGGCCGTGAACAGCCGGTTGAACAGCGCCTTGCTGCCGCGCACGGCCCCCGGGCTGCGCTGGGCGATCTCGGTGGCCAGGATCATGGCGTCCTGGTGGGGCGTCTCGCTGACCCGGGTTGCCAGGCCAAGCGCCGCGGCCTCGGTGCCGTTGACCACCCGGGCGGTGTACGTCAGCTCGCGGGCGATGTCCTGACGGACCAGCTTGGAGAGGACGAACGTCCCGGTCATGTCGGGCACGAGGCCCCAGTGCACCTCGCGCACCGACAACTGGGTGTTCGGGTGGACGATGCGGATGTCCGCCCCCAGCGCGATCTGCAACCCGCCGCCGAGCGCGTGGCCGTGGACGGCGGCGATCACCGGCACGGGCACCTCCTGCCACACCCACGCCGTCTGCTGGCCGAGGTGGGTGATCCTGCCTTCGTCGATCCGGCCCGGGTCGCCGCTGCGCGCGGACCCGACGGCGCCGCCGCCGCCGGCCATCGACTGGAACGACGAGAAGTCCAGCCCGGCGCAGAACGACGGCCCCTCGCCGGACAGCACGACCGCCCGCACCCCCGACTCGGTGGTCAGGCGCTGACCGACCTCGGCGAGGGCCACGAACATGTCCCCGTCCAGCGCGTTGCGCTTGTCGGCGCGGTTGAGCCGGACGTCGGCGACGCCGTCGGCAACGGACACGGTCACACGGTCACTCATGAGTTCATCCTCGCCGCCGCCGTGTCGACAGGGCGACTCCGGTGCGGGCACACTCCCCTGCCATGAACCTGAACCTGACGGCCGACGAAGTGCTGACCACCACCCGTTCGGTGCGCAAGCGCCTCGACTTCGACCGTCCGGTGGAGCGGGAGATCGTCGAGGAGTGCCTGAACATCGCCATGCAGGCCCCGACCGGCTCGAACCGCCAGGGGTGGCACTGGGTCGTCGTCGAAGACGCCGCCAAGAAGCAGGCGATCGCCGACGTCTACCGCGCCAACTTCGAGGAGTACCGCCAGATGCCCGGCGCCGAGTACGCCGACGGCGACTCCCGGGCCGAGCGCCAGGACATGATCCGCGATTCGGCCGGATACCTGTCGGACAACTTCCACCGCGTGCCGATGATGCTGATCCCGGTGATCTGGGGGCGCCTGGAGGGGGCGTCGGTGGTCCAGGGAGCGGGGGCGTGGGGGTCGATCCTCCCCGCCGTGTGGAGCTTCATGCTCGCCCTGCGCGAGCGGGCCATGGGCTCGGCGTGGACGACGATCCACCTCATCGGCGACGGCGAGCGGCAGGTCGCCGAGCTGCTCGGCATCCCCTACGACACGACCAGCCAGGCCGGCCTGTTCCCCATCGCCTACACGCTCGGCACCGACTTCAAGCTGGCCAAGCGGGAACCCCTCGAGAAGGTCCTGCACTGGGACGTCTGGTGACGCTCGCTTCGCTCCTTCGAGCTGCGGCGACGAACTTCCGGCAACTCGCTTCGCTCGTGGAGCCGGGCAAGGCCGGCCTCGTGGCGAGTGCGCGCTGCGACAGGGGCCAAAGCGTCCATTGAGGTCAGGCGGCGTGGCGCCGTCGCCTGACCAGCGAACGCACGAGCAGCACCAGCCCCACGAGCACGGCGACCGCGACCGCGCCGGCGACGACCAGCACGATCTCGACGAGCTCGGTCGTCTGCTGCTCGTCCAGGTTGCGGACGATCCCGTCGACCTCGACGATGCGCAGGCCCGACAGGGTCGCCGTGGCACCGTCGCCTCCACCGGTCAGGGCCACGGTCAGGGTGTGCTCGCCGGGCTGCAGGTCCCACAGCAGCACCATCGAGCCCGGGTCGCCGGTGCCGGCAGCGGGTCCGACCGCGGTGTAGCGCAACCGCCCGTCGACGGCCACCTCGAGCGATGCGTCCTGCGCCGCGCCGTCGAAGGCGACATCGAACTCGAGCAGCAGCGAGTCCTCGGTCGTCGGCAGATCGACCGCCACGAGGTCGGCCGGCGCACCGACCGTGAGCGCCGAGCCGCCGGTGGCCAGCTCCAACGGGACGGCCGGCCAGAGCAGGTCGGCGGCGACGTCGGCCGACGGCACGCCCTCGACCTCGGTCAACGCCAGTGGACTGGCGGCGTCTCGTGCGGCGTAGTAGGCGCCGACGGCCGCCGGATCACCGCCGAGCAGCGGCGACCACCACGGGCCCGTCGGCGCCAGGCCCGGCCCCGCCTCCAGCGTCTCCCGGTACCAGACCAGCGGGTACTGGTGGCGCACGGTGAACCCGCCGTCGGGTGGGTGCAGCTGGGTGTCGACGACGAGCTCGAGCCCGGGCAGGTCGCCGTAGCGAATGCCCACCTCGGAGATGTAGTTGTCGACGAAGGTCGACCCCGGCGAGCGGCCGATGTCGAGGCGCGGCAGCTTGTAGCGCAAGTCGTTGGCGGCGCCGCCGAGGCGTACGAGCTCGTCGTCGGGTGAGTCCATCAACGTCAGCTGGCGCAGCGGCGCCTCGACGGCGAGCGCCGCGGTCGACACGATGCTCGACCCGAAGCTGTGCCCGATCAGGTGCAGCTCGCCGTCCCAACCCTCGCTCAACGCTTGGTCGAGCGCGATGGCGAGGCGGTGCCCATTGATCTCCGTGGCGTCCTCGCCCCGACGGGCGTCGAACGGGTCGAACGGTGTCGCCGACTGGTCGATCCAGCTGAACACCATGACGGTGGCGTCCGGCTCGGCGGTGGCAAGCGCCTCGGCCATCGGGCCGATCGTCTCGAGCGGTGATCCGAGCTCGGGATCGACGAGGGCCGGGTCCCACACGGTGACGAGCGACGAGCTGGCGGCCTGCAGCTCGGCATAGCGCTCCTGGTAGCCGGGCTCCCAGCCATGGGAGATCACGATGACCTGGTCGGTGTCCACGGACCTGGCGCCGACACCGACGTACGACGTGCCGTCCCAGCGCCCGAGCCGCTCGAGCGGCGCGTACGGGCTGGCGTCCTCGAGCCCGGCGACGATGGTGGCCGCATCTGCGCCGGGCGGCGGCTCCTCGGCTGCGTCGACGGAGCCGACGACGGCCATGCCGGCGCCACCGACCGCAAGGGCGACGGTCATGACCACGGCCCGCCCGCGGGGCTCAGCGATCACGCAGCCCCACCAGGCGGCCCGACGTCCTGGCCGTCGCTTCGAACAGGGCCTCGTGAGCAGTGATCGCGCCGGCGGTCTGACCGAACAGCTCGAGCGAGATCATTCCGAAGACCTGCGACCACGCCGTCAGCAAGCGGACCAACTCGTCCGTCGTCGAGCGCGACGGCTTCGACGGCGGTTGCGATCTGCTCCAGCTCGGTGGCGAGCCTCGCCGGCACGGCGTCGAGGTCTGCCGCCGGCGCCCGCAGGCCGCCGTCGCGGGCAGCATCGGCGACGACACCCACCAGCGCTCTCGTGACGCGCTGGGCGGGGACGATCGTGTCGGGAGGCGCCTGGTAGCCGGGCACCGGCGAACCGTAGACGAGCGCCCACTCGTGGGGATGGGCCACCCCCCAGCTGCGCACGGCTCGGCACGTCGCCACCCATCGATCGAGCGGAGGCTTGCCGGCATGCCGGTTGGCGGCCCGTTCGGCCTGGGCGCCGAGCTCGTCGTAGGACTCGACGATGAGCGCGGTGAGGAGGTCGTCCCGGCTGGCGAAATAGCGGTACACCCCCGAGGACACCATTCCGGCGGCACGGGCGACTGACCGCAGCGAGAGGGCGGCCGGTCCGACCTCCGCCAGCTGGCGCCGGGCCTCGGCCGTGAGCTCGGCGGTGACGGCCGCCCGAGCCCGGGCACGCGCTCCCTCGATGACCACGAGGGAACTCTAGCACAGCGCTCTAATTTGTGAGCACCGCTCTTGCAATTCGTCTCGATCTCTGGTTGACTGATCTCCAACGAGAGCACTGCTCACAGCTTTGAGAGGAACTTCGATGAACACCATCACCGCCACCCCGACCACCACACCGACCATGCGCTACCTCGCCCCCGGCTGGTTCACCCGCCGTGTGTTCAACCCGTTCATCGCCCGACTGACCGGGCTCGGCCTCAGCGTCAAGGGCTCCCGGGTGCTGGAGGTGCGTGGTCGCACCAGCGGCGACGTGCGGTCGACCGTCGTCAACCTGCTGACGGTCGAGGGCCAGCGCTACCTCGTGGCCCCGCGCGGCACCACGCAGTGGGTGCGCAACCTGCGCGCCGCCGGCACCGGGACCCTCCGCCTCGGACGGCGGCGCGAAGCGTTCACCGCCGTGGAGCTGCCCGACGACGCCAAGGACGGCGTCCTGCGCGCCTACCTGGACGAGTGGGCGTGGGAGGTCGGCAAGTTCTTCGACGGCCTCACCGCCTCGTCGACCGACGCCGAGCTGGCTGCCGCGGCCCCCAACTTTCCGGTGTTCCGCGTCAACTGAGTCGATCGCCTCGCTCGCTCCGAAGACTCCGCTCCTCGGCGTGGGTCGGGCACGGCCGACCTGTCCGGACCGCGCGCTGCGGAACGAACGCTCGGGAACTGCTCGATCTCACCGCTCGACGGCGTCGAGCAGGCCGAGCTCGACCGCCTGGTCGGCGTCGACGATCGGACCGTGGTCGAGTGCCGCAGCCAGGTCCTCGGCCCGCCGTCCCGTCGACGCCACCAGCGTCCGCAGGACGTTGCGGCGGACGAGGTCCAGCTCGTCGAGTCGGCTGCGCACCTCGTCGGGCCGGCCCTCGATCCGCTCGTCCCACGCCATGCGCAGCGAGATCACCGAGCTCGGCGTGGCCGCCCGCCGTCCCGTGCCGCACGCCAACAGCACGGCCGCCGTGCCCTTGGCCCGACCCATGCACCTTGTGACCACGGGAGCCCGCATCGCCCCGATCACGTCGAGCAGCACGACCACGTCTGCCGGCGGACCGCCATCGCTGTTGATCAGCAGCTCGACGTCGGCGGCGGACCGACCGTCGAGCGCCATCAGCTCCGCGGCGACGCGGTTGGCCAGCTCGCCATCGAGCGTTCCTGAGACGAGGATGCGGCGGCGCGCCCACAGGCGGTCGGCGGCGTCGCCACTCGGCAGGTCGACGATCGGCACGGCGACCGGCACGGTGCGCGTCGGCGTCCACCGGTCGGGTGGGTACGGGGAGGGGATCTCCGGCCGATCGGGCGGCGGCGAGAACGGCCAGCCGGGATGGCTCACGGTCCGTCCTCGGCATCGGCGATGGCGAAGCCGATCGTGGTCCCGACCGCCTCGGCGTACCGGGCCAGCGTCGACATCCGGGTGTCGCTGCGGCCCGACTCCAGCCGGGCGACGGCCGGTTGGGAGGTGCCCATCCGCGCCGCCACCTCGGATTGCGAGAGCCCGAGTCGCTGGCGACGTTCGATCAGCTGCTGGACCAGCTCGTCGGCACCGTCAGCGAAGCCGTCGAACCCGGGGAACGCCGACCGCGCGGTCATATCGAAAACGATATCACGACCGCCGGTCAGGGACCGCTGGGTGCGTGGTCAGGTGCTCCGGACGAGCCGGCCCGGCCGGGCGCCGGTGTCGGCGCCCTCGCGGCGGGTGACCTCGCCGGCGACCATCGTGGCGACGTAGCCGGTGACGGGCTGGATCAGCCGGGTGCCGCCCGCCGGGAGGTCGTGGTGGGCGGTCGGCGGAGACACCGCCAGCCCATCGAGGTCGATGACGTTGACGTCGGCGCGCAGCCCCGGCGCCAGCAGCCCGCGATCGGCGAAGCCGTACAGCCGGGCGTTGCCCGCCGTCTGCTTGGCGACGAGGAACTCCAGCGGGAGCTGTTCGCCGCGGCGGCGGTCGCGGGCCCAGAACGAGAGTTGCGTGGTCGGCATGGACCCGTCGCAGATCAGCGTCACGTGGGCTCCGGCGTCGCTCAGCCCGGTGACGGTGTCCGGGTGGAGGAGCATCTGGCGGATGACGTCGAGGCTGTCGTTGACGTCGCCGACACCCATGAGCGCGCCCATCGCCGTGCCGCCCCCCTCGAGGAGGAAGTCGTACATCACGTCGAGCGGGTCGCGGCCGAGCGCCGCCGCCCGTGCGCCGAGGCAACGGTCCGGCGTCGGCTCGTAGTCGACGGGGTCGGCGAGCGGGTACACGAGGGCAGCCGCCATCTGGAACAGCCCGAACAGGTTGGCCATCGAGCCCGGCTCGGCGACCGCGACGTCCGTCTCGCCGAGGATCGCCGTCTTCACCTCGGGCCGGGCCAGCACCCGCACCCGCTCGTCCAGCGGGAGGTCGGCGAGCGCCATGTAGGTCGGCCGGCGGATGAAGGCGTGGTAGCCGGCGAGGCCGGTGACGAGCCCGATCGGGCGCGACGAGACCTGCGGGCGCAGCTGGGTGCCGGTGGCGTTGGCCAATTCGGTCAGCGCCAGCAGCTCCTGCCAGGTCTCGGGCGGGTAGTCGGGAGACTGCACGAGCGTGAACGTGACGGGGCGTCCGCTCTTCCGGGCGAACTGGACCATCAGGTCGTGCTCGGCCTGCGGCGTGGTGCGCTCACCGCCGAGCTGTTCGAGCTTGCCGACGGTGCCGGCGGGGATCATCTCGAACACGCCCTTGCCCGTTGCGGCCATCGCGCCAGCGATCGCCATCAGCTCGTCGGCCGGGGCGAACGTGCCGGGCACCGGTGACCCCCACAGCGACCGGTGGCCGATCGTGCGCGACGTGCTGAACCCGACGGCGCCGGCGTCGATCGCCTCACCCACGAGGCGTGACATCTCGGCCAGGTCCTCGGCGGTGGCGTCCTCGTTGGCCGCGCCGCGCTCCCCCATCACGTAGTAGCGCACGGCGCCGTGGGCGATCTGCGCCCCGACGTCGAGGCTGTAGCGGCGCCCGGCGATGTAGTCGAGGTAGTCCGGGAAGCTCTCCCACCGACCCCACTCGATGCCCTCGTACAGGGCCGTGCCGGGGATGTCCTCGACGCCTTCCATCAGCTCGATGAGCGCCTTCTCGCCACCGGCTCGCACCGGGGCGAAGCCGACGCCGCAGTTGCCCATGACGATCGTCGTCGCGCCGTTGCCGGCCGACGGATCGATGACGTCGTCCCAGCTGACCTGGCCGTCATAGTGCGTGTGCACGTCGACCCAGCCCGGCGTGACGATCGCCCCGGCGGCGTCGATCACCTCACGGGCGGCGGTGGTGACGGAGCCACCGACCTCGACGAGCTTGCCGCCGGCGACGGCGACGTCGCCGGTCACCGGGGGCCGGCCGCTGCCGTCGACGATGGTTCCGCCCTTGATCACGTAGTCCAGCACTGCACCCTCCTCTGCGGACGGGCCGAACGTATGCGGATCGACGCGCCGCCGACGAGATGAGCGATCAGCGGATCAGGCGCAGACCAGCGGGGCTGATCGACGGCTCGGCCAGGGGCAGGTCGACGACGAACTCCGTGCGGTGGGCCGGGAAGACGTGCTCGCTCATCAGCACCGGGCGACCGGCCGTGTCGGTGGTGACGCGCTGGCAGCGCAGCACCGGCGCGCCGACCGGAACCCGGAGCAACCGCGCCTCGGCGCCCGTGGCGGCGTCGGCGCCGATGGTCTGGGTGGCTCCGCGCAGCGGGACGCCCAGCAGCTCGTAGAACGGCCGGCGCTCGACGTCGTCGCGCGACAGTCGTTGGCCGATCGCCGCCGGGCACCACACGGTGACGAGGGCGAAGGGCTCGCCGTCGGCCAGGTTGACGCGCTCGACGCGCAGGACCTGCTCGCCGTCGTCCAGGTCGAGCTCGGCACGCACTCGGACCGGCGCGGGCAGGAAGGCGAACTCCGTCACCTTGCGCTCGGCGTTCCGGCCGCCGGCGGCGAGCTGGTCCTCGATCGTGCCGAGGTGCTCGAGGCGCTGGCGAACCGGCACCGTGGCGACGAACCACCCGAAGCCCTGACGGGCGGCGATCAGGCCCTCGTCCCGGAGCAGCTCCAACGCCCGCCGGACCGTGACCCGGCTGGCGGCGAAGCGGCGCGACAGGTCGGCCTCGCTCGCCAGCACCGACCCTTGCGCTGCGGCGCCCACCTCGGCCCGCAGCTCGTCGGCGATGTCCTGGTAGCGGATCCGACGCATCACGCCTGCACGAGCTCGATGCGGTTCCCGAAGGGATCGAACACGAAGCCGCGCACGACGCCGGGCAGCTCGTCGTCCCACGTGATGTCCAGGTTCCCCCGCTCGACGAGCCCGGCCAGGTCGCCGACGACGAGCGCTGGGTGAGCCCGCCGGGCCGGGTGGAAGTCGTCGTCGGCCCCCACGTGGATGCGCACCTCGCCGGCCTCGAACCAGCACCCGCCGCGCCCCGCCAGGGCGTCGGGCTTCGGCACCTCTGGGATCCCCAGCCGTCCGGCGAAGAACCCCCGGGCGACGTCCTCGCCGCCGCGCGGCATGGCCAGCAGGACGTGGTCGATGCGCTGCCAGGTTGTGTCGTCGTTCCGCACTTGTATTAGAGTTGTCTACATTCCCGCCGGATGCAAGTCTTGAAGCCACCAAGGAGGTCGATGCAATGAGCGAGCGAGTCTTCGAGCAAGCGAATCATCAGGCATGGTCTGCGGCTCACTGGTGCACCGGGTCACATTCAGGCACGTCGCATTGCGTCAGGGTGCACCAGTGAGCACCGTCAGCGCCACCACCCCGATCGAGCTCGTCGAGGGCGTGTACGCGACGCTCACCGAGCGCGCCGAAGGTGCCCGTCAACGCCTCGGCCGACCGTTGACGCTGACCGAGAAGATCCTGGTCAACCACCTCGACGACCCGGCTCAAGAGCTCGAGCGGGGCGCCAGCTACGCCGACTTCCATCCCGATCGCGTGGCGATGCAAGACGCCACGGCGCAGATGGCGCTGCTGCAGTTCATGACCGCCGGGCTGCCCGAGGTTGCCGTGCCGTCGACCGTGCACTGCGACCACCTGATCCAGGCCAAGGTCGGCGCCAACATCGACCTCGGGGTGGCGATCGACACGAACCAGGAGGTCTACGACTTCCTCCGCTCGGTGTCGGCCAAGTACGGCATCGGGTTCTGGGGGCCGGGCAGCGGGATCATCCACCAGGTCGTGCTCGAGAACTACGCCTTCCCGGGCGGGATGATGATCGGCACCGACTCGCACACGCCCAACGCCGGCGGGCTCGGCATGGTCGCCATCGGGGTCGGTGGGGCCGATGCGGTCGACGTGATGACCGGGTTCCCCTTCAACGTCCGCTGGCCGAAGGTCATCGGCGTGCGGCTGACGGGCAGCCTCTCCGGCTGGTCCAGCCCGAAGGACGTCATCCTCGAGGTGGCCCGGGTGCTCACCGTCGAGGGCGGCACCGGGGCGATCATCGAGTACCACGGCCCCGGCGCCGACTCCATCTCGGCCACCGGCAAGGGGACGATCTGCAACATGGGCGCCGAGATCGGCGCCACGACGTCCTTGTTCCCGTACGACGCCAACATGGCCCAGTACCTCAAGGCGACCGGCCGCGAGGCGATCGCCGACGCCGCCGATCGCGTCGCCGACGAGCTGCGTCCCGACGACGGGGCCAGCTACGACCAGCTGGTCGAGATCGACCTGGATCAGCTGAAGCCGCTGATCAACGGCCCGCACTCCCCCGACCGCGCCCATCGCGTCGGCGCCGAGGTGGGCGCCGCGGCGCAGGAGAACGACTGGCCGCTCGACATCTCGTCGGCGCTCATCGGGTCGTGCACCAACTCGTCGTACGAAGACATCACGCGGGCGGCGTCGATCGCCCGTCAGGCCTCGGCCAAGGGCCTGACGTCCAAGGTCGAGCTGCTCGTGACGCCCGGGTCGGAGCAGATCCGTTCGACGATCGAGCGCGACGGCCTGCTCGCCGACCTCGAGGCCGTCGGGGCCACCGTGCTGGCCAACGCCTGCGGCCCGTGCATCGGCCAGTGGTCGCGGCCCGAGAGCATCACCGGCCGGCCGAACACGATCGTCAACTCGTACAACCGCAACTTCCCCAAGCGCAACGACGGCTCGGCGAAGACGCTGAGCTTCGTCACGTCCCCGGACACGGTCATGGCACTGGCCCTGGCCGGGCGCCTCGACTTCGACCCGACGACCGACACGCTGAGCGCGCCGGACGGGACCGAGGTCACGCTCGACCCGCCGGTCGGCGAGGTGCTGCCCGACCGCGGGTACGACCCCGGCGAAGACACGTTCACGCCGCCGCCGGCCGACGGCTCCGAGGTGTCGGTCGAGGTCAGCCCGACGAGCGACCGGCTGCAGCTGCTCGACGCCTTCCCGGCGTGGGACGGGAAGGACCACACCGGCCTGCCCGTGTTGATGAAGGCCAAGGGCAAGTGCACGACCGACCACATCTCGGCCGCCGGCCCCTGGCTCAAGTACCGGGGCCACCTGGAGAACATCTCGGGCAACCTGTTCCTCGGCGTCGTCAACGCGTTCACCGACGCCACGGGCGAGGGCAAGGACGTGACCGACGGGGCGACCCGGTCGTTCCCGGACATCGCCAAGCGCTACGGCGAGCAGGGCATCCGCTGGTGCGCGGTCGGCGACCGCAACTACGGCGAGGGGTCGTCGCGCGAGCACGCCGCGATGGAGCCACGGTTCCGCGGAGCGGCGGTGATCCTGGCCCGCAGCTTCGCCCGGATCCACGAGACCAACGCCAAGAAGCAAGGCCTGCTGCCGCTGACGTTCTCCGACCCGGCGACCTACGACGAGATCGGCGAGGACGACACGATCAGCGTGCTCGACCTCCCGCCCGTCCCCGGCCGACCGATGCGCTGCCAGATCGTCAAGCCCGACGGCACGACGGTCGATTTCGCAGCGACGCACACGTTCAGCGACGAGCAGGTCGAGTGGTTCAAGGCCGGCTCGGCCCTCAACATCGTCCGCCAGCGCGTCGCCGCCGGCCAAGCCTGATGCGGCGTTTGTGCGCCGGACGTCGGCCGGGCGGTCACCGGTGAACAAACGCGGGGATGTGCTGCGGACGACGGGCGCCAGCAGGAGGTTCACGGCCGAGCCGGTGCCCGACGCCGTGCTGTACGAGGTCCTCGACGACGCCCGGTTCGCGCCGAGCGGCGGCAACCGCCAGCCGTGGCGGGTCACCGTGGTCCGTGACGCCGCGGTCCGGCGGCGGCTGGCGGAGCTGATGCAGCCGGTGTGGGACGAATACGTGGCCCACGGCGCCGCCGGCCGCACGCCGTTCAACGCCGTCGACGACGCGCCGCCGCCGGACGACGTGCAGCACGCCGACAACGACCTCCTGTCGGCGATCGAGTCGGTCCCCGTGGTGCTCGTCGTCGCCGCCGACCTGCACCGGATCGCCCTGATGGACGGACATCTGGACCGGCCGGCGCTGACGGGCGGGGCGTCGATCTACCCGTTCTGCTGGAGCGTCCTGCTGGCCGGCAGCGAGCGCGGTCTGGGCGGCGTGATGACCACCTTCCTGTCGCACGTCGAGCCGGACGCCGCGGCGCTCGTCGGTCTCCCCGAACACCACGCGCTGGCGGCGACGATCTTCCTCGGTGTGCCCGAGCGCCAGGTCACGCGCCTGCGTCGGGAGCCCGTCGAGACGTTCGCCACCGTCGACCGCTTCGACGGCGCGCCGTTCCGTGCTTGATGGCCTCGCTCGCTCCGAAGACTCCGCTCACTCGGCTGGGCCGGGCAAGGCCGGCCTGGGCTGTCACGCTCGCTGCGTAACGAACGCTCGGGGACTTCCTCGCTCAGCCGGACTTCGACAGCGGGAAAGCGTCGCTGCCCGAGCGCACGCCGGGCTGGTCACCGGCGCGCTCGACGATCACCGCCCGCAGCGCGGCGAACAGGACCCTGGCCGGTGCCCCCGGGGCCGGGCGGCGGCGGTGGGCCAAGGCGACGACGCGTGGCGGCAGCTCCGGGACCGGCACGAGCACCCGGCGGCCGTCGACACCGCGCGCCGCGGTGGCTGGGACGATGGCCGCGCCGTGACCGTCGAGGGCCAAGGCGGCCAGCAACCGGACCCCGTCGATCTCCGCTTGGGCGCGCAGCCCGACCCCAGCGCCGGCGGCGGCCCGGTCGAGCACGCGACGCAGTGCCGAGCCGGGCGGGGGCAGCAGCAGGCGATGGGCCGCCAGCTCTCGCAACGACAGCTCCTGGCGCCCGGCCAGCGGGTGCTCGGCGTGCACGACGAGCAGCAGGTCCTCGGCGAACAGCGGCTCGAGGTGCAGCTCCGGGTCGTCGACGGGCAGGTGGATCACGGCGGCGTTGAAGCGGCCGGAGACCAGCCCAGGGATGAGGACCGAGGTGCTGCCCTCCGAGACGATCGCCCGCACCAGCGGATGCTCGGTCCCGAGCACCGAGAGCAGGCGGGGCAGCAGCCAGCGCGCCGTGGTGCCGAGCATGCCGAGGCGCACGTCGCCGGCGACCTCCCCGTCGGCCGTCGCCACCTCGGCGGCGATGTCGTCGAGCTCGTGGAGGATCCGGCGAGCCCGCTCCACGACCCGCTCGCCGTCGTCCGTCAGGCCGCCCTGGGACCGATCGACGAGGACGGTGCCGAGCTCCTTCTCCAGGCGGGCGATGTGGCTGGACACGTTGGATTGCACCGTGAACAGGGCGCGGGCGGCGGCCGAGAACGTGCCATGGTCGGCGATGGCGACGAGCACCGAGAGCTGGCGCACGTCCAATCAACGCTCGCTTCGCTGGACCATCTGTCCGGACGATAGCCAGCATCTCCGCGTTCTACTTGCCAGATCGACACCATGTGCGTACACTCACAAGCACAGATCGCAGCGATACACCCCCCATGTACCGCTCGATGGAACCCACACGTCGACCCCCCATCGACAGGGTTCAGGTTGAGGAGCCCCGCCCCCCAGCGGGGCTTCTCCCGTTTTCCATGGGCCGCGATCGCCTTGCCCTACAGTCTGGCCCGATGGCCGGAGCTGCGTTCTTCGACCTCGACCGCACGCTGCTGGCCGGCGCGTCGGGCGAGGCCTTCTCCACCGCGCTGCAGACGGCCGGGTTCACCACGCGCGCCATCCCCGGCGAGCGACTCGCGTACCGGCTGTTCAACCGCATCGGCGAGACGTTGCCGTCGATGGCCCTCGCCCGCCAGGCGGCGACCATGTCGCGGGGCCGCAAGCGCGCCGCGATGCGCGCTGCCGGCGACGCCGCGGCCGATGGTCTCGTGGCGATGGTCCAGCCGTTCGCCGGGCCGATCTTCGAGCAGCACCGTCAGGCCGGCCGCCCGATCGTCCTGGCCACCACCACCCCGTACGACCTGGTCAAGCCGCTCGCCGACCGCCTCGGGCTGGACGACGTCATCGCCACCAAGTACGGCGTCAACGCCGACGACACCTACGACGGCACGATCGCCGGCCACTTCGTGTGGGCCCAGGGCAAGCTCGAGGCCGTGCGCGATTGGGCGGCCGAGCACGGCGTGGAGCTCACCGAGAGCTACGCCTACTCCGACAGCTTCTACGACACTCCGCTGCTCGACGCCGTCGGGACACCGATCGTCGTCAACCCCGATCCTCGGATGGTGCTCATGGCAACCGCACGACGTTGGCCGATCCTCAACCTCGATGTGTCCCCGGGTGTCGTCAAGATCCCGGTGCTCGGCATCGAGCTGCAGCGGGTCGCCCAGCAGTTCTCTCGCCCGGCCTTCATGCCGTACGTGCGGTTCGACATCAAGGGGGTCGAGCGCATCCCGGCCGCAGGGGCGGCGATCCTGGTCGGCAACCACCGCAGCTACTTCGACTCGGCGGCGATGTCGACGGTGATCGCCCGCAGCGGGCGCACGGCCCGCTTCCTCGGCAAGAAAGAGGTGTTCGACGTCCCGGTGTTCGGGCAGTTGGCCACGGCGATGGGCGGCATCCGGGTCGACCGGGGCACCGGATCCGACGAACCGCTGCAGGCCGCAGCCGACGCCCTGGCCGGCGGTGAGGTGGTGGCCATCATGCCGCAGGGCACCATCCCACGCGGCCCGGCGTTCTTCGACCCCGAGCTGAAGGGCCGCTGGGGCGCCGCCCGACTGGCGGCCCTGACCAATGCGCCGGTGATCCCGATCGGGCTGTGGGGCACCGAGAAGGTGTGGCCGCGATCGAGCCGCCTTCCCAACGTGCTCAACATCACCAGCCCACCGACCGTGCGGATCCGTGTCGGCAACCCGGTCGAGCTGAAGTACCGCTCGCTGGAGGCCGACACGAAGCGGATCATGACGGCGCTGAGCAAGCTGCTGCCCGCCGAGTCGCGCAAGCGGCGCACGCCGACGGCCGAGGAGCTGGCGGCGACGTACCCACCCGGGTACAAGGGCGACCCGACCACGGAGTCCACCCGCCGCCCCGGGTCCGACTGACGCCGTGGACCTGACGCCGGCACCGATCGAGGTCCCCGACGCCGCCCTCCAGGACCTCCGCGATCGGCTGCGCCGGACGCGCTGGCCGGAGCGGGAGGCGGTCGACGACTGGTCGCAGGGCATCCCGCTGTCGTACGTGCAGGAGCTGTGCGCGACGTGGGCCGACGACTACGACTGGCGACGCGTCGAGGCCGAGCTCAACGGGCACCAGCAGCTGCGCTTCGGCGGCACCGGGGCCGGCGACGAGCCGCTCGGGATCCAGGTGCTGTACGCGCCGTCGCCAGAGCCGGAGGCCATCCCGGTCGTGTTCACCCACGGGTGGCCCGGGTCGGTCGTCGAGTTCCTGGACGCCATCGAGCCGCTGCGCGACCCCGCCAACCACGGTGGCGACGCCGCCGACGCCTTCCACGTCGTGTGCCCGACGATGCCCGGGTACGGGTTCAGCGACAAGCCGTCGCACCCCGGCACCGGCATCGAGCACATCGCCGACATGTGGGCCCGCCTGATGACGGCCCTCGGCTACGACCGCTTCGGCGCCCAGGGCGGGGACTGGGGGTCGGCCGTGACGACCGCCCTCGCCATGCAGCACCCGGACCGGATGATCGGCATCCACCTCAACATGGTCTCGGTCCTGCCCGGCAAGGACGCCGGCGAGCCGACCGAGGCCGAGCAGGCAGCACTGGCCGACCTCGCCCGCCACCAGGAGTGGGGCACCGGGTACTCGACCCAGCAGGCGACGCGACCGCAGACCCTCGGCTACGGCCTGGTCGACTCGCCGGCGGCCCAGGCAGCGTGGATCGTCGAGAAGTTCTGGGCCTGGACGGACAACGACGGGCACCCGGAGGACGCGGTGACCCGCGACCGGCTGCTCGACAACGTCATGCACTACTGGCTGCCGGCCGCCGGCGCCTCGTCGGCCCGGCTCTACTGGGAGAGCTTCAGGAGCCGGCGGGGTGGCGAGACGGCCGTGCCGATGGGTGCATCGACGTTTCCCAAGGAGATCATCAGGCCGTCGCGACGCTGGGCCGAGCGCCGGTTCTCGGACATCCGCTACTGGAACGAGCTCGACGCCGGCGGGCACTTCGCCGCCCTCGAACAGCCGGCCACCTTCGTCGACGAGGTCCGGGCCGCGTTCCGCACCATGCGCTGAGAGCGTTTACGTCCGGATTCTGGTTGCACGCGCGACCAGGATCCGGACTTAAACGGGCAATCGGCGGGAGGTGGCGGGGTCGGGTGGACCCATGCGGTCGGGGTGGAGGATCGAGGCGAACAGCTCGACGCCCTCGACGACCCGCGGGCCCGGCCGCACCACCAGGGCGTCGGCGTCGACCGCCCAGACCTCGGCACCGGGTGGCAGGACGCCGGCGGCGATGACCGGGCCGGCTTGGTCGGCGGCGCCGTCGAGGCGGAACCCGCACGGCGCCACCAGCACCACCTCGGCGCCGCACTGCGTGATCGAGGACCAATCGACACCGACCGACTTGGCCCCGGGTCGGGCCAGGACGCACTCGCCCCCGGCCCGCACCACCATGTCCGGCACCCAGTGACCGGCCGTGAACGCCGGGTCGGTCCACTCGAGCACGAGCGTCGGTCGGGCAGGTGCGCCCTCCAGGGCGGCGGCGACGGTGGCCAGCCGGCTGCGGCAATCCTCCACGATCTCGGTCGCCCGCGCCTGGGTCTGCGTCACCGCGCCGACGGTCGCCACCGAGTCGATGACCTGGTCGAGCGTCATCGGGTCGAGGGTCAGCACCTCGGCGGCGCAGCCGAGATGGGCCAGCGCATCGTCGACCTCGCTGACGTCGACGGCGCAGACCGCGCAGAGGTCCTGGGTGAGGATCAGGCTCGGGTCGAGGTCGGCGAACGCTCCCCGGTCCAGGCGGTACAGGTCCTCCCCCGCTGCCATCCGCTCCTTGACCACCACGTCGATCTCGGCCGGGGTCAGCCCCTCCGGCAGCGCCGACGTCGACACGATCCGCTTCTGGCGCGCTTCGTCGGGGAAGTCGCACTCGAACGTGACGCCGACGACCTGATCCCCCAGGCCGAGCTGGAACAGGATCTCCGTCGCCGACGGCAGCAGCGAGACGATGCGCATCCCGTCACTATCGTCTACCTTCATGCCCGTTGCCACGCTGGGTCTGCGCCGGGCGACCACCGCACCCGTCACGGCCGAGGTGCGCGACCTGGACGGCCGCACGATCGTGTGGGTGGAGCTCGGTGGCGAGACCTCGTCGGGGTTCCGCGGCGTCCCGCTGTCGTCGACCACGTCGGCGATCGTCGAGCATGCCGCGACCGTCGCTCGCACCGAGGGCATGCCGCTCGTCGTGGTGATGGCGTCGACCGGCGCCGACATCGTCGAAGGGGTGGCTGCGCTCGAGGGCTGGGGACAGCTGGCGAAAGCGCTCGTCGACTGCTCGGGCATCGTGCCGACGATCATGGTCGTCGACGGGCCGGCCGTGTCGGGGCCGGCCCTCCTTCTCGGCGTGGCCGATCTGGTGGTGATGACCGAGACCAGCTACGGGTTCGTCAACGGGCCGGTGATGGTCGAGGAGTTCACTGGCGTGCGCGTCACCACCGACGAGCTCGGCGGCGCCGGGGAGCTGGCCCGCCACACGGGCGTGCCGAGCCTGGTGGTCGCCGATCGTGACGCCGCCGTGGACGCCGTCACCGACCTGCTGGCGTACCTGCCCCAAAGCGTCGACGACGAACCGCCGGCGTGGCCACGCGACGATCCCGCGGACCGGGACTGCCCGGAAGCAGGAGAGCTGATCCCGTCGACCTCCACCGGGAGCTACGACGTGCGCGCCGTCGCCGCGGCCATCGTCGACGTCGACAGCCTGCTGGAGATCCGGGATCGGTGGGCACCGAACGTGGTGACGGCCTTCGCCGCGATCGACGGTCGACCGGTCGGCATCGTCGCCAACCAGCCGCTGGCGCTGGCCGGAACGCTGGACATCCCGGCCTCCCAGAAGGCGGCCCGTTTCGTGGCGTTCTGCGACGCCTTCAACCTGCCGCTGGTGACGCTGGTCGACACGCCGGGCTTCTACCCGGGCAAGGACCTCGAATGGCGGGGCATGATCCGCCACGGCGCCCAGTTGGTGTTCGCCTACGCCAGGGCGACCGTGCCACGGATCTGCCTGATCCTGCGCAAGAGCTACGGCGGGGCGTACATCGTCATGGACTCCAAGACCATGGGCAACGACGCTTGCTACGCGTGGCCGTGGGCCGAGCTGGCGGTGATGGGCGCCGGGCAGGCGGCGGCGATCCTGCAGCGGCGGGCGACGCCGGAGGAGCGGGCGGCGTTCGAGGCGGACTACGCCGAGCGGCTGCTCAACCCGTACGTCGCCGCCGAGCGCGGGTTCATCGACGCCGTGCTCGAACCGGCCGACACCCGGCGCGCCCTGGCTCGGGCGTTGAGCGTGCTGGCCGACAAGCGCGAGCGGCTGCAAGCCCGCAAACACGGCAACGAACCTTGCTGATGGCTCGCTTCGCTCGCTCGTCGGCCTGACGGCCTCCCTGACCAGTCACGCTCGCTGCGTCACGAACGCTCGGGAACTGCCTCACCCGCAGCTCAGCGCGGCTGGGTGGTCCAGAGGGGCGCCTGGTCGGCGAGCAAGTCGAACGCCGGCAGCAGCTGGTCCGGGTCGGCGTCCTCGATGCGCACGATCGGGATCTGCTCGTCCATCAGTCCCCACGACACGACCTCGGCGGCGTGCTCGGCGCCCCACTCGTGGCGCGGCAGCCGGTCGTCGGTCCACGCCGTCAGTCCCCGCGCCCGCAGGAACGCGGCGCGTTCGGCATCGCTGAGCTGCGTCTCGCACCAGGCGTGGGCCAGCTCGTGCAGCGTGATCAGCCGAGCGGCGCGCGAGTCCGGGGCACTCGACGAGCACAGGTGGACCTCGGGATGTTTCATCGGCCGGTAGAGGCCGCCGTTCCCGCCGCACGGCTCCTTGTGGTCGTGGACGCTGATCGAGACCGACGGGAGGGCGAGCCCGGCACGCCTGAAGCGGGCGACCGCCCACTCGACCTGCTCGGTCCACGAGGCGGAATCGGAGTCGATGGTGACAACCGGCGCCGGTGCCGGCGCGACGGCTCCATGAACTCCGGCGCCGGCCACGCAGCCCGGCAACGAGGCCACCATCAGCGCGGCGACCGCCGCGACGACGTGGCGCGCACCGGTGGCGAGCGATCTCCAGTCCATGCCGGCAGGATCTGACGGATCGCCGTTTCGGACATCCGTAGCGGCCACGGATCGACGTACGGGTTCTCACCACGGAGACCCCGAGCGGGCGGAGGAACAGACCGTCCGGCGCCGTCATTAACGTGGCCGACGTGCCCGACACCATCACGATCACGGACGACCGGACCGGCAAGACCGTCACGGTGCCCGTCACCGACGGCGTCTTCCCCAGCACGGCGCTGCGCGAGCTGGACAAGAACCTCTTCATGTACGACCCGGCGTACCTGTCGACGGCGTCGTGCCGGTCCGCCATCACCTACCTCGACGGCGACAACGGGGTGCTGCGCTACCGCGGTTACCCCATCGAGCAACTGGCCGAGCACTCGACCTACCTCGAAGTCGCCTACCTCCTCCTCTACGGGGAGCTGCCCAACGAGCAACAGCTCGACCAGTGGACCTTCGACGTCACGCACCACACGTTCATCCACGAGAACATGCGCAAGCGCTTCGTCGACGGGTTCCACTACGACGCCCACCCGATGGGGATGTACATCTCGTCGCTCGCCGCGCTGGGCACGTTCTACGACGACGCCAAGAACATCTTCGACGGCGAGAGCCGGCACAAGCAGATCCTCCGGCTCATCGCCAAGGCCCCCACGCTGGCGGCGATGTGCTACCGGTTCTCGGCCGGACTGCCGTTCTTCCTGCCCGACAACTCGCTCTCGTACCCGGCCAACTTCCTCACGATGATGTGGAAGATCGGCGAGTACGAGGTCCACCCCGTGCTCGAACGGGCGATGGACGTGCTGTTCATCCTCCACGCCGACCACGAGCAGAACTGCGGCACCACGGCCATGCGCGTCGTCGCGTCCAGCAACGCCGACCCGTACTCTGCGGCGGCTGCAGCCGCCGCCGCCCTCTACGGCCCGCTGCACGGCGGCGCCAACGAGGCCGTCGTGCACATGCTCGGCGAGATCGGCTCGGTCGACGAGGTCCCGGCGTTCGTCGAGGACGTCAAGGGCGGCAAGGGAAGGCTGATGGGCTTCGGCCACCGGGTGTACAAGAACTACGACCCGCGGGCGAAGATCATCAAGCAGACCGCCTACGACGTGTTCGAGGTGACGGGCAAGAACCCGCTGCTCGACATCGCCCTCAAGCTCGAGGAGACGGCGCTCGAGGACCCGTACTTCGTCGACCGCAAGCTGTACCCCAACGTCGACTTCTACTCCGGGCTGATCTACCAAGCCCTCGGCTTCCCGGTCGACATGTTCACGGTGCTGTTCGCCATCCCCCGCATGTCGGGCTGGCTGGCCCACTGGGACGAGCTGCTGGGCGACAAGGACCAGAAGATCTCCCGCCCCCGCCAGTGGTACGCCGGCCCCAGCGATCGCGAGTTCGTCAAGCTCGCCGACCGCTAGTTCGACTGCTTACGCCATCTTCGCCTGGAGACGGCGGTCGAGGGCGGCGAGGAACTCCTCGGTCGTCTGCCACGGGGCGTCCCGGCTGATCAGCAGGGCCAGGTCCTTCGTCATCTCACCGGCCTCGACGGCCTCGATGCACACCGCCTCCAGCGTCTCGGCGAACTGCGTCACCTCCGGCGTGTCGTCGAGCTTGCCGCGGTGCTTCAAGCCACCGGTCCAGGCGAAGATCGACGCCACCGGGTTGGTCGACGTCTTGTTGCCCTTCTGGTGCTCCCGGTAGTGGCGGGTGACCGTGCCATGGGCCGCCTCGGCCTCGACCGTCTTGCCGTCCGGGGTCATCAGCACCGACGTCATCAGACCCAGTGACCCGAACCCCTGAGCGACGGTGTCGGACTGCACGTCGCCGTCGTAGTTCTTGCACGCCCACACGTAGCCGCCTTCCCACTTCATCACCTGGGCGACCATGTCGTCGATCAGGCGATGCTCGTAGGTCAGGCCGGCTGCCTCGAACTCGGCCTTGAACTCGCTGTCGAAGACCTCCTGGAACAGGTCCTTGAACATCCCGTCGTACGCCTTGAGGATCGTGTTCTTGGTCGACAGATAGACGGGGTAGTGGCGGGCCAGCCCGTAGCGCAGCGACGCCCGGGCGAAGTCCCGGATCGAGTCGGCGTAGTTGTACATCCCCATGGCGATGCCGCCGTCCTCGCCGAACTCGGCAACCTGCAGCTCCAGCGGCTCGCTGCCGTCGGCTGGCGTGTAGGTGATCGTCACCGTGCCGGCGCCCGGCACCTTGAAGTCGCTGGCCCGGTACTGGTCGGCGTGGGCGTGACGGCCGATGATGATCGGCTTCGTCCACCCCGGAACCAGCCGCGGGATGTTGGAGATGATGATCGGCTCGCGGAACACGACCCCGCCGAGGATGTTGCGGATGGTGCCGTTCGGCGACCGCCACATCTTCTTCAGGTCGAACTCCTCGACCCGCGCCTCGTCGGGCGTGATCGTGGCGCACTTGACGGCCACGCCGTGGCGCTTGGTGGCCTCGGCGGCGTCGATGGTCACCTGGTCGTCGGTCTCGTCGCGGCGCTGGATCGACAAGTCGTAGTACTCGAGCTGCACGTCGAGGTACGGCAGGATGAGCTGGTCCTTGATGAAGGCCCAGATGATGCGCGTCATCTCGTCGCCGTCCATCTCGACGACCGGGTTGACCACCTTGATCTTCGTCATCCCGGCGACGATAGGGGGCCGCTCGCCAGCTGACCATACGATCGAGCGAGATGGATTTCGAGTGGACGGCCGAGCAGGTCGCGCTGCGAGCGCAGGCCCGCGAGGTTGCCGCCGACGCCGTCGCCCGCTTCGGGCGGACCAACGACTCCTGGATCAACGGGTTCTCGTCGGAGTTCGCCAAAGAGCTCGCCGCGCTCGGCTGGATCGGCCTGACGTGGCCCGAGGAGTTCGGCGGCGGCGGACGCCCACCGATCGACCGCCTGATCATCGGGGAGGAGCTGATCGCCGCCGGCGCGCCGATCGCCGCCATGTGGTTCGCCGACCGGCAGATGGGGCCGACGCTGATCGCCTTCGGCCGCCCGGACCAGCAGCAGACGTTCCTGCCGGGGATCCTGGCTGGCGAGACCACGTGGTCGATCGGCATGTCCGAGCCCGAGGCCGGGAGCGACCTCGCCAGCTTGAAGACGACGGCCCGCCGCGACGGCGACGAGTGGGTGATCGACGGCCAGAAGATCTGGACCAGCTTCGGCGCCGTCGCCGACTACTGCTACTTGATCTGCCGCACGTCCACCGACGGGCCGCCGCACCAGGGCATCAGCGAGGTCATCGTGCCGATGGACACGCCGGGGATCGACGTCCGCCCGATCACCGACATGACCACCAACCGGCACTTCTGCGAGGTGTTCTTCGACGGCGTGCGGGTGCCGACCGGCAACCTCGTCGGCACCGAGGGCGGGGCGTTCAAGCAGACGATGCGCCAGCTCGAGCACGAGCGCGGCGGCATCGACCGGCTGGTGTCCAACCACGCCCTGTACCGCATCGCGGTGGAGCGCGCCGACACCACGGACCCCCTGGTGCGCCAGTCGATCGCCGCCCTCGAGACCGCCTACCGCATCGGCCGGATCCTCGTCGTCCGCGAGGTCCTGCGGCAGGCGCCGGCCGGGTTCTCGGCGGCCACGAAGTGCTTCTGCACCGAGCACGAGTGGCGGGTCGCCCAGTTCGTCGCCAGCGTGCTCGGCCCGGACGCGACGATCTGGAGCGATGTGACCGCCGGGCTGCTGTACGCCCCCGGGTACACGATCATGGGCGGCACGTCGAACGTGATGCGCAACATCCTCGGCGAGCGGGTCCTCGGCCTTCCCCGGGAACCCCGCTGATGCGCGCCCCGGTCATCGGCCTCGTCGCCGCAGCCGCGTTGGCGGTGGCTTCGTGCGGGAGGAGCAACCAGGTCGACGAGGGCGAGGTCGAGAACGAGCTCCGTGAGGGGCTCGGCGCGCAAGCGGGAGCCGAACCGGAGTCCGTCGAGTGCGACGGCGACCTCCCTGCCACGGTGGGCGCGTCGATTCGCTGCGTCCTCGAACTCTCCGGCGGGGAGCGTCTCGGCGTCACGGTCACGGCCACCGAGGTGGCCGACGACGACGTCCGGTACCAGTCCGTCGTCGACGAGGAGCTCATGCCATGAGGCGGGTGGCTGCCGTCGTGTTCGGCGCCGCGCTCACCGTCGGCATCGCCGGCTCGTCGGGCGCCGTGGCCCAGGTCACCGTGGTCCAGCTCGAGCTCGTCGACACCACACGCCCCACGGCGGCGGCCACCGGGGTCCCGGCGGCGACGTCACGCACGCTGCCGACGACCGTCTACCTGCCGCCGACGACAGAACCGGCGGCGCTGATCGTGCTGGCCCACGGAGCCAGCGGCGCGCCCGAGAAGTTCACCGACCTGGCGACGTACTGGGCCGAGCACGGCTACGTGGTCGCCGTACCCCGATTCCCGCTGACCAACGACCAGGTGCCCGAACCGGTCCTCGGCGACTTCCCCGAGCAAGGACGCGACGTGCGGTTCGTGATCGAGGAGGTCCTCACCGCCAGCGCCCTGCCGACCGGCGAGCTGGCCGGCCGGGTCGACCCGGAGCGCGTCGGGCTGTACGGCCTGTCGCTCGGTTCGCTGACGGTCTGGAGCGAGGTGTTCGACGATCCGTCCGACCCACCGATCGACGCCCTGATCCAGTCCGACGGCACGACGCTGGGCACCCCGGAGCAGATCGCCACGGTCGCCTTCCCGGTGCTCGTCGCCCACTCCGATGTGGACCCGATCTTCCCGTACGCCGACGTGCTGCGTGGTTACGACCTGCTCCCCGGTCCGAAGTTCCTGCTCACGCTGCACGGCGCCGGCCACGCCACGGTCGGCGAGAACACCGCCACCCCGGCCGACGAGGCGTACCAGCAGGTCACCACGTCGTTCTGGGACCGCACGCTCGGCGGTCGTCCCGACACGCCCTTCCCACTCCCGATCGCCGGCGCCACGTCGTTCCTGGACGGCGGGCGAACCCAACCGACCACACTGCCGGCCACCCGCTGAGGCGGTCACTGGAACCGGCCGGCGCGTGGCACCCCCACCACGCTCTGCGTGCCTGCACGCTGGTCCGTCAGCGCTGCATGTGGTGAGGTAGGCCCGTGCGGGGACGATCATCGGACGCCGGCGGGCTCCCCATGGTCTGCGTCACCAACGCGTGGCGTCGGCGCTGGGGATCGCTCGTCATCCTCGCTCTCCTCGTCGCCCTGACGGGCGGCATGGTGATGGCCGCCGTCGCCGGCGCCCGCCGGTCGGCGAGCAGTCCGACGCGCTTCGAGGACGCGGCACGCGGTCGCGACCTCCTCGTCGCTGCTCCAGACGGCGAGGGTGAGCCGCTCGCCACACTGCTCGACGGCCCCCTCGTCGAGAGCCACCTCGACCAGATCTTCGTGTTCGCCGGGCCGAGCATCGATGAGGAGCTGTTCACGTTCGCCCCAATCGGCGGCAACGGGCCTGACATCGAGCAGGGCGTGCTGCTGGCCGGCCGCCGCGTCGACCCGGCCGACCCCGACGAGATCGTCGTGACCGAGCTCGTCGCCGACCGTTACGACCTCCAGCCGGGTGATGTGTGGGAGCTGGTCTCCCTGTCCGCCGAGCAGGTGCCGGAGCTCTTCGCGACCGGACGGGTCCCGGACTCCCCCGAGGGGCCACCGTTGCCGATGCGGGTCGTCGGCGTCGTCCGCACGACGGCCGACATCGTCGCCCGGCCCGACGAGCCAGCAGTTCTCGTGCTGTCACCGGCGTTCTTCGACCAGTACCGCGATCGCGTCGGCGTGGGCGCGGTCACGCACCTCGTCCGCCTGGTCGACGAGCCCGACGCGCTCGACCGGTTCACGGACGCCGCCGCTGCGGCCTACCCCGACGGGCAGCTCAGCTTCGACGTCGTCCAAGCCGAGAACGCGCAGTCCGACGCCATCGGTGTGGCGACCGTGGCCGTGCTCGCGCTCGGCCTCGTCGTCGCCCTCGCCGGCGGCGCCTGGATCGCCACCGCAACGATCCGTCAACAACGCCTCCTCGCTCCCGAGATGGAGGTGTTCCGGGCGCTCGGCTTGACGCCGTCGGAGCGCGTCGGCCTGCTCGCCGGCGCCGTCGCCCCCGGTCTCGCCGCCGGCGCGGTCCTCGCACCGGTTCTCGCGATCGCCCTGTCGCCCCTGTTCCCCGTCGGTCTGGCCCGACGGTACGAGCCCGACGTCGGAGTGCACGCCGACGTGCCGGTGCTGCTCCTCGGACTCGTCGCCGTCGTGACTGGTGCTCGCCACCATCACCGTCGCCGCGGCGTGGCGCCTGGTCGGACGTCACGATCGTCCCCCTCGATCACGCCCGCTGCGCCTCGATCGGCTGATCGGCGCGCTGCCTCCTGCGCCGGCGATGGGCGTGCGGTTCGCGCTCCTTCCCCCACACACGATCGCCGCGCCTGTCCGCCCGGCCGTCGCAGGGGCATGCCTCGCCGTGATCGGGCTCGCCGCGGTGGCGATCGTGGGCGCCAGCCTCGACCGTGTCGTCGACAGCCCGGCGCGCTGGGGCACGACCTGGGACGTCGCGCTGAGCACGGACGAGGACCCGGCCTTCGACCCGACGCCGCTGCTCGACGACCCGGGACTCGCAGCCGTCGCGTTCGGACGGTTCGACGAGCAGGTGACGATCAACGACGTGGAGGCGTTGGCGATGAGCATCGAGCCGGTGCGGGGCGACATCGGGTTCACGGTCGTCGAAGGGCGAGCCCCGCGGGCCCCTGACGAGGTGGTCGTCGGCCGAGCCACGCTGGACCGCCTCGATGCAGGGGTCGGCAGCTCGGTGCAGATCGGCAGCCGGTCGGCGGCGGCCGCACCGTTTCGGATCGTCGGTGTGGCCGTGTTCCCCACCCTCCAGTTCTCGTTCCCGCTCGACGACGGCGCGGGCTTCGAGCCCCGCGCCGCGCGATCCCTCGGGCTGGGCGACGAGACACGTGAAGACGCCGGGTTCTTCGCGCTCCTCGTGCGCTGGGCACCGGATGCCGACCGGACCGCCTCGCTCGCCCGGTTCACCGAGGCTGGGCTCGAGGCCCGGACGCCGACCGCACCACCCGAGGTCAACGGTCTTGACGATGTGAAGTGGTTCCCGACCATCGGTGCCTCGTTGCTCATCGTGTTGGGGGGCATCGCGACGAGCCAGGCCATCGCCGTCACCACCCGGCGCCGCCGTCGCGAGCTCGGAGTGCTCAGCGTGCTCGGGTTCACCCCGGGTCAGCGGCGCGGCCTCGTCGCCGCCCAGGCCACGGCGATCGCCATCGTCGCCATCGGCATCGGCATCCCGCTGGGCATCGCCGCAGCGCGGTTCGTGTGGGGCGCCATCGCAGGATCGATGGGCCTCGCCACCGACGTGTCCGTGCCGGCGGCCACGCTGGTCATCGGAGCCGTTGTCGTCGTCATCGCCCTGAACGTGCTGACCGCCATCGCCGCCCGCCCGGCGGCCCGGCTGCGCGTCGCCGAATCCCTGCGGGTGGAATGAGCTCGGCCAGCGGTTGATCAGCCGCCGGTGGCCACCATGCCGACGGCGGCGACGGCGAGCACGAGCCCGACGATCTGCGTGCGGGTCATCCGCTCCCCGTCCAGCGCGGTGGCCAGCCCGACGGTCGTCGCCGGGTACATCGAGCTGACGACGGCGACGAGCGAGAGCAGGCCCTCGCGCGTGGCGAGGAGGTACGTGACGTTGGCCGTGATCGCCAGCCCTCCTGCGGCGACGGCCAGCCGGGCCGACCGGCCGAGCCGGCGCACGTCGACCCGCCGGGCCACGGCCAGCGTCACGACGACCGGGAACGACGCCAGCTGCCCGATGCACAGCGGCCAGAACCCGCTGTCGTCGCTCGTGCGGTCGAGGAACACGAACAGCAGGCCGAAGCCGAGACCGGCGGCGACGGCCAGTCCGGCGATCCGCGGGCCCGTCGGCCGCTCGGCCCGGCCGCCGACGCCGCTGACCAGCGCCACCGCCACCAACGCCAGCGCAACGCCGACGAGGGCGACGGCCGATGGTCGCTCCCCCGTCGCCACGCCGACGGCGACCGGGACCACGGCGCTGACCACGGCAGTGATCGGCGCGACCACCGTCATCGCCCCCTTGGCGAGCGCCTCGTAGAACGTGAGGATCCCGGCCAGCGACATCAGGCCGGCGCCGACGCTCCAGGCGATGTCGGTCGACCCCGGGAACGGGGCTCGGTCGACCGTGACGAGCAACACGGCCAGCGTCGCTGTCGTCGCCTGGGTGACCAGCGTGACGGCGAACAGCGGCGCAGCCCGCGTCGCCCGACCGCCGAGGTAGTCGGACGTGCCGTAGACGAGGGCCGAGACCAATGCCAGGACGACCGCCACGCTCCGAGCATGGCCGGCGCCAACGGGTCAGGGCACGCTGGCGCCGGTCAGGAACCGCTGGAGCCCGGCGAGGTCGAAGTAGAACATCTCGGCACTGGCCAACCGTCCGTCCCGCACGGTGTAGCGGGCCAGCGTCGGCGTCTCGAACCGGTTGCCGTGGAAGTCCACGCCGCGCACCTGGTACTCGACGACGACGGTGCCGTCCGACGAGGCGACGACCACCGGGTCCATGCGCCGCTCCTTCTCGGTTGGCTGGAGCGGGATCCACGTGGTGGCGTAGTGCAACGACATGTCGGCCACTGCCGCGCCGCGATGGCGCCCCGAGTAGGGCAGCCCCGGGGGCCAGCTGAACTCGACGTCGGGGTGGTACAGCTCGTCCAGCGCGTCACGGTCGCGCTGCTCGACGGCGGAGATCGCCGCCATGACCAATTGCTCATCGGTGAGGGTCTTCATGTACGTCATATTAGAACGCTGTCACTAGAAAAGCGACATGACGCCGGTCGGTATCGTCCCTCGACTGTGGGGAGGCCGGCCAAGTTCGATCGAGAGTCGATCCTCGACGCCGCCGCGGCCCTTGTCGCCGAGGACGGCCCAGGTGCGGCGACCGTCGTGAACATCGCTCAGCGCATCGGCGCGCCGACTGGATCGATCTACCACCGCTTCGCCAGTCGGGACCTGGTCCTCGCCCACGTCTGGCTGCGGGCCGTCCGCGGCGCCCAGCTCGGGTTCGTCGCCGCGCTGAACGACGACGACGTCGAGTCGGCGGCAGGTGCGGCCATCCACCAGCTGGTCGGGTGGACGCGCGCCCATCTCGACGAGGCGACCGTCCTCTTGCTGTACCGACGACGCGACCTCGCCGAGCGGTGGCCGAACGAGTTGGGAGCGGAGCTCGCCGACCTCAACGTCGACATCGCCGCCGCGCTCCGACGGTACGCACGGCGCCGCTTCGGCCGGGCCGACCGCCGCACGGTCGACGTCGTCCGCTTCTCCCTGGTCGACATCCCATACGCCGCCATCCGTCGTCACCTGCTCGACGGCGTGGCGCCGCCTCGGCCGCTCGAGGACCTCGTCGTCACGGCAGCCAACTGCGTGCTGCACGCCCACGACGAACCTGGCGTCACCTGATCGGCAGCACCAGCCTCACTCGTGCCCCGCCCAGCGGTGCGTCGGTGATCTCGATCCGCCCGCCGTGGGCGCGGGCGACGTCGTCGGCCACGGCGAGACCCAGCCCGGCACCGCCCGCGTCGCGTGCCCGAGCTTCGTCGAGGCGGACGAAGCGGCGCAGTACGTCGGCGCGTCGATCACTCGGGATCCCCGGCCCGTCGTCATCCACCGAGATGCGCACCTCGCCGTCAGCGGTCGACACCGAGGCGACGACGTGTTCGGTGGCGTGGCGGCTGGCGTTGCCCACGAGGTGGTCGACGGCGCGCCGCAGGGCTCGTTCGTCGCCGAGCACTTCGTTGTCGGCGACGCCTGGCGCGTCGATGCCCACGGTGACGGGGACCCGCCTCGGGCGGGCGGTCACGTCGCGGACCACATCGGTGAGCGAGACGACGCGGCGATCGACGGCCGACTGCTCGTCGGCGCGGGCCAGCAGCAGCAGGTCGTCCACGAGATCCTGCAGCCGCCCCAGCTCGTCCTGCAACACGACGGCCGTCGCCGGCCAGTCCGGCTCCTTCGAGCGCTGGGCGACGTCGAGCTCGGCGCGCATCACGGCGACGGGCGTGCGCAGCTCGTGCGACGCATCCGACACAAGGCGCCGGCTGCTCCTCGTCGCCGCCTCGAGCCGTCCAAGCATGCCGTTCATGGTCCTCGCCAGCTCGGCGATCTCGTCGGACGATCGGGGCTCGGGCAATCGTTCGTCCAGCGAGCGTGAGGTGATGGAGGCGACCCGGGACGTGACGGCGTGCACCGGTCGGAGGGCTCGGCCCGCCAGCACCCAGGCCAGCGCGGCGACGAGCGCGACGAGGACCGGCCCGACGACCCAGAGCAGCTGGCGCGTGGTGGCCAACGTGTCGCGCACATCGTCGAGGGGAGATGCCGTCGCCAGCACGACGCCGCCGATCGGCAGCGTCGTCACGGTGAACCGGTCCGCCGACCCCGAGATGCCGAGCAGCTGGGCGCTGCGCGCCGGCACCATGGCGCCGTCGCCGGCAATGACGTCGGCGTAGATGCCCGGCTCGGCGAGGTCCTCGACGCCCGGGCTGTAGGCGACGACACGCTGCGTGCCGGGATACGGCAACGTGAACGCCTCTCCGGTCGGCGTCGGAGCGATGAGCTCGTCCTGCGGAAGGCCCTCGGCGCGCACGATCGCCGCCTGCGCCTCCAACGTCGCCCGATCCGCCTCGCGGAGGTCGTCGACGAGCGAGCCCTCGAGCGCCCGGAGCAGCGCCAGCGAGGCGACGAGCAGCGTCGCCGCGAACGCCCCGGCGGCGAGCACGGTGATCCGGAAGCGCACCGAACCGCGAGCCCGGGCCAGGGCGTCGGTGATCAGCACGGCACGACGGCTTCGGCATCGTCGACGAGGCGGTACCCGATCGTGCGGACGGTCTGCAGGCTGCGGCGGCCGAAGGGCCGGTCGATCTTGGACCGCAGGTAGCCGACGTAGACCTCGACGATGTTGTCGTCGCCCTCGAAGTCGAACCCCCACACCTCGGCCAGTAGCTCCGCCTTGCTGGCGGCGCCGCCGTCGTGGCGGGCGAGCGCGATCAGCAGGTCGAGCTCCCGGGCGGTCAGCACCACCTCGCTCGGACCGCGCCAGCAGCGCCGCTTGGGGACGTCGATGCGCAGGTCGCCGACGGCAACCACGCCGTCGGGCGCGTTGGTCGCCCGGCGGATCAGCGCCCGCAGCCGGGCGACGAGGACGAGGAAGCTGAAGGGCTTGCGGAGGAAGTCGTCGGCGCCGAGCTCGAGGCTCTCCGCTTCGTCGTGCTCGCCCTGCTTGGCCGTGAGCATCAGCACCGGGGTCCGATCACCGGATGCGCGCAGCTCGCGGCAGACGACGTAGCCGTTGAGACCGGGCAGCAGCAGGTCGAGGACGATGGCTGCGTACGCGCCCTCGCGGGCCCGCCAGAGCCCGTCTGGTCCGGTGTGGGCGACGTCGACCTCGAAGCCCTCGGCCCGCAACCCGCGCTCGAGCGCGGCAGCGAGGCGGACCTCATCCTCCACGACGAGCAGGCGCACGTCGCAGAGTCTTGTCAGCTCACCGCACCGGTTCGCCGCGGCCCTCAGCTCGTCCTCAGGTTCTCTCACCCGTCACTCAGCAGCCGATCGCCATGGTGCCGACCATGCGACACCAGTCCGTCCGATCACCCGTCAGCCCCCTCCGCGCCGTCGGCGCGCTCGCCGTCCTCGCTCTGTTGGTGACCGCTTGCGGAGGCGGCTCCGGCACCGAGGACGGGACGGCCGACGACGACGTCGCCAGTCTCGACAGCGGCGAGCCGCCGAACGACACGACCGTCGGATCGACGGAGAGCTCGGCACCGGTCGATCCGGACGCCGCCTTCCTCGCCTTCACGGAGTGCATGCGTGAGGAGGGCATCGACATGCCCGACCCGCAGGTCGCCGGCGAGGACCGCATGGTCATGGCGGCGCCTGCCCAGGACCTCGACATGACGAGCGAGGAGTTCGAGGCGGCGCAGGCGGCGTGCGAGCCGCTGCTCCAGGAGGCGATGGGCAACTTCGAGGTGGACCCGGAGATGGAGGCCGAGGCGCGCGAGGAGATGCTGGCGTTCGCCGAGTGCATGCGGGAGCACGGCATCGACATGCCCGACCCCGAGTTCTCGTCCGACGGCGGTGCGGCGCGGATCGAGGCTCGCGTCGGCGACGAGGGCGGCGAGCAGGGCGGGGGCGGCGACCTGGCCGATGACCCGTTCGCCGACGAGGAGTTCCAGCAGGCCGCCGAGGAGTGCGGCGGGCCGGGAGGGCCGGGGGTGCGGGTCGGTGGGAGCCAGGAGCCGTGAGGCGCTGGCTCGCCGGCGGCGCGATGGCCGTGACCCTCGGCGCCGTCGGTCTCGCCGGGTTCGTCGTCGCCGGTGCCACCGCCGACGACGCCGACAGCGAGGATGACGCGACGACGACGCCGCCGACGACCGAGGTCAGCTCGACGGCGGTGGAGCGTCGAGACCTGAGCCGCACCGAGTCGTTCGACGGCACGGTCGGCCACGGGGCCACCACGCCACTGGCGCTGGCCGCCGCTGGCACGCTCACCGCGCTGCCGATCGTCGGCACGGTGCTCACGACGGGCCAGGTGTTGGCCGAGGTCGACGGCAACCCGGTCGTGGTCATCGAGGGTCCGGTGCCGTTCTGGCGGACCATGGGGCCGGGCGTCAGCGACGGCAAGGACGTCCTCCAGCTGGAGTACGTGCTGGCCTCGCTCGGTTACGCCGAGCGGTTCGACGTGACCGTCGACGACGCGTGGACGTCGGCGACCACGGACGCCGTCGAGGCGTTCCAGGCCGAGCATGGACAGACCGACGACGGCTCCGTCGAGCTCGGCGAGCTCGTGGTGATCGCCGGGCCTTCTCGGATCGACCGTGTCGCCGGCGCCCTGGGCCAACCGGCCGGCGAGGCGGGGATCGAGCTCACCGCACCGACCCGGGTCGTCGACATCGACGTGCCGGTGGAGGACGTGGGGCTCGTGGCAGTCGGCGCAACGGTCGGCGTCGAGCTCCCCGACGGCGAGGTTCGCCAGGGTGCGGTGGCGTCGATCGGCGCCACCGAGGTCGCCGAGGACGGGTCGGCGACGGTGCCGGTGGCGATCGTCGTCGACGGGTTCGACGACATCCCGGACGGAACTCCGGTCGAGGTGATCGTCGACATCGTCGCCGCCGAAGGGGCGCTCACCGTGCCGGTCGAGGCGGTGCTGGCGTTGGCCGAGGGCGGGTACGCGCTGGAGGTCCTGGACGAGTCGGGAACCCGCCGGCTGGTCGCCGTCGAGCTCGGCGTCTTCGCCGACGGGATGGTGGCGGTCGACGGTGACGTCGCCGAGGGCGACCAGGTCGTGGTGCCATGAGGGATCCGTCCGCTGCCGCTGTCGAAGGCGTGAACGTGCTCGAGCTGGTCGGCGTGACGAAGGTGTACGGCGGCTCGCCACCGGTCCGAGCGCTCGACGGGGTGGACCTGGCGCTGACCGAGGGCGAGCTGGCCGTCATCGTCGGCCCGTCCGGATCCGGGAAGTCGACGCTGATCAACCTGGTCGGCGCGCTGCAGCGACCGACGACGGGCCTCGTCCGCATCGACGGCCACGACGTGGGGTCGTTGCGCGATGGCCGGCTGACCGCCGTGCGGGGCCAGCGCATCGGGTTCGTGTTCCAGCAGTTCCACCTGCTCGAGCGGCTGACCGCGCTGGACAACGTGGCCAACGGGCTGCTCTACGCCGGTGTCCCGAGGCGGCGGCGTCTGGCCCTGGCCGCCGGAGCCCTGGACGCCGTCGGGTTGGCCGAACGGGCGCGCCACCGGCCGGGCGAGCTGTCGGGTGGCGAGTGCCAGCGCGTGGCGATCGCCCGTGCGCTGGTCGGCGACCCGACGATCATCCTGGCCGATGAGCCGACGGGCAACCTCGACAGCCGCACCGGCGACGCCATCGTCGAGCTGTTGCTCGCCTTGCATCGCCGGGGCCGGACGATCGTGCTGATCACCCATGACCGAGAGATCGCGGCCCGTGCCCCCCGGCGGGTCGCGATCCTCGACGGCCGGATCGTCGACGACATCAGGGTGGCGGTGTGAGGATGGTGCCGCGCAGCCGCCTGCGCCCCGCCGACGTGTTGCGGACGGGCACCATCGGCCTGCGGTCACGGCGGACGCGCACGGCCCTGACGGCACTCGGGATCGCCATCGGCATCGCCGCGATGGTTGCCGTGGTCGGCATCTCGGCGTCGAGTCGCGCCGACCTGATCGCCGAGCTCGATGCGCTCGGCACCGAGCTCCTGCGCGTCGCCCCGGGCCAGTCCGTGATCGGCGAGTCGACGACCCTGCCCGAGTCGGCGCGGGACACGGCGGCGCGGGTCGGCCCGGTCACGGCGGCGGCAGGGCTGACGGCGACCGGCCAGTCCGTGCGCCGCACGGACCTGATCGACGACGGCGTCACCGGCGGCATCCTCGTCGCCGCGTCGGACCCGACCATGCTCGACGTGACCGGCGCCAAGCTGGCTGCTGGGCGCTTCCTCGACGCCGCATCGGCGCAACTCCCGACCGTCGTGCTGGGTTCCGATGCTGCGGCCCGGCTGGGCGTGACGGGCGTCGGTGGCGATGTCCGCGTGTGGTTGGGCGGCGAGTGGTTCGTCGTGATCGGGATCCTCGAGCCGGCGCCGCTGGCGCCCGAGCTCGACAGTGCGGCGCTGATCGGCTACCCGGTCGCCGAGGCCCTGTTCGACACGACGACGTCGCCGTCGACCCTGTTCGTGCGCACGGCGCCCGACCGGGTCGAAGCGGTGCGCGAGGTGCTCGCCCGGTCGATCGACCCCGAGACGCCGAGCGAGGTCGACGTGTCACGACCGTCGGACGCCCTGGCCGCACGCGCCGCGACGGACACCGCACTGCGCAACCTGCTGCTCGCCCTCGGCGCCGTCGCCCTCGTCGTCGGTGGCGTCGGGATCACCAACGTGATGGTGATCTCCGTGCTCGAACGGCGGGCCGAGATCGGCGTCCGCCGGGCCCTGGGGGCGCGGCGGATGCACATCGCCGGGCAGTTCCTCGTGGAGTCCGGTGCGCTCGCCTTGCTGGGCGGGGTCGTCGGGGTCGGCCTCGGGGCCGCCGTCACCGTCCTCTACGCCAGGACGCAGGGCTGGCTCGTCGACGTCCCGGCCGCAGCGCTGGCCGCCGGCACGGGCATCGCCCTCGGCGTCGGCCTGCTCGCCGGCGTGTCCCCGGCGATCCGCGCCGCCCGCCTCGATCCCGCCGACGCCATCCGCCCTGCGTGACGGGACCGCACCACGTCGATCGACGAGGAGGTCGACCGGCCGCGGCTGATAGATTCGCCCGAGCGAAGGGCGCGTAGCTCAGTTGGTTAGAGCGCCACCATGACACGGTGGAGGTCCCGGGTTCGAGTCCCGTCGTGCCCACCAGGTAGATAGCCATTTCGAGCTTCCGAGGATCGCTTCGGGAAGCGTCAGGGCCTCTAACAGGGCCTCTAACTGTTGGCGGGATGCTTCACGCTCGTCGAAGACAGCGGCGGCGGCGTGCGCTGCGGCTCGTGGAGAACTCGCTCAGCCATCCGGGCCCGCAGCATGAGCACCGCACGGACGGAGAAGACAGGCTGACGTTCGTGTCCGAGGCGATCTGGGAGCACTGGGGCGGATTCGACGACCCGACCATCACGAAGGCGCTAGCTGAGGCCCTCGAGCGTGCGAACGCTGAAGGCACGAACGAGGTGGAAGCCTACGAGGCCGTACTCGCAGAGTACGAACAGGGCTTAGACGAGGTCCTCGACAACCTCGGAGAATCCGTCGTGGCTCGGCTGCGATCGACTGCGCCAAAGATGCTCGCCGGTCATCGCCGGCGGCGCAAAGGTTTCGAGTACCGGCTCGACTGGGTCTGGGGCGAGGCCCTCGATCTTCTGTACCAGGTCCTCGTGTGCTCTCAGGAGCTTGGCGAATCATTCAACGTCGCGCATCGGCCGGCAGCCGTCGACGACCAAGATCACCGCTTCGAGGCGCTCGTCTTGGTCCACGCTCGGGCGTGTCTCGTCGTCTCCGAGATTCACGCCCTACTTCGGACCGGACACGCTTACGACGCCCGGGCGCGATGGCGAACGTTGCACGAGACTATCCGTGGTGGCGTCAGTTCTGGGCGAAGGTGACGGCGCCCTGGCCAACCGCTTCCTGGTGCACGGCGTCGTAGAGCGGTACCAGGATGCTCGCCTGCACGAATTGAACCGGGAGCGCACCGGGCGGAACTGCATCCCCTCTGACGAGCTCACCGAGCTCAAGCGCCTGCACGACGTTGCGCTCGACCAGTACGGGGACAATTTCGCGCACGCATGGATGTGGGCTGCGCCCGTCACGGCACCGGAAAGACCAACCTTCAAACGGCTTGAAGCAGCCGCCAAGCTCGATCACCTACGCCCCGATTTTCCGGACGTCGAGCCATCTACTGCATGGCGGCTCCCGCGGTGCCGATCTAATCCGTGTTGAAATTCCACGGCGACGAGACGCTCATGGCCGGACCGAGCAATGACGGACTCGTGATGCCGGGGCATGGCGCTGCCATCTCGCTCGTCCAGGTCACCTTCGCTCTCATCATGCATGGACGCGAGTTCGTCTACGGCCCAGAGGTCCTGGCTTCAATGCAAACACTCCTGCGCCTGTGCGATGAGACGGGTGAAGCGTTGGCTCGCTGCCAAGCGAAGCTGGACCGCCTCAAGACTGAATACGAACTGGCCGAGGCGGGCGGCGTGTGCGTCAGGATCTCCAACAAGTTTCGCCATATCGGTCGCCGTGCGCGCTGGCGAGCATTGAGACGAACGCAGGCAGTACTTCCTGCGGCGCTCGTCCCACGCGGTGGGTCCTCGACCGCTCGAGAGCTGACTCCGTCCAACCCCATTCGCGGGCTCTGCGAGGAAGCGGTCGGCTGAATCACGAACCTCTAGCTGTGCGTTCCGCGGCGACGATCCATGACGTCGGCCGCCGTCGTCACTTCGTCGGCGACACGATGCTGGTAGTGCCGTTCGAGCATCCGGGTGCTCCTGTGCCCGAGCTGCGCAGCAACCTGGGTCGGCGTCGCACCGGCGTCGATCATCAGCGACGCCGCCGTGTGACGACCGGCCTCATACCGGCGTGAGCTGGGGCACGCCGGCGCGGCGGCACACGACACGGAACGCTCGGCGGACGTTGGACGGGTGCATCGGCGTTCCGAGTTCGCTGGTGAAGACGAGATCGGTCCAGCGTTCGTCGTTCGCCCAGTACGGACCGGCGGTGAGCCGTTCGGCGGCCTGCTGGGCGCGCTGGCGTCGAAGGGCTATCACTGCAACTTCGCTGGCGGCTCGGACGGGACGTGAGGAACGGGCAACCTTGAGGTCACCGATGCCGAGCGGCATGCCGCCGTCGCCCCGCTTCATGGCTCGATGGATGTCCGCCCGACGGCCGTCGAGGTCGAGGTCGCACCACCTAGCATCCGGCTTCCTGGTTGCGCAGCCCGAGCTCGGTGAGCACGACGAAGTCAGGGACCCATGCGATCGTTTGCCAGCGCTTCGTAGAGCGCGTCAGCCCGTCCCAGGTGAAGGCACGCCTCTCGGCGGCGTCCGGCGCAGCGTGCGGGATGTGGGCGGCGTGGCGACGTTGCGGGGAACGAGGCCGTGCGCCACCGCCCACCTGAGGATCTGCCGCAGGTCGCCACGGTATTGCTGCAGCGTGGCCTTGGCCTGCCCCTGTGCTGCTTCCTGCTCGAGCCATCGCTCGACGTGCCCGGTACAAGCAGCTGGTCGATGCGGTGGTGGCCGAGAGCGGGGAGGAGGTGCTGTTCGAGCCTCCGCCGAAGGCGAGGCAGCGTCGTCTCGCCCTGGTCGACCACCGACTTGGCAAACCACTCTCGACGACCGAGGGGCGAATGTAAGGAACGCCTGCCACGTCGACACCGAGGTCGGCCTGCTTCGCAACTCCCAGACGTCGGGACCTCGGTCCTGGTCCTTCCAACGACCTTGCGTTGCCGTCGTCGACCGTCGATTCCGCGCCCGAGAGGTAGAGCTTGCCGACCCCATGACCGGCGCGTTCCTGAAAGACGCCTCTCCACGGGCTCACCACGTAGTGGCCGGCTCACTGCCTCGTGCTCGCACCAGTTGCAAGGCGACGCAGTGGCGTTGTGCCGTGGTTGGGTCCCTGGCCGACGCTGGCGGCCTCGGCAAAGATCGGCCACGAACCGCTCGAGCCGCAACGGGCACAAGACGGCGCGCGCCGACCTTGACGCTTCTGAGGCGGCCGCTGGCGGCCAGTTCGATCGCCGTCGACAGGCTGATGCCGAGGCGGCGTGCCGCCTCAGGCACGCTGACAAGGAGCTCTGAGCCCATGCGGTCGCTGGTCTCGGTTCGTGCTGAGATTCCTCCGTCGTGGCCGCCTGGTG